>NZ_WBOH01000007.1:0-153938 GCF_032648565.1 Vibrio sp. 2-1-2a
GCAAACGGTGAGTTTGCATTTTCTCGTGTTTGGACAAAGCAAAAGGGTAACTGGCAGGTTATCTCTGCGCACTCAACAGTTATCGCATAACAAACTGTTCAAGAGGGATTCGCAACGCGTGGCATTTCTACTATGCGTTGTTTTTAGTGATTAAGGTGTTATGCGGAGGCTTCGGTATTGCGTGCCTCACACCTTAACAAGGCGTTATAACTCTTTTGTCAGTTTTATTGTTACACCTTTGATCTTGAAGAGCCTCAAGAACAATTAACTTGTTGTTAGTATGGTTGCTTATTTTGTGAGACCTTTTCGTTCAAACAATTGATGGGGAGGTTTTTAAGTGGCTGCACGTCCTAGCTTACTAAAAATGAAAGTGGCTTTTGCAAAGGTTAACCGAGATGTATCGGACGTTGGTACAATAATTGGTGGTAAAGTGAATCACAATATCAATGTGCTAACACCAGAGCAGGGCCGTTTTGAAAATGCATGTGCAATTCGGATGTCATATGCACTTAATTATGCTGGTTTTAAGGTTCCTTACATTAAAAATAAAACTGTATCTGGTGGACAGGGAAATTGGTATATCTACAGAGTCAGGGATTTGATCAGCTTCTTGCATCAAAAGTTTGGTGAACCTGAGGTTGTAATTGAAAATCCTAACGCGAATAAGTTGGCTGACTACAAAGGTATATTGGTCGTTGATGTGGATACTTGGCTAGATGCATCAGGGCATGCAAGAATTTGGACTGGCTCAAGGTGTACGGATAGTTGTTACTTCCCACAAGCAAAGAAGGCGTACTTATGGAAACTAGAAGATTAGTCAGCACTATATTTGTTGCAACTTTTAGCGTGGGATTAAGCGCAAGTCCATTGAGCACTCAAAGTGATGAGCAGTTATTTAAAAAATATGCGCTTTCTTCTTGTATTGCGACTTATTACAAGGGCTCCGATGTGGCCAAAGATGCGGTAAAGGCAATGCAAGGCTACAGAGAGTTTTCTAATTTGCCTTTAGATGCATTTTTTGAGCTCAGTGAATTATTGAGCAATAAGAATATTGACTCTTATAAATCAAAAAGTGGTAGTGCAATAGAATTGGCATATTGTTTAGACTTCGCGAGCTCAGAAGACGTTCATAAGCTATTGACTAAGGCAAAATCAGAGTTATAACAAACTGTTTAAGAGTGATTCGCAACGCATGGCATTTTTACTATGCGTTGCTCACCCCTTACCGCGGCGTTATGTTTCTTAGTCGAGTATAGAAAACTATAGTTAATATTTAAATGCTTATTGTGGAAAAGGAGAGTTCATGGATGTGTATTAGTTACTAGCATTTGCGGCTTTTCTAGTGCTCATATCTTCAATGATAATGCTCCTTGGGAGTAGTATTTCCCTCGGGTTACAGATGGAAATACTAGACCCGAGTAGATATAAAACGATCTACTTTTGTTTGTTTCTTTTTCTAGTGTGCTCCTCTTTAATTACGTAAGAAGTAGCGAAAATATCTCGAAGTATCCTAAAAGTAGTTCTTGGTTGTTTACTGTCATTCGATATTCTATGTTTTCACTCTTCATATCCTTTGTGTTTATGGGGTTTTCTGCTTTTTTTGCAGCAGGTAAAAGCTAAATTTGTGGCCCGCGAAATGGTTCGGCTCATTTACGGTAATGTACTGGCGGGTGATAATAAACATAACAAATTGTTCAATAGTGGTTCGGCACGCGTGGTATTTTTACTATGCGTTGGTTTTAGTGTTTACGGTGTAATGGTTGAGTGCTGTGGTAACGTTGCTCACCACTTAAGCGGGTGTTATCTGTCTACACTAAAGTTGGTGTAAAAAACGTAACACTCAATTTCATGTAAGTTAGCGATGCCTCCATTAATAATGAAACACACCTGTTGTAATAACACTGTTCTGTTAATTTCATTGATGAGATAGTAAGGTACAGAACAATGAAAAAGTTAGATGAAGCTAAATTAAATCTAAACTGTACAAAGCAAATGCGAGAGACAACTTTAGGTAAGTTGACTATCGAAGGAGTAAGTAAAAGTTGGTTTGTGCTTGAGTCCGCAGGACCAGACTCTATGACGGAGGGCTCTGACAAAAGAATCAAAGCAGGCACATACAAATTATTGTCTTATAGTTCATCTAGGTATCCTAATGTATATGAACTACAAAATGTTCCGGGTAGGTCATTCATTCTAATCCATGCCGGAAATTATCATCAAGACACTCTCGGCTGTTTGATGCCTGGTAAAACATGGGGAAAGTAGCCAAGTCACATTACTATGTAGGTAGTAGCAAATTGGCTTTGAAAGAAATATTTCTGAAATTGCGAACTATAAAAATCACCATAGATATATCTAACCAGTTGGAGCAGCAACAATGATAAGGAATATAATAATGCTTATGATGTCTGTTTTTTTCTCACTGCCAATGTATGCTAAAAACCAAGAGGTGAATCTCTTACATAACTGGATGATAGAAAACTACCAATCTATAGAATCAAACCTTGAAAAAAAGAAGCTTTGGAAATGGTTCCTGCACTTTTTTCTTTGGTAGAAATTTGGAAGCGTAGAGACGGAGCTATTTCTGGAGAAGTTTCGCCCTTATTGCTGGTTGCGTTAAAAATAGAGCCCCAGAATACTTTACTTTTACTACCTGAAAACCCTGAGTCCTTTAACAAATGGTTAAATGAGTTAGAAGGGATGGTGCTCACAGACCATACAGGTGATGAGAGCAATCAGTTAGAAAAGCTAAGAGTTGATGTATTAGCAACAATGAAATCTTACTCTAGAAAAAACCAGATAAATTGAAGTCGATGGCTGACGCACTCATTGAAAGGTTGGAAGTCATAAGAGTGAGAGTGATATATTGAGCTAGTGCTAGCAGTCAGCTAACAAAGCATTTAAGAGTGATTCCCAACGCTTGGCATTTCAGTTCAAGGTTGGTTTTTTTGTTTACGGTGCAATGGCTTAGGCTTGGTGATAGCGTTGCTCACCCCTTAACGCGGCGTTATGTACTATTGCAGCTAAATAGCCATGGTGCAAATTTCATTATTCATTAGTAGTACCTCATTTTCTCCAGGTTTTCTGAGAAATCTAGTCTAAGCGCACTTATGCACTTATATATGATACTTCAACACCAACAGCTATCGGATAGAATTTTAATATATCTCCTGCAACTCGAAAGCTCGGGTTGTGAATGTTCATTGATCTAATAGAGCGAAGCATCTTTATCGGTTTGTATGGATACAGCCAATAATAAATATCGGCATCTTCAGGTAGTGGGGCTGCTTCATTAAGTAAAAACTCGGCTAACTCAGTGTACAGAGGATCGTGTGGCCTGTCTGAATACGCTAGTGGCTGCCAACAAATGATCAACGAAAGCTTTGGCTAACTTTAAGGTTTTATACGGACGGTAGGTCGTTCTATTAAATGAGTACTCAAAAGTTAGGTTGCTAAGATGCTCAGCAATGTCATTGCGGAAATCAATTAGCTCTCCGCCGTATTTGCTTCCAAGTAGGCTATTACATTTTCCACAAACAGTTCTAAAGTGAATACCGCCTTGAGAGGGGTTTCCTTTGGGTTTCTCAGAAGTTCCTAGGTACTCTGGTAACTTTAACGATTACTTTGTCTTCAACATTACCGCAACCTTGAGGTACAATATTTTCTCTGGTCAGTTTTCCGTGCTCTCGACAAATCGTACAGTAGTCATGCGTCTTGCCCTAAGTCATAACTCTTTTCTGTAATCGCTGTGAAAACTTTCCATAGTCTGCGCCTCATAATAGTTACTGAACGGAGTTTAATCTACATTAGCTTTAAATACAGTAAATTAGAATTCACATAACAAAGCATTTAAGAGTGATTCGCAATACTTAGCGTTTTTGGGTTTCTTCTGCTTTTGTGTTTACTGTGGTCGAATTAAGTTGTGTGCTAGTGTTACTCACCACTCTAGCGAGTGTTATAACTTTTTTGTCAGCTGAATCATGATTTCTTAGAAGCAAAGGGGGACGAACCTATGAAAACTAGTCAGCGTTATTTCTGTTGCTGTTTTTAGTTTTGGGCTCAGCGCAAGCCCTTTAGTCTTCCCAAGTGATGAGTAATTGTTCAAAAATTTTGCTCTTTCTTCTCGTATTGCAACCAAATATTAGGAGTCCGAAGTCCAAGAATGGTTGCGTGATAGAGATAGCTTATTGTATAGATTTCTCTAATTTGGAAGTCGTGCATAAGCTATACTCAAAGGCAAAATCAGAGTTATAACAAACAGTCTCTTTTAAATGCAAAAGGTGCGTAGAAGGAATTTCTTCGCAGATGTCTACTTCAAGCGGAAGATTTGTGATGCTAGTTTTAATGCTAATAATAATATTATTATTATCGACGGTTCATTTTTCACATGTATTATTGATGCTCTATAGGTTATCTGAAGAAAAGTTATCGCCGAGCGTTACTTTTCTTCGTCCATTATCTGTGTGTGTTATGGCTGCATGTGCTCAGTACTATATTCTTTCAATGATAACTGGCTACAATTTGCCCGAGATTGCTGGACTGGCTCTAGTGGCTACGAATGCATTCTTCTTCGTTGGTTTTCATTCTGCGTACAGATCAAGGCTAAAAAGCTTAGAAAGTAAAAAGTAATCCTAAGCCTATGTTAAGCCAACAAAGCATTTAAGAGCGATTCCCAACGCTTAGCGTTTTCAGTGCATAGGTTAGGTGAAAGCGTTTTCTTACACCTGCTTAGATACTTTGGCCCACGTCGACCTAAACTACAATCTCAGTGAGCTTTGGGGCGACCCAGAGTTTTGTGAGGAGGTTACTGAGTTTAAGCTGGTAGATATCATGGTGTATAGTGTAAGCGCGTAAATAATAAATTTTTTAAACCTGAACCTCAACCCTTAAGTATTTTTTGCTCAAGGTTTATTTTATGCTCCATTCTTATAAGGTACCAAAAGGTTTTAACTATTGCCAAGTGGCGAACACGTGAAGACTGGGAGCGGTTTTGGGGAACTAGTAACCCAGAAAAAATGAAGAAGATGAGTGAAATTGCAGAGCGTATTTCAGTCGAACCATTCGATGAAATTGAAGATAGAACTAAGTAGGGCAATAGAAACTTTAAAGTGATGCCTAATGCACAGTTTGGCGGATAATATGAAAGACAATCTTAACCAAGGAACAGGGTTATGCAGATTTTAATTGTTGGAGGTAGTAAGGGTCTAGGAAGGTTCTTGGCTACGAACTTACAGGGTATAGAAACTTATACTATTTCTAGATCAAAGCTAGTTGAGGATGGAGTAGCTTCTGTTCGTATTGATGTTAGTCCGGAGAAAAAACCAGATTACACGTGCTTCAAAGGTGTAAAGTTTGACATCATAGTTTATTTGGCGTCGATGTGGGGAGAGTCTTCAAAATTGACAACAAACGAACTGATTGAGTTTATGAATGTTGGCCCGATTGGGTATCTTAATTTAGTCAATGAACTTAACGCTTTAGGTTCACTTAACGATAAATGCAATATTGTATCTATTGGATCTACAGCAGAGCTTTCAGAAAATAGTGAGTACCCTGCATTCAGCCTCAGTAAAAGATTACTCAAAGATATTTCTAGCCAGCTTCAAAACGTTTATCGTGATTACCGCTTTACTCACTTTACAATAGGTGGGATCGGGCATGCAGAAGAGGAACGTATTGAGTATTCGAGCGTTTTGGAAATTATAAATACGCTAACTAAGCTAGATCCAAACACATACCTTTCAAATATGCATATAAAGTCCAAGCTAGGAATGTAGCTCTCAAGCTGTATTACGTACCTGCTTCTATGATTTGGCATCATGTGCATTCTTTTTATTGAGCTATGGTTATAACTCCAATGAAAGGAGTTTACTTATGTCATACATTGATGGGTTTGTCGCTGCAGTACCGACAGCGAATAAAGAAAAGTATATCGCACACGCAAAAATAGCAGCAGAAATGTTCAGGGAGTTTGGGGCCTTAAAGGTTATTGAGACGTGGGGAAGTGAAGTTCCAGATGGTGAGATCACATCGTTTCCCATGGCAGTTAAAGCTGAAAGCAACGAAACCGTTGTGTTTTCATGGGTAGTCTGGCCTTCAAAAGAAGTGCGAGACTCAGGGTGGCAGCGGATCATGGGTGATCCTCGAATGAGTCCTGAGAATAACCCAATGCCCTTTGATGGAAAGCGTCTCATTTATGGTGGATTTGATGTTATTTTGGAGCAGTAAAATATCAGAGAATCCCCAGCTTGATTCGTGACACTTGGTGCTTTAATCAGGATTACGCTTCTGATGTACATTCAATAAAGTATTCCGCGATAAGGGTTGATAAAACTTCATGTGGAGGCTTAGAGTAAAAATGGAAGGGATAAATTATTCACTGATTGTCGTATCAGCTATAGCTAGCCCCGGGCCTGCGATGGCAGGCACGTTAATGAACTACGGTCAACGCCTTGATAACCAACGGAAACCTAGACGTTGCATTACTTATAGTTCGATGAGATGTTATCCCGCAAGACGTTAATTTGGAGAAAAGAATGGATTCAAACTCACTATTATTATTTGTTGTCGCTTGTCTCGCTATCAACATGATTCCTGGACCTGATGTAATTTATATTGTTTCCAATACAATGAAAGGTAAGTTATCTGCTGGGCTGAAAGCGGCTTTGGGGCTTGGTGTTGGTTACTTTTTTCATACATTAGCGGCATGTTTAGGTTTGTCAGCAATAATTCTGAGTTCAGCTTTGGCTTTTAGCGTTGTTAAATGGTTAGGAGCCGCTTACCTAGTTTATTTAGGTGTTCAGTCGTTACTGTCCATGTGGCGTGGAGAAAGTAAAATCGTTGAAAACAAAAACGTTGATAATAATAAAAATGTATTTGTTCAGGGTGTTATCGTCAGCGTCTTGAATCCAAAAGTAGCGTTATTCTTCCTGTCATTTCTACCTCAATTTATTGATACGTCTGCAAGCTCAACATCAATGCAATTATTAGTACTTGGCTTGCTGTTCAGCGCACTTGCGACGACATGTAACGTTTTGTACGCATCTGTGGGTAATTGGGTATTTAGTCGTTCACACTCTCAGCGTTACTCTAGAACTCTTGAAGGTGTTTCGGGTATTCTGCTTATCAGTCTAGCGAGTAAAGTGGCATTTAGTGATCGTTAGATACAGGGCATTTTATTCTCGTGATTTTTATATGGCTAATGTTTGCTCAATCTATACGTAAAATGAGTGCTATTGCATAGGTTGAATCACAAATTTCATAAATACCAATAAGTGAACGTATTTATTTATAGTATGGTTGGCGCGATTTTATCGTAGCTAGGTTAATAACATGAAAAATAAAGTAATTCTGTGTTCCGCATTCCTTTTGGGTTTGTCAGGTTGTGCTTCTGTTCCTACTGTTGATTCGACAGTATCAAATCAAATGAAATCATTTGAAGCACCTCAAAAGGGGAACGCAGGGATTTACATTTATCGAGAAGATGCTTTTGTCGGAGCAGCGCTTAAAAAGTATGTTTACGTCGATGGGGAATGTATTGGTGAAACAGCTCCTGGTGTATTCTTCTACCATGAGGTCGAAGGCAATAAAGAACATCAAGTAAGTACAGAGTCTGAGTTTTCTGAAAATCACTTAACTATCTTAACGGAAGAGGGCCGTAATTATTTCGTTAATCAATACATTAAAATGGGTGTATTTGTTGGTGGTGCGGGCGTAGAACTCGTGGACGAAAGCAAAGGTAAAGCAGAAGTACTAAAAGTAGACATGGCAGAAAAAGGAAACTGTCCTTCGATCTAGTTTAACTGACTGATTTTACATTTAAAAGTACTTAAAAAAACACAACCCAGCGCTTGACACGAAAAGTTCAACGTTGGGTTGCGTTTTTATGGCCAACAGCTTTTACTTGGTGTTGTTATTGGTAATACATAAGCGTAAATCAGCAACAAGGATGTGTAATGAAAAATAAGATGTGGATCTTCGCAATTATCTTACTCATTGGTGGGCCTTCACTATTGCCATTTAGTCTGGAAGTTATTTCTATCATCGAGTTATTTGGGCTGTTAGGGTTGTGGACGGTTTATTCATCCTATGCTGAGTATTTGATCAAGCATCCTCGGCTCAAAAGAGGCGCATCTTTAGCTACATGTTGGGATCTTCAACCTCAAATATTATTCTCATTTCGTGATATTAAAGTATTCCCACCGCTGATATTTCATATGTTTCCTGTTCAAAGTGTGTTGGTTTGGTCTTTAATTTTTACCTTTTCGGGCGGTGTTATTTGCCATTATGTAATTTGATCTAACCATTGTTCAAAGCATTTCCTTATTAAGTTTAATTACTTGTTTAAGCGGTTACGCGGGGATGAAACAGGTCATTAAATAACTTGGCGATCATCAAAATGAGCATGATGTTTACCAGCATGAGTAAAGGTGTTTCGATACGATACTCCGGGGTCAAGTTAAGTGCGCCTGAGGTTAATACCACCAATAAATTGACGCCTAAGACTCTATGGGTCATCAGCTGTGGTGTAGAAAATACCTCCCAAATCAAAATAATATTGATGAAATAAAATAACCCTAGTTGCCATAGCTCAGTCATCATGGGCATCAAGAAGATGTATTGCAGCAGTATCACTGAACCTGTTCCCAAAACGCCAAAGAAGGCATCTTTAACAACGCTAGGAGGCATTGTAGGTACTATTGATGAAAAGACACCGGCCAACATAGGGAAGATAAACCCACCTGGTACAGGGAGATAAATCCAAACCAATAACGAGGTGATAAACATCGATAGGCCTTGCAAAACCTTTCTGCGGTCTTCTTTCAAGTGCTGTATGAAAGTCCGGTGTTCACGATGCCAAGATGTTTTCTGTTTCACTTGTTCTGTCAATAAGGTACGACCAATTAGATGCGTGGTTGGCTGAGCGATATTAAATAGCGTCAGGTTTTGAGCCACAGGTTTCCAGTCAATATCATCACAGTGGGGCTTTTCCACTTGTTCAAGTAATCGTTCTTGAATACGTTTCATCTCTTCGAGGCGCTGATGCCACAGCTTTCGATGTTCTTTGAGGTGGTAACTGCCCGTGAGCGGTAATCCCAGTAGTTGGCACATCTTCTCAATGTTTGCTGTGTTGGTTTCAAGCGCATCAATATCAATGTCATTTGGTTTGTCCATAGCTTTAAGCAACACCTCACGGCTGTTCTCAAAGCGTTGAATGAAATTCTCTTCAGTATTCACTGGCCAAACCAAACGATAAACAACGGAGAAGGTAATGATGCCAAGGATAGTTTCCTGCATTCGAAGTACTGCGAAATGGAACGTCACTTGACTATCAAACCCTCCCATACAAGCGATGATAGAGCACACAGCAAAGCCTATGGAGAACACATCACCGTACTTTTCGTCGCTCGACATGAAAATGCATACACCTAAAAATAGGGTAAAAAAAGTCAGGAACAAAAAGCGATCTTGAGAAAATGCTGTGATTAGGAAAAAGGCATAGCCAATGCCCAGTAGGGTTCCCACTAGGCGATTATGACCTTTGTTTATCGAGTGAGCGAAGCTTTCATTTAATGCCATTACCGCGACGGCGATCGCTGCCCAATAGGGTTTCTCCCATTGAAACCATAAGGCGAGGCAGATTGCGATAACGATAGACAGTGCAGCTTTTATTGCTTCTTTGGTTGAGGCATTAAACATACATTTCACCGCATTTATTGTTTGATGATTTTGATGGATGCCGTCATACCGACGCGTAGTTGAAAATCTTTTGGTAAGTTGTCTAATTTCACTTTAATTGGAATGCGTTGAGCTAAGCGTATCCACTGAAAGTTAGGGTTCACATTAGGCAGAAGGTCGTTACCTGTACTACCGTCTTGCTTCGCGATGCCGTAACCAATGCTCTTGATTTTGCCTTCTAGCACCATTTCGTCGTGCATCATTAAGGTTACGTATGCTTTATCTTGTGGATCAACACCAACTAAATCCGTTTCTTTGAAATAGCCTTCGATCCAAAAGCTGTCTTCATCAATTAATGCTACAACTGGTGAGTTTGCGACAACTTGGGAGCCGGTGCGCAGATTAAAATTGGTGATGTAACCATTTGTTGGAGCGTACACCTTGGTGTAATCAAGGTTCAGTTTTGCTTCTTCGACGTTTGCTTTCGCCAGCTCCACGTTTGCGATTGCTGTCTCTACGGCGTTGTTCAAATTGTTCAACGTCAGCACCGATACCGCGCCAGGTGTACGCTTTTCTAGTTCCAGTGCACGTTGTTCTTCATTTTTGGCTTTCGCTAACAACGCAATGGCTTGCTTTTGAGCCGCCTGGGCTTTGTGGTAAGACGCTTTATAAATGCTTGGGTCAATCTCAAACAGTAAGTCGCCCGCATTAACTTGGGAGTTGTCTTCAACATACACCTTGATGACTTGCCCGGTTACACGGGGCGTTATAGACACAATGTACGCGCTGACATGACCATCTCTAGTCCAAGGATTGTTTGAGTATGATTGGTAGTAACTGAAAATCACAGTGCCAGCGGAACACAGTAATAAAAATGTGATTAGATAACGTTTTATCACGGAATTTGCCTCAAAAGATGGTTATGAATCGACCAATAACGCCAGTAAAAATCACAATTAGGCTCAGCTCTGCAAGTGCTGGAAACGCAACGTATTTGTGTACCCCTAATTTTGTCGCAACGGTTCCAACCAAAATGGTGAGCATGTAAGCCAATGCAATAACCAGCAGCAAGGGTGGGAAGTAAACTTCACCCCACACAAGCTCATGTGGCATTGAGTTCATGGTGCTTTTCTCTATTTATTTGATGAATGCAAAGATAAGAGAAATCCTACAAATGTAATAATCGCTTTTGTAGGATCAAATCCATCAATGTATTTTTTAGAGAGTTCGTAATGAGTTACATCTAATGTCGAACGTGCTTTAAGGGGAGTGTGAGTGCGATAAGTTTTCGCATTTACGTGCGGAATAACTACGTATCTAATGATGAAGATAAAAGCCTCGGGTCAACCGTCGCTCTTCCGAGCTAGCATTCTCAATAACTTGTGATAGTTTAGTCATGTAGCCCTAAGATATAAGAAAACCTATGAATTTTAGTCTTGAACAACTATTGGCATTCGTTGCTGTTTACGAGGAGCTTTCGTTTAGCAAGGCTGCTGTAAAATTGAATAAGCACAGAACAACCATCGGGCAGGTTATTACGAATTTAGAAGATTTACTTGCTGTGAGCTTGTTTAATCGGGTTGGCCGTTCCGTAGAACCCACTGAAGATGCTCGCCTTCTTTACCACTATGCAAAGCAAACAATTGAACAAGCCCGTACGTTCGACAAAGTCGCATTGAGCCTTGCTCATGGTGGCTTAGAGAGTGTCAGCATTGCCTATTCTAGTGCCATCCCACATCGTTTACTGGTGTTACTTCGTGTTCAATTAGCGGCAGATTTTCCGATGATGCGAGTTAACTTTTTTGTTCGTAACCGTAACGAGATCAAAGAAGGTTTAGCGACTGGTAAGTACCAGTTCGGTATTGTCAATGTGCATGATAGCCGTGCAATACACAGTCTAGACTCGACGTTTTTAGGTCACTTTGAATTTGTTCCCTTTGTCCAGAAAGGTGGTGAACTGGCTTCTATGGCACCCGACCGAGTGTTAACTGCGTTGAGGAATAGCAAGCAATTTGTGTTGCGATCTTTCATTGAAGAAGGAATGGGTGAAAAAGTTATCGTCAGTTCGAATCATGAAGAAGTCGATCAGTTGGCTCTTGTTGTAAAAATGGTTGAAGCAGGGCTAGGGTGGGCGGTTCTTCCTAGAACGCTGGCTCATTCGGAATTTTCTAATAATGATATAGAGCCCGTTGAAGTCTGTGAATTACTAGAAGGCGTTAAGTTTGGTTTTGGCCTTTGGTGTCAACCCTCTAAGCAAATTGGGGATGTAAAAGACTCTATCATGAGGGTTGTTACGGCGTATCGGGAGAAGCTAATCCGCGATTTTAAAGCGACGCCATAACCGTATTCATCCAGACCACATTTATAAACAAGACTCAATTCGAGTCTTGTTTTTTACTTGAAAAATTCTTCTCTTCTGATTGGACGTTAATGTTTATTGGGAGGGAGTAATCTTCTGTATGTGATTATAAAATCGATGCTTTTTTACTTATTCAAGCTTCGTTCAATGAGAAAGCTCATATCGCTCAGCCGCTTTAGTTTAAGAAAGAGAGGCTGCAGTTATTTCACCTCTTGCTCTGATCTAAATAAATTGAGAACCAGTACCCCTAGAACTATAGCGATAGAAATAGAGACGAATCGAGTCATTTGAGCAGAAAATGATTCGATGCCCGTATTGTTAATAATCTGGTAAGTCAGCACAGTGAAGTTAGTAAAAAGCAATTGATAGATGGTTAAGTGTGTCTGTCGACGTATTGCAAAACACGCTAGTTGCAGGCCACAAAAGATGGTAACGCCAAGTACAACGTAAGTAGGTGCACCTGTGGCTACTGCAAGCATGCATGGAATAGTAAACAAGATCCCTAGGCTTGTAGTGATAATTCGATACCGCCCAAAGGAATGACTGTCTTGATTAACTGGGTGCTTAATCATGCTGCCAAATGTTATTGCGATTAATAGCGTTTGAGAGCTTCCAGATGATATTAGCGCGTACAAAACAACACACAATGCGGTTGCTTTAAAGGCGATAAGCCCGATATGTTCGTCTGCACCATCAAGAGTGGTTTGGTCTGGTTGTATATCTTTTTCGTCCCCAGGGAATAGCCAAAAGCTAATATATGTGGCAACCAACGCAACAATGAAACTATTAAATAAGACCCATGGCAACCCCTCAAGCGACAACCCCACTTGTTGGCTTGTGACCACGATAATCAATACAACAATCAAAGTGAGTGTCGAAACGATGTCTTTGGGATCGCGATGACTTCGGTAATAACTCCAACAGAGAAGTGACCAAGTAAACAGTAAGAAGCCACTAGGAGAGCTCATGAGCGCTCCTGCTAAAGTTACGATGCCAAAGCTGAGAAGTGAGAGTATTACCAGCAATTTCAACATCATGTTGAACGGGGGTTTAGATGGCATCAGTGTTAGAAAAATCACAACGAATATTGGCGCGATAAAGGGAGTAGGTGCACCTGAATACTGTAAGTAAAACAGTAAAAGAATCGGAGTGAAAACCAATCTAATGATTGGGTTTGCTGAACTATGAAACATAAGTCCAGATACTCAACACTCTCATCCAGAAAGAGGCCAGCCACTCTCCAAAGGTGCTTTGCTCAGTTAAAAAAGCGACCGTTGCTTTCGAACCATAACGTACGTTTTCGGGAATATCTCCGCCTTCAAAAACAATATTTACAGGATAGCGCTGTGCGTTTAAGGAATTATTGTCTGCAACCAAAAAGCCAGTTGTCGGATCGACGTCGTTACTGCCACCAGTACCCCAACCAATGCTTTCTACTCGCCCTTCAAACACTCTGCCAGGTAAAGCATCCAACACAATCTTTGTTTTTTGTCCCGCACGAACATGCTCGAGTGAGTTTTCGCGAACAAGCGCTGATACCCACACGCCTCTCGGATCAATGAAAGTGACAAGAGGTGAGCCAGTCGTCGCTTTTTGCCCAACAGTGAGTTGTAAGTTAGAAACGATCCCCTTTGATGGAGCAATCACTTTCGTTCGTTGTAAGTCGAGTTGCGCTTTTTCTAGATTTGCTATAGCTGCGAGAATCTGGGGATTATCTTGCCCTTCGGGACCAAGATTATGCTTGGCTTGAGCTAAGGACGCTTCTGCTGCCTCTAATGTGGCTTGAGCTCGTGCTTTGGCTTCGATGGCGTTGTCTAGCTCAGATTTACTCAATACCCCTTTTGCGGCGAGCTCGGTTACGCGAGCTGCTTGTTCTCTTGCGTTGTCACGAGCTGCGAGTGATTCAATGACCTTAGCTTGTGCCACTTCAACAGCCGCGGTGTTGGCTCCAATGTTTTGGCCAGCAATGGCTAAGTTTGCTTCGGCTGAACGCAGATTAATTTGATAATCTCTTGGATCAATTTCGAAAAGCACATCACCAGCATTAACGACTTGATTATTACGAACATGGATTTCAGTTAGGTTCCCCGAAACCTCTGGAGTAATACGGACAAGATAAGAATGAATCCGAGCGGTGCCAGTGATTGGTGTTACTCGATCAGCCCACAAGCTATATAGCCAAACCACAAAAACGAGGCCAATAATAATAAAGCTTAACTTTCTGGAAGATGATTCCGCTTTAGACATCCAATTCTCTCTTGTTACAATACGTTAGGTAAGCAATGTTACAACATGTGACATAAACAATGCTTCCAAAAAATCAACTATTTGTTATCGAGCGCATAGGGTTATTTGGTTATTCCACCTAGAGAAAAGGATTTCTATAGGGATTACGAACTATTTGAAATATGAAAGTCATGAGTCTAAATGAACTTCAGATGAAGCTGGTGGTAAGTGCTCAGGTCTTTGATAAAGGTGGTTTCGTAAGAAAGGACTCTACGGCAGAATGCTTGTTCTTTGCGATAGTAAACTGAACGAATAGTTCTTACTTCAGCAAATATAAGCCAGCAGAGCTCTGCTGGCTCAGTAACGCAATCTAGAGTGATTAATTAAATTACTTAACTTTATTCACTTCCTGTTTAAGCATTTCTAACTGCTGCATCTTTTCTTGCATCTGCAAAGAGTCGTAATTTAAAGAAGCAGGGTTCATAGTTGTACCGCGTTGCATTGGGTATTCAGGTAACGTTTTAAAGAAGTCGCCAACAACGTCTTGAATTGGTACAAACAACCACATGTTGTCTGCCATCCAACGTAGATACATTTGTGACTCGCTAGGACCTTTTTCAAATGGATCAGCGCGTAAGTGAATGATCTTAGGCCAGTTTGGTACAGATCGCACGGCGTCGCTTAGGTTTCCTTCCAGAGTTGCAAAGTGAAGTTTCCAGTCATTCCAGCGTACTGCGTTTAGTTCACCATTTGAGGTGAAGTAGAGCAGAGACTCACGTGGTCCTTTCTCTTCTTTTCCCTCGAAGTATGGCATGAAGTTGTAGCCGTCTATATGGACACGCCAGTCTTTACCATTTGCTTTGTAACCTTCAGCAAGCTTTTCTTTCACGTCAGGAACGCCAGCTGCCGCCAACAATGTTGGCAACCAGTCTTGATGAGCCATCATTTCGTTGATTTTCGTTCCTGGCTTAATGACACCAGGCCAACGCACAAGTTGAGGCACACGCATACCGCCTTCCCAAGTCGTGCCTTTCTCACCTTGGAATGGGGTCGCGCCCCCATCAGGCCAAGTCATGGTTTCTGCGCCGTTATCAGTTGTATAAATAACGATAGTATTATCAGCAACGCCTAACTCATCGAGTTTGTCGAGCAATACGCCGACTTGATCGTCATGCTCTAACATGCCATCAGCGTAAATGCTAACACCGGATTTGCCTCGGTACTTCTCTTGCAATCGGGTCCACACGTGCATGCGCGTAGAGTTATGCCAGATGAAGAAAGGCTTATCTGCTTTAACAGCTTTCTCCATAAACGACAAAGTGCTTTCGAGGAACTCTTCGTCCGCGTGTTCCATGCGTTTACGCGTCATTGGGCCAGTATCTTCAATCTTACCGTCGGCATAAGATTTAATTACACCACGAGGACCATAGTTTTTACGGAACTCTGGGTCTTTAGGGTAATAGTAGGTTTCGGGCTCTTCTTCTGCATTAAGGTGGTACAAGTTACCAAAGAATTCATCAAAACCATGATTGGTAGGTAGGTGCTTATCTTGATCGCCCAAGTGGTTTTTACCGAACTGAGCTGTCATATAACCTTGGTCTTTTAGTAAGTCAGCAATAGTTGGTGCCCAATCTGGAATCCCATGGTCGGAACCCGGCATACCAATCGTCAGCAAGCCAGTGCGAAATGGTTCTTCGTCAGTAATGAATGCTGCTCGACCGGCAGTACAAGATTGTTGGCCGTAATGGTCTGTAAACAAAGCCCCTTCGTTCGCGATACGATCGATGTTAGGGGTTTTGTAACGCATCATACCTTGGTTATATGCGCTGATGTTCCAGTAACCGACATCGTCACCGAAAATTGCAAGTATGTTGGGTTTGTCTGCCGCCATCGCTGCGCTGGACGTTGCTAACAGTCCGACGCCTACTGCGATTTTTCTCAATTGGTTTGCCATAAAAAACTCCAGGTGGTTGAGAGTAACGAGAAGCACAAGTAAACCTTGTGCTTAGGTGCTGCATAAGTTAATGATGTGTATAGAAAAATCCTCTTATACTCTTTATAACCATAAGTTATTGGGGGTATTTAACTATTTGTTTCCAAATAAAAATACTTGTCATTCTGATGATTTGGGGAGGTTTTAAAAATAGAGATGGGTCACTAATGAACACCAGAGCAGGTTGCTGGTGAGACGAATAAAGTTTCAGCAAAAACACCGAGATACTCCCTAATCGGGGGACGAAGAATGGAGCACTCATTTTGAAGGCCTTTCACTTCTAATTATTTGTATAACCAAGGGGTTAGCGACTATATTGATTCAAGTTGCACCATCTAAATACTAAGGATAGTTATGAGTCAGTGGGCAGGTCGGTTTCGGTGTCTATTTTTGGGTATCGTCATGGTGAGTGGTTCGTTTTTTTCCCAGGCATCAGTGATAGAGAGCCCCCAAAATACCACGAATCTTGGGTTGGAATATGTCGGCACGCAAACGTGCGCGGAATGTCACCAACAAGAGGTGGAGGCTTGGAAGGGCTCTCATCACGATATGGCAATGAAACATGCAAACTCAGAATCTGTTCAAGGTGATTTTGATAACCGCACAGTGACGCATGATGGGCAACCCAACCGTTTTTTTAGACAAGGCGAGGAGTATTGGGTCAATATTCAAGGCCCTGATGGTCAATGGCATGATTATAAAATTAGCTACACATTTGGCTGGGAACCGTTACAGCAATATATGGTGGAGTTTGAAGACGGTCGTGTACAGCTCATTCCTTTTGCGTGGGATTCAAGGACGAAATCGGAAAGTGGTCAGCGCTGGTTTCACCTCTATCCAGAGACAACAACGACAGATGAGTTTTACTGGACTAACACTGGGCAAAATTGGAATTTCATGTGTGCAGACTGTCATTCGACCAATGTAAAGAAGAACTATGACGCAATCAAAAATACCTACAATACGTCTTGGTCCGAGATCAATGTTGGTTGTGAAGCGTGTCATGGCCCTGCAAGTGGACACATCGAGTTGGCGAAAAAATCCGCATCTACAGGAGGCTCTTTCGATACAGATAGTCACTATGGTTTTGACCGAAATTTATCTAAAGCGGTAACCGAGTGGGTATTTGAGAAGGGCCACAGAACGTTACAACCAAAAGCAATCGCAGAAACAAATCAAGTTCAGACGTGCGCACAATGTCACAGCCGTCGAACGCAGTTAAATGAGACTGGTGAGCACATTCAAGGCTCATTTTTAGATAAATATCGGTTAAGCCTGATCACTCCAGAACTCTACTACCACGATGGCCAAATTTACGATGAAGACTATGTTTACGGTTCATTTCTTCAGTCTGAAATGGCTGAAAAAGGCGTAACATGCACCAATTGCCACGATCCTCATTCGGCAAAGCTAAACATCCCAGAAGAGGCGGTATGTTCACAATGTCATATTGCGTCAGAATATACCCCAGAAAACCACACCTTCCATGAAGCGGGATCCAAAGCGTCACAATGTACGACTTGTCACATGCCAGAGACCACATATATGCAAGTCGATCCTCGTAGAGACCACAGTTGGCACGTACCTAGACCTGACTTGAGTAAACACATCGACACGCCTAATGTATGTACGTCTTGTCATGAGGATAAGAATAATCAGTGGGCGGATGCGCAGATAGCCGAATGGTTTCCTCACTCTCAATACCGCAATCAACAACACTTTGCTGTCGCGTTTTATGCCGATGCAATTGGGCACAAAGGGGCGGCGAATGCTCTGGCTTACTCTGCTCAGGATTCATCATTAAAAGACATCATACGAGCTTCTGCATTAGAGCGAATGGGCGGTAATACTGACCAAAATACGACTGTTTCGCTCGCAAGGGCCGTTAAAAATGAGAATGAAATGATTAGACTCGGCGCAGTCGCGGGCTCGTCTGGTTATGAGTTTCATGATCGATGGCGAATTTTAGAACCACTGCTGGATGATCCCGTACTTTCAGTGAGGGCGGAGGCGGCTTCGGTATTAGTGACCAGCTATGCGCAAATGACGCCGTTACAAAAAGATAGGATTCAACCACCGCTTGAAGAGTACATGGACATTCAAAAGTTTAACGCCGATCGTGGTTTCGGCAGAACCAATTTGGCAAATGTATACCGCAGCTTAGGCGAAATCGATAAGGCAATTGCGTTATACCAAGAAGCGATAAGTATCGAGCCTTATTTCGAAAATAGTTACGTGAATTTATCGGACCTGTATAGACGCCTTGGGAAAGAAAAAGCTGCGCTCTCGGTGTTACAACAAGGGATGAAAGCTCAGCCTAAATCCAGCTCATTACCTTACAGTGCCGGTCTTTCTTTGTTACGCCAAGGCAAGGAAGATGAGGCCAAAGCTCTACTTAAACATGCCGCAGAACTAGGAAAGACTAACGCTCACTACTGGTATGTTTATGGTCTGGCTTTGGAAAAAAGTGACGTTCTGGAAGCCAGTAAGGCATTGCAGACTGCGTTTAAAGTCGGTGGGAACCCTCAACATTTATATGCTCAATGCGAAGTTCTAGCGAGAAATCATAAAAAAGGTGCTGTCGCTTTTGCTTTCGATAGGTGTCTAGAAGAGCTGAGTAATTATGCACCTAAGCAGGCTATTGATCAGCTGAAAGCATCTATTGCGAATCTGTAGAGATTAAACACCAATAGTAAAAAGTGGAGCCTTTATCGCGCCACTTTCTCTACTTAGTTTAGTCTACGTCTTTCGCTAGTCTAAGGCCCATGTCAGACATAGTGACGGATTGGCTGGCAAAATCGCGGCGATAGTTTTCAGATTCGTCTGCGTCATAAGCAAAGCTGCCGCCACGTACAGACTTGTGTGCAAGGCTTTCTTTTTCCTCTTTTGCGTTTACCGGATTATCACTGGGCGCTGTTTTGTAATAACCTTCGTCAAAAGCATCAATCACAAACTCGCCTACGTTACCTGTCATGTCGTACAACCCGAGCTCGTTTGGTTGCTTTTGACCTACCTTATGAGCCTTATTGTGCGAGTTATTCGCATACCAAGCCACATCGTCAATATTGTTTGATCCAGAAAAAGTGAAGCCTTTGCTTAAAATTCCGCCTTTAGCGGCAAACTCCCATTCAGCTTCTGTTGGTAGACGGTAATGCTCTCCCGTTTTTTCATTTAATTTCTTAATGAAATAATTGGCTTGTTGCCAACTAATATTATTGACGGGTGTATTTGGATCTCGAAAGTAGCTCAGAGAGGAGCCAGTGACAGCTTCAAAGACCGATTGAGTTACCTCGAATTTTGACAAATAGAATCCATCAACCTTAACAGTGCGAGCTGGGCGCTCTGACTTTTTGGCTGATGGATTATCTGCGCCCATCGTAAACTGCCCACCTTCGACAAGAACCATATCTTGATCGATTTTCTGAGCGAGAGAGTGTGGTGGGGTTGTTGCACACCCATTAATTATCAGCGTGACCGACATGGTTGAGACAAAGGAAATAATCTTACTTTTGGGATGCTTCATTCGGCGACTCCGTCAACGACTTTGGTCAGAAAGTCTAGCAAGCAAAACCATAACAAACGGTTATACACACTATAACAAGCGCCGAGAATAATTGAACATTATCATAACCCTAGGCGATTAACTCGATGATTAGGTTTGACATCATTGGGGACAGGTTAGCAACTAAGAAGGTGATGAATGCACATAACTCAAGGGTCGCAGTTCAACGGAAAAGCATCTAAGCGTTTACATGTGATGGCAAAGCCCATTGGTGCTGCCTGCAACATCGATTGCACTTATTGTTATTACTTAAGCAAACAAGATTTGTTGGAATATAAGCAAGGGTGCTCGCCAATAATGGATGACGAAACCTTAGAGAGCTATATCCGCGAATACATAGAAGGGCAGAACACACCTGAAATTATCTTCTCTTGGCAAGGTGGAGAGCCGACCATGCTGGGGTTGGATTACTTCAAAAGAATTGTTGAACTACAAGATCAATACCGCCCTCATGGTATTACGATCTCTAATGATCTTCAGACTAATGGCACGCTTCTTAATGATGAGTGGTGCGAGTTTCTAAAAGCGAACCACTTTCTTGTCGGTTTAAGCATCGATGGCCCTGAGATGATGCACAACGCTTACCGAACAAATCGAGCGGGAAGAGGCACATTTAAACAAGTGATGAACGCCGTTGATCTATTACATAAGCATGAAGTGAAGTTTGCAACGCTTACGTGCGTGAACAACTTGACCAGCCGAAACCCATTGGAAGTGTATCGCTTCTTACGAGATGAAGTACGTTCCCCTCAAATGCAGTTTATTCCGATTGTTGAGCAGAAAACTTTCAGAACAACAGCGCCACAAACTTGGAAGCCCAATGAGCAACTAATGCAAGGTGATAAACGTCTGATTCCCGGCCACAAGGATTCAGTTGTCGAGCCATTTTGTGTGGCGGATGAAGCATGGGGTAACTTCCTTATCGCGATATTCAATGAGTGGGTCGTGCATGATATTGGTAACGTTTTTGTACAGTATTTTGAAGCAAGTTTGGAAACATGGATGGGAAGCAAAAACCCACTATGCACGCTAGGTGAAATCTGTGGCAAAGGTTTAGCAATGGAACCAAACGGTGATGTCTTTGCGTGTGACCACTATGTTTACCCGGAATACAAGATCGGAAATATTCACCGCGAAAAACTCGATACTCTCGCTTATAGCCCTGACCAGCAGAAATTCGGGTTTGCTAAAAGTCGTACACTGCCTCAGCAGTGTGTTAATTGCGATTATCAGTTTGCATGCTTTGGAGAATGCCCTAAAAACCGCTTTATTCGCACCAGAGAAGGTGAGCCCGGCCTTAACTATCTATGTGCAGGTTGGAAGAAGTTTTTTGCGCATGCCGATAAATCAATGGCGTACATTTTACGAGCGATGGGCAACCCTGTGGTACACGGCAAATACAGTGATATGGCTTTGCATCTGAAAGCGTCTAATCGACCTGTTTTTGACACTAAGTTCTAAGATTCAACTAGTCCAGTTTTATAAAAGTAAGGTCTCATCAATGCAAAAGATAACGCGTTTTACGAAGTCACTTTTAACTTTCACGATGAGTGTAGCGTTAAGCCAAGGCGTTTGGGCTCAAGATAAACCTCTGCTCAATTCAGATAAAGTTTCACCCGTTGAGATAGCATCTCAAGAAGAACCTATGACGCCAGCACAGCAAGTCGAAAAGTTGTCTTATGATGCACAAAACAAAAAGTTGTTTTCAGAAAAGCGTATTGATGCTTTACGTGAACTGGCCAACTATCCCAGCCAAAACGCTTTGGTTGCCGTCGCTCGTGGTTTGAAAGATGCAGATGCTGGAATTCGTGAAGCGGCAATTGTAGGAGCTCAACCCTATATGATAGAGCACCGCTGGCGTCTGGTTTCCCCGTTGCTAAGTGATGACGATGCAATGGTTCGAATTACCGCAGCGATAAACTTGGTTCGAGATTACGCCAGTTTAAGTTCGGAGCAGCAACAGTCACTAGAAGGCGCGGTGACTGATTTAACATCCTACTTGTCGCAGAAAACTGACAACGTTTCTAGATTACTCCTTGCCGATGTATATCGTTGGCATCGAGAGTGGGACAAAGCGGCATTGATTTATCCAGAGCTAACCAAGCTGATGCCAAGTAACCCGCAAGTCTGGTTAAGCTATGCGGACAATTTTCGAGCGCAACAAAAAGATCGACAAGCTATCCAAGTACTTGATGAAGCAATCACACTTTTTCCTGATAACGCTGCTTTGCATTACTCGAAGTCATTGGCGCTAGTAAGACTTGGTGAGAAGCATGATGCCGCTAGCGAAATTGAAAAGGCCGCTAATATGGCGAAGAACAACAGTTATTTTTGGTACTTAAATGGTGTTCTGCAAGAAGAGTTAGATCTTAAAAAATCTGTGCACGCTTTTGAAAAAGCTTATTTGATCTCTGGCGCGCCGGAGCAGCTTTACGCAGTGTGTGATATCTACATTCGGTACGATAACCCCAAGTCTGAACAGTGTTTAGCGGAACTTAAGAAAGTGGCTCCGGATTACGTGATTGATGAGCTTAATCAGAAAAAGGGACGTCAAAGTACTTCAGAGCAGTTTGACGCCAGCTAACTCAACACTTTATCAGTAAGCTTCTTTAATTAAAGCGTGTTTCTAGTTACAAGGTCACTTTCTGGTATCGTTACATATGTTGCTCTGAATTGCGCTTGTTAATCGTGAACTATACTTTCATTTGGATTTGCATCCCGTACCTCAATATAAGGAATTAAAATGGCTATAAAGTTAAAGGTGATTGTCCTTGCGACAAGTTTTGCTCTGTCTAGCTATAGCATTGCTGCTGATGTGCAAGATCCTCTGCCATCATGGAACAACACCGGTGCGAAGCAAGCTATTATGGCGTTTGTTACTAAAACGACGACTCAAGGCTCGGACGCTTATATTCCTGAAAGCCAAAGGATCGCTACGTTTGATAATGACGGGACGCTGTGGGCAGAAAAACCCGTTTATCTACAGCTGTTTTTTGCGATCGATAAAGTGAAAGGGATGGCCTCTGAGCATCCTGATTGGAAAACAACAGAACCTTTTGCTTCGGCAATAAAAGGTGACTTGGAGGGGGTTGGCAAGCAAGGCCTTGAAGGTGTGATGCAGCTTGTTATGGCGACTCACTCCGGAATGTCGACTGATCAGTTCCATCAAGAAGTGAAGGAGTGGATGAAAACGGCCGTGCATCCTACGACGGGAAAGCCATACACTGAAATGGTTTATCAACCGATGCTTGAGTTACTCGACTACTTGAGAGCAAATGACTACCAGACCTATATAATTTCTGGAGGTGGTATTGATTTCATGCGTGTTTGGGCACCAGAAGTGTACGGGATCCCAACGCAAAATATCGTTGGGACGACATTAAAAGCAGAGTATCAGGTCGTTGATGGACAGCCGACTATTCAACGCTTGCCAGAAATTGATTTTGTGAATGATAAAGCGGTGAAGCCTGTCACGATTCAGAACTTCATTGGTAAGCGCCCGGTGATGGCATTTGGTAATTCTGACGGTGACTTACAAATGTTAGAGTGGACTAAAGCGGGGTCTGGCCCACGATTTTCAGCGGTTATCCATCACACGGATGACAAGCGTGAATGGGCGTATGATAAAGACTCTCACGTGGGGAAATTAGACAAATCATTTAAAGTGGGTGAAGAGCAAGGTTGGTTGTTTGTCGATATGAAACAAGATTGGAATCAAGTTTTTAAAGAAGCGATGAAAAAGTAGCGACCCAGCCAACGTAAACACTACACCAAACATTTTGTGATAGGGGGTGATGAGAAAAACGCTCTTCATCTCCTCAACTTAACAATTCTGTTTGGTATCAGCATAAGCAAATATTGCGTGCGTCCGTATTGGTTATTTGATTGCTGTGTGGCATTATTGCTTAAAACCACTTAAGTGAATTTAAGTAATGACGCAAGAAGAGCGATTGATAGAACTCAGAGCCAAGCTAGAGCTACAAAACAAAATAACGTTATCGGAAGTTTGCGAGTATTTTGGCATCTCGCGAGATTCAGCGCGTCGAGACTTAGTCAAGTTGAGCCAACTACCGGGATTACAAAGAATCCGAGGTGGCGTCATGCTTGCCCCGATATCTTCCTCTACAGAGGCGTACTCTAATCGACCAATTAGTGACACTAAACATCGCCTCGCTCAAGCGGCCGCTAAGCTTGTGGATGAGCGTGACCACCTTGTTATTGATACCAGTACTATCTTATCTCTGCTCCCACTTTACGTAGAAAAAGCACGCTGTGAAGAAGATAAGCTCAACGTGGTCACCAACAGTATTGACGTACTGCTCGCTGCTGAAAAAAGTGAATCAATGGACGTCCATTTCTTAGGTGGACACTTTGACCCCTACGCCAGAGCGATCTTGGGTGCACAAGCAGAACAGCAAATGAAGCAATATCATGTGAATAAGGCGTTTATTGGTGTGTGCGCGTTGTCATCCCGAGGGTTGACGACAAATAATGAGCTAGAAGCAACCATGAAACAAACCATGATAGAGCAAGCTCAACAAGTCATTGTCGTTTGTGAATCCCGCAAAATTGGAAGCGACAATTTTCACCATGTATGTGATTTGTCAAAGATCGACATCGTTATTACCGATCATGCTCCTCAATCAGATTTTCAACAACTTCTCGACCACAATGATATTGAATGTATTGTTGTTTCACCGAAATAAGGAATCTTAGTATGGCTTACGATCCCGTAAAGACCGCCGTGATTGGTTACGGATATTCAGCAAAAACTTTCCACTTACCCTTCATTAAAGCACTGCCAAACTTGACGTTGAGCGCAATAAGTTCTCGTCAACAGGAAGCGGTCCAAAATGATTGGCCAGATGCTCAGTGGTTTGCTGATGCCAATACTTTACTCGATGACAGTGACGCTGAGCTTGTGATCATCACTGCGCCAAATGACGTGCACTACGAGCTCGCAAAGCGCGCGTTGAACAATGGGAAACATGTCATTGTTGAAAAACCGTTTGTAACGCGCATAGAAGATGGGAATGAGTTGATCGCCTTAGCAGAAGAAAAAGGATTGGTTCTGAGCGTTTTTCATAATAGGCGTTGGGATGGCGATTTTCTCACCGTTAAATCGCTTATCGAACAAGGTAAGTTAGGTGATGTGAGGCTGTTTGAGTCGCACTTTGATCGCTACCGTCCTGAAGTTCGTCAACGCTGGCGAGAGCAGGCTCAAGATGGCGGTGGTATTTTATTCGATCTTGCTCCCCATCTTCTCGATCAGGCCTTGGTATTATTTGGTTTGCCAGATGCGATAGACGCACAGTGTCGAATGATGCGTCCGGGCGCGATGACGATTGATTACTACAACTTAGTGCTTCATTACACAGACCATATTGTGCATTTACATTCAAACTTATACAGCCCAGAACCAAACCTGCGTTATAAAGTATTGGGTACTGAGGCTAAATATGAAAAATACGGATTAGATCCTCAAGAAGGTTACTTAAAAGAAGGCCGATTACCGGAGAACGATGCTTGGTCAGAAGAGGACGAGGCGTTATACGGTGTCCGCTACGACGAAGACGGTGCGCAAACCATCAAAACGGAGAGAGGTGCGTATCAAGCTTATTTTGTTGGTGTAGCAGATGCCATTCGTTTGGGTACTGATAACCCGGTTCCTGCCGTTCAAGCAGTACAGAATATCGCTCTGATTGAGATGGCATTGGAAAGCAGTAAAACGGGTAAAACGATTCAGGTGAAATCATGAGCTTAACGCTTGAGCTCGTCGCTCAACAAGAGCATGAGCTTCAATTGAAAGAGTTTAACCACCAAGTAGCGTGGTCTATTGGTTTAGCTTTAAAAGAAGCGGCGGAAGCCTGTGACGCGGCTGTGGCTATTGAGGTCTACGGTTTTGGACAAACGCTATTTCAATACGCGATGATAGGAACGTGCGCTGACCATTTGGATTGGGTTCGTAGAAAGCGAAATTCAGTATTGAGATATGGTCACAGCTCTTACTACCTCTCGCTGTACAATAAGCAAAAGCAGCGTGATTTTGAAAATCAGCCACATCTCGATGCGCGTGAGTATTGTGCTCATGGCGGCGCGTTCCCAATTCGAATCTTGGGTTCTGGTTTAATTGGTGTTGTCACGGTATCGGGTTTACCGCAGTTAGATGATCATCAGCTTGTTGTCGATGTATTAAAGACAATGGTAATGACGAGCACAGAGCTTGCTTAAAGTTGTGCGATATTACAGTGGCACGGCATTTATTTCGTGTCACTGAATTCTCTTATTAGCTCATTTTGCGTTCTATTATGTGAGAAAATATTTAACACTGCTCCCAACTTCCTACCTGAAAATTAAATCAATTTCATATAACCTATACGCTCATTCATACAAAAAGCCATCGAAGCTGGCAGTTGGCAAATGTCCTTTAGAAGAAAAGAAAAACTTAATCTTAGAAACCTTATTGTAATCCTGTGTGTTTTCAGCGTGCTTGTCACTTTGATCAATGCGTTTTATTCGATCTATCGAGTGCAACGAGATCTCATCATCAATAACACGTTAGAGTCCAACCGCGTTTATGCGCAAAAAATGTCAGAAATGACGGACTCTTTCATAGAAAGCTCAATGTCGCAGTTAAAATACAGTGCGAACTTGCTAAAAGATAAGATGCACGATGCTCAGTTTCTTGACGAAGAGGCGGAGAGGCTGAGAAAGCAAACCAAATCATTCAACTCTGTGGTTGTCGTTAATGCGAAAGGCGTCATTATTTCTGTATCACCAGAGACACTTCAGGTTAAAGGTGTAAAGCTCGTTGGTGAAAGAAAACGTCAATCTTTAAATGCTCAAGCGCCCGTTGTCACTGAGCCATTCATCTCACCCGCAGGAAATTATCTGTTAACGATCTCATACCCTATATTTTCTCAGTCCAATGAATATTTAGGCTATATCGGCGGTACTATCTATTTAGAGAAGGATAATATTCTTGCGGAATTACTTAGCCAGCATGCTTACAAAGATGGCTCTTTCCTTTACGTTGTGGACGAAAGCAATACGCTGATCTACCACCCAGATAAATCGCGGGTTGGTGAAGTGATCAACGATAATATTGCAATTAACGCCGTGACAATGGGTCAGCGTGGTAACAAAGAAATTGTGAACTCTCGTGGTGTTGAAATGCTAGCAGGGTATGCACCAGTTGAATCATCAGGGTGGGGAATTGTCGCTCAGCGCCCGAAATCAATGACGTTAATGGTGCTAGATGAGCAGATGTGGAGTGTATTTTTCAAATCGATTCCAATTGGTTTATTAACTCTGCTGTTGATCTGGTTCTTCTCTCTACTTATTTCAAGACCATTATGGCAATTGGCTGGCGCTGTTCGAGGAGTAGAAGAGCACTCCTCATCCATCGATGATTTGAAGCTGGTTAAGTCTTGGTATTTTGAGGCTTCACATTTGAAGCTCAGTTTTCTCAAAGCGTTTGGTATCGTTTCAAAAACCATTGATAAGCTGCAATTGGATACGCTAACAGACGCGATGACTGGGTTGTTAAATCGACGCGGCTTAGACAAAGTTCTAGGCTTGTTTAAGCAGGAAAGCACCGCTTTTTCTATTTTAGCTTTGGATATTGATCACTTTAAGAGCGTCAATGATAACTATGGTCATGATGTGGGTGACAATCTACTCAAAGAATTCGCTCAGTTGATGAAAGAGCAAGCCCGAGCGAATGATCATCTTTGCCGTTCCGGTGGGGAAGAGTTCATGATGTTCCTTGAAGCGACGGATGTTCATCACGCGGTTGATGTCGCAGAGCGGATTAGGCATAACGTAGAAAAACACGATTTCCTGGTCGTTGGTAAGGTAACGGTATCACTTGGAGTTTCTCACTGGAAAGGCAACGATATGCCAATTGAAGCGGTAATGAAAGACGCTGACAACGCTCTGTATAAAGCAAAGCGCAACGGAAGAAACAGAACCGAGTTAGGTGAAGACGCACAATAGGTATAGTGCTATGCGCTGAACGTAAAACGCGCCAGTTACCAAGCTTTTGTTTTACTCGTTGGCGTAGCCGCTACCAATTGCTCTAAATGGCAAGTCGAGTTCTAACTCCGGAATTTGCTTGCCCACCCAAGCCGGGAATGTATTGCTATTTGGTCCTGGAAACAACGTGTATTCTTCAGCCCAAGGGTATTGGTTGATAACGCTTTGTATTTTTGGGATAAGTTTATCGGCTTTTTCACCTTGTATTGAGAGTATTTTTTCTGGCTTCGCACCGTACCAGTAGCGATCTGGTGTGCCCGTTTGGTATTGATACAGAGCGGGTTGTCCACGATTCACGCGCCACCCGACCACTTCATACACGGTATATTCGTTCGCATTTTCAGGCTTTATCGCAAACCAAGTGTGCACCGCAAACCAGCCTCGCCAACCAAATGCATCTGCGGCATAAAACTCAATTACGGCATGTTTCACATTGGAAGGGTCAGGCGCGATACCGGCAGGTTCTCTGCTTGCGGTACGCCAATCTCCTTGAGTGCATCCACCCATCAAAGCTGCGATTGATATCAAGCCAACTTTTAATAGATGAGTAAAACTGAGAGAGTTTTTCATTGATCGCTCCTAGACCAACCGATGTTGGAAATGCTTTATTGATTTTAGCTATAAAATAGGTGCAAGCCTTATTGTTAAATCTTCCCTTCGTTAAAAAGAAGGGAAGGCTAGCGCCACAATATCGGATCATACGTAATAATGAGGTAAGCAGATTTGTAACATGTGGCATAGACAATATTGTCTCTCTCTATTAACTTGCTTAGTTGCGTATGAAAAAGTAAGAGCTTGTACGTATATTGCTTACACTATTTAGTAATTTAAAATTAAATAAAAACAATTGCTTGGGTGTTATTGGGGGCGATTAAATAGGCTGGTTTATCCTCAACTGCATTGTGATTCCCCCATTTTTAGCGGAATTTCATCGTACATCCTTTTACTGTATTTAGAGACTTGCGTACACCTGTGGCACAATGGGCGATTATTGAGAGTGCTGTTTGGTAATGCAAATGGCAGAAAAATAACTAGAAATTGAATAACCAATGTTTAAATCAAAAAGTATACTTGCATTATGCACCTTCGCATTTGGCTGTTTTGCCAATCAAGATAGTGAACCAACGTCCGTTGTACTTAACTATGGTGACTCTTCACTCAGCGCTGATATTCAAGCAAATCGAAAATTTCATGTGGTCCAAGATAATGAAAGTGAACATGTGGAGTTTTCTGGAGGAGTCACGAAGGAATATTCCGATTACATTGTGAATATACATATCATCAGAAAAAGCAAAATACGCAGATCAAGTCGAGAGCTAAATACCACCGTATTGATGAGCAGCGATCAGCTTGAAAAGCCTTTAGTGGTTGGTATTGAAAATGATGAATTCACCAGTATTACTTTGCGTTAATACTTGGTATTTATCGAATAGGAATGATTAAACCGATGCTCTCAATACGCCGCTATCGCACAGAGGATGCTCCAATATTGTGGACGCTTTTTTACCACACTGTACGAGTCATTAATCGTCGCGATTATACTGAATCACAAGTTTCAGCTTGGGCCCCATCAGATTTTGATCTCAATTCATGGCAACGCACAATGGATGCTATTCAACCCTATATCGCGGAAATAGAAGGGCAGATCGTTGGCTATTGTGATTTGCAAAGTGACGGCTTGATTGACCATTTCTTTTGTCACCATGAATATCAAGGCCAAGGTATTGGTCGTGATTTGATGTCTTTTCTATTTTCACAGGCGAAAGTAAAGGGGATAGAGCGACTGTACTCTGAAGTGAGTATCACTGCCCGGCCTTGTTACGAGAAAATGGGGTTCACAGTTAAGGTTCAGCAACGTGCTGAAGTTAGGGGAGAAACCTTAACTAACTTTATGATGGAAAAGTATATTTCATTGAAATCGTGAGCATTTAGTGAGCTTGAACACAGATATAAAATGTTTTCCAATGTGAAAACAAGTTCATTGATCTCGCACCAAAGTTTTGTTTGAAAACAGTGTGCATAATCTTCTCTGGAGCAAGCCATTACTGCATTTTTCGTCTCTGAAGGCTTAGTCAGAGCCTAAAAGCTTCGGTATTGCGGTGGGTAATGGCGTTCCAAACGCCAAACGTGTCTGGCTAACCATCTCAGGAAGAGAAGTAGTACTATGCGCCCTTATCTCAAATACATTATTCCAACATTGATACCATTGCTTATTTGGTTAATGCCCCTCTCTGCATTCCCATTTGATGGCATTACTATCGTCCAGCAGAGAGTGATCGCAATCTTCTTGCTTGCTGCACTCTGTTGGGTGTTTGAACCCATTCCAATCTACGCCACTTCGGTCGTTATCATTGTGCTCGAATTATTGCTTGTTTCGAATAAAAGCATCGTGCTTTTTCGCTTGCAAGAAGGGCAGCCACATTTTGGTGAGCTGTTGCAATATAACGAGATAATGGCGACTTTCGCTAGCCCGATTATTATGCTGTTCCTCGGTGGGTTCTTCTTAGCTATGGCGGCGACAAAGTACAGGCTGGATGTCAACTTAGCGCGCGTGTTGCTAAAACCATTTGGGCAAAACCCAAAGTTCGTTATGTTGGGTTTGATGTTGATCACCGCTGTCTTTTCCATGTTTATGTCAAACACCGCAACAACAGCGATGATGTTGTCGATTCTAACCCCTGTGATTGCGGTATTTGGGCCTAAAGATCCCGGTCGAATTGCGTTTGCCTTGTGTATTCCTGTTGCCGCCAACATTGGTGGTATTGGTACACCAATCGGCACGCCCCCGAATGCTATCGCGCTGAAATATTTGGTTGGTGACAACTTAATTACCTTTGGTGAATGGATGGTATTTGGCGTGCCATTCGTCATTGTAATGATGGCACTAGCGTGGTTTCTGATTGGCTTTTTGTATAAAGCCGAGCAAACCACCATCGATCTGAACATTAAGAGCAAGTTTTTGAAAACACCAAAAGCGATGATTGTCTATGTCACCTTCGCAGGTACGATTATTCTTTGGTTGATGGGGTCAGCACATGGGATGAACTCTTACACAGTGGCATTAATTCCGGTCGCGGTATTCTCATTGACGGGCATTATCAACAAGGAAGATTTGAAGAAAATTTCTTGGGACGTGCTTTGGTTGGTGTCAGGTGGTATCGCTCTGGGTCTTGCTCTGGATAAAACAGGGCTTGCGAAGCTAGTGGTACACAGTATTCCGTTTGATCAGTTCTCGCCATATGTGGTCTTGTTTGGTGCGGCTTTCTTGTGCTTGTTAATGGCAAACTTTATGTCGCATACGGCTACTGCAAACTTACTTATGCCGATTATGGCTGCGCTAGGTACCTCGATGACTTCGTTAACGCCATTGGGTGGAGAAGTGACGCTGATCTTAGTCGTGACATTTGCCGCTTCACTCGGTATGTCGTTACCAATCAGTACGCCACCAAACGCGTTGGCTCATGCTACTGGGCATGTCGAAAGCAGCCAAATGGCTCGTATCGGTGCAGTGCTGGGCGTGATTGGTGTATTACTTAGTTTTGTTATGGTTTGGATTTTACATACCGTTGGGCATATTGGGTAACCCATGTACGAAACGAAACTAGATGCGTTAGTACAACGCTATTTTAACCATCTTGAACGCCGATTAACGGTCTTATCCGGATCGGTACTGATCGAGCAAGCTGGCTACAACGACCGGTTGTACTACGTGCTGTCAGGAGAGTTGGCTGGCTATTATGCGGAAGATGATAAGAAGCCAATTCAGGTATTTTCTGCGTCTCAAGGTGCGTTTATTGGCGTACATAGTTTCTTTTCTGGTACATGGACGGCCTCTTCGACAGTTATTGCTCAAACTGATGTTGAACTGGCTTGGATACAGCGTGATACGCCCGCGGTGGAAGAGGCGACATACGGACCATTGACGACACAATTTATGCCTGTGATGGTGAACGAGTTATCTCGGCGTCAACGGCGTGCAATGCAAGAGGCCTTGGCTAAAGAAAAAGCGTTACAAAAGCTGCATACCGCAGAGCAAATGACAACGTTAGGGCAGCTTGCCGCGGGTATTGCTCATGAGTTGAACAATGCTATTGGTGTGGTAAGCAGTAAATCTGAGCGACTCGAGTCGGTCATCATGGAATTGCTTGAAGAAGTTCATCCGGAAGCGAGTCAGTTTTTTGATTTTGGTTTGATGCAAGGACAGAAAGTCTCTTCCAGCGAAGCGAGAAAGCGGGGGCGTCACTTCGAAAAATATTACGGCTTACCCAAGGATCTCGCGCGTGATCTCGCACGTGCCGTTCCAAATAATTTCCTGTCGGAGCATTGGTTAAAAAGACCCGAAGAAGCGATACGTTTCTGGCAAATGGGGCGAGACCTTCATGATTTGCGTATTGCCTCTAAACATACTGTTGGCATTGTACGTTCAGTGAAACAATTGGGGCGTACGGATATCGACTTGGATGAAGCGTTTAATATTAATGACTCAATCAATCGAGCGCTAGCCCTATTGCAAAGTGACTTAAGACGCATGAGCGTACGTTTTAGCCCAGCGGAGTTGCCGGACTTTGTCGGCTCTCAAACCGAACTCGTCCAAGTTTGGGTCAATATTTTAAAGAATGCGTGTGATGCACTTGGTCAAACCGAAGACCCGGGGATCGAAATACATACTCGAGAGAGTAAGGGGAAAATTTTGGTCACGATTGCTAACAACGGACCAGAAATCGATGAAGCGACACGCAGAAAAATTTTCCGGCCAAACTTCACCACTAAAAAGGGTGGGTTGTCGTTTGGTTTAGGATTAGGGCTGTCGATTGTGAAACGCATTATCGCCGGATATAACGGCTCTATTGTGGTAAAGAGCGACAGTGAAAAAACAATTTTTAGAATCAAGTTACCAGTAGAGGGTGAACATGGAGAAGCTTAATGTAATTTGCGTTGATGACCAACGAGAGGTATTAAGCGCGGTTCTACAAGATTTAGAGCCGTTACATCAGTGGTTGAATATCGAAGACTGCGAATCCGCAGGTGAGGTTCTAGAGCTGATGGATGAGCTTGATGCAGAAGGCGAGATGATCGCATTAATAATTTCCGATCATGTCATGCCAGGTAAAACAGGAGTGGAACTACTGACAGAGGTATCACAAGACAGTCGTTTTGTTCGCACACGTAAAGTGCTTCTGACGGGGCAGGCGACGCACACGGATACCATTAATGCGATTAACTCCGCAGGTATTGATCGCTACTTTGAGAAGCCATGGCAAGCGAGCCAATTGATTGAGTGCGTTAGAAACTTGGTGACTCAATATATCTTTGATATGGGCTTAGATTACACTCAATATCACGAACACTTAGATCAGAGTGTTGTTTTTGAGCGCCTACGTTAATCAAGGCTCTCTAAGGTTGTTTTCGTCACGGCCAGTTAGTGTCTGAAATTTACTGTGAGTAGTTCAGCATGCTTAACGTGGCCGTGCGGAATAGCGTTAATTCTATTATTTCGCCGAAGAACGGTTTAGCTCAATGAATAGCGACTGGCACTGGCAACAGAGAGTGGTTTAGAGAACCAATAACCTTGCAAATAATCGACGCCCATCTCGGAAAAGAAGTCACACATTTTTGCGTCTTCGATGCCTTCTATCACCACTTCAATATTGTTTTCCTGACACATAGTGATAAGAAACTTCAAATACTCTTGAGAGGAGCGATTGGTCAGTGTCTTCCATGCCATCGACTTATCAATTTTGATTTGTGTCATTGGCAAGTCGAAGAAGCTATTTAATGAACTGTAACCAGAGCCAAAGTCATCGAGCGAGAGTGCAAAACCTAATTCCCTGAGCGTGCTTAGGGGGGCAATAGCCGTCTGGTTATTATCCAAAATAAACGTTTCTGTCAGTTCCAAAACAATAGACTCGGGGTCAACGCCTGCTTCATCCGCCATGGCTTTAATTCGCGTAGGGAATTCGCTGTTCATCAACTGAAGTACAGAAACGTTCACGTTAACACGAACTTGGTTTTGGTAACGTTCACGGTAGTTTTTGATGAATTCACACGCTTTGGCAAATACTTGATATCCCAGTTCGACGATCAATCCTTTGTTCTCTGCTACAGGGATAAACTCGTCGGGATAAATTTCGCCAAACTCTTTGCTACGCCAGCGCACTAGTGATTCGAAGCTCACCACTTTTGAGCTTTTGGCGTCAATAATTGGCTGGAACTTAACACTTAATGTCTGTTTTTCTAGCGCACTTTTAAGACCTTGCTCAATAAAGAAGTAGCGATCAACGGCATGCTGCGTCTTCTCACTGTAGACCGCGACGCGGTCTCTATTTTGTTCGCTCGCGTACTGACAAGTTCTTGCCGCTTTACGTAAAATTTCCTCTGCGGAGTGACTAGGGTCAATACAAGGATACAAACCAATGCTAATGTTGCTACCTAGGTATTGGCCTTCTTCAATCACCGCTTCATGGTAGGTTTGTTTTAAACTTTCAGCGTAACTCTGTAGCGCTTCTATTGAGCACTCATCGTGAATCAAAATCGCAAAGTCATCATCATGCACTCGATACACCGAGCTGTTTGGAGAGGGCAAGTGACTGAGAGTTTGTAGCAACTTCTCTACTAACCCATCGACCAGTTCGCTGCCATATTGATTCAAGTAAGATTTGATGTCTTCGATCTGAATATAACAAATAGACGCGCAAGAATCGGTGGTACGTACACTGTCTTCGATATCCAGCAAGAGATGGGCGCGGTTAGCCATGCCTGACGCGTTGTCATGAAATGCAACTTGATGGATGTAACTTTCCATCAGCTTACGCTCAGAAATATCGCGATGGCTGCCAACCATGTAATGGCCATGTTCTGTTTCTTTGGTCATGGCTACGCCTTCTATCCAGACGTATTGTCCATTGGGTTTACGCACTCGGTAAGTGGTCGTAACCCTCGTATTGTTGGTCGTGATGTGCGCATCGACCCTTGTGGACAGCCTTTCTCGATCAAGAGGATGAACAAGCTCTAACCACTGCTCTAAACTGATTCGGCCAGCGTTAATACCGAGCTGTTCATAGAAGCCTTTGTTGTAAAATACCATGGTACCAAACTCATCCATGTAGAAGAGGCCTTCGTTAAATACGTCGAAGATATGAATGAATCGTTCTTCAACGATTTTCAGGAACTCTCGGTCACTATCTGAGGCTTGTTGGTCAAATATGGTGGTCAAGATATTTCCTCCTCGAGCGTGTTAGCATCAGATATGAGTGTGGGGAGTTGATAACATAGAGTTGATCTGTTGGCGTACATTACAATCACAAAAGTATCAGTTCAAATTGTTTGGCTATCATTTTATGCGCTACTAGGTTAATAACATACTAAGATTAGGCGGCTAATCATCGACATTTATAAAAAATAGTCAACAGTAAAAATCATTTATAAAATACAGTTATTGATGCTGTCCGCAATCTATAAATATTTATGAATAATTATCCTCAAGTTATTTTAAGACGTGTCGGTTAGAGGTTCTGTTCTTGAGTGTCATATCTGTATATTTGCTAGGCTAAAGACCATAATAACAAAAAGGGCTTAGTGATCGCGATGGGTTATTAATTGACAGGATGCTCATTAATAGTAATCAATTCTAATTTATTATCACGCCAATTAATCAAATCTCTTATAATACTGCCGTTAATATCGAGTAAGCTTTCTTTTTATGCAGTACGATCCAAAAAATTCAATCAAAATTGCGCTCGCTGATGTCGGCGTTGGTATGTTTGTTACCGCGATAGAGCACAACAAGCGCGTAAATTTAGCCAATGCAGGGCGGATATCTAGCCCAGAGGGCATTAAGAAGCTTACCGCGAGCGGCGTGAAGTATGTTTGGGTAGATCAAACATTATCTTCTCAGAAGTGTGTCTTTAAGCCTGTGGATGAATCCATTGTTGCCGTAGAAGAGGAGCGAGAGCCCAAGTCCTCTGAGTTTTCGAAGGTTCAACGCGCTTATCGCTCGAGAGATGTTCAACATAAACGAGCCAAAAAGCTAATTGCGGAAGCAAAAGATCTGGCGCAGAAACTATTGAATCAAACTTTTGAAGGCAAAATCATTGAAGTTGATGAGGTAGAAGCTTGGGCAGATGATGTCATTGAAAGCGTTTTTATCGACTCAGATGCGTTGCAATGTGTTTCTGCACTCCGAAAAAAAGACTCCTACTTGTTGGAACACTCCGTCAATGTGGCTTGCCTTTTAGTATCATTTGGTAAGTACTTGGGGTTAGATAAGCAGACATTAAAGCAGCTCGCTATTGGTGGCATCATTCATGATGTAGGTAAAATTAAAGTTGATGACAAGATTTTGCATAAACCAGCAAAGCTAACACCTGAAGAGTTTGAACACATGAAGCTACATCAAGTGTTCGCTGGTGAGATTATTCTCCATGTAAAGGGCCTTAGTGATGTGAGTCGCGATGTCTGTTTGATGCATCATGAGAAGTTAGATGGCAATGGCTACCCTAGAGGCTTGAAGGGCGATGAGATTCCGATTCACGGCCGCATGAGTTGTATTGTTGATATTTACGATGCATTGACGGCCGATCGTTGCTACAAAAAAGGCATGAGCTCAGCAGAAGCGTTTAAAATCTTGTTGAGTTTAACGCCATTTCATTTAGATGCAGACCTAGTCTACAAGTTCATTAATTGCGTTGGGATGTACCCAGTGGGCTCTATTGTTGAGTTGAGTGATGGGCGTGTTGGTATTGTTTGGTCCTCAAATGACTCTCAAGCTTTAAAGCCAGAAGTGAAGTGTTTTTACTCACGCAAATATCAGCGTTATATCGATGTGGCGATGGTCGATTTGAAAAATAGCCTACACAAAATAGAAAGAGCAGTCGCTCCGTCATCGTTAGAAATCGATCCCAAGCCTTTTTATGATTAAGAAAAATAAACATGCTTTACAACCTTGCATGCAGAGCGTATTTTGATTGCATAACTATCTATTAATGGTTTCTAAATTATGTAGCGACTAGGTGGTTATTAAAGAATCGAGTTTCATGGATGGAAACTGAGCTAGGAATATCTCAATAAAGATTGAGGTATAGCCCTCTACTTTTTGCGGGAAGGGATGCCAATGCAAATTGATACATGGATTTTTTACACTCTGGCCGTTTTGGTGCTTACTGCATCGCCTGGGCCAAGCTCGTTGCTGTGTTTAAGTAAAGGTGTGAGCAGTGGGTTTCGTATTGCCCTCATGACTGCGCTAGGCAGTTTATCAGCGATCACTATTATACTAACGCTTTCTTTTACCGGGTTAGGGGTTGTGATTGCCTCATCTGAGCTGGTCTTCAATATCATCAAATGGTGTGGTGCCGCTTATTTAATCTGGTTAGGCATTCAAGCGCTGCGCTCTTCTCAAACGGATTTTGACAAAACGGCAGCCGTCCAAAGCTCCTCGAATGCGCTCAGCGCGTTCACCAGTGGTTTTATTGTTGGCGCTAGTAACCCGAAAGCGATTGTCTTTTTTACCGCTTTGTTTCCTCAGTTCATTGATCCCTCTGCGCCTTTGTTGGCTCAATACGCGATTTTTGCATCTACATTTGTGGTGTTTGAGCTAAGTTGGCTAACATTTTATGCATTATTAGGTGTAAAAGCTTCAGACTGGCTGTTTGTCGCTGGAAGAGCCAAGTTGTTCAATCGCCTGACTGGCGGAGTATTTATTAGCGCGGGCGTCATGTTGTCGACGGCAAATCGATGAGAAAGCACGTGTTTGGTGCATGGTTGGGTTATTTCAATAGCGTAAGTTGCAATAACCTAATTTAGCGTTAGCTTATTTCCATTATGGAAATAGACGTTTTGTTTATTTTCATTAGTGGCAACAGGTAAGCCGGAGTAAAATCACGTTACTCTTTAGGGGTAGAATCCATGTTTTATCTTGTGGGTTTGTGGTTACTTTTTCAGGGACATCTCAGATGAAAAGCCTTTCTGAACTACAACAACGTTTTCTAGACATTGCGACTGATGTTCGTCTTTCTCCAAAACAAAAGTCGAACTTTTTGGCCTTGGAGGCGGAAGCATGTATTCCTTACATGTCGATTTCCCCATCGCTAAGACAAGCAATGGATGAAGGAATCATCTGTGATATGTTTGAAGGCCATGCACCTTTCAAACCACGCTATGTGCTGCCTGATTACGCTAAGTTCCTATCGCAAGGCTCTGAGTATCTAGAGTTGCTTCCAGCTGACGATTTCGATGATGCGCTGAATATGCTCACCATCATTTACCATCATGTTCCATCGGTAACGAATATTCCGGTGTATTTAGGTCAGTTGGATGATGTCTTGCTGCCTTACATAGGCGACCTAACAGAGAATCAAATTTACAAAAAGTTAAAACATTTTTGGATCATGTTGGATCGCACATTGCCAGATGCGTTTATGCACGTGAATGTCGGACCGACAGACAACATTATTTGTCGCACTATTTTAAAAGTGGACGCCGAGCTCAAGCAGATTGCGCCAAATCTTACGTTCATGTACGACGAGTCGGTCACGCCTGATGATTTACTTCGTCAAGCGACGCAGAATATTTGCGAGTGTAGTAAGCCTCATATTGCCAATTACCCTGTGCACTCGAAAGCCTACAGCGGTTCACGTTTTGGTATTGTAAGTTGCTACAATTCACTGCCACTGGCTGGTGGTTCAAACACGCTGGTGCGAATGAACCTAAAAGAAGTCGCAGAACGAGCATCGGATTGTAACGACTTCTTAAACAGTGTTTTACCTCTATACCATCAATTAATGGTTGAGTTGATAGACGCTAGAAGTACGCACTTGCATGAAAAGTCCAATTTCTTTCAAGGATTTTTGACGCAAGAAGGGTTGATTGAAGAGTCCCGTTTCGCACCAATGTATGGCATTTATGGTATGGCAGAAGCGGTGAATCTTCTGTTCGAAAAAGAAGGCCAAACGGGGCAGTACGGAAAAGATGAACGTGCGAATGCCTTTGCTCATGATGTTTCAGCCACACTGGAGAAACTAGTGGAGTCAACCCCAGTGAAATATGGTTTGGATGGCAAAGCGCTCTTACATGCTCAAGGTGGTATTAGCTTAGATCTTGGCGTTACGCCAGGTGTGCGTCTTCCTTATGGCACGGAGCCAGACCCTGTCACTTATGTACAAGCAACAGCTGAGCATCACCAGTATTATCGTGCAGGTATCAGCGATATTTTGACGATTGATGAAACGGTGAAATCAAACCCAGAAGCGATGTTCAATTTGTGCAAAGGGGCGTTAAATGCTGGTTATCGTGAGTTTACCGCGAATGTGGCCTCAAATGATTTGATTCGCGTTACGGGATACATGGTTAAACTTTCTGATATCGCAAAATATGATGCAGAAGGTTCGAGAACCAATACGACGTTTCTGGGAGCAGAGGCGGCAAAAAATACTGGGATTTTAGATCGCTCACCACGTGTGGTGAGTCATGAAATGACACCGACCTACACGCAGGCGTAAAGGTCGGTTTAGGAAAGAACAAGATGTCTAGACGAAGTGGAAGCCTTTTGGCAAAAGTCACTCGTATCCTTCCTTTCTCTTGTGTTGATGGGCCAGGAAATCGTCTAGTCATCTTTCTACAGGGTTGTAACTATCAGTGTTTGAACTGTCATAACCCTCATACAATAAACCATTGTAATCACTGTGGTGATTGTGTGAGTGAATGTCCGGCAGACGCACTGAAGTTCGACGAAAACAACAACGTTGTTTGGCTTAAAGAGGAGTGCACCCACTGCGATCATTGTATAGAGATATGTCAGAACCAATCTAATCCAAAAATTACTGACTACTCTGTGGTAACAATGCTCGATTTGATACGCAAGCATCGCTTTTTCATCAGTGGTGTTACAGTATCCGGTGGGGAATCTACCTTACAACTTCCTTTCATTATTGAGCTGTTTAAAGGGATGAAGCAAGATCCTGAGCTACAGCACCTTTCTTGTTTCATCGACAGCAATGGCTCTTTATCAGTGACAGGTTGGCAGCGTGTGCTTCCTTTTCTGGACGGTGCGATGATCGATTTGAAATCGTGGCAGACAGAGACGCACCAGTGGCTAACTGGGCGTGATAATCATCGTGTATTCAAAACGCTTCAGTATCTTGCAAAGCATGAAAAATTGTATGAAGTTCGGTTACTGCATATTCCAGGGAAAAGTGATTTGGATATAGAAATCGTAGCGATTGGGCGCTATTTGAGTACTTTGCCTGAATCGGTGCTTATCCGTTTGAATGCATTTCAACATCACGGAGTCATGGGGGAGGCGCTAACTTGGGATGTCTGCTCGCGCCATGATCTCGAACGCTTAAAATCAGAACTTTTACGTTACGTGAGTAACCCCATCGCAGTGCCGACTGTACTCACGTAATGCAGTTTTGATTCGTTATCTTACTCACGCATCGCACGCGTCGAGCATGGCACAGGCATCGAGCAATTGTTTTTGTAGCCATTTTAAAGCCGGATCGTTCAAGCTCGCTTTGTTCCAAACGAGGCTGTAGGCTACCTGTCCATAATCGAATGGAAGGGATTGTTCAACCAAGCCTTTTGCTTGCATGGCCGCCCTTGCCCAAAGCTTGGAACAGGTGAACAAGTAATCTGAGTGCTGACACATCACCGCAGCTGAACCAAAATCCGCTACACGCATAGCCATATTTCGCTTCGAGTGCCTTTGTGTGAGGTTTTGCTCGAAATAAGGTTGTGAGAGATCTTTATCATGAATCCCAATGTGTCTTGCACAGAGGTAGCTTTCAATAGACAAAGGCTGTTTAGAGAGTGGATTTGATGGTCCCATTAAACAAACCATTTCGTCTTTCAGAATGGTTTGCCATACCAAGTCTTTGTTTTGCGTGGGCGGCTGACTAAGATCGTGTGGAAGCAGCAAAAAGTCCACTTGGCCTCTTACCAACGCATCGAAACTCATTTCCTCTTTTGCATGCACATTCAAATGTGCGTGATTACCGAGTTGCTGAGATAAATGTTGTAGGACTGGCGCAAAAAGCTCAAACGAACTTTCACGCATAGCTAATGAGAAACTGCCCTGATAGTAAGCTGGATTAAATGAGCCCTGATGTAATAATCCATTCATGCTAGAGAGTATGCCATGGATCGAGGGGCCAATGTGCAGCGCAAATGCCGTTGGTACCAAGCGAGTACCATCGCGATAGAAAAGGTCATCTTTCAGCGTTTCACGTAATTGCCCAAGTGTTTTACTGACGCTCGAAGGTGTCACACACAGGCGCTCTGCGGCAAGCGTAACACTGTGAGTGGTTAACAACATATGCAATACAGTGAGATGTTTTAGGCTAATGCGTGAAAGAGCAATGTAGTCCATAAATAGCATGGTTTCTTATGATTTTTGGCAGTATATCAGGATGAAACAAATTTTTACTATTGTTTATCTCGTAAATGAGCATCTTTCGCTTTGAGCTCAATGTATTTAACGTGTTGCTTAAAAATAACTTGCGCTTTGTAAGATTAAAGAATTCTCTTGGATTTGTTAGATCTTTGGCGTTTTCCTTTCCTCAATTTTAGAATTTCTATTTAATTTATCTTTCTAGTGCGATGGCAGAATAGTTTGTGTACGAATGAAAAGGCGTCATTACCTATTAAAAATAGCCATTGTGTTGTTAATTGTTTGGTGATTTACTCAAGATTCTTAAGTAACAGAGGTATAAATAATTAATGGACGACCCCTTTAGTCGACAGAACCCTTCACCGTATGTCTTCCCATCACTGGAGGCGTACTCATGTTAGAACTTTTCATGCAACCAGAGGCTTGGGCGATTTTCGCCACTTTGTTTGCGCTTGAAGTTGTCTTAGGCGTTGATAACGTCGTTTTTATCTCCGTCCTATGTGAAAGATTGCCACAGCACCAACGTAAACTGGCAAGAAACCTTGGCATCGGCCTTGCCGTTATTGCTCGTATTGCATTGGTTTTTTCCATCTCTTGGATTATGCAGTTGACTCAACCACTGTTTTCTATCGTAAACCAGGCGTTTACCGGAAGAGACGTGATCATGATCGCGGGTGGTGCATTCTTATTGGCAAAAAGCCTGAAAGAGTTGTGGAGCTGGCTAAATCACAATGAATCTGGCCACTCGACTCATGCTCGTACTGGATTAGCGGTAGTGCTGCTGCAGATTGTTGCTGTGGATGCGGTATTCTCAATGGACTCGGTGATAACCGCCGTCGGTTTGACAAGTGATGTCCCGCTTATGGTCGCGGCGATTGTCTCGTCTGCAATCGTGATGGTAATGACTGCTGAAAAAATCAATAATCTGGTGACGCGCTATCCCGGCTTTAAAACGTTGGCATTGCTGTTCCTGGTTTTATTGGGTGGCTTATTGATGGCAGAAGGCTTCGCAATTCATATCAATAAAGGTTATGTGTACTTTGCGATGGCATTTGGTTTGATTCTGGAACTTTGTCATATCCAGCTAAAAAACAAACAGCGTCCTAGCATTAAGAGTCTTCGTCCGTTGCGAATTCGAGCAACGAGATTAGAAGCTCGTCAATAACAAACGACATTGCCGCTCACATGAGCGGCATTTTTGTATCTTGTATCGTCTATTTTAATTCTCGTTTTGCTTCATTGTCGTCTCGATAAAAAATCGCATTTGTTGTTGTGTCGCAGATTTTTTATATAGAGCGCCCAACTAACACGAGTGAACGAAAATAATGAATAAAATGATCGATGCGTTAGCAACCAATGGCTACTGCATCTGGGATGATTTTCTTTCTGAACAAGAGGTGGCTCAACTGCGAGATTGCATTCCAAGCAATTGGAAAAAAGCACGTATTGGTCGTAACGATGATGTGACTCGTATTGAATCTATTCGAAGTGACAAGATTCAATGGTTATCGCCAAATATGGGGCATGCTGTTGCTTCTTACTTGGATAAAATGGAAGAGATCCGCCAAGAAGTGAACCGTCACTTGTTTCTTGGACTTTTTGAGTACGAAGCTCATTTTGCCAAGTACGAGAAAGGGGACTTCTACCAAAAACATTTAGATTGCTTCAAAGGTAACGAAAACCGTCGATTGACGACCGTTTTTTATATGAACGAATCCTGGACGGAAGAAGACGCGGGTGAATTAGTAGTATACGATTTGAATGACAATAAAATTGCAACCATTCCCCCACGCTCAGGGCGTTTGTTCGTATTCTTATCAGAGCAGTTCCCACATGAGGTGTTACCAACTAATGCCGAGCGTTTTAGTATCGCTGGTTGGTTCAGAATCAATGGTGTGCGAGATAATTTACTTGATATTGCTAGGTAGCTATTTATCTGCCTAGTTTTATCATCCTAAAAAAGGGGGCGTGTGTTCGCCCCTGTTTTGATTAAACGTCGGTTGAGAGTTCGTAACATTCTGTCATGTTTCGTTCTAATACCGCATAAACGTCAGAGCAAAGCTCCTCTTTGGCTATTTGCTCACCCATAATGTCGGCGATCTGTGTTTGAGTCATTCGTCCTCGATAAGGGCGATCTTGAGACAGGGCTTGGAAGACATCCGCGACAGCAATAATACGCGATGGTACATCGAGCTCGTCGCCTGTTTTGTGATAGGGATAGCCCGACCCGTCTAAACGTTCATGATGATTGGAAGCCCACTCCGCTATTTTCGCGTTAGGAAAGACCTTGTGCAATGCGAGCTGAGTATCAATGGTATGGCGTTTAATGCGTGTGTACTCTTGTTTGTTCAGAGAGCCTTCTTTGTGAAGGATTTCATCTGGTGTTTTTAACTTTCCAATATCATGCACCAGCCCTGCAATATATAACATTTCTTGGTCGTGCTCGTTTAGCCCAAGCTTAATTGCTAGATAACGAGATAATTCCGCTACTTTTTGTGAATGTTGATAAGTGAACGGGCTCTTTGCATCGACAATTTGAGCGATAAACATTCCCAAACTGTTCATATCTTGGATGGTTAATTGTTTTTGAAGCCAATCAATGCTTTTAAAATTTAGGCCTATGGTTTCAATATTTTCCGACTCCATCGCGAACCAAAACGCGTCGGTCATGACGAGTTTAACCATTGCTTCGGCCATGCTTGGATTAAACAAGGTTCCAACGTTTGCCATGATGCACTCAGCAATCAATTCCTCATGAAGCGTGACAATGTCACAGTGGCAGTTCATGACGTATTTTGAGCGCATAAAATCAAGGCGGTCTGATAAGTAGAGCAGGGCGGCCACCTCTTTTTCAAAAGGCGGTAAATCGAGCTCTTTTAGTTCGCTCCAATGTGTATGGTGGTAAAGAACTGGTGTCGCAAATTGGCGCAACAAACGACACTGCTTGAGGCTTCGGTACCCTCTTAAGCAGTGTGTTTTTACATCTTGTGGCACGAGCTCTTCAAGTAACATTTTATGTTCTTGTGTTTCGGAGACTCCACAGTCGTGGATCATACCTGCGAAGTAACAAAACTCCGCTTTTTCTGGCTCCCAACCCATGACGCGAGCACATTGGTAAGCGATATAAGCGACACGATGGCTGTGGTGAGTATCGTCAACACCGACATAATCGAGTGCTCGAGCAACCCAGATAAGTGCTTGTTTTAGATCGACTTCAAAGCCCGTGTCCGTATGGGAATGGCAAGAATGATTCATGGTTTATACCGACATTGCTAATTAGCCCACGCGAAACCCAAATCAGAAGGTGATAGGAAAATTGGGTACGACAGCGAATAGACCCCAAAAAGGTGGGCGTTTAGACGTAGTTTTAATTATGGGGCGGATAATAATCCTAGTTGCATAACAATATCACCTGAAGCTCATGATTAAGAGTCAGTTATTTGAACTAAGTATTAGTTTTGAAAGATTATTGTTGCTTTTATTGACTTATTTGAAAACGACAATAAATCATGATGTAACGCATTCTTATTTGTATTTTTATAAGTGATGTTCGGATTAGATTACTGATATACCGTACCGTTATGTGATTAAGTAGAATCCATATTTTTGAGTTTGTATGAATGATAAGGCACCTTCAATAACCACTTTATGATCGGCAAAGCCGAAGAGGGGTGAGTTATTAAGGTAACGCTAATGTAAAATCATAAAAAATAATTTTCTCTACAGCTCATGTGGTGTGGGGAGATCAAGATAACGGTATTGCTCCCTCAGCAGCATTTATGTGTTGATGGAATGACTTAATTAAAAAATGTGTGATTGCAAAGTAAGCATAGGTGATAAAAGTAGCTAGAATGATAGCTCTAAATGAAAAGGATTTCGTATGTTGAAGCATCGCTTATATCGGACTTACACCGCAGGGCTAAAAATAGCAGCTCTTATCCTTCCTATGCCGAGACCAACCTTGTTTTCCGGCCCTGGTTCGATGAATGAGCTATTAGAATCGATGACCGAACTGGGATTTAAACGCGTCTTATTAGTTACCGACGAAGGGTTAGTCCAAGTCGGTATTGTCGATAAGGTACTCAAGGCGGCAGCACAACTCGATTTACAGTTAGATGTTTTCTCGAAAGTGCAGCCCGATCCTACCTATGATCAGGTAGAAAGCGGTCTAGAGGCTTACCATCGTTTTCATTGTGAGGGCATATTAGCTTTGGGTGGTGGCTCGGCAATGGACTGCGCAAAGGTCATTGCTGCGAAAGTTACCAATAAACGGCCAATAAAAAAGTTAGCTGGACTATTGAAAGTATGGCGAATGCCAGCGCCTCTGTTTGCTATTCCAACGACCGCAGGAACAGGAAGTGAGGTCACTATCGCCGCGGTCGTATCAGATCCCTCCTCACACATTAAAACCCCTTTGATGGATCCAAAGTTGGTGCCACTAATGGCAGCTTTAGATGCGAACTTAATGATTGGTTTACCTCCTAAGATCACGGCTGATACTGGCGTTGATGCATTAACTCACGCTATTGAGGCGTATGTGTCGAGAAATGCTACTCAAGAAACTAGGGCTTATTCTGTTGCCGCCATTAAGTTAATTTTTAAGCATCTTCCTCGGGTCGTAGCACAAGGGGATGATGTTGAAGCTCGACATAAAATGGCCATGGCATCCTATTACGCAGGTTTAGCATTTACGAAAGCGAGTTTGGGTTATGTTCATGCGTTTGCTCACACATTCGGTGCGAAATATGGAATACCTCATGGCATGGCAAACGGACTAGCCTTATTACCTGTGCTGCGCTTTTCATTATCAGAGATAGAGCCTCAACTAAGAAAACTCGATGCGTTGACGGCCGAAGGGCAGTCAGGTGAGGCGAGTGCTCAACACTTTTTGACGCACGTGGAGTCTTTGTTTGCAAGCATTGATATTAAGCAGAAAAGTGCACTCATTAAGCGCGAAGATGCTGATGCGCTTGTAGATTTAATTCTGAAAGAGGCGCACTGGAATTACCCTGTCCCTAAGTTCATGAGCAGGGAAGAATGTACTCAGCTATTGTTGGATATTAGTATTGTGTAAGTTTTAATTTACACTTGTGGTTTTTTATCCTTACACTTTGCTTGATCTTCTGCTGAAGATCCTACAATATCGACAGCATTACAAATATGGTGTTGGTTTCGGTACGCCGTTGCCCGATCTAATACCGATAATTCCTAACAAAGTGTAAAGATAAATATACAATGAGTCGTTCTAAAGTATTCGGTAGTACGCTAATTATTGCGGGCACTACAATAGGTGCTGGCATGCTAGCCCTTCCACTTGCCTCTGCCGGCATTGGTTTTTCAACTTCAATCATCATCATGCTCAGTTTATGGGCTCTGATGGCTTTCACTGCCTTACTCATGCTAGAGCTTCATCAGCATGCAGAAAGTAGTGCAACTCTTCATACTTTAGCGAAACAGATCCTGGGCCAAAAAGGCAAGTGGGTGGCAAGTTTTGCGATGTTGTTTCTGTTCTACTCATTGTGTGCAGCGTACATCGCTGGCGGTGGTGCTCAGTTCGGAGACCGCCTTGCACAATGGTTTGACCTTGATATTTCAGGGCCTACATCAACGATAATCTTTACCTTGATTGTGACTTTAGTTGTGACAGTTGGTACAGGTACGGTCGATAAAGTTAACCGAGTGTTGTTCGCGATGAAACTTGTTGCGATGGTTGCTGTGCTTTCTTTTCTTGCTCCAAACGTTACGGAATCTTACTTATTGAGTATGCCGATTGAGCAAGGTCTTATTGTAGCGGCGATTCCTGTTATCTTTACTTCATTTGGTTTCCACGGAAGTATTCCGGCAATTGTGAATTACTTAGATGGCGATACTTCTTCTTTGCGCAAAGCCGTTATTATTGGCTCGACGATCCCGCTCGTGATTTACATCTTTTGGCAGATCGTGACATTGGGTGTGGTTAGCCAAAGTACGCTTATTGAAAACGGCGGGTTGAGCGCCCTTATTGGTCAACTATCGCAGACGGTGCACCAATCAAACTTAGGCAACATTGTCGGTGTATTTGCTGATTTGGCACTGTTAACGTCATTTCTTGGTGTGAGTTTGGGTCTATTCGAATTTTTGGGTGATACCATCAAAGGGAGCAACGATAAGCCTAATCGCTTGGTTGCGGCACTCGTGACGTTTACCCCACCGCTGGGCTTCGCACTTTTTTACCCTCAAGGCTTTATTATGGCTTTGGGTTATGCAGCGATTGCATTAGCGATTTTAGCCATCTTTTTGCCTCTGGTTATGGTGATCAAGGTTCGTAAATCGGATGATTTTACGGGGGAGTACCGAGTTGCTGGTGGCCAAGGCGCATTAGTGATAACGGGTATCGCTGGCACAGGTATCGTATTAGCTCAGCTGTTAATTACGCTGGGTGTGCTTCCTGCTCTGGGCTAGTTGTTTAGAACGTTCTCTGAATAACCTCTAGTTACTGAATCCATCGTAATCAATCAGTATTGTTAAGCCAACGAGTTTCGCTCGTTGGCTTTTTTAATCTGGATCAAATTACCGTAAGATATTCGGTGAAAGAATTGGTAGAAATGTGCTTTTATTTCGTACACTTAAGTTGTGGTATATCGATAATTTAAGTGGAGAAAACCGCTCAAAAATACCATTGAATTTACAACACAATGAGCTTCTCTTGTTTCTCTGCTTGGGTGTGGAGGTGAAGTATGGCGCACCGGAGTTTTTACCCGTTTGCAAAACCGCTTAATGAGCAACTGCAAACGCTAAAGGGCAGGATGCAGGCGCACTTGCCGTGTATTGATAGGGTGTCATTTGCTAAATATCACCCAGACCAAGATGTGCTCAAATCATTTGCAGAAAGTGAGTTCGACACTTGGTGTTTAGCCCACCATGAGTCAGCATTCCGTAAGCTCCACCACCTCAATATTGCCTCCAAAAACGCGATTCCTCGTATCGTCGAAGACCTTCACGATATTAATCACTGTCCTCGGGTTCAAACCTTACTCAAACACGGATACCAGTCATCGGTTGCGATTCCTTGTTACGACAATAAAGCATTTACTGGCTTTTTGTTTTTAAATTCTACTCAGCCCAATGCGTTTAGCTTAGAAGCGTTGAATAGTCTCAAACCTTATTTCGAAATGATTCAATTTGCGGTTGAATCAGAAGACCACGTCGTTAGCGCGATAGAAACGTTGGCGAACCGAATGCAATGTATGATGCCAGGCTACTCCCCTGAGTTTTACGCGCATACCAAACGAATGAAGTACTACAGCCAAGTCATCGCAACGCAGTTAGCGGATCGTTATCACCTGAATGATGAAATGGTCGAAGATATTGGTATTTTTGCTCAATTCCATGCGCTCAGTGATATTCAGTTGCCAGTTGAAATTGCTAGTCGCCGAACAAATTATACTCAAGAACAAGAGGCGATATTGATGCAACATATTGAGCGTTGCATCGACTCGGCCGATGACATAGTGGCTCGTATCGGAAATCCGGTTCACCCGAGTGTGACTTTGTTTTTGCAGATGGTTACGTATCAATACGAAAACTTAAATGGTACTGGTTATCCGTATGGTTTAACCAGTGACGATATACCAATCGCCGCGCAAATTACGGCTGTCGCGAATGCCTTTGATTTTATGACGACGCACCATCCGTACAGACAAGCGTGGTCCATCCCATACGCATTGTTAGAACTTGAAAAATGGGTATATCAGGGATGGTTATCTCGAGAATGTGTTAATGCTCTGCGAGAGCATCAAGGTTATATAAAGAAAATCATCCACAAATATCCGGAGCACTATACAGGCTTGGGGTTAATGTGAAGAGCAGTAACAAAGTTGAAATGTTGACGAGGAGGAATATTTAAACAATACTGTTTTTATATACAGTGATAAGTTTGGAGGTGAAGTATGTTGTGGGAAACCCTTGAAAGAGTAAACCGCTTACGCCAACAAGCACTTGCAAATCCTGAGTTTGTTGAGTCAGCAAAAGAGCACGAACAAGCACTTCAGGAGCAAGAATACCATTATCAAACGAAGAAAAAGCGTTCAGCCAAAGACAAACAAGGTAAAAAGTCGCTGGCCGATATCTATAAAGAAGTAGAGTTTGGCGCTGACGCTCGTCATTAATTTATTCACTGCGGCATTTCTCATTTCTTCATGCGCCGCAGTATTCATTCAAATTTATGCGAGGGCAGTGGTAGATCGCTGCTCTCGTTGACCTGCCGACAATCCGCTAATGAAGTCTTCCGCAACGAATAATCATTAACGCTTAGTAATTCTCTCAATGATCTTGTTGATGTAATGATAATGACAACGGTTTGCATTTGTATCTTTGTTGTTATATAAAACCTCCCTTATTAATCGTTCTGTTGAATAAGAACGGCAAACGTGATGAACGAATGAAAGCGGTTGATTAGCTTTCATTTGTGAATGGCTATTAGGTGAAGTAGGGATGTTGGAAGCTAAAGCACTCCAGTTTGAGATTGAAGGCAAGTCATTGCTAAAAGCGTTTGATGTGACATTTGAACCCGGAAAAACATACGCTCTTGTTGGGCACAATGGTTCAGGAAAATCTACATTGTTAAAGTTGCTGGCACAGCAACAGCCATACACCGCTGGTGACGTGGTTCTACATGGAACGAGCATTAACGATCTCTCAGCGAAAAAATTCGCCCAACACATTGCCTACTTGCCTCAGCATCTTCCGGTGACCGACAGTATTTTAGGTCGAGATTTAGTCGGTTTTGGTCGTTACCCATGGCATGGTTTACTTGGTCGTTTGAGCAAGAAAGATCATGACATTGTTGAAGAATCAATGGCGATGACAGGAACACTAAAATACGCAGATCGCTTAGTTGATACGCTATCTGGAGGGGAGCGCCAACGAGTGTGGCTAGCCATGCTATTAGCGCAAAAAACCGAGTATTTGCTTCTTGATGAGCCTTTGTCTGCGTTAGATATTAGCCATCAAGTCGATATGTTGAAGCTCATCTCTAAACTCAGTAAAGAGTTGGGCTTGGGCGTTATTATCGTACTGCACGATATCAACTTAGCGGCGCGCTTTTGCGATCATATCGTTGCATTGCATCAAGGTGATTTGATTGCACAAGGCAATGTTGAACAGGTGTTTACTGAACCTAAGCTAAGGGACATATACGGGATAGAGATGAAGATCTCTGACCACCCTGCGGGTTATCCGGTGGCGATGCCAAGCTAGAGGTTGGAATAATGAGCAGTACAAACACTCGACTTAAACATTTCTCTTTCGCTCTCTCACTTAGTGCGCTTTTGGTCAGTTCCTTTCAAGCAGTAGCTGAGGCGTCACCTCGGGTGATGTCGGTTGATTGGACACAAACTGAAACGATGTTGGCGTTAGGGGTTGTGCCCGTAGGCGTCGCTCAAGGGCAAGATTACGATGCTTGGGTAAAATCGCCACCGTTACCACCTCAAACTAAGGATGTAGGGTTAAGAACTCAACCCAATATAGAGCGTATTTACGAGCTCAGACCTGACCGTATTTTTATTGCCCCGTACTTCTCTTCAATGAAGCATCGCTTAGTCGATATTGCCCCCGTTACCACGATTGACTTATATGAAAGCGGGATTACAGATTGGTCGGTACTTACTCGTTTCACTCGGAGGTTTGGTGAAGAGCTAGGAAGAGAAGCGGAGGCTGAGGCACTTATCCAACAATATGAAGAACGTTTCTATTTACTAAAACAGCGCATAAACAAAGGCCAGCCGCCGCTTTTAATGATTCAGTTTATGGATACGAAGCACGTTCGTGTTTTTGGTCAGAATAGCCTTTACTCTCAGGCTATCGAAAAGATTGGGCTGAGTAATGCGTGGAACGAAGAGACAAATAGCTGGGGCTTCAGCTTAGTCGGCATCGATAAGTTAGCAGGTATAAGGGCCCAAATTGTTATCGTTGAGCCATTGCCTCACGGTGGCGAAAAGCGGCTCTCTCAAGATCCGTTTTGGCAATACGTTGTTCAACAGTCTGGTGAGAAGGTCATGCAAGTCGCGCCTGTTTGGAGTTTTGGTTCTATGCCTTCAGCGCTTCGGTTCGCGGAGTTAGTTACGGCGAGTAAGGTCGAGGAGTTAGAACAATGAAAACCATGCCTTTAAGCCTTGTGGTGTTACTTTCGGCATTTACCTTTTCTATTGGTGCTTTCCAATTGTATCAAGCAAGTTCATTCTCACTGGCTCTTAGCAGTTTATGGAAACCTAACTTTCAATCTATCGATTCCGTCTTACTTCACTTTAGCTGGTGGCCTCGAGTCTTCACCACGATTATTTCTGGTGCCGGATTAGCGGTTGCTGGGGTATTAATGCAACAAGTTCTGCGCAATCCTCTTGCTTCGCCAACAACATTAGGTGTGGCGAGCGGTTCAAGTTTTGCTTTGATGTTAGCTACGCTATTTGCCCCTTGGATGTTGGATATAGCACCTAATTTGGTTGCTCTCATCGGCGGTGTGACATCGATGGGGTTGGTGATGCTGTTGTCATGGCGACGAGCGTTATCTCCAACGGTCGTCGTCGTTTCTGGGTTAGTGATAAACCTGTACTTTGCATCATTAAGTACGGTTATTCTGATGATGAATACCGAAAAGCTGAATGGATTAATGATATGGGGAGCGGGCTCGCTTGTTCAGAGCGGATGGGGTGATTTCTCGTATCTTGCACCTCGAATCGCACTTGCTACGGTTATCGCATTTGTGTTTGCAAAGCCGTTAAGTCTGTTAGAACTCTCCGAGCAAGGTGCCAAGAGTTTAGGTGTCTCGCTAGCCAAACTGCGCTTTGTCTGTCTTGGGCTTGCGGTACTAATCACTTCTTGGGTCGTTTCTGCAGTAGGAATCATCGGTTTCATCGGGTTAGCAGCGCCAGCGATTACTCGATTGATAGGTATCAATAAAATCCAGCATAAGCTTTGGGTATCAATGCTGATTGGTGCCATGTTATTGACTTTAACCGATTTGGTTATTCAGCAACTGCCAGGGCTAATGGCGAGTTTTATACCAACGGGAGCAGCAACCGCTGCACTGGGCGCTCCGCTACTGTTATGGCTGCTACCTCGCTTATCACAAAAGACGCAGGGTCATACTCAAACGGTGTTAACTCGACACCGTCAACATGTTTACAAGCTAAACCCTAAAGCGATCTCATTGGCGTTGATCGGCACATTAATTTCCGTTGTTCTTTTTGCCACGGTTGCTGTGCAAAATGAAGGGTGGACAAACTTGTTTGCTAGCCAAAATTGGATTTTTTTGGAATGGCGCGCACCTAGATTATTTGCAGCAGCAATTGCGGGGGCAATGTTAGCGATTGCTGGCACCATGATTCAACGCCTAAGTGGAAACCCAATGGCCAGTCCTGAAGTGATCGGTATCAGTTCAGGGACAGCGATGGGATTTATCATCGCGATGTTTACTGGGTTTGGTTCGTCAATTTTCACTCTTTCTTTAGGCGGGCTCGTAGGCGCATTAGCGACGGTATTGGTCATTGTGCTGCTAAACCGTAAATCAGGTTTTCAGCCGGAGCGCATTTTGTTGACTGGTATTGCTATTACCGCACTGATGAATGCAATACAGAGCTTTATTCTAGCCACTGGTGACCCAAGAAGTTATCAAGCATTGGCTTGGTTGTCTGGGTCTACCTACTATGTTTCGGTTGAAACGTTACTCCCATTGTCTTTATCTGCGCTTGTCTTTATAGGGTTGAGTTTTCTCTGCGTAAGATGGCTAGATATTCTTCCTGTTGGCGCCGCTTCCTCTAAAGCACTTGGGATTCGCGTTGATCGTTCGCGCGCGATACTGCTGCTTTTAGTTGCTTGTCTCACGGTCAGTGCGACATTGGTTGTTGGTCCTATTAGCTTTGTTGGGTTACTGGCTCCGCATTTAGCTCGCTTATTTGGCTTTAACAAAGCGTCACAACACATGTTATGCGCCGCGATATTGGGTTCCGGCGTGATGTTGTTGGCCGATTGGTTGGGACGACAAGTTCTTTACCCACAAGAAATACCAACAGGGCTGATGGCATCTCTCATTGGCGGTTTGTATCTGATGTGGGGATTACGCCGTTTATAGATACCAGCTAAGCCTCAACGAAGAAAGTACTTATACAACAAACAAGCACTCGCAGTGGCATTCGTAACCTATGCGAGTGCTTTATGCAAAACCTCTGGTTTGTCTTTTATGGAAACAATTGGCGATACTGTAACTCGCTTTTCTTTCAGCGATCGCTGAAGTTATGAAGGGTTAGTTTGGCTGCCGACAAAAAAGGAGAATAATATGACTCGGCAGTTTATGCTGACACCAACGTCAATGGCGGTTGTATTAGCGTTATCAACGCCAAATGTCTTAGCTCAGGAAAATGAAAATATAGTTGTGATTGGACAGAAGCAAGACAGTGCAGTTGGCCCTGATTTTAGTTATCTTGGAGTGAAGAGTCGGGCAGCGACGAAAACTGATATTGCCATCAATGAAACCCCAAGAGCGGTATCTGTTGTTACGCGAGAACAAATGGATGATCGTGCCTCTATTAGCATTTCTGACGCGCTACAGTACACACCAAGTATTCAAACTAATTATTTCGGCGAAGATAACAAGCAAGATTGGTTTATTATTCGTGGTTTTAAACAGGCGAACAGCGGGCTGTATCAAGATGGTACCCGTTTATATTCTTCTGGTTTCTATAGTTGGCAAATAGATCCGTTTGCGTTAGAAAGGGTTGAAGTGTTACGTGGTGCAGCGTCTGTTCTTTATGGGCAAAACCCTCCTGGTGGGGTTATCAATGTCGTCAGTAAGCGACCTCAATTTGATGGAGGCTCAGGGCTTGTATCTTTGGAGTACGGTTCTGAAGACCGTAAACAACTTTCTCTTGACGTAAACTCTGAGGTGAGTGAGCAGTTAGCTTTCCGCTTTCAAGGGTTAGCGAGAAAAAATGGGACGAGAATTAGTGGGGTAGAAGCAGAGCGCATTCTTCTCTCTCCATCAATGACGTACAAATTTAATGAGACGTCTGAAATTACCTTTCTAACGAGCTATCAAAAAGACGACTCAGATCCTTATCTGCAATTTTTGCCAGTTGAAGGAACGTTAACGCCAAACAAAAATGGAAAGATCAGTGATAGTTTAGCGATAGGCAATCCCAACTGGGAGACGTTTGAGCGTGAGCAGGTGTCTTTAGGCTATGAGTTTTATCATGCGTTTAATGATACCACTTCATTTGTTCAAGCTGCTCGTTACAGTGAAATGGATGTTAAGTTGAGACAAATGTATTCGTACGTTTACTCGGCTGATGTACCTGGGTTGGGGCCGATTTTAGATCCATCAAATGAACGCAAGACCATACTTCGGGGCGCTTCAACAGAAGATGGGTCATCCGATGCTTTTAATATTGATAATCGTTTGATGCACCAAGTAAATTGGGGAAGCGTTGAGCATAACTTGATGTTGGGCTTAGATTTTCAAATGTTCAGTATCGATGGTAAGGACTTTGCTAATGATCCTATCGTTGCTGATGGTAATGCACTCTTAAACACACCAATGGGAGCTTTGCCCGATCCTAGGTTTAATGTATTTAATCCTACTTATTCGGATAACATAATGTTACTCGATCCGAATACGCTACAACCATTGAGCGAAACCGATAAGCAAAGAACGAAAATCGATAATCAGCAACTCGGCGTCTACTTTCAAGATCATATGCTGATCAACGATAAATGGGCGATGTTATTGGGGGCACGTTACGACGATACAAGTAATGAAGTACATAATGTTACCACGGGTGCTCGCACGAAAGTCGATAATGGAGAGTGGACGTTTAGCGTGGGAACGGCTTATATTTCTGATTCTGGCTTCACGCCATATTTTAGTTACTCTCAGTACTTTGATCCAATTATTCAAGAAGACAGCAATGGTAAGCCAGCGAAGCCTGAAAGCGGTGATCAATTTGAAATCGGTATGAAATTCCAACCGGATTCATTTGATAGCTATTTCAATATTGCAACGTATCGGGCAACAAAAGAAAACTTGGCTCGTATCTACCTGAGTGAATTAACGCAAATAGGAAAAATAGAAAATAACGGCGTTGAGTTTGAAGCTGTAGCTAATGTGACACCATCCTTAACATTGATCGGGAACATTGCGTACGTTGATGCAGATATAAAAGAAGACATCAATAAGGTATGGGTTGGCAAAACACCTTCCCAAGTGGCGAATACCGTATCATCAGCTTGGGCACATTATCGTTTCTTTGATGGACCTCTTGATGGCTTTGCTGTTGGCTTAGGTGCGCGCTATACAGGTGAGTCATACGGAGATAATGAAGAGAGACTAAAAGTACCAAGTTACTTTTTAATGGATGCGACGGTCAGCTATCGCATTGGAGATTACAAGCTACAAGTCGCAGCCAAAAATATCACTGATAAAGAGTACATAGCGACATGTGATGGTTTTTGTTGGTATGGCGACCGACAAAATATTATTGCCAGTTTAACTTACGATTGGTGATTTAACGGATAAATAAACACCCCTAGTGTAGGGGTGTTTATTTAGAAATCGGCTTTGCGGACAAAATGTGGGTTTTTGTACTTTTTCTGCGGACCAAACGATGATACTACGAGCTTGTTCCATAACGTTTTGTCAAACTCACCCTTTGGAATCGAAGGGTAGAGGGTTTCCTCTTCTTCTCTTGCAAAGTTCATGTACTGTTTCTTCTTAATTTGATTGTACTTTTTGGCGATCTGGTTATGTTTTCTTACCCACTCCAGTTTGTAATTGTGGAGCACTTTTTCACCTTCTTCCGCACTCATTCGAGATAGGAATAATCGCTTGTACGAGACCTTTCTGTCCAACATTGTGCGCATGACGGTTTGGATATATTTACCGTGGTGCGTGACAGTAATATCTTTTTCGTCAACAGGAGTGACGCACCAGCCTTTAGGTAAAAAGTCTGGCTTCTTAAATTGCTTATTACGCTCCATTAGCGCCTGATGTAAAACTAAATCAGAGGTGCCGCGGAACGTTTTTTGCCATTTACCGATACGAATTTGAATCGAACCAGGCAAGCGATAGATGTTAGTAAACTTATCTTTGTCCATGGACTTGTGTCATGAGATTAATATGCATTATTAGAAAGTGAAAAACAGTCTAGTGCAAAGGGCGCCAGACTGAAGTACCGTACGATTTTACAACGACCTTGCGTGATATAGCGAGGGGTTATGTCAATAATAGGTAAGAAATAGAAAATTAGTTCACATTATGAAGAAATTGGAAGCTAATCAGGCTAACTTTTGAAGTTGGGCTGATTATGCCCATGCCTACCAAATAAAATGAAGGCATGGGTATAAAAATCACACCGCTTCTTCGAGTTGCTTGGTTTCTTCTTCAATCTGCTGTAAATGTCGGTTTGCTTGCTGTAACTGATACATTTGGGCATAACGACCATTTTGTTTCAACAGTGCTTTGTGTGTGCCTTTCTCTACTAACTCCCCATGATGAAGAACAATTATTTGGTCCGCATCCAAAATAGTTGAAAGTCGATGAGCGATAACGACTAGTGTCATGTCTTGTCTGAGTACTGCCAAGCTCTTTTGTATTAAAGCTTCTGTTCCTGAGTCAATATTGGCCGTTGCTTCATCTAATATCAATATTTTAGGTTTTACCACAAGCACACGTGCTAACGCTAAGAGCTGTTTTTGTCCAGCAGATAGATTGGTTTCACCTTGACCTAACTGCGTGTCTAGCCCATTAGGATAACGGTGAATTTGCTCTGCCAAACCTACCTTGTCTAACGCATCCCATATTTGAGTATCGTCAACCGCTCGACTAAGAGAGATGTTTTCTCTGACTGAAGCAGGGAGAATGTGCGGATCTTGCTGAACCATTGCCACATCTTTACGAAGGACGTCTTTCCCTAGTGTTTTAAGTGGACGATTATCGATGAGCAGTTCACCACATTGCGTTGGATAAAAGCCCATTAACAGTGACGCTAATGTGCTTTTACCGCTTCCTGTATGCCCGACAAGCGCGATAAAGTCTTGGTGGTTGGCCTTCAACGAAATGTCTTTTAGGACGTCCTGTTTACCATCGTAGCTAAATGTGAGGTCTTTAAGTTCGATAGCACCTGACCTTAATGGCTGATGGTCGTCCCCATAAGTTTGTTCTTTCGCATCAATCAATTCAAACACACGTTCGCTTGATACTAACGCTTGCTGAAGTAGAGCAAGCTGCTGAGTCATTTCAATTAATGGCTCAGTAACGCGCGCAAGATAACTGATAAACGCATACAGTACCCCCACACCAATCAACTCAATACCGTTAAAGCCAAAGATCGCAACCAAGCAAAGTAACGCGAGGCCAGCGAGCAAGTCCATCAATGGTCTTAGCAGATAGCCGTTTAGCCGAATCACTCGTTTAGATGCCACCAAATGCTCTGCGGTTAGCTCGTTGAACTGTTTATTAAAACGCTCTTCTTGTTGCATTAATTGAATGACACTCATCCCTTGAATGGATTCACTCAGATTCGCATTTATATCAGTCAATAGGTCACGCATCTTTCGGTAGCTTTCTGTACTTAGCTGCTTAAACAAGTACATAAAGCCGATGACGATCGGTAGCAATACAAGCACAACAAGTGTGAGTTTCCAGCTCATGAAAAACATAACGCCAAGCATTACGACAATCATGACCACGTTTTTCACCACGGTCGCGATCAAGAGCTCATAAAATTGCTGTAGAGATTCCGTATCGTTGGTGATTCGCGATACCAATTTTCCAGCAGGAGTGTAATCAAACGCAGATAACGGCTGCTTAATCACGCCAGAAAATACTTGCTTACGAATCGCTTTGATCGTGTTAGCCGCGACAATGCTAAATTGCAATGACTGAAAATACTGGAATGTTGCCGATACGATCTGAAGAGCGATATAACCTACTGCTAGCGAAATCAGAATATTTTGTGAATAGTCACCTTTAGCGATGTGCTCATCAATGAAATATTGAATTAACCAAGGGCCGCCGGCGCTGGCTAACGCTGCAATAAACAGCAAGGCGAGTCCTTTAATCATTGGCTTTGGTTGAGATAATGGGTAAGACATTAACCGTTTAAACGTACTGGTCTGCTTCATTCATTATTCCTCCATCGCCTGTTCTAGTTTTTGGTACTCGAACATTTCGGCGTACCAGCCTTTATGCGCTAATAAAGCGCTATGTTGCCCACGTTCAGTAATGTGTCCGTGATTCAATACAATGATCTCGTCTGCTGCTTCCAATGCGGTGAGGCGGTGCGCAATAACGATTAGGGCTTGATCACGGTAGTGCGTTTCCAAATTCTTAAGGATTTGATGTTCGGTCCGTCCATCAACAGCGGAAAGTGCATCGTCCAAAAACAACACTTGGGCATTCAACAGCATAGCGCGTGCTATCGCAATACGTTGTTTTTGCCCGCCGGAGAGTGTAATGCCTTTCTCGCCAACTTCAGTTTGATAGCCTTCAGGAAACTTCTCTATATCATCATGAATACAGGCTAACTTTGCTGCTCTATAGACTTCTTCCTTTCCCGCGTTAGGGTTGCCTAAGGCAATATTGTCAAAGATAGATTTTGAAAATAGAAACGGGCTTTGATTCACCACGGCAAAGCGGTTGCGCCATTGAGGAAGTAGGGCATCTTTAATCTCAACATCCCCGAATGTAATTGAACCGTTTGTTAGGTCGTGCTGACGCAAAAGCAACGTTAGCAGGGTTGATTTTCCGCTTCCGACAGGGCCAGCTACTCCCAACATTTTACCGGGTTCAAGTTCGATTTTTATTTCGGCTAAAGCTGGTGGTAAATCACTGGACCAGTGGAAAGCATCGATATCAATTTTTAATGGCAGTGGTTTATCTTCTAATGGTTTATTTCCACTGACAATCTCTGGTGTTTCATCAAAGATCTCTTGTAGGCGATTCCATGCTGCGGAGCCTCGCTCTAAAATATTAAATAAGAAAGCGAAGGCCAGCATAGGCCATATCATTAACCCTAAATACATCGTAAAGGCTGTTAGATCACCAAGCGTGATCTCTCCCTTATCGACAAGGTAAGCACCAGCAGCGACACTGAGAAGGAAAGAGAGGCCGATGGTGAGTTGGATAGCTGGATCAAATCTCGCGTCGACTCTAGCGACGGCGATATTTTTCTGACCGGTATCATCGACTACATCTTCAAAGCGCTGTTGTTCTTGATTCTCTAACCCAAAAGCTCGCAACATTCGCACGCCGTTAAGTGACTCTTGCGTCATGTCTGACATGGTAGAAAAGGCTTCCTGAGCAATGCGGAAACGTTGATGCAGTATACGGACAATAAAAAAGATGATGATTGCAAGAAACGGCATTGGAAGAAGTGCCATAACGGTGAGCTTCCAGCTAACTTGCGTTACCATGATGATTAAAACTGCAATACCCGTGATCAAGGAATCGGCTGCCGTTAAAACCCCTTCGCCGGCTGTCATTACGATGTTACGTACATCATTAGTACCACGCGCCATCAGATCACCGGTCTTATAACGTTCGAAAAATCGGGGTGGTTGTGTCGATAAGTGCCTATAGAGACGATTACGTAGAATGGTTCCGAGTTCCCAGCTTGCGCCGAAAAGCCAAATTCGCCATAAGATACGGCATCCATAAATGGCAAAGATCAGTGCAGTGAGTCCCAAGAGCCACAGAATCAGCGTATTTGTATCTAACGTGTTATCTACGACCCCATCAACGATGATACCGACCGCTTTAGGAGGAACAAGTTGTAGAGTTGATATCACAGCGAAAAGCAAAATCGATCCGACATAATGCTTCCACTTTTGTTGGAAATACCAACGTAACTGCCAGAATATTCTCATCACGCCTCCCGCTTTAAATTATTGAATTTGTTATAGAACTATTATTGAGCGAAATGATGAGTTTACAAGCACAAATTATTGGCGGTCGGAAAAACGATAGATTGTTTCGATTACGGGCGCGTGCGGTCGCTAATTACTTGTTTTCTCGCTGCAAGCTAACAATGAAACAACATTATGTGAAATAGTTGTTAATAATGGGTTTTAGGGCCAGTATTCTGCTAAAAGCGATGAAAGCACCAAAAGTGCAACTGTTACTTTCACTCACTAGGGGGAACTAGCAGTCGTCAGTTTGTATTTTGTAGCTGACTTGGCCTCCTGGAGTTTCTGGGTAGTAAACTTCGACATAACACATATGGTCTGGACCAACAGGTTTGTTTGCAAAGCCGATAAGGAAATAGGGTTCGTCCGGGCTGTCTACCCCGTACCAAGTATTGATAGTGAGTTGAGGGTCGAAACCTGCCAGCTCTTTTGCGGGAATGACATTCTTAATGAATCCAAAGTAACCAATTAGGTCGTTATTGCCGTCATTATCTAGATCAATGTTATATTGTTTGCCGCCATCTATCGTCTCTTGAGATTGAATAACGGCTTTAGTGTACACAAAGTTGTTTGCAGTCATGAGCGCTTCCCTCGCGCCATATAGTACTGCCACTCGGGCATCTTTTTGCAGACCAAGAAATTTAGGAAGGGCAATAACACTAACGACACCAAGGATAATGATGCACACAATGAGTTCAATGAGGGTAAATCCTTGAGAGCGATGCACTGCCTTTTCTCCATGAGTCATGAATAGTTTGGCGGCTATTTTGATATAAAAATGCGTAGGTCAAGTATTAAAAAAGGATGGGAAGGGGTGACCAAGCTTGCAGATCTTAAATATAAAACAAGTTGCTTATTTTTTTGCATGCTGTTGGGAGGCGGCTATCGAATAAGAGAAGAGAGTTAAATTCGGGAGGATAAAATACCTCCCGAAATGAGCAATTAAGACTAGTTTGCGACGGCTTGACCGCTGCGCTTAAACACAAATCGCCAAATAAATAAGACAACGGCGATATAGGTTAGACCAACACCTAACGCTTGCCAGTGCATGCCGTTATACATTGCGATTGGCATAAGCGAGATGATGAAAATGTCCGTAATTGAGCCTGGAACATAAGCGATAGCATAGTCGTCTAACACTTTACTGCGCATTTTGGGGTCGACAATGCGTAATAACGCGATACCCATAGCGACTGTACCTGTTAACCATCCCCAAGAGAAAATGCCTTTCTCAAACCAGTCATCTCCCATGATGCGAGGTGCAACCCAAAAGATAAGCCATAGCGTGAACGCGATACCACCAATTGCGAGCACTACCATTGGCATTAAATACTGCGCTAGAACCGTGATCTTAATCGCTGAAATACCAAAGATGATCAGGTAATCCGTACTAATACCCGCTGCGTGTTTGAATGCGCCGTCACATAGGTAATGAGATGCCTTGGTTTGCTTAGCGATGATTCGAACTAACATACCGCCCAGAAAGCCAGTAACGAAAGTCGGAATTTGTACCTTATCGTGGAAAGAAGATAAGTAGTTGGCTGCTACATAAGAGAAAGCCGTTACCACTACAACCAGCGCCGCGTGAATCGCGAAAGAATCGACTGACAATGATGACATCGTATCTTTCATCACAGGTTCTTGATCGTCAGGTTTCACTAAGCCTTTGCGTTCGTGTTCGTCCATGCTGTCGAATGTCGTAAAGCTACGAATCCAGCCCATTTTCAACGCAAACTGAAGCATTAACATGCCCACAGAGATTGAAATAAAGATCCCAACTGTGGCGAACGTTAAACCGAGCGTGAAGCCATCTTCCCAACCAAGTCCCGTGAAGATTTCACCGACTACAGATGCTGAACCATGTCCGCCCATGAATCCAGCGGACATGGTTACGCCAAACCCAGGATTAATCTCAGGCCAAAAGAAGGTGGTAAGTACTAAACCAAACATTGCTGCAAACAGCCATTGCGACACGGATGCAATTTGGTTAAACGCCCACAATGAGCCTGCTCGTTGAGCAACCACTTTTGGTGACGGGACATCTGTTGCTAAACCCAACGCAGAAAAAAGTGCAGCAGTTAAGAGGCTTGCGTTTGCGGTAAAGGTATCTGTCCAAGGTAATACGTTAAGCAGAGCTGGGCCAAAAATAAGACCAAATAACCCAGCCAATACAGCAGATGGAATGTACATGCGTTGTAGTAAAGGCATATGTACACGAATTACTTTTGCTGCAATTAATAGTAAGCCAGCGATGGCTAAGTCAGTCAGCATTAGACCTTTTGGCATTTCTTGTCCTCCAGTAAATGCGTTCAAGGGGCTCATCCTTTTAACCAGCCTTGATGTAATAAATAACTTCCAGCACAAAACCACGAAAATAGTCACTCATGTGACATCGCGTCATGGTTGTTCTAGTCAGCACTCTATTGCGCTGTCGAATTTGTATTAACGGATCTGTTGATCCTTAAATCTATAAAGTGAGTGCAATTGTTGTGAGTGCTCACGAAGTGTTGAGAAATTTGAATAAATTCCTCGATCAAGTTTCTGATAGTTCACTCAGGAAGGGCGTGTATCCTAGTCAGTTTGTCAGCGCAATGCAATTGAGCGTCATCAATATTTAGTGCCTAAAAACTGGGCACTTGTAATTAAATATTTGATAAATAAAAATATTGAACAAGAAAAATAATTTGTCGATATGATAACTTTTTGTGATTTGAAGGGGGATTTTGCCACTTTAAGAAGGGATTTTTTGGAGGAATCGAGAAAGTAGTAATATCAGCAAGAGCTAAAGTAGAGTGATTCGTGCAAATATCATGCGTTATAGGGGGGCCGGAATTTCGCCCCCAGAGCTACAAAGTGCTTGTTTAAATTCGGTTGTCACCAGTACTAAACGCGATAATTTGACTGATTTCGGTCAAGCTTCTTCCACTTTCTTGCTGCCACTGAATAAAGGCTTTATTAGCAGAGTCCAAGGACTTTTTCGTGTCTTTGCCGCCTTCAATGATCTTGCAGTTGCGTAAATAAGCTTCGACATCGTTAGACAGAATAAAAGTGTCCACGCCCATTTGGCGTAAAGTGTAAGGGCCTGTATTTCCACCCAAACGACTACCATGCTTCTTCAAGTAGCCCCATAGATCCGTGATCTTTTCCCGAGGCCATTCAGCAATCATGTTACTGAACGAGCCATATTCGATTCTTGCTTCATGGATCATGCGAGCGTTGGCCGGAATCGACATGACTTTAGTGAGGTGGCGAATGATGCGTTTGTCGGTCGCTTTGGTTTCCCATTGCTCGTCTGACAGCATCAACAACGGCTCAATCTTAAATCCGAAGAACACTTCTTCGAAGTTCGGCCACTTGTTGCGAACCACGCTCCACGAAATCCCACTTTGGAACACCTTCATCGAAAAAGCGGCGAGCCAACGGTCATCGGGAATCGCTGCTAATTCCTCTTTACTTAATGGGTGAGACAATAGCGCTTCAAGCTGATCTTCTCCGCCTTTTCGCTCAGCAGCACGTTGATAAATCGCGTCAAATTTTTCGATACTCATAAAAGAAGTTAGTCCTAGTTTATGTCGATATTTGCGAAACATACTACGCTTAAGTGGCTGAATCGTAAATTGATGGAGTGTCACAAATGAAGAAGGTCACATTAACGTTTGTCGGGGAAGGTTCGGAGCGTATCGCGGATAAATTTTATACTTGGCTGGCTGATGGCGGATTAGAAGACAGCTTAATTGAAACTCTATCGGACAGAGAAGTGTCGGTGGTCGGTATTAGTGATATGGATAACGAAACGCGCGATGTAGTGATTACGACAGAAATGAATTAGTGCGTTGAACATGATCAAAACCAAAAGAACGCGATACAACAAAGCCCTTCGTCGGAAGGGCTTTGTACGTCTAACTCGTCTTCTTGTGTAGAGTGGATTTAATGATGAACCAGCGTTAAACCGCTTGGTAAAGCATCACCGAAGACGCGTTTTGATTCGCTTTCTGAAAGCTCTTTCACTTCTTTAACTAGTGATACCCAAGATTCGGGCACTTTACTTTGTTTCAGCTTCGTTAGAACTTGCTCTCGGTAATCGTCAGAAATATCAAACAGGCGGTCACCCGTCTTACGACAAATCATTACGGCTGCGAACGCGATCATTGGCTCTTTCTGCCAGTTCTGCTCTAACAACTTAGGCAACCACTGTTCTGCTTGTTCACGAGGAATGACGTTGTGCTGGCTGCCATAAAGTGGTATGCGAGAAGCCAAACGTCCCATCGCCCACCAGTGCGCTTGTTCAAACTGGTTTTGGTTGATCGCTTTACTCAAGAACCACGTTGCCAAAAGAACTTTATCTTCCACTTCTAGATGCTCTAGAGAGGCTGAAAGACGCACCATGGATTCGTAACCCATGTCTTGTGCCGCTTTGGCGGATTGTGGGTTTTTCATCGCCCCGGGATGCAGATATTTTGCGATGTCTGCCAAAATGGTTTCTTGTTGTTCTTGGCTTAGACCGCCCGCGATACGTCGCCAGAATACCCACCAGTCTGTCCAGCCTTGATGGTTTTTGAACTGAATATTTTGTTGATACAGTCCCCAAACTTGCTCAATACGCCAAGAGTCTGTTGGATCGCCAAAGCCCGGACGCAGTGCAAAGCCAGCCAAACGAAGCCAGTTTTTCTCATGTTGTTCAGAGCGACGACGACGCTTACGACCTTGTGCAAAAGTATCGAAAAGTTGACGGAGTGTGGTGAAGTCCCATTCGTCACGTTTGCCGAGCTTCTTCTCAAGATCTTTGGCTAAGGTTTTGATCTCTTTGCCTTCTGCGCTTTTCTTATTACCGCTGTAAAGGCGAGCGATCAGCTCCTTACATTCGTTCAGTTTAGGGTGAAGCTTAACTTGTTCACTGTCGTCGGTTTGCTTGTTACGGACTTCGAATTCCAGCTCCCAACGTTTGTTGTCGTCTTCTGCGCTGACACATTCCATCTTAAGTGTGCCGACTTCGGTCAACTGACACGCCAGTTGTACTTCTACGCGCTCTTTCTGGTTGGCTTGCAGTTCGGCACCTTCACCTTCAAGGGTGGTGATATAAGGCGGTAGCGGAGCAAACAAGTCTGGGTCAACATCAACCATCACGCCATTTTGAATGGCGGTGTTATTGGTTAAGGTATCGTGGGTAGAAGTCAGCAGGTTAAAGCGGACTGGCTCTCCAAGAGTGAGCGAGAAACGACGACCGCTTAAACGGATCTCATGGCCTTCTTCTGTTCCTTTTGCAAGTAAACAGAGGGCTTTACCCATTTTGTTTTTTTCTTGAAGATGCAAGAAGTAAGAACGCGCTACACCACCACCAATTTTCAGTTGTGCGCCACGACGTGCTTTACCAAATGCTACAGCACCTAATGCAACAGACCAATCTGGATGTGGGTTATCTAATACCGTAACTGGTGCACCGCGCCAGTCAGAAAGTAGGGCGGTGACACGTTCAGTCACCAGATCACTGTTAAACACGCCTCCGTTCAACAACACGCCAACTGGAATCGCGTTTTGTTTATCGTCTTCAATGCCAAGAGCGGCACGAGCGACTTGCTGGTGCTGAGTTAAGAACTCGGCAACGTGCTTGCTCACCGCTGGGTCAGCAACGTATGGAAGGCCAAACTCGACAACCGCGCTGCGGCGTTTGTCTGGTACGTCACTGAAATCAGAAAGCGGGAAGAAGCCATCTAATGCGATTTGGTGCACTTCTTGTTTGCTTAGAGAAATGCTCTTTGTGCCCCCAAGTAGCTTAGAGCCGCTACCTAACATGGTGATCTTCACTTCGTCAGGTGCGCTCGCTGAAAGCAGGTTCTCTTTCGCTTTACGCGTTTGCTGAATCAGCTTAGTCAGGCTTGCTGCAGTGAGTTTCTTACTTTGTTCCCCTTTATTCTGAGAAAGGCGGCTTTCAGCAAGGTGCGCTAACGCTAAGTCGAGGTTATCGCCCCCTAGCATTAAGTGTTCACCAACGCCAATACGATCAAGGGCTAGCTCATCTTGAGAAGAGAAACTTGCTTCAATCAAGCTTAAGTCGGTGGTACCACCGCCCACATCGCACACCAGAATCAGCGGTAACTCTTTGAGTTCATCAGCTGCGGTTTTCTGATGGCGTGCGTACCAGTCGTAACATACGGCTTGTGGCTCTTCGAGCAGGACGATTTTCTTTAAACCTGCCAACTCAGCGGCTTCAAGCGTGAGCTTACGAGCGGTTTCATCGAACGATGCTGGAACGGTCACAACCACATCTTGGTCTTCTAGCTTGTTGCTAGGATGACGGTAGTTCCATGCTTGACGAATGTGGTTGAGGTAGCTTGCGCTGGCAATGACGGGTGAAACTTTATCCACGTCTTGCGCACCAGCCCAAGGAAGAATGTCTGAGCTACGATCCACTGCTTGGTGCGATAGCCAGCTTTTTGCACTGGATACCTGACGTCCTTCCACCTTCGCGCCTAATTCACGAGCCCATTCACCAACGATGACATTGTTAATGTCGCCAGCAACAGGTTCGTTGTCCCAAGGAAGAGTGAGGTCAGAAGAGGAGATTTGACCTACAGCTGGATGATAGCGGAAAGAGGGCAGAAGTGGTTTACGAACGACTTCGCCCGGACCAATCAGTTGGTCGATGTCAAATAGGGATACTTCGGATTGTTCAAGGTTGTCGGTGATTTCACAGTAGGCCACCACAGTGTTTGTGGTGCCGAGGTCAATACCAACAAGGAAACGAGGAGATGCCATACAAACCAAACCTTCGTGTATTTAAAAACGGCACCCGATTGGATGCCGTTTGACTTCTAATTATTGTTCTTCGTTTGAGTCACTTTTCGCGTCTTCGCGCACATCGAACTCAACATGCCATTTTTGCCCGTTATCAGCGGCAATGGCTTCTAAGTAAAGCGTACCAAGCTCTGTTACGCGAGAAGCTAGGGTAACTGGAACCACTTCACCTTCACGACGACCTTCTGATACAGGCAGCGTTACTTGGATTTCTGGTAGCTCTTCAAGCTCTTCTGGTGCCCAGTAGTCAAGGTGAGTACCTGCTAGGTCGTCACGACGAACGGTTGAGCCGAAGAATTGGAAGTTAACTGGCTGGCCGATGATCAAACCAAACTCTTGGCTTGGTACGTCAACGCTTGAGCCTTCTTCCATACCAAATGGTGCTACACACAGTGCTTCCATTGGAGGTGCCATGCCCGGAATCGCAGGCATCGCACTTTCGATACCCACGTAGTACGCCGAAGCAATACCGCCGCGGATACGAACGCCTTGACCACGACGCACAGAGCCGTAGTAAGCCGCACCGCTAGCAACCGCAAGGTCTAGATCCACACCTGTTAGGCGTTTCGCCATTTCTGCGTCTGCTTCAATTAGCCATTCGTTGATCGTGTCTTCTAGACGAGTGGCTAGAAGTTTTGATTTCAGCACACCACCGTTGAATAGGATTGCTGTTGGCTTGATGAAGTCAGCCGATTGCGCTGCATCCGCGCCAGGCATACCTGGCATGTTTGCAAATGGGTTGAAATCTTGAGCTTGCGCTGATTCACCACCGCTTTGCGCGTGTGCTTGCTTAGACAAGAACGCTGCAATGTGACGAGTAATACCCGCATCTTGTGCGTAAGGCAGACCCATTTGTGTTAGTGCGCCACGGTTACGTTGAACAGGGTGGTCCGTAATCGCAACTTGAGGGAAGAAGCCGTCAACCAATGTTTGTTGTACTTCTTCTTGAGTCAGTTCTGTCTTCAACGTTGCGCCAAGCAGTTTAGAACCGCGGCTTGGTACCACGATTGGTACTGACTGAAGTTCGCTGTCGTTCAATAGCGCTTCTTTCGCGTCACGACATGCGTGCGTCATCGCCTGAACTTGCCACGGCTGTAGCTCTTTGCCTTCTTGCGCTAGCTTCATCTTCAAGCGGTACGCAAGTGCAAGGTCCATGTTGTCACCGCCAAGTAGGATATGTTCACCTACCGCGATGCGGTTCAAAGTTAGGTTGCCGTCGTCTTCAGTTACTTCAACCAAAGAAAGGTCAGTTGTACCACCCCCGATATCGACCACAAGCACGATGTCACCAACTTCAACTTCGTCGCGCCATTTGTCGTTGCTGTTATCAATCCAGTTGTAAAGTGCAGCTTGTGGCTCTTCTAGAAGCGTTAGGTGCACAAAACCAACGTTGCGTGCAGCTTCTGCAGTTAGATCACGGGCAGCAGGATCAAAAGAAGCAGGAACCGTAATGGTAACGTCTTGATCGGCAAGATTGTGATTTGGGTTTGCGTGATTCCAAGCATCTTTTAAGTGCTCAAGGTATAGCTCGGTTGCGCGAAGAGGGGATACTTTTTCCACTTCTTCTGGGCTACCCGCTGGTAGGAATGCGTCACGACGGTTTACACCACCGTGGCAAAGCCAAGATTTCGCACTTGCAACAAGACGAATTGGTGTTTTTGAACCTAGGTTACGCGCGATAGCACCAACCAGAGCTTTTGGCTCGCTCGACCACGGAAGAACGCGTGATTGCGGGTTCATTTCGTGTTCGTGTGGTTGGTATAGGAAAGAGCCTAATTGGCTACGAGTCTCTACCGTACCCGGCGCAGTCAGCTGCGGGATAGGCATTACTTCTACGCGAGTGTCTTCGTCGTGCGTATCAACAAAAGACATGACACAGTGTGTTGTACCTAAGTCGATACCAACACTGAATTTAGGCGTCTGTTGAATTTCAACAGACGCTTCTTGAGAATGGTTTTCTTGGTTCATGTGTTCCATTACAGCTCAACCTCGGCTGGAGCAATCACAGATGCATCGTAGTTTTCAGCCAGCTTAGGAAGGTTCATCGATGTTGCCTTCCAGCCTTTGTGCACTAACGTGCCTTGGAATGGCGCGCTGCCTGTCACGTTGCCAGTAAGGCGGATTTCTTGTGGGTTGAAGCCTTCTTCAACCGTAATACGAGTTTCTTCGTCTTCGTTGCGAACGTGCGCAAGTGTTACGTAATCGTTCAATACTTTCTGGCCACCAGTATGAATTACGCGAGCTGCTGCGCCGACTTCTTCATCAGAGAATGACGTTAGGTCTTCTTGTAGGAAGTCGATCAGACGAGCTTCTTGCTGCATGATAGAAAGCAGCTGCATTGCAGAGTCCGTTGATGCTGTTGCAAGTTTCGATTCAACTTCCACCACTTTTTCTACGACTTTCTCAACTTCAACGACTTTTTCTACTTCGACGATCTTCTCAACTGGCTTCTCAACTTCGACGATTTTCTCGACCGGTTTTTCTACGACTTTCTCAACCACTTTTGATTTGCGAGAGACCGCGACTAAAAGAAGCAAAACGCTCGATGCGGTTAGGCCAGCGTGAAGCATATCGAACGTTTGAGGAATTAGGTTCAAATCAATGTTCATGACGTTTTTTCTCTTTCTATTGATTATTGGTGCTCAGTATTGGCTCATATGTGTTCACTAAAACGATCGTCTTTGCGATCTTGCACCAAGTTTAGACATTAAAATGATGACGGATGGTAGCATATTCAAGGCTTAAGGCTGTAATAATTCGTGACTATACCGTACGAACAGCGTGAAAAATCGACGATCGGACTGCCCAGCATAGGTTGTTGCTTGATGTTTGTGCGTTGCTAACGCAGTATTTCAATAGATCCCGAAGTTTAACTTACGGAAGTATCAAAATTACGATATGACACAAAGCACCGCTCACAAGAGCGTTATCAAACGACATTCAGACTCTATTCTAGCTTTTGCAGCGACGTTGTGTGTCACTGCTGGTGTGGTCGGTGCTGCTTATACGATGCAGCAACGGTATACGCAGACGACGTTTGATACTTTAGCTGACCGACAAGCAGAATCACTGAAAGCGAACGTCGAAAATGATTTAAAGTTCATTGGTGCAGGTGCAAACTTTTTTCATGCGATTGAACGCACCTATTGGTCTTCGTTCCCAATGTATGCGGAACAAGTAATCAATAGCTCGCGAAGTTTAATTGGACTTCAATGGATGCAAAAAGTCGAATTCGAAGACCTTGATGAGCATATTTTAAAGACCCGTCAAACATTTCCTGATTTCCAACCGTTTACCGTTCCTAAAGATGGCCCCAAAACCTACGGGTACATTTTTGAACACAAAGAGCCAATTTTTATCGCATCGGATATTTATCCAAGAACACCAGAAAACCTTTCTCTACTAGGTTTCTATTTTTCACGTAAACGCTTCGATCTCATCTTGGATGATATATCCACAAATGGGCGAGCGAATGTCTCGGATAAAGTTCGCTTACTGCAAGATGGCTATGACAAGTCCATTCCTAAAACTGGGCTGCTAGTGTTCCATCCCGTGTTTGACTTCGAGAACCAACATTTATTAGGTGTAGTGACAGGGGTGATTCGAAGTACGGTTTACTTTGAGGATTTGATCACGAAAACCGCGACCGAGCTAGATATGTCGGTGCGCGTAGAAGACCTAGGCTTTGACGCAGCAGATGATCCCGTTCTCTTCCAAAGTTCAAACTGGGACAACATTCGAGGAACAGTTATAAGCCGTACCATTCAACTGCCTAATCGTGAGTGGCGGATTGATTTTAAACTTTCTGATGCCGTCTCTGCTTGGGAGCGTTCTATTTTAGCGGGCACGACATTAGCCGGGTTGGTAATCGCCTTCTTGATTAGTTGGATTGTGAATTTACAGTCACGAGAAAAAGAGCGCTTGGCGGTTATGTTAGAGCTTAAAACCGTCGAATTAAAAAGGATGGCTGAGCGTGACCCTCTAACTCAGTTACTCAATCGCCGAGCGTTTAACGATCATTTGCTTAGCCAGATAAACAAAGGTGTTAGCTTCGCATTGGTTGGTTTTGATATCGACCACTTCAAAGTTATCAATGACAAGCATGGTCATTTAGGGGGAGATGAAGCATTGCAGCATGTGACTAAGCTAGTCAGTGCGAATCTAAAACCTGGAGACCGATTTTATCGTGCTGGTGGTGATGAGTTCTGTATTATTTCTAAAGTCATTGATAAAGAAGCACTGGAAGCTTATCTGGAAAAGTTGCGGAGCATCGTGGCAAGTACGGCTTTTGACTATGGCGATGCTTCAATCATTTGCACGTTAAGTATCGGCGCGGCTGTCCATAAAGATGAAGATCCTGAAAGCTTGTATCACAAAATGGATAATCAACTTTATTTGAGTAAAAAAAACGGTCGTAACAATGTGTCGATTGGCGATTAAATGGGCGCGCAAATTCGAGTTTTACACCGTGTTACGGTAGAATCCCACGCTTTAAAATTTTATGTTAGGAATCAAGACAAACTATGAACCATAACCGTATTGTATGCTTCGATTTAGAAATGTGTTGCTGGAACGAAAATGGCGTCGGCAGCACGGGTGAAATTATCGAAGTTGGGTTGGCTGAAATAGATTTGTCTAGAGGCGAGATAGTCAAGCGAGCTCAATACTACGTAAAACCTGAACATGATGAAGTTTCGCTGTTTTGTGCCGAGCTAACAGGTATTACGCCACGTAAAATTGAAAAACAAGGACGCCCATTAGAAGAAGTGCTTAAATCCATGGTTAAGAACTTCGGTGGTCGTAACAAGATTTATGCATCATGGGGCCGAGATGACCTCATCCTGCTTGAAGAGTGTAAGCAAAAAGGTATTGAAGCGCCATTTACGGAGTTTATCAACTTAGCGACGCTTTATCGCATTCAAAATCGTCTTAAGGATAAGCGTATTGGTCACCGAGCCGCTCAAGAAGCAAAAGGCATTGATTGGGAAGGGCGCCAACATTCTGGTTATGTGGATGCGTACAATTTAGCTAAGCTCGCTCTGACTATGCTTTAATGGTCCGCTATAGATAGGCAAACTTGTAATCAAATCGTCATTCAACCATTGTCGTTTTGTCATGGAATCTGTTTAGTGTTGAGTTCGTCAAACACATTCATATCTTGACCAGTATTTTAATAACAATGTCGTTGGCTTATCGAAAAACGCGCGTAATGCGCGTTTTTTTGTGGCTATAGAACTCAATCTTCGCCATCATTTCACGGTAGACTTGAAATAGCTTGCGCGACTTACATGTTTACCTTGTTTCCTTACTGAGATTGCAACTTTGCTCGAATGAACTCACTGTGATCAACGTAGAGTAGTTCTGCTGTTTTGCGGATCACTGCATCTTCTAGTGGATCAATTTCGCCATCGGCATACGCCACTTCCCACATGCTTTTGATTAAGTTGTAGCGTGTTTCTTGAGTCAATTCTCTCAGTTGAGAAGTAAAATCGTACAGAGACGCGGAGTCTTTTATTTTCTGTTGCGCTTGATCTAACAAAGCATTTGATTCTTCTTCATTTAATGACAGAAGCTTCATCAATAATGAACGCTTTGTTTCTTGCTCTTTATCATCGACACTATGGTCTGCGCCAGATACTTCACACAGCAAACACGCGATAGCCATATTAGGGGAGAGTGTGTTGGTTTGACTTAAATCAGAGCCTTCAATGAGCTGTTTAAATAATGAGGTAAGAGAGTTAAACATATTGAACACCGAGCTATTGTTTATTTGGTTAACATGGTCATAAATACGGTAGATCTCAAGGTGTGGTATCAAATTTAGCACGCCGTTGACAGTTAAGAGTTTTGCTCATCTACCCAAATCCCTCGTACTTTTAAGTTCAGTCAAAATGACTTGCCTTCAAGAAAGGGCAAGTCATTTTGGGAGCGAGATTTAGCCTTCTGCACGAGTTGGTGGAAAATGTACCTCTTCACCATCGCTCGTTAGAATGCTAATTTGGCTCGGCTTTCCTTCGTCATCAAGACGTAGCTCACCAATGGCGCTGTGGTTAACTAAGCGATAAAAATTGTGCGTACTTGGTGCGCGTTTGTAGATCTTTAGCCGCTTACGTTTTGTAAACCAGTTTAAAGGCGAACGAGGGCTATATAGCAGTCTATCTAGACCATCACAAATATTGAGCAATTGGGTTGGGAACTGATTTTTAATCCCGCTACAGGTGATTTGATAGATATTCGGACTATTTTTTCGGTAGCGAAGTTTAATGTCGTATGCAAAAGAGTAGTGCACGTCGCCAGAGAGAATAACGAAATTGGTCGGCGTCTTAGTATGTGTAAAAATACTAATAAGCGTATTCGCACTTCCGGGGTGTGCCATCCAGTTTTCAGCATCGACCATTAATGGTTTACCAAGCATCGTTACTACTCGCTGCAGTGCTTCGATAAATTTCACTCCGAACATTGGCGCGGCAGAAACAATGATAACTTTGTCTTGATGAACAAGTTCTTGGTGGAACTCAATCATTGCTTCCCAGTCCATTAACCCAGAGGGCTTGTTCATTTTAGACTCAGAACGCCAGCGTCTGGTTCGCGTATCTAGCACGACAACTTTTGGCGTCGTCGGAATGGTGTAATGCCAATTCTCAAAGCGATACAAATATTGAATAAATGCATCTTGAGTTTGTGAGGAACGCTCGTTGAAAAAGCGTTGAGCGATACTCATAAACTCATCATTGAATTTTTCTGGCGCGTTTCCCCACCCTTGGCAGAGCCAGTAGGCAATCAGGCTGTTCCCGATAATACGTTTCGCAAAGGCGTTGCTGTACGCGGCTTGTTCCCAGCCTATGGTAAGGTTCCAATCGTCGGTGACATCGTGATCATCAAAGATCATGTAGGTTGGAATGTGAGCAAGTAGGCGTTGAACATTATCTAGACCTGAGACGAATTTATCTATTTGAGCTTTTTCTTCGCGCCATTGCTGTTGCCATTTGGGGTCGAGAGTTGCTCCGCCGACAGTAAATTCGTTTTCTAATAAGCGATCTGTCCGAATAAGCTTCCATAAGGTCGGAGACCAAACCAATAAGTACATTGCAAAGCATTCGGCAAAGCTTATTAGATGGTTTTCACACTCTTTGGCGCTGAATATTGGCGTCCCTCTGCGCGGGAAAAACGTACTCAGTAAACTGCCATCATTCACATAATGAGGCAACAATTTGTCCCGACCATAATAACAAGCTGAGTGCTGGTAGAGGGCATTGGTATTTTTTATCGGCGCTTGCTTGAATTCTTCGCCCGGTAAACCGAGTAGGGCAATGACTTGTTCGATGGCGTCCAGAGTAGGGCCTGCAACATGGTCTGCGTAGATTTGGTCACCACTCATGATGAGCATATCTGGTCTTTCTTCGATGGTTTGAGATGCGATTTTATGATCCGCAGCGACCAATGTATCTTTACTGAAGTGGTGAGGATTCCGGCACGAGCCATGCAGAACATAATCTGCTTTTTCGCTAATTAGGAACTCAACGCCCAAATTTGGGCTGTTATCTCGTTCATAAGTCAGATGAGGAAGCAGTTCCGTTACGGAGCCGTGTTGCGTTTGTATTTGATAGCGTAACGTTTGATGGGGCGGAAACTCGCCCTTTAATTGCAACAAACAGCACCACGCATTGAGACCGATTTGAAGCTGTTCTTTTTGCTCACTTAAGGGGGCTTGATGAAGGACGGAGGCGTTTTCATCCGTAATTTGCACCATACCCTCCAAGCGTTGGGTGGTGACCAGCCAAATATTGATTTCAGTTGCGGTCACTTTGCGCAAAATCGGACCTGCAACGATAAGAGGAAGTGAAGATGTTTCAGTCGTATTCATCAATGCTGGCAAAACGGCTCCTTATGTGTCAGCTTCTTCTTCTAATATTTCGATAACTTGTGAACTGCTAAGTTCATGTCCCATAAGGAATAAACCTAGCATAGCATCGGCTTTTGACGCGTTATCACTGTCTTCATCCAAAATCTGCTGAAGTCGCGTTCTGATTAGATCTATTTCGTGCTCGACGAAGCCGCGTCCCTCTTCGTCTCCCTGACCATCTTCTGGAGCATTATCAAAGTGCAAAAATAACATGTCACCCTCAAGTTGAGTCCCTATCAACCTTTCAGGCAGCCATGCTTCTCCCATCACAATGTCTGGGTCCGTGTCTGCGGGTAAATGATTCAAGGTAGAGATGAGTTCTGATGCTTTCACTTTTTACTTCATTATGTTTGATTTAGAACTAAGCTAGAGTTTTAAGAGCTTGTTACGATAGTAAAATATTCACAAATAAGCTCATCTAGTCGTGCAATATTAATATAATCTTGGGACTCAAACTGTCACGAGGATGACAACATTTGTCATTGTAACGGCTATCATCAGAAGAACATAAGCTTTAAATGGCAAATCATTGATGTTTGCCTGCTTCTCAACCAACATTTTTCGAACTCATGAAGAGATTAATTCTAACAACACTCACTTTGCCTTTAGCTGCGATGGCTTCTTCTGCGTATGGTGTAGAAGAGCAAACGTGGGGAATTGCAGCGATGTATCGCACTGCATCGATCCCGTTTTATACCGCCGATAATGACTCGACGGTGAGTACATTTGTACCAATGATGTTCTTTGAAAACGAGCATTTGTATATCAATGGCATTGAAGGCGGCGTTTTTCTGTATGACGAGAGTGATTCTGACTGGCGCGCGAGTGCGATTATGCGATTGAGATTTGTTGATATTCCCATGTCGCTACAAAATGCCAATGAAGGGGACAGAGTCGACTTCGGTGGTCAAGTTCGTTATAGCATTAACGACAACTGGCGCGCAGAAGTAGAATTAATGACGGACGATGAACTCCAGTTTCACTCTAATTATCGCCTTGCCGCTAATTATGCGTTTGGTGATTGGGAGTTAGAGCCATCTATCACGATTCGATACAAAGACGCTGACTTCAACAGTGAATATTATGCGTTTAAAGATGTTACTGGGGAAAGAATTGGAGCAGGACTTGACGCCAACCTCGGCATCAAAGCGCGTTATCATGTGACTTCCAACTTGTATTTATTGGGGGAAACGAGTGTCACTCGCTTAGATGATAATGCCTACAACAGCCAGCTTGTAGAAGACCGATATCAAGGTGAAGTGTTTGTCGGTTTTGGCTTTTTCAACGATAAAGGCAAAGCTCCGAAATCAGCACTGAGCAATAAACCATACCTACGTATCGCGCATGGTTGGGCGACGCCTTCAAATATTGGTGAAATATTTAGCTTTGAGAGAGAAAAAGACCCATACAACAATCAACTTACTTCACTGTTTTATGGGCACCCGCTAACGGACGAGTTGTTTGGTTTTCCTCTTGATATTTATTTAACGCCAGGTTTGGTTCATCACTGGTCGTCAAGTGTTCAGTCCGCGAGCACAGAATACGTGATGGCGATTAAGGCTTATTATACCGTTAATTGGCCAACGACTTGGCGATTTGGTGTTGCGGAAGGTATGTCATACGTCGACAACATTACCTACACCGAAGGAACCGAAATGGAAGACAAGGGTTATACACCAAGTAAGCTACTGAACTACTTAGACTTCTCGTTTGATGTAAATATAGGTGACTTATTCAACCAAAAAAACTGGGAAAATATGTGGGTGGGTTATTCATTGCATCACCGCTCAGCAATTTTCGAAAGTGCGTCCCAGTTTGGGCGCATTAAAGGCGGGAGCAACTACAATACCATTTACTTCCAGTTCGAGTTTTAGAGTATCGTAAGATGCATATAGGTCGGATTTGCAACTGACTTCTTTATCGCCCATTATGAGTAATGATGAATAATACAATGCTGCTTTCAACGCGAACCTTCGTGTATCGTGCCAAAGTTAAGGCTGTTTGTGATGCATCTGATGAATCGGATGGCATGAGCACCATGAGTATCGACTCCTCATTCAATATTCAAATTGAGGCGATAAACTGTACCAACGATGAATTTGCCAAGCGCTTTTTTGTCGTCCACGGGGAAGGACATTTAGAGGGTGATGAATGGTTAGTGTTGTACGTCAATTCTCTTGAGGTTGACGTTGGAGACGATCTCGAAATTCCGAGTGATGTCGCGTTTGATGCGATGATTGAGAATATGATAAACGAAGCCGAGCAGTCTTTGGAAAAGCTCTATCACGAAGCGCTACACAACTTAGAGAAAGTGAATCGCTCTGGGAGAAATAAGATAATTTCTAAACACGATTAGGGTATTTTGATCGACAAGGGATTGGCGCGAACCAATCCCTTGTTATTTACATTCTTCTATCTAGCTTGGCCAATTTACGCTATCGCTGCAAGTTGGCTCTGCGCTTCAGAAATGCCTTTCGCAGCGAAATCTTCACCCATGTTTAGCGCTTCCGCATAAACAAATTCCACATCAGTGATACCAACGAAACCTAGCACGGTACGCAGGTATGGTGTGACGTTGTCTGTTGGTGAATCTTTATGGATACCACCGCGAGTCGTGATGACAATCGCTTTCTTACCTTCGATCAGGCCTTGAACGCCGTTTTCAGTGTATTTGAATGTCACGCCAGCACGAGCAATCAAATCAATCCAGTTTTTAAGCTGAGTTGGAATTGTAAAGTTATACATTGGTGCGGCAATAACCAAAGTGTCTGCGGCTTTTACTTCTTCAATAAGGGTATCCGACAGTTCGACAACCGCTTGTTGTTCTTGTGAAAGATCTTCCGTTGCGCGAAGTGCAGTGGCAACGGCGAAGTCCAAAACTGGTAATGGGTTTGCAGCCAAATCACGGACAGTTAGCTTGTCTTGGTCTACATTTTTGATGAAGTCTTCAACCAGTTTGTTTGATTGAGAGTAATCGCCAAGGATGCTTGATTTTAGAGCTAGTACACGAGACATAATGGTTATTCCTTAAATAAGTGCTTTTGACTATGGGAGCCATTATAAGCGAGGCACGTTGGTTAAAAAGTATAGGGATTCGCTGAACATGTTCGAAAAATTTGAATGTGGTTTCGGTTATCTTGTTGCAGATCTTGTGTGATACAATCCGCGCAGTTTTTGTAATGAAAAGAATAGGAAACGCTTTGACTTCGTCACAGCCCCCAAAAAAGAATCCCGCTAAAGAGCAAGCGACACCGTCAAATGGTGTGCAAAAGGCGACAGCGAAACAAGATAAAGCACCTCAGGCTCAAGTGAATAGCGCGGCGTCTCTACGCAAAGCGTTAAGCCAGTGCATGATGCGTGACCGCTTCCGTTTAAGTAAACGCATTTCTGGTGCGAGCAAAATTAAGAAAGATGCAGCACGTAATGCTGTGTTTGATGAAATTGCACTCGACATTGCTAAATCGATGATGGTTGCGGAACAACGCAGCAACTACAAACCAACGATTGAATACCCAGAAATTCTGCCCGTCAGCCAAAAGCGTGACGACATCGCTAAAGCGATTGAAGAAAACCAAGTGGTTATCGTCGCGGGTGAAACCGGTTCTGGTAAAACCACTCAGCTGCCAAAAATCTGCGCTGAGCTTGGTCGCGGTAAGTACGGTTTGATTGGCCATACTCAGCCTCGTCGTCTTGCGGCGCGTTCGGTTGCGAACCGTATTGCCGAAGAGATGGAAACTAAGTTGGGTGAGTTTGTTGGTTACAAGGTTCGATTCAACGATCAGATCTCTGAAAATACCCAAATCAAATTGATGACGGACGGTATCTTGCTGGCTGAGATTCAGCACGACCGTTTCTTGAATCAATACGACACCATCATTATTGATGAAGCGCACGAGCGCAGCCTTAATATCGATTTCATCTTGGGTTACTTAAAGGAGTTGCTACCACGTCGTCCTGATTTGAAAGTAATTATCACGTCGGCAACCATCGACCCAGAGCGCTTCTCAAAACACTTCAATAATGCACCAATTATTGAAGTGTCAGGTCGTACTTACCCAGTAGAAACTCGTTACCGCCCATTAAGCGGTGATGACGACAATGATCGTGACCAACTTGAAGGCATCTTTGAAGCGGTAGACGAATTGTGCGATGAAGGTTTAGGTGACATCCTGATCTTCATGAACGGTGAGCGTGAAATTCGTGATACCGCAGATGCACTGTCTAAACGCAATCTGAAGAGCACCGAAATTGTGCCGCTTTACGCGCGTTTGTCGGCGGGCGAGCAGAACAAGATTTTCCAACCTCATGCTGGTCGCCGAATTGTACTGGCAACCAACGTGGCAGAAACCTCGCTAACCGTTCCGGGCATCAAGTATGTTATCGACCCGGGCACGGCGCGCATTAGCCGCTACAGTTACCGAACTAAGGTTCAGCGTCTTCCAATTGAGCCGGTTTCTCAGGCGAGTGCGAACCAACGTAAAGGTCGTTGTGGTCGTGTGGAAGAGGGTATCTGTATCCGTCTGTACTCAGAGGAAGATTTTGAGTCGCGCCCAGAGTTTACCGATCCCGAGATCCTGCGTACCAACCTAGCATCGGTTATCTTACAGATGACGGCACTTGGCTTGGGCGACATTCAAGCTTTCCCATTTGTGGAAGCACCAGATAAACGTAATATCCAAGACGGCGTACGTTTGCTGGAAGAGCTTGGTGCGATTAACTCTGAGGTAAAAGACCCGAAAAAACGCCTGACTTCCATTGGCCGCCAATTAGCGCGTTTGCCAATCGATCCGCGCTTGGCGCGTATGGTATTGGAAGCGCCAAAATATGGTGCGCTTAAAGAAGTGATGATCATTGCAGCGGCCTTGTCGATTCAAGATCCACGCGAGCGTCCTTCAGACAAACAACAATCGTCAGACGATAAACATCGTCGTTTCTTCCATGAAGAGTCGGACTTCCTGACATTTGTGAATTTGTGGGAATACATCCAAAAGCAGCAAAAAGCTCTGTCTAGCAATCAGTTCCGCAAACAGTGTAAGCAAGACTATTTGAACTACTTGCGCATTCGCGAGTGGCAAGACGTGTACTTCCAAATTCATCAGTCGATGCGTGAAATGGAATTCAAACTTAACGATGAGCCTGCTTCTTACCATGGTGTACACAGTGCGATCTTGGTTGGTTTGCTGTCGCACATCGGTATGAAAGACCAAGAAAAGAATGAATATCAAGGCGCGCGCAATGCTCGTTTCCATATCTTCCCTGCATCGGGTCTATTTAAGAAACAACCTAAGTGGATAATGTCAGCCGAGTTGGTGGAAACCTCGAAACTTTGGGGCCGTATCATTGCCAAGATTCAGCCGGAGTGGATTGAGCCATTAGCCAAACACCTTATCAAGCGCAGTTACAGCGAACCGCATTGGTCGAAGAAACGCGCGGCGGTGATGGCGCACGAAAAAGTCATGCTTTACGGCGTGCCAATCGTACCGAAACGTTTGGTGAACTACGGCAGTATCGATCCGACCGTTAGCCGCGAAATCTTTATTCGTAGTGCGCTGGTGGAAGGCGAGTGGGAAACCAAACACGCGTTCTTTAAACAAAACCGTAAGCTTCTGCAAGAAGTGGAAGAGCTTGAACACAAATCTCGTCGTCGTGACATTTTGGTGGATGATGATGAGCTGTTTGATTTCTATGACCAACGTGTTGGTACCGAAGTGGTGTCTGGTAAACATTTCGATACGTGGTGGAAAAAAGCATCGAAAGAAGATCCTGAACTGCTGAACTTTGAAAAAGAGATGCTGTTCAAGGGCGATGCTAGTCATGTCACCGATTTGGATTACCCGAACTTCTGGCATCAAAATGGTTTGAAGCTCAAGTTGAGTTACCAATTTGAACCGGGCGATGATAGTGACGGTGTCACAGTGCATTTGCCGTTGCCGATTTTAAACCAAGTTGAACCAGCGAGCTTTGACTGGCAGATCCCGGGTTTGCGTCATGAGCTTATTGTTAGTTTGATTAAATCGCTGCCGAAGACGATTCGTAAGAACTTTGTGCCTGCGCCAAACTATGCCGATGCATTCTTAGCACGCGTAACACCAATGGAAGCACCGCTGCTAGACTCGCTAGAAAAAGAACTGCGCCGCATGACGGGTGTAGAAGTATTGCGTGAAGACTGGAACTTGGAACAAGTGCCTGAGCACTTGAAAGTCACGTTCCGAGCGGTTGATCATCGAAATCGTAAACTGAAGGAACATAAAGACCTTCACGAATTGAAAGAGAGCTTGAAAGACAAAGTTCAAGAAACGCTTTCCAAAGTGGCGGATGACGATATTGAACAGCAAGGTCTGCATACGTGGAGCTTCGGTGAATTGCCGAAAGTGTATCAACAAAAACGTGGTGGCTACGATGTAAAAGCGTATCCAGCACTTGTTGATAGCAAAGACAGCGTTGAAATCAAACTCTACGAAACCGAATTTGAGCAGATCACCGCAATGCGTGCTGGCCAGCGTCGCCTAATTTTATTGAACGTACCGTCGCCAATTAAATACTTGCACGCTAACTTACCGAACAAATCGAAGTTGGGTTTGTATTTTAACCCTTACGGCAAAGTGCTTGATCTGATCGATGACTGTATCGCCTGTGGTGTCGATAAGCTTATTGAAGAGCAGGGTGGCTTAGTTTGGGAGCCAGAGAAGTTCGAAGCGTTGAAAGAACACGTTCGTGCTGAACTGGGTGATACCGTCGTAGAGATCGCGAAACAGGTTGAGACTATTCTGACAACGGCGTTCAGCATCAATAAGAAGCTAAAAGGCAAAATCGACTTCACAATGGCGTTTGCTCTGTCGGATATCAAAGCACAAATTGAAGGCTTGATCTTCAAAGGTTTTGCGACGGAATGTGGCTGGAAACGCTTGCCGGATATTCTTCGCTACATGCGTGCGATAGAGCGTCGTATGGAGAAGTTGCCAATCGATCCAAACAAAGATCGTTTACACATGCTGAAGATTGAATCTGTGACTCAAGACTATAAAGAGTTGCTGAACAAGATCCCGAAAGGTGTGGCCATTCCTGAAAACGTAAAGGAAGTGCGTTGGATGATTGAAGAGCTTCGCGTGAGTTACTTTGCTCAACAATTAGGCACTCCTTATCCTGTTTCTGATAAACGAGTCAAAAACGCGATTGATGCTTGCTAATCAACCAGTAAAATAGCGTCAGATTTGTAATTATCGCGTATGAGGTTACTGGTACACTAATTGCTAGTAACTCAATAAGCGTAATTTTTTAGTTCTGGGAGGCAATGGTTCGCCTCCCTTTATTTGTAGTACCAACGACTGAGTTATGCAGACGTGGGAATAATAAAGAGTAAAGGTAGATGATGAAAAAAACTCTATTAGCAGTGGCGCTACTTGGCGCATCTTCTGCGGCAATGGCAGATTCTTGGATTTACGGTGGTGCAACAGTAGGTCAGTCTGACTACAAAGGTGAGACGGATACATCATACTCTGTTCACGTTGGTACAGGCATCCTACCTATCATTGGTATTGAAGCAGGTGTGACGCAACACGGTGAATTTAACGTAAATGGTCAAGACACTAAGCTAACGTCTTACTACGCAGCACTTAAGCCAAGCATCGACTTTGGTCCACTGCATGTGTATGCAAAAGGTGGCTTCCACCAGTGGGACAAAGAAGTGAAAGGCGGCAAAGACGATGACGATTTGGATCTAATGTACGGTGTAGGTGCTGAGTACTTCATTTTTGGTCCGATGTCTGTTGGTGCTAGCTACATGAACTACACGGCGGGTAAAGACGATATCGGCACGTTCTCTGTTAACGCAACACTGCATTTCCTATAAGCGTCTAGCTTTCTAACACCCATATGAAAAACACCGACTTTATGTCGGTGTTTTTTTGTCTGGAAGTCACAAAACAAAAGTTGAACATAAATTATTCACTTTTGGATCTTAAAATGCTCATGCTTTCCAATATATAGTGGCGATTAAATGCGCATATTTGCGTAATGTTTCGCTTAGGAATCGCTCAGGAAGGGATAGTATGAAAAAAACACTCTCGTTATTAGCTCTAACGTTGTGCTCAACATCAGCAATGGCTGACTCATGGATTTACGCTGGCGGTCAAATCGGTCAGTCTGATATCGATAGCGAAAACGATACAACCTACGGTATTCATGTAGGTACTGGTATTTTGCCATTCATTGGCATTGAGGCAGGTTACTTTAACCACGGCAAAGTGGATTTATCACTGAGTGGCAGCAGGGGTAGTGCTGATTTTGATTCATTCTATTTAGCAGCGAAACCAAGCATCGACTTTGGGCCGCTTCATGTCTATGCCAAAGGTGGCATCAATGCATTCAACGTTGATTATGACGGCGGACTGAGAAATTTAGATAAAGATGATGGTGTCTCCTACATGTATGGTGTCGGTGCCGAATACTTCTTGCTCGATAATGTTTCTATTGGGGCAAGCTATCAAGCGTTTGGCGTGGATATTGACAGCGATAGTGACACCGTGAGTAGTGTGACGGGGAATATTACCTTCCATTTCCTATAATAATCAGTCTCTATGAAAACGTTACTGACTTGGTTTCATCGCTATCTTTGAAACCAAGTCAGTGTTACTTATCTCAATTTACGCGCCCATCAATGATAAAGCCACAGAGCGCAAGTATTTCCAGTGCTTTTCGAACGATCAAATTACGATAAAATCAATCGTTAGACCTCATAATTTTTGTGTTGATATTACTTTGTTCTCATCTGCGTTTAACTGAGCCAAAAATGCAATAAATGGCGATTTTTTGCAAAAATATGTGATTACTGCTAAACTTCGCCCCGCTTTAAAACTTTAGAGTTCAAATTAATGGAGGGCGGTATTGGAGTTCTTCTCACCTGAGGGGCGTTTCAAATTCACGTTAAATTTGTATTTATGGATAATGCATTTAAAAAATATAGTATCGACACAACAGACTATCAGGTTGGACAGGACAACGTTCAAAAGTGGGGATTCGACATACATAACCCCGTTTTTGGCATCAGTGCGGGTCTCGTTGTTTTCTGTCTAATTTCACTTCTTCTTGTTGAGCCAACCACTGCTCGTGATGTATTAAACGGTCTGAAAAACGGAATTATAGAACAGTTTGATGCGTTCTTTATGTGGTCGACAAACTTCTTCTTATTATTCGCTGTTGCTCTTCTTTTTTCTCCGCTGGGTAAAATCCGCTTAGGTGGCAAAGAAGCAACGCCGGATCACTCAACCGTTTCTTGGTTGTCGATGCTCTTTGCAGCTGGTATGGGTATTGGCCTTCTGTTCTGGAGTGTGGCGGAGCCGACTGCGTACTTCACTGATTGGTGGGGAATGCCACTGAACGCAGTGCCATACACAGAAGAAGCGAAATCTCTCGCGATGGGTGCAACCATGTTCCACTGGGGTGTGCATGGTTGGAGTATTTACGCACTCGTTGCACTAGCACTTGCGTTTTTTGCTTTTAACAAAGGTTTACCGCTTTCATTGCGCGCGGCGTTTTATCCAATTTTTGGTGACCGAGCATGGGGTTGGTTAGGACATGTTATCGACATTCTTGCCGTTTTATCCACGCTGTTTGGTCTTGCAACGTCGCTGGGTCTCGGTGCTCAGCAGGCGACCAGTGGTATTAACCATGTCTTTGGTCTAGAAGGCGGCATTGGTACACAAATGATTGTGATCACCTTTGTTACCTTTATCGCGGTGCTATCAGTAATTCGTGGTATTGATGGTGGTGTTAAGCTACTGAGTAACGTCAATATGGTGGTTGCGTTTGCCCTGCTTATTTTCATTACCTTTATCACGTTTGATACGGCGTGGGGTTCGCTACGCGACACAACAATGGCTTACATTGAAAATATTATTCCGTTGAGCAACCCTCACGGTCGTGAAGATGAAACTTGGATGCACGGCTGGACGGTATTCTACTGGGCTTGGTGGGTATCTTGGTCACCGTTTGTTGGTATGTTTATCGCGCGTGTGTCTAAAGGTCGTACGGTTCGAGAATTCCTGTTCGCAGTGATCGTTATTCCTACTGTCGTTACCTTGATTTGGATGTCTGTATTCGGTGGTATCGCGCTTGACCAAGTGGTGAATAAAGTGGGGGAGCTAGGTGCAAATGGTCTAACTGATATTTCACTGACTCTGTTCCATGTTTACGATGCGCTTCCGTATAGCTCAGTGATTTCAATGCTTTCTATCGTGCTGATTCTGGTGTTCTTTATTACATCATCAGACTCTGGCTCACTGGTTATCGATAGTATCACTGCGGGTGGTAAGATTGATGCACCAATTCCACAGCGTATTTTCTGGGCTTGTATTGAAGGTGCAATTGCAGCCGTTATGCTTTGGGTTGGTGGCAAAGAAGCCTTGCAAGCATTGCAGTCCGGTGTGGTTGCAACGGGATTACCGTTTACCTTTGTTCTGTTGTTGATGTGTGTAAGCTTGGTTAAAGGGTTAAGAACCGAACTGTCAGCTTACAAATAAACACTATCCACTATTGAATTTAAATGCCGAGCCTAATGCGCTCGGCATTTTTTATTTCTACTTTTCTTTTTCAATAATTCCGTTACAGTTTGGGCTTATTCCCACCTCATTTAACAGCATTATGTCACTGGCTAAACTCATTCTTATTCGTGGACTTCCAGGTTCAGGTAAAACAACCTTAGCAAAGCAATTGGCGATAGAGCTTGGTGCTAAGCATTTTGAAGCTGACATGTATTTTGAAAATGATGAAGGTGATTATCACTTTAATCCAACTGAGTTACCCCAAGCGCATGAATGGTGTTTTCAGCAAACTCGAAAGTGGTTGAACAAAGGGAAAGTCGTGATTGTGAGTAATACGTTTGTTCGTCACTGGGAGATGAAGCGTTACTTGGACTACTGCGTGAAGAAGCGCATTGAGGTGGAAGTTAAGGTGTGTCGCGGCGCGTATCAAAGTATTCATGATGTGCCACCAGCGACCATCGAAAAGATGCGACGCCAGTGGCAAGAGTGACCGTTACCAGAGTCGAGAAACTACTGGCCTCGTCCGTCAATCATCACAACGAATGTTTTGCTCATGATTGAAAGATCCATTGAAATCCAAGAGTAGAACGAACCTAAGCTTAGTGCGTAACTGTGGTCAAAACCAACTTTACGTCGTACATCTTCAATGCAAGCATCATAGCCTTGGTTAACTTGCGCTAAGCCTGTAATTCCTGGTAATACGCCATACGTGCGTTCTACAAAATAAGGGATTTCATCTTCCAACTTTTGGTAGAAAGCAGGGCGCTCTGGACGTGGCCCGATCATCGACATTTCACCTCTCAACACATTAAACAGCTGTGGTAACTCATCCAAACGCGTCTTACGTAAAAAACGTCCTACTGGTGTGATTCGAGGATCATTCTCGGTTGCCCAAACTGCACCGGAGCGTTGCTCCGCATCAATATACATGGTGCGAAATTTCATGATTTGAAAAAGATCCATTTTTTCTGGTGTACAGCGCCCAACACGCAGTTGACGATAGATCACTGGGCCTTTTGATGTGATTTTTATAGCTAGCGCGATAAATGGGAATAGTGGTGCAGTGACGAGCAAAATAAACATTGCAACCAGTACATCAAACGTTCTTTTCGCGTGGCATACATTTGAATCGTAGCGTGAGTTTTTCATGATGCTTTCCTTATTGGTTGACGCGTTTCCAACGTCCATTTTCCATTCCTAGCAAATACTTCATACCGCCGATGAAATTGGCGAGATGACCAATGACGATGTAGCTAATCAGTTTAAAAGGCTTGACTGTGTTAAGTGCAGGCACCAAGTAAGTGACAAGTGCGATACCATAAACACAGGCTTGAGCGAGCAGCATTACTTGAAAAAGCGGGTTGTGTGCCAGTAGTAGTGAACAAACCAAGCAAACAATCATCAAATAGGGTGTTGCTAAGCGCAGAACCTTTCCCGATAGAAATGCAAAGGCAGTGCCACGATAGCGAGGTAGCAGTAATTTCTTTAATTGCATGAGCTGCTGCATGTTACCCGCTGAAATTCTTAGGCGTCGCTTGAAGTCTGCGTCGTCTGAGCTTTGTTCGAGTTCAAGAGCTAGCATGTTAGGTTCGTAGATAGCGTTATAGCCTCGCAAAACGATTCTCATAGGGAGAATAAAATCGTCATTGATGGTGCTGACTTCAAGTGGTTCAAATAGGTGGGTTCTGAATGTATAAAACGCACCGTGAGAACCAATCGTTGAACCCAGCAAGGATTCTTGGTGCTTCACTCGAGACTGGTATTGCCAGTACGCTGCTTCACCTTGGTTATCGGTACTCATTATTTGATATGTCGCGTTAACCACTCCAACCTTCTCATTTTGATAATGCTGACTAGCTAGCAACAGAGAATCGCAAGAAATCAATGCCGATGTATCACTCAATGCGGTAATGTCTGAGTTAACATGACGCATTTCTTCGTTGAGTAGGGCAACTTTACCGCGATTGACTTGGTGGTCATTAATGATGAACAGTGTGTCGGAGCAGATTGCTTCTTGAATCGTCGCTTGAGCAATCTCGGCTGTGTTATCTGTGCAGCCATCACATGCGATCACCACTTTCAATTTATCTCTTGGGTAATCTAAGCTCGCAAGGTTGCGGATTTTTTCTGCTATCCATTGTTCTTCATTGTAGGCGGGCACGATGACAGTAATAGATGGTAACTGACTGTCTGTTTGAGAGGCTTTGTAAGCTCGCTCTACAAATGGTGCTGTGATTTTGTGCTGTTTTAAAGGAAGCCATTTAAGTAGTAATGGATAACCAACATGATGATAGACAATCAAAAATGCGGATAAACCAAAACCTGTAATCCAAAGTAAATCATTCATAGCTAGCCTCCTTGGCCAAACGTGAGTAGCGACTCACCATGTCTCTGATATCAAAATGTTTGAGAATAAAAGTTCGAGGAGAACCATGGGTTGATTTCAATTGCAGCGACAAAGCTTCCGCCAAAGAGAACACACGGTTGGCTTCAACCAATGTGCTGTTAATCGGGCAGAGCGTCTCTTTCACGCCACCAACATCGGTTGCGACACAAGGAATGTCACATGCTTGAGCTTCTAGTGTTGAGAGGGGGAAACCCTCTTGAAGCGACGGTAAACAAAATAAATCGAGGCTTTGGTAAAAGCTGGGCATATCGTCGACCAAGCCTAAAAAGGTAACGCGATCCTCAAGTTTTAACGTTCTAACTTGTGCTTCCAATTGAGCTCTCTGAGAACCATCTCCAGCAATGGCTAGGTGTGTGTTTGGCGTAAGATGAGAGAAGGCTTCGATAAGCACTTTATGGCCTTTAACTGCTTCTAAACGTCCAGCTACTCCAATTACGGTTTTGTTGGCTGGAAGCCCAAACAAGTTTCTCTTGCTTGCTTGATTACCGCTTTGAAATTTCTGGCAATCGATTCCATTATGTATGGTGCAGACTTTGCGGTAATTCAGTTTTGTCTGGATTTGTTCGGCGACAAAGTTCGCATCGGCAACCACATGTGGACGAATCATTTTTAACAGTAGGGACTGAAGTCGAGCTGACTTTCTGTTATTCAGATGCCAGGCGTCGTGCTCAGTATGGATAATTACTGGCACCTGCGCTAAGCGTGCCGCAATCCCACCATATAATAGTGGACCGATATGGTGAGTGTGGACCACATCAGGCTTAAGTCCTTTGAGCATGGAAGTCAGCGTACTGATGGTTTTTCCGCTGAATCCAGGTTTCTTATTGAGAAAGTGCAGTTGGCCTTGGTAGGCCGAGAGTTTTGACCAGCATTGCAGTGCTTGCGCTTTGCTTCCCTCTAAACTTACGACAAACACGGAATGATTCGGTTGCGCAAAACGAAGCATCTCTAATACGAGCGTTTCCAAACCGCCAGGAGCTAAGTGCTGCACGACGTGTAATATCACTTTTTTATTGCGTTGAGTGCTATTTTGCTTTTGTCTGAATTCCATTCTCAAACCCTCGTTGAGTTCTTTGTTTATTCAGGAATTGCAGACTGCGTGCCAAAAAAATAAGTGTTTAAAAACATGAGGTTAATGGCAATGCATATGAGGGGCGATGTTTATTCTCAATTTGAGATTCATATTAGTGGAAACCTTATGCAGAGTTAGAATAAGCACAAAAAGAAAAGCACTCGCTGACCGAGTGCTTGTAATAGAGTGTTAACGGCTGTTAGCTTCCGTATACCATTTTAGGTAGAGTGGTGATCACAGGAACGCCAAGATGCTTTTCTAATGCTCTTTTAGAGCGGATAGAGTTATCTGCTAACTCAAGTATCGTCGCTAATCCAATGCCCAAACCCGCACCACCGATAAACCCTAAAATGACAAACACAAAACTAGGTAAGTTAGACGGAATGGTTGGTGTGAAAGGTTCATCAATGATTTTCACGCGTTTATTCTCTTCAAATACGCCAAGTGAACCAGTTAATTGAGCCATTTCATAACGCTCTACAAGGTCATCATACATCTCTCTTTTTACCGCGACATCACGAGCTAGGCGGTTAATTTCTGTTGCTGTGCTACCAAATCGATGTGCATTACTTTCTAACTCTTGAATCATTGTTCGTAAGCTATTGGTTTCTTCTGTGAGGGCTTCAAAGCGTCCGCGCATAATTTGCAGTTGGTGAAGCTGAGAGACCAGAAGAGGCTGAGCTTCTCCAAGACTGTTTACGGTGGTATTGCTTGCGATATCCCAAAGTTGGGCGCTGTTTAATTCCGGTTGTTTAGAGTTTAATAGTACTGAGCGCTCTTGCTCCAAGCGGTTTAACTCTCGTAGCTTGCCTTGAACCATGCTATGCGCCTCAGTGTACTTGGCGCGAAGCAAGGTGAGCTCACTACGAATGTCGATGATTTGTTCTTCAAGCTTACCGATAACCGGGTTGGTTTTAGAAAGTTGTTGGTCCAAACTACCTAGGCTTCGGGTAACACCAGCAAGCTCCGCTTCTTTTTCTGCCAAGGTTTGTTTAAGGCTTGCCAGACGAGTCAGGCTTTGTGCTTGCATTTCAGGCGTCGCGTGAGAGTAAGTATTCTTGTATTCCGCGAACGCTTGCTCTGCTTTATCCAGCTCTTCTCTGCGTTTATTAATATGGATGGTTAAAAAGTGACTTGAATCTTTAATTGAAGATCGTTCAGGAGCTAAAAGCTGTTCGACAAAATGTTCGCTGACGGAGAGTAACATCGACTCCATGCCATTCGGTTTGCCACTTCGTAGTTGGATTTGAATGAAGTCCTTACCAAGCTGCTGAACAGACAAACGCGACGCGAGATCTTTAATGATGAACTCTTGCTCTTTAGCACTCATGTCGTCACTAATCAGCGCTTGTTCTTTGGCAACTGAGTACAAAACATGTCGGCTTTTTAGCAAGGTACTGAGTGCGCTCAATCGATCTTTCAGCATGGTTGAGACGGCAAGATCTTGAAGGAATGGGTTCATTTTGGCTGTCTCTTGGATAAGCATACTTGTATGAGCGACATAAGTCGTCGGAACCAGTTTACTTACGATGAAACCCAGCACAGGCAATACAAGCATAGGAATAACGATCATGTAGCGACGTCTCCAAGCACCATGTAACAGTACACTGAGGTTTTCTCTTAAATCGTTCATAGCGCCCTCACTAATTTATCAACTTGGTTGGCTCTTGCTTCCCAGCTTTGCTGTTGAACAAATGACTTTGAATCTGTCGGTGGCGGTAGGAGGTGATCGAGACTGGCACGCACGTCTTCGACATCTTGAACCACATGGAGCATATGTTTGTAGGGCATTAATGCGGGAAAGGGTGTGCTGATAACAGGGGTTCCTGTTGCCAAGTACTCAAGAAGTTTAAGCGGATTACATGCCTTGATTTGAGCGTTATCAACAAAGGGCAACCAACTGGCATCCCAGTGTTGAGAGTAACGTGGCAGAGTGTGATGCGATCTCGGGCCCAGGTAGTATATGTTGCTTCTTTGTGGAAGCGGATTATCACTGAACTCGTTAGGGCCGATGAACACGAGATCCCAGTCAGGCGCTTGGTCTGCGACTTGGGCAATTAAGTCGTAGTCTAACCATTCAGACAAACTGCCATAAAAGCCCAGCACTTTGCGACCATCATTAGGAAAATCTTCAGCCTTAGGTGCTGGCTCAGAAAACAGACTAAAGTCGACACCGTGAGGCAAAGTGACGGTTTTACCAGATGGAAATTGAGTGGCGAGTTTGTCACTTGCTGTAAAAATCACATCAGCCGCGTTAACCAGTGTACGTTCATGCTTGGCAACCGTGTCGTGGTCAACACCAGCTAAAGCGCTAAAGTCATCGCCACAATAGTAAATTAGCCCACGTGAATTCATTTCCGCACAAACATCTGCGGCCGTCGGGAGCGATGTCCAAAATATAGGCTTATCAAAACCAAGAGCGTGTAACTGTTTATTGAGCTGGTATTTCATCATCTTAGCCGCTACTTTTCTTGCCAGCGCAGAACTTGGAGCAGGAATAGTGAGTAGGTTAATGGTGTGAATATTTGGGTTTATTTCAGACTCTAACGTTGGCTTATGCGATCCAGCGTTATTAAACACACGAGCGAGCTTGTTTAACGCACGTTGCATGTCTTTAGCAGTCAGCCTAGGTTGACGCAGACCAATTGAGTTAACCCAAAGGATGCGGTGGCTCGTTGCTAGTCGTTTGACAATGTGTTGAGTGGAGGAGGGTAGCCCGCCAAAATCTTCTCCAAATACTACGATATCTGTCATGTGGCTCTCCTTGAGTCTTCGTTATTTGATTACTAATCTAGAGAGTAATCACAATACGTGCCAAGGATTTACTTCTTATAAAACAGGTAATTGGACTTTCTGTTGGTATTTGAAATTAGGGTTTCTCATTTTGACAATCACTTTGAACGATTCGGCTAACGACAACCGTTAATGCTGCCAGAATGTAAATTGGCCAAGTGAAACCTTGAGTGAGGAAAGTACCTGATACGATGGTCCCGATAAGCCCACTTAAGACTGCGTTTGCTCCAACAGAGAGGGTGTAATCTGATGTTGGCGTCAGTAGTGAAATAGAATGCAAAGAGGTTCGAATCAATGACACAATCAATGTAATGAACACGGCGAGTCCAACAAACCCCGTTTCTGCTAATACGCCAAACCAAGTACTGTGTACGGCGTGATTGATGCCATCCCAGTGAGGGCTATAGAAATAGTAATTGAAGTAGAAATTATCAAGCCCAACCCCAGTTAACGGATGGTGGAGAGCCATTTTAAATGCGGCTTCCCACGCGTAAAGTCGTCCCATCGCAGAGGCATCTATACCATCCTCGGCTGCGCCACCAGATTCTCGCCCTGAGATACCAGCAAATGCGTAGAGTACGATGGCTGCGACGACGCCTAGTACTAAGACTAACGTTTTGCTTTTGATATGCTTAAAGGCAAAGTACGCAAATACCGATAGAGAGCCTAACAAGCCCCCGCGGCTTTGTGTCTCAATAATCGCAAAAAACAATACCAAACAGGTAACAAGTGCGAAGAGCCGGAGATGCTTAGGTGAACGTTTCTCCATCAACTGACTAACGGTAAAGGCGAGGGGAAACATTAATACCAGCGCCAAGTCGTTCGGATCGCCGAGTACTGAACCTATGGAGCGTCCAATCGATACGCGCGTCCCTTCCACTAAATCAATGCCATTCGCTGCGTTTTGTAATGCGACTAAACCAATCAACAATCCGGCGAAAATTATCGCTTTCGACATTTGTGCTAACTGAGCAGGCTTGGTAATAAGCCAGGTGATCGCCAATGTCATAATGATGATTTTCCAATAGGTATTTTTGAAAACTGTAATGGCAATGTCACGACTGGAGGCGAAGACGATGCCGATGATCACCAGCCCCCAAAATATGCACAACCATTTTAATGAAGGGTGCCAAAAAGCCGTAAGCTGGCGACTTATCAAAAGGTGGAAAGCAAGTGCGGCCAGTGCCCCCAATGATAGTAGCAATGGGATCTTAAAGTTATAGATAACGGGAAACGCTTCATGAATACGAAAGAATGAAAAAATAACGAACAGCGTGACAAGCCAAAACGTTTGGTTGAGAACGAACAGTAAAGCCAGCGGGGCGAAACATAGTGCGACAATCAAAATAGGGTGAGGCATAACAATCCAAAGCAGGCCGATACAGACGGTAATCGTCAGCGCTGCGATGGACTGTTTTCTTCTCACCTTGGTTTCAGTCATAACGAGTATCTCTTCACCTGTCCACGCCATTTCACCATGTATCGAGTGAGCGCATTTAGCGTCTCTTTACTCATATAGCGAGTGGCTATCCCTGCCAGCAAAGTGCATGTCAAAATGCAAATTGCGATGGCGATGCCTATTGATTGTGAAGAGTGAAGCAGGAACAGTGCCACACCGGAGATAATCTGCAATAAAACCATCAGACTTAGGTGAAAAGGCAACGGCATGCATTGTTGGCCTACCACATAAGTAAGGCCAAGCTTACACAGTTGAGCGTAATAAAGCGCAATGAAAACTCCATAGATACCCAGGGACGATAGGCCAAACAGCAAAGCAATTGCAACGCATGCTGAGACGACATTAATACCCAGTAACCAGCGAGTACGACGCTTGTACAAAATGGAAATATTAATGAGCTCGCTCCACTCTTTTAGCATAGCGATAGGCAGTAAGAACAAGCTGAACAGTACCGCCTCATGATAGGTTTCTGGTAACAGGTAAGTGATCATCACCATTGCTAATGTGCCGACTGCAACACTTAAACCGGTAATGTAAATCATGCCTAGATGAGTGATGCGCACAGCTTCTGTACTCTTACGACCTTCTAGGTAATTAAATCGACGTGGCATCCACCACATGCCAAATGGCTGAACTAAAATACACATGCCAACCGCAAATTTTACGGCTATTGCGTAAATCCCTAAGGTCGCAAGTGAGGCGTTCGCGCCGATGAACCAGCGTTCAGCGCCATTGAGACAAAACGCAACCAATCCAGCCATCATCATTGGAAGACAGTAATTTAGGTATTGTTTCGCCACTGTCAGATTTGGCAGAGTCATGCTGTAGCGGTTAATGATGTGCAGCCAGACAAACTGAGTAATAGCAGCCAACAAGCCACCCCATAAAACAGAAATAACATGTGGGTGAACAGACAGCGCCGTGATGATGAAAATAACCTGAAAAACAGTGGTAGTCACCATGACGTTAAGTAGGGTTCTTGCTTTGTCGTCCTGTGTTCTCAACCAAGCTGTGCCGATTGCGATACTGCCTTCTAGAACGATAGCAAACATAACAATAGCAAACTCGACTCGCGTAAAAGGAGCAGGAATAGGCGCGAGCATAATGATAGCGAGTAGGCATAAAGCCACTATGCCAGCGATGAATAAAGCAAGTGAGTACAGCTGGTTTAGTAGGCTTGTGCGCGTATTTTGATCCTTCTCAACCCCGACGAATCGATACAGCGCTTCATGCAAAGCGAAACTGACGAATAAGGTTGTGACAACGCCAAAGGTGGTAAGCAGTTCAAGCTTGCCCATTTGTTCTGGTGAGAGAAAGTGGGGCAATACAGGCAGCATGATTAAGCTGATGCTTTTGTTTATCACTAACGCGATAGCGAACAGCGACATATTGGTCATTGCTTTAGACATGGTCATATCCTTTGATGTATCGCGGTGTTTTGAGTTTACAATCGCCATTCGGTGCGGATTCTGCTGCAAGGTGCTGAGCGATTGGCAGATAACAACGTTCGGCCGTATAAAGTTGAGAAACGTTGAGTGCTTCGATACCCATTGTCACTTTCATCCATGGAGACTCATTCAAAAGGCGAATTGCGTTATGTAACGACGCCACATTGTTTGGTGTGTACTTGATGCAATTGCGGCCGTGCGTTAATACGCGATCCCAGTAGCTATCATCATGTGGGATGACGATGCACATGCCTGCTGCGAGAGCTTCTAAAATGGATAACCCAAAAGGTTCGTTAACACTGGTGGAAACAAACACACCACACTGAGAGCGTAGGTCATCTAGGTTATCTGGGCACTCATGCCATTCAACACCTTTTGTGGTGAAGTCTGGTGTTGAATATTCCACACCTGCCACACTTGGTTTGATGTAACACACGGTAGATTTGATCTCTTTTGTCTTATCAAGTGTTAAAGCATCAAGAAAAAGATCGATGTTCTTCCATTTTAGTAAGCTGGCCGCCCAGAAGACGCGGTTTGAAATCGGATTTGCTTGTTTTGGCCAGCGGTCTCTCGATAGTCCGTTAACAAACGTAGAAGCATTCAAACCACACCAATAGCGTTCAGTGGCTGGCTTCTCGGTTTTGAGGTAAACCTGTAAGGCCTCTAGCATCGATTCTCGGGTGTTTGCCAAGTAATAAATTGCGGATGCTTTTACCAAGCAGTAGCCGGAAGATCTTGAACGACCAATTGGACCATGAACCATTTGTACCACAGGCTTTTTGCTGATTAATCTTAGTAAGTACAAAGGCATATCATTACTTGGGCAAGATAAACCTAAAAAGCTATCTATCTTTGGTAGTTTCATGCACGCAAAAATCAGTTGGATAAAGTAATACGCGTTCATTAACCAGTAAGTGAGGCCATGAGTGGAGCTCAGTGGTGATGGTTTGATTTTGATAATCTGCACACGAGGCGTATCGCTAAGTAGTGACTCCCAATGCTCTGGATTCGTGGTCAGCAGATAACCAATTACGTTCAGTTTATCGCACTGTTTGAGGAGTTCTGCATTCGCAATTTTAGAACCACCTTGCATTGGGATTGCGTCGAACATTAATACACGTTTCATGACTGGCCTCCTCAATTGATGCTCAACCAGCGTGAAAGAGGCTTCATGCAGTGAGTCATTGGCATTGGTGTAATACTGTTGTTCTCAAGCTCACCTTCATAAATACCTTCAATGGCGCTTATGGATGCTGCAGTCGTGAGGTTTTGGCTAGCATGAAGATAGGCGTTTTCAGCTAGCTTGTTTCTTAGCGCTGCATCTTGCATGACTTGTTGGATAGCGTTTAATAAGCTTGCCATTCCGCGATTCTGGTACAGTAGTGCAGAGTGATTGTGCTCGAACAACTCAGGGATGCCTCCTGTTTTAGGAGCCACGATAGGCAGTTGAGCTAAAGCCGCTTCCCCGAGCACGAGACCAAAGGCCTCTTCATAGGCGCCGCTAATAAAAGCGTCTGCATTCCCAGACATCCATGCACCAGCATTGCTTTTTTCCCCGACAAAGTGGACTCTGTCTTGGATACCGAGATCCGAAGCAAGTTGTTGCAATGTTTCTCTTTCCTCGCCATCGCCAACGATAACAAGATGAGGATTATCGTGATGGTAATTGTGCATGCGCATAGCGTGAATAAGGCGGTCGAATCCTTTTCTTTTAATCAACGAACCTACCGAGAGAAAGGTAAACGCTTGTGGAGGTATTCCGAGGTGAGCCTTGATATCAATGGGCGTATCAGAGTCCAGAAGCGATACACCGTTGTGCACAACATAAAGCTGGTCTTCTGGGTAACCATCCTGAATAATTTCACGACCGACATCTTTACTAACGCAAATCAATTTTGGGGAGAGGTGTAGCCCAAGAGAGAAGCGATCTCGCAATGTATAGTGACAATGAAGTTGGGTGACAAGCGGGATGTGATTCATGCGTGCAGCCAAACACATCCATTGACAAGGACCACCGCTATTAACGTGTACCAAGTCGATATTGTGTTTTTCGATCAGTGCTGAGCCCTGTTTGATAAGGCTATTCCATCCGCTAATATCCCAGCGAGGTACACTCCAGCCACCAACGAGATTGAAAACAGAATGTTCCGCTTCAATTCCGAGCGATTGACACTTATCGATTAGTGGCTGGCAATTTGACCACACGAATGGCTCAAACTTATCACGGTCAATCCCTGAGATGAGATCCAGAAGTACCACTTCACTGCCGCGAATCCAGTTATCACCATAATGAACATATAGAATGCGTTTTGGAGTAATCATAAGTCACCTCTGTCTCATCATTAACTTGTGTTAACTGCTGAGTTGCAACAGAGATGCCAAAATATGCCATTAGTTTATGTGTTTGAATATTATTAGATATTTGTGCTTGGACTTAAGGGGAGAAGCAATATTCTCATATTGAGAACCAATATGGCTTATTGCTCCGTTTCAATTTGATATTTTCGTAGCAATACAGGAATAACGCTTTGCGCCGAGAAATCATCAATAATGGTCTGCCGAGCGTTTTGACGAATGAGAGATTGCTGCGCTTCATCAAGAGACATCCAATGTTTAAGGCATTGAGCGAGAGATGGGACGTCATCGACAATAAAGCCATTTTCGCCAGTTTGGATAATATCGGGCAAGCGACCCACGCGTAGGCTCATCACGACTATTCCTCTAGCCATTGCTTCAAGCGCCGCCATAGGCAGGCCTTCATAGCGAGAAGAAATTACCAGCACGCCAATGTTTTTCCAAACGGTCTCCATTTCAGTTTGATGACCGAAAAATGTCACATTTGAAGGGGCAATGTGGGGGAGTGATTCTCTTTCTGGTCCATCACCGTAAACACTAAAATGCAGTGTTGGGCAGAGCTTAGCTATTTCGATAAATTGGTCAGCCCCTTTTTCTTGGCTCAATCGGCCGACGAAAGCGATTTCTTGATAGTTGAGATTACGATCGGGAATCGACACAAAGTTATTCAGCAGTTCCGAAGGGAAAATGACTTTACGCTGAATGCTTGGGCTGACAGAAAAGCAGTGGTTAGAGAGGTAGCCTGAACTTCTATCAAGCCAATCATAGAGCCACAGTTTGCCCGAGGATGATTCTCCTGCATGATAAGTTGAAATCAAGCGAGGAAATGTGCGCGTGAGTAGCTTGGCACAGCGCGCTAAGATTGACGCTTTGTAACCGTGGGAGTGAATGACCGATGGTTGGTGATTGGCGACTGCGCTTGTTAGGTGTTTGATCTTTAATGCCTTATGTGGCTCATCAGACAAATGGTTCAAGTAACTCACAGGGATGGTAGATTCTTCTGCTTTTTCTACAATCTGTGCTGGTGGCGAGTACTCAGTCGTTAAGACAACACGTGCTTTGTGCCCAAATGTCATTAATCCACGGGCAAGCTCTATGACGTGACTTTCGATACCGCCAAACAGGCGGCTATCAAGAAAAATCCAAATTTCACCAACGGCAGGTTTCTCAAGATTGTTCGAGATTAATTTCATCCGCTTCCCACGCTTGTTTTTTTCGGTAAACCGTAGATGGGCTTAGCTCCAGCATTACGGCGGCATTGAGAACGTTGCCATCACAGTATGCGATTGCGTTTTGAATCGCCTCGCGTTCCACTTGCCACATAGGGCGAATGGTTCCATCAGAGTTAAAGTACGGAGAGGCAGCCGCTGAGGATTGTATGTTAGGTTCCGGTGTCGGTATTGACGGTTCTCTAGCGGGGGCCAACTGTTCCTCAACATACACAGGTTGGGATGTTATTGTTGTAGGGTTTGCTGGCTCTTGAGTTACATGTGCGGGAGTGGATGTTCTCGCTGTTTTAGACTTTCTAGTCAGTTGAGCTGGTAGGTGATTCAGCGTGACTTTTTCGTCATTATTAAGCACCACAATGTTACGTATGATGTTTTGCAATTGCCTTACATTACCCGGCCATTCGTAGTGCTTGATGATATGTTGAGCTTCGCTGTCGATTGTTGAGAATTTCTTTTTGTCCTGTTTAGCATAAGTGGTCAAAAAGTGCTTGGCCAACGTGACGATGTCACTTCCTCGCTCACGTAGGGGGGGCATATCGATAGGTATTACGTGTACGCGGTAATACAAATCTTCACGAAAACGACCTTCTTCCACTTCTGTTAATGGATCTCGGTTGGTGGCACAAATGATTCGGACATCCACCTTCATCTCTCGAGTGCCACCAAGCGGTGTGTAGGTTCCTGTTTGAAGAAAACGGAGCAACTTCTTTTGCATCTCAAGTTCCATTTCACACAGTTCATCGAGAAAAAGCGTCCCACCGTGAGCCAGCGTCGCAGCACCTTTTCGGTCTGTTGTGGCCCCGGTAAATGCGCCTTTAACGTGGCCAAAAATCTCACTTTCCATTAAATCTCGTGGGATAGCCCCGCAGTTAATAGCAATAAAAGGCTTGTCTTTACGGTCGCTCTGACGGTGCACGGCTTCAGCACAGACTTCTTTACCTGTGCCGCTTTCACCCACAATAAAGACACTGGCAGATGTTGGAGCAACGGCATCAATAGTTTTATATACCGCCTGCATTGGGAGACTTGAACCGATAAATCCGTGATAGTTATGGCGATCAAACTTGGACTGAATGTTTTCTACTAAATCTTCCAATTTGGCGCGTTTGAGGTGTAATGCAACAGAAGTTTTTAGGCGATCGGCGTTAATAGGTTTTTCTAAGAAATCTTCCGCACCTTTTTGAATTAGGTTAACGGCTAAGTCTACGCTGCCGTGCGCTGTAGCAATAATAACGGAGGTAGGAATGTCATTCTGGTTGATCCAATCCAACACGTCTTCACCAGACATATCGGGCAGTTTCAAATCGAGAATGATGAGCTGAGGTTTGCTTCTTTCAATAAATTGAATTGCTTCGCGACCTGTTTCGACATGAAAAATGTCATAAGGTTCGTCTTTGACATACTGCTTATAAAGTATGGCTAGTGAAGTAGAGTCTTCTACCAGTAACACCCTTGGTCTCATAGTCCTATCCCAACGTAGTTCGTTTCATTTTTATGATTTTTGTCAGCACTATTATTTGTATTTAGCGTGATGAGCGAGTTATATGGCTTAGTGCTCTCTAGTGCTGAATATTCTCAATTTGAGAAAAGCGTTATCTAAGTATTAGCACAAGGTGGGAAATTTGCGAAAAATCCATACTTTTTAATTGATTAAGTTAAATTGTAAATGTCTTAGATGATATCGGCATCGCACTTTAATAAGTGCGATGATTCATAAGATAATTTATTATTGAAACGGTTACTCGAACCCTTGATCTTTTCGCTTTTCTAGCGCGTCAAACGATTCAATTGCCAGTTGGGAAAGAGACTCACAGAGAGCCAATGCTTCTAGTGTTTTCCCTTCCACACAATATTTCTCAATCATTCTTGCTTGTCTGGAAAGCGTTCGGTTACCTAAAGCAAGGGCAGAGCTGCCGAGTGTATGAACTTCGAACTCTAATGTTTGGAGGTCTTTCGCGCTTAATGCTTGCTCTATTTTCTCCATGCGCTCTCGTGACTCTTCAATATAGTGTTCAATCAGCGTAGGGATGATTTCGGCGCACGTATCTTTGATCATTTGCTGGAGAATGTGTTCATCCACCAATTCCTGTTCGATAGTCGGTGTGTTATTTGCAGTCATATTGGCGCTCCCTATAACATAAACAGTTCACTTTTCTTAATTTGTTGAGATATCTTTTCTTTCCACTTTTTGGGTAAAAAGCGTAGCTTGGAAACTTGTCGGATCAACTCATCTTTCAGGCTAGGTGTATGCTTCATATTCAGCACGGAACCAATCAAATTCGCATCGCTAGCATCAAGTAGTTTTTTGGCTTGTTCGAGTTGGGTTGCCGTCGTAGAGCCATAATGTGCGACTAATAAGGTGGCATCACATACGCCCGCAATCACTTGAGGGGCAATATTGCTTCGGTTGACACTCAGAAGTGGAGATGTGTCTATCACGACGCGCTCGTATTGCGTTAACCACTCTGCAATATTGCGCTTCAGCATTGTCGGGTCTCGGTACGCCAATTGAGTGCTGGCGAGAGATGGAGCAGGGAGACCGACTAAGGTTTGATGCGTATTTTCTCTTGTGATCAGGTGGCCAACTTTTTCGGCATCATCAAACTCGTGAATGGTGCGATAAGCGGGCTTGAACAGGTTAAGATCCACATACAAAGTATTGTGCCCAGCTAAAACCAGACGCTCTGCTAGAGATGAAGCCACGGAAGTGACGCCGTCTTCAGACTTACAACCCACAACACAAATCGTTTTGTGGCCTTTCTGTTCACTCTGAAGATAAATTTGCTCAATCTCAGCGTGAGTGGCAGGAATAGTCATTACAACGCTCCTATTAACACGATGGTTGTGGTGATTTGTAGAATATCTCTTAACCCGGCTCTCGCTTTTTCAGCAAAGCTTTCGTCTTTATGTGGAATATAAATGGTGTCGCCTGCACGGATGACTGGTAAATCATAAATGTTGGCGGTTTTGCTAAAGTTCACCAAATCAAATGTTCGAGCTTGGCCCTGACAGCAAGACATGTTGACCACACTGATTTTTTCAAGATACGCATTGTTTGTCGGGCCTCCTGCTTCGGCCAGCAAGTCAAGTACCGTCATGTTGTCATTAAATACATAGCGCCCAGGGTCTCTTACTTCACCTAATACACGCACGGTGGATTCTTTGGAGCGATCCAACCAGTTTTTGTTTTTTTCCGGAATGTAAATGGTATCGCCGGGACGAACGTGGGGCAGAATAGACTCATCGCCCGTTTCAAAGTACATCGACAAATTCAATTTACTCACTTTGGCATAGCCTAGGCCACGGTGCGTCACACGAATATTGTGAATATCGGCATCCATTGTTGGTCCATCGGCGGCAGATAAAATATCCAGAAAGTGCATCTCTTCGGTAAAGCGATAGCGGCCTGGGGCATTGATTTGACCGAAAACATATATCGAGGCATCAGAGCTCTGGCTTACCCATTGCGATTTGTTGTCTGATGGATCGTCAGGTAATGCATGGACTCTTACTACCGTGCCAGCAGAAACTCGGGGCAGATTCGATGTTGGTGAGCCATCTAAAATGTATTGATCTAAATCGAACTGTGTCATTTGACCATTATTGGCGACTTCAATTTTGGTGGTGTCAGCTCTACGTGTTGGGCCGCCAACATGCGCAAGCAGATCAATTAAATCCATTTCGTCTGACCATTCAATACGTCCCGGGCGCACGACTTCTCCCATCACAGCGACCGCTCGACTTGGCGCCACTTTTAGCCATGACTTCTCGTTGAAATCGGTTTTCTCAGGGACGAAAATCGCGTCGCCAGGTCCGACATTCGGTGGTCTAACCGAAGACAGCCCCTCTGTATGCGCGGTTAGGTCGAATTTGATGACCTTACCATCGGCTTTTATGACACGAATTTGGCGAGATTCTGCATAGCGAGTAGGCCCGCCTGCATTGGCGAGAATATCCATGAAGCTAGCGTCTTGCTTTCCTTCATACGCGCCAGGGTGGGCAACTTCACCCATGACATAAACCACATTTGCACCCGCTTTGATTTCTTCTTCCTGTTTTGGAACAAAGATGGTGGCACCCGGTAGGATTTCTGGTAGTAAGCTTTGATCACCCGTATCCAGATACTTTTTTAGATTAAACATGGTTGGGTTGTTATTTGTGATCACGCGAATTTGCTCAACACTAGCATATCGTGTTACGCCGCCAGCTCTCATCACGACATCAACGAGCGTGGTGTTCGGTTTGTAAGAGAATGAGCCGGGAGCATTAACTTCACCAAAGACTTTGATGGCACGAGCGGAGTCTGCGCTATCGCCTGAGTTCGCGAGTTTTGCTGCATCAAATTCTTGCTCAATATTCCCAACGAGTGGAGATGCTGGAACAAACAGTACGTCCAGCGATTCCAATTTCGGGAGCTGGCTATTATCACCAGTATCAAGGAAACGTTTGTAGTCAAACTCGATGTTTTTGTCGCCGCGTTTAACGATCATTTTATCGAGCTGAGCACCAGCGCGAAGGCCGCCAGCTTCGTATACAAACATTTGAATGTTGGAACCTGAAGGTAAGGTATATTCCCCGGGTTTGACCACGTAGCCTTGGACTGACACTAATAACTGTTGTTGTTTGATAAAGACTCGAGCGTTGTTTACGTCACGATACACGGTTTTTAGCGTTTCGATAATCACGTCTTGGAGCTGTTGTTCATTATATCCAGCAACAAATACAGGGCCGACTTCCGGTAAGTTAATACGCCCACGGCGATCGACTTGAAACCCTTTATTTAAAGACGCTTCTCCAGGTAGGTTAATCTGAATTAAATCGCCAACCTTAACAGTATTGTTTCCATCTGCTGACGAAGTAGGTACCCAAGCGACCAAGCACAAAAGAACGAAGGTGATAAATGGTTTCATCGTGTTCATAGCGCACCTCCTACAGATAGATTGCGATTTACTGAGGTATCGCTATCTGAATTAGGGCTAATAACCTCGATGCTTACGCGGCGATTGGTTAAACGCACGGCAGGTGTTTCACCCTCGTAAAGCGGCAGGCTATCTCCCACAGATTTGGTGGTTACGCGTTCTGAAGTGATGCCGAATACAGTCAGGTAACGCTTCACTTGTTCTGCACGCGCTTGAGCGAGTTTCTGGTTGTAATCTGGTGAGCCAGTGACATCGGCATGCCCAGTCACCACAAGAGTTAGGTTAGGGTGGTCACGTAAAATGTAGGCAGCTTCTGCCAAATGTCCCATGTACTTTGGATTAATTTCTGCTGAATCGACAGCAAATTGATTATCAATATTGAGGAGTGCATAAATTTCAGCGACGACGTTCAAATCGCTACGCAATGCTTCAATATCATCGGGTGGCGTACAAGTGGTTTGGCTTAATACATAGTCGAGTTGCTGTTCAAGTTGGTTTAAACGTCGACGCTGAATCACCAGATCGTTAGCAGCATCGAGTAGAAGTCCGCCTTCTAGCTCACGTGCGATCCTGTTTTGCTTCTCAAGCGCTTGCACTACTGCTGCAGGAAAGCACCAGCGTGCGCCTTCTTGAATCAACGCGTCTAGGTGTAGCTTGGTGAGTTGCCAATCAAACCTCAACCCATGCTCTGGACCTAACGGCTCATCGGGCATGACTGGGGAAAACTGATAATTTTCAATTGAAATATCTTGATAGTTTTCCGCCAAGCCACCTTTTCCGTGGTCTGGGTAGTCAAACGACGAACAACCAAACATGCCGACAACAAGACCGCTTACTACATATCGTCGTATAAGATTTACCATGCCAACCTCCGTTTAAACCGGTATTTTTAGTGTCCTTTTGAGTTAACGGGAATAGCATGGTTAATACGAAGCAAGCTCATGATTTCTAAAGGTTGGCCTGATACGTTTTCAATACTCATGCTTCTTTCACGTTCAACTAGACGCTTATATAAGTAAACAATGGCACCAATCCCTGAAGAATCAAGAAATTGGACGTGCTGTAGGTTAATTTCGACTTCTTTGTGATGATTGTCGTGAATTACTTCATCAATGTGATGTTGTGCTTGTCGACAGCCACTTGCGTCTAAGTCACCAAAAAACTCAATGGCTAATTTGTCTTGATTAATTTCTAGTTTGCGTAATTCCATGACTCTATCTCCGTTTGTTTTCTCTACTTGGATATAGAGCAGGTAACGTGCCAGATTTAAATGCGTATAAAATCAGATAGTTATGATTTTTTGGTGGTGTCATTCAAATTGAGAAGGAATAGGTTCTCAATTTGAGAATCAAAAACGCATAGACAAACGGCTTGTTCAGGAGAGAGGTCGAATTAATATCGAGTGCTAAAGCAAGAGTCTCATCGAGATTAGATTGCGACTTGATTTGAGACTCACCCATCTTATTGTGAACAATGTGTAAATATTAAATGCAAAATCTGTCTAAAGTTTATGATTGTCCTTGCAAATCATTACTTAAGTTGATTGTTCTGAGTCGAAGAATGACTAGTAACAAATAGGTCATCGAGAGGAGTTACGGTTCAATAAAGGCGCTTTTTTGTACAAGGTCTTCTTATGCCATTAAAAATGACATTAATCGCGCTGGCTGTTATGACAGCGTCTTCACAGCTTCAAGCTGATACTTCTCTCACGCCTCCAGTTTCTCTTGCGCAAAGCTATCAAGATGGTATCGATGTATCTGAATACTGGTATAGCGAAAAACTCGACGGCATTCGCGCCTATTGGACAGGACAACATCTCGTGACGAGAAATGGTAACCGAATCTACGCTCCAGATTGGTTTATAGATTCACTACCTGACTATCCGTTAGATGGTGAGCTATGGGCGGGACGAGGCAATTTTCATCTCGTACAACAAACGGTTTTGGATAAAACGCCTGTGGAGTCAGCTTGGCGAAACATTGATTTTATGATCTTTGATATGCCGTATTCTGCTGGTGATTACCGGAAGCGTTATTACAACATCAAAGACTTAGTGCTCGAAGTAGACCAACCTCATATCAAATATGTCGAACACCGAGCGATCCAAAATGAAGCTCACCTGTTTGCGCAATTGGATAAGATTTCAATATCCGATGGTGAAGGGGTGATGCTACGTAAGGTATCAAGCCGTTATCAAGCTGGACGTGGTAGTGATTTACTTAAACTGAAACGATACGCGGATGATGAAGCGCTAGTCGTGGGCTATAAGCCAGGCACGGGGCGTTTATTGGGTATGATGGGGGCGATGTTAGTTCGCTTACCAGATGGTACAGAGTTTTACATTGGTAGTGGGTTTACCGATGAAGTGCGTCGTCAGCCTCCGAAAATAGGTTCAACCATCACGTTCAGGTACAACGGTTTTACTCATACCGGTAAGCCACGTTTTGCCCGATTCTTGCGTGAGAGGCTGAAGGAATAGAACGCTCTGCACTTACTAATTGCCAACGGTTACGCCGCACCGCTTGAAGAGACCCTGCCAAAACTGAACGTGGTTTAGGGTTTCTTGTCTAAAGGTTTTGTGTGCTTCTTTTATGCCATATTGATGACCATGAAGTTGCATACGATTTTCTATCAAGGTGGCACCATCATGAAGTTGCTGATAGGTACTGTCTAAATAGGCTAAGTAAGGTTGCACTTCTTCAACGTAAATAGATTGGAAGACATTTCTTAGGTAGCGGAACTGGGTCACGTCTCGGTTTGGCCCGCACAACACATTATTCTGATGTTGTTCAAGTAACTGAGTCGTAGCTTTTAGCCAGTGAGAAGCGTTTATCATCGAATAGTAAAGTCGTCCGATTAAACGAGATTTCTCTAACTCTTCTTGATACTGCACAATCTCAATATCGGGCAGACGTGAAATGGCGCGATGAGGTAAGCCGTACATTTCACTGAAAAGGCGATAGACGTCGTTAATACGTGCAACATCATTTGGTGTTTCTTGAGATAGCCAATCCGACGCCGTTAGCTGCTTTTGCATTGCATCACTCGCGAGTAGTAAGTTGTCGAGATGAATGTCTAAATGTTGCCACTTAGTCGAATAAAGCTCTGTTAATGTGGTACGTTCTTCATCGCTGAGCTGAAATTCGGATAGACATCGATTCATGACTCGTAACAGTGAAGTTTGGTAATCAAAATCATGAAAGGCATCCTGCACCTTACCAAGTTGCGAGTTTTTCTCGGCAAGTAGATTGAATAATCCACACTGGCGTAATTGGTAGCTTTCTAGTAAACCAATCGATAGCCTTGGAAGTGGCTCGAATAAGTCACGTTTTGCAGGTATGGTCACAGTAGGTTGCGATTCGATTGGAAGAGTAGGAGCGTCCAACACATTGGCGACACGTTGGTGATACTTGTCAAACATGGCGTTTTCTGGGTTGAACCAGCTATCGCAACCGTTAAGAAACAAGACTAAGAACAATAAAATAGACCGCACAAATATCCTTTTTATAACTTCGTATTCGTCACCCAGAGAGCAGACTCAAGTGGCTCACAAGCTTGCTATAAGTATACTCAACAGCGTTATTATTCGATCAAAAAAGCCAGCGTGTGCTGGCTTTTTCTTATTATCACTGAACTGAAAAGTTCAATTGCACCTCTGGTTCTTGGCGGTGCATCCAGCGCATTCTTACCCCTAACATAAGTGCGGCAGAAGAAAGGCCGATGATAAAGCCTAGCCAGAAACCTTGCGCTCCCATTGGCTCGACGATCCAGTCTGTGCGGCCAAGGACGTAACCCATTGGTAAACCAAGAATCCAGTAGGCGATAAACGTACGGTTGAAGATGGCTCGCATATCTTTATAGCCACGTAGTGCACCTGCCGCGATTACCTGAACTGCGTCCGTACATTGATAAACAGCAGCAAATACGAGCAGTTGCATCGCTAGAGTGATGACTTCTGGGTTGCTAGTGTAAAGTTCGGCAATCCATTCACGAGACAATACGGTTAATATCGCTGTAAGAACAGATAGACCTAGACCAACCATGATGCCCACTCGTGAAGCAACGCGAGCGCCATCAACGTTTTCTTCGCCAAGTCGGTGTCCGACACGAATACTCACTGCCGCACCGATACTCATTGGAAGCATAAATACTAGCGACGAGAAGTTAATCGCAACCTGATGCGCAGCAACGATGATTGGTCCTAGTGGTGAGACCAATAGTGCAACGACAGCAAATAGTGTCACTTCAAAAAACAGCGCTGCTGCAACAGGAAAGCCGAGCCTAAACAGACGAACTTGCGCTTTCCATTGTGGTCGATGCCATTCACCAAATAAGTTGATGCTTTTAAGTCGATCTGATGTCATTACATAAAGCAATAGTAGGGCAAACATGACCCAGTAAACAATCGTGGTTGCGACACCACAGCCAATACCGCCTAATTCAGGTGCTCCAAACTTGCCATACACGAAAATCCAGTTTAGGGGAATGTTGAGCAGTAAACCGATAAAGCCAATGACCATTGCTGGTTTCGTCAATGACATACCATCCGTAAAGCTTCTAAGCGTTTGAAAAAGCAAGAAGGCAGGGACTGCTAAGATAACAGCATGAATGTACCCCACTGTTTTTTCTGCCATCAGCGTTTCAACATCCATAAATCCGAGAATAAATTGGGTTTGAAGCAGCACTGCAATAATCGGCACACTGATCAACAATGCCAAAACGACGCCTTGTTGAATTTCAAACGGGATTTTTACTCGACGACCAGAGCCATTTAACTGTGCGACAACAGGGACTAACGCCATTAACAAACCCACACCAAATAAAATGGATGGAAGCCAAATACTTGAAGCGACAGAAACCGCAGCCATGTCGGTGGCACTAACGCCTCCGGCCATAACGGTATCAACAAACCCCATACCAGTTTGAGCAACAGATGCGATCAATACCGGGGTCGCCAATTTGATGAGACTTGATGCTTCTTCTTTATAGCGATGCACGAAAAATACTCCAGAGCGGAACAATAAGTTGAAAGAATGAGAGCGCTCGAGGACAAAAGATGTGGTGAACTGATCTGATGGTTGATTTTAGTCACGATAAGGTGAAAAAATGCCTCGGAGAAACTCCGCGCAAATGATAAACAATTGTATGTTTATATTCCATAGTTAGGTTGCGAATAGTGGATAACACTAACTTAATGCTCGCTAAGCTCAGGATACGCTAATACTGAGAGCTGTAATAAATCATGTTAATGTAAGAAGCATGTATGAGAACAAGGCTCCATTTTTCAATAGGTCGTTGCTCTATAATCTACAGGTTTTATCTCGATACACAGTGCTGTGCTTCAGGCTCTGTCATCGATTGCAGCTTGTATGAAATCAATAGGTAAAAAGAATGTTTACAGGAATAGTTCAGGGTACGGCGAAGGTCGTTAAAATTGATAAAAAAGAACGCTTTCAAACGCACGTTGTCGAGTTAAGCGATGAGCTTTGTAAAGGATTAGAAATAGGGGCATCTGTCGCTCACAATGGCTGCTGCCTGACCGTGACCAATATTAATGACAACCTTATCAGCTTTGATTTAATGCAAGCGACATTGGCTCTCACCAACTTAGGCGAGCTAGTTGAAGGTGACAGCGTAAACATTGAGCGAGCTGCCAAGTTTGGTGATGAAATTGGCGGACACAGCATGTCTGGCCATATTAGTTTGATGGCTGACATTGTCGAGATCATCGATACGCCTAATAACCGCACGATTTGGTTCCAACTGCCGCAAGAATCAATGAAATATGTATTAGCGAAAGGTTATATCGGCTTGGATGGTTGTTCTTTGACGATTGGTGAGGTTGAAGCGTGTCGTTTTTCAGTACACCTAATTCCAGAAACCTTGCAACGAACACTCTTTGGAGTAAGACAAGTAGGGGACCGCGTTAATATTGAGTTTGACCCTCAGACTCAAGCCATAGTTGATACTGTTGAGCGAGTTCTCACAGCAAAACAGCTTTAGAATGATAAAAAGGAGCCAAGCGCTCCTTTTTAATTCAAGTGACTTTGTGTTTCCAACGCTTACACGCTCGAGTTGTTATTCGTAATTGTCATCGATAAACAGTTCGACTTTATCTTGCAGCTCATCTACTCGCATATTTAAGTGAATGGCATGGCAACAAGCTGGGCAATCATCATAAAACTCTTGGTCACCATTACTTGCATCTAGTGTAATGCCGATTGAATGTCCACAATGGGGGCATTTGACATGCCTTTCGGTATAATTTTTCATACAACAACTCCTAATATCGCAGGGCTTTTAAACACTCTATTCTTTAAGGAAGTACAGCCCTTCACTTACTTTGCCTACAAGGAAAATAGGCACAATCCAAAGTTAAGTCTCCTTTGATATTAGGTGGAGTTGTTGCTAATTGAGTCGAAATAAGTATAAAACTTGACCCCAAACTCAACCTTGAGCTTAGGGTCATTTTCTGTAGTGATGTGCCTCGAGCTTTTACATCTTGAAATATGCAGTGGCTTCCAAATTAATAAGAAATAATTTTATTAATAACTTGTTGAGCTTGCTCCAAGTAATGGCCGCCAAATAAATTGCAATGGTTGAGAACATGGTAAAGGTTATAGATATCTTTACGCTCTTGATAACCAGCAGAAAGTGGCATAACAGATTCATAACCTTGATAAAATTCCGGCTGAAATCCACCAAACAGCTCAGTCATCGCAATATCACACTCCCTGTCACCCCAGTAGCAGGCGGGGTCGTAACAGATAGGGCCACATGCTGTGAGAGCCGCATTCCCATTCCATAAATCGCCATGCAGCAAGGAAGGCTCTGGAGCATGGTTTGCTAGCAGTTGTTTTACGACATCTATAAAGTCGTCGATATCAACTAAAGTGACGCCTTTTTCTTTAAGAAGTTGTAATTGCCATCCTATGCGTTGTTCAGCAAAGAAGACACACCACTTCTTGTGCCACTTATTGGGTTGTAGAGTGGATCCGAGATAGTTATCCGTATCAAAACCAAATTCCTTTTGCTCGCCCCATTGATGAAGGTGAGCTAATTGCTGTCCTAATTTAAAGCTGTTTGGGCCATCTTCTAATGGCTTTGTTGGAAGGTAGTTAAGAATTAGGAATGAGGCGTTTTTGGTTTTACCAACCAATACAACCTCTGGAACAAATAGGGTAGATGTCTCGCGCAAAAGATGCAGACTTTCTGCCTCAACTTCAAACTTAGACAAAAACTCGCGATCGTTAATTTTCACGAAATAGCGCTGTTCGCCGTCATTGATCATGTAGCTTTCACTGATATCCCCACCAGACAGTCTTACTTTTTCCGTGATCTGGTACTCGAATAATAAAGTATCAGAAAGCTGTTGCGATATTGCTTGCCACATACAAAACCTCGCGAATCTATTTGACCACCAACAGTTTAGGATAAAAAGCAAGGTGTTGGCGCTACGTTGAGCATACTTCGTAAAGAAACCTTCCTCTCAGTGTAGTCAATTTGTATAAATGTGAATCAAATCGCTTATAAGCCTCTGATTTGTCGGCATAGCATATGGAGATGAGCGTATACAACAGGTATTATTATTTTTTTGACGTTAGTTCCATTGGTGGCATGAAAATACTGATATGTGATGACTCAGCGGTTGCAAGAAAGCTCATTGCGCGCTCCATCGTACAAGATACATCATTGCACCTGATCGAAGCTCAAGATGGGTATGAGGCGCTAAATATTCTTGCGGAGCAAAATATCGATATTTTGTTTCTCGATTTAACGATGCCGATCATGGACGGTTTTGAAGTCCTCGAGTCATTACCTGTTAGTCACTACCAGACTAAAATCGTCATTATTTCTGGAGATGTTCAACAAGAGGCAAAACAGCGCTGCATAGAGCTAGGTGCTCAAGCTTTTATCGCTAAGCCTCTGACAGAAGAGCAGGTGATACCGCTCTATGAACAATTGGGGCTGCACTATGCGTTCAAGCCTAGCCATTCGATTGATCCTAAAAGCCAGATTTGCGAGGAGTTCTCCTCATTAGCCAAATTCCGCGAGATTGCAAACATTGCCCTTGGTAAAGGGGCTGCGATTATGGCAGACCACTTACACGAGTTCATCCAACTTCCTGTTCCACATGTTGGTCCGTTATCCTACGGCGAACTTCATATGACGCTTGTTGACGTTGTTGGGCGTGATGGCTCCGTCGCGGTTGCGCAGAGGTTTGTTGGTGGCGGTATTCATGGTGAAGCTCTGGTGTGTTTACGTGGTAGAGACATCAATCAAATTGGCGAGAAGTTAGGCTACCTGCTTGAGTTTACACCTCATAATGAAATCATTTTGAATATCTCGAACTTACTGGTTTCGTCATTTCTCACATCGTTAGGGGATCAGCTCGACAAGCAATTCTCACTTCGTCAGCCAGGCATTGTGGATACGTTAACGCCTTACTGTGAAGAGCAGGGTGAATTAGGTGAGCTGTTTACTATCGAATACACCTACATGGCAGAAGCGCTTGATTTTGAGTGTGAGGTACTGTTTTTAATTGATAAACCATCCGTAGAAATTATTTATGAAATCATGGAGCTAATCTAATGTCCGATATTACGCTGGACATAGCAGACTTTCATTGGGTCACACAAATTCTCGATACGATGGATTCAGGGCTTATCGTGTTGGATCAAGAGTATAAGGTCTGTGTGTGGAACAGTTTTATGCAGTCATACAGTGGCGTTCTGTCACAAGAAATCCTTGGCCAATGTTTATTTGATCATTTTGAAGAGCTGCCAAAAACTTGGCTAGAAACCAAGATAAAAACCGCCGCCGATCTGGAAACTCGTTCCTTCTCTAGCTGGGAAAACCGACCGTACCTTTTTAAATTCAACAATTTTTCTCCGGTTTCAAACAGCAGTGATTTCATGTATCAAGACATCGTAATCACCCCGTTAATCGGGCTCTCAGGAGAGGTCAGCCACATTGCTATTCAAGTGAATGATGTCTCTGAAACGGCAAGAAATCGCATTCATTTGAAAGAAACAAATCAACATTTGTCTGAAATCAGTCGCAAAGATGGTTTAACAGGTTTATTTAATCGTGCTTATTGGGAGCAATCGTTGAAAGAAGAGTTTGCTCACCTAAAAGTTATCGACGGACCATGCTCATTAGTAATATTTGATATCGACCACTTTAAAAAAGTGAATGATACCTATGGTCACCCGACGGGAGATGAAGTCATTCGTCGTACTTCCTCGTTATTAAGAAAGACAGCAAGAAGCAGTGATGTGTGCGGTCGTTTTGGCGGAGAAGAGTTTACGGTATTGCTTCCTCATACGAATCAAGAACAAGCTTGCTATTTCGCGGAGCGTTTACGTAAAAGAATTGAGCAAGAGATCGTGAAAGTGGAAGATTTTTTGATTAATTACACGATAAGTATTGGTGTCTGCGAGTATAAACCTTATTTTGAAACTCACACTCAATGGTTAAAGAGTGCCGATGCTGCGTTGTATCGTGCAAAAGAAAACGGTCGTAACCAAACTTGTTTGCATGAAAATGACTGAAATACAAAAAGGTTTGAAGAAACCCTGTATCCGAACGCAGTGAGGCAAAGCGCAATTGTTTGAAAAACATCCAGTTGGTTCGTGAATGTTTGTTAATATGAAATAAGTTAATGAAATTTTCTCGGCATGTCTTACTATTGAAACTATTCCGCTTTCAGCTTCGAAGGCTTGCAATAAACGGAGAAAAACAGTGGTTTTAGAAACCGATGGATATCTCGCTCTTATCGAGCACTTGTCGCTAAATCTAGATATTTTCACGACTGAAATTGGCGACACTGGATCCGAAAGCATCGAAGATGTCGTCACCGATATGGTGGCTTCAAACATCATGGCGATCTTTGAGCAAAACCCAGAGCTTCACTCAAGCGTACGCTTCAAATTACTAAAAGAGGCGGATGCGGTTGTTGAAGATCTTGGTGAGATATTGGCTGGTGTATGGCATAAAAAAGCGACTAATGAACAGATCACGTTCCTTGATGAATACATCGCTTTGGTTAAAAACCTATTCGATACTGCCGTTGCTACTTACGATTGATATTGTTTGATACCAGTCATCTCCAATTCTAAAAGTAAGAAGAGTTACATTGTAACTCTTCTTACTTGCCAAAACTTAGATGCCCAGTATGGGTTGTCGATTCTTGAAATGATCACACCTTTAGACGTTGACGCATGCATGAACTGCTTGTTACCCAAGTAAATCCCTACATGATAGGTCGTCCGTCTTGTCTTAAAAAACACCAAATCTCCTTGTTTGGCGTCCGTCCAATTTAATTCCACACCTTGTTTCGATTGTTGTCTCGTTGTCCTGGGTAACGATAGTTGATAAGCCTCGACAAAGGCTTTTTGCACAAATGCCGAGCAATCAATACCAGATTTTTGTGTGCCGCCTAAGCGATAAGGTGTGCCATGCCATTCTGTATAAAACTGGAACAAGTCAGGGTTATTGTCCAATAACTGATTTGTAGGTGTTGTCACTTGCACTTGCTCGCTAGGTTCAGGCCCAGAAGAGCAGGCGCTTAGTAGCACACTGATTATCAAAGGAAAATATACTCGACGCAAATCACCACCTGTCATCTCTACGACTCACAACTGAAATATTAGTGTCATAACCAATCCATAGTATGGGCTGCAAATCACGGTTTTGTCTCACAAATGTGACGGAATCACTGCAAAACCGATTCAACCTTAAGAAAGAATAAAAACTGATTATGGCAAAGCGAAAACGCTCACGCACATCACTTTCACTGATTCAGGCTGTTAGTGCAACATTTTTAACTATCATAGCTCTTGTTATAGCCCTTTCTGTCTCAAGTTTCAAAGGAATGGAACAGGTAGGAGAGCAATTTGAAGACTTGTCGCAAAAAGCGTTACCAATCGCGATGGCGAACGCAAAGTTAACCAGGAATGTATTGGAGATGGTTAAGCTACTCAACCATGGTATGCAAATTACTGAGCCAAAAGAGTTGCCTCTAATAAAAGAGCAAATCGATTCACTTGCGACTCAAAGTAAAAGTTTGGTTGGAGAAGCTTCCGGTGTTGCTGAGCAACTCTCTGAGGAGTTAGATACAAATTTAGCGCGTTTACATAACATCACGCAGTCCATTTTACTGAAACAATCTTCAGTGATAAAAATTCAAATGGATATTGATGCAGGAGTTGGTGGGTTCCGCTATGGGCTCAGCTCTATCGGCCCGGAAATGAATCGAATCAGCTCGTTTCTTAGTGCCGAAAATCCTGAATCGAGTGATGCCGCCAACCGATTTATTGCTTCAGCGAGCTCAATGGAAAGCACGTTCTTAGTAATGATGATGCATTCTGAGCTGAGCAAAGCCGAAAAAGAATACCGAGAAATGCGTAACCGTATTGCAGGTATTAATCTCGCCTATGAAGATTTCCAGTCTTTACATCCAGAAGTAAGCGAATACGCAAGCCTAACGGCACCGTACGAGATGGTGAAGCAAGGCTTTAGTGAAAAGGGCGTGCTGCGTTTGATCCTCGCCAAACTAGAACAAGGGGAACTGCAACGTTCAGAGTTTAAACAGGCTTCGATTCTTGCGGATGAAACCATGCGGTTGCTTGATCAAATATCACAAGCTGCTGGTCAGTTGATTGATGAAAAAGAGCGGGTGGTCAATGAGACCATTGAGTCGGTGAGCGTTGTGCTCGTGTTTGCGGCGTGCGTGATTTCTTTCATTATTCTGGTTACTTGGTTTAGCCTCAAGTCATGGACAAACCGAGGGTTAAGGAATGTACTAACGCGTCTTTCAGCACTTACCGAGCATGACTTTCGTTACAATGCAGATGAGGTCGGCCCTTATGAGCTGAAAGAAGTAGCACGAAAGTTGAATCAAGTGATCGATTCCACACACGATTCCATTCAAACGGTGACGCGCAATTGTGAAATGCTTTATCAGACGGCTGAAGTAAGCCACAGTGCAGCTGAACAAACGAGCGATGGGTTGACGACACAAAATGAAGCGTTGGCGAGCATGATCACGACCATTACGCAACTTGAAGCCTCCATTCGTGAAATAGCAACAGTGACAAATGCCTCGTCACAGGACTCGATGCTTGCTACCCAGCACACTGAAAAAGGCGTTCAAGTTGTAGAACAAAACCGTGAACGTTTGGAATCACTTGAAAGCTCTTTGGATATGAATGAGCAATCTATGTTAGAACTAGACCAGCGTGTTAAGCAGATTCGTGAAATGGTCGACATGATCAGTGGTATTGCTGACAACACAAACTTGCTTGCTCTCAACGCAGCAATAGAAGCCGCTCGAGCTGGTGAACAAGGGCGTGGGTTTGCAGTTGTCGCGGATGAAGTCCGCAAACTAGCAAGTGATACTTCTCAACAAACAACGAACATCCGAGCAATGATGAGTGAGCTTATTACCGCAGCAGAGCGTTCTCGCCAAGCGGTAAGTGATTCAAGAGAAGAAATGGCCCATGCGCTGCAGTCCAGCAATGAAGTGAAATCAACATTCTCGGATATCAACCTTGCGGTTAAACACATTCAAGAACGTGTTGAGCAAATCTCAGTTGCTACAGAAGAACAAGAACGTGCGACGGCGGACGTGTCTCAATCCATCAATAATATTTCCGAGCTTGGAGAGCGTACAAAGTTACAACTTGAATCCATGGTAGAGAGCTCTGAACAAGTGGCAGAAATTGCAGGGCATCAACAAGCGATGTTGCATAAATACGAGCTACATCAGTCCGCATAAGTGACATGTTTTCATCTTCTAAAAGCAGAACTTCGGTTCTGCTTTTTTGTTGCTTCTACTCATCCTCTCATTGCTATTCAAATCGCAAAAGTGAGTTATATCGCATCTTGCTCATTTCTTAAGGGCTGAGTTATCACTACGTGGTGTTAATGGTATCTCGGTGAAACAAGATGACTAGAATTTTGTCCGAATTCAAAGGAATGAATCATGCAATTATTACAAAGAGCTAGCCTTATACTGGTTAATCATCAGCAAGAACTTTTGCTTATTCAGCGTTTTCAAAACGATAGACACTATTGGGTTTTCCCCGGTGGCAGTGTTGAGGTAGGAGAGCAGCCTGTTGAAGCCGCGAAAAGAGAAGCGCTGGAAGAAACCTCATTGAAACTCAATTGGGTTGAGAAGGCTTTTGAACTCGAAAATCAAGGGCGCTTAGAAACCTATTTTCTCTCTTATGTCGGGAACTCAAAAGTGAAACTGGGGGCTGGGCCAGAGCAAATCAGAAAATCAGATGTTAATCAGTACCATTTAAAGTGGGTGCGTGTAGAGCAACTTCATGCGATTCCTTTATATCCAGAACAAGCCAAAGCTTTCTGCTTAAACAACGAGGAGTGGTTTTGTGATCGATAAAGTTTGTCCCGTCGTTCTGCGTAAGCAAAACCAAGAGCTCCTACTTTTTAAACATCCATTGGCGGGTATTCAGCTCGTCAAGGGCACTATTGAGACGTTTGATGAAAGTTACATCACGGCTGCAAAGCGGGAGCTTGCTGAAGAATCTGGGATTACGCACGTTATCTCCGCTCGGTATTTATGCTCATGGAACAGTGGCTTTCAAAATCAAGTATGGCACTTTGTTTTGTGCGAGTGTGCTGACCTAGCGGATTCATGGACGTTTCATACGCAAGACGATGGCGGACATGATTTTGTGTTCTTTTGGCACCATATAGGGAGCGATATTTCCTCACAAGCGCATACCGTTTTTCAGAACGCGCTGGAAAAAGTTCGAAAACTGATAGACCAAGGAGCGGTTTGAATGAGACTTCTGTTCTAACATTGGTGTATTTGAGCGAAATGCCAAAGCTAACACTATGCTTCTATCAGGAGAGAATAAATTTCTTTCGCACGCCTCACGTACTGTTTAAAGGCACTGTCGATCTCAAAAATGGCTATGAGATTACAAATGTTTAACTGACTTCTATATGCTTTGCGCATTCATTCAGATAAGGAAACGATAATGGATAAATTCGTCGTGTTTCTCTTATGCCTTTTTATGACAGTTGGCGGTGTGGTTCATCTTTATGACAACATTGCTAACGGTTTTTTGCCTTATGATTTTGCGCCACGCTGGTTGAATATTTATTGGAGCGCATTGGGGCTGTTAGACTTACTAGCGGTGTATCTGTTGGTGAAGCACCGTCGTTCCGGATTAGTACTTATGCTATTGATTCTGACGACCAATGTTATTTTTAGCTCGCACGCTCACTATGCATTAGAAATATTGGACAACAATGCCGCACTTCAAATGAAAACACTCTTTTTAGGTTTTTCATTCGGCGTATCTATCTGGTTATGGAACGCGCGTAAACATCGACAATCACGCCAGATATTTCGTTAACTTTCACTTTTCATCACTCAATTAAGGATAGTAAACAGGGATTCGTTATGAACGATTTTAAAGACTTGGCCAGTTTCGCTGGTTTCAGCGTACTGACAGGTTTAAGCTTTGGTACCACTTTCTTCAGTCTGGCTTTTCTATACAGCTCAATAGAAGCACAACAAGCAATGAATACTAATGCTTTGGTGTGCACGGTGCTTGGTGTGGTTGGTTTATTTGTTGGTATTACTCAATTAAACAAAAAACGTCAACTAACGGAGAGTGAATCCATTAGCTAGCATCGTAAGGATGAAGTGGTGTTTAACTGGTTGGTGTTTAGGTTTAGTCTATTCGCTTTGTTTACGCACTTCATCCACAAAAACTTTTCTTCAACTGTTGCGTCTTCTTCGGTTATAGCGAAAAGGTTGCGTTAACAGCTTGTCTAATCGTTGTTCTGCTTCATTCCTAATTTCCGGTATACCAATTACGACATCATCATGGCCAAGTTCAGGCTGAGCTCGATATGTCCCAAAAAGTCGGTCCCAAACAGAAAGGAAGAAACCGAAATTCGAGTTGGTTTCTTTTGCTATCACGGAATGATGAACGCGATGCATGTCTGGCGTCACTATGACGTTTCGCAGTTTCTGATCCGCTGATAAAGCCAGTTTTGCATTACTGTGATTAAACATCGCACTGGCATTGAGCACTATTTCGAATACCACGATAGCGATAGGAGAAACGCCTAAGATAAATACGGTGGCAATTTTGACACCCATCGAGATGATGATTTCGATGGGATGAAAACGTGCGCCAGTAGTGACATCAATGTCGAGATCGGCATGATGCATTCGGTGAATCTTCCACAGCGGTTTTACATGATGAAAGACAACATGCTGAGCGTAAATGACGAAATCAAGCAAAATGACGGTTAGGAAAATGTTTAACCAAGCGGGCAGGGAGAGCAAATTAAATAGTCCCCATTGTTGCTCCTGAGCGATAATTGCAGCTTGAAAGGCCGCGATAGGCATGACTAACGCAACAATCAAGCTATTCACAGCAACCAGTGATAAGTTATTGACCCAGCGAAACCCACGTGAAGCGGTAAGTGTTTTTCTCGGCAGTTTGTTTTCCCAAAGGGCACAAAGTAATAATACGCCGAGAAAAAAGCCTAATCTTATCCACGAGGGATCTTGAAACGTCGTTTCTGTCACTGTCATTTCCTTATTTATTACTTTATCTATGACCGAGATAAGAGTGAAATTATTTCAACAAACAGTAAGGTGCTTTGAAGGGCTTATCTTGAGGCGAAACCATAATGTCAGTAGAATCGCGCTCTACTTTTTACTTGGCATTACTTACCATGAGAATTCACGCTTTCCACCGTTTATATCAGTACCGACAATCTATCTCAACCAAGCCTTTCAACGCGCGTGGATGTAAAGTGGTTCGTTGCCAATATTGCCAGGTTTCTGAGCAACACTGTTTGTGCGATCTTCAGCCAAACATCAAGGCTAATATTGCATGTATGTTGATTGTTTCTGAAAACGAAGTATTTAAGCCAAGTAATACCGGTCGTCTAATTGCGGATACGATTCAAGAGACTTACGTGTATCAATGGAACCGAACAGAACCGTCTGAGGAGATGCTGGAGCTACTACATGATGACAACTACCAACCAGTGATTGTATTTCCTGCAGACTATGTGGATGACCCATCTCGTTTAATTGAAGATCTGGAGCCTGCGCGATTAGTAAACGAAGAGGCTCAGAACAAAAAATGGTTGCTGATCTTTATTGATGGTAGCTGGCGTGAGGCACGAAAGATATTTCGTCGTTCTGACTTTCTTAAATCTTTGCCAGTGCTTTCTATTGAGCCAGAATCTCTGTCTGAATACATTATGCGCCGCTCCGAGAATGAGCAGCATCTTTCAACCGCCGAAGTCGCGACGTTAGTTTTGAAACAAGCCGGTGAGAATAAAGCATCGGAATGCCTTCAGTTGTGGTTTGAAGCCTTTAGAGAAACCTACATGTTGACCAAGACCCGAGTCAAAAACGATCCCAACCGACCGCATTTAAAACGTTTCAAAGAGTGGGTGAAAACCGAGAGCTGACTCTAAGGAATGAACTTTTGTTGATGGCATGTTGTTCAACTGGCTGCGATGAGGGGATAAATCTGCATTCGGTCACGGTTTGCAGGCGTACAGATATGGATAATGCCACTAGTTTATACTTTTGACTCCAGCCATTTTTGGAGTCGTTTAAGCATTTTTTAGGAGAGAAATACATGTATTACGGCTTTGATGTCGGTGGCACTAAAATTGAATTTGGTGCATTTAACGAGAAGCTTGAGCGTGTAGCGACGGAACGTGTACCTACACCAACAGACAACTACGAGCTGCTGGTTGATACCATTGCGGAATTGGTTAACAAATACGATGCAGAGTTTGGCTGCGAAGGTACGATTGGTCTTGGCCTACCAGGCATGGAAGACGCAGACGATGCAACGGTATTAACGGTTAACGTTCCAGCGGCGAAAGGCAAACCACTGCGCGCGGATCTTGAAGCGAAAATCGGTCGCAGCGTAAAGATTGAAAACGATGCGAACTGTTTTGCACTATCAGAAGCATGGGACGAAGAGCTTCAAGATGAGCCTTCTGTACTTGGTTTGATCCTAGGTACTGGTTTTGGTGGCGGTTTTATCTACGATGGTAAAGTTTTCTCTGGTCGTAACCACGTAGCAGGTGAGGTGGGCCATACTCGTTTACCTATCGATGCTTGGTTCCACTTAGGCGAAAACGCACCTCTATTGGGCTGTGGTTGTGACAAAAAAGGTTGTTTAGACAGTTACCTTTCTGGCCGAGGCTTCGAACTTCTTTATGCCCATTACTACGGTGAAGAGAAGAAAGCGATCGACATCATTAAAGCGCACGCAGAAGGTGAGGCGAAAGCTGTTGAGCACGTTGAGCGTTTTATGGAGTTGCTGGCTATCTGTTTTGCAAACATCTTTACAGCGACTGACCCACATGTTGTTGTGCTGGGTGGTGGTCTTTCCAACTTCGAATTGATTTACGAAGAGATGCCAAAGCGTATTCCTAAGTACCTGCTTTCTGTCGCGAAGTGTCCGAAGATCATCAAAGCAAAACACGGTGATTCAGGTGGTGTACGTGGCGCTGCGTTCCTAAACATCAAGTAGTGACTGAAACCTTACTCGATAAAGTAAGAAAAAATTTAAAGCCCCGTTTAGACCATCAAGGTAAAACGGGGCTTTTTACTTATATATCGAAGTAACTCATATACCCAAGTAATTTCGGTATGCTCGGGTATGAGCACGAACAAAAATAGCATGTATAAAAAAACTCGCGACGAATCGCGAGTTTTTTGTTTGCAGCTAAGCTTATTTGTTCTTTTTGCCTACGCCTAGGTTTTCTTTTTGAGCTAGGGTGATTTTACTAAAGCCTAATTTTCTGAAGTAGTTATCGCGGTAGTTGCGCACCGCTTTAGTGTCAGACACTGCCTCGATTTGTTGCTCCATCTTTAGGAACTCAGTGATATCGATACCTTCTGCTTCTGCAACCGCTTCTTGAATGTTGCGGTGCTGCTGGTATGAGAACGTCAGTTCTTTGTCTTGGTCTTTGTAAGTGTAAAGAATGGTGCGAGCCATAGCTGTCTCTCTGAAAAGGTTTCTGTATTAAACAAAAAGGCCAGACTCGCTGACCTTTGAATTTCTAGTTTGGGCTAGATTCTGCCTTGAAGTGGGATAATTGTCACGCTTTCTCCCGCTTTTACTGTATCAATAGCTGGGGAGATTTCGATCAAACAGTTCGCCTCACTCATTGAGCGCAAAATGCCAGAGCCTTGCTTGCCTGTTGTACGAACGGTTAAACGGCCAGTGTCATCCAGTTCATAGATTCCTCGACTAAACTCGGTACGACCTTGTCGAGAGCGAAGATTCTCAGTCGCGATGGCGTTCACTTTCAGAGGCTTCCAGCCTTGTTCGCCTTGCATCTTACGCAGTGCAGGCTCGACAAAGTTAATGAAAGAGACCATCACGGCAACAGGGTTGCCCGGCAGACCAAAGAACGGCTTGTTGTTGATTTGACCAAACGCGAGTGGACGTCCCGGACGCATATTGATTCGCCAAAAATCGATTTGACCAAGTTTATCCAAGGCAAGTTTGATGTAATCCGCATCACCGACGGATACGCCACCAGAAGTCATAACCACGTCCGCTTGCGCCGATGCGTTTTCCAACGCTTCAATCATTAACTGTTCGTTGTCTTCCAGAATACCGAAATCCAAGATCTCGCAGCCGAGCTTTTCAAGCATGCCCATGATGGTAAAACGGTTGGAATCGTAGATAGAATTCGCTTTTTGCTCTGTTCCCGGCGCTTGTACTTCGTCACCGGTGGAGAACACGGCAACTTTCAATTTGCGGAACACATTCGCTTCACCAAAACCAAGCGAAGCGATCATGCCCATTTCTGGAGACGCTAGGCGAGTGCCAGCGGTAAAGACGTCACTGCCGATAGCGAGATCTTCACCTGCTTGACGAACGTTTTGGCCTGCTTTGATATTCGCACCGTTAAAGGTGACCTTGTCACCTCTTTGAGAGGCTTGCTCACGCATGACCACTGTGTCGCCGTTACGTGGTGTTGGTGCGCCAGTCATGATCTTCACCGCTTGACCAACTTCCAGAGGCTGATCGTAAGCATGGCCCGCCATCACTTCAGCAATCACTTGGTAGCTATCGCGGTCTACATCATCACTGCGGATGGCATAACCGTCCATCGCAGAGTTGGTGTACTGCGGCACGTTTACTGGTGAAATGATATGTTCCGCGAGAACGCGGCCATAGGCGTTTTCAATCTTGCATGCTTCTATTTCCGAAACCGTGTTCACCAAAGAAAGGATTTTTTCTTGGCCTTGAACCACAGAAAGGAAAGCCGGAGAAAGAGTGTCGCAACATGCGGCTTCTTTCTCTTTGTTTTTTGGCGCTTTCGCTTCTTGAACATACTGAATAACGAACTGAGCAATCGCTTCAAGATCATTGATGTTCATTTGTGGCAGTTCAGAATCTAACTCAGCACTGTCGGAAGCGATAGCAATGATGTTTTCATCGTTTGGATAAAGCCAAGGTTTACCCACTTCTTCACGATGCAATTCAATTTTAGGAAACGCGATGTTTTTACAGCCTTCAACTAAAACCACATCAAGCTTGTCTTCATCAAAACGTGTCAAGAGGTATTCAAACTCTGCTTCGGCCTCTGGCGTTTCTGTCATTAACGCAAAACGGTTGCGAGAAGCAATCAGCATTTGAGACGCGCCAGCTTTGCGTAAACGGTAGCTGTCTTTACCTGGTTTATCGACATCGAAGTTGTGATGAGCATGTTTTAGCATGCCAATGCGTAAACCTGCTTCAGTCAGCTTTGGCAATAGCGCTTCAAGTAGCGTGGTTTTGCCTGTGCCTGAATAAGCTGCAAAACCAAGAATAGGAATATTTAGCGTGTGTTTCATGATTCTAATTGTCCAAATTGCGCCAGTTCTTCCGGAGTGTTCAAGTTGACGAAACAGTTTGGTGAGTCGCTAAAGTCAACGTAACTGGTGTTGCACTCTTTGTAGAGCAGAATGATTTTGCGGTCGCCACGTTCTAAAAATGCGGTGAGTTTTGGCAGTACGCGCTTGTGGTAGAGCGTGAAAACAGGTTGCTGATGGTCACCATCATGAGCGACCAAAATATCGCTGTCTTCTTTGGCGGCTTGGCAGAAACGCTCGACAAGGTCGGTGTTAATTTGTGGGCTATCGCAAGGTACAAATCCAACCCAGTCAGTTTCAGCATGCATCAAACCCGCGTGAATACCGCCCATAGGTCCAGGGAAATCTTTGAATTGATCACTAAATACGAAACCAAATTTGCTGTACGCATCTTGGTTTCGGTTGGCATTAATTAAAATGCGTGGTGTTTGTGGAGATAAACGTTCAATAACGTGTTCGATGAGTGGCTTCTGATTTAATTCAATCAGACCTTTATCTTTTCCACCCATACGGCTGGCTTGGCCACCAGCCAAAATGACCCAACTAGTTTGTGTTGGTTGAAGCATATGCATTCTCTTGGGATGTTTCTTTTGGTATGACATACAACAGAGGAGACTCTATCAAAGTCTTGTCTTTAATCCACCACTGTTTTTTACATAAGTCGGTCAGTGCGTTGGTTTGATGGCTTGTCACCACAATACTGGAACCACGATCCAAAAGATCTTTCGCCATCACCACCAATCGTTCAATGGATTCTTGGTCTAAAGACGCACTTGGCTCATCCATCAATAAAATCGACGGTTTTAAGATCCAAGCCCTTGCCATGGCAACGCGCTGTTTTTCACCGCCGGACAACACGGAAATATGTTCGTCCGCTAAGGTTTCTAAACCTACCATGCGCAGCGCGTGAATAACTTGAGCTCGCTTATCTTTTTGCGTGTCTTGTTGATATTTCACTCCATAGACTACGTTTTCATATACAGTGCCGTCAAAAAGGTAAGGGGATTGATGGAGATAAATCACATCGACACGACCATTGCGACGCGTCAGTCTTTTCAGCCACGTATCTTTTGGCGCAACAACATCGCCAGTAGAGGGTTTGAGCAAGCCAGCAAGGATTTTGAGTAGGGTAGTTTTGCCCACACCATTGTCACCCTTGAGATAAATGGCATCATTTGGGCCGATGGCTAACTCAGGGATGTGGAAAAGCACACGCTCTTTAAAGCGCATGGATAACTGTTCGGCGGTGATTTTTATAGTCATAATGCGCCTCTACATGGGGTTAATGGTGAGTCGTTTGTTTGCTTCATGTTCTATGTTCTGAGGTAGCCTTTGCCTCTCATACTTGATAAGAAGAAGTTTAGTGCCAACGCTAAAGATAGTAATACAATTCCTAATGCAACTCCTTGCGCAAAAGCACCTTTGCTGCTTTCCATTGCGATAGCGGTCGGAATATTGCGCGTTACGCCCATAATGTTTCCGCCTACCATCATTGAGCAGCCCACCTCGGTCACGATACGTGAGAACCCTGCAATGATAGCTGCGAGTAGAGGAAAGCGGGTTTCCCAAATCATCGTAGCTGCCACGCGCGGAATGGAGACGCCTAGCGTGATGGCAGTTTCCACAGCGCGACGGTCGCTAGATTGCAGTGCACCATGCATCATCGATACCAAAACAGGGAAGCAGATCACCATTTGGCCGAAAATCATCGCCTTCTGAGTGAACAGCATTTGCCAGTCTCCCCAAGGGCCAGCGCGTGATAGCAACATATACAGCAACAGGCCAATCACGACGGTAGGAACCGCTTGCAGCGTATTCACGATCGACAGCAAAAACCATTTACCGCGAAAGTCGGTATACGCCAGTACAAAGGACATCAAAATAGCCGGCAATACCACTAAAGATATTGCCGTGATAGAAACACTAAAGGAGACCGCAACGATCTCCCATAGGTCTGCATCAAAATTCACCAGTAAGCGAAGCGCTTCCAGTGTTGTATCAGCAAGATTCATATTGCGTTATTTGCTCTCAGCATTCGCAACAAACAGTTGTTTACCGTTTAGGCGGAAACCATTGATAAGTTCCTGTCCGCGAGGGTTCACCAACCAATCACTGAATGCTTTCGCGCCTTGGTAGTTGATTGTTGGGTAACGCTCAGGATTAACAAGAATAACTTGGTACGGGTTAAACAGTTTTTCATCGCCTTGGAACAGAATTTCTAGATCCAATTTGTTTTGGTAAGCCAGCCATGTGCCGCGGTCCGTCATGGTGTAGCCTTGCATTTCAGACGCCATGTTTAGAGTTGGGCCCATACCTTGACCTACGCTACGGTAGCCACCAAAGTTCGGTTCGATTTTAGTTTGAGCCCAAAAGCCCATTTCTTTTTTGTGCGTACCAGAATCATCGCCGCGAGAGATGAACGTTGCGTTTTTGTTCGCGATCTCTTTGAATACATCTAACACGCCTTCGTCATTTTTGATTTTTGCTGGGTCAGCTTTCGGGCCAACAATTACAAAGTCGTTATACATCAGTTTACGAGGTAGAACGCCGTAGCCTTTCTCAACGAATGTGCCTTCGGCTTTTGGTGCGTGTGTCATCACCAAATCTACGTCACCGTTTTCGCCCATTTTTAAGGCCTTGCCAGTACCCGCAGCGATAACATCGACTTTGTAGCCCGTGTCTTTCTCAAATTGTGGAAGCAGGTAATCAAGTAACCCTGAATGGTAAGTACTGGTAGTGGTTGCTAGGCGAACGTGCTCGCCATCTTGAGCGGAAAACGCAGAGTAACTTACAAGCGTGATTGACGTCGCAGCCAGAGTTAGCGCAATTTTTTTCATTTTTATGTGTTCCTTTCCAATGATTCTTTGGCTTTTCTCCCGATGTATTGGGAGAGGCCTCTTGGGCGAGAGCGATTAGTTCAAAGTGCAAGTTGTCTTAGGGTGTTGGAATGACAAACACCAACATCCTGAGATCACTTGAATACGCCCTGTAGCCACCTTATAGCAAACAAGATGCCAACCTTTTACAAGCGAAAAGTGCTCGATTTATGCACTAAATCATGGGGTTATTTGCACAAAAGTTTGCGTTGGTACAAAATGTCGCACTTTTTGTAGGGTATCTCTGTTTAAACTTGGTACACTCTGTCCCATCCGAAGCCATCTGGGGTAAATATGTCTACTCAATCCCATATTAGTACAAACCAACAATATAACGCCTTTTCCGTACTGGTCGTTGATGATGAATTGGGCATGCAAGCCATTTTGAAAAAGGCATTGGGGAAGCTTTTCTCACATGTCGACACTGCTGGCAGCATCGAAGAAGCAGAGCAACTGCGTAATTCTCGACATTATGATCTGATTTTACTGGATATTAATCTGCCGGGGCGCTCTGGGATTGAGTGGGAAGAAGCGTTTGAAGATGACGACAAACGTGCCGATGTGATCTTCATGACGGGCTATGCGGATTTAGAGATTGCTATTCGCGCACTTCAACTTGGTGCTTCCGACTTTATCCTCAAGCCCTTCAACCTAGAACAAATGCTAAAAGCGGTCAGCCGCTGCATGGATCGTCGCTTGAACGAGCGCATGCAGTACGCCATGAAGCGCGATTACCAACGTCACAATACCTCCGAGATCATCGGTGGTTCAGAAAAAACGCGTCAGCTTAAGCAGCTTATTAACCAGTTTGCACCGTCGCGTGCTTCTGTTTTGGTGGAAGGTGAGTCGGGTACGGGTAAAGAGCTGGTTGCGCGAGGTATTCACCAAGCGAGTGGGCGAACGGGCCCATTTGTGCCAATCAACTGTGGCGCCATTGCGCCAGAGCTACTTGAAAGTGAGTTATTTGGTCATACATCGGGGGCGTTTACCGGTGCGAAAAAATCTCGTGAAGGTTTGTTCCGTGTTGCGAACGGTGGCACCTTATTTCTTGACGAAATTGGGGAAATGCCACTTGCAATGCAAGCGTCGCTGTTACGAGTTTTGGAACAGCGAACTATCCGTCCTGTTGGTTCAGAAAAAGAAATCAGCATTGATGTCCGTATCGTGGCGGCAACTAACCGTAATCTGCAAGAAGAGGTCAACCAAGGAAACTTCCGCAGTGACCTGTATTACCGTTTGAATGTGCTCAAAATCGAAGTGTGTCCGCTGCGAGAGCGTAAAACCGATTTGTTTGAGCTCGTGCCATTTTTCAGCAATATGCTGACGCGGGAGCTTGGTATGCCTGCGCCAAAATGGGCGCACGAGGACATGGAAGCCATGAGTGAGTACGATTGGCCAGGCAATATTCGTGAACTGAAAAACTTGATTGAGCGATGCATTTTGCTTGGCAAACCGCCTGCGCATTATTGGCGGGAGCTAAACGGTGGACACTCATTGCCTAATGTGTCGATTACTGTTTCTCACTCTGCTGAACTACCGACATTTAAAGAAGGTAGAGAGTTCACCGGTGAGGGGTATCCAAACAACTGGACTCTGAAAGAAGTCGAAAAAGCGCATATAAAACAGGTCGTTAATTTGCACGAAGGCAACAAATCAGCCGCTGCTCGTGACTTAGGCGTTGCGCGTAAGACCTTAGAACGTAAGTATAAAGAATGGGATTCTGAGGATGAGGAATATGCCGACTAACGGCCCGCAGCACAAAGGATTGTCGAAATGGACGCACCGTTTTAAAACCATGGTGCGTTATCGCTTATTATTTTTAACCTCCGCACCTATCTTTCTGACTTTGATAGCCCTGATCGGGATTACCATTTATTGGTCCATCCATTATACGTGGCAAAATGCACTGCTGGATGTTTCTGAACGTCTTGGTGTTGCGAATAACAGCGTAACGTTGTTACAGCAAAAGCAATCGAATTACGTACGTGCGTTTGCTGACTCATACGATTTTCGTATTCGCATCAATCAAGGGATACCGCAAGATGAGCTGCAAAAGTGGGTCACTGAGCAGAAGAAAAGATATGCTTTAGATTTTCTCTCTTTCCAACGCGTCAACTCGATGGAAAACAAATTCCGCTTTATGGATCTCACTAAGCGAGAATCGTTTTTTGATGTACTCAATAAAGAAGAACTCGAACGCCTCGATCCTGAACTTGCTAAACGAGCGGAAGTGCCTATTCTTGCCGATGGTGGCATGGAAGCGCGTGGGTTAGTCAGTCGAACCGTGATTCCTGTACATAGCCAAACGAATGATTTGATCGGCTTTCTTGATGGTGGTTTGCTTCTCAATAACAGCACTGTATTGGTAGATCAAATTCGCGACTTAATCTATCTCAGCGATAATGATCGCCTTCGTCCGGTTGGCACATTGACCGTATTTCTTGATGATTTGCGTGTAAGCACCAACGTTCCTCTAGACAGCGAGCATAGGCTAGGGCGCGCCATAGGCACTCGCGTGAGCGCAGAAGTGTATAACCAAGTACTTTCAAAAGGTGAGCAGTGGGTTGACCGAGCCTATGTGTATGACGCTTGGTATATTACGGCGTATCAACCGATCAAAGACCAATACGACAACGTCATTGGTATGCTTTATACCGGTTACCTAATGTGGCCATTCGTAAAAGCCTACATGACCAACATTGCCGAAATTAGCTTGATTACCATTATGTTATTGCTGGTTTCCGGCGTGATGGTATATCGCGGTTCTTATGATCTGTTTCGGCCGATCGAACGCATTCATAAAGTAGTTAAGCAGGTCCAACAAGGAAAAGAAAAACGGATTGGTCCATTGGGCTTAGATGCAGATCATGAACTTGCGCAGTTAGCCAGACAGTTTGATGATATGTTAGACGCGCTAGAAGAGCGCAAAATTGAACTGAAGAACTCCGCAGCACAACTTGAATGCAAAGTTCAAGAGCGCACAGCAAGCCTTAGAGAAAAAACCCAAGATTTAGAGCTGCATATTCAACTGCTCAACCAAACTCGCGACAAACTCGTTGTTCATGAAAAACTGGCAGCACTGGGAGAACTCACCGCGGGGATTGCTCACGAAATTAATAACCCAACCGCCGTGATCCTTGGCAACGTGGAGTTGATCCACTTTGAGTTGGGTGACGATGCAAGTCGAGTACAAGAAGAGATTGATGCTATTCACGCGCAAATCGATCGTATTCGCAATATCACGCGCAGTTTATTGCAATACAGTCGCCAGGGCGGTGTTCAAGATGAAATCACTTGGCAACATGTCAATCCTATAATTGATGAAAGCATCACCTTGGTTAAAACGGGCACCAAGAAACGCGACGTCGAGTTTGTGACTGATCTACAAGCACATACGTCAGTTGAGATAAACCGCCATCATTTGCTACAAATCTTAGTTAACCTGCAAATGAACGCCATTCACGCAATGAACGGCAAAGGCACTTTAACAGTAGTCAGTGAAGACTGGATTGAAGAGGGAGAAGTGAAAGGAGCCGCGATTCATGTTATTGACGAGGGCTGCGGTATTAAGCCAGAAAACTTGAATCGAATCTTCTCACCATTTTACACGACGAAGCGAGAAGGCACAGGGTTAGGGCTGTCGGTCTCTCAAAGTATCCTCAGCCAAACGGGTGGTGAGCTAAAAGCCGAGTCGGAATGGGGAAAGGGCAGTAAATTCAGTATTTATTTACCTAAAAAAGCCGAGCTGATCCTAGAGGTGACGAATATCGCTTAGTCACTTGTTGTAAGCATTACGGAAGAAAGAGCCAGTTATAATACTGGCTCTTTTTTGTATTCAATGACGCATTTGTACTTGAGCTTTTTGCTTTGAAGAAGCACTGCGATGGTTTCACTAGCGATGAATTAATAAAAACAACACTTGCAGTATGTAGCATGAACAAGTACCGTTGCCCGGTTTTTCTAAATACACCCCAATTGCTAAGGTAAAGGTTTTGATCTCCACAGCGAATATTACTCAACAATTCGGCGCTAAGCCGCTATTCGAAAACATTTCAGTTAAGTTCGGCGAAGGTAATCGCTACGGCTTAATTGGAGCTAACGGTTGTGGTAAATCAACCTTTATGAAGATCCTCAGCGGCGAGCTTGAGCAAACCAGCGGTAACGTGAGTTACGATCCAAACGAGCGCGTTGCAAAACTGAACCAGGACCAGTTCGCTTACGAAGAATTTACGGTGATCGATACCGTTATCATGGGTCATAAAGAGCTATGGGAAGTGAAGAAAGAGCGTGACCGCATCTACTCACTTGCTGAAATGAGTGAAGAAGACGGCATGAAAGTGGCTGATCTAGAAGTTCAGTTTGCGGAAATGGACGGCTACATGGCAGAAGCCAAAGCGGGCGAGCTTCTTCTTGCGGTGGGTATTCCAATGGAGCAGCACTTCGGCCTAATGAGCGAAGTGGCGCCGGGCTGGAAACTTCGTGTGCTTCTAGCGCAAGTTCTATTCGCAGACCCAGACGTTATGCTGCTTGACGAACCTACCAACAACTTGGACATGGATACGATTCGTTGGTTGGAAGACACGCTAAATGCGCGTAACTGCACCATGATCATCATCTCGCACGACCGCCACTTCCTAAACTCAGTATGTACGCACATGGCTGACTTGGATTACGGTGAACTGCGCATTTACCCAGGTAACTATGATGAGTACATGACAGCAGCTTCTCAAGCTCGTGAACGTCTATTAAACGACAACGCGAAGAAGAAAGCACAAATTGCTGAGCTACAAACGTTCGTTGCACGTTTCTCAGCAAACGCATCGAAAGCAAAACAAGCGACATCTCGTGCGAAGCAAATCGACAAGATCAAACTGGATGAAGTTAAAGCGTCTAGCCGTCAAAACCCATTCATTCGTTTCGAACAGTCGAAAGAGCTGTTCCGTAACGCTCTGATTGTTGAAAACCTAAGCCAAGGTTTCGAAGAGGACTTGTTCTCAGACTTCAATGCAATTTTTGAAGTGGGTGAGCGCGTTGCGATCATCGGTGAGAACGGTGTGGGTAAAACAACACTTCTAAACACGCTTGCTGGTGTGCTTGAACCGCGTGCAGGTGAGTACAAATGGTCTGAAAACTCAAATATCGGTTACTACGCGCAAGACCACGCGCATGACTTTGCAGAAGACATGAACCTAACGGATTGGATGGGTCAATGGCGTCAAGAAGGTGATGACGAGCAAGTCGTTCGTGGTTTCCTTGGTCGTATGCTGTTTGGTCAAGACGACATTAAGAAGTCAGTAAAAGTACTGTCTGGTGGTGAGCAAGGTCGTATGTTGCTTGGTAAGCTGATGATGCACAAGCCAAACATGCTGCTAATGGACGAACCAACCAACCACATGGACATGGAATCGATTGAATCTTTGAACACCGCGCTTGAGCAATACAAAGGCACGTTGTTCTTCGTATCTCACGACCGTGTATTCGTAGACTCGCTAGCAACTCGTATTATCGAAATTCGCGATGGCAAGATCACGGACTTCAAAGGCACGTACTCTGAGTTCCTAAAATCTCGTGGCGTTGACGCGTAATTACTCGCGAAGTGTTTAAAAAGCAAAAGCCTCGCTATTTAGCGAGGCTTTTTATATTGGTCTTAATCCTTAAACTGACCGGTTATATACGCATATATGCCGACGACACCAAATGTAATGATCATTGAGAGCATGATGCCACTGGGCGTGAGCAAAAAATTCCACAGTTGGTCATTGTCCATAGTTCACATCCTTTGTGAATGAGCTGTAGTTAGCATCAATTAAAGCAAGCGTTGCATTGCTACAACACATGTTGCTATTTCTGACTTATATCGTTTAATTAAGCCTTCATAACGTGATGATTTACTTATCCCAATTGTTATAAGTTTACACGAATCGACGGTTTTGTATTATTTTCTCGTTAACGAGATGCACTTTCGCCTTTCACATCAAACTCAATTTTGTCGGCTCCGGTAAATACTTGGAAGCGTAAACCTTTCGCACGCGCAATGGTCGTAATACCAAATTGTTTCGCAAGATCTAACCCCATTTGAGTAACGCCAGAGCGAGAAAGCAGAACAGGAATGCCCATTTGAGCCACTTTAATCACCATCTCTGAAGTAAGGCGACCAGTTGTGTAGAAAATTTTATCTTCACCTGTTTCTTCTTTGAGCCACATCTCACCTGCAAGCGTATCCACAGCATTGTGGCGGCCGACATCTTCCACAAATGACAACACCTCATTCCCTTTGCAAACCGCACAGCCGTGTACTGCGCCCGCTTTTTTGTAGGTGTCGTTGTAATGAGTTAACGCTTCCAGCGCAGAATAAATTTCTGATTGTTTAAGCGGAACTTGAGGCACTTGGTAGTTCTCAAGTTGTTTCATCACATTGCCATACATGGTGCCTTGACCACAGCCAGATGTGACGGTTTTCCTTTTCAGAGCGCCTTCTAAATGTTCGGTATTTTCTTTAGTAATCACCGCTGCGGAATGCGTTTCCCAGTCAATAATGACGGATTCAATTGCGGCTGGATCGGACAGGAAGCTTTGGTTTTTTAAATAACCCAATACTAGCGCTTCTGGACGCGAACCTAGCGTCATGAGCGTGACCACTTCTTTCCAGTTCAGCATGACCGTAAGAGGACGCTCGCAAGCGATTTGCTTTGTGAGCTTTTCGCCGTACTCGTCGTACACATCGACTTCAATGGTTTGCAGGGGATTTTCACTGGTTTTAATAATATTTGGTTTCAGCACAGTCGTGTCCTAGTGATTAAGAGCGTTAGGTTGCTACGCATTTAGCTTGCTAAGTGGTTAGCAAAGCAAATCTCGTTCCAAAATAGCGGTTCCCATAAAAATTGCGAGGTTTTATGTCAACAATGCATTAAAACTGCGATATCGCAGTAATGACACATCAATAAATTTGAGTTTCAACTACTTTGGTACTTGAGTATAGCGCTGTGTATAGGATTGATTTGGCGCGGTTATTGCTTTGTAGCGATGAAATGGATGAAAGCCAAGGTCAAAATGTCCTGTGAGTTTTCAGACCAAAATAGAAAAACTGGGTGAGTTATGTCGGATAAGAAAGATTTCGAGAACAATTACGAGAAGACTGAAGACGCATGGCCAATTGGCGTAGAGCTTGTTGAGCATGAGATCAGTACAGGGATTTGGGTGACAACCCAATGGCAGTTGACGGGATTTGCGCTAAATCCGACGGAAGAGACTCCAGATGTTTGTCTGTTGCAATTGCACAAAGACGAGCGTACAGACTACCGCTTTAACTTAAGCTCTCAGCAACCTAAACTTTTTTTAGTGATGGATAACGTCGAGTCTGGTGAAAAACCAGCGATACAGCTACTAACGGCTTCACAATCTGTCGCGGCGCAATATATGGATGGCGACAACCTTGTACTATCCAACGATATGCCGTTAGCCGTTCAGGCTTGGATGGAAGCCTTTATCGGTCGCCACGGTGAGCTGTTAGAAGTAAGACGTAAGAAACGCAAAGGAGCGGGCAGAGCAAATGGCAACTAGTTTTTTAAGCCGTTGGTCGAAACGTAAATTAGAAGAATCTTCCCAACATGATGAAGAGATAACGCCGATAGCAGAGACGGAGCAATCCGAAGATAGTGTCACAGCGCTTTCAAACGCTGACGAAAGCTCAGACGCTTTGAACGTCAATGAGGTTAGTCAGGCTCCAGACATTACCGCGAGTGTAGAGACTGAAAAGCCCGAAGAAATGTCTGTGGCGCAACTGCTGGTTTCTGAAGCTTCAGAAAGCGTTAAGAAAGCCGCGCTGCGCAAAATGTTCTTGTCCGAAGAATTTAACGTGCGTGATGGCCTAGACGATTACGATGATGATTACAGTAACTTAAAGTCACTTTCTAAAGACGTCGCAGAGACGCTGCGTGATTGGGTTAAAGAAAAAGTGGAAGAAGAACCAGACGTTGAAACGACGCAAGGATCTGAACTTAACGCTGACGATATCGCATCTGAAGTGGTTGAAGACACAGAACCAAACGCCGAAAAAAGTGCCGGAATTACCCAAGATGAAAATGAACTGTATATAAATACAGTGTCCGGTGAAAGTGATACTTTTGCTGAGGAATCACCGCCTAACGAGGTGAGACAAAATATACCACACAAAGAATAGGTACATTTTGACTAAACACTCAATGAACCGGCTGGGACAAAATGTCTCAACCGGTTTTTTTATCCCTACTATTTGTCGGCAAAATATCTAAGTGATTGAATTTTAATTTATATTTTATTGGCATGACATTTGCTATTTGTTGCTCAATACCAATCTGGTTGAAGTTAGTACGGACCCACTGCGTAGTATTCATCGCCTATAGATGGCGGAATAAGAATGCTCATTGATAAGTTAATCAGCAGAATCTCCGGCGCTAACTACACTAAGAGATGGAAAAGACTATCCATGTTCATAAATGGAATTGAGCAATGCTGAAACAATTATTAGAACAAGCAACTTCCAATAACGGTAAAGCGAGGCTGTACGCTTTCGAAAATACCGTAGAGTTGACCAATCTTATTCCACCAACCGTAAGCTATGAAAGCGGCGGTAATACTTTGATTGTGGGTCCAACGGCAATCATCGAAAGTGCGGCAGCGCAATTGTCGCAAATGAACAGCCTAACGCTGCTTTCTACCGATGGCGAAAAGGGAACAAATCCCGAGCTTTACTACGCCAATTCGGTTCAGGTTTCAGGGTTCTTAGGTACGTTTGAAGTTCTGATTGAAAATCATGGTTCGACCAACAATCTTGCCAAGGTCGCGATCAATAGCGATTGTTTCGATATCGTACTCGATCTTTGCCTAAACAGCTGCATGTCGGAAGAAGTACCAGTACCGGGCTACTACCCAGTTGGTCGTGGCTATCCGAAACTGGCTGAGGCGTTGGAAGAAATTCCAACCTTGATGGGGACATTCGATAAACCGAAATTCTTCCGTTTAGATACCGATCTATGTGCACACAGCTCTCGTGGCGTAAAAGGTTGCGAACGTTGTGTGGATGCTTGTCCGGCAGGGGCACTATCAAGTGAAGGCAGCGACAAAACGGGCCATCGAATCGAGATCAACCCATACCTGTGCCAAGGCGTGGGTACTTGTGCTACAGCGTGTCCGACAGAAGCGATTCATTACGCATTGCCAAACCCCGAAGATACACAAAAGTTTATTGAACGTACGCTAGCCAACTATGAGCAAGCGGGTGGTTTAGATCCTATCGTATTGATTTGTAGTTCTCGCCACGAGAGCTACAACGTGATGGCACTAAAAGCATTGCCAGATAATGTGATTCCAATTGTGGTGGAAGAACTGCCTTCGGTTGGTATAGATACTTGGTTTGCCGCGCTTGTGAACGGTGCCACTCAGGTGCTGTTTGCTGCTTCGCGTTTTATGCCTCAAACCATTATTCGTGTGCTTAATAGCGAAGTAGGTATTGCTCAAGAGCTGCTCGACCAACTTGGTATCGCCAAAGAAACCATCGACATTCTGTATCTAGAGTCACTACGTGAAGGTGCTCCGACACTTTGTACCGAGTCTTTTGATTTGGCATTAGGTGATTTGCAAGGTAACAAACGTCAGCGTCTATTTACGGCGTTGGATGCGTTGTCAGCATCGCGTATTCCAGTTGAGAACATTGTTGAGCTTCCAGCGAACGCACCTTACGGCACAGTCTCTTGTGAAAATAAAGATTGCACGTTGTGCATGAGCTGTGTGGCGGTGTGTCCAACACGTGCATTGCATACGGACGGCCAATCTCCGTCGCTTAAATTCGTCGAGCAAGACTGCATTCAATGTGGGCTGTGCGAGAAAGCGTGTCCAGAGAAAGTGCTGACGCTTACTCCTCGTATGAACTGGGTGAAAGAAGAACGCCAGAAAGCGGTTGTGATTCATGAAGAAAAGGCTGCCGAGTGCATTCGCTGTCACAAGCCTTTTGCTCCGCAATCGATGATCGACATGCTGCAAAACAAGCTTCGTGGTCATTCTCATTTCTCTGATGAAGCTGCCATTAATCGCATCGCCATGTGTGAAGACTGTCGTGTGATCGACATGTTTGAATCGATGGCTGCAGATCCAATGAATCAATTGAAATACTAGGAGCTCGCAGTGGATACACAACAAGAACAAACACTGAGAACAGACATTTATCTCGTTTTATCCGCACTTTTTCGTAGTGCGCCAAGTGATGAAATGCTGGCGTTCCTGAAATCGCTAGAAATTGAACCGTCTGAGAGCGCGATGCAAAAAGCTTGGCTCGCACTGCAACAAGCCGCGAACGAAGCGCAGCGAGAAGCGTTAGAAGAAGAATATCAAGATCTGTTTATTGGCATTGGACGTGGTGAAGTTGTGCCATTCGGGTCTTGGCATCGCACTGGCTCGATGATGGAAAAACCGTTAGCGGAAATTCGTCGCGATTTGGATCTTTTAGGCATCGAACGAGAAGAGAACGTGAAAGAGCCTGAAGACCATATTTCTGCACTGTGCGAAGTGATGGCAATGCTGACGGGTGAAGAGGAAGAACTTCAACAAGCGGTGTTTAACAAACACATCGCCCCTTGGTTCCAATCTTTTACGCGCCAACTAGAGAACGCAGAAAGCGTGAACTTCTACAAGCCAGCTGCACAGCTTTGCGATGCGTTTTTAACGTTAGAGCAAGTGCGCTTTAGCGTGAACACCAAAAGCAGTAAGAACAAATTAAAAATTGATGTGAAAAACGTCACTGATTACGAGTAATCGAGCAGTACTTGGTCATATCGATAGAGAGGCATGAGTCTCCAAAGATCTACCGTAAGGTAAGGAAGCAATGATGAAAGATAATAAAGAAATAAACACAAGCCGTAGGGATCTCCTAAAAGGCTTCACAACCGCTGCCGTTGCTGGTGCTGTTGTTGCGGGAACCACGAAAGTGGCCGTTGCTTCAGAAACGGTTGAGCCTTCTGAAAAAGACGTGAAGAAGAAAGGGTATCGTGAAACTCAACACATTCGCGATTACTACAATACACTTTAGGAGATAACGGATGAAACTTGTCAAACGCTCCGACAGTGTGAGCAAAGAAACGAACCAGCTTGGCGTATCTCGTCGTGCATTCATGAAAAACACTTCGCTTGCCGCTGGTGGCGCAGTGGTTGGTGCTAGTCTATTCGCACCGGGAATGATGAAAAAAGCGCAAGCAAAATCAGTCGATCCAGAAGCGAAAACAGAAGTAAAACGTACTATCTGTTCTCACTGTTCAGTGGGTTGTGGTATTTACGCAGAAGTTCAAAATGGTGTTTGGACGGGTCAAGAGCCTGCATTCGACCACCCATTTAACGCCGGTGGTCACTGTGCAAAAGGCGCAGCACTGCGTGAACATGGTCACGGAGAGCGCCGTCTTAAATACCCAATGAAGCTTGAAAACGGTAAGTGGAAAAAGCTTTCTTGGGATCAAGCGATCGAAGAAATCGGTAACAAGGTGATGGACATCCGCAAAGAGTCTGGCCCTGATTCGGTTTACTTCTTGGGAAGCGCAAAGCACAGCAACGAACAAGCGTACTTGTTCCGCAAAATGGCATCACTTTGGGGCACTAACAACGTTGACCACCAAGCGCGTATTTGTCACTCAACAACCGTGGCGGGCGTAGCAAACACTTGGGGTTACGGTGCGATGACCAACTCTTTCAATGACATGCACAACTGTAAGTCGATGCTGTTCATTGGTTCAAACCCAGCTGAAGCACACCCAGTAGCGATGCAGCACATTCTGATCGCAAAAGAGAAGAACAACTGTAAGATCGTCGTAGCGGATCCTCGTCGTACACGTACGGCAGCAAAATCGGATCACTATGTATCACTTCGTCCTGGTTCTGACGTTGCATTCATTTGGGGTGTGTTGTGGCACATCTTCGAAAACCAATGGGAAGATAAAGAGTTCATCCGTCAACGTGTATTCGGTATGGATGAAATCCGTGCTGAAGTGGCGAAGTGGACGCCAGCAGAAGTTGAGCGTGTAACAGGCGTAGGCGAAGAAGACGTTTACCAAACAGCAAAACTGCTTTCTGAAAATCGCCCAGGCTGTATTGTTTGGTGTATGGGTGGTACTCAGCATACTACTGGTAACAACAACACACGTGCTTACTGTGTGCTTGAGCTAGCGCTTGGTAACATTGGTAAATCAGGCGGCGGCGCAAACATCTTCCGTGGTCACGATAACGTACAAGGCGCAACCGACCTTGGCGTACTTTCTGACACGCTACCGGGCTACTACGGCCTTTCTGAAGGTGCTTGGCGTCACTGGTCAAAAGTGTGGGAAATCGATTACGAATGGATTAAAGGTCGTTTCGATGACAACGCTTATAGCGGTCAGAAACCAATGCACAGTGCAGGTATCCCAGTATCTCGTTGGGTTGATGGTGTATTGGAAAACAAAGACAACATTCGTCAACGCGAAAACATCCGTGCAATGTTCTACTGGGGACACGCAGTGAACTCTCAAACACGTGGTGTTGAGATGAAAAAAGCGATGCAGAAGTTGGACATGATGGTGATTGTGGACCCATACCCAACGGTTGCTGCGGTAATGAACGACCGTACCGACGGCGTTTACCTGCTTCCTGCAACAACACAGTTTGAAACATACGGCAGTGTTACCGCTTCTAACCGCTCTCTACAATGGCGTGATCAGGTGATTGAACCTTTGTTCGAATCAAAACCAGACCATGAAATCATGTACTTGCTTTCGAAGAAACTGGGCTATTCCGATCTTCTGTTCAAAAACATCCGTGTTGAAAACAACCAGCCGGTGATTGAAGACCTAACGCGTGAATTCAACAAAGGCATGTGGACGATTGGTTACACAGGCCAAAGCCCAGAGCGTTTGAAAGCGCACCAACAAAACTGGCATACGTTCCACAAAACCACATTGGAAGCGGAAGGTGGCCCTGTAAACGGTGAAACCTACGGTCTACCTTGGCCATGTTGGGGTACACCGGAAATGAAACACCCAGGTACACACATTCTGTACGATACGTCTAAGACGGTTGCAGAAGGTGGTGGTAACTTCCGTACGCGCTTTGGTGTGGAATTTGAAGGCAAGAGCCTTCTTGCAGAAGACAGTTACTCGAAAGGCTGTGAAATCAAAGACGGTTACCCAGAATTCACTGACAAGTTGTTGAAACAACTTGGTTGGTGGGACGACCTAACGGCTGAAGAGAAAGCGGCAGCAGAGGGTAAAAACTGGAAGACTGACCTTTCTGGCGGTATTCAGCGTGTCGCGATCAAGCACGGTTGTATCCCATTTGGTAACGCGAAAGCGCGTGCGATTGTTTGGACGTTCCCAGACCGCGTACCACTGCATCGTGAACCACTGTACACACCACGTCGTGACCTTGTAACGGACTACCCAACTTGGGACGACAAAGATGCGATCTTCCGTGTTCCTACGTTGTATAAATCCATTCAAGAGCAAGACAAATCTGGCGAGTACCCAATCGTTCTGACTTCTGGTCGTCTGGTTGAATACGAAGGTGGCGGTGAAGAGACGCGTTCAAATCCATGGCTTGCCGAGCTTCAACAAGAAATGTTTGTCGAAGTGAACCCGAAAGACGCGAACGACCTTGGTTTCAGAGATGGTGATGATGTTTGGGTTGAAGGTGCAGAGAAGGGACGAATCAAGGTGAAAGCGATGGTAACACGCCGTGTGAAACCTGGCTTGGCGTTCATTCCGTTCCACTTTGGCGGTAAGTTCGAAGGTGAAGACCTACGTCCTAAATACCCAGAAGGTACACAGCCTTACGTTGTTGGCGAATCGGCCAACACGGCAACCACTTACGGTTACGACCCGGTTACCTTGATGCAGGAAACCAAAGTAACCCTATGTAACATTCGTAAAGCGTAAGGAGTCTGACAATGGCACGAATGAAATTTCTATGTGACACCAAACGCTGTATCGAGTGTAACGGCTGTGTTACTGCATGTAAGAACGAAAACGACGATGCTCTTGAATGGGGCATTCAACGTCGCCGCGTGGTAACACTGAACGACGGTGAAGCTGGTGAAAACTCCATCTCTGTTGCTTGTATGCACTGTACCGATGCGCCTTGTATGGCAGTTTGTCCAGCAGACTGTTTTGAACATACCGAAGACGGGATCGTTCTTCACAATAAAGATCTGTGTATCGGTTGTGGTTACTGTTTGTTTGCTTGTCCGTTTGGCGCACCTCAGTTCCCTAAACAAGAAGCGTTTGGTGAACGTGGCAAAATGGATAAATGTACTTTCTGTGCGGGCGGCCCAGAAACAGAGCCTGGCTCTGAGGAAGAGCGCCAAAAATACGGTGCGAACCGTATCGCAGAAGGCAAGTTACCAATGTGTGCATCGCTTTGTTCAACCAAAGCGCTGCTTGCGGGTGACGCAGAGAAAGTCTCTGACATTTTCCGTCAACGTGTGGTAGAACGCGGCGCGAAAAACGCAGGTTGGACAGACGGAAACGATCTTTCTTACGATGCGACGAAAAGCTAAGTAAGGAGAGGCACATGTTAAACACGCTTAAACGTGCGTCTCTAGCAATGCTGTCAATGATGACGACATTGCTGCTGACTTTCGCAATGCCTGCTTCAGCAGAGGAACAATCTTCTAAAGTTATTCAACAGGAGATCACGCAACTCGCCGGGGCAGACTATTGGCGCGAAGTCAGAGAGGGGCAAGAAGGCTACACCACGTCTCAATCGCCAGAACATGGCGTATTGATCAGTAAACCTGGTGAGACTTGGTACATTCTAAAAGAGAAGTGGATGTCTCCAGCTGGTGCTGTCGCGATTTTCGGCAGTATTGCAATGGTAATCATGGCTTACGTACTCGTTGGCCCTTTAATGCTTAGCAAGCCGCGTACTGGTAAAAAGATGAAGCGTTGGTCTCGTTTAGACCGCGCGCTTCACTGGAGTATGGCGTTTACATTCTTAACGTTGGCATTCAGTGGTTTGATGCTGGTTTACGGTAAGCACTTCTTAAAACCGTACGTTCCTACTGAGTTCTGGGGCTTTATCGTGATGTTGGCGAAGCAGTACCACAATTACATGGGACCATTGTTCTTCATTTTGCTGATGCTCGTGCTCTTTAAATGGTGGCGCAAGTCGATTCCAAACATGACTGATGTTCGTTGGTTCATGAAAATGGGCGGTATGGTTGGTAAACACAAAGGCACACATCCGTCAGCTGGTTTCTCAAACGGTGGCGAGAAGGCAATCTATTGGTTATTGATCTTCTTTGGTGCTATCGCGGCAGTGAGTGGCTTAGTTCTAGATTTTCCTATCTTTGGCCAAACTCGCCGTGACATGGAGCTTTCTAACTTAGTTCACGCGATTTCGGCACTGATTCTAATCTGTGGCTTTATCTTCCACATCTATATTGGTCTATTCGGTATGGAAGGTGCGCTAGAAGGCATGGTTACAGGTGAAGTTGATGAAACATGGGCGAAAGAGCATCACGATCTTTGGTATGAAGAAGTGAAATCCAAAGAAGCGATGGGCGAAACAGATACGGCACAAACGGAAGCAAAAGGAGCGAAAGCGAATGAACAAACCTCATAACGGGATTTGGGTTGCGTACATCCTGAGCTGTCTGACCCCGTTTACGTTTCTGATCTCAGGCGTTATCGCAATTATCTATGCGGGTTACCGATTAGATAAGGGAGAAGACAGCGACGTAGTGATTTCTCATTACTACGGTTTAATTCGTACCTTCTTTCTCTACCTGACGTTTTTTGTTGTGTTGATCGTCACCGTCGCGACTTCTAACGGTGTACTCGTTGGCGTGAGTGATTATTGGTTGCATAGTACTTTGCTTGAAACCATCGCTTACTTTATTCCTTGGATAGGGATGGTGTTTGCTGCATTAGCCATCTTGGTGTGGTTTATGCGAATGTTTCAAGGGATGCAGCAACTGCGCAATAACCAACCACACAGACCATCGACAGGTCCAAACCTTTAATCAGTATTCTTTAAGCAAAACCGCCGTAATAGGCGGTTTTTTTGTTGCTGTCATGTCTCAAATATGAAGCGCTGAGTCCCACAGGTGATACTTGATGCAACTTATTGAGTGAATTTACGTAACTGGGCAGAAAATCATAGTTAAGTAAGAAACATGTAAAAAAATCGCGTCGCGATGAGACATTAGTCTCACTCACGCTATTGTTCATTTACTCAGGATTCATCGTCCCGTTAAAGTACGCTGCGCTCAGAAATTCAAAGAGTTGCATACGTGAAAATTGCCATCAATACATTCAGTCTACGCATACAGAGGAATCTCTATCGGAGGATGTTTGATTAAGGCATCTTGCTCTCACAAATAAAAAGAGCGAAACGAGCATTAAATGATGCGGCAAGGAAAGAAAAGGACAAACACGTTACGGCTATGATCCCTCAATTCGTCATTCCTATCACGAATCGCTTTGGCGAAAGCTATCACTTCTCTGGTCAGTTACTTACTAGCGGCGAACCTAAAACATTCGTGACCAAACAAGAGGCAATAGAGTTTCTTGAGAGCTTTGGTGAGCTTGACCTTCGCTCTGTCGAAGACTTGTTCTATTCGATTGGTCAATTCAAGCCAAACATACCTGACGGTGAGCTTACTTCCCAACACTATAATTCAACGTTTGCCAATGCTTTGGTGAACGGTGACTTGCATGTCGCTCGAATTGTACCGACCGGAGAAAACTACGCACTCTCGTCAGCGGTTACGCCTCCACCGACTCAAAATACGGTCAATGCAAAACCATCGAAGGGAAAGGGGAAGTCGAATAAAAAGAGTGGCAGAAGTTCCGCATCCGCCAAGCCTCAGCAACAAAGCAGCGAAAAACATGAGAAAGCCGGTGATCCTGTATCACTTGTGACGGGTGAAGAAATTCTCGAACTCTATGATATCGAGCTACAACAAGGTACTACTTGGCAGCGTACTTACCGCTCATCGCAGTCGGATGTAAATCATGGAATGGGCTTTGGTTGGCGACATGCATTTCAGTTTGAATTGCACGAGAAGACGGACGAGAAAGACAACGTTATCGCTTGGGAGTTTGTTGACGATAAGGCAGATATCACAGAATTTGAGCCAGTAGATATTGGAGCAACAAGTTACCAGATATACGCTGGTGCGAGCTGTTATTTCCTAAATTCAGCAACTCGGATCGTGACGCTCGCGAATGGGCATCAATATCGGTTTGAGCAAAAAGATGATCGCTGGCTTGTTAAACAAGTTAGAAATGGCACGTTTTCAACGTTTCAATTGCAGTATTCTCGAAACCATCGATTGATCGAGATCGCATATAACAAGCGTCCGGTTCTTGAATGTCAATATGATAAGCAAGGACGCCTTGTTGAACTGCTTAATGCAAAGTCCCAAAAAGTTCTGACAACTTATACCTATGATGAGCACGATGATTTGGTCAGTGCAACTAATCATTTGGGCTTAAAGGAACAGTATCAATACCGCGGCCATTTAATTGTTAAGCGTGTACGACCAACTGGCTTTACTCATTATTTTGAATGGGATGGCGAAGGTGCAAAAGCGAAATGCATCAGAAACGTTGGGGACGCAGGAATTTATGACTATCGCTTCCATTATCAAGGAAATCACTCTTCTTATTCTGACTCTTTAGATCATCAATGGTCTTTCTTGCATGATGAGCAGGGTAACTTACTCGAGAAAATAAGCCCCACAGGTAAAACTTGGCGATGGCAATATGATGAACTAGGACGAAAAGCACAAGCTATCTATCCTGATCAGTCAACGGTCAATTATCAATATAATCAGCATGGTCAATTAGTCTCTAAGTTTCATTCCTCTGGAAAAGAAATTCAATATGGTTATGACGGCTTAGGTAAGTTAGTTAAAACGGTTTCACCTGATGGGGATATCGAGAAGGCTTACTACAATAGCCTCGGTCAAAGAGTTTGGGATACCGATCAGTTTGGCTGTGTCACGGAATATGATTACGATAAACACGGTCAAGTCGTCAAAAAAGAGTCTGAAGATGGTAATAAAAGTCAGTGGTGGTGGGATGAACAACAAAGACTTATCGCGAATGAAATAGACGGTACATTACTTCGTTACAGCTACAACGAAGAAGATCTAGTGAATGGCGTCGCTTATCCCGATGGGTGTATTGCTCAACTCGCTTATGATCAATTTGGCAGGCGTACATCAGTTCGTTATTTTAACGACGAAGACAAAGTCGGTTATAGCGAAGAATATTCTTACGATGAGCACAGCCGTGTTGCTCAGATTCGAACGCCGGCAGGCATTACCTCTTATCAGTGGGGAGCACTCGCGCAACAAGAAGCAGTCATCTTTCCCGATGGCAGCCATATTTCTTACGAATACGATCAACAACGTAACCTGACTAAATTAGTTCGGAGTGACGGCTTAGAGTTCGAATTCCTGTATGACGATGAAGGCCAGCTGTCAGGAACTGTCGGGTTTGATAATCTACAAAGCCAATTTGATTATGATCATATGGGGCGGATCCATCGTAAGCAAGTCGCCGATAGGACGGTGCTGTATCGCTATGACGCTGCGGGTTATCTCAAGCACGTCAAAGCAGGAAATGGTAGCAGTATTGTAGAGAACCACTTCAATTATACGCTTGGTGGGCGACTTACTTTCGGATCCAATCGCCATCACACATTGCAATACCAATACTCTTCATTCGGGCATTTAACAAAGCGCATTCAAGGTCAGTTTGAGATAGCGCAGGAGTTTAACATAGTTGGCCAACGCGTATCTCAGGTACTGCCGGATAATACGGAGCTGAACTTCTCCTATGATCGATATGGGCGTTTTTCAGCGATTCGGTTTGGAAACCTAGATTTACCTCAAATCAAATTTCATTACGATGAAATGGGACGAGTTTCCCAAATTAAAACGGCACATTTTAATGAGCGCATCATTTATGATGGTGTTGGTCGTTTGGTTGAACAACATTGGCCAGATAGAGAGAAAAAGTACGTTTACAACGCACAAAACCGCATTTCATCAATCATTGATAATACGGCAGGAGCAACGCACTATCAGTACGATACCTTAGGGCAACTGAAACGAGTCAATGCTTCCGGAGAAGTGACTAAGTTTGAATACGATAGTTTTGGCAATCCTACTTTGCCATCTTCAGAGGTATTCGCTGATCGTATTGAAGTGCACGATGATGTCCGGTTCAAATATGACGCGCAAGGAAATCAGACAAAACGTGAGGGGCAAGGACACGTTCAGACTCGCGTATTTGATGCGTTAAATCAGCTCATTGAAGTTCACACCGACGATGGCATCAGTCAATATGAATATGATGCATTAGGGCGCAGAACGAAGAAAATTACACAACAAGGCGTTACGGAGTTCCTGTGGGAAGGTGAACGTTTAATTGGTGAACGCTCTTCAGGTGCTTTCCGCTGGTACCTATATCAACCTGAAACCTACACGCCAGTGGCACTGCTAGAAAATGACGTTATTTATTGGTACCAGTGCGATCAAGTTGGTAAACCAGAGCGACTAATCGATTGCGAAGGGAATGTTGTATGGAGTGCAAGTTACGATGCTCACGGTTTTGCTCATGTACATATTGAAAATGTAGCAAATCCATTGCGTTTTCAAGGGCAGTACTTCGATCGAGAAACCAACTTACATTACAACCTCGCTCGGTATTACGACCCTAAGCTAGGACGTTTTATCCAACAAGATCCGATATCTATTGCTGGTGGCATTAATCATTACCAATATGCAGTCAATCCTATCCAGTGGATTGACCCAACAGGCTTCTTGTGTGAAGAAGGGCTAAAACGCTTGCAACAAATGCTGGCTGAGTATCAGGCGCAAAACAACGTTCCCCAAGAGGTTTGCGATCAGATTTTAGAGGCAGCAAAAGAGTCATCTGTCGGAGAAGATGGCGTTCGCTCTCAAGTCAAAATCCGAAAACCCAATGGTAAAAATCATATTCGATATGAATACGATTTAGACCATATTGATTGCGAAAGAAACGAGATTACTTTTTATCGTCATATTAATCATTCAGATGGCAGCAGGCACGAAGTGCAGTATGTTGTTGGGATTGAGGAGTTTGTCAATGCGCATGTTTTTGACTCAGAGAAAGTCGGTGGAGATGAAAGTTGTACTATCTTAACCGAGGAGCTAGTGCTTAATGAAGCGGATTACAAAGAGAACTCAAAATTCAACGATAATGATAAATACAAACTCTCTGAAGAGTGTAAAGAGAAGATTGAAGAGTGTTTAGTGGAACGTCAAAAGGCAATGGACGCTCGGACTGGTCAAGATGGATATAACGCGCAAATAGGTAAAATCAATAAACAATCGGCAAAAATTGGTGAATTGGCGGCGGATGATTTTGTTCGGAGTAAATGTCCTAATGCTAAGCTAATTCATCCCAAAGATATTGGAACTTCAATTTCGAAGCCGGGCGACTTTGATATGGTTTACAAGGTGGAAGAGCCACCACCTGGTGAAATTATAATTGTTGAGGCTAAAGGTGGCAGCAGTTCGCTGGGTAGCCGTAAGATCGGAAATATGGCATATCAGCAAGGGACCACTGAATATGCGACAGAAATAGTATCTTTGATGGACAGTAAGAAATATGGGACTACAGAAAAGGCAGTTGCTAATAGCATTAACTCTGCTATTCAAGATGGTATACCAATACGTTATGTACATACGCAAGCAGAAATATCTTCTAGTGGTAAGGTTTCCAAGTTCATAGCAAAAGAGTTTGATATAGATATAGGAGAGTTCAGAAATGGTTGATAACTCAAAGGTAAAAAAGGTTGAACGAGTAGCTCATGTTGAACTAAGTGATTTTGAAAGAGAAGCTTATCGAGAAGAGATAAAAGAGAGCTTAGACAAAAGGAAAAGGCGCATATCTATAAAACGAGAAAACTTGGTTTACTTGAGCGATGGTATTTCTTATCAACTCCGTTTGTATACATGGTTACCTCCATTAGATGATGATGAGAGAATCGGCACACTATGTCTATATGAAGCATCATTAATGCGTGCCTTTTATCATCAGCTCGCCATGAGACCTGACGAGCCTCAAAGTATTCAATTACCTGGATACCCGGAAGTAATCTGGAAAGGTGAAGGTATTTTAAAAACGGGGTGTTTACACCCTAACCGATGGCTTGATGCTTATTTCACTTCGGTGATTGTGCGTGACAAACCCAGTATGGACCTGTTGGCGAACTTTCCGATTTCTCTAATGAAGCAAAGCGCCACTAAGGCAGGTGAGCTTTCTTACATGTTAGTGGATGTAATTCAGTCATTCCACAACCGCACATCGGATTACCCTGATAAGCTGGTTGCAGCAATGGACGCAGCGGTAGCTCAAGGGGATAACTGGGCGTTGGAAATTGCGATGGGGCTCCTAGAAACCTTCGCAGCGCTCACTACTGACATTGGTTATGATTTTGAGGAAGTGCTCGTTAAAAACCTACAGTTTCAAGAGAAATATCATCTTAGAGAATTAGGACCAGATAGGATAGGCATCCGAACTTTTATTAACTTCCCTCTGCTTGGCATGGCTTGTATGTGGTACGACAAAGGCAACCGTTTATCTATTGAAACCGGTTGGCTTCCTCCTTATCTCGTCGAGGGGCGTTGGCTAGAAGAAGTAAAAGCAGGGAAGATCACTCGATAAATTATCATTTAGTTAGAAATTCAGTATATAAGCCACCTTTCACGAGGTGGCTTATATGTTTACCGATATTCAATCAACCCCACCTAGTGGATTGACCCAACAGGTTTCCTCTGTGAAGAAGGGTTAAAATGCTTACAGCAAATGCTGGCAGAGTATCAGGCGCAAATAACGTTCCCCAAAAGCTAAAAATCATATCCGATATGAATACGATTTAGACCATATCGATTGCGAGAGAAACGAGATTACTTTTTATCGTCATATTAATCATTCAGATGGCACCAGACACGAAGTGCAGTATGTTGTTGGGATTGAGGAGTTTGTCAATGCGCATGTTTTTGACTCTGAGAAAGTTGGTGGGGAGAAAGGTTGCACGATCTTCACTGAAGATCTTGTGCTGAATAAAGCAGAGTATAAAGAAAACTCAGAACTCAATATGAGTGATTATGAGCTAACAGAAAAAAACAAAGCAAAAATTGATGAATATTTGAAAGAGCGTCAAGAGGCTATGGAGGCTCGAACTGACGAAGAAGGATATAACGCGCAAATCGCCAAGATTAATCAGCAATCTGCAAAAATCGGTGAGTTGGCTGCGGATGACTTTGTTCGAAGTAAACGTCCTAATGCTAAGTTGCTTCATCCTAAAGATATTGGAACCTCAATCTCGAAGCCGGGCGACTTTGACATGGTTTATGAGGTGGAGGAGCCACCACCAGGTGAAATTATCATTGTTGAGGCCAAAGGGGGGAGCAGCCCGCTGGGTAGCCGTAAGCTCGGAAATATGGCATATCAGCAAGGGACAACTGAATATGCAACTGCAATTACTGATTTAATGGCTCAAAAGGACAAAGATACAACCGAATGGAAAGCGGCCAGAAGTATAAATAAAGCATTGAGAAAAAAAATTCCTGTTAGATATATTCACACCACAGCAGCTATTTCTGATGCTGGAGAGGTTTCTTCAGTTAATGTAAAAGAATTTAACGTAGAGTTAGGATTTGATTAGATGTCTGATAATAAAAAGAAAGTTAGCATAGAGAGAAAGGCGGAACCTCAATTGACACCAAATGATGTCGCTGAATACCAAATGTATATCAATGAAGATTTAGATGAGCGCAAAGAGCTAATAGCAATCCGTAGAGAGAACTTAGTCGCTCTTAGCGACGACGTTTCAGAACAAGTGAGGTGGTATACTTGCTTTCCATCTTCAATAGAAACTGAACAAATCGGAACACTTTGCCTTTATGAGGCGTCATTGATGCGTGCTTTTTACCATCAACTTGCCATTAAACCAAGCGAACCTCAAAGCGTTAAATTACCTGATTATCCAGAAGTGACATGGAAAGGCGAAGGTATTTTGAAAACTGGATGTTTACACCCTAATCGATGGTTGGATGCTTATTTTACTTCGGTGATTGTGCGTGATAAACCTAGTATGGACATATTGGCGAACTTTCCGATTTCTTTGATGAGACAGAGCTCTACCAAAGCGGGTGAGCTGTCTTATATGCTAGTAGACGTCATTCAGTCGTTCCACAACCGCACATCGGACTATCCTGATAAGCTGGTTGCAGCAATGGACGCAGCGGTAGCTCAAGGAGATAACTGGGCGTTGGAAATTGCGATGGGGATCCTAGAAACCTTCGCAGCGCTCACTACTAATATTGGTTATGATTTTGAGGAAGTGCTCGTTAAAAACCTACAGTTTCAAGAGAAATATCATCTTCGAGAATTAGGACCCGACAGGATAGGCATCCGAACTTTTATTAACTTCCCTCTTCTTGGCATGGCCTGTATGTGGTACGACAAAGGCAACCGTTTATCTATTGAAACCGGTTGGCTTCCTCCTTATCTCGTCGAGGGGCGTTGGCTAGAAGATGTAAAAGCAGGGAAGATCACTCGATAAACTCCTTTAGTTAGCCATTCAGTATATAAGCCACCTCTCATGAGGTGGCTTATATGTTTGAGGTGGGGAGCTTGTTGTTTGTTGAACGCTCCATCATTGGTGGCATTACCAATATGCAATCCACCATATCCAGTGGATTGACCCAACAGGTTTGGGGCTGCCAATGCTGGCATAGTATAAAAAACTCTGAACTCAATACGAGTGATTATGAGCTAACAGAAAAAAACAAAGCAAAAATTGATGAATGCTTGAAAGAGCGTCAAGAGGCAATGGACGCTCGATATGGCGAAGAGGGATAAAACGCTCAAATTGGTAATATTAACCAACAGTCTGCAAAGATAGGTGAGTTGGCCGCGGATGACTTTGTCCGGAGTAAACGTCCTAATGCTAAGCTGCTTCATCCCAAAGATATTGGAACCTCAATTTCGAAGCCGGGCGACTTTGATATGGTCTACGAGGTGGAAGAGCCACCACCAGGTGAAATTATCATTGTTGAGGCTAAAGGGGGTAGCAGCCCGCTGGGTAGCAGAAAAATTGGAAATATGGCATATCAGCAAGGGACAACGGAATACACTGCAGAAATCACCAACCTAATGTCTGAAAAAAGGAAGGGACGACTGAAAAATAACAGCAAGACAAATCCAAGATGCAGCTTTATCCGGCATACCTATTCGATATATACATACTCAAGCAAGCATTCAAGAGAACGGGGATGCATCGGATGTAAAACTAAAAGTGGCAGAGTTTAAAATTAATTCTAAAGGGCTAATTTAAAATGCAAAGTAAAGTTGTAGAACGCAAAGCAACCCCTGAGTTGAGTCAAAGTGGGGTTTCTTCTGAGAAAGAATTTATCAATAAAATATTAGATAAAAGAAAAGAAGGCCTTAAAATCCGGCGGGAAAACCTGGTCAGTCTTGGTGATTTCGCCATTGACCAGGTTCGCTGGTATACCTGGTTTCAAACCTCGCATGAAGACGAACAAATTTGTACATTACGTCTTTACGAAACTTCTCTAATGGGCGCTTGTTATCATCGACTTGCTAGGAATCCCAATGATGAATTAACTATCAAGATTCTCGACTATCCTGAAGTAAAGTGGGACGGGGAAGGTATTTTAAAAACGGGGTGCATAAATCCTAATAGATGGATTGATATGTATTTTATATCGGCAATTGTGCGTGACAGGCCAAGTTTAGACGCATTGGCGAACTTTCCGATTTCTTTGATGAGACAGAGCGCTACTAAAGCGGGTGAGCTGTCTTACATGTTAGTAGATGTCATCCAGTCGTTTCATAATCGCACATCGGACTATCCTGATAAACTGGTGGCCGCGATGGACGCGGCAGTTGCTCAGGGTGATGATTGGGCGTTAGAAATCGCCATGGGTATTTTGGAAACTTTTGCTGCCCTGACAACTGACATCGGTTATGACTTTGAAGAGGTATTAGTTAAGAACCTACAGTTCCAAGAGCAATACCAAATGAGGCTTGATAAACCAGAGGACTTGATTTCTATAGAAACTTTCATATCTTTCCCTCTTCTTGGCATGGCCTGTATGTGGTACGACAAAGGCAACCGTTTATCTATTAAAACCGGTTGGCTTCCTCCTTATCTCGTCGAGGGGCGTTGGCTAGAAGATGTAAAAGCAGGGAAGAACACTCGATAAACTCCTTTAGCAAATCAATATATAAGCCATCTCTTATGGGGTGGCTTTTATGTTTGAGGTGGGGAGCTTGTTGTTTGTTGAACGCTCCATCATTGGTGGCATTACCAATATGCAGTCCACCATATCCAGTGGATTGACCCAACAGGTTTGGGGTAGCCAATGCTGGCATAGTATAAAAAAGTCTGAACTCAATACGAGTGATGATGAGCTAACAGAAAGAAACAAAGCAAAAATTGATGAATGCTTGAAAGAGCGTCCAGAGGCATTGGACGCCCGATATGGCGAAGAGGGATATAACGCTCGAATTGGTAATATTAACCAGCAGTCTGCAAAAATTGGTGAGTTGGTCGCGGATGACTTTGTTCGGAGTAAACGTCCTAATGCTAAGCTGCTTCGTCCCAAAGATATTGGAACCTCAATTTCGAAGCCGGGCGATTTTGATATGGTTTACTAGGTGGAAGAGCCACCACCAGGTGAAACTATCATTGTTGAGGCTAAGGGTGGTGGAAGTCAGTTAGGTAGCAGAAAAATAGGAAACGAAGCATATCAACAAGGGAAAACTGAGTATGCGGCAGCAATAACAAAGTTAATGCAATGGGGACGAAGGAAAGACGAGCAGGAAATCAAATTAAAAAGGCAATGTACGATGGTATCCCGATCAGATATTTACATGTGCAAACTCCAATCAACAAAAAGGTTGCTAAAGTGCGAGTCAAGGAGTTCTCAATTAACCAAGGAAAATGGAAGCGAGGTCTTGCAACGTGATTATGCAAATTGAGCGAAAGGCTAACCCTAAATTAAATCAGGAGCATGAATTAGAATTGGTGGAAGAGATAAACGATGATTTAGATAAAAGAAAACGAAGACTCTTGATTAGAAGAGAAAACCTTGTGGATATGGTCGATTCCTATGAAGAGATAGTAAGGTGGTATACATGGTTACCTCAATCTATACCAAATGAGCAAATCGGAACTCTTTGTCTCTACGAAGCATCTGTGATGAGATCTTTTTATCATCAGTTAGTGCTGAATCCAAATGAGCCTCAACGTTTAAAATTACCCGATTGTCCAGAAGTAACATGGGATGGTGAAGGTATTTTAAAAACAGGCTTCATTTGTCCTTCAATGTGGCTAGATGCTTATTTTACTTCGGTGATTGTGCGTGATAAACCCAGCATGGATGTATTGGCGAACTTTCCGATTTCTTTGATGAGACAGAGCTCTACCAAAGCGGGTGAGCTGTCTTATATGCTAGTAGACGTCATTCAGTCGTTCCACAATCGCACATCGGATTATCCTGATAAACTCGTCGCAGCAATGGACGCAGCGGTAGCTCAAGGGGATAACTGGGCGTCGGAAATTGCGATGGGGATCCTAGAGACCTTCGCAGCGCTCACTACTAACATTGGTTATGACTTTGAGGAAGTGCTAGTCAAAAACCTACAATTCCAAGAAAAATATCATCTTCGAGAATTAGGACCAGATAGGACAGGCATCCGCACTTTTATTAACTTCCCTCTTCTTGGCATGGCTTGCATGTGGTACGACAAAGGCAACCGTTTATCAGTTGAAACTGGTTGGCTTCCTCCCTATCTCGTCGAAGGACGTTGGCTAGAAGAAGTAAAAGCAGGGAAGATCACTCGATAAACCCCTTTAGTTAGCAATTCAGTATAATAACGTTCAAATCGCCAAGATTAATCGGCAATCTGCAGAAATTGGTGAGTTGGCCGCAGATGACTTTGTCCGGAGTAAGCGTCCTAATGCTAAGCTGCTTTATCCCAAAGATATTGGAACCTCAATTTCGAAGCCGGGCGAGTTTGATATGGTTTACGATGTGGAAGAGTCTCCACCAGGTGAAATTATAATTGTTGAGGCCAAAGGGGATAGCGGCCCGCTGGGCAGCCGTAAGATTGGAAATATGGTATATCAGTAAGGGACAACGGAATACATTGCAGAAATCACCAACCTAATGTCTGAAAAAAGAAGGACTGAAAAATAACAGCAAGCAAATCTAAGATGCAGCTTTATCCGGCGTACCTATTCGATATACATACTCAAGCATGCATTCCAGAGAACGGGGATGCATAGGATGTAAAACTAAAAGTGGCAGAGTTTAAAATTAATTCTAAAGGACTAATTTAAAATGCAAAGTAAAGTTGTAGAACGCAAAGCAAACCCTGAGTTGAGTGAAAGTGGGGTTTCTTCTGAGAAAGAATTTATCAATAAAATATTAGATAAAAGAAAAGAAGGCCTTAAAATCCGGCGGGAAAACCTGGTCAGTCTTGGTGATTTCGCCATTGACCAGGTTCGCTGGTATACCTGGTTTCAAACCTCGCATGAAGACGAACAAATTTGTACATTACGTCTTTACGAAACTTCTCTAATGGGCGCTTGTTATCATCGACTTGCTAGGAATCCCAATGATGAATTAACTATCAAGATTCTCGACTATCCTGAAGTAAAGTGGGACGGGGAAGGTATTTTAAAAACGGGGTGCATAAATCCTAATAGATGGATTGATATGTATTTTATATCGGCAATTGTGCGTGACAGGCCAAGTTTAGACGCATTGGCGAACTTTCCGATTTCTTTGATGAGACAGAGCGCTACTAAAGCGGGTGAGCTGTCTTACATGTTAGTAGATGTCATCCAGTCGTTTCATAATCGCACATCGGACTATCCTGATAAACTGGTGGCCGCGATGGACGCGGCAGTTGCTCAGGGTGATGATTGGGCGTTAGAAATCGCCATGGGTATTTTGGAAACTTTTGCTGCCCTGACAACTGACATC
>NZ_WBOH01000008.1:0-137704 GCF_032648565.1 Vibrio sp. 2-1-2a
AAAAAGGCAAAATGATTGAGACGCCAATCCCATTTTATCTCTCATTTACTCCCTACGACTCCAATTTAATCCCTAACCAATCCATTAATATCTTGACTTTAGCTCTCTATTATCTTGGTTCTATACAGCTGCCGGTGTTGGTTGGAATGGTCGGCGTAGTTTATCTTTTTGCCTCGTTACTACTTAACGCTGGCTTTATGTACCATGCATGGAAGCTAAAATACGCGCCAGAGCTCAATACCGCGATGGAGACGTTTAAATTTTCTATCTATCACCTTTTTGCGTTATTCATTGCATTGCTTTCGGATCACTATATTGGCTTGTAGCCTCTCTTTAAACAGAAAACGCCGCGTGGTTCGCGGCGCTTTTGGTTTTGATAGTTTGGCTTTAATGCAAAGTTTCTAGAATTATTGAATCTCTAACAATTCAACATCAAAGATCAAAACACTTGCTGGTGGAATTGGGCCTGAGCCACTTTTGCCATAACCGAGCGTGCTTGGTACGAAAAGGCGGATTTTTTCACCTTCGACCATGTATTGTAGGCCTTCTTGCCAGCCTTTAATGACCTGGTTAAGACCAAACGAAATTGGCTCACCGCGATTAACGGAGCTATCAAACACAGTGCCATCAATCAACGTGCCGTGGTAGTGCACTTTGACTTTGCTTGTCGCGGTTGGGTGAACCTCACCTTCGCCTTTTTCAAGAACAATATATTGAAGACCACTTTCTGTTGTAATGACGCCTTCTTTCTTCGCATTCTCGAGCAAGAATGCTTGGCCTTTCGCAAAGTTTTCATCCGCTACTTTATGGTTTGTCCAAGTACGGTAAATGAAAAAGCCCGCCAGAATGAAAATAATGAGAGGAAACAAAAATTTAGACACGTAAGCTCCTTGTCTATTTAGGTTGTTTTAGCAAATAGTTAATGGTTTCTGCCATGGCTTCGACGCTGTCATGACCACCAGTAATGACTTGGTATTTTCCATTAACGATAAAGGCTGGAACGGAGTTAATTTGGCCGCGAGTCGTGATCGCTTCTGCCTTAGTGATGTACTCAAACAGCGTTTTTTGCTGTGCTTCATCTAAATGGTAAGGGCTGATAAGGTTGCGAGACTCAAAGGCTTTCTCTACGGCGATTTGACGTTCCTCAGCAGTCGCATCAGGACCCATTTGTACTGCAGCAAAAAGATCCGCCATAAATGCTTTGTCAGGTGTCGACTCTAGTTGCATGACTGCAGTGTAGAAGATGATGGCGCTTACTTGTGCACTCTCATTGAAAGTTACATGCATTTTTTCAACGCTTTGCTCAGTTAGCGATTCGATTTGAGGGACAAACTCTTCCATTGAACGGCAGTGGCCGCAAGTTAGGGCAAAAGCTTCTGTCAATGGCGCCAAATCATATTCTTGAAGAGATACAGGCAAAACTTCGTATTGTTTGCCTTGCTGAGGCTGAGTGTTGCCGCTATCGCATGCCGACAAGGCCATCATGGCGGCAATCACAGCAAAGCCTTTCGATATGGTTTTTAACATAATAATGCTCTAAGTAAGAAATTTGCGTTAGTTTATCGGTTAACGATAGTGACTAAAACCATTAAATAACAATAAAGTGAGACGATTGGTAACAGACTTTTCCTGATGTGTAGGCTGCAGGGAGGTATTTTGGCATCGCTTTTTATTTGAGAGATACTTGATATTGATTCCAGTGGCATGAACGCTGCATATACAAACCAATCGGTGGATAAAAGCGCTAAAGATTTGGCGTGTTTTGTCGACACAATGGACAAGAGTTTTTCTAAGTTGGTAGTGGTATGAAGCAGTGGTTTTTAATTGTTTGCGGCATTCTGACTGGGTGCAGTAGCCTTGATCAAGACATGGTTCCTGGCGGGAACATTTTAGATACAGCTCCTAAAACAAACACCGAGCTGAGACATCCTGAGTGGGGCTATCCGAGCGCCTCCAGTGTGGCTTCTTCACCTCGCACGTATCAGACTGAGAGGGCATCAGTAAAAAAGTCGCAAAATGTGACCTCTCTGGAAATGTTTCTGAACAGGCACAATATTCCTCATGAGACACTCAGTGGCGGTCACTTAATGATACGTTTGAAAGAGCAAGTGCATTTTCAAACTGGCTCTGCTCAGTTATCAGCGCAATCTCAAGACTGGATTCGAAACATTGGTCACTATCTAGCAGGAAGAACGGATGTGGATGTCGTGATCGATGGCCATGCCGATAGCACGGGAGCTGCCAGCTTTAATGACACGTTGTCAGAAAAGCGAGCTCGTGAAGTGGAAAAGCAACTACTGGCGACGAGTATTCCTCGTCAACGCGTGTTTTCTAGAGGTTTTGGCGAGTATGTGCCGCAGTGCAGTAATGCGACAGTCAGTGGCAAAGCTTGTAATCGACGCGTAGAGCTAACGCTGATCGTTGATGAGTAAGGCGATGGTTGGTCGATAAACTACGTCGTGTTGTTTTCACTAAGCCCTTATGTGTTTACTGGCGTTTCCGTCTGGGAATGAGCAAGAAGAGTGAACCCAAAGGCTAGGCATAGCAACGAGCAGCTAGACTGAATAGAAAAGAGGCACCTGTATGGTGCCTCTTTTACATCCGCCAATGTTCATAGGGGGAACTTAGGCAAATTCTTTTTCAACGTAAGCGACGATGTCAGATGACTCGTATAGCCACTGTGTTTCGCCATCTTTTTCGATACGTAGGCAAGGGACTTTAATTCGTCCACCACCTTGCTCTAGTTCAGTTCGATGAGTCGGGTTATTTTTTGCATCACGTAGCTCAATGTTCACTGACTGACGCTTCATTGCACGGCGGACTTTTACGCAAAAAGGGCAAGCTTCAAATTGGTAAAGTGCGTATTGCTTTGCTTTTTCATCAATACGTTGTTGTTCTTCTGCACTGCGTTTAACACCACGAGGTGAGAACACGGCGTTCAGCAATAAGATAACCTTGCCTAAAATCCAACGGATAAACTTCATAATGATCCCTTGATGTTCATTGGGTAATTGTCCTTTAAAAATGCAATAATGATGCTTGTTGCATTGAGCGTGAAGTCTATCAGTTGTTTGAAATGGATAAAACCATGTATTTTATGCGGAAAATAGGCGTTTTAACCTGCCCCAAAAACCGCTAGTCGAAGCTGGACTGGCTTCTCTACCTAGATAAAAGCTTTGCATCAGTTCGGTTCTGAATGCATCAACATCCATGCGTTTTACAACAAGCTCGTGTTGCAATGTATTCTGAGTTTGCTCGGCATGATCGTGTGCCAAGCTAAAGTCCATATTCAAATAGCCTTGAGTATAAAGCCAAAGGTGGGTTATCAAGATAAGGTCTTCTGCGGACTGGTTAGTGAACTTATCCGCGTGCTCATCACCCAAGGAGTCAGTCAGCACTTGCTGCATTTGCTGGGCAGAATGCGCATGTTGCTCATAGTTAGCGCTGGCTTCAATATGCGACTTAGTCAAAAGACCAAGCAGGTGAAGAGTAGGCGCCGTGGCGGGTTTGTTCTCACAAACTTTTGTAAACAGTTGTGACTGTTCTTTTAACCAACGTCGCTTTGCCGCTTTATGTTCTTTAACGAAGGGAATTTCTTTGAATCCCATCTCTTGACTCAGTTCATTAAGAGACGTCATGGCTTTTTAGTTCCTTCACCGTTACTTCGACGTGTTGATCGTTGATATCAACAAAAATAGAGCTGCCGGTAATCATAACAGAAAGGCTAGTGCCTCGGTCAAGGTGCTGACAAATCAAGTCGATAGCGTCGTAGTCAAAGCTTTCTACGTTGACGGGAAGCATTGAGAACTTTCCTGACATTTTATCCCACCATACCGTCGCTTTAGTGTTATAAGTGTAGACTTTCACGTGTTTTGCTAGGCGAGAGGCTTTCTTAATTCTTTCTGGTTCTGGTTCGCCAATTTCAATCCAGTGAGTAATGCTTTGATCATCGCCAACATGCCATAAATCAGGCTCTTCAATTGTAGAAAGCCCTTTCGTAAACTCTAAATTACTTTGAGCGTTTAAGCAGTAAGCTAAAACACGAGCCAGCATTCGTTGAGGTTTTTCTGAAGGGTGAAGGGCGATAGTTAGATTTTTAGAATCGTAATAGTCGTTATTCATATCGGAAATGGCGATACGAAATTTATAAATAATCGGTTTAAGAGCCATGGATTTATATCGTTTTTGTTGGCAAAAATAAGTTATAGACAAAAAAATAGCCAGCTTTAAACGCTGGCTATCGTATCAAATTCTTTAAGAATTAAAGTACTTTGATTTGCTCTGCTTGAGGGCCTTTTTGACCTTGAGAGATAACAAATTCTACTTTCTGGCCTTCAACTAGAGTACGGAAGCCGTCACCAGTGATTGCAGAGAAGTGAGCAAATACGTCAGGACCGTTTTCTTGTTGAATGAAACCGAAGCCTTTAGTTTCGTTGAACCACTTAACTGTGCCAGTAGCTGTGTTAGACATGTCTATTTCCTAAATATCTAAATAATGTAATCTTTCGCCTCAACGGCGCTTATAGCGTGGAAAAATAAATTGCTATTGCGTACCACAGGACGACGGGTTACAAGTAATCCAACGAAATGTGAAAACAAAGAACTTTCTTTCTAGCCGTGTTTGAGTCTAGGTTAATTCCACGAAGAGTCAACATATATTAGTGCTTTATGGACAAATATTTGTATTTAGTCACTATTTAACCAGCATGTTTTTGATTAAATTTCAAATAAATGACGGTGATGTGAAGTTTTTCAGCATAAAATTCAACTAAATCTATAAATTTGACTTATTTATATAATTATTGTCCAATCTGGTTCGACCATTAAGGAGGATTTATGGCAAAACCTAAAACCAGTCCTCAGCCGAATGAGTTACAACACGAGACCGATTTCGGCAGAGGTGAAATCAAGGACAATGCGTTAAAAGCGGTTGTCACCAGTCAATTGTTCAGAACACGAGTCGTAAAAGCGAAAAAAGGTAAAGGCAGCTTCAGTCGGAAAATGAAGCATAGAGGCAAAGAGCCCTATTCAAAGTTCTCCCCGATGTGGATTTTGAATAGGGCTTTTTTATTGATGCTGCTTTTTATCAACCTATTCAAATTCAATGGTTTAGTGTTAGTTAAATCACTCTTATCTCACCTTATACTGGCTAGCTTTCTTCTTAAAACTAGACGCTGAAAAGTACCAAATAAGTACTAAAACCTACTAAGTTAGATTCATATCAATAGGAGCCACTTCCTGTCCGACACCGCTCTGCTATATCTTTAGATCAGACAAAACAGCCGAGATTATGGTTTAAAAAGACTGGTGAGAAGTAGGTATGTCATCGACGAGTTATGGTACTTATGGTTACAAGTGTACAAAAGCGTGTGCTTCTTTGTTACTACTATGGCTGTCTATTTGCCCGATGACGTATGCGCACAAGTCAGAGTCTCATTCTTTAATTGTTGCTAACTCCAAAGCTTGGAAGCCATTCTCTTACCTTAGCCCAGACGGTGAACCTAAAGGTATTTTGATCGACTTCTGGAAAGCGTATGCGGCGGATAACCAAATTGATGTTCAGTTTCTGCTTCTTGATTGGGAGGCTTCTTTACAGGCCGTAAAAGAGGGGCGTGCTGACTTTCACGCGGGATTAGTTTACTCATCGGAAAGAGCCGATTACCTGGATTTTGGCGCAGTTATCATGCCCATTCAAACCAAATTATATGTCAATCAAGACGTGCTTTCGATTGATGTCAAAAGTGTTTTAGCTGGTGAAATGACGTTGCCAATTGGTGTCGTTAAAGGAAGTTACGAGTCTGAGTTTATTAAGACGAATTATCCTAATGCGCCTATCGCAGAGTACATCAATAACGACACGATGATACAGGCCGCTGTCGCTAAGAAGGTGCTGTATTTTGTCGCGGACCTTCAAGTTGCCAACTTTTATATGGCAACTATGCCGGGAGCGGGCATGTTTGTTCCTGTAATAAATTTATATAGTAAAGATCTTCGGATTGCAGCAGGGCAGCATAGTTCTGCTTCCATTTTGGATGTCTCTCGAGCGTTTGAAAAAGTTATCGATACAGATCGAGAAAGAATCCTCAATCGGTGGAGTGTGGTGAAAACGGTCTATCCTCTTTATCTCCTACCTATTGCGATTTTCGTTATGGCGGTCGCGACGCTGTATCATATCTTCGCACTCAAACGCATGGTTGCGCTGCGCACAAGACAATTGACGATTGCCAACCAGCAATTGCTGGAGATGACGTTAACGGATTCCCTAACAAAACTCTACAACCGTAGACACTTGATTGAACAATTGGCGCTCTTGAATCACTTGCAGCGAAGCTTGACGGTAATGGTATTTGATATTGATGATTTTAAATCAATTAATGACCAATACGGTCATCTTGTCGGAGATAGAGCGATAGTGGCCGTGGCTGAAACAGCAAAATCAATGACTGATGAACGTATGACATTGGCGAGAATTGGCGGAGAAGAGTTCGCACTCGTGACGGCATCGCTCTCTGAGCGAGAAGCGCGCAACTTTGCTCAAATGCTCTGCAAAGCCGTGTACGAACAACCTATTATCCTTGGTGGGCAAGCGATTCATTTGAGCATTAGCTTAGGCTGCGCATACTACCCTGAATTTACTCACATCGTGAATTTACAAGACGCTGATCAACTGATGTATCAAGGTAAGTCTGAAGGTAAAAATCGCTCGGTGTTTCAAGTCATAACAGACAGCCAGGTTCAACCTGAGCTTCGTCAAGCCCCTTAGCGTTTTTGAGTCACCAATCGCTATTTCTAAATCCTCACTTGCTATACTCAATTGAATTTAAAATTATTATACCCGTTTCGATTCAAATTCTAGGTCGTGTCGGTACAAAGGGAAGGTATGTATAAAACGTTTTGTGTTCTCGCTTGTGTACTTCTCTCTTCTTTTTCTTACGCTGAGAGCGCTTTCGATATAGTCCAAAAGTCTGATCAAGCGATGCGCGGAAAATCCAGTTATAGCGAAGCCACCATGAAAATTGTTCGCCCTGACTGGTCACGTTCAATGACCATGAAGAGTTGGACGAAAGGTACGGAATTATCTTTGGTCTTGGTGACTGCTCCGGCGAAAGATAAAGGTAGCGCCTCGTTAAAACGTCATAGAGAAATGTGGAATTGGGTGCCGAGTATCGAGCGAGTGATTAAAATTGCGCCATCCATGCTCAGTCAGTCTTGGATGGGATCAGACTTCACGAATGATGATTTAATTAACCAATCTTCTATTGTTGTCGATTATCAACATCAACTGCTTCAAAGTGAAACCTTTGATGGTGACAAAGTTTGGGTAGTTGATGCACTTGCCAAGCCTGACGCCCCAGTGGTTTGGAGCAAAGTCAGACTGTGGATCTCTCAAACGAGCTTTTTACAGCGCAAAGTCGAGTTTTACGATGAATTTGATGAACTAGTAAATGTTTTGACGACTTACGATGTGAAAACGTTGGGTGGGCGAGACGTTGCGACTCGCATGGAGATGCAACCGATAGATAAACCAGGAAATAAAACGGTTTTGATTACGCACGAAGCGCAATTTGATTTTGATATCGATGATGACTTTTTCTCCCAGCAGCAAATGAAGGCTCTGCGAGATTAGGGTGGATTTTGGTTTAGATAAGAGGTGAGAATCGGATGCTCATCAAGCTCGCATGGCGAAATCTATGGCGGCAAAAACGGCGGACATTGTTAACCGCTTCTGCGTTAGCTCTTGTTCTGTTTCTCTCCTTACTGACTCGAGCGTTCCAAGAAGGAAGTTACTCCTCAAATATTAAAAACGCTGCGAAGTTCTATACGGGATTAATTCAGCTACAACATCCCGATTTTGGGGACTCCTCTAGCATTGATGATGTCCTTCCACAAACGCCTGCGTTCATTGCATCTGCCAAAAATAATCCTGATATCGACATCGTTCTGCCGAGAATTGAGTCATTTGCGCTTGCCGCCAAAGATGAACGATCCAAAGGCGTGATGGTGCTCGGCGTTGAGCCTGACGCTGAAGATAGCTACTCCAGCATTAGTGACAAAATCGTACAAGGGCGCTTTATTGCATCTGGACAAAACTCGGTGCTTGTTGGTGAGGGCTTGGCAAACTACCTTCATTTGAACGTTGGTGATGAACTGGTGTTGTATGGTTCGGGTTATCGTGGTCAAACGGCGGCTGGAATGTATCAGGTGTCCGGTATTTTGCACTTTCCTTTGCAGCAGTTAGATTCTCAGTTGGTCTACATGCCTCTTGATACCGCACAAGCGCTGTATTCGCTTGATAACCAAGTCACCGCATGGGTCCTTAACACTCAAAGTTTACGCGTGTTGCCTGACATTGTTAAACAACTAAAGCGCCACTACGGGAATGGCGTCGCAGTAAAAAGCTGGCAGGAGCTGTCGCCAGAACTTTCTCAACAGATAGCCTTGGACAAAGCGGGTGGGATCTTTTTGATCTATATCTTGTACGGCATTGTTGGTTTTGGCCTGTTTGCCACGATTTTGATGATGACGTTAGAGCGCCAGCGTGAATTTGCGGTGATGCTCGCGACGGGTATGTTGCGCAGCAAGCTTATGGGGCTCGTCGCCATTGAATCGATGTTTATCTCCGTTATTGGTCTTGTGCTCGGTGTCTTGATCAGCGCGCCTGTGCTTGCGTATTTCTATATCAATCCGATTGAGATTACTGGCGATGCTGCACAAGTGATGCTGGAGAGTGGCTTTGAACCAATCGTACCTGTTTCGCTAGACCCTTATTTGTTAATGGATCAAATTCTTGTCGTTCTCGTTATTTTATCGTTATGTCTGATGTATCCGATGGCTAGACTTCTTCGCTTGCCCATTGCTAGTGGGCTAAAAGGAGGCGCGCATGTTGATTAAATTGGCGTGGCGTAATTTATGGCGGAACAAGCTCAGAACTTCCATTATGCTGGGAGCGATGGTGTTCGGCTTAATGGGCGTTGTTGCCATGATTGGATTCATGAACGGTTTGGTCGACAGCATGATCAAAAACGCGATTGCGTGGCAAACCAGTCATCTACAAGTGCATCAGAAATCCTACCTTAATAATCCTGACCTTAGTGACACAATAACGAATTATCAAACGATAACGGCCGCTTTGGCTGCACATCAAGATGTTAAAGCGGTATCGGCGCGATTTCTTGCTGATGGCATGATTGCTTCTGCGCGTAGTACGAGAGGCGTTCGGATCAATGGCATCAATATTGAACAAGAGCAAAGTATCACACCGCTTACAAGCCATGTGATAGACGGAGAATGGTTAAACGAAGTGGGAAGAAACCCCATTCTTGTTTCGCAAAAAACCGCAAACCGGTTGAAGCTGCGTGTTGGATCGAAAGTGGTTTTAACATTATCTGACATCAAGGGTGATGTATCTGGCGCAGCTTTTCGCGTTCGAGGTATTTTTAAAACGCCATCCACCACGTTTGATGACGGTAATGTCTACGTCCGTAAAGTCGATCTCGAAACAATCGCAGGCTTGTCGGGTGCGCATGAAATTGGCGTTTTGTTGAACTCCAACGAGACTGAACAGCTAGAAAGTGCAGAGGCATTTACGTTATCAATATTGCCACAAGCCAACCGTGAACAATTGATCGTGAGAAAATGGCAAGAAATACAGCCTTTACTCGCAACAATGATGAGCTCAATGGATATCTCTAACCAAATTATGTTGGTCGTTTTCGTACTTGCCATGACTCTCGGAATCATCAACATCATGCTGATGTCAGTTTTTGAAAGAACGAGAGAGTTTGGGGTGTTAATGGCGGTTGGCATGCAGCAGCATAAAATTCGCACACTGATTATTTTGGAAACGCTATTCCTTGGTTTGAGTGGTTGCGCGCTAGGGTTATTAGGAAGCGCAGTCATGTTGAAAATACTGAGTATTACTGGCTTATCGCTTGGCGCACTTGCTGATGGATTAGGTGCTTATGGCGTCGATACCTTGCTTTATCCAAGAGTATCGTTTTACGAGTATCAATTGATTATTGTGGCTATTTTTGTCGCGAGCTTATTTGCGGCTTTGTATCCAGCAAGGCAAATTCTCAAACATCGACCTGCGGATGCCATGGCGGAGAAAACGTAATGACGATTAAATTGGAAGGCTTATCCAAGACGTACAACCCAAAGAGTGACTTTCCGGTACATGCGGTTCAGAGCGTAGATTTGGAGATCAAGCAAGGTGAGTTTGTCGCTATTATGGGACCTTCTGGTTCAGGGAAAACGACGCTACTAAACATGTTGGGCGGGATCGATTCGCCTACATCAGGACGCGTGGAAATTGATGGATGCTTAATCTCTGATATGTCAGAAAAAGAGTTGATCGCTTATCGGCGCGATAACATTGGCTTTATCTTCCAAGATTATAGCCTGCTCCCCGTACTGACAGCTCTTGAAAACGTCGAGTTTGTTATGCAATTGCAAGGGAAAACAGAAAGGGAATGTCGTGAACGCGCCAGCGCGCTACTGCAACAGGTTGGATTATCACAGCAGATGCATAAACGTCCGAGTAAAATGTCTGGAGGCCAACAACAGAGAGTTGCGGTTGCAAGAGCATTGGCACCAAAACCAAGGTTTGTAATGGCAGATGAGCCTACCGCCAACTTAGACGCAAAAAGTACAGCCGAGCTGCTTGATATAATGGAACAACTCAGCGAAAAAGAAGGCACCACATTTATCTTTTCTACCCATGATCCTAGAGTTATTAAGCGCGCGCATAGAATCATAGTATTTGAGGACGGGCGTTTGGCACGAGATTTTGCCAACATTGATAACACCATAGAGAAGAGTCATGCGTGGTAGAGTAGAAGGCGTGAGCTTACTATCCAAGTTATTGCGGCTTATTTTTGCATTAAGTCCTGCGGTAATTTGCATTAAAACTAATGCCAGCGTACCGGGTTTGGAGCCTGAAAAAGCATGGGATATCAATGGCTATGTGAAGTACATGGCGACCTATAGTATGCCTGACGAGCAGGGTAATACCCTTGACCATCTACTCCATAACCGGATTAACGTTGAATATCGCTTTTCTCCTGAATGGCGAATAAATCTCGGTATAAGGAATAGAGCATTGTGGGGCGATGCGCTTGAGATCCCTCGATATGCGGAACTCGTGGCGCTTGATAATGGGTATTTTGATCTAAGCAAAAACTGGCGAGAAGATAATGCAATCCTCAATACCCAACTGGATCGACTCTACGTCTCTTGGAGTGACCAAGATTGGAGTGCAAGGTTAGGGCGGTTCCGGGTCAACTGGTCAATGAACACCATTTGGAACCCAAACGACATCTACAACGCCTATTCTATTTACGACTTTGATTACGAAGAGCGGGCGGGCACCGACGCTGTCATGGTGAGTAAAAAACTTGGGTTTGCCGCTGGGTTAGATCTCGTTTTCTCTCCGTCAAAGCAGTCTAAAGAAAACAGCACGTCACTACGATATTTCTCCAACGTTTCTGGTTGGGACTATCAAATCATTGCGGGTCGATCTCGGCAAGACTATGTTCTTGGAGCAGGGTTCGCGACTGATATCTATCAAGCCGGGTTTCGAGGCGAGTTAAGCTGGTTTGATCCTATTGATACAGAGCATCAAGGTCAGCCTACTGAGGATACGACAGTCGCTAGTTTGGAGTCAGACTACAGTTTTGGTGGTGTGCGTAACTGGATGGTGAGAGGTGCTTGGTTGTTTATTTCTGAACCAAAGCCAGCGAGCAGCGCATTAACTTACCTAAACCTCCCTCTCTCTGCGAAAACCTTGAGCTTCACGGAGCATACTGTTTATGCCGATGCTAGCTTCGACTTAACGGCGCTCAACCGCGTCACCTTATCGGCTAGTTACTATGATGATGGCTCTTACTTTGCTGGATTATCCAGCAGCTATTCGCTCAGTAATAATTGGCAACTGCTAACTGTAGTTCAACATTTTAACGGTACGGACGGCAGCTTATTTGGAGAAACACCTGCAACTTTGGTGTTTGCTAATATCCGGTATAGTTACTAGAGACGCCTTTCATTTAGCTGCTATCCCTAAATAATGCAATCAATCACAAATAATGCCTTGTTCTGAAGTTGTTTTTGATACAAGCATTTAACATTTTTGTAAACATCGTTATATTTAAGGCTCATCGTTGTCAGGAGTTTATGGATGAACCTTACGATATCAGGGAAGTTGCAGCTCAGTTTTGTGCTGCTAGCCGTACTTTTTATGGCATCAGCGGTATTCACGTATCGCAACGTCACCACCGTAGAGCAATACGCCTCTTCGCTACTTAAATCCGATTTACCGACCGTAGACACCAGTCGCGGTATCCAACAGTCCGTTCAAGCGTCGTTGTCTTCTATTCGAGCCTACATGTTGCTAGGTGGTAATGAAGAAGCGAGCGCACGTTTGAGTGAGGACGTGCGTAATATCATGATGTCTACTGACGAGTCGCTTCCGACTTTGCAGGCTTTGATCTCTGAACAGGATTTTCAAGCGATTCAAAGTCAGTGGGATGCGGTCAAAGTCTCTTTGAACAAGCTGATTGAGCTCAGCCACAGTGATGAGAACTTACCCGCGCACAACCTCTTTATTAACGAAGCGGCACCCATTGCAGAAGTGGCACTTGATCAGCTTCAAAGCTTAATCAATGAAGAGTCAGGAAACCCATTTGGTGGAGACAGAAAGCGTCTATTTAAAGTCTATGCCGACAGCTATACCTCGCTCGCCAATGCTCTGTCTGCTCTGCGAGATTTCCTGTTGTACGGGCAACAAGATCATCTGGACAAATACCACGACTTGATTAAGTACCACAATCAGTCCGTGGCGGAAATCGACAGTAAACTCGACAGACTGACTGATAACGACCAATCATTGTGGTCACTGTTTAAGGAAATGCAGCAACTGTACTTTCCTTTAGCAGAGCAGGTAATTGCATTGCGTCAATCGCCAGAGTGGAACGAATCAAACTTGCTGATGGCGAACGAACTGTTGCCAGCAGCAGATGCCCTAGACCAAAGCTTAGAGACGATCGTATTGGCGCAGCAAAGTCGTGCTGATCAAAGCGGACAGGGCATTAATCAGTCCATCAAGAACGTACTCACCACCATGCTGATTGCGGCAGCGTTGGTTTTGTTTGCCGCAGTAGCGATTTCAAAATACATGGGCAACACCATTGGTCGCCGAGTGAAAAACTTATCGGAGCGAGCAAAGACGATCGCTTCAGGGGACGTTTCTCAGCCTTCGCTCACTGTTGTTGGGAAAGATGAATTGGCAGACCTTACCGATTCGATTAACCGCATGAACCAATCGTTAGCGAGCATCGTGGCCGGGGTGAGTGAGAAAGCGCATCAAGTGGATACCAGTATGGGAGCTTTGTTGGAATCGGCGCAAGTCACCTCATCGAATGTGGAACAGCAACAGACCAGCATTGTTGAAATGGGAAGCCAATTGGATGAAATAGCTTTGGCCGCGCGTAACACCCTAGATCAAGCCAATCAATCGGTGCAGAAGCTTTCTGATTCAAAAGGCGAGATTGAACAAGGTCGTGATGCTTTAGAGCAAAACAAAGTCACCATGGAAAGCTTGCATGGCAGCATTGAAACCGCGAGTACGCAAGTGACACAGCTAAGCAAAGAGAGCGAAGCCATTGGTCGAGTGACGGAAGTAATTGAAGGTTTGGCAGAACAAACTAACTTATTGGCATTGAATGCCGCGATAGAAGCGGCGCGTGCGGGCGACCAAGGACGAGGCTTTGCGGTTGTGGCGGACGAAGTACGTATGTTAGCGACTCGCACTACTCAATCGACGACAGAAATCAACGGCATCATTAATGCGATTCAACGCTCTACCAATTCGGTGGTTGAGGAAATTGAACACAGTCAATCACTTGCGGAGCAGGGCGCTGAGCATATTGAAAAAGCGGTAACTCGTTTGCTTGTTACTACTGAGCAAATAGGTTCCTTGAATGAGCAAATGGCAGAACTTGCGGCAGCGGCAGAGCAGCAATCTCATGCGACCAATTCGATCACTGGATTAATGTCCGATATTACTCAATCAGTGGATGAGGTTTCGAATAACAGCCAACGTGCATCAGAGACATCATTGCAAGTAAAAGAGCAAGTTACCGAGCTGAATCAACAGATGGCAACTTTCAAAACGGCGTAGATAAGGTTTACATTTGTTCATCGACTTTTGAACGTTAACCAAATAGTAAAAAAGCCCCAATCCTTTTTACACAAAAAGGGTTGGGGCTTTTTGTTGGATGATACGCCGATATTCGTCTACTTGCTCATTGGATTTGGCTATTTAAATCATAGCTAAAACCAAATTTTCTTCACCGAGCCGGAGTCGTAATATGACTCCATCGGCAGCAAATACTGCAAAAGAATTTTTAAACTTTATACCAATCCCGGTAAGAGAATCGTTCGTTACTACGATTGGTATCATCCTTCTAGGAGCAAGATTATGAACAAACAAGTAAGCCTAATTGGTCTAGACAGCGAACAATCAGCACAACTAGCTCAACAGCTAAATCAACTGTTAGCGCATTACCAAGTGTTGTACATGAACTCTCGCGGTTACCACTGGAACATTAAAGGTGCGCAATTCTTCGAACTGCACGTAAAATTTGAAGAGATCTACACGGATCTACAAACAAAAATCGATGAGCTTGCAGAGCGTATTCTAACTTTGGGTCATACGCCAGCGCACGCATTCAGCCACTACTTGGAAGCAAGTGAAATTAAAGAACATCAAAACGCGACTTCTGGTAAGGAGTGTGTACAAGGTCTGGTTCAAGGCTTTAGCGTTCTACTTCTAAAACAGCGTGAGATTCTACAAAACGCGGGTGAAGCAGGCGACGAAGGTACCGCAGCATTGATGGGTGACTACATCCGTGAGCAAGAAAAATTAATGTGGATGCTTAACGCTTACCTACAAGGCTAAGCGACGCATCACCCAAGCACTCACTTGGGGGCGCATAAATAAATCGGGAATAAGTCAAAGGAGCACGCGAGTGCTCCTTTTGTTTATGAAAGTACCTAGTTAGTAGCGAATGTGCTTAAAAGACTGAAAATGTTCGAGTAAATCGGTCAGTTCTGTTACAGCAAGAGAGGCGGAGTCGTGGAATTGTGCAGTCGTATTGTGGTGAACAAGGCAGGATGGCATTTGGGCGTTGTATGCGGCTTGTAGGTCATAAAGGAAATCGCCCACATAAAGCACTTCATCTGGCATTAATCGCCACTCTTTAGCTAGGACTTGGAGTGATAAAGGATCAGGTTTTGCTGGGTAGCATTCACGAGTGAGGACATGTTCAACATCAATTTGGTTATGTTCCAACTTACGCTGCGTAGCGATCAAACAGTTGCGCGTTACTATCGCGGTTTTAACTTTATGCTGATGTAAGTATGCCAAAAGCTCGTGGCAACCCAGCATCGGAGATGACTGCTCTGCATCAGAAATTTCATGATCAAAGATGACATTATGGGCATGCTCTCTCTGATGTGGATGGTCAAGCTTATCAACAAAATCCAATAAATCTTCGTTTTGTGGACAGCCTAGTTGCTGACGAAGATCTTTAAAGTTCATATCGGAGCTGACGAGTGTATTGTCTAAGTCGAAAATAACGGCTTTGACTCTTTCAAGTTTTAATGGAAAAGGAACCATGATGACCTCGTACGACTTAAACCAAGCTATCTTTCTAAAAACAAAAGGTTACTGTTAATTTTAGATTCAAACGTTTTCCTTGTACGAAAATAAATCACTGATACGTCACAAATTAAATAGTCTCAATGATGTTGGAGTTTGATTACTTCTCTTCAAGACGGAAAATTTTGCCTGTATCTGTTGAAAAATAGACATAGCCATCCGGACTGATGGTGATATCCCTGACTCGTTCGCCGAGGTCTTCCATCAATCGCGCTGATTCTTTTAGTTTGCCATTTTGAATGGATACCACGTTAATGTGAGTTAGTTTTAGTGCTCCCGCTAAAACTTTTCCATTTAACTCAGAGTATTTATCGCCACGATATACCACCATATTGCTTGGCGCGATAGACGGAATATAAACCAACTTTGGGTCTTCCATATTCGGTAAGCTTTTCGCTTCTCCAACGTCTAACGGTCCCCAATACTCTTTACCCTGAGAGACTTTTGCCCAGCCGTAGTTTGCACCTTTCCTAATCAGGTTGATTTCATCACCACCACGAGGGCCATGTTCAATCGACCAAAGCTGTTTTGTTGCTTTGTCGTAAAACATGCCTTGTGGGTTACGGTGCCCGTAACTCCATATTTCAGGGCGAGCCTCAGAAGTCTTGAATGGATTATCTTGTGGTACCGAGCCATCAAGGTTGAGACGAAGAATAGTGCCTGCATGGGTTTGAGTGTCTTGCCCATTATCACGTTCGCCACGGTCCCCAATTGAGAAGTAAACCTTGTCATCGACAAACGCAATACGGCTGCCGTAATGACGACTGGTGTCCGTGATGGCGTCGGCGACAAAGACGTCTTTCCAACCCACAAGTTGATTGTTTTTCAATTGTGCGGTCGCTAAGGCTACAGTATTTCCTTTATCGGTACGTTTGCTGTAAGTAAAGAAAAGTTGTGGATTTTGTGGAGCGGTATTCGGCACTAGAGCTACACCTAATAAACCAGCTTGCCCTCTGGTGTTCACATTCGGCACTTTGAAGAGGGTTTGTTGTTTTCCCGAAGCAATATTGAGTAATGAAACGGTGCCGTTTTTTTCATTCACGATCATTTGTTGCTTATCGAGAAATTCAATTCCCCATGGGATTTGAAACCCATTGGCAACCTCATTGGCACGATATTCCGCAGCATCAATAGAAAAAGCTAGGCAAGCGAGTAGGGTCGCAGTGATCGTTCTCATGGTTCCTTCCAATATGAATCCAAGATACTTAAAAACTAACACTAAAAGAGGACGTTTGGCAGGGTATGCGAACATAAAAAATCCCCAATACGAGATCGGGGATTGAATTAAGACTAGAGAATTGTTTACTTAGCGAGCCTACATCGCTTCTTCGAAGATCTTAGAGATCTCTTCGTGCGTTGCTTGTTTCGGGTTAGTGAAACCACAAGCGTCTTTTAGCGCGTTGTCCGCTAGGGTTGGGATGTCTTCTAGCTTCGCACCAAGTTCTTTAATGCCTGATGGGATGCCGACATCTTTAGCGAGCTCAACGATAGCATCAATGGCCGCCGCAGCACCTTGCTCTGCTGACATACCTTCAACATCAACACCCATTGCTTTAGCAACATCACGTAAACGCTCTGGACATACTTGCGCATTGTAACGTTGTACGTGAGGTAGAAGAATTGCGTTACATACACCGTGTGGCAGGTCGTAGAAGCCGCCTAGTTGGTGCGCCATTGCGTGAACGTAACCAAGAGATGCGTTGTTGAATGCCATACCTGCCATGAACTGTGCGTATGCCATTTGCTCGCGAGCTTCAAGGTTTTCACCGTTTTTCACTGCTGTGCGAAGGTGAGCTTGAATCAGTTCAATTGCTTTGATTGCTACCGCGTCAGTGATTGGTGTCGCAGCGATAGATACGTAAGCTTCGATTGCGTGTGTTAGCGCATCCATACCTGTTGCGGCAGTAAGAGACGCAGGTTTAGCAAGCATCAACTCGGGATCATTCACTGACATCAATGGTGTTGTGTGTTTGTCCACAATCGCCATCTTAATGTGGCGCTCTTCATCTGTGATGATGCAGAAACGCGTCATTTCAGAAGCAGTACCAGCCGTTGTGTTGATTGATACGAGAGGCAGCATTGGTTTTGCGGATTGGTCAACGCCTTCGTAATCGCCGATCTTGCCGCCGTTTGACGCTACTAAAGCGATACCTTTTGCACAATCGTGCGGTGAGCCGCCTCCGAGTGAGATAACGAAGTCACATTCGTTTTCTTTTAATAAAGCTAAGCCATCATTAACGTTGGTGATAGTAGGGTTTGGTTGAGTGCCATCGTACACAACGGTTGCTACGTCGCGTTCAGTGAGAAGGTCTTGAACTTGTTTGACTACACCGATTTGGTTAAGGATCTTATCCGTAACGATCAAACCTTTTTTAAAGCCTTGAGATTGGATGCTGTCTGCTGCGTCTTTTAAACAACCAGCGCCCATTAGGTTTACCGTAGGGATAAAAAATGCACTTGTCATATTGGATAGCTCCGTCGTTATTTTTAATAATCTTTCTTAATTTGCCATTTACTGTCGCACACTCGTTTCCAGATTGAAGTTGATCTGAAGCAAGTTTACCTATTTAGGGGTATTTGCAAGAGAAAAACTGTGACAGTGATCTTGTTGCACAGCGTATAGGTGCAACACAGATATAAAGTAGAACAAATATGAAACCAGTGACGCAATCGATTGGCAAAAATTGATATCTAATACGGATATATCTCTAAATTAGACTAAAGTATAAAAAATCCCCATTAATAACTTAACTATCAATGGGGATGGGAGGTAGGTTTATAAGTTATCTATCAATAATTAGGCAATATCAATCAGCTTTGATACTAACTTTTCGATACCTGATGCCGCTTGAGAGATATTCTCTGCCAACATATAAGCTGGGGTTGATAGAACGAGGTGTGTTTCATCAAAAACGATATCTTCGACAGAGCAAGTGATGTGCTCACCGCCCATTTGATTAAATGCTATCGAGATCGCTTCATCGTTGCCTACGGTGCCTTTCACGCCTTGATCATAAATCATCGGAATAATGACAGGTGAAATACACAGATAACCTGCTGGCTTTTTCGCATGAGCGAATGCGCGACATGCTTGAGCTACGTGTGTATTAATCGAGCACTCAGCCCCTGATACTGCGAAGTCAGTGAGATTTTTAGCGGCACCAAAACCGCCAGGTAAGAGTAGGGCATCAAACTCATCTGGATTCAATCTTGCAACATCATCAATATTGCCACGTGCAAGGCGTGCAGATTCCACCAACACATTTCGTGTTTCGTCCATCTCTTCGCCAGTTAGATGATTAATCACGTGTAATTGATCGATGTTAGGAGCAAAGCAATGCCATGATGCACCCTCTTTTTCAATGGCATGGAGTGCTAATACGGCTTCATGTAGTTCTGTGCCATCGTAAACACCTGAACCACTGAAGATAACTGCGACTTTTTTCATTTGAGAATTCCTTTAGTCTGAGGTTTCCGTTTGTTGCTCTGTTTCTTTTAGATGTTGAGTGCTCGAATCAGTTTCGGCGATTTCGCTATCGTCGTCTTCTTCATCATAGTAGCGCACAACAAAAGGTGTAAGCATAACACTCGAGGGCAGAAAATGTTTCATATCGACTCCAACTGCGTAATGGAGTGATTTTTATACTGATTTTTATAAAACAGTACGTTGAACCTGATCATTTTTGAGTTAAGCTGATGTTTCCTTTGGCATTCGTGAGTGGTAGGTCACATGAAATCAGTGCAATTTCGTTTCACACTTTATGGTTGTATTGCGATCCTCTCTTGGAGTTGCTTACTTGGCATTGCCAGGTTGGTAACCGAGAGCCTAGGTCCCGTGGGCGGGGCAGCCATGTTGTACTCTCTCAGTTCTATTTTCCTTCTTATCGTAGTTGGCATTCCGAAGTTATCGTACTTTTCTCCAAAATATCTCGTGCTTGGGGGTGCGATGTTCGTTTGTTATGAAATATTTCTCGCTTTATCTCTGGGATATTCCAACTCGCGTGCGCAGGCTATTGAGGTGTCGATTGTCAATTACCTTTGGCCAGCACTCACCGTTTTGTTTGCGGTTTTAGGCAGTAACAAAAAAACAAACTGGCTGCTTTATCCAGCGGTTGCGCTGGCGTTTATCGGAGTCGCGTGGACGGTGAGTGGTGAAAATGGCTTATCCGTTACTCAGATTATGTCCAATGTCAGTAGTAACCCTTTGGTTTACTTTATGGCTTTAGCAGGAGCAGTTATATGGGCTTTTTATTGTAATTTAACCCAGAGGCAGCAATCCAAACATAACGCGATTACGTTGTTTTTCATTGCTACTGCTGTTTCGTTATGGGTGAAATATGCGTTTGCTGATGAGCCAGAGATGACTTTTTCATGGGAAGCAATGGGCTACCTTTTTGCTTCTGCGGCGTTGATGGCTGGTGGTTATGGTTTGTGGAACATCGCGATTGTTGGCGGAAACATGGTCTTTCTTGCGACACTTTCTTACTTTACGCCCATTTTCTCTGCGCTATTTTCTTCCATTATTCTTGGTGTGACGTTGAGCCCGAGCTTTTGGCAGGGGGTTGTGATGGTTACGGTGGGCTCTTTGCTTTGCTGGGTAGTCACCAAGGAGAAGCGTGAAGCAGCAGGTTAAACCAAAATTATCTGGTTTTATCTTTGCGCTGTATGCTCAAATGACAGAAAGAAAAAAGCTCCCGACCGAGGGAGCTTTTTTCTTTCGTGTTCTAACAGTTTGCGACGTTTAAATGGAGTTGCAGTTTGAATCTGTGCTTCGACAGACGTTTCGTTAACTGAGTACGAGTTTGTTCCAACTTATCTAATGCGATGGTGTCGTCATCGACGTGCAAATCGATGTTAATACGAAGCTCTTGGCCCACTTTAGTGATACCCGCTAACTTTAGCTGGTGGTCAGATGTTTTTTCTATCTCTAGTACATCATTGCCAACGACCTGACATAGCTCTTTGCTTGGTGTCATCATTAGTAGCTCACGTAGTGCACCAACCAACATATCAAAAGGAACTTTCAGAAAGTAGAAGCCCATTAGCACCATCATCATAGGATCGGCATAAACCGCATATTCAGCGAATGGCGTTAGTGATACAGCCCAAGCTGCAACAAATCCTACCGTCACTGCCACACTTAATAGCGTATCCATCTGCCACTGTTTTTTCTCTGCTTCAATCAAGCCTGATGAGAAGCGACGGCTGCGTTTAGCCATAAACCACCAAGCGTAACCACAACCGATGACGTTTACGATGCCGAATAGAGTCGCAATAGAAGCATCGACTTCACGGCCTCCGGACATCAATGCTGAAATTGCAGAGTAAAGAGAAAAGCTTACAACCACTAAAATAACAGCCGCTTTTATCGCAATAACGATTGGCTCTAAGACCGCTTTTCCAAATGGGAATACAGATTTTGAGGGCTTGTTAATATAGTAGGAAGCGGCCAGTGACAATAAAGTTAACAGTAAGCTGACCAAAGAGTAAACACCGTCAAAAACGATGACAATTGATCCTACAAGCAAGCCAAGTACCATACCACCAGCAGCGAACCCAGATGCTAAAAGGGCTGAAATGGTTAGAATACGGTTTTCGTTTTTGCTTGTCCTGTCACACATAAAAGATGCCTTTAAATTTTAATACCTTACTATTCTTCTCGCATAAGGTAATTTAGGCAACCACTAAGTGAGCAGGTTCTAATCTAAAAAGTTGCGTTTTTGTTTATGTTCTTATAAAACAATAACTTGCCGCATGATCTTGGTGCCAATAAAATTGGCGCTCACTGATAAAATGTTTAGAAGTCAAATAAATACTCGCTCAATTTATCCGCTAACCATGTCATTGCTGGGTGCTCAGTTTGACCGTTAGGTGAAAACATACAGTAGTCTTCTTGTGTCAATCCGTATGTATGCTTGATAACGGCGAGCTTTTGCTGGCGAAGGTAATGGCGGATTAATGGTTCTGGCAGTACACCCCAAGCGTCTTCTTCTAAGATGGTGTTGAGCATGTAGTCAAAACTCGAAAAGCCAATGTATCGAGTCGAGAAAGGCTGCAGTTCAGGGTTGTCTTTCTCATTTAGGTACACCATCAACGCTTGCATCTGGCTGCGCAGATCTTCGTCTGAGACTCGGCGCATCTTACTTAGGCGATGTTCTGCACTGCATACTGACATCATACGTATCTTGCCTAGCGGGTTATACACGATACGAGGATCGTCGACGCGCTCATAATCAACACCAAAGGCAAAATCCACTTGGTGGGTACTGACTAAGTTGGCTAAGTCGCCACTGGATGCCAAGATTAAGTTGAAGGTTGTGGAAGGGAAGCGGTTATTCAGTGTATGAGAAAGCTCCTGCCAGAGATCATCAGGCAAGGAGTCGTCACGTGCAACCCAAACTTCCGCGTTAAAACCTTCCGAGATTTGAGCACAGGTTTTTCTTATCCGCTGTGCGATGATAAGTAGGTGTTCGCAATCTTTGTAAATGGCTTTCCCAGCTTCAGAGAGAGTGAGCTGGTTGCCAGTTCGGGTAAACAACTCAACGTTGAGATCTTTCTCTAAAGCCTTAATCGACATACTGAGTTTGGTGCGATTACAATCGAGTTGCCTTGCTGCTTCAGAAACAGAACCACACTCAGCGATGGTGCAGAAGGCTTCTACTTGAGTTAAGTTCATGATTTGACACAACCAATAAATGAATTCAAATAATTTGGGTATTATGCAGATGTGCTCCCAAAGCCGTGAAAGATTATCGAAAAAAACGCGAATCCGCCAGATAAGTCTATGGTCTTTTAACGGTTTTGCGGTAATCTATGTGGGTTACAAAAAGTGAACATGGAGGCCACGATGGCACAAGATTGGGACGGCTTAGCAAAAAACTGGGAATCAAATCCAGCAACAGAGCAATTTGCGCAGTCGGTGTTTGAGCAGTTACAACAGCTAACTCAGCTTGATGGCATTAAAGTACTAGATTTTGGATGCGGAACAGGGCAGTTAAGTCAACGATTGTCACCGATGGTTAAAGACATCGTAGCATTAGACGCATCGGAAGCCATGATTGAAGAACTCGATAAAAAAGAGCTTGCCAATGTAGAACCTGTCGTAGATGCATTGTCTCGCGGCTTGGTCGCTCAGCATCCAGCGTTTCGTGGACAGTTTGACCTAGTAGTTGCATCGTCAGTTTTAGCGTTTGTGGAAGACTTAGACGCGTCATTAAAAATCTCGCATTCTTTACTTAACCACGGCGGTTACTTTGTTCATTTTGATTGGATTGCAGAATCTGAACAAGACGGTTTTACCCTTGCGAAGTCTAAACGTGCTTTGAAAGATGCAGGTTTTACTGAAGTGGAATCACAACACGTTTTTGACATTACATCTGACGGTAAAACGATGTCGGTATTAATGGGGCTTGGTCGCCGTTAAGACTGAATAAAGAACACCACATGATAAAAGCGAGCTACCTAGCTCGCTTTTTTCTTATCGGTTGAGGGTATGTACCCAAGTTAATCTCACTTGTTCTTCAACCTGTCGCTGCGTGTGTAAGCAAAGTGGTTCCCTAACAATCAAGTGTTCTGAGGTTATTTTTGGGCGACTATCCTGCGTATCTCCTCCAATACTTCAGGGTTGGCTATTGCGCCTAAATTTTCTACGCTCCGATTGTTAACGACTTGCTTAACGGCTAACTCAACCAATTTTCCCGAACGGGTTTTAGGTATATCGCTTATTGCGTAAATTGCACTAGGTACATGTCTTGGAGAACATGCAGATTTTAGTTGTGCTTTGATAGAGGCGATCATCTCGTCGTTGAGCTCTATCCCTTTCATTAATTGGACAAATAGCCATATTTGTTCGTTGCGATCGACTTCTTTTCCTACTGCGATGGAATCTAGAATACCGTCTATACTGTTCACTTGCTGATAGATTTCGGCCGTGCCGATTCTTACGCCACCGGGATTCAACGTGGTATCACTTCGACCATAAAACACGTATCCACCAACGCTGGTTTGTTCAACATCGTCGCCGTGGTGCCAAATATTGTCGAACTTATCCCAATAAGCACGATGGTATCTTTCCCCGGTGTCGTTCCAAAAGCCAGCGGGGAAGTTGGGCAATGAATTGGCACAAACCAACTCACCGCGCTCTCCAATTACGCTATTACCTTGTGGGTTAAAGACTCTGACATCGACCCCTAACCCTGCGGATTGGCACTCTCCTCGATAAACGGGAGAAATAGGGTTGCCTAACACAAAGCAGCCACAAATGTCTGTCCCGCCTGAGATTGATGCGAGGTGTACATCTTCTTTAATGTGCTGATAGACATAATCAAACTGCTCTGGATACAGAACCGAGCCCGTTGAACAAATGGTTTTCAGACTTGGAAATGCATCACTTTTCGGCGGAGAAAAAGAAACTTTTTCCAATGCCTCTAGGTATTTCGCCGAAGTTCCAAACAGCGTCACTTCGGCTTGTTCAGCGAGGTCCCAAAGCACGTTATGAGCGGGATAAACAGGGCTACCATCAAAAATTACTAAACATGCGCCGCTCGCGAGTGAAGAAACGTGCCAGTTCCACATCATCCAACCGCAGGTCGTGTAATAAAACACTCTGTCGTTAGGTTGGATGTCGCAATGCAGTTGGTGCTCTTTCAAATGGTTAAGCACTGTTCCGCCGACGGAATGAACGATGCATTTCGGTTTGCCTGTCGTGCCTGAAGAATAGAGCACAAATAGCGGATCGTTAAAATTAACACGAGTAAAAGTCAGCGCTTCGGGTGTGTATTGATTCAGGACGTTTTGCCAATCTTGAGTGCAGACGTCGCATTCAAAAATGTGTGGTTTCAGGTAGCTAATTTGGCAAACCTGTTTAAGACCATCAAGATGATCCGCAATATGCTGGTTTTTCTCAGACATATCGAAAGTTTTGCCATTGAATGTATAGCCATCACAAGTAAACAGGATTTTAGGTTTCACTTGACCAAAGCGCTCCAAAACGCTTTCAACGCCAAAATCAGGTGAGGTAGAAGTCCAGGTTGCCCCTAAACTGGTGGTTGCTAACATGGCTATCACCGTTTGAGGTAAGTGAGGCAAATAGCCAGCGACGACATCACCTTGCTTGATTCCACATTCTTTCAACCATTGCTGGACACTCGAAACTTCTTCACACAATTGTTTCCATGTGTAGGTTTGCTTTTCTTCACGTTCATTTTCAAACCAAATCGCGAGATCATCGGGTTGGTGACACGCGTAGGTTAGCAAGTTTTCTGCGTAGTTAATTTGTGCGTTAGGGAACCATTTGATGTCCCTATTTTCGACGGGTTGCTGCCAGCGACTTTCTGCTTGCTCCTTTACGGTCTCTCCTTGAGTACCAATGACGTCGCAGAATAACCAGACTTCTTGCCAAAATTTTTCCACATGATCGAGCGACCATTGATGCAGATCGGCGAAGTTTCCAATGGTATTTCCTTGTCGATTAATGTGTTCAATAAACTGTGTGATGTTGGCTTCTTCGATACGACTTTCGCTCGGTTGCCATACTTTGCTGCTCTCGCGCATAGGTCCCTCTATAACAAAGTGGTAACAGATTTTAGTTTGAGAGGAATACACGATAAAGTCAAACAAGCTAGATATTATATCGTGTCATAAAAATCATGCAGTTACGGTGCGTTGTAAACAATATGTTACATCGAATCGATACTGAGAAAATCGTGTAGGGATTGGAAGCTCTCAAGACTGAAGATAGGCTTAATGTAAAGGATTTGTTAATGGAGATGTGCCATGACTCAGTATCGTTCTAAACCCGTAAACCAGGAAGGCAGGGTTGAATGGAGCCGTGAAGAAGACGCCATTTGGCGAGATTTGGTAACACGACAAATGGGTGTGATCCAAAACAGAGCTTGTGAGGCTTATTTACACGGTTTAACGCTGCTTGATTTACCTCAAGACCGCGTTCCTCAATTGCCAGAAATTAATCGTGTCCTGATGGAGACAACAGGTTGGCAAGTGGAGCCCGTTCCTGCGCTTATTGACTTCGACCGTTTTTTTAATCTGCTCGGTAATAAGCGCTTTCCCGTCGCCACATTCTTGCGTACCAGAGAAGAGTTTGATTACTTGCAAGAGCCGGATTTCTTCCACGAAATATTTGGTCATTGCGCGATGTTAACCAACCCAGATTTTGCTGCATTTACCGAGCATTATGGTCAACTAGGGCAAGCCGCTACACCAAAACAAAGAGCCTATCTCGCTCGTCTTTACTGGTTTACCGTAGAGTTTGGCTTGGTGAAAGAAGGGGACAAAACCAAAATTTACGGTGGTGGTATTCTTTCATCTCCTGGCGAAACCCTCTACGCATTAGAGAGTGATGTAGCAATTCGCGACCCATTTGAATTACAAACTGTGCTGAGAACGCCTTATCGTATCGACATCATGCAACCGAAGTACTACGTGATTGATGACTTTTCTCAGCTCTTTAAAATCAGTCAGTTAAATTTATTGAAACAAGCCGATCTAGCGATTGAAGCTGGACTGCTTCCTCCACTTTTTGAACCAAAGGAACCTGCTCATGTTGAATGAACAAAAATGCGAAGCTTGTAGTATCGATGCCATTGCACTAAGCAAAGAAGAACAACAATCTCTGCTGCTGCAATTGTCTGATTGGCAGATCATTGAAAGAGAAGACATACCTCAACTAGAAAAGGTGTATAAATTTAAGAACTTCAAACAAGCATGGGCTTTCAGTAACAAAATCGCGGAACTGGCAGAAGATGAGTTCCACCATCCTTCTATTTTGTTGGAGTGGGGTAAGGTCACCGTAACGTGGTGGAGTCACTCGATCAAAGGTCTGCATAAAAACGATTTTATCTGCGCATCAAAGTGTGACGCACTAGCATCGGCAGAGTAGGACATTACATCACACAAAAAACGCCCGGCTTTATGCCGGGCGTTGTGTTTCTAAATGACTTTTACATTGCTTTATAGGTTAATTCGGAAGACGGATGTCGTGCCAGATACCTCATTGCCAACAGCGATAAAATGACTACCATTACGGGTAAAGTAATTGATGGATTCTGGGCCTAAATCGCCTGCTTTTGGATTGTATGTGTCGTTGGTGCATTCTCCATCTTCCACTTGTGTACACACTGGCTGATTGTAATCACGACGGTTTACGTAATGTAGGAACTGCACTTGTTTCGGATCGGTAATGTCATAAATCATAATACCGCCTTGGCGCTCTAAGCCGATGAACACGTAATGGCGACCGTTAATTTGTGCTACTTCAATCGCCTCTGGCTCAATGCCTTTATCATCACTTCGGTCATCGCCACTGTCATTGTTGTCGTTGGTGCTGTTGAAGTGCTTGCCTTCATTCAGCAGCGCGATAGTCGCGAAATCGTCACCACTATCGAAGACCAACTTGCCGTTTTCATCCCAAATCGAGAATGAACGCGTGCCAAATGCTTGAACATTACCTTGTGCAGAAAGCGTTTTTTCCGGCTTAATCACTTTTAAACGCGCGAGTTGTTTGTTGTCTTTTAGTGCTTCTGCCAGTGGGTGCTCCGCTGCTACTTTCAGCTTCTTACCGCGCACTTCATCAACATGGCTTAGACAGGTCCCTTGCTCAGATGTGTATTCATCTGTACCAAGGAAATCGTCCTCATCCCACATAAAGCCTGCTTTATCGCACAGTTCTTGAGTGGTTTTGAATCCGTACTCACGCCCGTCGCCTTCATTTGCGGATACGATGTAAGTTGTCCCATCCACTGAGTAGCTGTCGATGGTGTCAGGCATAAATAAGCCAACCAGTTGTGGGTAGCTTTTCAAGTTTCCAATAATTTTGTCTTTGTTAGATGCATCGAGTTTAGCGTCCGACCAAGACTTCTCACCTAAGCCAACAATTTTTTCTACCGATTTGCTCACTGGATTGACGATTGCTATGGCGTTATTTTCTTGTAGCGCGACATAGATTTTACCGTTATCTGCAAAAGTGAGGTATTCAGGCTCTAGATCTTGAGCGATAGTGGCGTTTGGCCCCGAAATACGCACATTCATTGGGAGCTCTGCTTTTCGTGAACCATCAAACTCATTAAAGCCAATTTGTGTCACTTCTGCTTGAGTAACGCCAAGGTTCAGATCGATCAAAGTGACGCTACCTTCAGGATCGACGCTGTAATCGCTGTTTGGTTCGCCCTCATTAGCGGTTGCGATGTATCGGCCATCTTTCGAGAAGCCCACCATGTCTGGCAATGCGCCTGTTGGGAACGTCGTGACTAATGACAAATCGTCAGAGCGGTACAAACCAACAATACCATTCGCTTGTTTATTACTGTTTTCAATCGCAACCGCGACCAAACCATTGAATACGGCGACACTGTTTGCTGCGCCAATTTCAATGCCCGCTGCTTCGCCAGCGCTGTTGAGATCAATGAATGCGGTTTGCGTTGGTACGCCGTTGTCATCCATAGAAAGTACATCGACACGTTTTGCTTCAGCATTGACTACATAGAGCTTATCCGTACAAGCGTCATAACTGACGATTTCAGCTGCCGATGTGTCGAATGGGGCATCAGCAACGGATGTCCCGATGAACGTTAACCCTTGAATTGAAGTTTCCCCAGCAACGGGCGCAGTGGTAGGTTTGCATTGTGTAGCGAATGAAGCCACGGTATCTTCGGGTTGTGATGAACACGCGATGGCAAGTGATGACAATGCGAGTGCACCGATTGCCTTTAAAGGGGTGATCATGATATCTCCTTATCAATCCGATACGTTGTCAATCAGCATGGGGTTTATGCTTCTGTCCATTTCCGCAATTGGAATGATGGAACGCTGAATGACGTGTGATTTGGTAAGTCTCTGAATATATGTATGATTGATGACTCTTATATTGGCTTTTTATGAAACTAATGTGTCATCAAAATGATGAAGTAGGGATAGAGGAATAATGGAATTAAAATCGTTTTTAGATTTGTTGGCAGCTTCACCAGAGCAGGTCGAATTTGAAGCAACGATGGCGGTGATCGAAGAAAACTATACGTTTGAGCCAACCGCTTTTGTTAATGGTGAGACGCAAAACAACGCGGGTGAGAACAACGGTTCGTGTAAGATCTTCGCTTTCGGCTTGCTAAATAACCTAGACAAAGAAGCGACGCTAGCCTGCTTTGGCCGTTTTTATCGTGAAGATGTATTGCAGCATCCAGAGAATAGCGATCACCAGAATATTCGTAATTTTATGGTAACAGGGTGGGATGGTATTAAGTTTGAAGCACCCGCTTTAACTGCTAAATAAACACCAGTCAGAAAACGCAGAACAGTAAGCCAGTCGTATTATGCGACTGGCTTTTTTTCTAGACATTTTCGGCACAAACACAACTGGTTGGCGCTTGGCTTGGGTAAATCACGGGTTTCAATAGTAAAGCACCAACAGGTTTCTTTGCCTGCGGCGATATCACAATGGGCTTGAGTCCCGCACTCAGGACAATTGTGCGTTGAATCTTTCCCTGCGATTTGTTCGATAATCGTATCTCGTTGGAGATCGGTTTTGTCTTTCCATTGGATGATTTCATCCATCGTTCGGTGACAACCAGAGCATATTCCGGCGTTATTTTTACATGCAGCTCGACAAGGTGACTTCATTGCTTTCTCGTTCTCATTTTTTATGCCGCGTACTCTAGCACAAAGCGAGTCAAAGCCGCCAAAATAAACGTGAGTGCGATTTACTGGTGAGGAGGGGGCGGCAGTGATATTCTTGGACGAGTTACCTCAAATCTTTGTCACATATGTTAGAAAAAGAAAACCTCATTAAACTCGCTAGAATGCAAATGCCATTTGGGAAATACGCAGGGCGAGTGTTAATCGACCTACCTGAAGAATACTTACTGTGGTTCGATAAAAAGGGCTGGCCAAGCGGCGAACTAGGGGATTTGCTCAAGCTGTGTTTAGCGCTCAAAATTGAAGGCTTAGATAATGTCGTGAAGCCTTTGAAGCGTATGTAACTAGCCACAGAAACTCCCACTTTTAATGAAAAGACTTATTATGAATTTTGATATCGATGCACTGAAACACCACCAATTGGTCGAAGATGGTAAATTAGAGGGATGTTACATTCATCAGCCAGCTCAAGGTAGCCAGCAAGATGACAAAGCTGTTTTGGCAGAGCGCCAAGCGTTGGAAAAGTTGGGATATAAGGTAATACAGGTTAAAGCTAAAGGCGGGACAACAACGTTTGCCGAGGCGATGCAAAAGCTTGCGAAGGAAACTGGTCACATGCCTAAGGAGTAAGTGAGTGTAACCTGCCACAGCTTCCCTAGTTATTCCACGATACCATGTATTTTCATTCAAAAGAGCCAGACTGTTAGGCTGACTCTTTTTTGCTCCAAACCCGTTGAGAGCTTAAACGTTGATCGTATTAATAAAGTCCGTCAGTAGAGAAACCAGTTAGTTGCATAAATAACGAGAAGGACTAGAAGACCTAGAAGGAATGGGAAGGTTAGCATCATTGCGAACTTTTTCTTGAAGTTTGGTTTATCGAATACCACGCCTTCGGCTTCCCTTACTCTTCGCTCTTCATCAAAATGCCATTTAATAGCTAAGTAAGCTCCAATACCTAATACAATAAGCTTAAAAGCTCCAGCAAAGTACGGAAAGAAGTTAGCCCAACTGTCGTTCATTATCCATCTCTCTCAAATTAAATATGGGCTTTACGGTAGCAGAATCCAAGGTTTATGTTTAGTGCTCTCCCAATGTCAGGCGCCCTGGCTAGCACAAGCCTACAGCTCTCTTTGCAATATCCTTGGTTATTAATGATTTAATAGAAAAGGACTAGAACATTTATATCCAGAGGCGTGTCTGTATGGTTTGTAACGTCTTTGCCCCATTCCAATTTAGCTCGTTTGAGCGTCTCTTTGCCTAATAGTTCCCATTTATAATGATCTTGCGTGGTTCAAGGCCCATTTCATCCAATGTTACCGTTGCCAGCCCATCAACATGTGCAGTATAGGGTCTGAGTTTTGAGTGGATACAATCTTCTCGGATTAGCCACTATATCGTTCACGATTATCAACAGCCAAGGTCAGGTCATGCGTTTGTCTCACAGCCTAAAATTGCAATTGAGAACCGCGGTCACAGTAAAGAATTTGTTTTGTATCATCTTGGGTTTGCCATCATGCCAAGATTTATGATGGAGAAAGAGTTAGCTCGAGGAGATTAAGTTCGCATCCTATTTGATGTACACGACTTGGAGAACCTGACTTATGCGGTGTACTAATAGAAAGCTTCGATGCTGCTTCGAGTTGAGTTCTTGAAGAAAAAGGCCGGTGCGTTTGAATAGCATCGAACGCCACCTATTAAACTCAGTATTCCCGAAAGCAAAGCCCACCGAAAAGCGGGCTTTGTTCTCTTTTAGTAACGAGAATAATAACTAGTAGTTAGCTTGAATGCTGACACCGTTATAGTTTGAATAACCTTGAATCATGACGTGGTAGCGTCCACTTTGTGTCGCGCTGACCGTACATGTTTCATTGTTACCATATTTGAAAGGTCGGCAGTCCCATGCATTCAGTGCCGGTTTTGCACCAAAACGGAGATACAAGTCAGCATCGCCAGTACCGCCATACATTTGTACTGTTAAGCGCTGCCCAGCTTCTACATCAACATAGTAATACGCTACTTGACCGCTTGAGCCACTTAAACCGCTCACTGGCACGCCCGAGGTTAACTTGCCTTCTGGGTCCGGTGTTGGATCTGGGCCACCACAGTCTTGGCCACAATCAGCATCCGTTAAGCTATAAAGTAGCTTGTTCACGCTGCCTCTTGTGTCCGTCACCTTTCCGGTACTTGCGCGGCTCACGATCAAGGCCTCTACTTGGCTTGGAGACAGTGAACTGTTTTCTTGAAGATACAATGCTGCTACACCCGCCACATGTGGCGTCGCCATCGAAGTACCACTAATGGTTTTGTAACCACCGTCATACCACGCAGATTTGATTTGTGAGCCTGGTGCAAACACATCCACACAACTGCCCCAGTTTGAAAAACTCGAACGTGCATCCGTGCTGGTGGTCGAGCCGACAGTCACTCCTGTAGCAACGCGTGCTGGAGAGTAGTTACATGCATCGGCGTTGGAGTTACCTGCTGCTAGCATAAAGCTGACACCTGACTGAACCGCACTTTGCACCGCGCTATCGAGAGCGACAGATTGACCGCCACCTAAACTCATATTGGCAACTGAAGGTCCGGAAGCATTCGCAGTCACCCAATCCACACCGGCGATAACACCAGATGTAGAACCCGAACCGCTACAGCTCAATACTCTCACACCGACAAGGTTGACGTTTTTTGCAACACCATACAAGCTGCCGCCAATGGTGCCCGCAACGTGTGTACCGTGTCCATTACAGTCACTTGCATCTGCATCATTATCGACAAAGTCATACCCAGAAACCGAGCGCCCACCAAACTCAACGTGTGCATTGTTCACACCAGTATCGATAACATAAGCCGTTACACCAGTTCCATCAAAGTTGGCACTGTAGTTGTTATCGAGTGGCAAGTTACGTTGGTCGATTCGATCTAGTCCCCAAATGGCATTGGTCTGATTTGCGTCTGCCGAGACTATTGGGTCAAGCGATAGGATTCTGTCTTGCTCAATGTAGTCCACACGAGGATCAGAACGCAGATCTTTCAGTTGCTCAGGACTCAAGTTAGCGACAAATCCACTTATCGAGTGGTCAAAAACCGACTCCACTTGTATCGAATACAAACCAGACATGCGGTCTACAGACTGTTGCGTGAATTGCTCGAATTCTGTTGAGTTGCTCGCCATCATTTGCGGTTGTTGAAATACCACTATGTAGCGATCTGCAATGGCGATGTCGTCCGGTGCAAGCATCAAAGTGGCAGGCAATGTGTCGGGAGCTTGTTGTAACTCTGCACTGTCCGCAATCTCATTGGGTTGCGAAAAAGCGAGAGAAGAATGAAAACAGAGCGCGGAGGTGATACAACAACTTAGTAGTTTCTTTAACATAAAATGTTCCTTGAAATCATAGTCTTGTTGATTTTACCTAGTACCAAACTGTCAACACGAAAACACAGACAATCAGCGTAGTACGCTCAATACGTGCTGCAGTGACGTTACACAAATCAAACTAGACAATGAGTAACCATATGCATAATTGATAATAATTCGCATACTCAGAAACATGATCAATAACTAAGCTTTATTGAAATTGAAATGCAAAGATTCATTTAGATTTAGAGCAAAATCCCTAAAATAGAATAATTCTACACACCTGGCTTATTGCCTGTTATATGCACTATTCTTACCGATAATTTACGCAATAAAAACCTAACTATCCTTTCATTGGTCATGACTCAAATCGGTTGATAGATGTTAATATAGCCACCTGATTTCTGATGTTTTTTAACTCATGGTTACTATCCAAGTTCAATGTCGTTTCTGTAATAAAACAGAGCCCGTCCGTGAACATGGAAAAGGGCATTCTGGCTTTACTCGTTTCAGGTGTATCGAGTGTCGAAAGGGCTTTCAACTCGATTAAGTTTACGAAGCCCGCAAGCCAGATGTAAAAGAAAAAATTGTCGATATGTCAATGAATAGCTCTGGAGTTAGGGAAACAGCACAAGTGTTGAATGTCGCATACAACACGGTATTGAGCACTTTAAAAAAATCTCGCCAAGGTAAGTAACCTCAATCCCTTTAGATAGAGCAAATATAAGACTAATTTGTAAACTTGAAAGGCTAGCTGCATTGGTTAAGGAATATGAGGAAAAACACTTCCCCATTTAAGAACTGCAACACACCTTTGCCCCAAAATCATTTAGAGCTAATGCTCATGACACTTTCAGAAAACTTTGCATACCCCAAATTTCTATAATGAGCCAGAAATTGAAGACCATTGAATGTTGAAAGGTCGCTCGCTAGACACACATAGCCATCACGCTATCGAGTCGCGTCTGCATCGACCTGGTGTTAAGCCAAATCTTTTCTTGAAAATCTTGCATAGATAGCTGATATCCCGAACACCCACTTCATCTGCAAGTTGGGCAAGGTCATGACTAGAATGTTTCAATCGCCAGTACACATGTTGTAAACGTAATTCTTGCCAATAATGACTCGCTGAAATGCTGAGCTTTTGCTGAAATAAGCGGTCTAACTGTCGTCGACTAATCCCGATGAGCGTAGCAACCTGTTCTACGGTCATTGTCTGTTCCAAGTTTTCTTGCATCAAAGAAATCGCTCTATCCATATGACGATTCCTGTGTACTCCTTGCTCTGACGACTTTAGACGGTGTTGCATGCTACGATTTTCATCAACCAGCATATCCGCTAACCCTTTTTCTGCCTTTGTTTGACCGACATGCTTTTGCAAAATTGCCACCGCAAGGTCGATAGTGGCACTTCCGCCAGTGCAACTGATTAGCTCCTTATCAAAGTGATAAAGCTGCTCATCTCTTACAATTACTTTAGGGTAGGTTGCTTTGAACTCGCTATGGTGCCGCCAATGAACCACAATTTGATGACGGTTAAGTAGCCCTAACTCAGCTAGAGTAAAGCAAGCGTTATCAATGCTGACAATTGGTATTCCATTGGCGACAATATTTCGAACAAAAGAGCGATAATAAGCGGCTTGCTGCTGAGATTCAGTTGCAGTGCGGCTACCAAAGAAAACCACATAGTCAAAATTCGCAGGCTTAACGTCACTAAAATCGAGGTCAACTCTGATAGGGATTCCGCTACTAGAAATGATTAACCCTTTGCTGTGAGACACAACTTTCCATGAGCAATATCGTTGTTGACTGTGATCCGCTTCATCTGCGGAGAATCGGAGTTTATCTAAGAAGCCACCAAACGGAAGCATGTTAAAGTTATTTAGAGGTATCAATAAAAATCGGACACCATTATTTTCATTCATTTGTATTGAACCTTAAGTCTAAATATTCATGTTTTACGTCCAGAATATACCATAGATAAATTGAGAACTGAGAGATACTAATCTCCCTTAAGTTCTCAATTTGCTGGTTGGTTATGACGTTTGAAATTTGGTGTGTCTTTGCTTTGTCTGCGCTGGGTCTTGCTTGTGTCCCAGGTCCTAACTCGCTTTTAGCACTCAGCCACGGTGCACGATATGGCTATAAGAAGACAATTTGGACAATATGTGGTGGCGTGAGTGGCTTTCTCATCTTGATTACGGTAGCTATGCTAGGTTTAGGTACATTACTAGAAGCAAAACCTGAATTGATGATTGGTCTTCAATGGCTGGGAGCTTTATATCTTGCATGGTTAGGTTTCAAATTGTTTTTCGCATCTTCAATCAGCATTGAGCAAACAACAACTGTAGTGTCTGTTCTGCCGAAAGAGCTATTTAAACAAGGTTATTTCGCTGCTTTGTCTAACCCGAAAGTCTTACTATTTTTCACTGCTTTTTTAGCTCAGTTTATCAACCCCGACGAGGCGTTCATCCCCCAATTTTTGGTGATAACATTCAGCTTTCTTTGTATTGAATTCGCCGTAGAGTATATCGTGGCCAGATTGGCTGATAAGGTTAAAACAGTGCTTTTAGCCAATGGGCGAGTTTTCAATCAATGTTGTGGTACAGTTTTTTTGCTGTTAGCAGCAGTAGCTGTTGTAAAAAGCCTAGCTTAACTGAATAGCTAAGCTGAACTCTGGGGCATTAATATTGGAGTATTGCGCTTACTTTAATCGCAACACCTTTGCCCCATTTTCTGTTAGAGTAATTGCTCCTCATTACCTTCTGCTGCCTAAATTAGACTTAGCGAAATTAATCTCAAGCACAACTGGTTTAAAGCATGAAAGTAAGAAAACTAATTGCTTGTAACTGATTGATATTTTGATGTATATATCATTTTCATATACGTTCTATTTTATATACAATTGGGCGAACAAAAACAATATGGTTAGGTAGTAGGAATGTCTCTCAGTTACTCTGTTCGCATTGAATTTGACAAAGAATCTCAAGCTCCAGAGCGAGTGTTTGAAGCAATGGCTCTCTATGTGAAAGGCTTCAACGAAGTTCAAGAAGCTTTTATCGAAGGTTTTGGTTCAGAGGTTGAGTTTAGCTCTTCGCTTGCAGCGACTCGTGAAGGTTCATGTATTGCTGATATCTGCCACAAAATCGTTGATAAAGTCCGAAACGTTAGCTTTACAAACATATTTGATGGCATTTATCTGGGCGTTCAGAGTGAGATTGCTAAAGATAATAACATCGCTAATCTTCGGGGCGCAGAAGACTTTGCCAGTAAAGTGATGGAACACGTCGTTGCAAATGAAGACAACTATGTTCAATTTACAAGCCACCCATCCGTCAACCTAGAAAAGCTAGTCAACGGGCTTAACAAAATCGACCGAGCGAAAGGGCACCTTTCGTCTAATGATTACGCTGAATTTGGTCGCGATAAAGAGTTTACAGCCATCAACAAAGAGTTTTCTTGTCCTAGCACTTACGACTCTCTGATCTTGTCAGAAGAGCGGGTTCGAGAGTTCCATTCAACCGAAATATTAATTGTTCGTCGACCTTCATACGTGAATGGTTTGCAATGGGATTGCGAAAAACCAGATGGTCAAAAAGTGAGTGCAAAACTGACTCATGAAGAATGGTTCCATCAATGGGTCAATCGAGAGAAAGAGGTATGGCCTGGTGATGCCCTTGAAGCCAGAGTACTGAGACGACGAGTTGAAAAGAAAAAAAAGGCCAGTATAGAAACGTCAATTTATGAAGTGATCCGCGTCATTCCTCAGAGGGAAGTGAAGCAATTAACAATGGAATTGGACAATGGACAAGATTAGCTATGATGTGGCGAAAAAAGAGGCTGTTTTCATTGTTTTGCCTCTTCTAGTGCTATTGATCATCAAAGTATTGAGCAATGACTTCATATCATTTCTGAATCTATCTGATTTTTCACTTGCGACTTCGATCATGTATGGACAGTTGTTGGCCAAAAGTCTCGACGTAACAGATAAGATGAAAAAGCAAGGGCGATTCAGTACTTATCAGGTCTATATATTCGCTGTTGCAATTCTGTCCATAGCTATGTATATCGGATTTCAGACGATTTCTAATGTGCACTTTTATTTATATATTTTTCAGATCGTGTTCTTTATCGCGGCGTTAATTTTTTACATACCGATGTCTACGCTAATGACGAATTTAATTAACGGTATCTATAAAAACGGCCCCTAATGGGGCTTATTTAATAAAGAGTTTTAGAAATTGTGAGTTGTCTATGCTAAAGAAAATTAAACTAGAAAATTTCAAATCGTTCGGAGAGCCTCAAGAGATTGAATTAGCGCCATTGACTTTACTTTATGGCCCTAACTCGTCGGGTAAAAGTTCAATTATCCAATCACTTCTTCTTATAAAACAGTCTATGGAGAGTCGAAATCAACACGCGGCTCCGACATTTTCGGGTAATTTAGTAGATCTCGGTTCTTTTAAGACAGTTGTGCATAAGCATGATGCTGAAAAAGACATTTCCTTTGAAATTGAATATATGAGCTCGTTAGATATCGAAGAACACCGAGCTAAAACCTCTAATAACCCTGTATTTGGTAAACAAGACTTGAGAACGTTGAGGCTCCAGTACTCTAGCTATGAAGTCGGTTTGGAGAGTGTTAACTATCTGAAAGATATGTATTTCTCATGCTATCAAAACAACAGTATGAATAAGCTTGTTGAATTTGATATTAAAAATCTCAAGGGTAGAAAGTTTGGAGTGGATCGTGAATCAGCGTTTCATGTTGGTAATTATGGACAAGAAAGTCTTCGAAAATTTATCTTTAATAGAGTCAAGAAAACAAATAGTAAAGTAAACGAAAATCAGCTAATTAAAGCGTTGGAGGAAGAGTTAAACTTATCTGTCGATCTAAATCTTCCTGTTTACTCAATGTTTGCAGATGGCGGTGAACACATTAACTCTATCTTTAGTCAGATCTTTTCAGAAGTGAAGTTCAAATTTGAAGAGTTAAAGTATCTTGGTCCATTGCGAAGTGCGCCAAAGAGATTCTATAGCAACGTTAATGATGGTAGTGATAACATTGCACTGAAGCTAAGTGAAGAGCAAGACCAAGTTGTAGAAAAAATCAACTATTGGTTTGGTAAGTTCGAAATTCCATACAAACTGAGTGTGGAAGATGTTGGTAACTTAGTAACAGGTAAGATTTTATCAATTCAACTTAAAGATACTCGAACAGACACAGTGGTAACACCTGCTGATGTAGGCTTCGGTATCGGTCAAGTACTCCCAATCATCATTGAATCTTTGGTAAACAGAAATACAACCATTTGTGTTGAGCAGCCAGAGATTCATTTACACCCAAGGCTTCAAGCTCACCTTGCTGATTTGTTTATCGAATCGATTAAGAACAATAACCAGTGGGTTATTGAAACCCATAGTGAAGCTCTGTTACTTCGTCTTCAGCGAAGAATTAGAAACAAGAGCAGCGATATTTCGCATAAGCAAGTTAAAGTCTCATACGTAGATTGCTCTGAGTTGGGAGCTCAAGTTACTGATTTACCTTTGGATGATGAAGGCGACTTCCTTAAACATTGGCCTGATGGCTTCTTTGAGGAGCGTTTAACTGAGCAATTTGGAGACTAATAATGATCAACGATTTTCACTTTAGTCATGAGTTCTTAGGTTGCGATTCGCTCAAAGTTTCAGTTGTTAACGATGCGATTCTTGATGCTTGGCTGAACTATGGCTGTTTGATAGCTCCAAAATCTAAATTAGCTGACTATAGAGAATGGCTCGGCCTACAAGATGCAAAAAATCGTAAAAAGTGGAGCAATGCTCTTGCACACTATTTGATGACTGATATGACGGGCGACTACAAGTCTGTTTCGGAATTCACTCAGTTAAATGAGTGCTTTGACTACATTGACACTCATTGCGTCCCGACATTGTTGATTAATCAAGATGAGATGGCACATCTTAATCTTCCTAATGGTAGGCATGTTAGAAATACGGTTGAGATAGTTAACGTAAACAACTTTAGTGATTCACATTGTTTTCAAAAGTCAAAGAACTTAGAAAATCACAGTATACTTGCGGGTGAAAACATTAACGATGTTTGGAAAAAGCGATTTGCTAGTATTGCTAGCAAAACTAAGACGATCACGATCATTGACAGGTATTTTTCAAAAAACTTTGAAGAAGATATGAATGCGAGAGTAACGTCTATCGAAAGGTTTATCGACTTTTTAAGCCAAACTGGTAGAAAATATTCGGTTACTATCTTTTCGGATGGAGATGAGAAACACAGTGATAGACATAATGCTATAGCTAATTATGTTGACAGGACACTCTCCAATAAACCTAACTTCAGAGCGGCCATATCTTATTTTGAAGTAAGTTCTTGTGATGATTCGTTGTTTCAAAAAGAAGCGCATGATCGCTTTATTCAGTTCGATAGTTTTACGGTTCTACTTGGAACCGGTACGGCAATATTCAGGTCTTTCCCATTGAATGCGTGTAAATTTTCGTTTTATAGATCTGCTAAAGACCCCATGTTTTCCGTAGCACTTTCGACTATGGGAAAACGTAGAAAGTGGAAGCATACAGTGTGTTCTCAAATTCGATGAGATACTTTAATCCTTTGAGCTTGTACTTGGGTTTTGACATACTTTCCCTAATCCTAGGCGGACGAGTTAGAGTTTTGTAACTAACTCGTTTTTGTCCAAAAGCTTGCTGGCGTAGTTCAAAGCAGACACTTGCTTTGGGTTACTCGACTCCAAGTAACTTTATTGCTATGTTTCGCAAAATATATGGAGAATCTCCTGCGCGTTATTTTTCCAGATGCCGTGCAGAGTAATGTATTGATCGGCTGGGGTAAAAATGAAAACCAAAATAATAATGTCGTTTCTACTCGCTTCATTGTGTGTCAGTGTCAGCGCCAGTACGAATGAGCCGAAATACCATTCTGCGCTAACAGTCAAAACGGTATTCAGTGAAGACAGAGACAAGCCTGTAGAAGTCTACTACTGGTATCCCACAACGAACGGAAAAACCAACTTCACGTTTGGTAGGGGTAACATTTTTAAATCAGTCGAAACGCAGTTAGATGCCCCTTTAGCAAGTGGAAAATTTCCCGTTGTGCTTTTGTCGCAGGGCGGAACACGGTCAGCATTTTCTCATAGTGGTTGGATAGCTTCAGGCCTAGCGAAACAAGGTTATATCGTTGTTGTACCAAAGCCTCCTGCACCGAACGAAATCAATGCAGAAATGGCTGTTGATGAAATCACTTTCAGGACTAGTGATTTGGTGCTTGGGCTGAACGAATTAAGTTCGGTCGGGATACTGTCCGGAGGTGTAGATACTGATGAAGTGCAGGGTGTTGGCTTTTTTCTGGGTGGCACATCTATGCTGATGCTCTCCGGAGCGCAAATAAGCCCGGAAAAATATCGAACATCGTGTCACAACGTCACCAATGTAGACTGTCATTGGTTACGTGAAAATAACGTTGATATTACCAACATCCCGGATCAAAAATTCCCCCGATTTCAGTCTGAAAGCAAACTGAAATCGGTCGTCGTTATCAACCCTGAGCTAACGAAAACTTTTGTCCCTGAAACTCTGGCCTTGATGAACAATGCTATCACCGTGGTGACGCTTTCTGATCGGCTACATCCCGCACTGACACCAGCCGAATCACTTGTTGCTCTTCCCAATGTGACATTTCAAGAGATCCCCAGTGCGAGTCAGTTTAGTGCGTTCGCAGAATGTACTGAGCGTGGCATTAAAATTCTCGCATCAGAAGGGGAGGAAGCACTTTGCCAGGAGCGTGACGAGGTTTCCAGAAAGGACAATCATCAGCAAATTTTGGATGTAATTCTGGCTAGGTTAACAAAGTCATAAGAGTGCAACAATGAGGAGCTTTCTTACACATTGTGTGCTTGGACCAACAAAGCGAGAAGTAAGTTTTTGCTGGCTTATCCCTCCACCATACTGCAAGATTTACTAGTGACCGTATTATTTGCCTTAATTAAGTACTTGTCCCAGCATTTTAAAACTTAGAAGAACACACAAAATACCAACGATTTTCTTAAGAACTTTATTTGGGAAATACTCTGCGCAACGCACGCCAAGGCTAGTAGTTAAGTAGCTGCTAATGGAGAAGCTGATCATTGCAGGAAGGTATATGTATCCTAATACTAAGTTGTTCCAATCTGTGTTTCCCCATCCGTTTAACATGTAACCGAGGCTTCCTGATAGCGCTATAGGGAAACCTATCGCAGCAGAGGTGCCAATAGCTCGTTTTACCTCAAAATTTTGCTGGACGAGATAGGGGATGATCAAGCCCGCACCGCTTATAGAGACAAGTGCTGATACAGAGCCAATCACCGAGCCTACAGTTATATTACCGATAGCCCCATGTGGGTTCGGGTTGTACTCATTCTCAGTGTTGCGAAACATCTTATAAGCTACATACAGCATGAATACGCTGAAAAAACCTGCCAGATAGACCCCCTGTAAATACGATGCTACGAATGTGGCGCAAAATGTTCCGACTAGAACTCCGCTCAACATTTTTACTACCATTGTCGAGTCTACATTCTCTTTTTTGTAGTGAGCGCGCATGCTGCCCAATGTTGTAATAATCATTGAAGCCATTGATGTCCCTAACGCAAGATGGACCACTTCTGTATCAGCTATTCCCTGTAGTGAAAACAGAAACGCAAAAATAGGGACGGCCATTCCACCACCACCCACACCAACGAGTCCAGCGAGAAAGCCAATGCCCAAGCCTGCTGTAATGTAATAGATAATAAAGATAGGTTCGTTCATGATGGTTCTGCCTTCGATAAAATGGTCGTTGCTAAAATGTTACTCGAACGCTAACTTGCTATGGTAACGTTAAGAGGACAGAAAATAATGAATAATGGCCAAAATGGAATTGAGTAAATAAAGTGACAAACTCTGACTACAGCGAATGGAAAAATGGCGCCGCACTGATCGCTAAGGAGTGGCAGCATGAAAGGAGCGACTTCAACCATTTGGATCAACGGCCACATAATTGGCACAGCCATCATCGAGGCCAGTTACTGTGTATAGATGAAGGGCTAATACAGGTAAAAACCGATGAAGGAGCGTGGATACTACCACCTCACCGAGCTGGTTGGATCCCCCCGGGTGCGATGCACAGTGTTTATTTTTGTGGTTCTCTGAAAGGTCGTTCATTACTGTTTACTCCAGAGAGTTGTGAGCGGTTTCCAATGAGACCTTGTGTGATCCAAATGAGCGATGTCTTGAAAGCCCTATCGGTTAGGGCATCGATATGGAGCAAAACAGACGAGCTATCCATACAGTCTTTACGTATTCTTGCCGTAATATCCGATGAAATCGTCAATAGCCCTCATGAGTCACTCCATATCCCCCTGCCCAGAGATCCGAGACTGCAAAAAGTTACTCAAGCAATTTTAATAGACCCAAACAGCAAACATTCTGTGGAGCATTGGGCAAAGATCGGGGCAGTCTCATCTCGGACATTAAGACGATTGATTCGAAGTGAGTTAAACATGAGTTTTAGTGAATGGCGGCAACAAGCACTGCTAATACATTCGTTAGAAATGATGGCTCGCGGAGAATCTGTAGGAGCGGTTGCACATGCTTTGGGTTATTCGACACCCAGTAACTTTATCGCGATGTTTCGTCGGGTCTATGGCGATTCACCCACGCGTTACTTTTCGAGTCGTGGCATATAGTTGCCAAGAGCTTACCTAAATTAGGTTCGTTTTTATGTACTGAGGTTTTACATTCATTTACTCACCCAACATAAGCAAGTGCTTCTAGCTTCTTTCTGCCCAAATGAGCTGAAATCAATTTCGAAGTGGATAATTGGTTCGTCTCGAACGCTACCATCTTGAGTCGTAGAGCCTTGGTTATAGAAACCATTAACTCAGTTAGTGAAAGGAGATTCCTGCTCCCTACAGTGCTTCTCTCACCAGTCTTCTGTTTGGCTCATTATCGCTAACATCCAGACGCGAAATAGCATAAGATACACGGCCTTTACTAGCACTGAGCCACTCATCGTAATGACAGATAAAACACAGCAAGCGACATTTGCCGATCTTGGCCTGATTCCAACCTTAGTCGAGCGACTAGAAGCGTTAGAATACAGCCAACCGACGCCCATTCAATCTCATACCATTCCTTATATCCTTGAAGGGAAAGACATTGTTGGCGGTGCCAATACGGGCTCTGGTAAAACCGCTGCTTTTTCGCTGCCAATTCTGCAAAAAATTGTTCAGCAAAACGAAACAAATCATCGCCGTGGTAACTTCGTTTCTCACCTGATTTTAGTTCCAACTCGTGAGCTGGCATCACAGGTGGCATACAACGTCAAATCTTGCTCATACCATCTTAGAGATAAGATCAAAACGGTTGCCGTATTTGGTGGTGTATCGGTGAACTCACAAATGCTGGCGCTTCGTGGTGGCTGTGACATTATCGTAGCTACGCCGGGTCGATTACTTGATCTGGTATCCAGTAACGCGATTAAGTTGGACCAAGTAAAAACGCTCGTGCTCGATGAAGCTGACCGTATGTTGAGCCTCGGATTTACCGAAGAACTTAATAAGATTCTTGCGTTACTGCCAGAGAAGAAACAGACGCTGTTATTTTCTGCTACTTTCCCTGATAAAGTCACGACGCTGGCTCAGCAATTGCTCCGCGACCCTGTTGAAGTTCAGTTGCAGAGCGCAGAAGCCAGCACTTTGGTGCAACGCGTGTTTAGTGTAAATAAAGGTGAGAAAACGGCGGTACTCGCGCACTTAATCAAACAGCATCAGTGGCGACAGACTTTGATTTTCGTGAATGCTAAGAATGCCTGTAACCATTTAGCTCAAAAGCTGTCAAAACGCGGTATTACTGCTGAAGTTTTCCATGGTGATAAAGGGCAGGGCGCTCGTACTCGTGTCCTTGACGGTTTTAAGTCTGGCGAGATTCAAGTTCTTATTGCCACCGATATCGCAGCACGTGGCCTTGATATTGAAAAGCTGCCAGTGGTGATTAACTTCGATCTCCCGCGTAGTCCTGCTGACTATATGCATCGAATAGGGCGTAGTGGTCGTGCTGGTGAAGTGGGTCTAGGATTATCTCTTATCGATTACGATGACTATCACCATTTCAAAGTGATAGAAAAGAAAAATAAGTTCCAACTTGAACGTGAGCAGGTAGAGGGCTTTGAAGTGGAAGACGACCAAAGTGAAGCCTACTTTTTACCGATGAAGCCGCGTGCAAAGCCAGCAGGTACGGGTAAAAAGAAGAAAAAGCGTAATCAATAGAAAACGTAAACTACATGTGAGTTTACTTATGGGAGGCGCTGGAGAAGGGGGCGCACTAGCTTGAGTATTCTCTTCTAGCCATTTCTTTAAAGAACAATAGAGCCTTGCTGGAGCTACCAGTAGGGCTCTATTGCTTTTCAAGGTTATGTACTATCGACGCGTCGGACGTCCACGAGGTGAGCGTTTTTTAAATGCGGATGCAGCTTTAGCTTGTGACTTGAGGATAGAGTCAACGGTTAGCGGCATTGGCTCTTTAGGTTCAAGACCATGAGGGAACGTACGAGCTCTCGGTGGTAAATCATATTCTTCTTCACTTGCGCGTGGCATGCGCTTAAAGCGATAAAGGTAAAAATTTTCTAATTTTTCTCTCGCCCATTCGGTCTTCTTTAAATACTTCACACTACTTGCAATCGAAGGCTTAGTGTTAAAGCAATTAAAGCGCATTGCTGTATCTAGAATGTCCCAGCCATAAAAATCCACCAACTCTTGCAACATAGTTTCTAGCTTTAACCCGTACAGTGGGTTGTTTCGTTGCAGTTCGATTCTTTCTTCGTCAGTCATCATTTTAGGGGCCTTACTCATCAAAGGGTGGAGTTTAGCAAACTATACATTACAGAGATATCTATAGTTAGGCAGCGATGGTTTGGGTTGCAACTCGATTTGATGTTGTTAGTGCGTACTTGCATGAGCAAAATTAACCAATTACCTGTGTGAATTCAGACACGTTTTTCTACCTTGAAAAGCACAGGTGGAGTTACGACTGTTCCTCTTCTTGAATTGCTGTTCAAAAACTCTCACTAAAGATCAGCGTACTCTAATGTAATGTTAAATCTTTGTGTAATAAGTGAGATTTTTGTTGCTCTTTTACTAATGTCTAATATTCCTACCGATAGAAACACATGCTTAATAGGGTCAAATCAAAAATTAGCCATACCACTTTCTTGGTGTGGCCTCGATGTTTGATGTGGGTGTTGTCTCGTATTGGTCTGTATACCAAGCGAAACTCTAGTTGGCATAGTTCAACGTTGAAATATAACAAAGGATAGCTCAATGTCTGACTCAAGTAAGACCTTTTACAGGGATGTGCGCAAAAAACCGCATGAATTTGAAAGTCGTGAAGACTTTCTAAACCATGATTTAACTATCATGAGCTTTCGTCGCTGGGGTATTCATTTGCCATCACGTGATTACAGTATTGAAATCGAAGACTGGGTGCCTGCATTAGCCGCAACCATTGGTAAAGTGGTGATGGTCACCGCTATGGTTGCTGCCTTTGCTGCTCAGTTCGGTTTATCTCCGGAGTTCGTTGCAGAAAACGTGCGTTACGAATTGCTTATCGCGGGTGCTCTGTTCGTTATTTTGTTTTCTGCCATCCTAAACCCGAATGCAAACCTAGCCGGTACCCACGGCCCAATGATACCGCTGATTCCCATGATTGCTGCTGCAGGAGGGCATCCTCTGGCGCTTGGCTTGATGGTATGTGCTTTTGGCTTAATTCTCGCTTTGACTAAAGGCGGTTCTAAACTCATGACCTTGACTGGCATTGGGGTTCGAGGAGGGTTATTGATCTACCTAGGCGCTGTTGGGTTGCTCGGACAAATTAATAAGACTGAGGCGTGGGCTGCAAGTACAGACCAAGGTTACATTTCGTTTGTGGTCATTGGTCTAACGGTTATGGTTTATGCCTACCTAGCTAAGATCAACAAGCGTTGGTTGGCAATCCCACTGTGCTCTGCACTCGCGGGTATTGTTGCTTATTTGATGGGCGCTGAGTTTGCTTTTACCACAGAACCGGGCTTGCCTAATTTCAGTCCATTCTACTGGTGGGGTGAAGATACAGGCTGGCAACTAGGTTGGCCAACCTTAGAGCACTTTATTGCCGTGACTCCATTTGCGCTACTGGCAGTCGCTATGTGGTCCCCTGATTATCTCGGCCATCGTGTGTTCCAAGAACTTAACTACCCAAAAGAAGCGAAAGGCGTACTCATGGATGTCGACGACACGATGGTCGGAGCGTCTGTTCGTCAGGGGGTTGGCTCACTCTTAGGGGGCGGTAACTTAGCTTCTTCTTGGGGGACGTACATGATTCCAGCCGCAATTGCTAAACGTCCTATTCCAGGTGGCGCACTGTTAACGGGTTTCATGTGTATTGCCGCGGCGGTAATTGGTTACCCTATGGATCTAGCGATGTGGGAGCCTGTTCTGCGTGTTGCTTTGATTGTCGGTGTATTCTTACCACTTTTAGAAGCGGGTATGCAGATGATCCACAAGCATAAAGATTCACTCAGTGCAGGTATCTGTATTTTTGCCTGTGCATTCGTTAATCCAGTCTTTGGTTGGGCAATCACGATGCTACTGGATAACCTTGGACTTATCGGCGACCATGAGCGTGCCAACGAACTCTCGCGAAAAGATAAATACCTGATTCCTGGCACTGCATTTATCGTTTGTGCAGGTTCGCTTGCTGTCGTTGGTCAGCTTCCGGGTATTCCTGCTCTGATCGGTTAATCGAATTATGTTCTAAAGGACTAGTTGGAGTGGTAAGTAAGATGGCTTTCTCAAGCTATGCCTATTTCTCAAAAGTAAAAGGTTTGGACTGTGCAGTTAAGCCTTCAAAGCGCATGTAGGGAAAGTAAGGCTCAAACAAAAAGCTACCTAGTAATAGGTAGCTTTTTGTATAGACATTTAGCCTACGAAGTCGTGACTAAATAATTGATTCAATACCATATTTTTCGCCGTAGTGTTCAACGACAAAATCAATGTCTTTGTCACCGCGACCGGATAAGTTGATCAGAATTGAGCCAGTTTCTCCTTGCTTCGCGAGTTTAATCGCGTAAGCGACAGCGTGTGCGGATTCAATCGCTGGAATAATCCCCTCTTCGCGAGACAGTTCAAAGAATGCATCAATCGCTTCGTCATCGGTGATTGAGCCGTAATTGACACGGCCAATGTCTTTTAAGTAACTATGCTGAGGCCCAACCGAAGGGTAATCCAAGCCACTTGCTACAGAGTACACTTCTTGAGATTCGCCTTGCTCATCTTTGAGCATGTAAGACTTAAATCCGTGCATAATACCTGGCTCACCAAGTGTGAGTGTTGCAGCATGCTCGCCAACCTTTTGCAAAGAGCGGCCCGCGGGCTCGACGCCGTGAATAGCGACTTGTTCATCGTCTAAGAAAGCAGTAAATAGCCCCATCGCGTTAGAACCACCTCCAACGCATGCGACGAGATTATTGGGTAACTTGCCTGTCATTTCTTTGAATTGAACTCGTGCTTCGTTACCGATAATTGATTGGAAATCTCGTACCATTTTAGGGAATGGGTGAGGGCCAACGACAGAGCCTATCGCATAAAGTTGTGTGTCAGGATCTTTTAAGTAGGCTTCGAAGGCAGAATCAACCGCTTCTTTGAGAGTCTTGCGCCCGTGAGTGGCAGGGATGACATTGGCACCAAGGATTCTCATACGGACGACATTCGGGTGCTCTTTGGCAATATCAACTTCACCCATGTAAATATCGCACTTTAAGCCGACCAGTGCGGCGGCTGTCGCAAGCGCGACCCCATGTTGCCCTGCGCCAGTTTCAGCAATCAGTTTCTTCTTACCCATCTTTTTAGCGAGAATGGCTTCTCCTAAGCAGTGGTTAATTTTATGTGCGCCTGTATGGTTTAAGTCCTCGCGCTTTAGGTAGATGTCTGCTCCGTATTTCTTAGACAAGTTTTCCGCATGGAAGATTGGGCTAGGTCGTCCAACAAAGTGCTTATACAGGCGAGCAAGCTCCGCTTTAAATTCAGGATCTTTGCTGCATTCCTCATAAGCTGCGTTGATGTCACGCATGATTTGTTCAAGCTCCGGCGGCACGAAGCTACCACCGTATTCACCAAAGTATCCTTCTTCATTGGGCATGGTGAGATCAAACGAGTTTTTCATTATTTACATCCTAGTTAACGAAAGTATTGATACTTTTATACCCAAAATTTGGAAGAGGTTGTGTGATCAGTTGCTTAAATCAGAATTCGCGATCTAGTGAACTAGTTAAAAAGTACAATTTGTGTAGTTGTTAACGGGTTGGATACAACATAAGGTGGGGTTTAAGAGGCGCAAAAAAGCCCCGAGAGATCCTAGGCTGTCATAAGAACCTCTCGAGGCAAACAGAGTGCTGGAAATACACTCTGCGATGGTGTCTGGAAACAAAAGTTAGATTCGTTTCCTTTGCCAGATATTAGGGTTTTAGAATGAGCTGATGTCAGCGAAATGTCACAAGTTAATCGCGGTATCTAAAGCTTATTTTTTATTTTTGAACAATGGGTTAGAAAATAGACTACAACAGACTAACCTACCGTGTGTTCTGCATCTTTTAAATTGAACATGATCTTTCTTTGTTTCGAATCGACGTCTTTAACCAACACGTGCACTTTAGTCCCGAAAGTAAACGTGGTGCTCTGGCTGGAAATTTTTTGTTTGACTGCATCAAATTCGAACTCACCATTTTGGAAACTTGATAAAGGAATGAGACCTTCGATTCGGTTTTCCTCTAACTCAACAAATACCCCGAAGTGTGTGACTCCAGACACCGTCCCCATGAAGTGTTGCCCGATAAATGGCTTCATGTAATGACATTTCAGTGCTGACTCAACCTCTCGACTCACTTCATCTGCCTGACGAGATTGATGCGAACAGTGCACGCTCAGTTGCTCGATTACTTTTGTATCGTAAGGGTAGTTGTTCGCAGCACCTGTCAATTGACGAATAGGTTTTAGTTTCATGAGCAGACTGCGTAGCTTGCCTGTTTTTTGCTCTCGAAGTTTAGCGCGAATGGCGCGGTGAACGAGTAAGTCTGGGTAACGACGAATTGGCGAAGTAAAGTGTGCGTATGCGTCATAGGCTAAACCGAAGTGACCCATATTCTTCGGTGAATACTCGGCTTGACTCTGAGAACGTAGCAGTAGGGTACGAATCACATCACACTCATCTAAATCTTGTACTTGTTCCAGTAATGCGTTGTAGTCATGAGAAGTTGGTTTATCACCACCCGCAAGCGTTAGCCCTTTGTCTGCAAGCATCATTCTTAATGAAGACAGTTTTTTCATCTGAGGACCGGAGTGCACACGGTATAAGCTCGGTATTTTTTGTTGCTGCAAAAATTGAGCGGTGGCAACGTTGGCACACAGCATGAATTCTTCGATCATTCGGTGGGCATCATTTCGAACTACAGGAACGATGGACGCGATTTTCTTTTTATTGTTTAACGTGAATGAAAGCTCTTGCGTGTCAAAATCAATGGCACCACGGACTTGACGTTGACCAGATAGGTTCAAATACAAGCGATGGAGATTCACCAGATGCTGTTTGATGTTTTGTTTTGGGTTCTTACCTTGGTATTTTTTTGCTTCCGTTGATTGGGAAACAATGCGGTAAGCTTCGTTATAAGTTAAACGAGCATGCGAGTGAATGATCCCTTCAGAAAACTCTGAATCTAGCATGTTACCTTCGTCGTCAAAGGTCATCTCACATACCATAACCAATCGGTCTTCATTCGGGTTAAGCGAGCACAAACCGTTAGATAATGTTTCTGGTAGCATTGGTACAACGTATCCGGGAAAGTAAACAGACGTTGCACGAGATTGCGCCTCAAGATCTAAATGGTCGTTTGGCTGAACGTAGTGAGATACGTCTGCAATCGCAACGAATAACTTCCAATGCCCATTGTCCATTTGGTATGCGTAAACGGCATCATCAAAGTCTTTCGCGTCGTCCCCGTCGATAGTGACGAACGGTAAATCTCGATAATCCACTCGTGACGTTTTGTCTTTTTCTTCTACGTGATTGCCAAATGCGGAAGCAGCGTGAAGAACTTCATCATCCCAATGGTCATTGATGTCATGTCGACGTAACGCCAATTTAACTTCAATCCCTGCTTCTCCCGGACGCCCTAATACTTCTGCCACTTCAACTGTTGTTGATTGTCTGTGATCTGGATAGGCCGTGACTTTACAATGAACGAGTTTACCGGCATTTTTGGCGATAAGATCATTTGGTGTGACATGAATGGTTGGAGTCAGTTTCGCGCTTTCTGGCACTAGATAGAAGTTCGAACCTTTTCTCTTTAACAAGCCCACGATGTGGGTTGTTTTTCGTTCCACTATTTTGATGAAACGATGATTTGAGCGTCCTTGATGCTGAGCATTGCCTTTCAGAACCAGTACGATATCGCCATCAAACACATGAGTAAGTTGGTGTTTAGGTAAGAAAAGGTCTTTTTCATTACTGTCGTAAGTGACAAAACCAAAGCCGTCTGCGTGAATGCTGACCTTTCCAGAAACCAAAGCGGTTTGATCGACTTTTTTATAACCACGGCGATGCGTGAAAATCAACTGGCCATCGCGCTCCATAGCGCGTAAACGTTTTTTTAAAGCGTCTTTTTGTGGTTTCTCATCTAAGCCAGTAGAGCGAGAAATTTGCTCGTGACTTAAGTGATTTTTGACTTTATCGAATAGGCTAAGGATAACGTCTCGGCTAGGGATAATGTGCTCGTAATTATTAGAATTTATTGATTGTGCGGATATATTTAATTTCATTTTTTTCTCTTATATTCGCCAATCGCTTTTATTTTATAAACTTTATTTATATGAGCAAAGCATGAGGCGAAGTGATTCAGATATGAATCAGATTAATTTAACTCCAAACTGGAATTGCAAGGTAGGTAGTGTGATTACCTAAAGATGTATACCAAAGTGACTTTATTGAAAGTGATTAATGACGGCGTGGGAGAGGTAAGTGATTTGGGTATATAAACTTAGATAGAGAATAGTAAGGGCGGTAATAAGTGGAAGGGGATGGTGGCACCAACAACATTGATGCCACACAAAGAATTACAGTGCAGTTACTTCAGCAGCTTGTAAACCTTTGTTACCTTGTTCAACAACGAACGATACTTTTTGGCCTTCAGTAAGAGTTTTGAAGCCTTCAGAAACAATAGAACGGAAGTGAACGAATACGTCATCACCGCCATTGTCTTGAGAAATAAAACCAAAACCTTTAGTTTCGTTGAACCATTTTACTGAACCAGTTAATTTATTAGACATAGATACCTCTATATTTGATTGTTTTAAATATTGAATTTTTAGCTAATATCAAGTGCTACTATATGATTTTAGAGATAACTATTTTGTCGCAGGAACGTAAACGAGGAATTCGATGTGGAACTGAGAGAAACTTTGATCTTTAATTACATTAATAGCTCTTTCCGTAAGAGCTGATGTGCAGTATACCGACAAAATTAATAAAGGCTAGCCTTTTCTTTTTTTATTTTTTAAGTACACCAAGCGCATTGCTTTCAAAGCATACGCTTGGTGTATAAGACGGCATGGTGTTATAGATGGTGCTGAGCGCTTAGTGTGTTCTGGTTGAGCCGTTACGAACGATGTCTTTACCATTGTCATATACGTGCTGCGAAACCCAGCGGCCAAGTAGCAATTGGTGCTTTTCTCCTAATACGGCAACAAATGGACGGCCATCGGTATTAGAGGTGGCTAGCGCAACGCCAGTGACACCTTCAAGACCCAGAGCGCCGCTTTCTACTAAATGCAGAAATGCCTCTAACTCTTCAATCGTTTCGATTACATGGTTATCAATATTCATTGTATTCAATCTCTTCGAATTGCATTGCGGTCGCGTACTCTACCTAAGTTAAGCGTGGAAACCAAGTTTCTGCGTGAGTCATGTAATGAGAGAGCCTCGTCCTGCCACTAATCATCGATAGTTAGTCTCGATAGTCCGGAACTTGTCTAGATTCAATAAAGGTGAAAACCCTCGCTGGTTAGACATGAGTCACATAATGTTGTCTGGTTTATGTCAACAATACTTTTGCTATTGGATGGGGTGAAGGGGAGTGCAATAATTTGTGAAACTCTCTTTTCCTAAAGGCTGTTATGAAGAAAGTCCTGATTACCGGTTTTGAACCTTTTGGTGGTGACACCATTAACCCCGCCTTAGAAGCGGTGAAGCGATTAGAGGCTGCGGCAATAGAAGATGCCATGATCGTTACTTGCCCAGTTCCTGTGATTCGGCATGAATCAGTGAATACCGTTATTGATGCAATAGAAGCACACCAGCCAGATTGTGTGATTACCGTTGGGCAAGCGGCCGGACGCGGCGCGATCACCCCAGAGCGTGTCGCAATTAATGTGGATGATTTTCGTATTCCAGATAACGCTGGTCATCAGCCGATTGATGATCCCGTAGTGGCTGACGGCCCAGATGCTTACTTCTCGACGCTGCCGATAAAGCGTATTGTTCAAACGCTGCAAAAGCAGGGGATACCTAGCCAGATTTCCAACAGTGCCGGAACATTTGTATGTAACCACCTTTTTTATGGCATCCAACATTATCTAAAAGACAAACCTATTCGTCATGGGTTTGTTCATATCCCATTATTGCCAGAACAAGCAGCAGATGGCAGTCAGCCTTCTATGTCTCTGGAGATGATAGTCGAAGGGCTAAGGCTGGTGGCTCAAGTTTGTATTGCCAATGAAAACGACATATTGGTCAGCGGCGGGTCGATTTGCTAGTAAGTGTTTTACAGTCCACTAAGTGTCTGAAAGCTAGTAATAAGTTCATCGTTTGATGTTGTAATAAATGTTAGCTTTGTCAAATTTCACAAGTAGCGAAAGGAGTAGCATTGAATAGTCAGGTTGGATGTTGTTCAAACTGGCACTCCCCTAATACAGGAGGTGTTAGGGGCTACCCTTACGAAAGGCGAGTTATCATGAAAAGCAACAAAAGTAAGTCTATCGCACTTATCTCTGTCGTTGTTTTCGCATTGGCTATCGCTGCGCTTAAATTCGAAAACACACTCGGAGTTCTTCCCATCGTAGTCGCTATTATCGCGTTTTTTACCTGCGTCATTTACACCAGTATGTATCTTTCTGATATGAAGCGTTCAGAGTTGATAAGTCACTCTGATCATTCTCAAAAAATGTGTACCCACGCATCACGCAATGAGCTTGATGAGCGCGATAAAAAGCGTTGAAGCGAGTCACATTCTCCGTATACTTTGCGGGAGCATTAATGCACTAACGTGTCGGAGATAAGCATGTCAAATCGAGTACCAACCAACATACTGACCGGATTTTTGGGTGTCGGTAAAACGACCACGATTTTAAATCTACTGAAGAACAAACCGGAAAACGAAAGCTGGGCGGTTTTGGTCAATGAATTTGGTGAGATTGGCATCGACGGTGCATTGATGACCGACCAAGGTGCGCTGATTAAAGAAGTGCCGGGTGGCTGTATGTGTTGTACGGCGGGCGTGCCAATGTCGGTCGGTATTACCGCGTTACTGCGCCAAAAACCGGACCGTTTATTGATTGAGCCGACAGGCCTTGGTCATCCAAAACAGGTTATCGCGACGCTTACCTCAGAACAGTATGAACCTTACGTTGATCTAAAAGCGACGATCGCTCTGGTTGATCCGCGTAACTTAAGTGATGAAAAGTACCTTTCTAACCAAAATTTCGTGGACCAGTTAGACAGTGCAGATGTGGTTATAGGCAGTAAGGTTGACCTTTGTACCAGTCACGACATTGATGTGTTTAATGACTGGGTGACGGACCAATCTCCCTCAAAAGTATTCAGTAAGCTTATTCATGATGGTGAGTTACCGATAGAAGTCTTGGATATCGAACGGGTTTACGGCAGCGCTTCTTCCCATATCGAGTCACATCATCATGACCATGCTCACCAAGAGCCTCAATTCCAGTTGCCGCCAGGTGAAGCCTTTGTGCGTAAAGAGAACAAAGGGCAAGGGTATTTTAGTTGCGGGTGGTTGTTTGGGGCAGAGTACACGTTTGATTTTGATAAACTCTTCTCAATGCTTTCGGACTTAACGGCGGAACGTGTTAAAGCGGTGGTCAACACGGATCAGGGGTGTTACGCGTTTAATGTTGCCAACCGAGTCGTGTCGGTGAATGAAATCAGCTTAGAAGGGTTTGAATCACGATTAGAAGTGATAGATTCTCAGCTGTTGCCATGGGATGAACTTGAGCAAATTCTCCTTCAGTTGTCTGGCATCAAGCGTTAAATCGAACAAATGTTAAACGGAAACGGTGAGCCAGCAATCTGTCTGCGTTCGCCGTTTTTGCTTTTGTAGCGTTTCAATGAGAAAAGTGAGATAAATCACTCAAATTCGGGTATAGTGCACGGCTAAATTTTTAAAGCTATTTTTAGTGGTTTGTTTAAGGAATACGCTCAATGTCATTTTCATCTCAAGGTTTTGCGCCAGAAGTGGTTAAAGCACTGGCAGAATGCGGTTATGAAAAGTTAACGCCAATTCAACAGAAGGCGATTCCAATGGCTCGCAAAGGCCATGATATTTTCGCTACAGCACAAACAGGTACTGGTAAAACGGCTGCGTTTTCTCTGCCTATGATTCAGCAGTTGTTAGACAGTAACCGTAGCGCTTCTCGTAAGACTGCTCGTGCACTTATCTTGGCTCCAACTCGCGAGCTTGCTGAACAAATTGCTGACAACATCAAAGCTTACACGAAGTACACCAATCTGTCGGTGGCGGCGATTTTCGGTGGCCGTAAAATGTCTTCTCAGGTTGCGGCACTGGAAAATGGTGTTGATATCCTTGTGGCTACACCTGGTCGATTGGAAGAGCACATCGAACAAGGCAATGTCTCGGTGGCGCACTTAGAGTTTTTGGTGTTTGATGAAGCAGACCGTATCTTGGATATGGGTTTTATTCATGCAGTTCGTAAGATCATGCTGGATGTAGATACAGACCCACAAATCATGATGTTTTCGGCAACGACTTCAAGCCAGCTAAATCTGTTAGCGAAAGACATTCTGCGTAAACCAAAACGTATCGAAGTAGAGCGTGCAAATACTACGGCACAAACAGTTGCTCACGTGCTATATCCAGTTGATCAAGAGCGAAAAACAGAACTGCTTTCAGAGCTAATTGGTCGCAAAAACTGGAAACAAGTGTTGGTATTTGTGAACTACAAAGAGACCGCAAACGAAGTGGTAAAAGAGCTGAAACTTGATGGTATCAAAGCGGTGGTTTGTCATGGTGACCGTGCTCAAAGTGCTCGTCGTCGTGCGCTAGAAGAGTTCAAGTCCGGTAAAGCACGTGTCATGGTGGCTACCGATGTCGCTGCTCGAGGTCTAGATATTGAAGACTTACCTCACGTTGTGAACTATGACATGCCTTTCCTAGCGGAAGATTACGTTCACCGAATTGGTCGTACGGGCCGTGCAGGTAAACAAGGTCATGCTGTTTCATTTGTAAACCGAGATGAAGAGCTCACGGTGGTTCAGGTTGAAAATCTAATCCAGCAACGCATTCGCCGTATTGAGCTTGCAGGCTATGAACCAAAACAGCGTGAATCTTACATTGAAAAGCTGCACTCAAAACCAGCATTCAAGAATCGTCAAGGTCGTCGTAATAATCCGAACCAGTCAGCAACAGACCAAGGGTCGGCAGAGCGTCGTCTTGCTATGGTGAAGCGCCTGAAAGCGCGTCGTGGCGCAAAGTAAATTACATCAGTTTGTGATGAAAAGAGCCCCTCAATTGAGGGGCTCTTTTTGTTTGCCGTTTCGTGTTAATTTAGGCCAAGCATATTGGGTTCACCACGATAAATAATGCGATCGTTTCCTCGGTGAATACCAAACGTAACAATGACGGGTGGGTTTTCCTCTTCACTTGTAGAGCTATCCCAGTCGTATTTCAGCCAAGGGATGCGATTGCCTGAGCTGTCTAAATCTAGGTGGAATTGTATTTGCTCGCGCGCTGAGTCAATTTGGCTTGCAACGATATCGGTCATTCTGCCAATACTCATCGTTCCAACGCCAGAAAGCAGGGCGTTGTTTGCTGGCGCATGCGACCAAATTGGCGTGCTGAAGTAATATTCACCATTCGCCGTTGTTGAGCTGTCATCGAAGTTAGTCGTAAATCGACCGTTTTGCCAAATTTCCACATCAAGTGGCACTTTGATCACCATGCCTTGGTTGCCACCTACATCTTGAAAGTTCAAACGACCGAATCGAATGTCCGGTTGTTGAGTGAGCATTTCGCTGTTATCAAAGAAATTTACCTCATCAACGGCTTTAGTCGTGACTATACCTATTTTGCTGCTGTCACTGTTAGTCCCTTTATTAAATGGGCCATCAGGATATTGTTTATCGGTCGTGTTCTTTTTCCAACATGGGCTATTGTTACAAGTCGCATTGGTCGAGGGCTTCTCGATCACAAACGTTCCAATACTCGCGTTACCCAGTAGTTTCCAGTCTACCTTCTTAGGCTTAGGCGGCAAAAACCGATCGGAGTATGAGCTTAGCTCGCCTAAGTCGAAATGTTGTTGAAGGTTAGATGAAAAGTGGACGTAGTTCTTCACGTTTTCCTTATTCGCATTGAGTGCGACAACATCGTAAGTGACTTTCTCAAAAGGTTGATTCATGTAAGCAAAAGTTTGGCCATGTGGGTAGTGCCATTCTTGGTCTTGCACTTGAAAATATTTTGGGTAAAAACGACCGATGTAACGATAGCCTTCGTTAACAGTCATATCTAGATATTTACTTTCTAGGTTTGCTTTTACTCTCAAGCTCCCGACTTCTTCCCAATATAATCCATTAAAGACGAATTGATCATTCTTGGCTGAATTATGCGCTTGAGCCAGTGAGTAACTACTTTTTAGCAATTTCGAGGTTTGGTTCGCTGTCTCTGATGGCGTATGTTGCTCACTCGACAAGACAACGGATGTTGCTGGAGCGTCATCAAGCATAAAATTACGGGTGATAGAGGCATCACAATAACGTGCTGATTCAACAGAACCACTTACAGAGCCGTCAGTTTGCCAAATGATCGGCTTCACTGTTAGAGAGAAAAGTTCTCCGGCGGCAATAAAACCATCTCCTTGTTCAGAGGTGCCAGAAGGCAAAGCACGTTGGTTGTCACAAATAGCGAGTGTCCATGGTCGCGAGTACACATTAAATGTCCCTTTCACTTCCACTTTGCCTTCTTCTGGGCACTCTTCAAATCCCTCACATTCAAAATGATCGGATAATGTCACTTCAAATATGCCGGACTCGTTCGTGATAAGACCATGCTCAGACAAGCCGTCTTTAAATTCCGCTGAATAGCTAAAGTTTCCTTCACTTCCTCCTAATGGTTGAACCAATGGATGAAAAATCTTAGGAGTACCATTGTAGTTGCTTGCGACTACAGGTTCGCCGGTGGAAGCACAAGCAAGCAATCGCGTATGCACGTTTTCTGGTTTACCTGCAATAACGCGTATTTCATTTAAAGCTGCGCTTTTCGTCTTTGAGTAGGCCTCAAACATATATGGCGTAAACATAAAGCTAACCGTTTGATGCTTGCTGGTGTCTTCTGCCATAGTGAAAGTCAGCGTGTAGTTCGTATCTAACGCGATGGTATCAATATCGTTCGGGACCACTCGAACAACGAGCTTACCATTGTCGTCAGACATAAATTGGTTTGCTTTTAATGTCTGCTGACCTTTGACCACCTCTAAAGTGAACAAGTCAGGGTGTGATAGGGCAGCACTGACTTCTGCGCTTACAACTTCTCCATTATTGGTTGTTGTTGCTATAAATTGCGGAAGATTGTCGCCGCACATCAGTGCCATATCGTCCGATGGTGTGACGCTTAGGTCGAAGTCGTTCTCTGATGGAGGTTGCATGCTGCAATTCGGAACATCTTGAGGGGTGATCGGACAGAGCTGAGAAGAGTAGTGACAATCAGTGTCGCCCAATCCACAGTATTGCGTGTATTTGTTGTCTTGTACTTTCGTTTGTGCACTTCCTGGCGTTTGTTGGATTTCACCACAAACTTGACTTGGCTGATTTGGAGCGTTGTTGAAGTTCAATGTTTGGAAGTATTTAATTGCTGTAGTAGAGCCATAGAACGAACCGTTCAATGCGGCAGATGCTCCTTTAGTCTCAGTAGTGCCGTAAACCGCCATGTCATCAATAAGCAGAGAACTGTGCGCCACAATGTCACCGACGACGAAATGTCGTTGGAAAGGGTTCTTCGTCTTGAGATGCAATTGATGGCCTTTTGATTCAATGGTGCCACAAACGTTAGCGTTGAATATATCGGTCGTACTGTGAGTCAAAATGTCACCAATAATGGTGTTGTACTCACCATCAATATGAAGGGCCTCACCTGTTAGCTATATATCCCCATCGATGAGAACGTTATTCAGCTTTGTTGGGTAAGCCGATAGAAGATCACCATAGATAACAGTGTGCTTGTTTTGGTAATCGTCAATGCTTGAAGCTTTCTCATTGTTAACCGTTAATCCGGTAGCGAGTGCGTGTAGAGAGATACGCTTATTGGGGTCACCAATCGTATTGTTCCCCTCTAACACAATGCCATAATCTGCTTTTAACGTTATCTCTTTTTCCGGTAATGAGGAGATAATTTTGTCACCTGCGGGTAGGACTATTTCCCCTGTACAGCGATAAGTCGTGCCATCGCTTTCGATACTAAAACTCTTGTGTGAGCAAAGTTTACCTAACTCAGATAGATCTTTGACGTCATAAGTGGTGGCGTGTGAGGCTAGCGGTAAAACAAGAACCGCAGCGAAAATACTGCAAAGACGCATCATCAAATGTCCTAAAAAAGTGGAACAAGATGGCATCAAGCGAGCGTGAGCAAATGCTCACAGAAGTTGAAATGTCGGCGGTGTTTTGGGTTTTTAATCCGCTTACTTATTGAACTTTGGCTATTTTTATTTCGTATGTCATACCAAAGCTTAGTGGCGTTATTAGAACGTAAGTATGAGATTAGTTCAATAGCTAAGTGTGACATGAGTCGCTTTATTCATGTAACTATTTGTTGATAAAAGATAATAATTAACCATGTTGATTCAGAACCAGTAGCTTGAGCGTCCTGATTCTGAACCGAACTTAATCCTAGGCTGCGTGAACAATGAGTGGGGCCATTTGATATAACTCTTCTAGTATGGCTTTCGTTTGTCTCGAATAGACCAGACGATCGCGATCGCCAACGAGTTGAATGGCTCTGACTTTACCTGCAACCAGGCATTGCCTAATGGTGCGTAGAACCATTTGGATATCAATTTCTGAGGTACCATCAAGGCTGTTTTTGGTTTTTAGGGAGCCAAGGTCGATACTGAGGATTATTTGGTCGCAATGGTCGAGGTAATTGCCGATCAACTGCTTTACATTATTGCGATGACGAAAAGAAAACTCTTTATCGGTTACCCAGTCACAACCTTGATCCTCCGCGTATTCCCACGTTTCTTGCTTTGTATCTTGTTCGCTAACACCAGCAAAAAATAATCGCACGTTTTGATAGCGAGAAAGAGCAAAATGGAATGCGGAGCCTAAACGTGGTTCAAGTGTTGGCTTCAAGTTCATGTCATGTCCAATATTTACCACACCCACTTCGTCTCGATAGGACACGACCACAGGCAACATGGACAAGATTGCCTCGGTACAGTTGGTCACTAAAACGGGAATAGAATGACGAGAAAGCGAAAGACTTAACGCTTCCTGAAACTCGCCATTTTCCAGCTTGTCGTGGTTGAAGTGACCAAAGTTTTCAGCGGTTTCATGATCATGCTGTTGGTATAGCCAATCGCTAGCATTTTCCAAACTTTGATCAGCTAATTCAAACGCGCCTTTAGACATGGGTGGCAAATACTCACACACTGTCATAAAAGAAAAAGGGTAATGCTGCGGCTGTTTCACGGTGTGGTGGAGTTTATAGCGTTTGAAAAAGCTTAACATGATGAATTACCTTTCTGGTGGTAGTGCCCTTGCCGCTTGCAACACATGCAAAATAATGCGCTGCTTATCCTTTTCGACTCGGTGGGCCGGAGCCATCACCGAGACCGCGCCGATCAGTTTGCTTCCTTTCATCACTGGTGCACTGATGCCAGAAACACCCGGGTCAATTTCAGAAGTACTGACGGCATATCCGTGTTTACGGATGGTTGTGAGCTCTTGTTCCCATTCGTCTCGTCGGTGATCTTGATTAAAGTATCTCAAGATTTTCTCGCATCGACTTTGAGGCATAAAAGCGAGCATCACTTTAGATGAGGCACCACGTAGCAGAGGTTGACTTTGACCCTGGACGAAGCTGCAACGTAGCGCCTGCATACTTTCTTTTTGTCTGACACAAAGCGCGCGATACCCTGCAGGTACCATATAAGCGGCCATTTCCCCTGTTTGTTGTACCAACCGAGCCAGTATGGTTTCGACCATATCTAACCCATGCTGTGCGGTCTCATAGCTATGCATGAGCAGCAATGCTGCCGGGCCAACGACAAATGTCTTGTCGTGTACGCTTTCTTCAATCAAGTTCCACTCTTTGAGCAGCTTCAAGTGTCGGTAGAGACTGCTCAAAGGAACGTTCAATTGCTCGCTTAGCGTTTTCGCAGAGACTGGGAATGGACTAACTGCAACTTGCATTAACAACTGCAGTGCTTTTTCGTTTACCTGGTTCGCATTAGCTTTGTTTGTCGTCATGAGAGTGTTGTAACGTGTTATATGAATTACGACAAATATAATTCTTAATCACTGAGAAAAGAAAAATAATTTTAATGGGTAATTCTCGTAGAGTGAGAATTTGACGACTGAGGGCTTACCTCGGTACCGATAGGCTCAAAAATGATGTCGTATTGACGTCTCAGGTTTGAGTCGTTTGATGCTAAATTGGAACAAGAGGGATTAAGGCATTGTTTAGTTTGCGGTATTACTAAGTGTTTCGCATACTGAGTGAATCTAAATAATATTATAAACGAGAGTTGCTAGTGGGTATCAGAATCCAGATACCATCTCAGTAAATCGGTTTTATAAAAGGTTACTTTTATATGCTGAATAAGGCGCTTTTTAAAAAAGCCATCATTTTTGTGTTGCCCATTCCTTTGATTGTTGGCGAAGTCTTGTATTTAGCTCGTGAAAGCGTGCAAAACAACCTCAACCATCTATTAGAAAAAAATGTTCAAATCGCAGACGAAATTTTATTCCAAATAGAGACCGAAAACCGCACGGCTTTGTTGCATCCTAGACGATGTGAAGAGCTTCAGCAAAACTTGATGTTTGAACGAGATATCGAAGAAATGCTGATTGTAAAAGATGGGATCATTACGTGTTCTTCTAAACTGGGCGTAATTTCTAAGCCGTTAGCCGAGCACATTACATTTCCTGAGGGACAAGCGTTAGCACTGGGAAACGTGGATAGTGTATATGACCAATTTTTGCTCGTCGTGACCGAAGGAGAGCACGGTTATCAAGCGGTGACGATTATTGATCATGACTACTTTAATGCGAAGATAGGATTTAATAACGATTTACGCTTAAAACGCTCTGCCTTATTTATCCATGACCAAGTTGCACCTGAAGAAGCGTTGAGAACGGGAAGTAATCCTATTGGCATCAAATCGTCGCAAATGTTTGAATATGAAGCTTTGAGTGAAGCCAGCGACCTTTTCGTCAAACAAAGAACACTTTCCTATTTTTTGTATTCAATTCCAATCATTTTTGTTATCTATCTTTGCTTATATGCGTTAAATAAATTTATCGATCCTCATCGAAGCTTGGTCCTGGATTTAAAGAAAGCCATAAAGAAAGGCGAGTTGACTCTGTATTACCAGCCCCAGATTAACGTCGATACTGGTCAACTATTTGGTTTTGAAGCCCTAGTGCGATGGGAACATCAGAATAAAGGGTTCATTTCTCCTGATGAGTTTGTGCCAGCGGCGGAGCAAAGTGGATTGGTCTTTTTGCTCACGGATTACGTTCTCGATAAAGCGGCAGAAGACTTTAGTAAATTAGACTTTAATCAGTCTGTTCACCTTGGTATTAATGTGCCGCCCGGTTACTTAGTTGGGCCAAACGCGATTAGAAAGATTCAACTCATTGACAGGAAGTTAAGTCGAAATAACGTCTCATTAGGCATAGAGATAACAGAACGTCAACTCATTGATGCTGAAGCCAGAAAGTGTATCGCAGCGCTGCGAGTACATGGCATTGATGTGTTAATCGACGACTTTGGTACCGGTCAAACCTCGCTGGCGTTTCTGCAGCACATGCGCATTGATTACCTAAAAATCGATAAATGTTTTGTCGAAACTATTGGTATACCTAGCCTTAGTGCTTCTGTTTTAAAAGCTATTGTTCACTTTGCGGAAGAGCTGAAAGTACAACTCATCGCTGAAGGTGTAGAAACAACGGCGCAAGCCGACCATTTGAAAAAGATGGGAGTGCGATATCATCAAGGATATTTTTACTCCAAGCCTTTACCTTATGATCAACTTGCTCAGCGAAGTCATTATGATTGGTAAACGTTAGCCCGATAACATTGGTTATTGTCATCAAAAATAAACTCTAACTCATTCTTGATGCTATCCAAGCGGTCTTCTTGGTAATGAGATACATACAATAGCTGGCTTAAATTCTCTCGGGCGATGAGCTCAAGTGTATTCTTAACTAAACGCCTGCCAAGAAAATCCAACCCTTGATATGGCTCGTCCAAAATCAGTAATGTTGGTTGTTTAACGATGGCTCTTGCAATCAACAACAGGCGCTGCTGACCGTACTCTAATTGCTTGAATGAGGTTTTTCGGTATTGGCTCATATGTAGGATGTCGAGCCATTCGTTTGCGATGTCCACTTCTTTACGAGTGGGTTGGTTATACAACCCTATGGAGTCGTAAAAACCGGACAAAATCACGTCTAGCGCACTGCAGTTAACGCGGTATTGAAGGTGTAACGCTGAAGATACCATGCCTATGTGCTGCTTAATTTCCCAGATTGTCTCGCCAGACCCTCGCTTTTTACCAAAGATATCAATGTCATTGCTGTAGCACTGAGGATGATCACCAAAGATTAACCCAAGCAAGGTGCTCTTCCCACAGCCATTTGGGCCTTTGACCTGCCAATGCTGACCTTTGTCTATTCGCCAGTTTAAGTCAGTAAAGATCTTCTTATCAGTGTATTCAACAGACCCATTTGTTAGTTCAAATATTGGGTTGTCGAAGTGTGTCGAGTGCTGATGCTGACGTATCAAGTTCATCATTTCTTCACTCTGTTGCTCGGACTGAGATTTAAGCTGTCCAATGATTGGATGACTATCCCAACTGGATTTATCCATTGTACTGTCCAGCTTTCCTGCACTGAAAAGCGCAACGCGATCAATCCACTCAGGCATATCAGACTCGCGAGAGAAGGTGACCAGTAGCTGTACGGTTTGAGAAAGCGAGTGTAAATAGTGAGCGAGAGCTGCTCGATGGGCAATATCTAAACCAGTAAATGGGTTATCTAGCAGTAACAAATCAGGCTGTGTTGCTAAAGCGCGAGCTAACATCACTCGTCTTGTTTCCCCTGTAGAGAGAACACGAAAGCCACTGTGTTTAAGGTGAGTTAGGTCGAGGTCGGTAATCAGTTGATCTATTAAATTAGCGCCTTGGCTGCGCTCCTGAATGAGTGAGTAAACGGTACTGCCTTGATCGATACGATCAAGAAAGTCTGTATCGTCCTTTTCTAATTCTCTTTCCAGTAATCGCTGTTGCTCTGATAACGACACTTGAGCAACGGACAGCCCATCAAGCTCAAGTTTCCCGCTTATTGGTGAAAGTTCACCACAAATAAGGTCTCCAAGTAGAGAACCAATATCCCCATCCGCGCTGAATATTCCCCAAGAGTGCTGAGTGTCTATTTTCCAATCGTCAATAAATAGGTGAGCCGTGTTTCCTTGAGCGGCAAGCTGACTAAAACGAATAGTCATATGTTTGTCTTCCTTGTTTTCGTTGTAATCGTTTATTTATAACAATTTACGAACTCAGTAAGGAAGCGCTTTTGTGTATTAATTTTAATCAATGCAGCATCTTGTGAGCACTCAAGGGTAGTGCTATTTGAGAGTGAAACCGCCACTATGTTTGCAGGTAATAAATTGACCTATCAGTAATTTCATTGAATTTTACAATGAGCTTATCATTATGCGCATAAATGTTATGCTGCTACACTCATACTTGCCGTTTATTTAATTAATCAATGTAAGGACACATGTTTATGAGTGAAACGGAATATGATTACCCTTCGAGTTACAGCCTAGTTTCTATCACCGATACGTCCAGCTATATCAAATATGCCAGTGAAAACTTTAATGAAGTCGCGGGGTTTGATGATGGTGAACTTATCGGTAAGCCTCACAATGTTGTACGCCACCCAGACATGCCGAAACAGGCTTTTAAAGATTTATGGACGCACCTAAAAGCCGGAAAACACTGGATGGGAATGGTGAAAAACCGACGTAAAAACGGAGGGTATTATTGGGTTGATGCGTTTGCTTCTCCTATCAAATCCAATGGTGAAGTTGTTGAATACCAATCGGTTCGATTTAAACCTGAGCGTATACACGTTCAACGAGCGGAAAAAGCGTATTCAAAGCTTCGGAATAACGGTAAACCATTGCAAATGTATCTTCCTCGTACGCGTTTGTGGATGAGATCAGCCTTCTTTCTTTTCATTTCAAACCTTCTTGGCTTGCTAACTCTACAAATGAACCAATCACCAGCGGTGGCCTTTGGCATTGCTGCATTACTTTCCGTTTTCTCAATTTATGTATTAACAAGGCCAGTTGAGAAGCTTGCTAGACAGGCTAGGCAAGACTTCAACAATCCGCTAATGGAGTATATTTATTGCGGAAAAATTAACGATCTGGCTGAAATTGAGCTGGGTATGAAGATGCGTAAGCAATTTGCAGATGCGCTATTAGGGCGAGTCGGGGTGTCTGTAAAAGACTCTTGCGAAGAAACGCGTGCAAGTGCCAACAGTGCTGCGACTAATAGCCAGCAAGTGACGGAAAACTTGAGTGCACAGAAAGTAGAGATCGACTCGGTCGCTACAGCGGTCAACGAGATGCAAGCCTCATCATCTGAGATATCAAATAATGCTCAAGCGACTGCTGATGCTACGCTAGAAGCGCAGAACACGATGACAGATAGCCGTAGCGTTATCGATAATGTTAACCACTCGGTACTAGAGCTGGTGGATGAGCTCGGCGAAATCTCTAAAGTGGTCATGCGTTTGAACCAACAAACCGAGCAAATAGGAACCGTTGTTGAAGTGATCAATGATATTGCTGAACAAACCAACTTATTAGCGTTGAATGCAGCAATTGAAGCGGCGAGGGCAGGCGAACAAGGGAGAGGGTTTGCAGTCGTTGCGGATGAAGTGAGAACCCTTGCTAAAAGAACACAGGAATCGACAACAGAAATTAAAGCGGCCATTGAAGGGATTCAAAAGGGCAGTAAATCAGCGGTTTCTGCGCTAGAGAAAGGCAATGAAATGTCGACCGGAACGGTAACATTATTAGGCACGGCTTTAGAGAGCATCCAACAGCTGCAATCTCTCGTTCAGGATGTAGTCGAGCGAAATCAACAAATTGCGGTAGCGATAGAAGAACAGGTTTACGTAACGGATGAGATTAACGAAAACATCCAGTCGCTTAACTTAAAGTACAGTGAATCGTATGAACTGATGACTGAAACGAATCATATGAACACCACAGTGCAAAATTGCACCAATGACCTGTCTGAAATGATTAAAAAGTTTGCTTAAACACTAGAAAATAGAAATAAAGAGCCCGCTGATTTTTAGCGGGCTCTTTATTGGAATGTGGTGAAGTTCTGGGGCAGTATACGACTAGGGGTTCGAACCTCCGTCATTTTACAAGCACTAAAACGACGAATGCTCGCAATAAATGCGAGCTTTCTAAATAAGTGGCGGAGAGATAGGGATTTGAACCCTAGATACGCTATTAACGTATGCCGGTTTTCAAGACCGGTGCTTTCAACCACTCAGCCATCTCTCCGTTGCGGAACGTATAATAGGGAGCATAGTCCGACTTGTAAAGTGCTGAATTATAATAGAAGTACTGTTTGCTCGTTTTATAGTCGCTGATGTGATGTTAAACAGTTTGAAAATGGGGTAAAAAAGAGACAAATAGTAGCAATTTATAGAGTTTTTACTTTATCTTGGCGCAAATCAATAAAATGGTGTTTTATTGTTATCTTCATGATATTTAAGAAATAACTTGCTTTTAGGGTACATGTGTTCGCCCGAAAGTATTTGCAAGACTTTGTGAACTAATTCAAAATTAACTGGTATAGCCAGTTGTGCTTAAATTTTTTAAGGGTGTTTATGAAGGTCACAAATCTATTTAAAGACAAAGTTGATGCGATTTCTGCTCATCAATCCGAGTTTATGAATTGGATGTCTCCAGCGTTACGCGATTATTGGAGTGACTTTTTGGGAAAAGCTCAGAATAGCTTTCTTTTCTCAAAAGTTCGTGATCACCAACAGCCAGCTGTTAACGAAGAGGTTGCGCCTCAACCTACACCAATCGTAATGGCACCTGAGGCTCAAAAGCTGTATGACGAGTTAAGTGAAAAAATTGGTGAAGTGATTCACATTGGTGACTGGGTGCATGTATCTCAAGAACGTATCAATCAATTTGGTGCGGTAACGGAAGACATGCAGTGGATTCACACAGATCCAGAACGTGCGTCAGTTGAATCTCCATTTAAGACAACCATCGCTCATGGCTTTTTAACATTAGCATTGTTGCCTAAATTGACTGACTCAGTGGACCCTGATAAGCCAATGTTCCCAACAGCCAAAATGGTCGTTAACTTAGGCTTAAACCAAGTTCGTTTCCCTTACCCTGTTAAAGCAGGAAACAACGTTCGTGCTGTCAGCACGTTGACAAAAGTAACGCCGATCAAAAAAGGTTTGGAGATCGAGCGTGAAATTAAAGTGGAAATCGAAGGTATTCGTCGACCTGGTGCTGTTGTCGTTTCTGTTATTCAACTGCATTTCTAATTCCAGAGCCAGATAGAAAACATATAAAAAGAGAGCATTAATATGCTCTCTTTTTGGTTTTATTGATTAAAGCTTTTTACTGGAGTGTAACCGTAATCAGCAATCGCTTTTTGTCCTTGTTCTGAACGAAGGAAGGTGACGAATCCTTTACCTGGTTCGCTAATCTTATTGACTTTGTAGAGTACTAGGAATGGCCGCGCCAATTTATACTTGTGATTGCTAATGTTTGCCGAAGTTGGGTCAATACCATCTAATTGAATCGCTTTTATTGAGCGATCTACTGATCCCACAGAAATAAACCCAATTGCACGAGTATTATGGTTCACGATGGTTTTTACCATGCTGTTGCTATTTACAACCAAGTTGTTCGGGCTGATATCTGAGACGAGGCGATCATTTACGATTTTGGTTAGTCCTAGCAGGCTTTCAAAACTGTAGCGTGAGCCTGAAGACGCCTCTCTAGTGACAACAGCGATAGGTTGATCTGCACCACCAACCTCTTTCCAATTCTTGATTTTACCTTTGTAGATATCAAACAGTTGTTGTTGGGAAAGGTTTTTTACAGAGTTTGTACGGTTTACAACAACAGCTAGGCCATCATAAGCGATAGGATATACGTTGAGATCTTCACCTTTTTCGCTCTCTGTCAGATAGCGAGAGCTCATCCCAATCTCGGCTACACCTTTATTAACCATTGTAATACCCGCACTAGAACCAATACCTTGAACTGCAATGTAATCGTCCGGGTGTGTTTTGTTGTATTCCTCTGCAAGTACATCCATTACGCGAGCAACCGAGGTTGACCCAGAGATATTAATTTCTTTTGCAATGGCGGGGAGGGAGACTGCTATGGCCAATAACGTCGCCACAGTAAAACGTAACATATTAAACTCCATATACGGTATAAAGCAGCGTTTATGATATTGCGTTCAGGTTACACTTTTGTGAACTGTCAGGTTTAAACAAGGGAATTCTTTCTAACCAAGAGGTGATGTAGGTAGCGTTTCCAAGCAAAGTGAGATGATAATCTGAGTAAATGAGAATATAGCCACCCTTTGTTTGAGGTAGGCAGATAATCACCATCGATGGTGGTGTAAAGGTTATATACTAGGATCGACAGCTCTAACTATCATCCATCGGGAGAACGTTGATGTCAGTGTCCCAAATGGCGACAAGTCGTTTATACAAATCAGTTCAATCGCTCTGCTCTGCGCGTAATGCTAACCTTCCTGTCGAGCAGGGTAAGTGCCTATATGAGCCAGTGGAGAATGGCGTCGAGCTTCATAGGGCGCATTTTCTTCTTGATTCACAGCACAGCGAATATACCTCTCCCGTCGCGAAGATTGTGTTTGATGAGGGCAATCAGCTTTGGTATTTCTACGTCCCAACGTACCGCAACGAATTATTAAGGTGGGTACCTTATAAGCCACTTCCATACAGTCAAACGCTTGAAAACCTACTCACCGAATTGGAAAGCGATCCTCAAGCGTGTTTTTGGGGATAGGGAACGCTCCAACTCTAACAGCTGCCAATGTCACCATGATTTATGCTTTGGATTTAACGACTTGGTTTCTAAAGTCTTTCGGTGTCATGTTGTAAACGGATTTAAATGCTGTACTGAAATGCGCAGCACTCTTAAATCCGGATTCAAACGCTATTTCTGTTATAGATTTTTCTGACATGCGCAGCTGGGTAGCGGCGAAGTTGATCCGCTTCACTTTTAATATCTGTGAAAATGAAAGCTCCTCTGCGGCGAGGCGGCGTTTTAACGTCGCGATAGACATGCTCATATGAGCCGCTAAGCCTTCCAGAGTGATATCTTTCTCGATATTGTTCTCAATATACTTGATGGCCTTTTGAGAGTCGCTTAGGCTGCTTGCATCATCTATGATTGATAGGATGTTTGGCTCTACCTCCACCATTAACGACAGCAGTGCCATTGCGATATGACCTTGTGTGTAGTCTGGAGCATTGCGACTCGCTAAGTTGACCAATGTGTCTTTTAGTTGTGCTACTTCGCTGCTGGCTTGCGCTGAAAAAGGATAGAAGCGCCTTTCTTCCGTCTTGGAGCGTAGCATTGGGTGCGCTTTTTTAAAGTCACAGAATAGATTTGGGTTGAAGACTAGAGCCAGTGCTTTAAAGCCTTTTTCACTAGGGATGGCTTCTGCGCTGCTCAAATCAGCGGAGTTGTAGAGAGTAAAATCTCCTGCTTTAAGTTCAAACTGTTCACCATTTGGTTGATGAACTAATAGGGTACCTTCTTCAACAACATATAAGCCATTATGTGTTGCGGTGTAACGCTCACTTTTGCGCGCAGTGAAGTGATTAAAGCGAATGATCTCAATGTTCGGCATATTCGTTCTTATCATTTTTACATAACAAATAAAAAAGGCGCTCAATAGAGCGCCTTTTAACTTCATTCGGTATTATTCACTTACAGTCTGTTCTGCTTGTGCTGCTGGTTGTTCAGCAAATACCTGGGTTGGCTTTGCAACTAAACTGCGGTTCTCTTGGTTTACGTCCGCAAGGACAATTTCCAATGTATCACCAAGTTTGTATACGACCTCTTTATCGATAGAGATGGTACCGTTGTCGCCATTGCACTCAATTCTTTCTTTATTATCAAGAATTAGTGCACCAGGAATAAAGGCTGCTGCGCCATTTTCGAGAAGTCGGACACGTGCACCAGCACGATTAATATCGAAAATCTCACCTGTGAAACAAGTTTTCTTGTTCGGCTCATCAGCAAGCGTACGTGCATATAACCAATCTGAGACATTTCGCTCAGCAATTTTATGATGTTTACGGTGCAGAGCTAGTTCTTCACCGACTTGATCATCAGGTTTTTGCACTGGCTCTTTGCCTAGGATGACGGCCTTCAACATGCGGTGGTTGATCATATCGCCGTACTTACGAATTGGTGATGTCCAAGTCGCATAGATATCCAGCCCCATAGCGTAATGAGGAAGAGGCTGATTACCTACTTCACTGTAGGCTTGGAACTTACGAATACGATTATCAAGGTAAGAGGTTTCTTGCGCAGCCAACCAGCGACGCAATGCAGCAAAGCCTTCTAGTGTGGTAATTGACTCCGCTGTGAATTCCAGTTCACCTTCTGGGTTGACAAGTTGAACCACTTCTTCAATCTTCTCAGTCTTAATGCCAGCGTGAGTATTGAAAACACCTGTTTCAAATTTATCGCGCAGTGTACGACCAGCACAGATGTTTGCGGTAATCATTGACTCTTCAACCAAGCGATTTGCACTGCGGCGCATATCTGCATGGATAGCAACCACATCGTTGTCTTCACTCAACTCAAAACGGTAGTCAGGACGGTCTGGGAAGACCACTGCGTTTTTCTCACGCCATTCTGCGCGAGCAAGGGAGAAGTCGTAAAGGTCACGAACGATCGTCGCGATCTCTTCAGATGGTTGCCATGCTTCTGAGCTGCCGTTTTCTAGCCAATCAGACACGTGATCGTATGCTAAGCGTGCGTGTGATTTGATGTTTGCTGCAAAGAACTTGATATCGTCGCCAATTACGCCGTCTTTATTTACGGTTACGGTACAGCAAATAGCAGGGCGGATTTCGCCTTCAATCAGAGAGCATAGGTTGTCTGCTAGATCGCGAGGCAGCATTGGAATATTGCGGCCCGGAAGATAAATAGTATAGCCACGTTCACGTGCTACTTTATCCATTTCATCTTCTGGTGTGATGTAGGCGGTTGGATCTGCGATAGCGATAGTCAGTTCGAAATCGCCAGATTCGGTTTTCTTCGCGTACAGCGCATCGTCCATATCTTTGGTTGATTCACCATCGATAGTCACGAAAGGAACGTGTGTCATGTCTACGCGTTCTAGATCGGCGTCGTCTTTTAGTTCCCAGTTCTCGATGCCTGCTGGCTCAGAGTTTGGTAGATCGTTTTGAGCAAGCGTTACCCACCAAGGTGCAATTTTGTCGTTCGCGTCTGTGATTTTTTCAGAAATTTCCACGAAGAAAGAGTTATCGCCTTTTAGAGGGTGGCGAATAAGATGTGCGACAACCCAATCTCCTTCTGCGAACTCGTCAGGTTTGAGACCTTTCTTTAGTTTCGCTTTAAGAGAAAGCTTTTTAAGCTGTGGGTGATCAGGTGCTACGTTTAGCTTGCCTTTGAACATTTTGACTCGACCAATAAAGCGAGTCACGGCTTGTTCTAACAGCTCTTGTGGCTCTGCAACTTCGCGTTCATTTTCTGTGCGGATAATGGCGACGACTTTGTCACCGTGCATGCACTTTTTCATGTACGCAGGTGGGATGAAGAAGCTAGTCTTGCTGTCCACTTCCAAAAAGCCAAAGCCTTTATCTGTGGCTTTTATTGAGCCTTCTTTTTTCGGCAGGTTTTCTTGGATTTGCTGCTTAAGCTGAGCGAGTAGTGGGTTATCTTGAAACATCTTTTCTTAAATTACCTATGGAGTTGGGCACACTATAATCATTGCGAGCTATTATTACTACCTGTGGAGCGCAATTTCGCCGTGAATTTTGCTGATCGAATTGCAGGAAATCGGCTTAAATATTGATGAAAAACTCATCTGCGAGCTGCGCAAATCTACGGGGAATGGTGGGGCTGGTGGAAAAATATGCTAAAAATGCCATTATTGAGAATAAATTGTGATGTAATTCAATTTTTTCTGGCTTTTTTTATGCTTTTAAGGAATAATCCGCCTCCCTTAGTCGTCCCTAATGGCTTATCGCGGTTGTGTACTGTGCTGTGTTCCTGTCTGAATGGAATCAGTAACTGGATGAATCAGTATCGAATTGGAAGAGCATATGGGACTGTTTTTTTGTTTAATTAAGTAGGATCCCAATGCAAGATTCTGTTATTCAATTCAGCGATTTATCTCTGAATGATTCTATCCTTTCTGCTCTAGACGGAATGGGTTTCGTGTCACCAACTCCAATTCAGGCTGCGGCAATCCCACACCTGTTGGAAGGTGCTGACGCGCTGGGTAAAGCTCAAACAGGTACAGGTAAAACGGCAGCGTTCTCTCTGCCTCTTCTAAATAAGATTGATCTCAACCAACGTAAACCACAAGCTATCGTTCTTGCGCCAACGCGTGAGTTAGCGATTCAGGTTGCGGCTGAAATGAAAAACCTTGGTAAGAACATCAAGGGTCTTAAAGTTTTAGAAATTTACGGTGGTGCTTCTATCGTAGATCAGATGCGTGCTCTTAAGAGTGGTGCACAAGTTATTGTTGGTACTCCAGGTCGTGTACAAGACCTTATCAACCGTGAACGTCTACACCTAGATGAAGTAAACACGTTTGTACTAGACGAAGCTGACGAAATGCTAAACATGGGTTTCGTTGATGACGTTACTGCGATCATGGAACACGCACCAGAGTCTGCTCAACGCGTTCTATTCTCTGCAACGATGCCTCCGATGCTTAAGAAAATCGTTGAGCGTTTCCTACGTGAACCTGTAATGGTTGACGTTGCTGGTAAGAACCACACTGTAGACAAAGTTCAACAGCAGTTCTGGGTAGTGAAGGGTGTAGAGAAAGATGAAGCGATGTCTCGTCTTCTTGAAACGGAAGAAACTGATGCGTCAATCGTCTTCGTACGTACTCGTCAAGACACTGAGCGTCTAGCTGATTGGTTATCTGCACGTGGCTTTAAAGCGGCCGCTCTGCACGGCGACATTCCTCAGTCTCTACGTGAGCGTACTGTTGATCACATCAAACAAGGTGTTATCGACATCCTAGTTGCAACTGATGTTGTTGCACGTGGTCTTGACGTTCCACGTATTACGCACGTATTCAACTACGACATCCCATTCGATGTTGAGTCTTACATCCACCGTATCGGTCGTACTGGCCGTGCTGGACGTAAAGGTAAAGCGATCCTTCTAGTTCGCACTAACCAAATTCGTATGCTTCGCACTATCGAGCGTGTAACTAAGTCATCTATGGAAGAGATTCAACTTCCTCTACGTGACCAAGTTGCTGAAGCTCGTCTAGCTAAGCTAGGCGCTGAACTTGAAGCAGAGAAAGAGCACAAAGCTCTAGACAAATTTGCTGAGCTAGTAGAGAAACTACAAACTTCTCTAGAAATCGACCCAGCAACGCTTGCTGCTATGCTTCTTAAGCGCCAGCAAGGTAAACGTCCTCTGTTCTACATTGGCGAAGATCCAATGGTTGAAGCGATTGAGCGTGATAAACAACGCCGCAAAGAGCGCCGTGACGGCGGTCGTAACTTCAACAACCAAGATTGGGATACTTACCAGCTTCAAGTTGGTCGCGAGCAAGGTGTTCAAGTTAAAGACATCGTTGGTGCTCTAGCGAACGAACTAGGTCTAGGTAAAGGCTCTATCGGTGCGATCAAGCTAGCACAAGGCCACACATTCGTTCAGCTACCAAAAGCAATGACTTCTGAAGCTGCGGGCAAGCTAAGCAAACTACGCATCCGTCAACAAGATGTTGGTGCTGTAGTATGTGATTTCGATGACTTCCGAGAGTCTCGTGGTGGTCGCCGTGACGGTGGTCGTCGCGATGGCGGTCGTCGTGATGGCGGCGGTTACCGTGGCAACCGCGAAGGCGGCAACCGTGGTGGTGATCGTCGTGAAGGCGGTCGTCGCGAAGGTGGCTTCCGTGGTAACCGTGACGGCAACCGCGATGGTAACCGTGAAGGTGGCGAACGTCGCTTCGATCGTAACCGTGGTGGTGATCACCGTGGTAACCACCGTGGTGAGCGTGGTCACGGCCGTGGTCGTCGCACTCAAGAAGCATAATCACGAATCAGTGATTAGAGCAATTGATTAAATTGCCGTAAGAATTGAAAGCCGAGCGAAATGCTCGGCTTTTTTATGCGCGTCGAATACGGCTTTGTTTTTCATCGTGCTCATTTACCCAGGTTATTACTTCGTTTAAGGGTAGGGCTGGGCAGAACAAGTAGCCCTGAATGATGTCGCAGCCACGACTGCGTAAAAAATGCAGTGTATCCATGTCTTGAACGCCTTCTGCGACGACTGAATACCCTAGGCCATGCGCTAACGCTATTGTGTTCTCAACGATAGAGCGAGTGCCCTCTGTCCGGCTTGCGGTACAAAGAAATGATCGGTCGATTTTAATTTGATCAACTGGGAGATCTCTCAAAAGCGATAGAGATGAATACCCGGTGCCAAAGTCGTCCAAGCTGATCTTAATACCCAATCCTTTGATTTGGTGAATGAGAGGGTTGAGCTCAACAACTCTATCAATCGCCATCGTTTCAGTAATCTCTAAGCTTATAAGGTCAGCAAATTGAGGGTTTACTTTGAGCAGTGTTTCCAAGCGGTTGAACAATAAATTAGACGAGAAATCTTTTGCAGATAAGTTAACGTGGACAGGAAGCTTGATGTCTTTTTCTATAAAGGTCTGGAGGTCTTTTTCAACTTGGTTGAGGACCCACATGGTGATGTTGTGCACTTGATTACTTCGCTCCGCGATGGGGATGAAGTCGTTAGGCGAAATCGTTTTACCATTTTCGTCATGCCAACGGATCACGGCTTCAAAGCCGACAGCTAAGTTAGTATGTGCGTCAATCAACGGTTGGTAGTACAGCTGGAACTCCTCTTTTTCCAGCGCACATTGAATACGAGAAGAGATTTCGAGCTGGTACTTGGCCCCGACGTTCATGTCCTCATTATAAAATGCAAAGAGGTTGCCATTTCGTTTGGCGTGATACATGGCAATGTCCGCGTGCTTTATCAATAGATCATTGGACAGAGCGTCATAAGGGTAGGTACTGACACCGAAAACAACGCGGGAAGAGACTTGAAACTCATCTAAATGGAAGCGATTAGACAGTGCCGAATCTAACTCTTCGATGAGACTTTTGCCTGTTTCCTCGCATGCTGACGAGGTGAGGATGACAAACTCATCGCCACCAACGCGGAAAATCTTGTCACTGCCTTTAAGTTTCTCTTGGAGACGTTGCCCAATTTGAATCAGCAGTTGGTCTCCACAAAAGTGTCCCATAGCATCGTTGACTTGTTTAAAGTTAACGACATCGAAAAGGATCACTGAGAAAGGGTCTCCAGACTGTATTCTATCTTCGATTAACTCAAAGCAGTATTTACGGTTAGGGAGTCCAGTAAGTGCGTCGTGAACGGCATTACGCTTCTCTTTTTCAGCAACGGTATGAAGTTCTAGTATGGAGTCGTTGCTCCATTTGATAACCAGCACCACAAAAATGCTGCCACCGAATAGAATGAGAGAAACTCCGGTTTCCAAGAGGGAAGCGATAGGTTTTTGCATTATAGCGTGTAAAAAAGCGGCATACGCAAAAATGAAACAGCTGATTAACAACAATAGGAAAGTCCACCCGGGTACATCAGTTCTCGAGCAGATGTTTTTTGTCATCTGCCATCCCCAGCAGAGCAAAATCAAACCTAAGATCACTAATAGAAATGCAATAGTGGGCACATTATTACCCCGATTTATTGATTGGTTTATTATTTTTGTTCACCCAATAAACAACGTAGCTCATATCTCTGAATTTGTACAAATTGACCTATTCATAAATTATGTTTAACAAGTCATATTTTTTAGTCTTCAAATAAAATCAAAACTTGCTACAGATCAACAAAATTTGTTCAATCAAATCGCTTTTACTAAAAGATTGTTGAAAGATTAAAAAATTATTGAATAATAGAGGGGCAAACAAGAAGTACGCAGCGCACAAGCGCTATTACAACCTCTGCTCTACAACAGGATAACTATTTCATGTCTAATTCGTTTGTACTGGTGATCAACTCTGGTAGCTCTTCATTAAAATTTGCTGTTATTGATTCTGAAACCGGTGAAGCTTTGGTATCAGGTATTGGTGAGTGTTTTGGCCTACCTGAAGCTGAAATCAGTTGGAAATATCAGGGAGAAAAAACCGTTGAAGCAATTCCTGCTGGCGGTAACCATCATCAGTACGCTGTTGAGCGAGTGGTAAAACTACTCGAGACTTTGGGTTTGAGCTCAAAATTTGTAGCTGTAGGCCACCGCATTGTTGCTGGTGGCGAAACCTTTAAAGGCACAGTAAAAGTCGATGAAAAAGTTATTCAAGAAGTTGAGCGTCTTGCTGAGCTAGCGCCACTTCATAACAAAGCGAATGCAGAAGGCATGCGAGCAGCAATGGCAGCATTCCCTTCACTGCCTCAATTCGCTGTGTTTGATACTGCTTTCCACCAAACAATGCCTGCAAAAGCGTTTATGTACGCGCTTCCTTACGAGCTTTACGAAGAGCATAAAGTGCGTCGTTACGGTGCTCACGGCACAAGCCACTACTACGTAAGCCGTGAAGCAGCGAAAATGCTAGATAAACCGGTTGAAGAAAGCAGCTTTATCACCGTGCACTTAGGTAACGGTGCATCAGTGAGTGCGGTTAAAAATGGCGAATGTGTTGATACAAGTATGGGTTTGACGCCGCTAGCTGGCCTAATGATGGGCACTCGTTGTGGTGACCTCGACCCAAGTGTTATCGAGTTCCTTTTCCGTAAAGGTTGGGAAAAAGACGAAGTGTTCGAGATGATGAACAAGAAGTCAGGCTTCTTAGGCGTATCCGGTGTAACAAGTGACGCACGTGGTGTACTAGAAGCCATGGAAGCGGGTAACTCACGTGCGAAGTTGGCATTTGAAATCTTCACTTACCGTGTTGCGAAATACATTACTTCTTACCTAGCTGCTCTGGATTCATTAGACGGCATCATCTTCACTGGTGGTATTGGTGAAAACTCACTACCAATTCGTCGTGAAATCTTGAAAAACCTAAAACTGCTAGGTTTTGTTGAAGATGAGAAAGGCAACGAAGATGCAAGATTTGGCAACGCAGGTGTTATTGCAACATCTGAGTTGCTCGGTGCGAAAGCACTAGTTATTCCTACCAATGAAGAGTGGGTAATCGCTCAACAGTCGGTGGAACTGCTGTAAAACGGCAAAAATTTTGGGAACTAAGTCAAAGCCCTTTCCTTTATGGAAAGGGCTTTTTTTGATCCAAATACATTCTTTCTCCATACAACTATTCGCATTAATACGGATCTCTAATAGCTGCCAATTGCCTTAATATTGATAAATATATAAACAACTTGGGCGGTGAAGAAATTTCAGTATACTGCGCTTAAGTCATACCAAAGAAAAATAGCCTTATGTCATGTAGGTGTCTCAGCTCGGAGACAGGAATTGCGTTTGAAGAACGATCAAACGAAATCGTATCTTTGCAGGCTATTGGGCATATAAATAATAAACCGTTGACTAGTTCGAAGATTAGTCAAATGAGAGAAAGTTATGTTTTTTAATAAGTCGCTTCAGCAAGAAAACCAACGATTAAAGCAGGATCTGCAACGCTTGCAGCAAATCCAACACAGTTTAGATGAAGAAATGCTTCGCTTAACGCTGGATAAGAAAGGCTGCATTACCTCTGCAAATACAAAACTTCAGCAACAACTCTTTTTCACTGATGCGGATATTTTAGCGAAACCGATTACCGAGTTGGTTCCATCAAATTCGCGTAATACAGAGCACTTTCATCGAATGAAGAGAGCCGTTCAAGACAAAGTATTTTGGAATGGCGCGATGCAAGTACTTAAAGGCAACGGCGAAGAAGCGTGGTTACGAACGGTTATCCAGCCTGTTTTGAACGAACATCAAGAAGTTGAAAGCTTTTTTGTGTTTGCTTCTGAGCTTACGCGAACGATCAAAACATCGCGTGAGCAAGAGGACATGCTGAATGCGTTGAGCCGTTCTATGGCGGTTATTGAGTTCACGTTAGATGGTAATGTATTAAAAGCCAATGATAATTTCCTTAGTACGATGGGTTATACACTGGATCAAATTAAAGGAAAGCATCATCGTATGTTCTGCGATCAGGAAGAGGCTGGTTCTGAAGCTTATCGCGAGTTCTGGCAACGTTTGGCAAAAGGACAGTTTGCTTCAGACCGATTTAAGCGAGTTAACCGTTACGGTGAAGAGGTATGGTTAGAAGCCTCCTATAACCCTATCCGTAACGATAGAGGAGAGCTCTACAAGGTAGTCAAGTTCGCGACCGACATCACCCAGCAGGTGATGCAAGAGCAGCAAATGGCTCAGGCTGCGCAATTGGCTAATGAAGTTTCTCAAGAGACCGGAACACAAACACTGCAAGGTCAGCAAGTGATAGGTTCGACGCTAGAAAAGGTGCAAACACTGTCTGACCAGATGCAGCAAGCGAATACGGCCATTGACGAGCTCAAAGCGCACTCATCACGCATTAGTGAACTGGTTAATAGCATCAGTGGTATTGCAGACCAAACTAACTTACTAGCGTTAAATGCGGCGATAGAAGCAGCTCGCGCGGGTGAGCATGGTAGAGGCTTTGCCGTGGTGGCTGACGAGGTGAGACAGCTTGCCACAAGAACCAATGCGACCACTGATGAAATTGTCACAATGGTAACTGAAAACTTAGAGCGAACCGATAATGCTGTCCAACTGATCGCCAAATGTCAAAAAGAAGCACTAGATACGCTAGAACTTTCAGAAAAAGCGGGGAATGTGATGAACGAAATACAAGATGGCGCTAGCCGTGTCGTAGAGGCTGTGGAGCAATTTAACCGCTCATTGTAGTTGGTTCTTCATGCTATCAATGGCTTTTTTCAGTTCCGATATAATCAACTTGTTTACTACTGCTGCTCATCGCCAATAAAGCGCTTTTTTTGGTGATGAGAAAGCCAATTATTTCCCTCCTTAATATTTCGTATTTCTATCTTAACGTGTCGCTATTTTACAATACTGTTAATAAAAAGTAGCGTAATTTAATCTCCTGTTAACTTGGTTGCGAATCACAGTTGGGGGAGACCTACTTGGACTTACTAAATTTCACCATAGATAACTTAGCGCTGCTAGGTACGCTTACCATGGAGCACATCTCTTTGGTCGCTCTGGCTGTTGGGCTTGCCATCCTAACTGGCGTACCTATCGGCATTCTTATCACACAAAATGAGCGCGTTGCGAAAGTGGTGCTTTACGTAGCGTCCATCATTATCACCATTCCTTCAATCGCACTGTTTGGTTTGATGATTCCTCTCTTATCGACCATTGGTCATGGGATTGGCTACGTGCCCGCCGTGATTACCGTACTGCTTTATTCTCAGCTGCCCATTATTCGCAACACTTATACCGCCATTCACAACGTAGAACCGTCACTCCGAGAGGCAGCTCGCGGCATCGGGATGACGCCTTTTCAGCGTTTGAAAATGGTGGAAATTCCGTTGGCGATTCCGGTGATTATGGCGGGAGTGAGAACGGCAGTAGTAATGAATATTGGCGTTATGGCGATCGCCGCGTATATCGGAGCAGGAGGGCTAGGCGTGTTTATCAGTCGTGGCATATCGCAAAGTGATCCTCGACAACTGATCGTTGGTGCCATCGCCGTCAGCCTTCTGGCTATCATCGCGGATTACGGATTGATTCGACTACAAAAAAGATTAACGCCACCGGGCCTGACCGCTGCTCGATAAAGGATAAATAATAGGGACATTCAAATGATCAAAATTGACAAGCTAACCAAAATTTTTGAAACGCCTAATGGCCCGGTGACTGCCGCAGATCACATTGAGATGGAAGTTCCCAGTGATGAAATATGTGTGTTACTTGGCCCGTCCGGTTGTGGCAAAACCACCACGCTGAAAATGGTCAACCGAATTATTCCCGCGACATCGGGCAAGATCTATCTTGGTGGTGAAGATACTTCTGGGATGGATACGGTCACTCTGCGCCGCAACATTGGCTATGTTATTCAGCAAATTGGCTTATTTCCCAACATGACGATCGGCGAAAACATCGCGGTGGTTCCCAAGTTATTAGGGTGGGATAAGGCAAGGTACATGACGCGTGCAAAAGAGCTATTGGAGATGGTGGCTCTTGATCCTAGTGTCTTCCTTAATCGTTATCCAAATGAGTTGTCTGGCGGACAGCAGCAACGAATTGGAGTTGCTCGAGCTCTAGCTGCGGATCCTCCCGTCATGCTGATGGATGAACCTTTTGGTGCGATTGACCCGATCAATCGTGAAGTAATTCAGGATGAGTTCCTTAAAATGCAGCAAGAGCTCAACAAGACCATCATGTTTGTCAGTCATGACATTGATGAAGCGGTCAAAATGGCCGATAGAATTGCGATTTTCCGTGATGGTCACCTGGTTCAGTACGATACGCCTGACGATTTGCTCGCACACCCGAAAGATGATTTCGTGAAAAACTTTGTCGGAGATGATCGCGCACTTAAACGTCTACGCTTAGTTACAGCTGAATCCGTCATGCAGACCACCTTTGCGTACGTAAAACCTAACGATACGCTTGCCGACGCTCTAACTAAAATTGACGCGTATGGGTATCGCGACGCCGTGATATTAGTGAATGACCAACACCAACCTATCGGTTATGTGCCAAAAGCTACCGCAATCAATATGAAGGGGTACTGCGGTGAACATTATGTCGGCCTGAAAACAATCGCCCGAACCACGGATGATCTGCGTAAAGTCGCATCGAAGATGTTCACGCACGACATTGTTTGGATGCCGTGTGTTGACGAGAATGGCCGCTTAGTGGGCGAAGTCACACAGCGCGGCATTACCCATTATCTCGGTGCAACTTATCAGCGCGATACCTCTCCTAGTCAGCCGCAGCAATTGCATCAGGCTAAGGAGGCATCGTGACCAATCAGCTTAAACAAACCTACTATTTCGTTTTATTGGCGTGTGTCTTTGCGTTGGGTATTTATTTACAAGGCGCGGGTACGATCGATGATTTTCTTTACTACCAAGAAGACATTGTTTATTTGACGGTTCAGCATATTGAACTGGTGCTGCTGTCTGGTGGATTGGCGATCCTAATCGCGATTCCCGTCGGCGTATTGCTCAGCCGTCCTCGTTTTCAGAAAGTCGCAGAATCGGCGATGCAGGTTTTGAATGTGGGGACCACGATTCCTACTTTAGCCATTCTCGCGCTAGCAATGAGCTTTCTTGGCATTGGCACCGTGCCTGCGGTATTTGGGCTGACGATTGCCTCGTTGTTGCCGATTGTCAGAAACACCTACATTGGACTGAAAGAAGTGCCCGCTCATTTAAAAGAAGCGGCGTCAGGCATTGGTATGACCGAGTTACAAATGTTGTTTCAGGTTGAAATTCCTAATGCGCTGTTCGTCATTTTTGCCGGTATCCGCACGGCGTTAGCTGTCAACGTGGGCACCGTTCCACTGGCCTTCTTAATTGGTGGCGGTGGGTTAGGGGAGCTCATTTTTACCGGTATTGATCTGGATGAACCCATCATGATGCTGGCAGGCGCTATTCCTACAGCGATGTTGGCTATCGCTATCGACAGTGTGGTAGGAGCCGTTTCTTATGTCACTGTACCTAAAGGCTGTAACCCTATTAGAGCTAGACAATAACAATCCTAAAAATTGAACACAGACAGGAGTCAAACATGTTGAAGCAAATTACTCGCCGCTTGCTGGCCGTTGGTGTACTGCTTTCAAGTTTTCACGCATCTGCGGAAATCGTCGTAGGTGGTAAAAACTTTACAGAACAACAGCTTTTAACGGAAATCACGTCTCAATATTTAACCAAAAAAGGCTACGACGTTGATAAACGTTCGGGCATGGGCAGTGCGGTTTTGCGTAAAGCGCAAGAAAACGGCCAGATTGATCTTTATTGGGAATACACGGGCACATCACTGATCATTTACAACAAAGTCAAAGACAAGCTCCCAGCAGAGCAAGTGTATCAACGCGTTAAGGAACTGGATGCCAAGAAAGGCCTAGTTTGGCTTAACCCTTCAAAAGCGAACAACACCTACGCGCTCGCTATGCGCAGTGACGATGCGAAACAACGTGGCATTTCAACCTTATCCGACTTCGCCGAGCAAATGCGCCAAGACCCGCCAATGACCATTGCTTTGAATGCGGAATTCTATGCACGAAAAGATGGCTTCCGACCTTTACAGAAAACCTACAAATTCAAAGCGTCACGTGACCAAGTGAAACGCATGGATACTGGGTTAACTTATGATGCGCTAAAAGGGAAAGAAGTCGATGCTGCGCTTGTATTTGCAACAGATGGTCGTATCAAAGCATTCGGTTTTACCGTTTTAACGGATGACAAACAGTTCTTCCCTGATTACGCGATCACACCTGTGGTTCGCCAAGAAACGCTAGATGCGAACCCAGAGCTTGCCGAGCAAATGAACGCGCTTTCTGCGGCGATCGATGGCGATACGATGTCGACATTGAATCAACAAGTTGATGTGGAGCGACGTTCGATCTCAGAAGTCGCAAGCCAGTTCCTATCGGAGCATAACTTGGGGTAATACCATGACTATCCTGCAAGTCAGTGTGGCCCAAATCAACGCCCAGTTAGGCGATGTGAATGCCAATCTGAATACTCATCAGGATTACATAAAGCAAGCTGCGGCTATAGGGTCGCAGCTATTGCTGTTTCCTGAACTCTCCTTGACCGGATACCAGCTCCAATCCTCTGTGCGTGAAGTCGCCATGAAGCGTGATGATGCTCGGCTTAAAGAGCTTGCGCAACTTGCGCCGCAGATGTCCGTGATTGTCGGCTTTGTGGAACAGGCCGCTCCGGGAGAGTACTACAACGCGATGGCTTGGTTGCTCGGTGGTACGGTGGTCGCTGTGCATCGCAAAATCAATTTACCAACCTATGGCGGGCTTGAAGAGGGCAAGTGGTTTCATTCGGGAGAGGCTACCACCAGCGTTTCTCTTGATGAAAACTGGCGAGGCTCGGTTTTAATTTGTGCCGATTTATGGAATCCACCTTTGGTTCATTGCGCGCTACTCGATAAGCCTGAAATCTTGCTCGCGCCGATCAACTCGGCCAGCAGTATTGTCAGTAAAGACTTTTCCAATGAAGACAATTGGTTAGTTAACGTTAAATTTTATGCGGTGCTTTACGGAACTCCAGTTTTGATGGCCAATCGTTATGGGCCGGAGGGCGAAGCGTGGTTTTGGGGAGGAAGCTGTATTTTGTCTGCAACGGGTGAGCTATTGGCGCAGGCAGAAGACGGTGAAACCTTGATAACTGCGACCTTGTCATTGGACGATATTGATAAAGCCAGATTCGAGCTGCCTACCATGCGAGACAGCAATACACCATTGATCACAACACTATTGTCGAAGGCAAAACGCTAAAACTGGAGCAGTAGACGATGCAATCTATTCATCGATTTATTCACGAATTAACCTTTGAACAGCTTCCCGCTGACGTTATTGAACAAGCGAAATATTGCGTCTTGGATCTGTTAGGTGTCGCCGCAGCTGGTAAAGCGACGCAGCTGCAAAACATGGTAGCCAAACTCGCGCTGAAGCAGTTTGCCGGTGATACGCCGATGCTGTTTTCTGATCACACGGCCAGTGGTTGTGGGGCAACTCTATATGGCGGCATGTTGATTGACAGTATGGACGCGCACGACGGCCAAGTCCTGACGAAAGGCCATGTTGGCGTCGCTGTTTTGCCGGGGCTGCTCGCCAGTATGTATGAGTCAGCAGTTACGGGAGAAGAGTTATTAACGTCCCTCGTCATTGGCTATGAAATAGCAACTCGCGCCGGAATCGCGCTGCATCAAACCGCTTGTGATTATCATACTTCTGGTGCTTGGAATGCGTTGGGCGTCGCTGCGGTGTCTGCAAGAAGAAAAGGCTTAACGGATGCACAAACAGAGCATGCGCTCGGCATTGCCGAGTTCTATGGCCCGCGCAGCCAAATGATGCGTTGTATTGAACATCCAACCATGCTCAAAGACGGCTCTGGCTGGGGAGCGATGGCGGGCTTTGCCAGTGCAGAGCTGGCAGAGGAGGGCTTTACTGGCGCGCCAGCCGTGACTCTGCTGAACCAACAAACTCACGCTTTGTGGGCAGATTTAGGGCAGCGCTGGTATATCTTGGAGCAATACTTTAAACCGTATCCGGTTTGTCGTTGGGCTCAACCCGCGGTTGAAGCGGTGAGAGCGCTGCAACAAGAAAATAAACTAGAACATGATGAGATTGAACTTATCGAAGTTCATAGCTTTCATCAGGCGGTGTGCCTGCATACCAAGCGCCCTGAGACAACCGAGCAGGCTCAGTACAGTTTGCCATTTTCAGTCGCGAGTGCGGTTATTGATAATACGGTCACGGTAGAAGCCGTCACCAAAGGACTGAAAGATCCTGCTCGCTTGGCACTTACGGAGCGGATGAGGTTAATTGAAGAGCCCGTTTACAATGATAAGTTTCCAGCCCAACGCTGGGCGCATGTCGTGGTGACGTTGAAAAATGGCGACAAACTGACTTCGCCTCCCTGTATTGCGCGAGGTAATCCTGAAAATCCGCTTAGTCGAGACGAGATGCGAGGTAAGTTTCGTACTTTGGCAGAGAAAGAACTACCCGCTTCGCGCGTGTCAGCGATAGAAGAGGGCTGTTTGCAACTTGATAAAGCCAGTAAAGAGCGGGTACTTGCTTGGCTATCATTGCTTTACCAAGGCACGTTGTCCGATAAGCCGTCTGACACGTCGCCTGTCACATCACGATGAGATCGAAGAGATCGAACTTCTTTTCTCTTACTCAATCTTAAGCTAAACGTCGCTCTTCACGCGGCGTTTTTTCATAGCGTTTTTTGTAGCAGCGCGCAAAATACGATGTAGAACTGAACCCACAAGCGGTGCTGATTTGGGTGATGGACAGCATGGTTTGCAACAACAAATGTTGAGCGCGTTCTAAGCGCAATTGAAGGTAGTAATTGCCTGGTTTGTCTTGTAAGTATTGCAAAAATAACCTTTCCATCTGCCTGACCGATAACCCTACTTGTTCGCCAATTTCATAGCACTTTAGCGGCTCTTCCATGTTGGCTTCCATGATCTCTACAGCGTCGAGCAGGCGCGGGTGGCGGATGTTGTGCTTACGGATTAACGACATCCGCTGTTTATCATGCGCTGGTCGAATCGCAGGGTGAATGCATTGCTCTGCCACTTGATTCGCCAAGTCACTCCCATGTTGGTTTGTAATTAAATGAAGCATCATATCCAAACCGGCTAGGCCGCCCGAACAAGTTGGTGTGCGTGGGTCGAATTCGTACAACTCACTGGTCACGTTAATGTTTGGAAACTCCTCTGCCAGGCTGTTGGCGGACTCCCAATGCACGGTACACGTTTTGTTTTTTAACAGGCCCGCTTTTGCTAACAACACGCTGCCTGTCGAAGTCGAGCCCACGGCGATGCCTTGACGAAGCGCTTGCTTTAACCACTGGTTCACCGAGCCACTCGCAGCAGCAACATGGGCGCCAATACCTGCTACAACCAGCAGCAAGTCTAAATGAGCAATGTTGTTGACTGACTGTGTTGGCGAGAATGAAACGCCATTACTGGCCGATACTTCTTTATCTTCGAATCCATAAATATCCCACTGATACAAATCGCAACCAGCGAGGCGGTTAGCCATTCGAAGAGGTTCGATAACCGCCGAAAAAGAGAGCATCGAAAAATCAGGAATAAGGAAAAAACCAATGCGATACGTGTGTGTCGTTTTCATTCTCTGTGGTCACCAAGTGGGCAGTTCATCTATGTCGTATTTCTGGATAAGAATGTCGCAATTGTTAAATTATTGCTATCAAAATTCGAACATGATGTGACTTAAGACAAGGAGTTCTTTGTCGAGCATACACATTCATTTGGACGAGATAATTATGATTGAACAAAAAGCCCCAGTAATTAGTGATGGTCTACGCCTTGATGGCGCTTTCTTTACTGACGAGAACGTTAACAACCCAGATTTACCGATCGTTATTGTCTGCTCAGGCTTTACTGGGCAAAAAAATATTCACCCAGAGCGTTACGCGAGAGCCTTAACTGCGAAGGGCTTTACGGTATTCGGATTTGACTACCGTGGCTTTGGCGAATCTGAGGGTATTCGTGAGCGAGTTATCCTGGATGAACAAGTACGTGACATCGCCAATGCGGTTGCGGTTGTGAAACAGCGCGCTGACGAGGAAGGGCGCAAAGTCGTACTGGCTGGCTGGGGCATGGCGGGGGGATTAATTCTTGATGCTTACCGCGTTTGCCAAGATGCGATTGATGGCCTTATCTCCATGAACGGCTTTTATGATGCGGTACGTGTTCAGGTTGCTCAACGTGGCGAGCACGGTTGGAAAGCGTTCCGTCAATTTATGTTAGAAGAGCGTACACGCCTTGCTCTTGGTGGAGAAAAGCAGGGGATTGATCCATTTGAAATCTACCCGCTTGATCCAGTAAGCCGCGAATATGTATTCACTGAACTGGTCAAAGCGCCGGGCTACGGCGTGACATCTGATCTGGATTTTGCGGATTCTCTCATCAATTTCAAACCGGAAGCTCTACTGGACGAGCGATTTGCAGACGCGCCAATCTTAATTGCGCACGGTGCCGAAAACGACCTTCACCCAGTGACCGAAGCAAAGTCGCTGTACGCGAAATACCCTGGGCCGAAATCTCTATTCTTACTGCCTGAAGGTGGTCACACCGAGTGGATGTTGGACGACGATCCTAAGTTTATTCAGTTCTCTGGCGTGATCGCAAACTGGTTGAGTGAGAACTTCAGTTAAGTCTTCAAGAGGTGCTTTCGTTGATGGCACCTCTACCTTTCTGACAGGATGATTTTTGATGAGCATAATCCCATTTTGTGAAGCGGCGGACCCATTTGTACATAAACCAACAATTGCGATTCCTGCAGGCGCGGTTGATTGTCACGCCCACGTTTTTTCTTCACGTTATCCGTACTGTGAAACGCGAACCTACACACCACCTGATGCCAGCGTCGGCGCGTACCTGCATTTGCACCAGCAATTAGGCATCCGTCATGGCGTGCTGGTTCAGCCGAGTGTGTATGGCAATGACAACCAGTTGCATCTTGATACATTACGGTATTTACGCCAGCAAGGTTACGACTACAAAGGCGTCGCGGTCGTGGATGCGGATGTGTCCGAGCAAACGCTGGATGAGCTACAAGAAGCGGGATTTTGTGGGGTGCGGATGAACCTACTGTTTAAAGGTGGTATTGAGTGGCGTGATGTTGAACGTTTAGCGGCTCGCCTTGCAGAGCGACACTGGCACCTTCAATGCTTAATTGATGTTTCGCAGTTTGATGACTTATATCAGCGATTAAAGGCTTTACCCGTGCCCGTAGTGATTGATCATCTTGGACATATGCCAACAAACAAGCTTATTTCTCATCCTGGTTTTCAAACCTTATTGAAGCTTAAGGCCGAAGGGAAAGTGTGGACAAAATTGTCGGCACCGTATCGTTTGTCGCCTCAATCACCGCCTTATGATGACGTTTCTTCGTTTGCTCAAGCTTTGTTAGAAGCGAATGAAGAGCAATGCGTCTGGGGCTCGGATTGGCCTCATCCATGTTTTGCTGCTGAGATGCCAAATGATGGCCAGCTATTAGATACCTTGTGGCACTGGACGCAAGATACGACACTGTTTGGCAAGATTCTGGTCGATAACCCCAAGCGCCTCTACCGCTTTTAACTCCACATTCATGTTATGAACCTATACCCAAGTGACCTCAAGATACAGAATTCAGAGCTATCATCCGAGTTCTTAGACAAGGAAGATTTATGCGGAATGTAAACACCTTTTAATTAAATCTGACGTAGACTAAGGGCTTGGATGAAGCTCCCGAAGGGCAAGTTAAAACAAGCTTTATGCAGCGTTAAATTGAACAGAGATAGAATCACTATGATCATCTTCAATTTGCCTTGCCTAAAACTTGTTTTATTCTTGCTGAAACTCGCATCTTGAGGTTACTTGGGTATAAAAAGACAACCGTAAGGCACTGATTCAAATTATGCTTCCTGCACTTCCGTTACAGGTTTCCTCTGATCCTGTGGTTATCAAGTTCTTTAACACCCTTAAACAACTTGGTTTCAAGGGGGATACTGATGCTCGTTATACCACTCGATTGAGCATGGCGACTGACAACAGCGTCTACCAGCAACTTCCTTTGTCGGTCGTCTTTCCTGCCAACCATCATGATGTGGTAATACTTGGCAAGGTCAGTGCACATGATGAATTTAAGCACCTGACCTTTTCGCCCAGAGGAGGCGGAACGGGCACCAACGGACAATCATTGAACTCGGGGATTGTGGTTGACCTGTCTCGCTACATGAATCGAGTGTTAGAGATTAACGAGCAGGAAGGTTGGGTGAGAGTGGAAACTGGGATAGTCAAAGATCAACTCAACGACATCGTTCGCCCTTATGGTTATTTCTTCTCGCCAGATCTGTCGACCAGCAACCGCGCAACATTAGGTGGGATGATTAATACCGATGCATCAGGCCAAGGCTCTTTGCAATATGGTAAAACCTCGGATCATGTGTTGGCGCTCAAAGCCGTATTGGCGGATGGTTCGGTGCTCGATACCGAAGCAATTCAACAAAACAAATGGTTAAACAGTGATGTAGTATCGCGAGCGTTAAAAATTACGGAGGAAGTTTGTCGAGACAAGCGTCAACAGATTCTGGATAAGTTTCCTCCTCTGAATCGATTTCTTACTGGTTATGACCTAAAAAATGCCATAAACGACAAGAGTGAAGAGTTTGACGTCACGAGAATATTATGTGGCTCTGAAGGTACGTTAGCTTTTATCACTGAAGCCAAGCTTAATCTTACGCGAATACCTACCACGCGACGGTTAGTGAACGTTAAATACGATAGTTTTGATTCTGCATTGCGAAATGCTCCCTTGATGGTCGAAGCAGAGGCGCTATCGGTAGAGACGGTTGATGCAAAGGTGCTCAATCTTGCAAGAGAAGACATTGTCTGGCACTCGGTAAAACACGCGATCTCAGATGTGCGGGGCAAAGAGATGCAAGGGATTAACTTTGTCGAGTTCGCAGGCAGTCACGACGATGATATTGAGGATAAAGTTGAACGTTTACTTTCAATTCTCGATAAAGAAATCGTTCATCGACGCAGTGGTATCATCGGTTATCAAGTCTGTCGCGAACCCCAAGACATCCAGGCTATTTATGGCATGCGCAAGAAAGCGGTTGGGCTGCTTGGCGCGACCAAAGGTCAGGCAAAGCCGATTGCATTCGCGGAAGATACTTGTGTGCCGCCTGAAAATTTGGCGGACTTTATCGCGGAATTTCGTACGTTGCTAGACCGCAATAACCTGCATTATGGCATGTTTGGTCATGTGGATGCTGGCGTCCTTCACGTGCGTCCGGCGCTCGATATGTGTGACCTTGGGCAAGAAGCGTTGATGCATCAACTATCCGATGATGTGGTCGCGCTGGTGGCAAAATACAATGGCTTAATGTGGGGAGAGCACGGTAAAGGATATCGCTCAGAATATGGACCTGCCTTCTTTGGTGATGAGCTCTTTACTGAATTAAGGCGCATTAAAGCGGCGTTTGACCCCGACAATAAAATGAACCCGGGCAAGATTTGCACACCACTGAATAGCGACGCTGACATGGTAAAAGTCACAGCGACCAAGCGTGGCTACTATGATCGTCAGATCCCCGTAGCAGTCCGAGAGTCGCTTAAGCCCGTGCTGTCTTGCAATGGCAATGGGCTGTGTTTTAATTACGATGCTGATAGCCCAATGTGTCCATCATTTAAAGTAACAGCCGATCGTCGCCACTCTCCGAAAGGGAGGGCTGGGATAATGCGTGAATGGCTGCGTCGCCTTAATGACAGTGGCTTCGATTTGCTCGCTAACGAACAGCAGCTCCTCAATCAAACGTTATCGGTTAAGCTTTTGGCTCAGAAGCTGAGTCAACTGATATCTCGCCCCGCATCTGATGACCTATCGCATGAAGTTTATGAGGTGGTGAATGGCTGTCTAGCGTGTAAAGCGTGTGCGAGTCAGTGTCCTGTTAAAGTTGATGTGCCTGATTTTAGAGCACGTTTTTTACACGTCTATCACTCGCGTTATCGCAGACCTCTGCGCGACTATCTGGTGTCGAATATTGAGCAACTGCTGCCGATTATGGCAAAAGCCCCCAAGCTGGTTAATCGAATTGCATCTACTCGGCCTGCTACGCAAGTATTAGAGACATCCATCGGTTTTGTTGATTCGCCAGTGCTATCGATCCCTACGTTGCAAAGTCGATGTCAGGCACTTGGCGTGAGCCCGTTCGACTTTGCGTATCTAGAATCGCTTTCCCCAGAAGTGAAGCAAAATTACGTCTTGATTGTTCAAGATCCATTTACCAGCTTTTATGAAGCCGAGTTGGTTGCGGGCTTTATTCAGTTATTGCAGCGGTTAGGGAAGCACCCTGTTGTTCTGCCTTTCAAACCCAATGGGAAAGCTCAACATGTAAAAGGTTTCCTTAAGGCATTCGCCAGAAATGCACAAAACACCTCGGATTTTCTCAACCAAGTTGCTGAGCTTGAAATTCCTATGATCGGTATCGATGCAGCCTTAGTGCTTTGTTATCGTGATGAATACCATCAGGTTCTAAAAGAAAAGCGGGGCGAATTTACAGTTTATACGGCTCATGAATGGCTGGTGGATACACTCAACGAATGGCCAGCTGTACGCGCACCAGATGAAGAGCCTTGGTATTTGATGGCGCATTGCACAGAAAAGACCAAAATACCGGAGACTGAGAAATCTTGGCAGTCTATTTTTCATCACTTTGGCTTAAAGCTGCAAGTGATACCTACGGGATGTTGCGGTATGGCAGGGACATTCGGCCATGAAGTGGATAAGAAAAGTACGTCTGAAGCTATTTATCAGCTGAGTTGGAAACCGAATATAAAGAACCTGCCCACTGAGCGCGTGTTAGCAACGGGGTATTCCTGTCGCAGTCAGGTTAAGCGTTTTGAAGGGGAGGTCGTTCGACATCCGGTCCAAGTTTTAGCCAGTTTGTTTAATGCATAAGATGCTTAGGCAATTTAGTATACGAAAACGCTTGCCTTAAGACTTTGCCTGCCTTTAATGTATCCGACCGCAGAACTTCAATCTGCTTAACAACAACACAGGAGAGAATCGGGCTTTCACTTCCGCTCGACAGAAACTCCTTTCAAATTGATACAACAGCGCAGCAAACTTCCCTTGCTGCGATACTGTGTTCCATATTTTGTGAGTACTTATGTTTAACTCAGAACGCAAAGCGACGGTTATTCTGGTTGCGACAACGATGATCGCGGCACTTGGTTGGATCTTTTCTAAGGAAACAATACAGGGTTTACCACCTTTCGGCTTTATCGGGGCGCGATTTACTATTGCATCGCTCTGTCTGCTGCCGTTGTGCTATCGACCTTTGCTCAAAGCGAATTTGAAAGATGTGCTTTCTGCTGGTGGTGTCGGGCTCCTGTTAGGCAGTGCCGTTATGACATGGATTTACGCCATCTCCATCAGCGACACGCTCGGGGAAGGCGCATTTATCATGAGTCTCTCTATGCTATTTGTGCCTATTGTTGCGTGGGTTATGTTTCGTCAACGACCACAACGAATTTTCTGGCTTTCTTTGCCTATCGCGGTATTAGGGCTCGCCTGTCTCTCTTTAGTTGGTGGCTGGAAACAATCGGCCAGTCAATTTTGGTTTCTTGGTGCAGCACTGGTTTTGGCGCTTCATTTTAATGTGAACAGCAAATACTCTCAAAAACTACCTGTGTTGCTGCTTACTTGCGTGCAGCTTTTTTCTGCTGGTTGTTTAGGTTTGTTGGTTTCTTTCTTTATGGAGTCTTTTCCGGCAGAGGTTGACTCCTCCATTTGGTGGTGGTTCGCGTTGAGCACCTTGCTAGCGACGAGCTTGCGTTACGTAATGCAAACCATGGGGCAAAAATTTGTTCAGGCAGGTAATGCTGCCTTGATCATGATATTAGAGCCAGTTTGGACCGTCATTCTAAGCGTGCTGTGGTATGGCGAAGTGCTAACGGCAAATAAGCTAGTAGGCTGTGTGCTTATCTTATTTTCTCTTATTATTTACCGTACTGGCGGGCGATTTCGTTTGTCTATCCCTAGGTAGCTTCAAGAAATGTGGGTAGGGAACAATTTAGGAGTGAAGCATGGCCAATACTGAGCATAAGGAATCACTAGACTTTTTAGATATTTTAAGTGTCTGTTTATACCGTTTAGGAATTAGCGTATTTGCCTTTGGACTTATCGCGATGACGATATCGGGTTTGCACCTTATTGAAGGTTCGGCATTTTATGATCGAAATGTGTTGCTGCTCATCGCCATTGCAGGTGTATTAACTGCAGCAAATATCCATGTCTACAGTAAAACTGTGCGTACTGTCATCAGCTGGTCAACTTGGGTGGGACTGCTCTTCATGGTGAGCGATCCAGACTTATCCCGCGTGTGGCTTTCTCTTGGTTTTATCTTTGTCACTTTTTCCGGTGTGGCGCTGAAAGAGTCCTTTTGTTTTAAAGTTCCAGGCTTGAAAGCGGTGCCAGTGCTACTTGCCATCGCAACCTTTGCGTTTTGTTTCGAAATACTGACGGTAGCGAATATTGCGACAGGGTTGTCTGGCTTAATTATGGGCTTCCTGTCTATATCAAAGTGGCGGATGCCACTTCATTTTGATATTGGTATCAAAGCAAACTACGAGGTTTAATAAACGTCTTACGTTAGAGGTGCCATACGGTTACGCAAAGCTAGCGATACTTTTGACGTGGGTTCTCGATTAAGCTCTTCGCTGATCATCCAGCCAGCTTTTGCTAACAGCTCCAAGTCGATCCCCGTTTCGATCCCTAATCCTTGGCATAAATACAGTACATCCTCCGTCGCGACATTCCCCGAGGCACCATGAGCGTATGGGCATCCACCCAGCCCAGCTACACTGCTGTCGATGGTATTGATGCCCATACTCAATGCTTGATGAATATTGGCGAGCGCTTGTCCCCATGTATCGTGGAAATGGACAGCAAGCTGGGGGAGAGGTGTAACCAACATGACGGCCTCCAGCATGGCTGCAATTCGATTTGGCGTGCCTGTGCCGATGGTATCGCCTAGGGATACTTCATAGCACCCTAAATCGATGAGCGATTTGGTCACGCTCGCCACCTGTTTAGGGGCTGTTGGACCGTCGTAAGGGCAATCTGCAACGCAGGATAGATAACCTCGAACAGGGATGCCGTGTTTGGTGGCTAATCGCATTACAGGCTCGAAGCGAGTTAAACTTTCTGCAATCGAGCAATTGATATTGTGTTGGCAGAATCCTTCTGATGATGAGGTGAAAATTGCGACCTGATTGGCACCAGCCTCCAAGGCTTGTTCGAAGCCTTTTAGGTTTGGTGTCAGGGCAGAATAAGTAACATGATTTCGCCTTGTTATTGCTTTCATGACCTCTGTTGAGTCCGCCATTTGTGGCACCCATTTGGGCGAAACAAAAGAGCCCGCCTCAATATGCGTTAGCCCAGTATCAGAGAGTAAGTTGATCAACCGGATTTTAGTCTGGGTCGCAACAGGAGACTCATTTTGCAACCCATCTCGTGGACCTACTTCGACAATATTTACTTTGGAAGGCAGCATTACTTGTCCTGTGATTTGGTTACCCAACTTGGGCTTCGTTTTTCAAGAAACGCTTGCAAGCCATCTTGGCCTTGTGGCGATACCCTAATGTCCGCAATGAGCTTGCTAGTATAGTGAATCAGTTGTTGATCGATGGGGTTTTGATGACATTGGTGACAGAGCGTTTTCGCTTTGCGCATCGCATCTGGGCTATTAAGTAGTAACGTCTTGATCACGCTATCGACCGCACTTTCAAGTTGTTTGGCTTCTTTCACTTCATGCACAATACCAAACCGTTCGGCATCCTCGGCTGAAATGACTTCACCACTTAAGATATAGCGTCTAGCTTGTCGATTCCCCATCGCGCGCATGACGTAAGGCGCAATGGTTGCCGGAACTAAACCAAGCTTAACTTCACTTAAGCAAAAGTTAGCACATTGGCTCGCGATGGCGATATCACTGCAACAAATCAATCCCAGCGCGCCGCCGTAAGCGGAGCCTTGTACAACCGCGATGGTGGGTTGAGGGAACGAATCTAGTGTTTCCATGAGTCTTGCCAAGTTTTGGGCATCAACGAAATTATCTTGCCTCGTGCTGTCGGCCATCGACTGCATCCAATTCAGGTCGGCCCCGGATGAAAAGTGCTTGCCGTTACTTCTTAATACCAAGCACCGCACATCCGTTCGCAAAGCGAGATAATCTAGACGATGGATCAGCAAGTCGATCGTACAGGCATCAAAAGCATTGTGCTTGGCTGTTCTGTTTAGAGTGATGGTCGCTACGCCATTGTCATCGACATGCCAAAGAACATCATCTTGTCTTTGGGCGTTGGGAATAATGCTTGGTTGCATTTCCTGCATACTTACTTCCTTAATTTATCTCTGGATATTTACATTCTGAAGACGCCAAACTCGCTATCAGGAATGGGAGCATTTAATGCTGCCGTTAGCGCATGACTCAACACCTGACGCGTTTGTTTGGGGTCAATAATTCCATCATCCCATAGCCGAGCGCTCGCAAAATAGGGATGTCCTTGTGCTTCATACAAGTCTATGATTGATTCTCTAAAAATATGTTCTTCTTGCTCTGACCACGCTTCCCCCTGGCGTTCCTTCGCGTCTTTTCGAACTTGTGTTAAGACGCCTGCCGCTTGTTCTCCGCCCATCACAGAAATACGCGCGTTCGGCCACATCCACATCATGGTTGGATCATAAGCTCGGCCGCACATGCCATAATTGCCAGCGCCGTACGACCCACCGATGATCACGGTAAACTTCGGTACGTCAGCACAAGCGACGGCCATCACCAGCTTGGCGCCATGTTTTGCGATGCCTTCTTCTTCCACCTTTTTCCCGACCATAAATCCGGTAATGTTTTGGAGAAAGAGAAGCGGTGTTTTCCGTTTGGCGCAAAGTTCAATAAAGTGCGCGCCTTTTTGTGCCGACTCAGAAAACAAGATGCCGTTGTTTGCCACAATGCCGATCAAGTGTCCGTGAACGCGAGCAAAGCCACATACTAACGTTCTGCCGTACAAGGCTTTGAATTCGTCAAAATCAGAATCATCGACGATGCGGGCAATAATTTCTCTAACGTCGAATGATAGTCGTAAGTTGGCATTCACGATTCCGTAGATTTCTTTTGCATCGTAGCGGGGAGGTAGCACGGTGTTTTCCGGCTTAATCGGTTTTGCTCTATTGGCATTGGCAATGGCTTCTCGGGCAAGCATTAGGGCATGCTCATCATTTTCAGCGTAATAATCAGCAACACCAGATTTACGACAATGCACGTCTGCACCGCCGAGCTCTTCACCCGTCACGACTTCGCCAGTGGCCGCTTTAACTAGAGGCGGTCCCGCCAAAAATATGGTGCCTTGCTCTTTGACCATAATGGACACATCCGCCATGGCAGGAACATACGCGCCCCCAGCAGTGCAAAGCCCCATCACAACAGCAACCTGAGGGATGCCTTTTGCTGACATCCTCGCTTGGTTAAAGAAAATGCGACCAAAGTGTTCTTTGTCGGGGAAGACGTCGGACTGATGAGGGAGATTTGCGCCACCGGAGTCCACCAAGTACACGCAGGGGAGTTGGCAACGTTGGGCTATCTCTTGCGCTCTAAGGTGTTTTTTTACCGTGAGTGGATAGTAGGTTCCGCCTTTTACCGAAGCATCGTTGGCGATGACCATACATTGAATCCCCGCTATGAAACCAATGCCGGCGATAACGCCAGCGCAGGGGATGGATTCGTCATACACTTGCCAGGCGGCAAACTGGCTGATTTCAAGAAAGTCAGTGTTGTCATCAAGCAAGCGCGCGATGCGTTCTCGGGCGGGGAGTTTTCCTTTTTGCCTCTGGTGCTGAATGGCTTTTTCACCGCCTCCCTGTTTGATGGTCTCGATGTGTTGATTCAGTTGAGTGACCAACGTTTCCATCGCAACTTTATTGGAAAGAAATAACTCGTCAGTTGGCTTAGTTTTACTTTTGATAATGGCCATAATGACTTCCTTGTCGTATGTTCCCTTAGCGAGATTCTTCGAACAGTTCTCGGCCTATTAACATGCGGCGAATCTCTGAGGTACCCGCGCCGATTTCATAAAGCTTTGCATCACGTAGCAAACGACCAGCAGGGTATTCATTGATGTAGCCATTCCCACCGAGCAACTGTATTGCATCAAGTGCCATTTGTGTGGCGAGTTCTGCACTGTACAGAATCGCTCCTGCGGCATCTTTACGCGTTGCGTTACCTCGATCACAAGCCGCTGCGACGGTATATACATACGCTTTTGCTGCACTCATTCGAGAGTACATATCGGCGATCTTGCCCTGAACTAACTGAAACTCGCCAATGGATTTTCCAAACTGCTCTCGTTCATGTACGTACGGGACCACAATGTCCATGCAAGCTTGCATTATCCCGAGTGGTCCGGCAGCGAGGACGACGCGCTCGTAATCTAGTCCACTCATTAACACCTCGACGCCTTGATTAAGCTCGCCAAGAATATTCTCTTTCGGCACTACGCAATTGTTAAACACAAGTTCGCAAGTGTTCGAGCCCCTCATGCCTAGTTTGTCCAGCTTTTGAGCATGGCTGAAACCTTCGACGTTGCGTTCAACAATGAATGCGGTAATACCTCGTGAACCTGCATTGACATCCGTTTTAGCGTAAAGCACCACTATGTCAGCGTCGGGACCGTTGGTGATCCACATTTTGTTGCCATTCAGTACAAAATGGTCACCCTTGTTCTCCGCTTTCAGTTGCATGCTTATCACGTCTGAACCGGCATTGGGCTCACTCATAGCTAGGGCGCCAACGTGCGTACCATCAATGAGTTTGGGAAGGTATTTCTTGCGTTGAGAAGGCGTGCCATTACGAAAGATCTGATTGACGCACAGGTTAGAATGAGCGCCGTAGCTTAAAGCGACAGACGCAGAGGCACGGCTGATTTCTTCCATTGCAACAACGTGAGCGAGGTATCCCATGCCTGCACCACCAAATTCTTCATCGACGGTGACACCGAGCAACCCCATATCTCCAAACAAAGGCCACAAATGCTTCGGAAACTGGTTATCGCGGTCTATATCTGCGGCGATGGGAGCAATATGTTCCGTAGCAAAGGCATTAACGTGGTCTCGGAGCATATCGATGGTATCACCAAGTCCGAAATTGAGTGGGGCGTAGGTGCTTTTCATAACGTCTCCCGATATCAGAGGTAAGGTGGAAAAGCCGATTGCAGTGTCGCTATTTGAGTATAGCGGTTATGTCTCTTTGCTTTTGAGTGTTTGAATACAGCGTTCTTTAGCGGCATCCAACTCTGCCATTACGACGCTGATGTCATTGAGTTGCTGTTGTAGGACGGCTTGTTTCTCTTCAATGATATTGAGCATTTTCAATAACTGTCCTTCGGTTTGTTGCATGTCATAGAGCTCGAAAAGTTCACGAATTTCTGCCAGTGAAAAACCGAGCCGTTTCCCTCTTAAAATCAGTTTGAGACGAATTTTATCTCTGCGTTGATAAACGCGCATGTTGCCTTTTCGCTCTGGTTCAATCAGACCTACATCCTCATAAAACCGGATACTGCGAGTGGTAATATCAAACTCCTTGGCGAGGTCACTGATCTTGTATTTTTCCATAACATACTTGCCTCGAATAAAAATCCAGTTTCTGAAATCGAACCTTCAACGGAAAGGCCGAACGCAAATTTTGAAAGATAAACGCCTACTCGGTGTGTTTTTTCATCTCATTGTAAAGGCTAGTGCTATGCTTACGTAAACGTCAAGAAATCGCAGTATGAAAGTTTGTCAGTGAGAAAGGGCGATAAAGACTGGCGTAGCACTTGGTAAGCAATGTCATGCAAGGGCGTTATCAGTCAGTCTAGTGTTCACATATACCCCAAGGGAATGCGAATCATGGAAAAAGACATCTGGATTGTCAGCGCGAAAAGAACGCCGATCGGGCGCTTTCAAGGAAAGTTGCAAACTTACTCCGCTCCCCAATTAGGCGCACTGGCGATCAAGGCGGCAATGCACGAAGTGAATGTGACATCTGTAGATGAAGTCTTCATGGGATGTGTGCTCCCTGCGGGTTGTGGGCAAGCCCCGGCGAGACAAGCGGCAATTGGTGCGGATTTACCCATGAGTGTAGGGTGCACGACTATCAATAAAGTGTGTGGTTCCGGCATGAAGAGCGTCATGTTGGCGCACGATCTTATCAAAGCTGGAACGATTCGAACGGCCATTGCTGGTGGTATGGAGAGTATGACCAATGCGCCGTATTTATTGAAAGAGGCGAGAAAGGGAATGCGCATGGGCCACCAGTCGACGTATGACCACATGTTTCTCGATGGATTGCAAGATGCGTACGAAGGGCACTTAATGGGTGTTTATGCTCAGCACGTCGCAGACAGGCTTAAGTTCACCAGAGAGCACATGGACGAATGGGCAGTGATGTCGGCAAAACGCGCGTTGGAAGCTCAAGAGCGAGGCTTATTTGCCGACGAGCTGTCACCGATTGAATTCAACACCAAGTCTGAACAAGGAACGCTGGATTACGATGAGCACCCGCGCTCGGTTGATCTGGATAAAATCCCTCAACTCAAACCTGCATTCGATAAAAAAGGCACGGTGACCGCTGCTAATTCGAGTGCGATTTCCGATGGCGCTGCAGCGCTTGTTCTAATGGATGAAGAGACTGCGATCCACCAAGGTCTTGAGCCACTCGCCGTTATCAAGTCTCACGCCACACACGCCAGAAAACCTGCTGAATATACTTTGGCTCCCGTTTATGCGATTGAACAGTTGTTGTCCCAATTGGATTGGTCAATTGACGAAGTGGATCTGTGGGAAATCAATGAAGCCTTTGCTGTCGTGACACAAATCGCGGTAGCAGAACTTGGGCTTGATATACGCAAAGTCAATATTAAAGGCGGAGCGTGTGCACTCGGGCATCCGATAGGCGCAAGTGGCGCACGAATTCTGGTGACATTGATTCATAGTTTGCGTCAGCTACAAGCTTTAGGTACCGACGGTGATCTAGACGCCAAAAAAGTGATGCGAGGCGTTGCGTCACTTTGTATCGGTGGTGGAGAGGCAACGGCGATAGGCATTGAAATACCGCTTTAATTGAAATCAGAAAGGAGTAAATGATGACTCGTTTAGTTCCCTTGTTTATTGGTGGAGAGTTTCGTGAATCTCAAACTTCGGATTGGATCGAGGTGACCAATCCTGCCACTAATGATGTCATTGCGTACGTTCCCTGCTCAACGGACCACGAGATGGAAGCCGCCATTGATAATGCGAAAGAGACATTCCAATCCTGGAAGGAAGTGGCAGTATCCGAGCGTGCCAGAGTCATGCTTCGTTATCAGCACCTTCTCAAAGAACATCATGCTGAGCTTGCCACACTGCTTTCTCATGAAACGGGTAAGATTTTAGTGGATGCTAAAGGCGATGTGTGGCGAGGCATAGAGGTGGTTGAGCAGGCTGCAAACATTGCCAGCAATATGATGGGCGAAACCGTCGAAAACGTTGCCACGGATATTGATAGTTACTCAATGATTCAGCCCCTAGGTGTGTGTTGCGGTATTACGCCGTTTAACTTCCCTGCCATGATTCCGTTGTGGATGTTCCCAATCGCTATCGCGGCGGGTAATACGTTTGTGCTCAAACCTTCCGAACAAGTGCCGTTGACCTCTATTCGTTTAGCCGAACTATTTGAGCAAGCTGGCGCACCGAAAGGAGTGTTGCAAATTGTTCATGGTCGCAAAGACCAAGTCGACTTTCTGCTGGCTCATCCTGACATTCGAGCGGTGTCATTTGTTGGCTCGGTTCCTGTTGCCCGTTATATCTACACCACGGGTACGAAACACTTTAAACGCGTTCAAGCTTTTGCTGGTGCTAAAAATCACATGGTGATCATGCCTGATGCGAATAAAGAACAAGTGGTGAATAACCTAGTGGGGTCCTCCGTTGGGGCGGCGGGGCAACGCTGTATGGCGATTTCTGTTGCGGTATTTGTCGGCGATTCAAAACAATGGATTACAGACCTCAAACAGGCAATGGCGAAAGTACACCCAGGGCCTTGGGACGATGAGCAAGCTGCTTATGGCCCACTCATCAGTGAACAAGCTAAACAACGCGTATTGGACCTAATTGAAGATGGCAAACAACAAGGCGCAGTGTGTGAACTGGATGGCAGTCAGTGTGAAGTGGAAGGCTTTCCCGATGGAAACTGGATTGGCCCAACCTTGTTTAGCGGTGTAACAGCGAATATGTCGATTTACACCCAAGAGATATTTGGCCCCGTTTTGGTTTGCATGGAAGTGGATACGTTACAAGAAGCCATTGAGTTAGTGAATCGCAACCCATACGGGAACGGCACTTCCATTTTTACGGCTAATGGCGCTGCTGCAAGAAAATATCAGCATGACATTCAAGTTGGTCAGGTCGGGATCAATGTGCCAATTCCAGTCCCTTTACCATTTTTCTCCTTTACTGGTTGGAGAGGCAGTTTCTATGGTGATTTACATGCGTATGGTAAACAAGCGGTACGTTTTTATACCGAGACTAAAACGGTGACGGCACGTTGGTTTGATGACGATATTCCAACGGGGCCTAATTTGACCATCCAACTGCGCTGAGTGAATAGAAGGAGCTTTTATGGACTTTGAACTTAATGAAGATCAACGTGCATTTGCCGATACCGCTCAGCAATTTGCCGATGAGTGTTTAGCGCCGATGGCGGCGGAGTGGGATGAAAAACAGATCTTCCCCAAAGATGTATTGAGAGAGGCGGGAGAACTGGGGTTTCTCAGTCTCTACACTCCAGAAGCGCAAGGTGGCCTAGGGCTGAGTCGCTTAGATGCTTCAATTATCTTTGAACAACTGGCCATGGGATGTACGTCCACTACGGCGTTTATGACGATTCACAACATGGTCAGTTGGATGATAGCCAGTTTTGCTACCGATGAAGCCAAAACGCAGTTCTGTCCGAAATTAGTTACGGGGGAGTGGTTAGGCTCCTATTGCTTAACTGAGCCCAACGCAGGATCAGACGCCGCTGCACTGACCACTTCCGCTACAAAAAAGGGAGATAAGTATGTCCTCAACGGTGGCAAAACCTTTATCTCTGGCGCAGGAGAGACAGATGTTTTGGTCGTGATGGCGAGAACCGGAGAAGCGGGGGCCAAAGGCGTGTCTGCATTTGTTGTTCCTGCTCAAACAGATGGTATCAGCTATGGGCGCAAAGAACCCAAAATGGGTTGGAACAGCCAACCAACACGAGCGGTTACTTTTGAAAATGTCGTTATTCCAGCTAGCCATTTACTGGGCGAAGAAGGGCAAGGTTTTGTCTTTGCGATGAAAGGGCTTGATGGAGGGCGTATAAATATTGCGACCTGCTCCGTCGGTACGGCGCAACAGGCCCTTAATCAGGCGGCACGGTATATTCAAGAACGTAAGCAGTTCGGCAAGCCGCTTGCGCAGTTTCAAGCCTTACAATTCAAATTGGCAGACATGGCGACAGAGCTAGTGGCTGCGCGGCAGTTGGTGCGCTATGCCGCCAGTAAGCTCGACCGAAATGACCCAGATGCCACGGCTTATTGCGCGATGGCAAAACGGTTCGCAACCGATGTAGGCTTTCAGGTTTGCGACCAAGCGCTGCAGCTTTATGGCGGCTATGGTTACATCAAAGAGTATCCAATGGAGCGTCATTTCAGAGATGTGCGTGTGCATCAAATTCTGGAGGGAACGAACGAAATTATGCGCTTGATCATCGCGCGCCGTTTGCTCTCTGAGGAATCGGCCTTGCTGTAGCGAAGTATTGGATTTGCTCATTGAGAAAGGATTCAGATATGCCATTAACCCAAGAAGCCATTCAACATACGATCACTAATCACGTTGCGGTGGTGACAATGAACAACCCGCCAGCCAATACGTGGACAGCAGAGAGCCTCAAGGTACTGAAGTCGCTGATACTCACACTTAACAATGATAAGCAGGTCTACGCACTGGTTTTAACCGGCAGTGGAGAAAAGTTTTTCTCTGCTGGTGCTGATCTCAAGCTATTTTCTGATGGTGACAAAGCGGTTGCGTTAGACATGGCGCGATGCTTTGGTGAAGCTTTTGAAACGCTCTCGGAATTCCGTGGTGTTTCCATTGCCGCGATTAATGGTTACGCCATGGGCGGAGGTTTAGAAGTGGCATTAGCTTGTGATATTCGAGTAGTTGAAGAGCAAGCGGTACTTGCTTTACCTGAAGCCAAAGTCGGACTTTTGCCCTGCGCTGGCGGTACCCAAAACCTCACAGCGTTAGTAGGAGAAGGCTGGGCAAAGCGCATCATTTTATGTGGAGAACAAGTTAGCGCTGACAAAGCAAAAGAACTAGGCTTGGCTGAGGAGTTGGTTCCCAAAGGCGAAGCGTTAAGTAAAGCGTTGGAGCTTGCTGAATCTGTTGCGAACCAGTCACCATCTTCTGTCGCCGCATGTAAGGCGCTCATTCAAAATATGCGCTCTGCGCCACTTAAGCACGGCTTAATGAAAGAGCGAGAGTTGTTTCTGAATCTTTTTGATACGGAAGATCAAGTTGAGGGTGTTCGCGCCTTTTTAGAAAAACGCCCACCGCAATGGAAAAACCGATAGGAGGCCACATGGCAGGGATGGTAACCATTAGTGAAATAGAGTGCTTAGATGGCGTGCACCGCATTGGTATCGCAACGTTAGACAACACCGCATCATTGAATGCATTGACGTATGACATGTTGGTCCAACTCAACGATCAGCTTATCAAGTGGCAAGATGATCCGCATGTGACTTGTGTGGTACTAACCGGCGCTGGAGAAAAAGCATTCTGCGCTGGTGGCGATGTTCGAGCTATGTATCACGTCATGCATAACGAGAGTAAAGAAAAAATCGTAGAGTTCTGTACGGACTATTTCTCGTTGGAGTATGAGTGTGACTATCTCATCCACACTTACAACAAACCTATTATCGGCTGGGGAGAAGGTATTGTCATGGGTGGTGGGATGGGGCTTTTTATGGGAACCAGCCACAAAGTTGTGACAACAACATCACGCCTTGCTATGCCAGAAATCAATATCGGACTGTATCCTGATGTGGGAGGTACGTGGTTTTTAAGCCAGATAGATCCGCAAGTGGGTTTATTCCTCGGATTGACAGGTTCAATGGTGAATTCAAGTGACGCTGTCACCATTGGTTTGGCCGATTGGTTACTGTTGGAAGAGCAGTATCCCACCTTACTGGATGAGCTAAAGCGGCTCCAGTGGGGCAAAGAAGATGCGAAAGAGTTGGTAACTGCGCTACTACAATTAATGGAAGAACAGGTTATTGATAGCAAACCAACCACGCAAATTTGTCCATACTTAGATCAGATAGAGGAAGCGTGCAAAGGCTTTGATCTTAATGCAATAGCACAGCGAATCATGGCTATCGAAGGGAACAGTCAGTGGATAGAAAACGCGAAACAAACGTTCGCCGCGGGCAGTCCAATCACCGCGCATATTTGCTTCAGACAAGTGAAAGAATACCACAGCTTACCGCTTGCAGATTGCTTCCGCTTGGAGCTGAGTTTATCGGTTCGCAGCGCCTTATTAGGTGAGTTTAAAGAGGGCGTCCGTTCTCGGCTTATTGACCGGGATGGCGAACCTAACTGGATGTTTAACAGTGTCAGTGAAGTCGATGAAGATGTCATCGATACCTTGTTTACCTCACTTTGGGCGGATGACGAACATCCGCTTGCTGATTTGGGTGAACAAACACTAGGTCAATAAGGAGAATGATCATGAGTACCATCGCATTTATCGGTTTAGGAAGAATGGGGCATCCGATGGCGCAAAACTTATTAGCGTCTGGATTTAATGTGCAAGTATTCGATGTCGATAGCGAAGCGGCAAAGCAACTTGCACCTTTTGGTGCGGTGGTGGCGAGCTCTATCGAGGAAGTCGTGGATGGCGCAAGCACAGTCATCACGATGCTACCAGCAGGTTCTCACGTTCGTTCCGTGTATCTTGGCGACTTACACGGCGGTGTAGGTGTCCTCAATCTTGTCTCGCCAAGTACCTTGATGATTGATTGTTCAACCATTGATCCGGACTCTGCGCGATTAGTCGCCAATGAAGCGGCAAATAAACGCGTGCTGTTTGTCGACGCGCCCGTTTCGGGTGGTGTTGCCGGCGCTAAAGCGGCGACATTAACCTTTATTGTTGGTGGCTCGGATGAAGCGTTTTCTAAAGCCAATGCCATTTTGCAGTACATGGGCAAAAATGTTTTCCATGCCGGTAAAGCGGGCGATGGTCAAATGGCAAAAATTTGTAATAACCTTATGCTCGGCATTTTAATGTCTGGTACGTGCGAGGCGCTAAATCTAGGTATCGATCATGGGCTCGATCCCAAAGTGTTATCAAACATCATGCTGCAAAGCTCTGGCCGAAATTGGGCATTGGAGCTTTACAACCCTTGCCCAGGCGTGATGGACAGTGCACCAGCCAGCAACGATTACCAACCGGGCTTTATGAGCAAACTCATGTTGAAAGATCTCGGTTTGGGGTTAGATGCGGCGTTACAAACACACTCTTCGGTTCCGATGGGCTCACTGGCGCGTAATCTATATTCTTTCCACAACGCGAGCGGCCACGGCGAGCTCGACTTCTCAAGCTTGTTTGAGTTTTACAAGAGTAAGAAAGGCTAGACTGAGTTTTGCTACAAAGCCGTCTGAAATGGTGAAGTAAAACTCATCATTTCGGACCACCTAAACAGGTTTGAAATAGGGAACATTATTAGCGATGGAGTGCAGTAACTATGGATATTAAAAATAGTGTCATTGCCATTACAGGTGCAGGGCAAGGACTTGGGCAAATGATGGCAATTACGCTTGCTCAAGCCGGTGCAGATTTAGCGTTATTAGATGTAAACGCTAGCGGTTTAATGGAAACACAAGAGCAGTGCCGGATGCTGAGTGCGAAAGCTTTGACTTATCAAGTGGATGTAACGAGCGAAATCGACGTTGAAACCACGTTTGACGCGGTTATCCAAGATTTTGGCCAACTCAATGGGCTAGTCAATAACGCTGGCGTGCTAAGAGATGGGTTACTTGTAAAATCAAAAGACGGCGTGATCAGTAAGATGTCTTTGGATCAATTCAACTTGGTCATGAACGTTAACGTGACAGGAACATTTTTGTGTGGGCGTGAAGCTGCCGTCAAGATGATTGAGAGCGGTTCACAAGGCGTTATCATCAATATTTCTAGTGTCGCGAGAGCAGGGAATATCGGTCAAACCAATTATTCTGCATCTAAAGCGGCGGTCGCAACCATGGCGACAACGTGGGCCCGTGAGTTAGCAAGATACGGTATCCGCGCGGCGGCGATTGCACCAGGTGTGGTACATACCGCGATGGCAGAGCAAATGAAACCAGAAGCCATAGAACGGCTAGAAAAGATGATCCCAATTGGAAGGATGGGTGAAACAAGTGAAATCGCACATGCAGTAAAATACATTCTTGAGAGTGATTACTTTACTGGCAGAGTTTTAGAAGTGGATGGAGGCATTCGTATGTAAAGCCCTAGGGTTAGGCCCCACAGACCGGAATGACAAGCTTCTTTTCCTTTCAACATTTCCTATTTTTTCCGAGAGCCAGTTCTGGGCAACGTAAGTGTGTTTATTACTCATGTTTGGATTCGCCCTGCGAATGGTTTGCCAAAAGTAAATAATGAGAAGTAAATACCACTCAAATACTAAGTGAAATCATTAGTTTGACATTGATCACAATTTTCCACTTTTAATTTCCCCTTCGTAATCAAGCTATCTATGTAAATGCAGTTGATAGTCAGTCTCATCAAAATGAATTTGCAACTGTCTGTTTCAAAAGACATTAACTGTGAAGCACGTGAAATTCGTGTTGAGGTTAATCTCCTATTTTAAGTGTGTGGGTTTCATTAATGGAAGGTTAGTTTCCAGTTGTGGCTAATGAGCTTTAACTTTTTACTCCTCATAATGCGCCAAATGTAACATCGTGTTTCAAAGTGTAACAATAAACTTACACTAATAGTGTGGTTTTGATCTCCACTCAATTCCGTTTTGTTTCGCTCTGATCCCGACGTTACTCATGCTCAACACATAAACATTCTAATGACTATAACAACTGGTTCTTAGCTTGATACCAATCGTAGCAAGTAATTGTTCATTCTAGCTGGTTAAGATGCTTGATAACGGCGCTGAAAAATTTGTAAGTAGAATAACTACTTATCAAAATTTTTGCCTTTTTATCAAACATTTCCCCTGCGCTGTTTCTGAGCTCTTATTTACTGTGATTGGCATTTGTTTTGAAACCAGACAACCATCGAGAAAGTTAATGGAAGCCTCAAGATATAAACGCATCTTGTCGAGGGGAAGTTTGGCGTCCGTCATACTTATGCTCTCAGGATGTAATTCAGCTTTACTTGACCCCAAAGGTGCCATTGGTGTGCAGGAAAAAGAGCTAATTATTACTGCTCTTTTGCTGATGTTGATCGTTGTAATCCCTGTGATTTTAATGACGATTTACTTCGCTTACCGATACCGCGCCTCTAACACTGAAGAAGAGTACGCTCCCGAGTGGTCACACTCGACCAAAATCGAAGTGGTGGTATGGACAATTCCAATCATCATCATTGCGATTCTTGCGACGATCACATGGCGTTCGACTCATGAACTAGAGCCCTCCAAACCATTGGAAAGTGATGTTAAACCAATGACCATCGAAGTGGTGTCACTCGATTGGAAATGGTTGTTCATCTATCCAGAAGAAAACATTGCGACGGTGAACTATGTGGCGTTCCCGAAAGACGTGCCAGTACAGTTCAAACTGACTTCGGACAACATCATGAACGCGTTTTTCATCCCTCGCTTAGGTACACAGATCTACGCGATGCCAGGCATGGTTACCAAGCTCAACCTGATAGCGAACCACGAAGGTGACTACAAGGGGTTTGCATCGAACTACAGCGGCGAAGGCTTTTCGCAAATGAAGTTCACAGCTTCAGCAATGTCTGATCGTGCTGCGTTCCTAAATTGGGTGCAGAAAGTGAAGGCGAGCCCTGATCGTATTGAAGATTGGGAGCAATACAGCTCACTGGCAGCGCCAAGTATCGCAGAGCCAGTCACTTTGTTCTCTAGCGTTCCTCCGTTCTTGTTCACCGACGTTGTGACTCAGCATCCTGGTTCAATGAACTGTTTGCCTGAAAACCAAGGATAATCGTAATGTTTGGAAGATTAACTCTTGATTCAGTTCCATTCCACGAACCTATTATCGTCATCACCTTAGCGGTTGTGGCGCTGGTTGGTTTAGCCGTAGTTTACGCGGTAACTAAAGCCGGAAAGTGGCAATATTTGTGGAATGAATGGTTTACTTCAGTAGACCATAAAAAACTTGGCTTCATGTACATCGCAGTAGCGATGGTGATGCTTGTTCGTGGTTTTGCTGACGCAGTCATGATGCGTAGTCAGCAACTCCTTTCTTCTGCGGGTGAAGCAGGTTACTTACCACCGCATCACTACGATCAAATTTTTACTGCCCATGGCGTGATCATGATCTTCTTCGTAGCGATGCCATTGGTTATTGGTCTGATGAACATCATCGTGCCATTACAGATTGGTGCGCGTGACGTAGCTTTCCCGTATCTGAATAACTTGAGCTTCTGGCTGTTTGTTGTTGGTGTCATTCTAACAAACATGTCTCTCGGCTTAGGTGAATTTGGTCGCACCGGCTGGCTAGCGTATCCGCCGCTTTCAGGTATTGAGGCCAGCCCAGGAGTCGGGGTCGACTATTGGATTTGGGCGCTGCAGATATCAGGTGTCGGTACGACGTTAACAGGCGTGAACTTCTTCGCGACCATTTTGCGTATGCGTACACCGTCTATGCCAATGATGAAGATGCCAGTTTTCACTTGGGCGTCTCTGTGTGCAAACATTTTGATCATCATTTCATTCCCAATCCTAACGGTGACTATCGCTCTGCTAACGCTGGATAGATACCTAGGCATGCACTTCTTTACCAATGATCTTGGCGGCAACGTAATGATGTACGTCAACCTGATTTGGGCTTGGGGCCATCCAGAAGTGTACATTTTGATCTTGCCAATTTTTGGTGTGTTCTCAGAGGTCACCGCAACCTTCTCACGTAAAAAGTTGTTCGGTTACACATCGCTAGTTTGGGCTACCGTAGTTATCACGATTCTTGCGTTTGTCGTTTGGCTACACCACTTCTTTACGATGGGATCTGGCGCGAACGTAAATGCCTTCTTCGGTATTGCCACGATGATTATTTCTATCCCAACAGGGGTGAAGATCTTCAACTGGCTATTCACCATGTACAAAGGCCGCATCCGCTTTACGACGCCAATGATGTGGACAGTGGGCTTCCTGATCACCTTTACTGTTGGTGGTATGACGGGCGTACTAATGGCTGTTCCGGGCGCAGATTTCGTTCTGCATAACTCAGTATTCCTTATCGCTCACTTCCACAACGTTATCATCGGTGGTGTGGTGTTTGGATGTTTCGCTGCGATCACTTACTGGTTCCCGAAAGCGACAGGTTTCACAATGAATGAAACTTGGGGCAAACGCGCGTTCTATCTTTGGATTATTGGTTTCTTAATGGCGTTCCTACCGCTTTACGCGCTGGGCTTTATGGGGATGACTCGTCGTTTAAGCCAAGACATCAACCCTGAATACTTCCCACTGTTATCGATTGCCGCAGCAGGTACGGTTGTGATCGCGCTGGGCGTATTGTCTCAGTTCATCCAAATTTACGTGAGTATCCGTGACCGCGAGCAAAACCGTGACCTAACTGGTGATCCGTGGGGTGGTCGTACTCTTGAGTGGGCAACATCGTCTCCACCGCCGTTCTACAACTTTGCACACCTACCAAAAGGTGATGTGCTGGATGCCTTCTGGTACCAGAAACAAAGTGGCGAGTTCGATCCAACTAAAGAAGTGGAATACGAACGTATTCATATGCCAAAAAACACGGCAACAGGCATCTACGTGTCGGCTTGGTCGCTCCTATTTGGCTTCGGCATGATTTGGTACATCTGGTGGCTAGCGGCAGCAAGTTTGGTCGGTATTATCGTGACGTGTATTCAGCACAGCTACAACGATGACGTGGATTACTACGTGGAAGTTGAAGAGATCAAAGCAATTGAGGCCGAGCGTCGAGCTCAGCTTGAAGAAGCGAAGAAAAACTCAGTGAAAGACAGCGAAAGTAAAGATGATCTGGAGGTGACGTATGCAAACTAATCTCGCAGCACATCACGACCATGATCACCACCATGACACGAATGGCAACAAGCTATTTGGCTTTTGGGTTTACCTGATGAGCGACTGTGTATTGTTTGCGACCTTGTTCGCGACATACGCTGTGCTGTCGAGCAATTCAATTGCGGGCCCAACAGGTAAAGACATTTTCGAACTCCCATTCGTGTTTGTCGAAACCATGCTGCTGCTGTTTAGCAGTATCACATTTGGTTTTGGCATTATCGCGATGAAGCGCAACAACGTTGCTGGTCTCAAACGTTGGATGTTAGTAACGTTCGCACTTGGTCTTGGTTTTATCTGTATGGAGGTCTATGAGTTCCATCACCTTATTGAAGAAGGCTATGGCCCACAAACAAGTGCATTCCTATCGGCATTCTTTACGTTGGTTGGTACGCACGGCCTGCACGTAACCTTTGGTCTGATTTGGTTAGCGGTAGCGTACCATCAACTGTCGACGAAAGGTCTGAACGACAATATGGCAATGCGCTTTAACTGCTTAAGCCTATTCTGGCACTTTCTAGATATCGTTTGGATTTGTGTCTTTACCATCGTTTACTTACTGGGGGTAATGTAATGGATCAACATGCAGAAACCAGTGCGTCAGATTACGTGAAAGGCTTCATTGCCTCACTGATTCTGACGGTAATTCCGTTCTACTTTGTTTGGACGAAATCATTACCAGATACAACAACCTATGCGATTCTATTTGGATGTGCATTAGCGCAGATATTTGTTCACTTCAAATACTTCTTGCACATGGAAACAAAAACATCCGACGGACGTTGGAACCTTGTATCACTGATGTTTACCGCCATTGTTGTACTTATCCTTATCGCAGGCTCGGTATGGATCATCTACAACATGAACGTCAACATGAAGTTGTAGGCCAAGGTATGCTGAAAAGTTATTTGTCTATCACCAAACCGGGCATTATTTTCGGCAACCTGATTTCTGTTGCGGCGGGGTTCTTCCTCGCCGCAAAAACAGAACCAGCCAGTCTAATGTTGTTCGTTACAACGTTAGTTGGTGTGGGGTTAGTCATCGCTTCAGGTTGTGTGGTGAATAATATTTTCGATCGTGATATCGACCAAAAGATGGCACGTACACGAAATCGTGAAACAGTGAAAGGCAACATCAATATCGATATTGCGTTTGTTTATGCACTTGCTTTATTGCTGGTAGGAACCGCACTGTTATTTATCCGAGTGAACCCACTATCCGCTGTCGTCGTTTTGCTTGGCTACGTGTATTACGTGTTCTTTTACACGATGTGGTACAAACGTAACTCGGTGTATGGAACCTTAGTGGGAAGTATTTCAGGTGCAGTCCCGCCATTAGTGGGTTATTTAGCGGTAACAAACTTTATTAGCTTGGAAGCGATTTTACTCTTTACCATGTTCTGTCTCTGGCAAATGCCGCACTCGTACGCGATTGCCATGTTCCGCATGCAAGACTACCGAGAAGCCGGGATTCCCGTATTACCAGTTAAAGAGGGCATTCATAAAGCGCATCGACACATGAAAGCGTATGTCGTGGCGTTTGGGGCCGTATCGTTGGGGTTATTTTTACTTGGTGAAGCTGGGTATGAATACTTAGCGGTTGCGGCGGTCGTTTGCTTTATGTGGACGAAAGTGACTTTTCGCAGCATTGATGACAGCAACTACATCGCTTGGTCAAAGTCGGTGTTTAAAGTCTCACTGCTAGTGGTGATGGGGATCAGTGGTGTACTAGGATTAGAGCTTATTCCGTTGCCATTTATTTATTGAGTTTGAAATTCTTTAATATCACTTCCATGTAGCTCCCATTCTGAGAGCTACATGCTTTGCTAGACTCGAATTCATGCCTAAAAGAGATAATATGATTATCCCTTTTTACTATGGTCGTGGTTCATGTTTCGTCGTTTTACTCTTCTTTCAATTGTTGCAATGTCTTCATGCGTATTAGCCCAAGTTCCGTCCTCGGTTAGCTCCGTGGAAACTTATCGTATTGGAGGTACTCTTGTTAGGCTTATTATCCACAACATGGAGATTAATCCAGTGATTGAAGTCGATACAATTAATCGTTCAGATTATGAAATAAATGATGTATTTCGAGTTTCCTCCATTTCTCTAGATAATGAAAAACTGGATTTCAACCAGAGTGCTGGCGTGTTTGTAGAAGAGTATGGAGAGCGTGATAATAAAGTATTTTTCGTGCTTGATTACTTTTATCTACATGGGGGAGGAAGCGTTCTTGTGGATTGTGAAGTCTCATTCGAAAAAGAGAAGATCTTACCCCCAGAATGTAGAGTGAAGGTAAACTGAGAAATCGGCCGAGTTGCTTTGCTTACAAGCTTATCTCACTAAACCTTAATCCAGATTAAAGTTTTGCCACCCACGAGGCATTAAGGTGCGCCTGTAGTTTGCAGGTCTCACGGATTCAGAGAAGGAACAGCCATACGTTGTGTATCGCTGTTCCTTTTTTGTTCTTGGTTACTTGGGAAAAGATAGAACCATAAAGACAACATTAAGAGGACTGGTTTTGAGCATTTTGTTTTCCGAAGCCCGCATTGGCAACATGACCCTAAAGAACCGTTTTGTGCGCAGCGCAACGTGGGAGAACATGGCGACTGAAGATGGCCACATGACGGATAAGCTTTACGATATTTACGAAGAGTTGGCGAAAGGTGAAGTGGGTTTAATTGTTACTGGTTATGCCAATATCGTGGAAGAAGAGAAACCCAACGCTGGGATGATGGGGATCTACAACGACTCTTTTATTGAAGAATACAAAAAGCTAACAGAGCTAGTACACCAACACGATTCTAAAATCGTAATGCAAATTGCTTACGGTGGAACCAAAACCACCTACAACGTCGGTGAGCGTGTCATCTTCGCTCCGAGTGACGTGCCTGAGCGTGGCACGAATACGCAAGGCAAAGCGATGACAAAAGACGAAATCGACTACATCGTAAAGGCATTCGCATTGGCGAGTAAACGTGCTCAAGACGCTGGTTTTGACGGCGTAGAGATTCATGCGGCGCACACTTATTTAATTAACCAGTTTTTAAGCCCGTACTATAATCGTCGCGAAGACGAATACGGTGGTAGCTTAGAAAATCGCATGCGTTTCCTTTTAGAAATTTTTTCTAAAACCAGAAAGCTGGTTGGGAATACTTTCCCAATCCTTGTGAAGCTTACCGCGACAGAATTCTTTGACGGCGGTTTAACGTTCGATGAAACTCGCGTCGTTTGTAAGAAACTCGAAGAAGTGGGCGTTGATGCGATCATCGTGTCTGGCAATATCCACGGCAAAGCAAACGAGCTTGTTGGTGAAACGTTCGATGGTTACACACTACAAGAAGAAGGCTATTTTCACGAATATGGACATGTGATCAGTCAAGATGTGAGCGTCCCGGTGATTACTGTCGGCGGATTGAGTGACATTGATGCGATTGAGAAAATTGCAGAAAACACAGATATCCAATTTTTCGCTGTGTCACGTCCTTTATTGGCTGAGCCTCAGTTAATAAAGCGCTGGAAAGAGGGTAATCGAGCGCCTGTGGATTGCGAGCGTTGCTCAAAATGCCGAACCAAACGTGGTAACTTTTGCGTGGTGTATAAGAACCGAAATCGTCGTAAATAACCCATCTTAAGTGGCGGTATGTCACTGATAAATAGCGCAATAGTCTTCTAAGACACTAAGAAGGCTATTCAATTTAATTCAATATCACTGCCTCTAACGGCTATTCACTATTCGCAGTCCGAAATATTTTTATAATCCTATTTAATTGATAAATAAAGGTAATATAATTAATTATTAAAAATATTAATTATAAGACAAAGTTTCATATCTGAAACTAAATTGCATTCTAAACTTACAATGAACTTATTAATAATTAGGTGCGAGTGTCACACAGGGTAAAGAATACAGAATGTGTTTTGAGGTGCGATAACTATCTGATTTTTATAACTGTGTTTCAGCTTTATCGAACCCAAGAGAGTAAGGGAATTTGTGACCCTACGGTATCGTTACTGTGGGGCCTTGTTTATTTTCTGAAAATAGCTACTCAAACGTCACGTTTAATTGTGAGGGACTTGTATTAGCTTGTCGTTGCATTGTGCTTTGCAAGCCTCATGTAAAACGTGAGAGGCAACTAATATGAATAGTCTAGAAAATGCAACCATTGAACACTTCAAAAATCAATTTCAGGGTGATGTTGTTTTGCCCGGAGATCCTACGTACGACGAAGTTCGTCAAATCTGGAATGGCATGATAGATCGCAGTCCCGGTGTTATCGCTCGCTGCAAGTCTGCCGATGATGTCGTGATGGCGGTTAACTTTGCTCGGGATAACAATCAGCTACTTTCGGTCCGAGGTGGCGGGCATAATATTGCGGGCAATGCGGTTTGCGATCATGGTGTGATGATCGACTTGTCGCTTTTGAATCATGTTCAAGTGGATGAAAGCGAAAGAAGGGCTTTCGTTGAACCTGGCTGTACGTTGGCTGATGTCGATGAGGCCACACAAAAATATGGATTAGCAACGCCTGTCGGCATTAATTCAACCACGGGAATTGCGGGGTTAACGCTTGGTGGTGGTTTTGGTTGGTTGAGCCGAAAATATGGTATGACGATAGACAACTTGGTCTCTGCAAATGTCGTAACTGCAGATGGTCGTCAACTGCTCGCGAATGAGACAGAAAATGCCGATTTGTTCTGGGCGTTACGTGGGGGCGGCGGTAACTTTGGTATCGTTACGCGTTTTGAATTCCAGCTACATCCTGTCGGTCCAGAGGTGTTAAGTGGTCTCATTGTCTTTCCATTTGAGCGAGCGAAATCCATTATCACCCAGTTTGCGAAATTCACTGAGTCGGCCCCTGATGATCTAAGTGTCTGGATGGTGAGTCGGAAAGCGCCGCCACTCCCATTCTTACCTGAAAGCGTTCACGGAAAAGAAGTGGTTGTACTCGCGATATGTTATGCGGGTGACCCGGCTGAAGGTGAGAAGTTAATTGCACCGTTGAGAGAGTTTGGTGATGCACATGGTGAGCATGTTGGTGTACAGCCATTTGCGGCGTGGCAGCAAGCGTTTGATCCATTGCTTACTCCGGGCGCACGTAACTATTGGAAATCGCACAATTTTAACTCGCTAAGCGAAGGTGTGATTGATGCAGCGATAGAATACGCAGGTAAGTTACCATCGCCTCAGTGTGAGATTTTTATCGCCTCTCTTGGCTGCGCTGCCTCTAGACCTGAGCCCGAGTCTATGGCTTATTCTAGCCGTGATGCAAACTATGTATTAAATGTACATGGAAGATGGGATTTAGCAGAAGATGATGAAGCTTGCATCAGCTGGGCAAGGGAATTTTTTGCCAAGACTAAGCCCTATGCAAGTGGCGGAGCGTATATCAATTTCCTTACACAAGACGAAGCTGAACGTACAGAGTCTGCCTACGGTCCAACCTTTGCGCGTTTACAAGCAGTGAAGAAGAAGTTTGATCCAAATAACTTGTTCAGAATGAATCAGAATATCAAGCCAGAATAAGTGCAATAAGAGCGTCGTCATTTCATATGACCGGATCTGTCACTTAATATCAAATAACAGTGGCTCTAAAATCTAATGGAGCCACTGTTAGCTAAAACCTTCGAACTACGTCTCTTCATCTTGATAGTTTAGATAACGTACACACAAATCATGAAACGCTTTTGCTTGAGGCGAGATCGTGCGGTCGGTCAACGTAAAGATACCAATTTGCCTTTCAAGCGGTGGATCGATAAGTGGGATCCAAACCAAGCGTGTTTCATTGGTTGGGAAAGCAAGCTTCGGTAGGGTCGTGACACCAATCCCAAGTTCTAAGACAGAAAACAGCGAAGTGATATTCTCGACCGAATAGAGCGCTTGCTCACTCAGTGCTCTGGCTGGGGTTGGATCGAGAAGCGTACAGGTGCCGTTACGAATAAAAGGTTGTTCGAGCAAAGTTTGCCACTCGATTCCCTCTGTTTTATTGGCAATCAGGTTATCTTTTAAACACACCACGCCAATGGGGTCGGACAACAGCGGTGTAAAGTCAATGCCGCCCTCATCAAGGTGAGAGGGGTTACCGAGCGCCAAGTCGACTTCACCAGAGAGTAAGCGAGCCTCGACACCTGCCGCGTTATCGTCGATCAAGCTTACTTCTACATTTGGATACTGTTCGCAGAAGGCAGCCAACACGCTCGGGATGAGTTTCGCTGCAACAGAAGGAACGCTCGCAATTCGCACTCTCCCTTGCTGTCCGGCCGCGGCAGCTTTGAGATCGTTGTCCAGCGCACTGTAGATATTGAGAAACTGAACCACCTTGGGCAAACAAATCTCACCAAAAGGCGTTAATTTGGTTTTGTTGCCGGGCTCAAACAGCGTTTGTCCTAGCATTTTCTCTAGCTCTTTTATCGACGTGGAGAGCGCAGCCTGAGATCGATTTGCACGATGTGAAGCGGCTCGAAACCCACCTTCCTCGACTACCATCACAAAATGCATTAATTGTTGAAGCTTAATACTCATCCCTAGTGCCTCTTAATCCCTTTATTTACGTTATTCTCAATGAGGTGATAAGTTTTATTTATCAAATGTAAAAAAATTACCGTTAGATTTATCGCCTGTCAATGTGCATCATTTAACTGTATTGAAACAAAGTTGTTACAAAGGTTGAAAGGCACGTGAATACTTCTACTAAAAAACACCCAGTAAAAACCAGTCTGTTTGCTTCTAAAGCGCCGCTTGAATGGGCGATAGTCAACAACGGAACCCTGTATACGGCTCAAATTCCTATTGATGATACAGGCGCGGTTGTGGAAGGCGGCATCGAAGCACAAACACGTCAAACCTTTAACAATCTCATTCACACCCTGGAGTGTGCCGGGGAGTCTTTGGACTCTGTATTGCAGGTCCTGATTTACGTGACCGACAGAGAATACTTAAAAACCGTTAACCAAGTGTACGCGGAATATTTTGAAGCGCCGTACCCAAATCGCGCCGCCATGGTGGTTGCAGGGTTAGCACGAGAAGAAATGTTGGTGGAGTTTGTCGTCTACGCGTCGGCAAGCCAACCAGAATAAATCCAACAAGAATAATTGAGATCAGTGAGTGGGTGGCTTGCCATCACAAATCGGAAGAACAAGGAAAGAACCATGACTTTTATTAACAATGTTCAAGCAGAAAAATCCCTCTATATAGCAGGTGAATGGCAATCTGGCATGGAAACCATCGCCAATATTAACCCTTCTGATATCAGCGAAAACATTGGCGATTTCGCACAAGCGAGTGTGTCGCAAGTAGAGCAAGCGATTCAAGCGGCTAAATCAGCGCAGCCAGATTGGGAAAAAACACCAATCGAGCGCAAACAAGCAGTGCTGCAAGCGATTGGTGATGAGCTCATTGCACGATGTGACGAATTGGGCACTTTGCTGTCGCGTGAAGAAGGTAAGCCATTTGCTGAAGGTCGAGGTGAGATTTACCGTGCTGGCCAATTCTTCCAATACTTTGCTGCTGAGGTACTGCGTCAAATTGGCGATAACGCTGCTTCCGTCCGTCCAGGTGTCTCCGTTGAAGTTACTCGCGAAGCCGTCGGCGTTATCGCCATTATCTCTCCTTGGAACTTCCCAACAGCAACAGCGGCTTGGAAAATCGCGCCAGCACTTGCGTTTGGCAACAGTGTCGTCTGGAAGCCTGCCAACCTAACTCCAGCAAGTGCCGTTGCTCTGACTGAGATTATCCATCGCCAAGGTTTACCTGCTGGCACGTTTAACCTCGTTTTGGGCAGCGGTTCGCAAGTAGGTAATACCCTTATCAATTCGAAAGACGTGAACGGCGTTAGCTTCACTGGTTCTGTGGACACTGGCCGTAAAGTAGCGGCGGCAACGGCACCAAACTTTGCGCGTTGTCAGCTAGAGATGGGCAGCAAAAATGCGCTCGTAGTGGCAGATGATGCAGACATTCAAATTGCCGTTGAAGCCACAATCGCAGGCTCATTCTCAGGTGCAGGTCAAAAATGTACCGCGTCTTCTCGTCTTGTGGTTATGGACGGAATTCACGACGCGTATGTTGAAGCGCTAATCAAACGCATGAGCGAATTAAAAGTGGGTCACGCACTAGAAGAGGGCGTATTTATGGGCCCTGTTGTTGATGGTAACCAGCTGAATGCGAACTTTGAGTGGATTGAAAACGCACGCCAAGCAGGCGCGGAGCTGGCTTTCGGTGGTGAGCGTCTGAGCCTAGAGCATGACGGTTACTACATGTCACCAACCCTGTTCTTGAACACACAAAACAACTGGGAAGTGAATCAAGAAGAAGTCTTTGCACCAATGGCAAGCGTGATTCGCGTTTCTGATCTGGATGAGGCGATTGCAGTCGCGAACGATACGCGCTTTGGCCTGACAGGCGGCATTATTACGCAAAGCCTGCGCAATAGCGCGATCTTCAAACAGCAAGTCCAAACGGGCTGCGTCATGGTTAACTTGCCAACTGCGGGTACAGATTATCACGTCCCATTTGGTGGCCGTAAAGAATCTAGCTTTGGTCCTCGTGAGCAAGGTCAGTACGCCAAAGAGTTCTACACCGTGGTGAAAACCGCTTATCAGCGCCCTTACTAAGAACAGCAGGGTAGCTGATGGTGTCAGTTACCCGAACTAAAAGGCTAAGAAATTGTTTAAGGAGTGGTTATGTACCAACAACGGATTGTGATTGACGGATTGCAGTACTGCAATTGGGATCGAGAGTATTTCCAAACGCTTAAGGCGAGTGGCATTACCGCCGTTCATGCCACCATCGTCTACCACGAAACTGCGCGCGAAACCTTAACGCGTTTTGCTGAGTGGAACTTGCGCTTCGAGCAAAATGCGGACCTCATCATGCCTATTTATTCAATGGCAGATGTAGAAAAAGCCAAAGCAGAAGGCAAAGTCGGCATCTTCTTCGGCGCGCAAAATTGCTCACCGATTGATGATGAAATTGGCTTGATTGAAGTGATGCGCCGCCAAGGTCTGCTGATCATGCAACTGACCTACAACAACCAAAGCTTACTGGCGACAGGTTGTTACGAACAAAACGATTCCGGCGTAACTCGCTTTGGTAAGCAAGTGATTGAAGAGATGAACCGAGTCGGGATGATCATTGATATGTCCCACAGCGCGGAGCGTTCAACGTTGGAAGCCATCGATCTTTCTTCGCGTCCAATTTGTATCAGCCATGCCAACCCGACGTTTGCGCATGACGCACTGCGTAACAAGTCCAACACCGTGATCAAAGCACTGACGGAGCGCGGTGGTTTGATTGGATTCAGTTTATATCCGTTCCATTTGCCAAATGGCAGCCAGTGCACGCTGGATGATTTCTGCCAGATGGTTGCGAAAACCGCAGACATGTTTGGCGTTGACCATTTAGGTATCGGTAGCGATTTGTGCTTAAACCAGCCGCAACAAGTGTTGGAGTGGATGCGCAACGGTCGTTGGTCAAAAGCGATGGATTACGGCGAAGGTTCGGCAAGTAACTCGGGATGGCCAGATGCGCTGCCATGGTTCTGCGGCAGTGCAGGGATGGAGAACATCTACAACGGATTAATGCGTCACGGATTCAGTGAATCTGAGGCAGGAAAAATATTGGGTGAAAACTGGTTCAACTTCCTCAAAGAAGGATTAGAGCCTATTTCATAGTACTCCCAAAATTAGGAACCGCCTGCCTACATAACAACAATACGGCAGGCGTAAAACTCACATTTGTAGCCAGTCTTTGGCAGCTGCAAAGAACCTCTGGAGCCAGAGTATGTCTGATTTAACCAATAGCATGAAAGCTTCCACGATGAGCGTGTCATCGGGCAAGTCAAAAGCAACACACAACACATCAACAACAGAAAACACGACGGACAAATTGGGACTGAATAACCCGGCCTTTTGGTATAGCGGTGGTTTTATCGCGTTGTTCGTTGCTATTGCACTTTATGACGGCGAGTTGTTATCTACGATCGTTAACGCCGGCTTTGGCTGGGCAGTTCAGGTGTTTGGTCCTTACTGGCAGTTACTGCTGCTTCTCACTTTTCTTATTGGTCTTGGCTTGGCTGCAGGGCGAACAGGCAAGGTGATGTTGGGCGGGATTGCTAAACCAGAAATGGATTCTTTCCGCTGGATGGCGATTATTTTCTGTACCTTGTTGGCTGGTGGTGGCGTTTTCTGGGCCGCGGCTGAGCCTATCGCACACTATGTTAGCCCACCCCCTTTGTACGGCGCGCAAGATAACCCGCAGCAAGGTGCGGTGAATGCGTTGTCGCAATCCTTTATGCACTGGGGCTTTCTGGCTTGGGCGATTGTAGGTAGCTTAACTTCCATCGTGGTGATGCACCTGCATTACGACAAAGGTTTACCACTAAAACCCCGTATTTTGCTTTACCCTGTGTTGGGCGAACGAGCACTTAAAGGCCAACTTGGTGCATTGATTGACGCGTGCTGCATTATCGCGGTAGCCGCGGGCACCATCGGGCCAATTGGGTTTCTAGGCTTGCAGGTTAGCTACGCGTTAAATGCGCTGTTTGATATTCCTGATGGCTTTACGACTCAGCTTATCATCATTTTGTTTGCGATTGCGCTTTACACCTTGTCTGCACTCAGTGGATTAAGCCGAGGCATGCAACTACTTAGTCGTTACAACGTGATTCTGGCAATGGCATTGATGGTTTACATCCTGTTTTTTGGCCCTACGAATTTTATCTTTAACGGATACATTCAAGGTGTAGGGAGCATGCTGGATAACTTTATCCCAATGGCGACCTATCGCGGTGACGAAGGTTGGCTAAGCTGGTGGACAGTATTTTTCTGGGGCTGGTTCCTTGGTTATGGTCCGATGATGGCAATCTTTATTGCGCGTATTTCCCGTGGTCGCACTATTCGCCAAGTTATTTCCACCATCAGCATTGTGGCTCCGCTCACCACCTGTTTTTGGTTCACGATTGTTGGCGGCTCTGGCCTAGCGTTTGAAATTGCTGAACCGGGCAGTGTGAGTGCGGCGTTTGAAGGCTTTAACTTGCCAGGTGCTTTGCTTGCGGTGACTCAGCAACTACCAATGCCAATGCTGACTTCAATTCTATTTCTGATTTTAACCACGATCTTCATCGTCACGACGGGCGACTCAATGACCTACACCATCAGTGTCGTGATCAGTGGTGAAACGGAGCCGAATGCGATCATCCGTACCTTCTGGGGCGTAATGATGGGTGTGACAGCTCTGATCCTGATTTCGCTTGGCTCTGGCGGCATCTCTGCACTGCAATCTTTCATTGTGATTACCGCGGTTCCGGTTTCGCTGATTCTGTTGCCGTCACTTTGGAATGCACCGCAAATCGCAATCAAAATGGCGAAAGAGCAAGGGCTATAACAATTATCTAATTCAAACAACGTGGAGCTTGTGCGGGTGTTTTCCTCCTGCATCCGCACAAACCCTAGTATTCTTACAATAACAAATAGGTGGTGAGCAAAATGGATGCACATCGTTCTACTTATACGGAAGCAACTATGCGCGACGCAGCGATTGTCATGGCAGCCGAAAGGCTTGGCGCAATGCACCAAAACCGAATCAGCTTTGTTCGTAGCCTGATTCGTAATATGGCAAGCCAAAATTGGCAAGTAACCAAGCATGAGTGGCAACTTTGTCCGCGTGGTTATGGTCACGTTATTTACAAATTGACCACGCTAGAGCACGTTTATCATTTGGTGGTGTTCTGTGATGAAATTGCTGATGACGAGCGTAATGACCGCGTCATTGCTGAAAAGTGGGACGTCACATTCGCACTGGTTCAAGGCGATGTTGATGTTACTTTGTTGGAAAGATTGCGAGCAAATGTACCGCTGCAAGAAGCGGGACGTAATCCAAACAACGTACTTGTTCTGGCTCGCGCAAACAAAAGCGTGCGCGTGTTTGAGCACATTGTTAGCGCTCTTTCTCAAGGCAAGCAGCCCGAGCCAAAAGAGCTGGCGGAAGTGGGTTATATCCTGCGTACCACAGCTGTTTATGGTAACGGAAAGTTTGGTATCGCCGATTTCAAACTGTTAGAGAATAACCCAGATTTCAGCCAGTCTTTTAGTGCGCAAATGTGTGCCGTATATATGTTGCGTGAATTCAGCCTGGATTGGGTGCACTACCTAGCACTTCAGCAAGGAGGCGACAACGCGGTGGCTTTGCATCGTGGCTTGCAGCGCTACCTTGGTGTCGGCAATGCTACTGGCTTAGGCATGGCTCCATACTTGATTAATCACCCGTGCATCGTTGACCAATGGATGACCTCTCGCGAGCGTGCAGTAGCGCGAGTCTTTGCCATGCCGTGTGAAGCTTCATTCCATGCTCCATTGCAAGGATTACTGCAAAAAGCACAGCGCCATCTAGAGCAAGTCATCACCATCAATGAACATCAAGACAGGCTCAATCATCAAGCGATAGCAGATATAAAACAACTGCTATCGGAGCTAACAACGTTAATGGCATCACATCCGAACTGGGCGAGTTTGGTCGAGCATAAGAAAACAATGAGTGTGGAAGCCCAAGAAATCCTCACCTCTTGCTTGATCGAACTCTACCCATCTTTAGTGGATGAATTTGCTAGCCAAATGAATACGGATGAAACGTTATCTATTCCGGGCGGGAAAAAGATCCAAGATTTACTGGAAGTGTTGCAAAGCAAATACCGCTGGGCGATTGATGCGGATTACTCACTAGCCGAGAACAACTACTGGTTCTGGTATCGCTCGCAAGACAAAGAAGAGCCAAGGCTTGGTGTTCGTGGGGAGGAAGCAGGAGAAGAAAAAGAGCTGCCGCTTGATATCGGCAGACAAGTGAATCGCTTGTACCACGCCTTGCTTGGTTGTGATGAAGAAATGTCCGTAGCAGAGTTTCTGTTGCAAAATCCAACTTACCGTTCGATCACACGTCGCGTATGGACGTTAGGTAACCGAGCAATGGGTGATATTCAAATGAACGTGCTGCGCCAAGATGCACTGCCAATGCACTTATTGCGCTGTAAGTTGGCGATCTTTGGTGCGACTAAGTTTGATCCGCGCTCGGATCGTTGGGTTCGAGTAACTTTCTTCCAGGGCGCGCCGCTGTTAGATGAAATTCACGATCCTAAACTGGCAGACATATGGATTTTCCCAAGCATGCCGGAACGAGAAGAAATTGCGCAAAGTGACAATCAAAAAATCAACGGAGGATTTGCATTATGATCGTCTCTCACAACGAATTGGTGGCCGCGGTTAATAAGGCATTTCTTGGCATGCGCCGTCACTGTGGTGAGGCGGATGTCATTGCGAACATGGTGGCGGACTTGCAAATGGTTGGCTTGCACGGGGTGCGTCACTTTAATAACGCCAGCCTGTTTCTTGGGTTAGATTCGGACTGCGCCGTATCGGTGACCAACAGCACGCCATCGAGTATCGAGATGGATTTGCACAATGGCAGTGTGGCGTGCCACTTACCCGCAGTGTTGGATTTCGCACTTGAGAAAATGATCAACAGCAAGTCGATTACTATCACGTTGAAACAGTGTCATAACCGTTGGCTAGGTTTTAGTGAGTTGTTGAAGCTCTCTGCAAAAGGCATTGCGTGCCGTGCACAATGGGTCAATGGCTCTAGTCCAAAACGAACGCTTTATGTGTTAAATCGTGGACGAATCGCGCCAGAAGTCTTTTTCTCGGATCAGTTTGATGGGCATGATACGGATTTGCATAGTATGGTTATCGAACTCTCTGTGAACGATTTCGATATCGAGAAAAGCGCACAAGGATACACCATTCACATTGAAGGCGATGAGTTAAGCAACACGCAACAAGCCTCTTGGCAAAATGGTATTTTTGTCGAAGACCAAGAGTGGGAAACACTGAAACAAACCGCAACCGCGTTGCTGGTGGAGAACAGTGAGCGTTCCATGCAGGGCGCTGGTGGTGTGGTTTAAGCTCTGAAGGGACAGTGATTCCAAGTTTCAAGTGATGAAGGCTGCGGTTTAGCGGCCTTTTTTGTGCGCGATGTTCGGTCACTTCTTAGGTTCTAAGGCTATGATTATCGTTAAATACCAAGTAGAGCGACATAGGGAAGAAAAATGGACCTGCAAGAGAACAAAAGAAATGCCATTGCGTTTTACGAAACCGCCTATCGAGGTAATCCAAAAAAGGCAGTTGAAGACTACGTTGGCGATGAGTACATCCAGCACAATCCATTAGTTGGAAATGGCCCCGAGGCTTTTATCGAGTATTTTGAGCGGATGCAAAACGAGTATCCCAATAAAGACATTACGTTTGTGCGAGCCATTGCTGAGGGGAATTTGGTGGCACTACACACTCACCAAACATGGCCTAATGATATTGAATACGTGACGATGGATTTCTTTCGTTTTGATCATAATGGGAAAATCGTCGAACATTGGGACGCTCTGCAAGAGATTCCTAAAGAAACATTGAATGGTCACACCATGTATTAACGAATCGTTGATTAGTCTCCCATGCCGTTTATTCAAACGGTATGGGAGGTTAAATGATTTGTGGCACTTTAAGTATTAATCATCAAAGCGCTTTTTCGATTCTCACCGCTACGTCTTCAGATACCCAACCTTTCCATAAGTCAGGATAGGTATTAAAGAAGTAAAACATCGCTTCTTCACCATCTGCGTAGTTATCTTCCATCCAGGCCAGCATTTCACTCATTTGCTCGTTGGTAAATCCGCGTTTCTGCAAGTACGCGAATGCTTGGGGTTCTTTGTTCGCAAATGCCTCAGTTGTTACTGTGCGAACTGGAGAAGGTGGGTACATTGTTACTTTTGGTGAAGCACAATCAGGCTGGGTGGTACAGTTGCGATACTCTTCCAGATCCGTTCCGCTACCAAAATCCACTTTGACCATATCATACTTGCCCAATACGGGTGTTGGTGACCAATAGTAACCAAACCAAGGCATTTTGCGATCATAGGCTTTGGCGATGGTGCCAGCTAATGCTGCGCCAGAGCCTGGGTCAACCATCTCAAAGCCGTGCTCACTTAACCCTAATGCATTAAACAAGTGACCGGAGGTGATTTGGCATGTCCAACCAGCAGGGCAGCTATAAAAGGCGAACTTGTCATCATCCTCAGGGTGTTCAAACAGCTTGGCGTGTTTAATGACGCCTTCTATCGTCGCGAGCTCTGGATACTGTTTTACCAGATAGGCGGGAACCCAAAAGCCTTCTTCACCGCCATTGACAAGCGACTCACCAGCGATGCGCAAGCGTTTATCCGCAATCCCTTTATCAAGTGCTTCTTTAATACCGTTTGTCCATAATTCTGGCGCAACGTCAGGTTGTCCCTTTTCAATCATAGAGGTGCCTGTAGGAACGCTATCACCAGGGATCAATTCCGCATCGCACTGGTAGCCTTCATTTAAGACAAATTGGTCGATGTGCGCCATTAAGCTTGCCGAATTCCAATTCATATCCGCGATGGTTATTTTTCCACATTCATCTGCATCTGCATTTGCATGAGTTGATAATGCTGATAGCAGCAGAACAGAGAGCATTGAAGGTGTCGTCTTCATGTGACTGAATTTCCTTGTCGTTGTCATTTACTTCAGTATATACATCGGTTTATAAAGATTCAGTGAACAAGGTTTTTTCAGTGACGTTAAGCATAAAAACGGCTATTTATGAAGCGTTTAGTGAGAGTGGTTGAAAGGGAGTTAATACAGCAAGAACACCCCTTCGTAGCCGCCGATCTCAATGTGAGAAACATAATCGCCGATGTTACCGTCTTGATCTACAGGTCGCATAGGTTCTGGAAGTGCGATAGTTATCTTCGGTGAGGAGAAATAATCGATATTCTTGCCAAAGAAATCAGTCCGATACAGCACTCGGCCTTTGGTGAATTCGCGGGCTAACACCATCTCCGTAGGGCCATGCATCACTACCGTATCTTCTGAGCGATACGCAAAGTACGTATGGGTTGGTAACAAATCGATAGCGCCATTAGGCAAGTCAGGATGAGCCACTTTGCTCATAGAAGCATCTCCAATCACCGTGTAATCGGCGGAATAGGGCGTGCTGGTGGACATCATTAACGGAGTCGCCTGATACCCATCTGGGATTTGATTGGCTGGTGTACCTAAATCGATGGCAAGCAAGGTGCTAGGTTGATAAGCAATATTCTTTGGTATGCCTGCCTTCCAGAAGTTGTCACCTGTAGTGTTATTGCTTCCATATACGTAACCATTATTCCACTGGCTAAAGTAACTGCGCTCAGGGTGATAGTTTAAGTAGAACACTACTAGTGCAGAATATTGGTCCTGCTTCCAATTGTTTTCTGTGTTACCAAAGTATTGGACGCGACCATAACGCGTTGTCGCTTGATAAATCACTTTCTGGCCAGCTTTGGCGAGTGCAGAGTTATCCCAAAATTTAGCCAAGCCAGCATAGCCACTAAAGCCGGTAGAAGGGAAAGGGTAGTGCTCGCGCAAGTACAAGGAGCCAGCACCAACCAAGTGGTTTTGGCCGTTACGACCGAATAAGTTGGCCGTGCCTATGTTGAGGCCAATTAACGCATCCGCATCCAGCGTCGCCAATTTGTTTAAGAACGCCGAGAATTGCGCTTTGTATGCATCATCAGCGGCTTGGCTTCCCGCCACCAAACCAAGCTCATCCACCCCACCACCGGAATAAACGTAGAACTGATTTTCTCCGAGCAACTTATCCGTATCGTCGTTGTACGCACCGTTTAAACCTTGTTTCGTCCATTCAGCTTGATAATAGTGGCGCATTGTATTGACAAAATCGGGATTGCCGAGATTGGTCAATGCCCAAGAAGAGGTTTGATTCCACATGCGACCAAATGGAATAACGCGTGACTCCCAACGAAATCGTGCCGTTGCATTCTTATTTGAACGGTTTTTGTATTCATTCCAAGAAAGATAATTGTCTTGGTTTCGATCGGCTGATTTGTCAAAACCTCGAATTTGTCGCCAGCGCTGAATGGTTTGACCTTCAGGTGTCTCCGTTGGTGCTCCTGAGACATTGACGACAGGGAAGCTATCTTTGAGTTGAATGTTTTCGAGGCGTGGGCGATTTTCTATGTTGTCGTCATGCCAAGTCACTCGCGCTACGTATAGACGGCCACCATCGCGTAAAAAAGTGGACCCAAAATACTGACCGCCACCATAGGTTTGTCCGCTACCATCATGCGTTGTTGCGCGAACCCAATCCGAAGGAACAGACCAGTTTACCGTTTGGTTTTTAGTCATGTTCTCAGTCTTGTCTTTTTTAATTACGAAGTTTTTCCATTCTGTTACCAGACCGAATGAATCGATGGCAGAAGGGTATTCAATTATGAAGTTGCCACCTTGAGCAAACTGGGAAAACGTAAGGGTTAAGCGGTCGAACTTCTCTGAGTGATAAACATAGAGGGCACCACCATTATTCGCCTGACCTAATACATCAGCATCCCATGGCGGTGGTTGATATAGCCAAAAACCGGCGTGGTCAGCACTAGCCGTATAACCAACAATCATCGGTTTTCGATTGAGCAGAGTATTCTCGCCATGGCTTGAGTCGACTTCAGCTAGGACAGTGTCTTCCGAAAAATGAAGAAAAAAGTCCTCATAATCGATGTTATTTATTTCTGCTTGGTTACGTATATCGTTTTCCAGCCAACCTGAGTTAAGTTCCAGCTTTTGGTTGTACATGTAACCAAGCGCTTTTACACGCTCGTTATCACTCTTATTTTGGTAAGCTCCAAACACGATATCGGCATTATCCAACTCCCATTCAAGTGCAGCGGCAGCAGAGATAGGCTTATCTTGAAGATCAATACCCTGCTCATGCAACCCAGGTAACACGATTGCTGTTCTACTCCAAACGTTGGGTACAGAAAGTAAGCTCAGAGAAGCAAGTGCAATGAGAGAAAAACAATGCGACTTCAACATGGGGTTATCTCACTCATACTTAGATGACTCGAATTAAGGGCCAGAATACAAAGAGAAATTATAGTCCATTCACAAAGTCCTAATCAGGAACCCGCCGATAGAAGGCTTTACCGGAAATCGAGGGGGGAAGCCCGGCAAAAATGAGAAGGTCTGCGTCGGGTGTAGTACGTTCAAAGACTCAAAATTCCGTCTACACAAGCACAAAAGTAACCAGAATTTTAACCTTGTTTCGATTGCCATCATATTGTTGGATTTTCATCAACAATTTCAGTTAAAACCAACTGATTAAACCAGTCATATTCTCTGTTGTATTGATTGCTTATCATACAAAAATTTAACAAAATTAATTTTTATACATTTTTATTGCATAAAAAATCCTTTTGAGTAATATAAATGCCAAGTGACAATTAATGCGGTATGTCAGCATGACTATTCAGGTAAGCGGAATCAATAAATCCTACGGTGAGACACAAGTGCTTCACGATGTCAGCTTTAAGTGTGAAAGCGGCGAAACACTGGTGTTACTTGGTCCAAGTGGTGCAGGTAAGAGCTCTCTACTGCGTGTTCTTAATCTTCTTGAAGGGGCGGATAACGGCAAGCTAAACATCGCAAATGATGTTTTTGATTTCTCTACTGAAATCAAAGAGAAACAAGGTTTAGCACTTCGTCGTAAAGTAGGCATGGTGTTCCAACAGTACAACTTATGGCCGCACATGACAGTGATGGAGAACCTGATTGAGGCTCCGGTAAAAGTATCTGGCATGGATAAAGAAGAAGCGAAGAACCAAGCAATGCAAATTCTCGCAACGCTGCATTTGGCAGATAAAGCGGATGCATGGCCGATGCAGCTTTCTGGTGGTCAGCAACAACGTGTGGCGATTGCTCGTGCACTGATGATGAAACCGGAAGTCTTGCTTTTTGATGAACCGACCGCAGCGCTTGATCCGGAAATTACTAACCAAGTCGTTAAGATTATTAAAGATTTAAGCGAAACTGGCATCACCCAAGTCGTAGTAACGCATGAGGTCGATTTTGCTAAGAAAATCGCTAGCCACGTACTGTATCTAGAAAAAGGATACATCGTCGAGCACGGCACAAATGATTCGTTTTCTAACCCGCAAACCGCCCAGTTTGCTGACTACCTAAATCACTAAATTACGTTTTTAAAGTTCAGTCTATTTAACAGATAAGCTCGGCTGTCATTGCGAGTGTCAGCCCACTAAGTACACACGGAGTATTGCAATGAAAAAGATTCTACTGGCTTCACTAATCGGCCTTTCTTCTGCAACTATGGCAGCAAACGCAGCAGCACAAGAAGAGATCAAATTCGCGATGGAAGCGACGTACGCACCATTCGAATACATGGATGAAAATAACCAAATCCAAGGTTTTGACGTGGATCTGGCGAACGCACTATGTAAAGAAATGGAAGCCAAATGTACCTTCCATAACCAATCTTTTGACAGCCTGATCCCTGCATTAAAATTCAAACGTTACGATGCGGCTATCTCTGCAATGGATATTACTGAGGCGCGTTTGGAGCAAGTGAATTTCACGAATGCATACTATGAAAACTCAGCAGCGTTTGTTTCTATCAAAGAAAAAGTTGCTGATCAAAAAGCACTAGAAGGTAAGCGCGTTGGTGTTCAAAACGGTTCAACACACCAAAGTTACCTGATTGAGCAAATGCCGGGCGTAACAGCGGTTCCTTACTCTAGCTACCAAGACGCATTCATCGATATGAAGAACGGTCGTATTGATTCTGTATTCGGCGATACAGCTGTCGTAGCTGAATGGTTCAAGAAAGAAGACAATCTAGCATACGTGGGCGAGCACGTAACCAACCCTAAATACTTCGGTAACGGTTTCGGTATCGCAGTAAACAAAGGTAACGACGAGCTAGTGAACAAGCTGAACACGGCACTGAAAACAGTGAAAGCGAACGGCGAATACGACGTAATCTACAACAAGTACTTCGGTAAGTAATATGGCACTAACGGGTTACTCTTTATCGCTTGTTCAAGCTAGTTGGATGACTGTCCAGCTAGCCTTCACAAGCCTCTTAGTCGGTTTGATTCTGGCAGTGGTATTCGCCAGTGGTGAAATGTCTCGCCGCGTTTTCGTTAAATGGCCAATGACGGCGTTTGTGACGATTGTACGTGGCTTGCCAGAAATCCTTGTCGTGTTGTTCATCTATTTTGGTTCGACGCAGGTTCTGTTTTTAATCACCGGCGACTTTATTGAAGTTAGCCCGTTCTTGTCTGGCGTGGTGGCGTTGTCATTGATCTTCGCTTCCTACGCTTCTCAAACTCTACGTGGCGCATTAAAAGCCGTTGGAAGAGGGCAGAGAGAAGCAGCAAGTGCACTCGGCATCAGTCAAGCACACGCTTTCGTTCGCATTGTTTTACCACAAGCAGTAAGACACGCACTACCAGGTTTAACTAACCAATGGTTGGTTCTGCTGAAAGACACCGCGCTTGTATCACTGATTGGCGTAACGGATTTGTTGAAACAAGCGCAGCTAACATCTGCAGCGACACATGAAGCGTTTACATGGTACGCAACCGCTGCGGCGATTTACTTAGGCATTACTTTGATTACGCAACGTGCCGTAAAACTGATTGATAAGAAATTCTCAATTCAAGGTATGAGCATGGGACAGGAGGCGACCGCATGAACGAACAACACGTTTGGCAAATGCTGGATGGCTTAGGCACTAGCCTCCAATTGACCGCCGCTTCCTTGGTTGTGGGCTGTCTCTTAGCTCTGATGATGACGCTGACTCTGATCCAGCGTACTCCGGGTTTGCATTGGTTAAGTCGTGGCATCATCACCTTGTTTACTGGTACACCTTTGTTGGTGCAGATCTTCTTGGTGTATTACGGACCAGGTCAGTTTGATGTCGTAAGAGAAAGCGTATTCTGGACATGGTTAAGCCAACCTTGGTTTTGTGCGATGTTAGCGCTAGCACTGAATACCGCTGCATACAGCACTCAGCTGTTTAAAGGCGCGTTTAACGCGATTCCTTCTGGTCAATGGCAAGCGTGTCGTGCTCTAGGGATGAACAAAACCGCAACGCTAAAAGTGCTGCTGCCATACGCTATTCGTCGTGCCGTTCCGGCTTATTCGAACGAAGTGATTTTGGTCTTCAAAGGTACTTCACTAGCAAGCACGATCACGATCATGGATCTGATGGGTTACGCGCAGCGCATTAACGCACAAACTTACGATACGTTGACGGTATTTGGTATTGCAGGCGCATTTTATTTAACCGTAAATGGTGTGCTCACTCTTATCTTCCGTCAGGTAGAGAAGAAAGCACTAGCCTTTGAAGCCGTTTAATTATTAGTAGCTAATTTGTAAATGCCTCTGTTCAGCGTTGCCCTGAACAGAGGCATGTTTGTTTTAGTGTACTGCTACGCTGGAAAAATCATCAAGAATCACCAAACTTAAGTAAGGTAAACAATCACTGGTGATGATATGGAACGTCGACACTTCTTAGCTTTATGGTCGCTAATATTTGCGCCTTCGCTAAAATCCGCTAGCCCAATGAAGCCGACACCGCCTCAAACGGAAGGACCATTCTATCCCGTGGTTCCAGTGCCATTTCGTCAAAATTTGATTTTGCAGTCGAAAGGTCTTATTGGTGAGCCCATTTTTCTTCAGGGTAAGGTAATGGATACAGCAGGGAATCCATTGTCTGGAATGAAAATAGAAATATGGCAATGTGATGGACAAGGTATCTATGAACACCCGAATCAACCTAACAATAATAAGTTTGATCCTCACTTCGCAGGCTTTGGTGCAGTTTTAACTGACGAAGATGGGAATTACCTTTTTCAAACGTTATTTCCGGTTCCATATAGCTCTCGACCTCCCCACATCCACGTCAAACTATGGAGTGGAGAGAAAGAGCTGTTAACGACTCAGCTTTATTTGAAAGGGCGAACTGGTAACGAGTGGTGGGGCGGAAAAGCCCGTGATTATTTGCAGTTTAAGCCTGTCAACATTGATGGTCGAGTCGTCGGTGAGTTCAATTTTGTGCTCGCTTAATGCGATTAAGCATTATTTTGAAAACTCACATCGTAGATTACAAAAGTAATTAGCAAACAGAAGCTTCTAACAGATTAGTCTTGTCCGGCTCTGACTCTTAGTTTGTAGAAATCACTGTACCCAGATTTACGGAGTTGAACACCGCTTACACCTTTCGCTCTGGTGATTTTTTCTTGCCCCCAGAACAATGGTAAGATTGTTGTATCATCTCTGAGCTCTGAGAGTATTCCCTCCAAACGTTTTTCAGGCGTGGGATCTGAGACTGCATCGTGTACGTGATTAACATGCTGTTCAAATTCATCAGAGTGAAGAGCAAATCGAATACCTGTACCTGTTAATAGCCACTCATAAATTCCATAGGTTAAAGGTGGCTCAATGACATCTTCGACAAAGAGCAAGTCGGCTTGTTCTTTTACAAGTTGAGGATTACTAGCGTCAGTTAGCTCCGCAAATTCTACATGCAACCCAGTTTGACGGATTAAATCTACGATCCATTGGTTCGCTTTACTTAAATAATCAATCGTCCACTTTGGATGGGTTATGACTAACGTTCCCCCAAGCTGAGGAACACTCTCGTTGTGAGAGTTATCATCGAGAATGTGCATCGTTTCCAAGCCATTCGCTTTGGCAAATTCAAATCTACGACTCTCGATAAAAGAAAATAGGCGCTGCCAAGTTTGCTCGCTTAGTGAGCACTCGGCGCGACGATTACGTGCTAGAAAAGAAAATGCCTGAATCATATAACATTCGGTATCGTCAGTTTCCTGATTATAACTGATGTATTGATCCAGCTCAGTCCCTTGATGAGAGAGCGTGATTTGCTCCAATAATGCCTTTTTTGCGAAATAGTTATGATGTTTCTTCAGTACTATTTTGTCGGTATCCCAATGCTTAAGTACAAATGGGCCAGTACCTATTGTGATACTGCGACCTTTAAAGCTCTTCTGACGTCGAGTAGTGATAGACGCATTTGCGGTTGCTAAGCAGTAAATGAATAAGTTATTAGGCTGCTTTAAGTCAATACGTATAGCTTGTTTGGCATTATCGAAGCTGATACGAGTGACTTGCTGAAGTAATTTTTGGACGGGACCATCTGTTGTAATGAGCTTATTTAAAGAGTGTACGACATCTTCTGCTTGTAATGTTAGCCCATCGTGACAGTAGATATCAGGGCGGAGCCAAATATATATACAACTGCCTTCATTTTTGTACTCACAAGCGAGGTGATTTTTTAATTGACCGTAGTGATCAACGGTAAATAGGGTGTCATACAAGCTGCGTATTACCTGCAGTTCTGAAAAACGATAAGTCAGTGAAGGGGTTAGCTCATCTACCCAAGGATACTGGCTGACGATGAGTGTATTTGAATCTTTGTTTTCTTCTGAAACTTCTGCGAGTGCTTGGCTAAGTGCGCTTACAGCGGTGCTACGGTAATGCTCAAGTAACCTCGAGATGACGTCAAAACTACCATTGTTGATTTCATTACGAATCGTAAAGTAGAGGGCTTGGTGTATTGTTACCGTCACTTTTAGTGTGCTGGCTTTCCCACGTCCACGACCTGGCTCCCAGTGGATCCAATTGTAGCTGTCAAGTATTCTCAGTATATTAGATATATTGCGTCTAGAAGTTGAAAAAACCAGTTCTAAATCGTCGAGGTTTACCTGATACGTTTGAGAGTGTTTGTAATGTTTTAATAACTGGCTCAATCTACGAAGACATGTTTCTGTCATGTTTTATTATGTTTCCTCAATAGATGATTGATTTATTAAAGCTATATAATAAATTGATTTCATATTGTGGTGAAGAAAGGTGATTGCTTAAACCTCTCAGTGTTATTGATTGGCTTATCTTCTTCCCATTTAAAAGTATTGGTGGTTTTCATTTTGACTCTAATATATTACTACTAATAGAGAGCAAAGGCTCACTTTTAATTTTTACTATAATATTAGTGAGTTATGATTAATGTTAGTGTTTGTTTTATTAGTTGTGTCTAATTAGTTAGGCGTAATGACATGAAAATACCCCCACTCATCTATGTAAATAAGCAGGGGTATAAGTTTATTTTACTTCTGGGAAGGTAGTGAATATCGTCCACTCATCTTTAACCATCCCTTGCTGGCCGACAACAGTGGCAGTAACGCGGCGGTTTAATGCGTGGCTGACACGATCCATACCCGGCTCTGCTAGCTGTGTGTCGCCAAAAGCAATAATTGCGAGGCGGTCACCCGGGATTCCTTTTTCTATCAATAGATCGCGTACATTCTCTGCACGATGGCGAGATAGGTTTAAATTGTATTCTGCGCGTCCTACCTTACTTGCGTATCCTTGTATCTCTATAGAAGTGGTTGGATACTTTTTAAGAAATGCAGCCAACTCATCTATCTTGTTTTTAAAAATTTGGTTAATAAGAGCAGAGTCATTATCAAACAAAATCTTAAGTTGGTATTGCTCTTCTTTATGCAAATAGGTTTCACAACCATCATTGTCCACTTCTGCCCCTATTGGAGTGCCTGCGCAAAGATCACGAGCGTTTATCACACCATCTTGGTCCAAGTCGTTTAGGTCAGCAATCTGATTCGCCTTTGGTATAGGAATGTACGCCAGCTCATCTTTTGCGTATGCACTATGATGACTCATTATGACTAAAGCCAGAGTGATTAGAAGATTCTTTTTCATTGTATTTAGTACTCCACCGATTGAGTCCACGCTTCCGGTATGTCGACGCGCAATGCGTCTAAAAGCTGCCCGGTTGAAGTCAGGGTTCGATATTGTGCGTATTGCTGCGCAAATTGTGTTTCTAAGTAGTTTTTGCGTGATTCAAACAACTCGTTTTCAGTGTTCAGCAGATCAAGTAGGGTGCGCTTTCCAATACGATATTGTTTTTGGTATGCAATAACGGTGTTTGACATGGAATCAACGTGTTGTATTAAAAAAGACTTTTGTTGTTTAGTCAGTTCAAGAGCGCTCCAAGAAAGGCGGAGCTCTTGCTCCACACTTCGGTATGCTCGCTCTCTGAGGTCTTTCGCTTTATTGAGTTGATAGGCCATACTGTCACTGTTTGCAGAGTCTCGGCCACCGTTGTAAAGGTTGTATCGGACACGAAGCATTGCTTGTGTTTCAGAGTTGAGACCATTTACTCCTCCTACATCATCGTTCCTGCTTTGTTTCGCTTCAAATGAGATGACTGGGAAATAGTTTGCATCCGCTTGTTTATATTGGAACCTGGCAGAATCGACATCTGCGAGTGCTATTTTTATGACAGGATGATTGTCAAAAGCCTGCGATTGGGCCTCGTCTAGAGAATTGGGGATAAAGTTTTGGTCTGCGTGCGGAAAAATAAGGTTAGTTGGTGCCTCACCAACTAAGCGAAAGAATGCTGTTTGAGCGTCTTTATGGTTATTTTGTGCAGCTAAAACATTACTTTGAGCTTTTGCTAAACGAGCTTTAACCTGGTTAAGGTCGGCAACTGAGCCAATTCCTGACTCTGTACGCTTTTTAATATCAGTATAAATTCGCTTATGTGTGTTTAGGTTGCTAGTGGAAAGCGCAGTCAGCTTTTGTGTTTTTACTACATCCAAATAAGCTTTGATGACTTCTAACGCAACATTTTGGGCATCTGCAAGTAACTGATAGCGCACAGACTCTGCATCTGCAGAGGTACGATCAATGTCATATAGGGTTTTTGAACCATCCCAGATCAACTGGGTAAGAGTAATTGCCATATCTTTGCGGGTCATCTCGGTATCACTCTTACCAGTAGAGTCGGAAGGGTGAATGCTCTCGTAACCGATACCCGCGTCAATATCGAGACTAGGTTTATATGCTCCACGTGATTTATCGATAATATAACGACTACTCATATACTCGTTAAACGCACTTTTGATATCAGGGTTCGTTGCAAATGTTGTCGCTATTGCTTGTTCTAAAGTTTGTGCGCTAGAAACCAGTGGTATTAGCAAACCAAAACACGCGATACTAATATTACTTAGCTTCACTAAAATCTCCCCAAATAATTTAACGCCAGTTATTTTTCAAAAATAAACATTAAAGATTACTAATATTACCCAAGGCAAACGTTTCCTTTTGCTTGCTTTTTTGGAATGTAAGCTGCTATTTCAATGAAAATTTAATGACAAGTTTAAAGAATATTAAAAATAGGTCGCATAACATATGTTTTTACGGTGCAAAATAAAACAAATTTAAAACATGAAAATTATTGATAGGATAATTGCGTGTTTTAGATGGGTTAATTGATGCTAGCTTACGTCCAATTGTGTATATCGCTTCTTGAAAATAAGTCTTATTACTTTCTTAGTTTTATGGACTTTGAGATTTTTGTATTTACTAAATGAGGTATAAGCTCTTGGTTGGACCATCAAAATTAACCGCACAAACCTATGTTGTAATCGGCCTAGATGGTCAAATTAAAGCTTTTGCGTCTAAAGAAAACTTGTTACCGGGAGAAGTGGTCGTTGAATTAGTAGAGGGGAAGATACAACCTCAGCATGTATATATTGCTGACACAGAAGGTGAAGCTCAAACTGATTCTACCGACAAGCTTGCGAAAATATTAGAGGCCATCGAAAAAGGACAAGACCCGAGTGAACTAGGTGATGAATATGCTACTGAAGCTGGTGAAGTTACGGGTTCAAGTTTGACTGCCTCTGGTACTGTTGAACGAACGGGGGCAGAAGTACTAGCAAGTACTTTTTTTGAAACCGCCGGCGTGACGACAGAGCAAAGTACAACGCTATTTAATATTTCTCGATTCACAACCTCAGAGCTTGGTGAAACTGAAGCGTTGATTGATGGTGAAGATAGAGGTGCCGTTCAAGAAGACGTGACGCTTGGAACTTCTGGCAACCTCAGTGTTACTGATCCAAATACAGGTGAAGCGTTATTCCAATCGCAGAGTGAGGTTCACGATAGTTATTGGGGCGTCTTCTCAATTGATGCTTTCGGTAACTGGAATTATCAGCTGAATAATGAGCACGAAGAAGTGCAGGCTTTGGATCATGACAGTGACCCAGTCATCAGAAGTATTACCGTTTTATCTGTAGATGGCACTGAGCATGAAGTTGTGATCTCTATTACGGGCACTGAAGATGCGCCAGTCGTGACAGGTACGTTTACCGGTAAGGTGACTGAAGGCAATCTCGGTGATGTCGCGACCGCAACAGGCACCATTGCTATTACTGATGTCGATAATGGCGACGATCCGATTTTTGCAAACACCACCGTTACGGGCACCTATGGTGAGCTAGCATTGGTGGACGGGAAGTGGACGTATACGCTGGACCAAAGCCAGGTTCAACAGCTGGACGAGGGGGAGCAGGTGCAAGATACCATCACCCTGACGGCGACCGATGGCACTCAACAAAAGATCGTGATTGATATTACGGGCACCGAAGATGCGCCAGTCGTGACGGGCACGTTCACCGGTAAGGTGACTGAAGGCAATCTCGGTGATGTCGCGACCGCAACAGGTACCATTACTATTTCTGATGTTTATAATGGCGATGAGCCAGTGTTCAGCAACACTACCGTTACGGGCACCTACGGTGAGCTGGTATTGGTGGATGGGCAATGGACGTATACGCTGGACCAAAGCCAGGTTCAACAGCTGGACGAGGGTGAGCAGGTGCAAGACACCATCACCCTGACGGCGACCGATGGTACCCAACAAAACATCGTGATTGATATTACGGGCACCGAAGACACGCCCGTTGTGACGGGCACGTTTACGGGGTCGGTGACCGAAGGCAATCTCGGTGATGTCGCGACCGCAACAGGTACCATTACTATCTCTGATGTTGATAATGGCGATGAGCCAGTGTTCAGCAACACTACCGTTACGGGCACCTATGGTGAGTTGGTGTTGGTGGATGGAAAGTGGACGTATACGCTAGACCAAAGCCAGGCTCAACAGTTGGACGAGGGTGAAAAAGTACAAGACACCATCACTCTCACGGCGACCGATGGCACCCAACAAAACATCGTGATTGATATTACGGGCACCGAAGACGCACCAGTCGTGACGGGCACGTTCACCGGCAAGGTGACCGAAGGCAATCTCGGTGATGTCGCGACCGCAACAGGCTCCATTGTTATTTCTGATGTTGATAACGGTGACGATCCGATTTTTGCAAACACCACCGTTACGGGTACTTACGGTGAGCTAGCATTGGTGGATGGGCAATGGACGTATACGCTGGATCAAAGCCAGGTTCAACAGCTGGACGAGGGTGAAAAAGTACAAGACACCATCACCCTGACGGCAACCGATGGCACCCAACAAAATATCGTGATTGATATTACGGGCACCGAAGACACGCCAGTCGTGACGGGCACATTCACGGGCAAGGTAACCGAAGGCAATCTCGGTGATGTTGTGACCGCAACAGGTACCATTACTATTTCTGATGTTGATAACGGTGACGATCCGATTTTTGCAAACACCACCGTTACGGGTACTTACGGTGAGCTAGCATTGGTGGATGGGCAATGGACGTATACGCTGGATCAAAGCCAGGTCCAACAGTTGG
>NZ_WBOH01000009.1:0-116199 GCF_032648565.1 Vibrio sp. 2-1-2a
GCTCTTCTGGAGCGTTATCGATAGATGCGAAGTCTTTAGCTACACCGCCGTAAACTTTAGCAAGAGTAGTACAGATAGCTGCAGTTAGAGTTGTTTTACCGTGGTCAACGTGGCCGATAGTACCAACATTAACGTGCGGTTTCGTACGTTCAAATTTTTCTTTAGACACGATCGTGTTCCTTCCTAGTTATGATTCGTCGTGATCATTATTGATCGACGACGCGCCAGAAATTGTTATTTTATGCGCCAACGCCCGTTAGCGCAATATTTGGACGCCCTGATCTCGCAAAAAGTCGTAAACTTTTTGTAGTTCAATCGTCAATTAGTAACCACGCTCTGCAATAATTTTATCTGCGAAGTTTTTCGGCACTTCAGCGTACTCGTGAAACTCCATAGAGTAAGACGCACGGCCTTGAGTTGCAGAACGTAGATCAGTTGCGTAACCGAACATTTCAGATAGTGGTACTTGAGCACGGATGATCTTAAGACCAGCCACACCTTCGTCCATGCCTTCAATGATACCGCGACGACGGTTTAGGTCACCAACAACGTCACCCATCCAGTCTTCCGGAGTGGTTACTTCGACATTCATCATTGGTTCTAGAATCACAGGTTGTGCTTCTAGTGCACCTTTCTTGAATGCCATCGAGCCAGCGATCTTAAACGCCATCTCGCTTGAGTCTACATCGTGGTAAGAACCATCAAATAGTGTAGCTTTAATATCTAGTACAGGGTAACCCGCTAGAACACCACTATTCATTTGTTCCTCGATACCTTTCGATACCGAACTGATGTATTCCTTAGGAATCACACCACCCACGATTTCGTCTACGAATACGAAACCTTCGCCAGGTTCAGAAGGCTCAAGTTTGACCCACACATGACCGTATTGACCACGACCACCTGATTGACGAACAAACTTACCTTCAACTTCCGCTTTACCACGAATGGTTTCACGGTAAGCAACCTGAGGTTTACCAACGTTACAATCAACGCTGAATTCACGCTTCATACGATCAACGATAATGTCTAGGTGAAGTTCACCCATACCTGAGATCAGAGTCTGACCTGATTCGTCGTCCGTTTCCACGCGGAATGATGGATCTTCCGCAGCCAGTTTACCTAACGCGATAGCCATTTTCTCTTGGTCTGCCTTAGAACGAGGTTCTACAGCAATCTGAATAACTGGTTCAGGGAACTCCATGCGCTCTAGAATCACTTTGTGGTTCTGATCACACAGTGTGTCACCTGTTGTTACGTCTTTCAGACCGATAGCAGCAGCGATATCACCAGCGCGAACTTCTTTCACTTCTTCACGCTTATTCGCATGCATCTGAACGATACGACCGAAACGCTCTTTCTTCTCTTTTACAGAGTTGTAAACAGCGTCGCCGGAGTTTACTACACCAGAGTAAACACGCATGAACGTTAGCGTACCCACGAATGGGTCAGTCGCGATCTTAAATGCTAGCGCAGAGAATGGTTCGTTGTCGTCAGCGTGACGCTCAACTTCATTTTCTCTTTCGTCAACACCTTTAATTGCAGGTACGTCAACTGGCGATGGCAAGAACTCGATCACAGCATCTAGTACCGCTTGAACACCTTTGTTCTTAAACGCACTACCACAAGTGGCCAGTACGATTTCGTTGTTTAGTGTACGAGTACGTAGAGCTTGTTTGAGCTCAGCTTCAGTCAATTCACCTTCTTCAAGGTACTTGTCCATCAGCTCTTCGCTAGCTTCAGCAGCGGATTCAACCATGTGGTTGCGCCACTCTTCAGCAAGTTCGATCATGTCAGCTGGGATGTCTTCGTAAGTAAACGAAGTGCCTTGATCGGCTTCATTCCAGTTGATCATCTTCATCTTGATAAGGTCGATGACACCTCTGAACTCATCTTCTGCACCAACGTTCAGTTGGATTGGAACAGGGTTCGCACCAAGACGATTTTTAATTTGGTCCACAACGCGTAGGAAGTCTGCTCCCGCACGGTCCATCTTGTTTACAAATACCAAACGTGGAACGTGGTATTTGTCTGCTTGACGCCATACAGTTTCAGACTGAGGTTCAACACCAGATGAGCCACAGAACACAACCACAGCACCATCAAGTACACGAAGAGAACGCTCTACTTCGATAGTAAAGTCAACGTGTCCAGGGGTATCAATGATGTTTACGCGATGCTCAGGGAACTGTGCTTCCATACCACGCCAGAATGTAGTAGTCGCAGCGGATGTGATAGTGATACCACGTTCCTGCTCCTGCTCCATCCAGTCCATGGTTGCTGCACCATCGTGAACTTCGCCGATTTTGTGAGAAAGGCCAGTGTAGAACAGAATACGCTCAGTTGTGGTTGTTTTTCCTGCATCTACGTGAGCACAGATACCGATATTACGGTAGCGCTCAATAGGAGTTTTACGAGCCACGATTGTATCCTCTTACTAAGGTGTACCTTAGAGTATAGAAAAGTGCTGCGAGAGAACCTCGCAGCACAGAAGGTATTACCAGCGGTAATGAGCGAACGCTTTGTTTGCGTCAGCCATGCGGTGAACGTCTTCACGTTTCTTAACCGCAGTACCTTTGTTCTCAGACGCGTCTAGCATTTCAGCTGCTAGGCGTTGAGCCATAGATTTTTCACCACGCTTGCGCGCAGCTTCAACCAACCAACGCATAGCAAGTGCGTTACGGCGAACCGGACGTACTTCTACAGGTACTTGGTAAGTTGAACCACCAACACGGCGAGATTTAACCTCTACCGCAGGGCGTACGTTTTCAAGAGCTTCTTCAAAAATAGCTAAGTGGTCTTTACCAGACTTTTCAGCCATAGCATCTAGTGCAGTGTAAACGATTTTCTCTGCAGTAGATTTTTTACCGTCAACCATTAGGATGTTAACGAATTTTGCCAGCAATTCAGATTTGAATTTTGGATCTGGAAGGATCTTACGCTGACCAATGACGCGACGACGTGGCATGGATTTATCTCCGTTGTCTTCTTCAGGTTTTATCCAAAACTTTTCAGTTTTTTCAAAAAATTAAAAATAATTTAGTGTTTGGCCTTACTTAACGGAATCCATTAAGACTTAGGACGCTTCACACCGTACTTAGAACGACCTTGTTTACGGTCGTTAACGCCAGCACAGTCAAGTGCACCGCGAACAGTGTGGTAACGTACACCCGGAAGGTCTTTTACACGACCGCCACGGATTAGTACAACACTGTGCTCTTGAAGGTTGTGACCTTCACCGCCGATGTACGATGTAACTTCGAAGCCGTTTGTCAGACGTACACGACAAACTTTACGAAGTGCTGAGTTAGGTTTTTTAGGTGTAGTAGTGTAAACACGAGTACATACACCACGTTTTTGTGGGCACGCTTCTAGTGCAGGCACGTTGCTTTTAACAACTTGCTTTGCACGAGGCTTACGTACCAACTGGTTAATAGTTGCCATTAACTAGCTCCTGATTTACTTGAAAGTAAGCTTTGTGAAAAATCTATCCCCAACTACCATTGCAGTTAGGGACGCAAAATTCTATGCAGCAGTGAGAGGTGTGTCAAGAAATATACGGATCTTTTTTGTTCAATTAGGACAATTCATCCGTAAAGCTTTAGCGACAGTAAATCACGTTCAATCCCAAGTAAGCGATTTATCCTGTTTAACTGTGAGCTCAACGAAGCCTGAGTAATTCACGATCGTCAGTGATGGACTGATACGATTCGCAATACCGCGAGCGTGAATATCGCTCTCTAGCACAAATACACTGCGGTTTTTTAGGTGGGAAAACGCTTTATGCTGCGAGTTAGCAGCGTACACGGCATCTTCTATAAGTAAGATGTCATCCTGTGCACTACATAAGGGCATGGCGTCTTCTAGAGCGGAGACCGTTTTTATAATATGTAGCATAACTTCCTCAGAACGACAGTAGCTTGCCAGCGTGTTGCAACTTATCTTTGAGCTGCTCTGAGCTTAACGCTTGAGCTTCAATGACTAAATCCGCTTGAGCCAAACCTCGCTGAGCTAATGACTCTGAGCACACAAAGACTTGTTCGATATCGTATAAATCGAAAAGCTTCAGCATCGGCGCATAATCTTTGCTCAAGATCTTACTCGGTTCTTGTCCTAGTAGAAGCTGGTAAACCCCATCTCCCATGAAAATGACGCTGATATCTTCACAGTAAGCCGACGCGGCTAACAGTGCATCCACACCTTCACGACCAGCCGCACTGCCATGCGGTGCGCTACGAAATAGATAAGTTAGCTGACTCAAAACTGTACCACTCTGTCTTGGGTTAACATCGCTTCGGCTAAGCTACCTAAGCCGGCTTGCTCAAAACCTTCCGCTAGATTGCTCTGGACCAAACCATGTTGATTCGCTTCTTCTTCACTTACGATACCGCGACGCAAAGCTGCAGCAACACAAGTTTCTAGACGAACACCATGCTCTTTTGCCAAAGATTGCCATGCCTTATTGAGATCAAATTCGTCGTTGGCAGGCACACTCAAAGCAGTACCATTGGTCACGCCCTCTTGATAAAAGAAAACGCTCACTAACTGATGGCCTTGCTCAATCACCGCCTTGGCGAACTGATAAGCACTGCGCGCTGACTGGCTACCGTAAACAGGACCGTTCACCACCAACGTGTAAGTCAGTTTACTCACTTTTCATCGTCCTCGGTTTTACGTTGACGAATGTATAAGTAGACGGTGTGTTTTGAAATGTTAAGACGATCTGCAACGCGGTTGATGGCATCTTTAATATCGAAGATGCCTTTGTCGTACAATTCCATCACGATTTGGCGATTCTTGGTGTTGTTCGATACGGATTTATCCGCATTGATCTCTTCGATGGTGCGTTCAACAGTTTGGTCCACCAGCTCTTCTACGTCACTAGCAAAGTTAACCGAGGAAGCCGCTTCTTTTGCTTCTTGCGTTGGCATGAAAGATTGAAGGACTTGCGAGAAGGGCGCGTCCAAGTTGACGTTGATACACAACAAACCAATCACGCGATTTTCACCATTACGAATGGCAACAGTGATCGACTTCATCAACACGCCACCTTTTGCACGGGTAAAGTACGAACGTGAGAAGTTGCGCTCCGAGCCTTCGATGTCTTTTAGCATTTTAAGCGCTAAATCAGTGATCGGTGAGCCGACTTGGCGACCCGTGTTTTCACCGTTAGCGATTTTAATTGCAGAGGTATTTAAGTCTTCTAGCGAGTGAAGAACGATTTCACAAAAGGGACCTATCAGGCTGGCGATACCATCAACGACCGCCTCATAAGATCTTAAAATGATTTTGTCGTGCTCGGTAAACGGCATCACGTTAACGGATTCCATTTCGAGCAACATCTCCGCGTTTATTGTTTCTGTAGTTGTCATAAGCCTTCGAGCGAAAAATCAACAAATTGGTGTAAGTTTATCAGAAAATTTGAAAATCAACCTAGCAAACTCACCAACTAGTGACCTAGAACAAAAAAGGCCCGTTAAACGGACCTTTTTCAATAACTTATCGCGGCTTATTGTTATTGCTCTGCGTTGTCGTTCTCAACTTTTAGCAGCTCAACTTCAAATACTAGCGTTGAGTTAGCAGGGATGCTTGGTGTGTCTTGATCACCGTATGCTAGCTCTGGCGGGATAACGAATTTGAATTTAGAACCCACAGGCATTAGCTGAACGCCTTCTGTCCAACCTGGGATTACACGGTTAAGTGGGAATGTTGCAGGTTCACCACGATCGTAAGAGCTATCAAATTGCGTACCATCGATTAGCGTACCTTTGTAGTGTACTTGAACCGTATCAGTGTCTTTTGGCTTCTCACCTTCAGCAGGAGTAATAACTTGGTATAGAAGACCTGTATCTGTCTTCACTACGCCTTCTTGCTTCTCGAACTCAGCACGGAAATCATCGCCAGCTTTTTTTGCTTCAGCTGCTTTCTCAGCCGCTTGTGCTTGCATCTTTTCAGCAACACGCTTATCTAGAGATTCTAGTGCTGCACGTGTTTCTTCTTCATTCAATTCAGCATTGCCTTTGAAGACGTCTTCGATACCTTTTAGCACCAAGTCTTTGTTAAGATTAATGCCGATTTCGCTTGGCTTGTCGATGCTTGTGCTTAGGTAGTTAGCAAATGAAACACCGATTGCGTATGCCGCTTTATCGTCGTCGGTTTTAAAGTGAACCGCTTTACCGGTTTCTGCTTGAACTTGTTCTGCTTGAGGTGCGGCTTCTGTTTTAGTTTCTTCTTTCTGACAACCTACCGCTAGCATAACTGTTGCAGCAAGTAGCGACACTTTTAAAACTGATTTCATTAAATTCTCCCAATAATGGCTTTGCCATTGGTTGTTGTGCACAAATCTTCTATGAGACTAGTGAAGACAATCGTTATACCAATATACTAGCTATATGTCTTAAGACACAAACCGGATTATTAGATGTGATGCAAAGAATTTCTCATTTATTCCTATATTTAATTGTCATCACCACGTTAAATGGTTGCTTTTTCGCCGAGCGTGAAGTGCAGCGTTGGCCGATAGAACCTCAGGGTGCGACGAGCTTCGCACTTAGCAGAGATGGACGATTTGCTTTGCTCTATTCTCAGCAACACCATTTGATGTTGTGGGACCTAGAGCAAAATGAACAACTAGCCAACCTGGGTGAGCTCGATGCCGATGCCAACGTGGTATCCCATATTCGTATCTCAGACAATGGTCGCTATGCAGTCACAGCAAGCCAAATGAACTTCGCAGTTTGGGACTTAGGTTGGACGCAATCCGAAGGCCTTTGGTCTATTTCTGATGCGCTCATTCGCGACGTTGATATCACCAGTAACGGTGAGCAAGTTCTGCTCGGGTTATCCAACGGTAAAGCAATTTACGTCAACTTAGTCACCGGACGTCGCTTGGAGTTCCTTGCGCATCGTGAAAAAGTCAATTCCGTCGCCATTTCTCCTAATGGCCGATTCGCACTGACTGGTGGTAATGACTACAAAGCGTATTTGTGGGACACCGAAACCGGACAAGTGCTGCGGACCTTCGAACATGAACAACGGGTTGTTCGTGTTGCCCTGCAACGAGATGGCAAGTTAGCAATGACATCCGATGGCGGAAACCAAGCGGTAATTTGGGATTTAAAAACTGGACAAGAAGTCACACAGTTGAGCAGTTGGTCGCGCCAATTGATCTTCTCTACTGCGCGATTTTCTGATGACGGAACTCAGTTAGTGACAGGAACGCCTTCTGGCCGCGTTTCAATATGGGATACTCAAACCGGACAACGAATGAGTGGATTTGAAGTGGAGCCCAAAAAAGACACTCGCCCTCCCCGTGCGGTCGTGTATGATGCAGCCTTTGATTCAAAACAACGCGTAATTACTGCTACTTCAGCAGGTATTGCCCAAGCTTGGCAGTTAGAGAACGGATCATGACAGAAAAAATCATTCAACAATTGGAAGCACGCATTAATGACTTAGAATGTCAGCTTGCGTTCCAAGAACAGACTATTGAAGATCTGAACGGTGCCTTATCGCAGCAGCAACTGCAAATTACCAAGATGCTCGATCAGATGAAATATGTGGTAGGTAAAGTAAAAAATATGGACTCGTCGAATTTAGCCGATCCGTCAGAAGAAACCCCACCACCGCATTATTAAAATGCAGGCTCAAATAGCATAAAGCCCAGAACGTGTTCTGGGCCTTGTTGTATTGATTACTTAAGAGGCACTCAAGAGGAAGCTATTCGTCAGCGTAGATTTTGACGCTCAACTCGCCTTGAGTGTTGATGCCAGCTCGGTACATGCCAGAGCTGTTCATCGCAAAGTGCAGCTCACCTTGCGCGTCAATTGCGATTAAACCGCCTTCGCCGCCCATCTCTTTCAGTTCCCCCTGAATAATATGCTCACAAGCAGTATGAATATCTTCTTGTAAGTAACGCATCCGCGCGGCGACGTCTTCTGCGACACGTTTACGGATAAAAAACTCACCGACACCCGTAGTCGAGACCGCGACGACGCCATTTTCGGCCACCGTGCCGCAGCCTATCAAAGCCGAATCTCCGACTCGATTGTATTGCTTATTCGTCACGCCACCCGTACTGGTGGCAGCGGCTAAGTTGCCTTGTTGGTCCAATGCCACCGCACCAACCGTACCGTGCTTACGGTCATCTGGATAACGAGACTCCGACAAAGCAAACTGTCCTTTCTCACGCATCGAAAGCAGTTGCTCATAACGGCGATCAGTAAAGAAGTAATCTTGCTCGGTATACTCATGGCCTTGTTCAAAAGCAAACTTCTCTGCGCCCTCACCCACCAACAACACGTGATTGCTGTTTCGCATCACGTCACGAGCGAGCTCAATTGGATTCTTGATATGAAGAACGCCAGCGACCGCACCTGCGGCTTGGTTTCGACCATCCATCACAGAGGCGTCCATTTCTACCATCTCGTTGTTGGTCAGCACCGAGCCTTTACCCGCATTAAAGTTAGGCGAGTCTTCCAATACTTTTACTGCAGCAACAACCGCATCCAAAGCGTCGCCGCCTTTCTCTAGAATTTGATAGCCAGCTTTTACCGACGCTTCCAAATCAGCCAAGATCGATTGCTGAAGTTCATTGCTCATCTGTTCACGTAAAATGGTGCCTGCGCCACCATGAATCGCAATCGAGAAAGGTTTTGTCATCGCTTTTTCCATGAGTTGTTCTTTTCTTCTATGCACTACACCTTAGATAAACAAAAAGCGCAAGTTGAAACATCAACTTGCGCTTTGCAAAGTTTTACTAGATAAGACTATCTAGTGAAGGAGCTTGTGATTAGTGAGAACCACAGCTACCGCCGCCACAGCAGCCTTCATCGTCGTGATCATGGTCATGACCACAGCCACCAGCTTGATGGATATGACCGTGTTCGATCTCTTCTGCTGTTGCTTCACGTGTAGACATAACTTCTACTTCGAAAGTTAGTGTTTGACCAGCTAGCATATGGTTACCGTCAACAACCACTTCGTTGCCGTCAACTTCTGTTACTTCTACAGGGATTGGACCTTGGTCAGTGTCAGCTAGGAAGCGCATGCCCACTTCGATTTGGTCAACGCCTTGGAATACGTCCGCAGGAACGCGTTGTACTAGCGCATCGTTGTGCTCGCCGTAAGCTTCTTCAGGAGCTACCGTTACTGAGAACTTGTCGCCAGCCACTTTACCTTCAAGCTCTTTTTCAAGACCAGTGATTAGGTTGTTGTGACCGTGAAGGTAATCTAGAGGCGCTTCTGCTGTTGATTGATCAACAACTACACCGTCTTCCAACATTACTTTGTATGCAAGGCTTGCAACAACGTTCTTTTCAATTTTCATACTAACTCCAGGGAGATTAATTGACTTAACCTGAATGGGGTTAAGTACTGAGATATCTGGGTGTATTATGGGGATCAATTATCGAAGTTCAATTATTCCGGCTTAAAAATTCCGATCATTTCCTGATCTGAGTGTTTATTTTTCTCTACAGATTGCGGTTTACGCTGCTCAGTAAACTCACACTCGACACACTCAACTAACTCGATATTATTTTCAATCCACCAGCGCAGGGTATCTTGCTGGCTGCAATTTGGGCAGCTAGCGCCGGCAATAAAACGTTTCTTGATTTTCACGCTATTTCCTTAGCTTGAGTCTTGGCTCAAGTACTACTTCCAATGATTAGGTGACTGATGGTCGCTCTCCATCTCACGACCAAAAATTTCTTCTAGCTCTTTGCGTGCCTCTTTCGCTCTCTGAGCCAATTTCTTATCTTCATTGTGCTGAGGCAATAAGTCCTTAAGCATAGCATTATCTAACTTACGAAAATGTGCTTCTGCCCGCTTTGCTTGATAAGGGTGCATACCAAGTTCTACGAGCGCTTGGCGACCGAGATCCAATGCCCCTAAAAATGTTTCACGAGAGTAATTCTCGACACCGTGGCTCATTAACTGATACGCCTCGACACGGCTTCTTGCTCGGGCTAGCAACTTAAGTTTCGGAAAGTGCACGCGGCAGATATCAACGATGGCCATCACCTCATCAGGTGAATCGGTACAAATGATCAATGCTTCTGCTTTATCTGCGCCAGCAGCCCGCAAAAGATCAATTTGGGTAGCATCGCCATAAAACACTTTGTAACCATACTTGCGCAGTAGGTGGATTTGGCTGGCATCACTTTCTAATACCGTCACTTTGATTTTATTGGCATACATTAAACGTCCGACGATCTGACCGAAACGTCCAAAGCCTGCAATGATCACACGTGGCCGACGATCCACTACTTTCGTGGTCATGCCCTCTTCTTCTTGATTCAGGGTATGAGCAAACCATTTTTTTTGTCCCATCAACAAAAGTGGTGTCGTCACCATGGATAAACTGACCACCACCAACAAAAACGCCACTTGCTCTTTGGATAAAATGCCCTCTTGGCTCGCTGCGGTAAATATGACAAAGGCAAACTCACCACCTTGGCTTAAAATCGCGGCCATACGGCTTCTCGCTTTGGCTCCGACACGGGCAGCTCTCGCCAATGCATACAAAACCAAGCCCTTAACCACCACCAAAGCCACCACCGCGCCTAGAATCTCTAAAGGGTGTAATGCCAATAACCCCAAATTTACCGCCATGCCAACCGCGATGAAGAACAACCCCAACAACAAACCTTTAAACGGCTCGATAGCGATTTCCAATTCATGTCGATATTCACTCTCAGCCAGCAGAACGCCGGCTAAGAAAGTCCCTAGAGCCATAGAAAGCCCGAGCTTTTGCATCACGACAGAAATCCCAAGCACGACCAATAGTGCGGCGACGGTAAAGAGCTCACGAACGCCGCTCATCACAACAAAACGAAATAGTGGACGCAATAAGAAATGGCCACCAATCAACAGGGCCACCACACTGCCTAATACCGTGAAGACATCCAACCAACTACCGCCACTCTGCCCGCCAGCAAGCAAGGGCAACATTGCCAACATTGGGATCACGGCAATATCTTGAAAGAGCAATACTGCAAAACCAGACTGACCCGTTTCGGTGCCATTGAGCCCTTGCTCTTCAATCACTTTTAGAGCAATTGCCGTTGAGGACAGCGCCAACCCCATCCCAATCACCAAACTCACTTGCATGCTTACGCCGAACATACTGACGACACTGCCTAGCACGGCGGTCGTAACCACCACCTGCGCGCCGCCTAAACCTAGAATCGGTCCTCGCATTTGCCACAGTTTTTTAGGATTTAGCTCAAGGCCGATCAAGAACAGTAACAACACGACCCCAAGTTCAGCAAAGTGCAAAATAGCATCAACATCACTGATTAAGCCAAGACCCCAAGGGCCAATCAACACACCGGCAAGTAAATAACCTAAAACCGAGCCAAGTCCGAGACGCTGAGCAATCGGCACCGCGATAACCGCAGCCGAGAGAAAGACCACGCTACTTTGAAGAAACTCACTGGTTATCGCCATACTGACCTCCTTGGTCTGTTGCTTCCCAGTTTTCAAGTGGGTTGTTCAACCACCGACGATACAATTCTGCGTGCTCATACCGCTCAATATCCGAGACATTACGCGACCAATACAACACCAAAGGTTCAATCCAGTGCATTTGACACAAGGCAGCCGTCAGTTCAAACGGTTGTAAGATTTGCTCTAATGGATATTTGTTGTACCCCTTCGCGCTAAAGGCCTCTTCTTTCCCCCCCGTTGTAATCACACTACGCCAGTATTTTCCCTCTAGCGCCGAACCTCCGCCAAAAGCAAAACCTTTGCCCAGCACTCGGTCCAACCACTCTTTTAACAGGGCTGGGCATGAATACATATAAAGCGGGTGATGAAACACGATCACATCATGCGTGAGCAACAACTCATGTTCGTAATTCACATCAATAAAGAAGTCAGGGTAAACACCGTAAAGATCGTGCACAGTGACGTGTTCAAGCGACTGAGCTTTTTTAATCATCACTTGATTAGCAATCGAGTTATGTGGCTCTGGATGAGCATAAATGACCAGAACTCTTGGGAGAATAGACGGTGCAACAGCCAAATGGTCGTCCTTGTGGTTATTTTTATCCGTTATCAAATTGTTATACTTTTTTGTACAGCATAATGCAATTAAAGCGAATCAATCGACTTTTCCGGCCAATACCCCTACTATTCACCGCTAGATATATACCCAAGTGGCTTTAAAAACGATTGAAACCACTTCGCTATGTAACCAAGCAACGCGCACTGCGCAAAGTGAATGAAAACTTTATGATTACCTTCTCTGATATTCAGTTACTGCGTGGCGGTAAACCTCTTTTAGATCAAGCTTCAGCGACTATCCATCCTGGCGATAAAGTCGGCCTTGTGGGTAAAAACGGCTGCGGTAAATCAACGCTATTTGCATTGCTGAAAGATGAACTGTCGATTGATGCAGGCTCATTTAGCCAACCTCAACATTGGGAGTTGGCCTGGGTCGCACAGGAAACGCCTGCGCTAGAGCGCACTGCACTGGAATACGTCATTGATGGTGATCGCGAGTACCGAGCGCTCGAAAAGCAGTTGGCTGAAGCGGAAGCACAAGACAACGGCACCTTGGTTGCCGAGATCCACGGTAAAATTGAAACCATCGGCGGTTATAGCATTCGCGCTCGCGCGGCAGAATTGCTCGACGGTTTAGGTTTCAGCCAAGAGCAAATGAGTTGGAGTTTGACTCAATTCTCAGGTGGTTGGCGTATGCGCCTTAACCTAGCCCAGGCGCTATTGTGCCGTTCTGACTTATTGCTACTCGATGAGCCAACCAACCACTTGGACTTAGACGCGGTGATGTGGCTTGAACGTTGGCTACAAAACTACCCAGGCACACTGATCCTGATCTCGCACGACCGTGACTTCCTTGACCCAATTGTTGGCCGTATTATTCACATCGAAAACCAACAATTGAACGAATACACGGGTAACTATTCGTCGTTCGAAAACCAACGAGCGCAAAAAATGGTGCTGCAGCAAGCGATGTTCGAGAAGCAACAGAAACAGATGTCGCACATGCAAAGCTACATCGACCGTTTCCGTTATAAAGCCTCGAAAGCACGCCAGGCTCAAAGCCGTATTAAAGCTTTGGAGCGCATGGAAAAAGTGTTACCCGCTCAATTCGATAACCCATTTAGCTTCCAATTCCGTGAGCCCGCGGCGCTGCCAAACCCAATCATGATGATGGATGAAGTATCGGCAGGCTACGGTGACAACCTGATCTTAGAGAAGATCCGCTTGAACTTGGTTCCTGGCAGTCGCATTGGTCTACTCGGCCGTAATGGCGCGGGTAAATCGACCTTGATCAAATTGCTCTCTGGTGAGCTTAACGCGCAAGGTGGCGATCTGACTTACTCACAAGGTGTAAAAATAGGTTACTTTGCCCAGCATCAATTAGAAACGCTGCACCCAGAAGAAACGCCTCTGCAACACATGATGCAGATCGCGCCGGATCAAACCGAACAACAGCTACGTGATTACCTAGGCAGCTTTGGCTTCCAAGGCGACAAAGCACTGGAGAAAGTCGCACCGTTTTCGGGTGGTGAAAAAGCCCGTTTAGTGCTGGCCTTAATTGTGTGGCAAAAGCCAAACCTGTTGCTACTTGATGAACCAACCAACCACTTGGATTTGGACATGCGTCAGGCATTGACGATGGCACTGCAAACGTTCGAAGGTGCAATGGTGATTGTTTCGCACGACCGTTACCTATTGCGTGCTACAACCGATGACTTGTACTTGGTGCACGATCGTCAAGTTGCGCCGTTCGATGGTGACTTAAACGACTACTACAAGTGGTTAACCGAGCAACAAAGAGCGGAACGCAAAGAAGCACAAGCTGCACAGCCAGCCAAAGATAGCGCCAACAGCGCGGCAGCGAAAAAAGAGCAGAAACGTCGCGATGCAGAATTTCGTAAGCAGACGGCGCCAATTCGCAAAACGCTGACACAATTAGAAAATAAAATGGATAAGTTAGGTGCAGCACTGGCCGAAGCTGAAGAACAATTGGCAGATAACTCACTGTATGAAGCCGAAAATAAAGCTAAACTTAACCAAGTGCTGGCTCTTCAAGCTTCTAGTAAGGCAGAGCTCGAAGAAATTGAAATGGAATGGATGTCTGCTCAGGAAGAACTGGAGCAGATGGAGCTAGAGTTTAATCAATGAGTAATCAACACGCTGAATACACACTCACCCTAGAACACCTTTGGCAGTTCAGTCTGCAATTTTATGGTGTGCGAGAAGTGAAAGAAGCGTGTTTATCATTACAGAACAATTATCACGGCAACGTGAACCTACTCCTGCTGCTCAGATGGCTCGATGAGCAGCAACTCATTTTCCAAGAAAAAGACTGGCCTCTGGTGCAGAGCTGTCTGGGCCGAAGCGAAACCTTACTGCACTCTTTTCGCGACTTACGTCGCCATCTAAAGTCTCAAGTCAATGACGCTTTATATCGTGAAACCTTGCAGTTTGAGCTGCAACTAGAAAAGCAGCAACAAGCGGATTTGGTGAACTGCATTAACTCGCTCACGCTGGTCAAAAATGATGGCGCCCCACTCACGCTGAGATACTGTCGTCAACTTGGTGGTGAGCATTTGCAAAAGGCCTTTGCTATTCCGGTGCCAAACATTCACCCACCAAAACGCCCATAAATCTGTAGAATACCTATAATCTTTATAAAGGATTATATTAATAAGTTCTTCAACTGACACCGAAGAGCCGCATAAGAGCAGTTAGGTATGACACAATTTTTCGCAGCAGCCGGGATCAAAAACCCGCATCTTCAAACGCTTTTACCGCGTTTTATTCGCAAAAAAGCGTTGTTTACGCCGATTTGGCAAACCCTCGATACATCCGATGGCGATTTTCTCGATCTCGCATGGAGCGAGGACCCAACCCAAGAACCTGCGCAAAAAAAGCCGATTTTTGTTTTATTTCATGGACTAGAAGGCTGCTTCTATAGCCCTTACGCCAATGGCCTAATGAATGCATTTGCTCAATCCGGATGGCTGTCGGTGATGATGCATTTCCGCGGTTGTAGCGGTAAGCCAAACAAGAAAGCTCGCGCCTATCATTCTGGTGAAGTGACTGACGCCCGCCACTTCTTAGAGCACCTTGAGCAACGCTTTCCTGATAACCCCAAAGTTGCGGTCGGTATTTCTCTTGGCGGTAACATGTTGGCGAATTATTTAGCCCAATACAAAGACCACCCCATTTTGAATGCGGCGACCATTATCTCAGCGCCTTTAGACCTAGCAGCGTGTGCGAACCGTATTGAACAAGGCTTTTCGAAAGTGTATCGCCGTTACCTGCTCTCTTCGCTCAAACGCAACGCGTTGCAAAAACATCACTTGTTGCATGGCGAGCTCGCTTTGTCCTACAACTCAATAAAACGTGTCACACGATTGTATGAATTCGATGATTTGATCACGGCACCACTGCACGGTTTTAAAGACGCACAAGATTATTACGATCAATGTTCTGGCTTAAGTAAATTACAACAGATCACGCTACCGACACTGATCATTCACGCCAAAGACGATCCATTCATGACCGACGATGTGATCCCGAAATTTGTTCTGCCAGATAATATTGATTACCGTCTCTTTGAGCACGGTGGGCATGTTGGTTTCCTTACAGGTTCAGCGCTCAAGCCGAAATTTTGGTTGGAAGAAGCGCTGCCAGCGTATTACGAAAGTATTGCCGCAGATTACCTTTCTGCTGTATCCAAGCAGCGAAAGCAGTAAACTAGCCGCTCATCATAAAAGTTCGAGGTATTTATGATCATTCCATGGCAAGACATTGCGCCAGAAACATTGGAAAACTTAATTCGTGAATTCGTCTTACGTGAAGGCACGGATTACGGAACCGTCGAGGTTTCTTTGCAAGACAAAGTGGATCAAGTAAAAACTCAATTAGAAAAAGGCGAAGCGGTTATCGTGTTCTCTGAACTGCACGAAACCGTCGATATTCAGGTAAAAACAAAATTTTAGACCCTTCACATTTTACCGTACCCCACTCAATGACAAGGCATTGTTACGTGCTATAGTGGGTTATCGACCGTGCAGTAGCAGCCTACTGCACATTACAGGTAAGTAATTTTCGACAAGGTTTGTCATGTCAGCTAAACACCCAATTATTGCGGTTACTGGTTCATCCGGTGCCGGCACGACCACTACATCTGAAGCCTTCCGTAAGATGTTCAATATGATGAACGTTAAACCCGCATGGGTTGAAGGCGACAGCTTCCATCGCTTTACTCGCCCTGAAATGGATATAGAAATCCGTAAAGCGCGCGAGCAAGGTCGACACATTAGCTACTTTGGCCCTCAAGCTAATGACTTTCCAGGATTGGAAGAGTTTTTCCGTAAATATGGTCACGATGGCGCAGGCAGCGTACGTCGCTACCTACACACCTTTGACGAGGCCGTACCTTATAATCAAATGCCTGGTACCTTCACACCATGGCAGGACTTACCGGAGAACAGTGACGTTCTCTTCTATGAAGGCTTGCACGGCGGTGTTGTGGATGGCGATGTTAATGTCGCGCAACATGTGGATTTCTTGATTGGTATGGTACCAATCGTAAACTTAGAGTGGATCCAAAAGTTTGTGCGTGATACTCGTGACCGCGGTCATTCACGAGAAGCAGTAATGGATTCTATCGTGCGCTCGATGGACGATTATCTTAACTACATCACGCCACAATTTTCTCGCACTCATATTAACTTTCAGCGCGTCCCAACGGTCGATACCTCCAACCCACTTAACGCGAAAGGTATCCCAAGCCTGGATGAGAGCTTTGTCGTGATTCGCTTGCGTGGGATAAAGAAAGTCGACTTCCCATATCTCCTGGCTATGATTGATGGCTCATTCATGTCACGCCACAACACGATTGTCGTGCCAGGCGGTAAGATGAGCTTTGCAATGGAGCTCATAGTTCGGCCTATCCTACAACAGCTCATCGAAACAGGGAAAATTGGCTAAAAACCTGCCTGCGAAGATGTTTACTTTTCATACCGTGATCATGTGCACAGTTTTGCTTACAAAATCTCAATCATGGCACGATTAAAATCAAGAAATCGTTTTCGAAAAAGGATACTATTTCTTACCGAAACACAAGAGAGCTTGCAGCATATAAAAAGTGCTCTTATTCTAGTAGGCCTAATTCAGGCTTAGCTAAAATATGGATAGCGCAAGCGTACCCTGCAGAGGAAGTGAGATATTATGGTTCTAGGTAAACCTCAAACCGACCCAACATTAGAGTGGTTTCTTTCACACTGTCATATTCATAAGTACCCTTCAAAGAGCACGCTAATTCACGCGGGCGAAAAGGCAGAAACTTTGTACTACATCGTTAAAGGTTCTGTTGCGGTTCTTATCAAAGACGAAGAAGGTAAGGAGATGATCCTTTCTTACCTAAACCAAGGAGACTTTATTGGTGAACTTGGTCTATTCGAGGAAGACCAAGAGCGCACAGCTTGGGTTCGTGCTAAATCTCCTTGTGAAGTTGCTGAAATTTCTTTCAAGAAATTCCGTCAGCTTATCCAAGTAAACCCAGACATCCTAATGCGCCTTTCTGCGCAGATGGCTCGTCGTCTTCAAGTAACTAGCCAAAAAGTGGGTGACCTGGCGTTCCTAGACGTAACTGGTCGTATCGCTCAGACGCTTCTGAACCTTGCAAAACAACCAGACGCAATGACTCACCCAGACGGCATGCAAATCAAGATCACTCGTCAAGAAATCGGTCAAATCGTTGGCTGTTCTCGTGAGACAGTAGGTCGTATCTTGAAAATGTTAGAAGAGCAGAACTTAATCTCTGCGCACGGTAAAACTATCGTGGTTTACGGTACTCGTTAATCTCAAACCAGAGTGACGCGAACAAAATTATAAAAGCCACCAATGTCGCCATTGGTGGCTTTTTATTTGTCTTGTAACCACATTAAGCTCAGAGCAACAAAAGACTAATGAGCAAGTTGGTTAGCCGAAAGGTTAACCCTAAAAGTTAGCCATTCGTACTTTCAAAGATTTTGTCCGCTGAAGCCGCCACAAAACCTGGGTACAGCTCACCGTTTTCCATCGGGTAGCGCTTAGCAAACTCGTAAAAGCCACCAGGGATAATTTCAGTGCCTTCGCTAAAGCGAACCGCCACTTTATCCGCCATGGTCGATGATTGTTCTAGCAGCACCTCAGGAGTGCCCTTCACTTCCCCGCCGTTTTCATTAATGGTAAATCCGGCCGTACGTAAGTGATCGTTTACTTGCTTCACTTCTTCGTATTCATTGAGCTGGTTAACGCTCACCGTGAAGTGGTTTGCGCCGTAACCATGCGCAGCCAACCAAGATGCATACTCACTTTCTTTAGCCAACGTTTGGTAGTCAGCAAAGCTTAAATCCCACAAGCGTCCACCATGTAAGAATGCGCTATCGTTCAGCTTGCCTGCATCGACTTGTGCCACCAGCTTTTTCACAATCTCTTGCAGCTCAGGTGAACACTCCTCAACTTTTAGCTCACTAATAAAGACTTTAGGTTGCTTCGGATCAGGGTGCTCATAGTGTTTAGCAACCAGCTTTTTACTTTCGAAAACGTAGTCACCACATGCCTGATAGCCAATGGCTACAAATGGTTTAGCTAAGGTTTCGATACCAAGAGGCGCAATATTGAAGGTACGTAAAGCTATATGATCATTAATCAGAGGCTCATCTTCTTGAAGCAGCTGATGTACTTTCGCAGCAGAAGGGCAAAGACGTTGAATGTAATCTTGCCATAGCGATTCAAATAACACATCGGGCGTCATAATGACTCCTTGTTACGAGATGTAGAGTTAAAAGGTACGCGGAAGTTGACTGCTCGTTCACAACGAAAAGTTGTCCAGAATAATGAACGAGCAGCCATCAACCTGTGACGGTAAATGCCAGTCAGTCAACACGCTTTTCCGAGTCTTTGCTCACTTTCCGTGTTCTGCCAACGATCACTACAACCCATACCTAAATGATTCGCCGGCAAGGTGAGCCGCAATACATGGTTGCGACTCTGTTATTAAAACTTATAGCGCCACACCTGGGCTTAATGTTGCAGGCAAGATAGTCTCTTGACCTTCCATTGATGCCATCGGGTACGCACAGTAGTCTGCTGCGTAATAAGCGCTTGGACGTAGGTTACCTGACGCACCAGGACCACCAAATGGCGCATCACCACTTGCACCAGTGAGCTGGCGGTTACGGTTCACGATCCCTGCACGAATATGGTCAACGAAGTATTCCCATTCTTGGTCATCAGTTGAAACTAAACCAGCAGAGAGACCAAAGCGCGTGTCGTTCGCCAGTTCTACGGCTTTTTCTAGCCCTTCGTAACGCACCACTTGCAGAAGTGGACCGAAGTACTCTTCATCTGGTAGCTCAGCAATGTTCGTTACATCAATAATGCCCGGAGAAACAAACGCCGCCTCTCCTGCTTTAGCTTCAATCAAGCTTTCACCACCAAGTGATTGAAGGTTCGCTTGTGCATCGAGAATGAACTTGGCTGCGGCAACGGAGATTTGCGGCCCCATAAATGGCGCAGGCTCTGCAAATGGTTGGTCTACGCGAATATTCTTCGTCGCTTCAACCAGTTTCGTGATGAGCGCATCACCTTTCTCACCCAATGGCACGTACAAACGACGAGCACACGTACAACGTTGACCAGCACTGATAAACGCTGACTGGATGATGGTGTACACCGTGGCATCCAAATCACCGTATTTATCAGAGATCACCATCGGGTTATTACCACCCATTTCTAGTGCTAACATCTTGCCTGGTTGACCCGCAAATTGACGGTGCAATACATGCCCCGTGTTCGCGCTGCCCGTGAACAGTACACCATCAATGCCTTTCGCATCAGCAAGCGCAATACCGGTTTCTTTCGCACCTTGGACAAGGTTGATCACGCCTTTCGGCAGACCTGCTTCTTCCCAAAGTTTCATAGCTAGCTCGCCAGTCCAAGGCGTTTGCTCGGATGGCTTGAACACAACGGTGTTACCCGCTAGTAACGCAGGCACAATGTGACCATTTGGTAGGTGACCAGGGAAGTTATATGGCCCAAATACCGCCATCACGCCCAGTGGGCGATGACGCAACACAATTTGATTGCCCGCCGCTTCACGGCTCGCCTCACCGGTGCGGTCATGGTAAGCACGAATAGAGATTGCAATTTTACCTGCCATTGCCGCTGCTTCAGTGCGCGTTTCCCAAATTGGCTTACCAGTTTCTTTGGCAATGACTTCGGCGATTTTTTCGCTATTCTCTTTTACTTTCTCAGCAAAAGCCAACACGATCGCCTCACGCTCTGCAAATGGACGTTTTTTCCAGTCAATAAACGCTTCACGCGCTGCAGATACCGCTTGATTCACCTGCTCTGCCGTTGCACCGTTGCCTTGCCAGATCACTTCTTGGTTGTAAGGTGACAGAGACGTAAATGCTTCACCCTGACCTTGTACCCATTCACCTGCAATCCAATGTGTCATTGTTTCTATCCTTAAATTCTGTCGTCTGTTACTGCGGAAGAAGGCGAACAAAATCCCCTTCCTCAACCAAAAGTGCATCCGCAACGTCTGGTGCGATCATGACGCTTTGTGTTTCAGCGTCATACGCCGCTTTGGTGACTGCTGCGCGGAAGTTTTCGAACGATGAGTTGCACATCAAGAAGTCTTGCGTACTGCTATGTTGTGCAATTTTCACTTGCGCACGGAACGAGTGACGTACCGATTCAATATTGCGTAAGTCACATTCAACGGTTGGACCCGCATCGAAAATATCCACGTAGCCACGGTTAGTGAAGCCTTCACGCTCAAGCAGCTTTAATGCTGGGCGAGTATTGTCATGCACTTGGCCAATGACCGCTTGCGCTTCTGGACTCAACAGGTTGATGTAGATAGGCAGCTTCGGCATTAAGTCAGCAATAAAGCCTTTCTTGCCGATACCTGTCAGGTAATCTGCAAGCGTGAAATCGATGGAGAAGAAATGCTCTTGTAACCATTGCCAGAACGGCGAGTTGCCTGCGTCGTCTGAAACACCACGCATCTCCGCAAAGATCGTTTCAGAGAAACGCTCTGGGTGCTCAGCCATCATGAGGAAACGACACTTCGACATTAGACGACCATTCAGACCTTGGCGGAATTTCTCACGCAAGAACAAGGTACAAATTTCGCTGTTACCCGTGTAGTTATTACCAAAAGTAAGCAGTTTGACGACATTATTGACGCCAAGCTTTGGTGACGAGTGCACCACTTTACTAATGTGATACGAGTAAAATGGGACATCCCAGCCGATAGATGCTTCGATTCCGGTGGTACCCGCAACCTCACCCGTTTCAGAGTCAAAGCCGACCATCAGGTAGCCTTCATCACCTGGTTCTGCCACATCTGGCTTACCAAAGCTGTACTCTGAGTGTTTGATTCGATTGGTTAACAGTTCTTCGTTAACCGGTAGAGATGTAAATCCGTGACCAGACTCCACCGCACAAGTGTGCAGCGCGTCATAATCCGACATCGCGATAGGGCGAACTACTAGCATCAATACTCCCTCCAGATGCAAGAAGATCCTAACTATATTGTAGGAACAATTCCCCCATCAGAGATCCTTGACGGGGGTGTCTGCGTTGACGTTGAAACTGATATCGCGCTTAAACTAAAGTCGCGATCGCTTTATCCAGTTTCGCCAAGCCTTCTTCAATTTCTTGTTGTGTGATAACGAGTGATGGTGTGAAACGTACGACATTGGCACCCGCAACCAATACCATTAGACCTTGTTTGCCTGCAGCGACGAGAACATCACGTGCGCGGCCTTGCCATTCTTCATTCAGTGCAGCGCCAAGCAATAGGCCTTGACCGCGCACTTCTGAGAAGATGTTGTACTTAGCATTGATCTTCTCTAGACCTTCGCGGAACATCGCTTCGCGTTCTAGCACACCAGCCAACACTTCAGGCTTAGTAACTTCGTTCACAACTGCTTCTGCTACAGCACACGCGAGTGGGTTACCGCCGTATGTTGAACCGTGCGTACCGACTTTCATGTGCTCTGCTAATTTTGCAGTAGTCAGCATTGCACCGATTGGGAAACCGCCACCGAGTGATTTCGCGGTGCTTAGAATATCAGGTGTAATACCTAAACCTTGGTAAGCGTAGAAGTTACCTGTACGACCATTACCGGTTTGCACTTCATCGAAGATCAGTAGCGCGTTGTGTTTGTCACACAGCTCACGTACTGCTTGAGCAAACTCAGGCGTTGGTGGCACGATACCGCCTTCACCTTGTAGTGGCTCCATCATCACCGCACATGTGCGATCAGACATGTGTGCCTGTAGTGCTTCGATATCATTGTAAGGTAAGTGGGTAACGTCACCAGGCTTAGGACCAAAACCGTCAGAGTAAGCCGCTTGACCACCAACCGTTACGGTAAAGAACGTACGACCGTGGAAACCTTGTTTGAATGCGATGATTTCTGATTTCTCAGCACCATGTACGTCAGCAGCGTAACGACGTGCCAGCTTAAGTGCCGCTTCGTTCGCTTCTGCGCCAGAGTTAGCAAAGAATACGCGCTCAGCAAAGCTCACTTCTGTTAGCTTTTTCGCCAGACGAAGTGCTGGTTCGTTCGTCATCACGTTACTTAAGTGCCACAGCTTGTTAGCTTGCTCTGTTAATGCGTTTACCATTACTGGATGACAATGGCCAAGACAGCTCACTGCAATACCACCAGCAAAGTCGATGTATTCATTACCTTCCTGATCCCAAACACGTGAACCTTCACCTTTAACAGGGATCATTTCCATCGGGTTATAGCAAGGTACCATTACCTCATCGAATAAACCGCGCTCTACTTTAATTTCCGTTGTCATTGCACATTCCTTCTTGATACCGCATGCGTAGCAGATAAGCGAATTTAACCGGCTCTCTTTGCCAGCAAATAATGTTTTGCATTTAAGCTATTGCGGCATTGTATTTACATTTAATTAACCATTTCAATAGTGATTTATTCTTTTCGTTCTCGAAAGCAACTTCCATTAATCACTGCTTATGACTATTTATGCATCAAGAAAGTAAAATAGAGAAGCGATTTTTTATAAATGTTATGTAATACAGGAGATAGAAGGTTTAAAAAGACATGAATAGACAAAGAGGCCAGAATGAACCGCATAGTTTTGCAATCCACTCACCTCAGCAAAAAGATGAATGATTTGTTAAGAAAAGTGATCGCGATCAGATCGCTTTACGTGCTAAAAAGTTCGCGAGCAACTCGTGACCTTGCTCTGTTTTGATCGATTCTGGGTGAAACTGCACTGCATCAATTGGCAGGGTTTTATGTTGGTAACCCATGATTTCGTCCATACTTCCATCCGGCAGCTCAGTCCATGCGGTCAGTTCAAACACATCGGGTAACGTACCGTTTTTCACCACGAGAGAGTGATAACGGGTTACCGTGAGTGGGTTATTCAGGTTTTTAAACACACTGCGACCATTGTGACGAATAGGTGACGTTTTCCCATGCATCACTTGTCGAGCGCGCACGACTTCCCCACCAAACGCTTGCGCTATCGCTTGATGACCAAGGCAAACACCCAATATTGGAAGCTTACCAGCGAAGTATTCTATAGCTTGTAGAGAGATACCTGCCTCGTTTGGCGTACACGGTCCAGGTGAGATCACCAAGTGAGTTGGGTTCAACGCTTCAATCCCTTGAATGTCGATTTCATCGTTACGCACGACTTTTACACTAGCGCCAAGCTCGCAAAAGTATTGGTAGAGGTTGTAAGTGAAAGAATCGTAGTTATCGATGATCAACAACATAGAGTGTCAGCTGCTCCAATCCGTTTAGGCAAGACTTAAGAGATGATTGTCTGGTTTGCGACAATTAAGGGCGGTATTTTGCAACACCAAACTAGAAAGGCAAGTCTTTGTGCAATAAAAAGGCCAGCATCGGCTGGCCTTTGGTCTTTACAGCTGTATTTTAGGAGATAAAGGCTTAGTTGCGGCGACGTACTAAGCCAAGTCCAAGCATCGCGAGTAGCGCGCCAAAACCAAACGAACCACCATCTGAGTCCTTCGAACCTTCTGCACCCGTTTCAGTTTGCGTCATTGAGACATCACGAACAGAGCTAAACTTAACGACGTTGCCTGTCGAGTCTGTCACTTTCTCTTCTAACTGGTAATTACCTTGTTCTGGCGCTTGTTCAAACTCAATATTCACGCTGCGTGCGTCAATGTCAGTTTGAGTCAAGGTTTGGCTAGCCGAGTAAACTTTTGCATCACTGCTTGTCGCGGCCGCTTGTGTGGATGCTGTTAAGTTCACTGTCACAATATCGCCCGCAACCGCAGTTGGTGGTAGACGTACATCAATCGCTAAGTTTTCACCCGCTTTCGGTAAATCGATATCATCATCTGGCAAATCAATAGCAATAATCACTGGATCATGATCAGACGCTGAGAACGCATCTTTGTACTTCGGCATGTCACCCGTGTATTTGCTGCTGTATTCAAACAAGTTACTTTCTAGAGAGTTGATATGCCAATCTTCAATCGCCACCACTTTTTGCGCTAAACTGCTGCTTGCCAATGCATGGTCCAAGTTCCCCAACTCACCTGAATAGGTGTACGAGAACGTATCAGCGCCATGCAGCAAGGTGTTTAAATTGTGCAGACCGTAACCTTTTTCAATCTTGGTTTTCTCTACTTGAAGCTCACCGCCACCAATGGTTGTGTAAGCGGCAGTGTAGATATCACGGCCGTATTTCTCTTGTGAGTAATCAGTGAGGGTAAGTAACGGATCTTCTTTGCCGTAAGCGTTCAAATCGCCCATGACGAGCACATCGCCATCAATATCTTTCAGCGCTTCACCAACGACTTTCGCAGCAGAAACACGGAAGTTGTTGCAGTTACCTTGCAGATCCGCGGGTTCAGAGTCTTCTACACCAGCAATCCACTCTTCAATACATTCAGAACCTTTCGATTTAAAGTGGTTCACGACCACTGAAAGATCTTCGCCAGTCTCTTTCACTGTGAAGGTCTGTAATAAGCTATGGCGTTGATATTTGTCGTATGCAGGGTTACTTTCAGTGCCCTCTTTACGAGTAATGGTGTTCTCTGCAATATGTTGCTCTGGCGTCACAATGACTTTTGCTGCTTCTTTTGGTGTTACTGCGTTAGCACGATATAAGATCGCCACCATTATCGCATCACTGCCAAAGTATTCCTCTTGGTATTTATCTTGCTCTTCGATTTCGACATACGTGTAATGATCTTCCACGTCATCAATCTCAGCGTTTAAAGCATCAACCAAGTTTTGGATAGCACTACCATCACCAAAGCCGTTGTTTTCCACTTCCATCAAGCCAATGATGTCCGCGTCCATCTTATTCATCGCTGAAACGATTTTCGCTTGCTGGATCAAGAACTCATCAAGGTTTGTTGCGCCACGATTTTGCCCGGTTGGGTTGTCATGCCCGCTGTCAGCAACCGAAGTGAAGTAGTTAAGAACGTTAAAGCTCGCCACTCGTAAATCAGAATCGGCTATGGCTGGCGCCGCTTTACGCGCAACGTCAAAGTCATCACCTGACGTGACAAAGTTGCTGCTATCAACTTCATTGGTCGCAATTAGGCGGTACTCGTTGTAGCTGTAAGCCACGACACCTTGCAGGCCTTCGACACGAGAGCCTAGGCGAATGTGCTGCTCTGAAGAGCCATTTTGGTCAAGATCTTTTGCAAACGTTGGGAAATATGGGATTTGACCATTTGGCGCTTTGCTATCCGATTCCAAGTAAATACGGTTGGCCGCATTCTCTTTGGCAAGGGCAACCGCAGCGTCACTCTCTGCTGCATGCAATTGAGTCGGCTTAAACAACGGTGCTTCATGAGATAGCATCATGTTGTTGCGTCGAGAGTCATAATCGTAAGAAAAGTTACGAGTAACGAAAAGTTCGCTAGCCGAGCTGAGCTCAACTTGCATACCTTCATGACGCTCTAGTGCATCACGTAGTGTTTCCCCTTCCTTAATCGTTAACGGAGTAACCAAAGAGGCGTTTGATGTGCCTGTTTTTACATAACTGTTTGCATCAGAAGAAAGCTGAGTGTTGCTGTAGTACTCTTGTACTTTCCCTTTCACACAAACAACATCACCAGCTTTCAGCTCTGTATCTGCAACATCGGTGTGAATAAACAAACCTTCAGATGTCTTGTCGTTGCCATCATTCTCAAGTGCTTGCAGGTAGAAGCCTTTAGTTAAGCCTGTTGTTACCGCACTGACCACACCAGTTACGAAGTGATCTTCGGTCGTGATGTAAGGGTAACCATCAATAAATGGAGAAGAAGCACCTTCACCTTGAATCTCTTGGATGGTGGTAAAGGCTGGTTCTTGTCCATCTACTTCACAAGCAAATGGCGCAGGTGGCTCAGTTGTATTTAATTCCCCTAAACCATCAATATTATCTTTAGGTAAGGCTGTCCACTGAGTGGATTGGTAGGTAGTTGAAGGTGTAAGCGCATCACTGTTACGAACTAACGTGGTGTCTTTAGCGAAATCCACGTCCCCCATCACACCTAATATATCGTGCACTTCCCCATCTTTAAGAAGTGCCAACGGATCGTCGCCGTTAAAGTTCGCTACATTTTTATCAGTGTCATCCGCAACCGCCTTTATTGCTTCGCTCGCATCGCCATGAGCAAGCACATACACTTGCTTCGCTTGTAACGTTACGTCACTAAGATCAAGAGTGCTGCCCCACGAGCCGCCACCATTCGAAGATTTTGCTAATTCATAGCCTGTGAGTGTCACCGCAGTATCACCTGTATTGGCGATCTCGACCGCTTTATTATAAGCGCCGCCTTCCACATACTGGGAAATAATAATCTCTGCGTTCGCGTTTGCGCTAAGTGCACTGGCGATGGTTAGTGCGAGTATTGAGGGTTTGATTAACGTGTCCATTGTCATACCTGATATTTATGTAAATGCAAACTTAGCTCTGATCAGAGCCTACCATTTGCGTCTACTATCAGGTTTATTTATGAAATAAATAAGAATGAGCAATTAAAGCCGTGAAATGAATCACATGTGAATGTAAGAAAATATGCCAGAACATCCCATTCAAACATTTTTTGTAATAAATACAGAACACTATTGATAAATAAATCAAAATTTAGATTAATTACTCAGTTTATTTTTTCACTTCATGTTAAGGAGTAGAAAATACATCGCTCGTGAAGTGGCTTATTAACCAAGCTCACTTTGTTATAAATGAAAATATAATTAATCACTAATTTAGAAAGCTTTGATTTTCATTTTTATAGCCATGTCTAAACTTAAGTCACCTATTATTCGCTCGACTTTTTCTTACGCATGACCCTCATACTTCAAAATTTTCATCATTTGCTCAATAACTTCTCCTTATTCACTAGCCAAATTCATACACAAAATATATAACACCTGCGCGAGACATTAAGATCTCATTAGCTGTAAACCCAGGAACGATAAATGAAAAAAATTCAACGCAGTGCGCTAGCTCTCTTCTTACTTGGCTTGATAACGGGATGTCAATTGACCGCCAGTGAGCCACTTCAACCTACCGCGAATCAAAACATCATCGAATCAGCCAAAAATGAGCTGGATGGAATTGAAGAGTTAGAAGTCAGTGACGAGGGTGTTATTACTTTTACCCAGCGTCTAAGAACACCAGGAACCTACTGGATCCCAGCGAGAATTAAAGAACTTAGCTACGATATATCATGCGTGCAGCTCAGTTACTTCATTGATAGAGGCATGGTGGTGAAGTCCTCCTTTTTAGGTGCTCGAGGACGTGTTGAATATTACGATATGGAACGTTGCATGAAAGACACGCCATTCCAGTAAAAAGCATAAAAAAAGCTCCACTAACGTGGAGCTTTTTGTAATCTATTCTTAGCAACTATGGGCGAGCGACAAAGCCTACCGCTTTGTATGCTTTCTTCAGCGTTTCAGCGGCGCGAGCCGATGCTTTTTCTGCACCTTGCTGCATTACCTCATCCATGTAAGCACGATCAGCGCGAATACGATGGTATTCTGCTTGAATTGGCTCAAGCATTGCTACAACCGCCTCACCAACATCTTTCTTAAATGGACCATACATTTCTACGCCTTTGTACTTGGCTTCGATATCTTCAAAGCTCATTCCTGTCGCCGCAGAGTAAAGTCCCATTAGGTTCGCGATACCCGCTTTGTTCTCGATATCATGGCGAATGCTTGGTGGGGTTTCGGTGTCTGTTTGCGCCTTGTTGATCTTCTTGATGATCGACTTTGGCTCTTCAAGCAGAGTAATCACGTTCTTACGGTTATCATCTGACTTCGACATTTTCTTCGTCGCGTCTTGAAGACTCATCACACGTGCATTGACTGTTGGAATGTACGGCTCAGGAACGGTAAAAATCGGACTCTCTGGTGAGTAGATGTTGTTAAAACGCGTTGCGATATCACGTGCTAACTCAAGATGCTGTTTCTGGTCGCTACCAACTGGCACTTGGTGTGCGCCGTAAAGCAAAATATCTGCTGCCATCAACACAGGGTAATCAAACAGCCCCACGTTTACGTCATTCGCGTAACGTGCCGATTTGTCTTTAAACTGAGTCATACGGCTCAGCTCACCCATTTGCGTGTAACAGTTAAGAAGCCAACCAAGTTGAGCATGCTCTGGTACGTGTGACTGAACAAATAGCGTGCTCTTCTTCGGATCAACACCAACTGCCAGACAAATTGCCAGTGCATCTAATGTCGCTTCATGCAGTGCTTTAGGATCCTGACGAACCGTAATCGCATGAAGGTCTACTACACAGTATTGGCAATCATAATCGTCTTGCATCTGCTGCCATTGACGTAGAGCACCCAAGTAGTTACCGATACTTAGTTCACCTGACGGTTGAACACCACTCAATACAATGGGTTTGCTCATTAGAATGATTCCTTTGACTTCTTAATCTAATTAAAATGAAAAACCGTGCGGCTTTTAGCGCACGGTTTACTCAGTGTACTCATTAACAAGTATTTTGGAAGATCTTTTGTTGCCGTTATGCAGAAACAGCGACGACTTCCAGTAATTCCGCGAGGCGGTTCGCCACTACGTCAGGGTTCGAAGCTGAAATGGGCTCGCCGTGGTTATAACCGTAAGTTAAACCAAATGAAGCACAACCCGCATTTTTCGCCGCCAAGATATCGTTTTTCGAATCCCCAACCATCAGCATCTCTGCTGGTTTTACCTGGTGCTTTTCCATTAGCCAGTTCAGCGCCACCGGGTTTGGTTTTTTCTCTGGAAACGCGTCACCACCTAATACGTCTACGAAGTACTTGGCGATGTCATGCTGCTCTAGAATTTCTGGTACGAATTTCGAGGGCTTGTTCGTCACAATCGCCATCGTAAAACCAGCTTGGTGTAGCTCTTCAAGCGTCTCTTTTACTGTTGGGTAAAGGTGACTTAGCTTATGGCCGCTTTGCTTGTAGTATTCATCAAACAGCTCACGCGCTTTAGCACGCAGCTCATCACTCAAATCACTGCTGATGGTCATGCTTTGGCTTAATGCACGTCCAATCAATATATCTGCACCATTACCAACGTAATCACGCACCTGCTCTTCTGATACAGAAGGATAGCCTAACGCCTGAACTGCTTGATCGGCCGCTACGGCAAGATCTGGCACGCTATCAAGCAGTGTTCCATCCAGATCAAAAGCAATCAATTTAATATCTTGTTGGGTCATAAATTCCCTAGCTAAAATAACACAGGATGGTTCCCCATCCTGTGTGCTTAATCTTGATGTCACTCAGTGTCACACTCAGCGACGCTTAGTGTGCTCGCCTTATTTTTGGGCAGCCAAACGCTGACGAACCGCTTCAAACAAACAGATACCAGAAGCCACTGATACGTTCAAGCTTGATACACTGCCCGCCATAGGGATCTTAATTAAATCATCGCAGGTTTCGCGAGTAAGACGACGCATACCATCACCTTCAGCACCCATCACGATAGCAAGAGGACCAGTAAGCTTAGCTTGATAAATGTCGTGCGTAGCTTCACCAGCCGTACCCACAAACCAAATCCCTTTTTCCTGTAGCGTACGCATTGTACGTGCAAGGTTGGTTACACGAATCAAAGGCACAACCTCTGCAGCGCCACATGCTACTTTACTTACCGTGGCATTCATTGGTGCAGAACGATCTTTCGGTACGATGATCGCCGCAGCGCCTGCCGCATCTGCGTTACGCAAACACGCACCAAGGTTGTGCGGGTCCGTCACACCATCTAACACTAACAGTAGCGGTGATTCATGCTGCGCTAAGATGTCATCAATGTCGTTCTCGTTCAGTTGTTTTGCTGGTTTTACGCGAGCAATGATGCCTTGGTGATTTGTACCACGCGCTTTATCATCCAGAGTTTTACGCGTCATTTGTTGAATAGAGACACCACAAACCTGAAGATCATTTAGGATTGGCATTAGGCGATCATCTTGACGACCTTTTAAAACGTATGCCTCGATAAAACGCTCTGGTTCGCGCTCCAATACCGCTTTCACTGCGTGAATGCCGTAGATAAATTCGTTACTCATTGTTTAACCTGTTGTTCGGGTCGTATTGCCTGCGCCAGCTGAGTTTGAACTGAGCTGGCGCTTCAGCCTACTACGCTTCTTTTTTAGTGCGCTTGGTTTTCTTCGGCTTACTGTGTGGCTTTTTTTTACGTGCTTTTTTCACTTTAGGCTTCTTTTTGCCTTCGGCGTCATCACGTTTGGGGCCATTGCGCTTACTCACTGCGCCCGTTTCTTCTGGACGCTTAGTTGGCTCTATCGCAGGAACTGCGCGAGGCGCGCCACCTTCTTTCGGTGAAGAGCGAGTCGCAGCGCGTTTTTTATCTTTCGCTTTGCGTTTTGCTTCCGCTGCGCGTTTCTTCGCAGTCTTACCTTCACCACGTAGCTTACGACTTGTTTCGACCAATTCAAAGTCAATTTGCTTATCATCGAGGTTAACAGCCAGTACTTTTACTTTTACTGCATCACCTAAGCGATAGATGTTACCGAAACTTTCACCAATAAGTCGTTGACCAATAGGGTCAAATTGATAGTAGTCGTTCGCAAGGGTAGAAATATGCACCAAACCATCGATGTGCAAATCCGTTAAACGTACAAAGAAGCCAAAGCTAGTGACATTAGCAATAACACCTTCTAGTTCGTCACCGACGTGGTCTTGCATATATTCACACTTCAGCCAATCCGCAACATCACGTGTGGCATCGTCCGCACGGCGCTCTGTCATCGAACATTGTTTACCGTAAAAGTCCATATCATCGAACGAGTAATGGTAGCCACCCGTTGGTGTCCAGCGATCTTGATTACGACCTTCTTCTTTCGCAATCAGATACTTGATTGCACGGTGAAGTAACAGGTCAGGGTAACGACGAATTGGCGACGTAAAGTGCGCATAGCGTTTCAGTGCCAATCCAAAGTGCCCCGCGTTATCTGCGTTGTATACCGCTTGCTTCATTGAGCGCAGCAGCATGGTTTGAATCAACTCTTGATCTTGACGCCCAGAGATTTGACGTGCGAGATCAGCATAGTCCGTTGGAGAAGGCTCTAGACCACCTTTTAGCTCAAGACCAAGTTCACTTAAGAAGTCACGGAAACCTTGCAGGCGTAATTCACCTGGAGATTCGTGGATACGATAGAGCGCAGGCTCTTTCGCTTTTTCTACCAGAGATGCCGAAGCAATGTTGGCTAAAATCATACATTCTTCGATGATCTTGTGCGCGTCATTACGAATCACTGGCTCAATGCTTTCGATTTTACGTTCCGCATTGAAGATAAACTTGGTTTCAACGGTTTCAAATTCGATTGCACCGCGTTGATCTCGTGCTTCTTTCAGCACTTTGTACATCTTATGCAGCTCTTCTAGATGAAAAACAAGCGGCTGGTAACGCTCACGTAGTTCCTCATCCCCTTCTAGAATCGCGCTCACTTTGCTATATGTGAGACGAGCGTGCGAGTTCATCACCGCCTCGTAGTGCTTGTAGCCCGATAGTTTACCCGTCTCTGAGATGGTCATTTCGCACACCATACACAAGCGATCAACTTGTGGGTTAAGTGAACACAAACCATTTGATAGCACTTCCGGTAGCATTGGCACTACTTGCGATGGGAAGTACACCGAGTTACCACGGTTGATGGCTTCTTTATCCAGCGCAGAGTCAGGGCGAACGTAGTAACTGACGTCAGCAATCGCTACCCATAAACGCCAACCACCTTCTTTGTTCTTCTCACAGTAAACAGCATCATCAAAGTCTCGTGCGTCTTCGCCGTCAATGGTCACAAGTGGTAACTCACGTAGATCCACACGACCAACTTTGGCTTCTTCTGGTACTTCTTCGCCTAAGTTTTCGATTTGTTTATCGACGGCCTCTGGCCACTCGTGAGGAATTTGGTGTGTACGAATCGCAATTTGCGTTTCCATACCTGGTGCCATATTTTCACCAAGTACTTCAACCACTTTACCCATCATGCCACGTGAGCGTGAGCCACGATCAGTAATTTCAATCACGACCACGTTACCCATGCGTGCACCCGCTTTGTGCTCATTTGGGATCAGAATATCTTGGCTGATACGCGAGTCATCAGGGACAACATAGGAATAACCATATTCGAGGAAGAAACGACCGACGATTTGATCATTACGCTCCTCTAACACTCGAACCAAGCGCCCTTCACGACGACCGCGCTTGCTGTTGTCTGTAGGTTGCACTAAAACAAAGTCACCGTGGATGATGTTCTTCATTTGATGGTGCGGTAACAGAATATCATCATCCTTGCCGACGCTGCCTTCTGGACGCACCCAACCGTGGCCATCACGATGACCAATCACGTAACCTTTCACCATTTCAAGTTTTTCAGGCAATGCGTAGCACTGACGGCGGGTAAACACCAGTTGACCATCTCGCTCCATCGCACGTAGCCGACGACGCAACCCTTCGTATTGCTCTTCGCCCTCAAGCTTTAGTGCCTCATACAAGTCGTTGCGATTCATTGGAACGCCCGCTTGCTCTAGAAACTCGATGATAAACTCTCGGCTTGGAATTGGATTTTCGTAATTTTTGGATTCACGATCTGCAAAAGGATCGTTTGGAATATTGTCTGACATAGGCACGCCTATCTAGCAAGGAAGGTATATGGCTAGTATATCTGAGTCTCTCGATAAGCTACAGAATTGCTTTGAAAAAAGAATGATCGAGATCGACTCTAGACGTGCAAATGAGTTAAGGACGAGCTAGTAAGATCAACAACTCAGAATTGTCGCTCAGCAAGGATTCGATCGTGCAATCATCCAGCTCCGCCAAAAAGGCACTTTTTGCTTTTGCCAATTTATCTTTGAGGCGACAGGCAGGGGTAATATGGCAAAAATCTACGCCGCAATTGACCAAATCTAACGGCTCTAAATCTCGCACGACACCACCTACTGTGATTTCAGAAGCAGGTTTCATCAGCCGAATACCACCGTTTTTTCCACGCACGGTGTGGACATAACCTAGTTGCCCTAAACGGTTGATAACTTTAACCATATGGTTACGTGACACACCAAATAAATCCGTCACTTCAGTGATATTAGTTAACTCATCTTCCGGCAACGAAGCCAAGAAAATTAAGGTTCTCAACGCATAATCAGTAAAGCTCGTTAACTGCATATTCTCTCCCAAAGTGCGACTCAATAACTCGCTGGTGACACTAAAACGCCAAACTTGAGCTATCGATAAAAGTGTAAATCTTTTCTTGATCGAAAGATACATTTGAGATACAACTTTAAACATGCATTATAAATACAACTTAAAGTAGGAAGCCCATATGCTCAGCAATCAAACCATCGAGATCGTCAAAGCGACCGCACCACTTATCGCCGAAACGGGACCAAAACTGACCGCACACTTTTACGAACGTATGTTTACTCATAACCCAGAGTTGAAAGATATTTTTAATATGAGTAACCAGCGCAACGGCGATCAGCGTGAAGCGCTATTCAACGCCATCTGCGCCTATGCTGCCAATATTGAAAATTTGCCAGCCCTACTTGGCGCAGTAGAAAAAATTGCGCATAAACACACGAGCTTTTTGATCACAGAAGATCAGTACCAAATCGTTGGTAAACATTTACTTGCGACAATCGATGAGCTTTTTAATCCAGGTCAGGAAGTGTTGGATGCTTGGGCTGAGGCTTACGGCGTACTTGCGAATGTATTTATTCAGCGCGAAGAACAAATTTACCAACAAAATGAAGCTTTGGAAGGCGGCTGGCGCGGTCTACGCGAATTTGAGTTAGTTGATAAACAAATAGAGAGCGAACACATTTGCAGCTTTGTGTTCAAGCCAACCGATGGCCAAAAAGTGGCACCGTATAAACCGGGACAATATCTTGGCATCTATATCAACAGTGACCAGTTAGAAAACCAAGAAATTCGCCAATACAGCCTATCCTCTGCGGTTCAAGAGAACACTTACCGTATCTCGGTAAAACGCGAAGAAGGCGGAAAAGTATCGAACTTCCTGCACGATAGCCTGAACATTGGCGAAAAAGTGCAGCTTGCCGCCCCTGCCGGTGATTTCTTTATGGATGCCGAACCACAAACACCCGTTGTTCTAATTTCTGCAGGTGTAGGACTGACGCCAACGCTGTCCATGCTAGAAAGTCTCTCAGCACATCAAGCACCTGTAACTTGGGTTCATGCAACAGAAAATGGTCAACAGCATGCTTTCAAGCAACACGTGAACCAACTAGTCGCGGCGAAAGAAAACATGAACGCGCTCGTTTGGTATAACCACCCAACGGCAGAAGACAAACTAGGTGAAGACTTCCACTTCAAGGGTTTTGTCAATCTGTATGAAATTGAAGCCGCATTAAAGCAAGATAACGTGCAGGTGTACTTCTGTGGCCCTGTCGGGTTCATGCAGCACGTAGCGAAACAACTATTAGAACTTGGCGTACCACAAGAGCAATTCCATTACGAATGCTTCGGTCCACACAAAGTCGTTTAATCGCTCAAGATTACTCTTCGGGAAAACAACAAAGCCCACATTATGTGGGCCTTGTTGTATGAAGTTGTTTGCCTTAATAGGACGTTACCAAAAGGTATCTCGCCGTTTAGCTCGAGCAATAACGTTTTGTGGCATGCGCTGCTCAAGGCCATTTCTCAATACAGTGATACGCTTATGCTGCCGCTTATCTGCTGTGACAGAGTTATATAACCAACGATACGCATCTTCGTAATCAAGTGGGCTGCCGTAATCACGCAGGAGCAATTCGGCTAAATGAATACGCGCATTTAGGTTTCCCATTGAGGCGGCTTCTCGCAAGTAAGGAATTGCTCGTTCTTTATCTTGCTGCACTAAAGTGCCACGCGAATAGTATCGGCCAATCTGCTCTAGCGCGGCAGGTAATCCCTGATGTGCTGCATTTTCGATGTAGTAAAGGCCCAGTTCGACATCTTGCTCGACACACACACCCCACGCCAACATGTCGCCGTAAAGAAATTCATAAGCGGGCAAGTTAATTCGAGTCGCACGAGCAACGATATCCTCCACCAGCTGGCAGTTATCAGCGCGCACACGTTGTAAGTGCTTATTTTGCTCAATAAGCTTTATCAGCTCTGCTTCGGTGTAGATAGGAACTGGCGCCCCCACATCAGCAACATTGGCTTTCGCTGTGGTAGCTACCAAGGTCAATAACAGTGAAGCAGCCACTGTTCGTAACTTCATAAACGTACTCTTTAAGGTATCTAAGAAACCAAAGATCGATGAAGGATCTCCTCTGCTTGATAACCTTATCGGCAAAAACCAGCTAAGCTTTAGACAATTTTTGCCTCTGACTTAGACTCAGCGGCAAAAAATTGCCATATGAGAATCACTGCCGTTTTTTGTTCAGATACAAAAAAGCCGACCAGAAGGTCGGCTTTTGCAATCTTTAACGACTATCAATTAAGCTTCGAATGGATGAACCTTGATGATAGTTTCGTTACGGTCAGGACCTGTTGAAATGATATCTACAGGCACACCGGTTAGCTCTTCAATACGCTTGATGTAGTTAAGAGCCGCTTGTGGTAGATCTTCTAGCGCTTTAGCACCGAATGTGTTCTCAGACCAACCAGGCATAGTTTCGTAGATTGGCGTCGCTTTTTCGAATGCTTCAGCAGCCATCGGAGAAACTTCTATCACAGAGCCATCTTCCATCTTGTAACCAGTACAGATTTTTAGCTCTTCTAGACCATCTAGTACGTCTAGTTTAGTTAGACAGAAACCAGATACAGAGTTGATTTGGATTGCACGACGCATAGCAACAGCATCGAACCAACCAGTACGACGTAGACGACCAGTTGTCGCACCGAACTCGTGGCCAACTTCACCTAAATGCTTACCAATTGGATCTTGCTTATCTAGACCATCGTATAGTTCTGTCGGGAATGGACCTGCACCAACGCGAGTACAGTACGCTTTCGCGATACCCAAGATGTAACCGATATGACGAGGACCAAAACCAGAACCTGCAGCAACACCACCAGCTGTCGTGTTAGAAGACGTTACGTACGGGTAAGTACCGTGGTCGATATCAAGTAGCGTACCTTGTGCACCTTCGAACATGATCTTATCACCGCGCTTACGTGCTGCGTCTAGTTCGTCAGTTACATCGATAACCATTGAAGTAAGTAGCTCTGCGTAGCCTTTTGCTTCTTCAAGCACAGCTTCGTAGCTTACTGGTTCAGCTTTGTAGAAGTTAACTAGTTGGAAGTTATGGAACTCCATGACTTCTTTTAGCTTCTCAGCGAACGATTCCATATCGAATAGGTCGCCAACGCGTAGACCGCGACGAGCAACTTTATCTTCGTATGCTGGACCGATACCACGACCTGTTGTACCGATAGCTTTTTTACCGCGAGCGATTTCGCGAGCTTGATCCATTGCAATGTGGTAAGGAAGAATTAGCGGACATGCTTCAGAAATGAAAAGACGCTCGCGTACTGGAATACCGCGCTCTTCAAGAGGTTTCATTTCTTTAAGTAGAGCTTCAGGTGATAGTACAACACCGTTACCGATAACACATTTTACGTTATCGCGAAGGATACCTGATGGAATTAAGTGAAGAACGGTTTTTTCACCGTCAATTACGAGAGTATGACCTGCGTTGTGACCGCCTTGGTAGCGTACCACGTATTTTGCATCTTCAGTTAAAAGGTCTACGATTTTACCTTTACCTTCGTCACCCCATTGGGTGCCTAGAACGACTACGTTATTTCCCATCTTTCCAAGTCTGATTGCTAGTTAAAAATGGATTCTAGCACCGAATCACGCTTCTTGCAGTCATTTTTTGTTCACAGAGTTGCTACCAGAATGTCATCTTGCTGCTTTGCTCATTTTGAAATCAGCATATCACTGATAGTATTTAGTTTTCTTTATTCGACTGGAAAGCGGTATGTCTGAATCCATATGGTTGGCGATTGGGCTCGTCTTGATCGTGGAAGGCATTGGACCACTCATTGCTCCAAACGGTTGGCGGAATATGGTGGCTCAATTAAGTGAACAGCCCAACAATCAGCTACGACGTATCGGTGGCTGCCTAGTAGTTGCTGGAGCCGTAATCGCCATAATGATGAGCTAGCACTTAGCATCAGATACAAAAAAGGCTCCCTAAGGAGCCTTTTGTTTCATTTGACGCTGAGATTATTTCTCCATGCTGCCCTTCGACTGGTTCATGTATTGGAAGAACTCACTCTTCGGATCAAGTACCAGGATATCGCTCTTAGAGCTGAAGGACTTCTCATACGCACGTAGCGAACGTAGGAAGCTAAAGAATTCAGGGTCTTTGTTGTATGCTTCAGCATAAATCTTCGCTGCTTCTGCATCCGCTTCACCTCGTGTTACACGAGCAGTCTTATCAGCTTCAGCTAGAATCGTTGCCACTTCTAGCTCAGCTTGAGCACGAATAACTTCTGCTTTCTCACGACCTTGAGAACGGTGCTTACGAGCTACAGACTCACGCTCTGCACGCATACGACGGTAGATAGACTCACTGATTTCATCAGGCAGGTTGATTTTCTTCATGCGGAAATCAACAACACGAACACCCAAGTCTTTCATCGCGCTTTCACGCGTGTCTTTCAATACTTCAGACATGATTAGGTCACGTTCACCATCAATCTCAAGCGCTTCACGTGCCGCTTCAGTTGCGACAACATCTGCACTTGCATCTTCTGGTAGTACATCATCGTTACGTGGACCAGATACAATCTGTTTGATTTCACGAGCACCGATTTCAGAACGAAGCACATCCGTTACTTTACGCTCAAGTAGTGCCTCCGCCGTTAGCGAATTACCACCGCCTGTCGCTAGGTAGTAACGACCAAAGTCTTCAATACGCCACTTCACGTAGGTATCAATAATAACGTCTTTTTTCTCAGACGTTACGAAACGGTCTGCACGGCCATCCATCGTTTGGATACGTGCATCAAGTTGTTTCACACGGTCAAACAGAGGCATCTTGAAATGCAAACCAGGCTCGTAAATTCGAGTGATGTCGTTGTTGTCTTTAAGAACACGACCAAATCGAACCACGATACCGCGTTCACCTTCAGGAATCACAAACAGAGACATCAACATTAATGCCAGTGCGATTACCAATACAGGGATCATTAACTTACGCATTCTTAGTATCTCCCTTGACGTGAACCTGTTGAACGAGACTGCGTGTTCGAAGTGTCTTCTTGTGTACGCTCAGACTCCAGTTGAATTTGATCGTAGGTTGAAGATGACTTCGATTTACGTTTTGTGTCTGCCTGACCTTCTTGGCCCGCCAACTTATCGATTGGAAGGTACAGAAGATTGCCGCTTGATTCCGAGTCAATCAACACTTTCGAAGTGCTTGAGTACACTTCTTCCATTGCGTCAATGTACAGACGGTCACGCGTTACACCTGGTGCCGCTTGGTATTCTGGTAGTAGTTTTTCGAACTGTGCTACCTGACCAAGAGCCTCGTTAGTGACACGCTCATTGTAACCTTGTGCTTCTTTCTTCAAACGTTCAGCACGACCCGTTGCCTTCGGCAAAATTTCGTTCTTGTATGCTTCAGCTTCACGGATGAAACGCTCTTCATCCTCACGAGCTGCGATTGCATCATCAAACGCATCTTTCACTTGCTCTGGTGGACGCGCAGACTGGAAGTTTACGTCAACAAGTACCAGCCCCATATCATAGCTATCAATGATTTGGTTCAGTGTTTCTTGCGTAGTTTGACGAATTTGCTGACGACCACTAGTTAGAATGCTATCCATCAATGAGTCACCAATTACTGCACGTAGTGCAGAATCCGTTGCTTGACGCAAGCTGTCGTCTGCATTGGTTACACGGTACAAGTATTTGTATGGGTCAGTCACTCGGTACTGAACATCCATCGCGACTGTTACGACGTTTTCGTCTTTAGTCAGCATTAGACCAGATGCACGTAGTGAACGAATCGCTTGTACGTTTACCGCTTCGTATTCATCAATAAAGCGAGGGCGCCAGTTAAGGCCTGGGTCTACGATACGATCGTATTTACCTAAACGCAGCACAACACCACGCTCTGCTTCACCGATGGTGTAAAAACCAGCGAAGAACCAAACTGCAACAGCAATAAGAGCAATCACGCCAAAGCCAATTGCACTACCACCACCGCCGCCGATTGGAGAACCACCGCCGCCTTTTTTACCAAACTTGCCACCCAGTTTTTGACTCAGTTTATTGAACACTTCATCTAAATCTGGCGGACCTTGATCTCGGCCACCAGGACGCTGGCCACCACGATTATTATTACCCCAAGGGTCATTATCGCGGCCATTGTTGCCGTTGTTATTTCCAGGCTCATTCCACGCCATTAGAAAGCTCCATCATTTGATATGACGTTATACTGTAGCAGTCCTTTAAGTGACTATAAAGCCAGTCAAAACTGCCCCTTCTCTTTTTTCAAGTCTAGACCAATCTACTTGCTGCATTCGAATATCGATCAACAAGTTACCATCCTGGTCATATTCCTCACGTTGAATACACTTCATTTGGAAGAAGGTACTACGGAATCGTCCTTGATACTGTGGAGGAATTCGCAACTGATGCTCGACCATTTGTGACGCCAGACGTTCCGTCAGTGCCTCAAACAGGACATCAATGCCCAACCCATCCATTGCTGAAACCCAAACTGCGCGAGGTACGCCTTCCTCGTCTCGTTCTATACGTGGTTTCTGCGAATCTAGATTGTCGATTTTGTTCATGACAACCAGAGTCGGCACTTCATGTGCGTCGATCTCTTCTAGTACTTCATGAACAGCTTGAATATTCTCACGAAAACGCTCATCACTGGCATCAACAACATGTAACAAAATGTCAGCTTCTTGCGTTTCCTGCAAGGTTGCCTTGAAGGCCGCAACCAAGTCGTGAGGCAAATGTCGAATAAAACCAACCGTGTCTGCCAAAATGGCAGGCCCAACATCTGCTAACTCTATCTTACGTAAAGTCGGGTCCAAAGTAGCAAATAGTTGATCAGCGGCATACACGCCAGCTTCTGTAATACGGTTGAAGAGTGTCGACTTACCCGCGTTGGTGTAACCCACGAGTGAAACCGTTGGGATTTCAGCTCGATTTCGGGCGCGGCGCCCTTGTTCACGCTGCTTCGCTACTTTGTCTAAGCGTCGCAGGATGGCTTTGATTCTGTCACGCAATAAGCGACGGTCGGTTTCCAGCTGGGTTTCACCCGGGCCACGTAAACCGATACCCCCTTTCTGCCTTTCAAGGTGCGTCCAACCACGAATCAAACGAGTAGAGATATGACGAAGTTGAGCCAGCTCTACCTGTAGCTTACCTTCGTGTGTTCGAGCTCGTTGAGCAAAGATATCGAGAATAAGACCAGTGCGGTCGAGAACTCGACATTGGCACAGTGCTTCGAGGTTACGTTCTTGGGCAGGAGAGAGGGCGTGATTAAAAATCACAATTTCAGCACCTGTCGACTGTACCGCAGTAGCAATCTCTTGGGCCTTACCCTCTCCGACATAGTATTTCGGGTGTGGGGATTGACGACTACCAGTTACCACTTGTAGCGCCTCTACCCCAGCAGAAGAAACCAGCATTTCGAACTCAGCCAGATCTTCCCATTCACCTTCTTGCGTGAAGTTGATATGAACAAGTACGGCTCGCTCACCGGATTCATAACGGTCAAACAAGCAATCAACTCCTTATTTTAAAAATACTCGATGAAGAATTAATCTTCTGATTTCTCTTGTGGACGCTCACCTTGTGGACGTTCACTGCTGTGATGGCTCACTGGACGAGCCGGCACAACTGTTGAGATCGCGTGCTTGTACACCATTTGGTTAACAGTATTCTTCAGCAGGATCACAAATTGATCGAACGATTCGATCTGACCTTGTAGTTTAATACCATTCACAAGGTAGATAGATACCGGGATACGCTCACGACGTAGCGCGTTTAGAAATGGGTCTTGTAGAGATTGCCCCTTAGCCATTTTATTTTCCTTATTTAATTTGTAGTTGTAATTATTTAGCTAGTGGTGCAATGCAAAAGATACTGCTTTTGCATCTGAGCTAAACGAATCAAAAATGCACTCTAAGTAATTAGCAGCATAGTATAAAAACCGCCAACAACAGATCCTTTGAGAGTGCGTTCACGCAAAAACGATCACATTATACACAGCTATGTCAATCAGATGCTATTGCTTCCGACATCGTTTCTAATGCCTGTTCAATGTTCTCGCTATCCAACCAAGTTAAGTCATCCCAGCTGCGTAACCAGGTGATTTGACGCTTGGCCAATTGACGAGTCGCGCATACGCCACGAAATACTGCTTCGTCACGTGTACACTCCCCATCTAAATACTCCCACATCTGTCGGTAACCGACGCATCGTATGGAAGGAAGATCGGGGTGAAGATCTTTTCGCGAATGTAGCGCTTTCATTTCTTCTTCAAAGCCCGCTTCCATCATCTTTTCGAAACGAAGTTCAATTCGACGGTGAAGTTCTGCCCTATCCTTGGGAGCTATTGCAAACTGCTTGACTCGGTATGGCAGGCTTTCACCTTTCGTTTGAGTCAATTCAGTCAAAGTTTTACCTGAAATACGAAAAACTTCCAATGCCCGAGATAAACGTTGGGGATCATTGGGATGGATTCTCGCTGCTGATACAGGATCAACCTCTTTGAGTTCATCGTGCAACACTGACCAACCTTTAGTCAATGCTTCTTGTTCAATTTGCTGACGAATTTCAGGATTTGCAGCAGGAAGTGGGGATAAACCTTCAAGTAGCGCCTTATAATACAGCATTGTCCCACCCACTAAGAGTGGAATTTTTCCTTCTGCAACAATATCATCCATCGCTTTCAATGCATCACGACGAAAGTCGGCTACAGAGTAAGATTCGCTCGGATCCAAAATATCAATCAAGCGATGAGGCGCTAAACTTAACTCTTTTTCATCCGGTTTCGCCGTACCGATATCCATCCCTTTATAGATCAAAGCAGAATCAACACTGATGATCTCAACCGGGAACTTTTGACGAAGACGAATCGCCAACTCAGTTTTGCCTGATGCAGTTGGCCCCATTAAAAATAGCGCCAAAGGTAGTTTATCTGTCATGGTTTTAATTTGGCTATCGTGGCAGAGAAATCAACAGCGGATACAAATTTTGTATCTTCTAATGGCAATTGACCATCTCTTAGCTGTTCAAGTTCCGCAATAATTTGAATTGCTTCAGAAAAAGTATAGTGACTCTTCACTGTCGTGACCTGCAATGCGAGCCAATCTATCAACTCAGACAGCATCTGAGCCGTTGCTATACCTTCCTTCACACAAGATTGCGCGTAAGATAACAGATCTGGTACTAGATTTTGTAAGTTTTGTTGACGTAGCGGCGCGGGAACGCCCATCACCATTAAGGCTTGCTCATTTCTCGCTTTCAATTGAATGCCAAGTAACGCCAAATCTTGTTGATAATCTTGAGCCAGCTTCACTAACTCGGCCTCTAACTTAATAGATAGAGGAACGAGTAAAGGCTGTGCTTTAAGCGCGCCATCGCTTGGAGTGAGCTGCCCTTTTACACGATAAAATTCCGCTCTAGGTAACGAGACTAACGCCGCCCCACTGTCACTGCTCATCAAAACAAATTGCTCATCGACCATCACTAGCGCTTTGCCTAATGCATTAATCGATGGAAGTGATGCATGCGAAGTTGCCTTTTGGGGCACTATCGGCGTTACGGATTGAGACTCAAACTCTGGCGTTTTCAACAACTCGTGATAAGCGCGCACTTCTTGCTTGCTTGGTGCTGGCTCAACATGGCGCTCTTTACTGTGATTCGGCTTTGGTGCGGATTTGGATTCCACCCAATCATTACGTTTGAATGACTCCACTACGCGCGCCTCTCGCACGGAGGTTTCACTAGGACCGCTATTACGAGGCTTCACTTCATAATCATTGCGTCCAGGATAAGCCGGTGTACTCTCTATCGCTTGATAAACCCGCTCTGGTACTGGTGAAGATGCTGGCTCTTGTACTTTTTCAGGCGCAGGCGAATGCTCAACCTCTTCGGGCTCATTCGGTTCCACACGATGAAATGCCGATTCATTAACCTGTGGTTTATCAATCACGGCGCTTTGTGCAAGTGCATCCGCCAAAGCTTGATAGATGAAATCATGCACTAAGCGAGCTTGGTGGAAACGCACTTCATGCTTAGCAGGGTGGACATTCACATCTACCTGGTGCGGGTCTAACTCAATAAAGAGCACATAGGCAGCGAACTGATCTGGCTTTAAGCTCATTTCATAGCTTTGACGAATCGCGTGATTGATTAATTTGTCACGCATCATTCGGCCATTCACATAGCAATACTGTAAATCGCTTTGCTGCCTTGCTCCTTCTGGTGTGGTGATCCAACCATGTAGCTTTAACCCTTGATGCTCAAGCTCGATTCTGAGCATGTGTCGAACAAACGCGTTACCGCAGACAGCTGCAATACGTTTTTCGGTTTGAAGCTGATTTTTCGCCGCACGATATTGACGAATGATCTTGCCGTTATGACGCACATTGATGGTGACATCAAAGCGACTTAACGCAATGCGTTTCAATAACTCATCAATATGAGCAAATTCGGTTTTCTCCGTACGCAGAAATTTGCGACGCGCTGGAGTATTAAAAAATAAGTCCAACACCTCAACAGTCGTACCAATCGGGTGCGCTGCTGGCTTAAGCTTCACCTGCATATCACGCCCTTCGGAGTAGGCACTCCAGGCTTCTTCTTGTGCCGCAGGACGCGATGTGAGCGTCAAACGCGAGACTGAGCTAATACTGGCTAACGCTTCACCACGAAAACCTAGACTCATGATGGCTTCGAGATCATCCAAGGTATGTATCTTAGATGTAGCATGACGACTGAGCGCTAAGCCGAGTTCATCTTTCGCGATACCTTTTCCGTTATCACGAACACGAATCAGCTTTGCGCCTCCTTTCTCGATATCGATATCGATTCGAGTTGCGCCAGAATCAAGACTATTTTCAACCAGTTCTTTAATCACAGAGGCGGGTCTCTCGACCACTTCCCCTGCTGCGATTTGGTTTGCAAGTCTAGCTGGCAAAATTTTAATCGTCATAATGAGTTAGAAGCTCACCTACTTGTTTGGAATGATAAGAATTTGCCCAACCGCCAGTTGATCAGAGCGTAAGTTGTTCGCTTTACGAATGCTCGAAACGCTGACGCCGTATTTGGACGCTATTTTACCAAGGTATTCACCTCGAGAAACTTTGTGCTTACGGATAGGCTTATCTTTGACAGCGACTGTTATCTTCAACTTTTGTCCTACCCACAAGGTATCTGACTTCAGGTTGTTCTCACGGCGGATATCTGAAACCTTCACTTTATAGTGACTCGCGATCTTACCTAAGAACTCACCTGACTTAACCTTGTGAATAATGGTTTCTGTCTCAACAGTAATCGGTTTACTTGGCACTTTAATCGTGCCAGCAGAAGGGATTTTGAGCTTCTGACCAATTGCCAACCCAGTCGACTTCAAGTTGTTTGCCGACATCAGCGCTTTAGAGCTAAGCCCATATTTATTCGCAATCACCGATAACGACTCGCCACGTTTTACGGTATGCACTATTGGCTTCGCTGAAGGCGAGAATACCGTACCCTCTGGTGGATTATCTTTTAAGTACTTAACGACCGCCTTGGTGATCGCCTGAGCTAACTTATCTTGGTGCGCTCGTTGAAACAGCAACCGCTCTTCTGTTGGGTTAGAAATAAAGCCCGTTTCCACTAATACAGACGGAATCTGCGGAGAGCGTAAAACAGCAAGGCTAGTATTAATCGGTTTGGTGTTATGCAGGTGCGCAACACGCCCCATCTCACCAAGGATTTCTGTTGCCAGCTTATACCCTTCTTTTTGTGAATGACTAAACTGCAAGTCCAACAAAGTTTGGTTCACGTTACGATCTTTGGTCTTAGTGAAGAACGCATTACCCGAACCACCTAATATTTCAGATTGTTTCTCATGGTTCTCAACCCAACGAGCAATTTCAGTATTTGCACGATGAGTATTCAACACGAAAACCGAACCTCCGCGAGGCTTCGGTGAGGTAAACGCATCAGCGTGAATGGAAATTAGTAAGTGCGCATCATTTTCACGGGCAATGGCTACACGACGGTTTAGATTCACAAAGTAATCTCCGGTACGTGTCATACGCGTTTTAATCCCAGGCGTAGCATCGAGCTGAGCAGCAATTTTTCTTGAGATACTCAATACCGCGTCTTTCTCGTACTTACGGCGTGAAGGGCCAATAGAGCCAGGATCTTCACCACCGTGACCAGGGTCGATAACGATCAAGACTTCTTGAGCTCGTTGAACTGAACTCATGTCTTTACTGGTCGCCGCTGGCTTGCTCGGTTTAGAAGCTGAAGTCGATGCTTTCTTACCGTGCGGCAGGTCAATCACCAAACGGTGACCATATTGCCCGCCAGGTGTTGGGCTTAATTTAAACAATTCCGCTTGAACGCTCTTTTTCAGTTCAAACACCAAACGATAGGTGCCCTTCTCTGGCGGAGAGCTTTTTCGAACTAGCTTTAAAACCGGGCTGTCCGTAACAGTAACAGGCAGTTTGGCCTGCATGGTCGTGCTTTTTAAATCCACGACAAGACGATCCGGTCCGGATAAAGAGAAATAGGAATAGTCAGCTTCCGAGCCTAAATCGATGACAACACGCGTTTCATCAGGAGAAGGCCAAACTCGAAAACTCTTAACGACGTTAGCAAATGCTAAATTGGGGATGAGAAGGAGAAAAGTGGCGACAAACGTCGCCACTACTCTAAAATTTGAAAAACTCAACATAGCTCCAATCGACTGAGTAACTGCACACCATAATCATTATTAGCTGTTAGTTCGGCTACACGCTGCTCACCTTGGTAGCGAATGTTCACATCAAGATCCGGTTGTGGCAACAAACCATGCCCTTTTTCAGGCCATTCAACCAAGCAAATTGCATCATCTGTGAAGTAATCTCGAATCCCCATGAACTCAAGCTCTTCAGGATCCGCAAGACGATAAAGATCGAAATGGTACACTTGCCACTGATCCAACTGATACGGTTCGACTAGAGTATAAGTTGGGCTTTTCACGTTACCTTGATGGCCAAGAGCACGGACAAAACCACGACTAAAGGTTGTTTTACCTGCACCCAAATCACCATGCAGATAAATTGTGGTTTGTTGCGAACAAAGCTGAGCCAGAGCGGTACCTAGTGCAACCGTTTCGTGCTCATCTTTTAAATTGAATTGTTTCGTGCTCATTGATGCTTCTCTAACTAATGATCGTTGACTATATAAAAATCAAAAGAACAGGAATAGTAAACCGTGTTGGTTTTGAGAGACAAGCTTTCAAATGTCATATGTGCGAAAAAAGTATCCAAGGAACGGTATCTTAATCACCTTAGTATCGACCTAGATTTAGAATATATGCAAATGACTTCAATAAGCAGTATTCACAGCATCAAAAACGTCCCTAACTGGGTAGCACCAAAGCCAGAGATCCGTTAAGATCCGCCCCCCTTTTATTCCGGTGGTTAGCATGAACTACGAACAACTCGCACAACAAATCAAAATTTGGGGAAAAGAGCTCGGCTTCCAAAAAGTTGGGATCTGCGACGTTGATCTGAGTGAGCATGAAGCCGCACTGCAAAAATGGCTCGATGCAGGTTATCACGGCTCAATGGACTGGATGGCTCGTCACGGTATGATGCGAGCTAGACCCAATGAGCTACTCCCGGGAACCGTTCGTGTGATCAGCGTTCGGATGGACTACCTACCACCAGAAGCACAATTCGCTTCGAACCTAGCGAATAAAAATCATGCCTATATTAGTCGCTATGCATTAGGGCGTGATTATCACAAGCTCGTCAGAAAACAACTGAATAAACTTGGCAAACTTATTGAACAAGAAGTTGGTCAGTATGGTTACCGACCTTTCGTCGACTCCGCACCAATATTGGAGCGACCACTCGCCCAAAAAGCAGGCTTAGGCTGGACAGGGAAACATTCCCTGATTTTAGATCAAGACTGTGGCTCGTGGTTCTTTTTAGGCGAATTACTTATCGACTTGCCACTTCCCGCTGACGAGCCAAGCGTTGATCAGTGCGGTAAATGCAAAGCATGCATTACCTCATGCCCAACACAAGCCATCGTTGAAGACAAAGTTGTCGATGCCAGACGCTGTATCTCTTACCTCACCATCGAGTTCGATGGCGTGATCCCTGAAGAGTTTCGCAAGCCAATGGGTAACCGCATTTATGGCTGTGATGACTGCCAATTGGTTTGCCCATGGAATCGCTACGCCGACATAACGGAGCAGAGTGATTTCCATCGTCGTGATAGTTTCAAAAACCCGGATCTCGTTGACATGTTTAACTGGGATGAAGCGACTTTTCTAAAAAATATGGAAGGCTCCGCTATTCGTCGCATTGGTCATATACAGTGGCTGCGTAATATTGCTGTCGCACTTGGTAATGCAGAATACAGTCAACGAGTCATTGATGCGTTAGAAAGTCGACAAGGTGAAAATAAATTACTTGATGAACACATCAAATGGGCTTTGGCCGAGCAACTGAATCAACTCCCCATTGAGAATAAAGCATCTACAGAGACGAAAAAGCAGCGCTTAATAAGAATCGTCGAGAAGGGGCTACCAAGAGACGCATAGTGCGTAGTCTATATGCAAGAGATTGAAAGCACTTTTACATGTTCAATTCATGACCTTGTTCTCAATTTTGTAATGTGGAAAAAAATTTGAGATTCAAGAAAAACAAGCTAGCAGAAAAAAGTTAAACACAGCTTGGAGAAATGACTAGGATCAAAAAAATACCAGTTAATGATCGTATTTTAACGTATCCGATCCGTCAAAAAACTTATTTTTCTCTTGTTTAACAAAGACTTAATCAATATTTCGTTATTATTTCGACTTTCCTTCAGCGAAAAGATCTTTCTTCTCCATCGCAAAAAGTCAAGCTAAAAACACTTTATCAACTAACTTATCCACAGAACGACGTATGTGGATAACTCTGTTAATTAAAGTAGATAAAACATGCAGAACCTCATCATGCTTGTACGCCAGCCGATTCATATCGTGTTTTAAACACAAACGAAATCGTCCGACATCATATGATGCGGATAAAATTTAGTTTTTGGGGATTCATGCTTCGCAGCATTATGAAAAGAGCGATGTGATTGGTTGCGAGAAGCAGGAATTGAATCAAGCGGCGCATCCGGCGACGACTTAGGATTGTGCTAATAAATAAGCATTCAATCTATCGTCTTGTATTTGGTTGCGGGGGCCGGATTTGAACCGACGACCTTCGGGTTATGAGCCCGACGAGCTACCAAGCTGCTCCACCCCGCGTCCGAGTGCTTCATCTTTGTTGATGATGAAGGCTTTGCTTTCATTTATAAAAAAGAAACTGGAGCGACACACGAGGTTCGAACTCGTGACCTCAACCTTGGCAAGGTTGCGCTCTACCAACTGAGCTAGTGTCGCTTTTGTCACCGTTAAGCACGATGAAGGCTATATATTGGAGCGACACACGAGGTTCGAACTCGTGACCTCAACCTTGGCAAGGTTGCGCTCTACCAACTGAGCTAGTGTCGCATTTCGTCACCGTTAAGCACGATGAGGGCTATATATTGGAGCGACACACGAGGTTCGAACTCGTGACCTCAACCTTGGCAAGGTTGCGCTCTACCAACTGAGCTAGTGTCGCATATTAACAGCAGTCGCTATTAATAGAATTTGGTTGCGGGGGCCGGATTTGAACCGACGACCTTCGGGTTATGAGCCCGACGAGCTACCAAGCTGCTCCACCCCGCGTCCGTATTGTGTCACCGTTAAGTACCGTGAGAACTATGAAACTGGAGCGACACACGAGGTTCGAACTCGTGACCTCAACCTTGGCAAGGTTGCGCTCTACCAACTGAGCTAGTGTCGCATCAACAACGTTTCCGCTGTTTAGGGCTGCGAATTATAAGAGCATTTTTTTGTGATGCAAGTCCTTCCTTCAAAAAAACTTTATTTTTTTACTGAACGATGAAAAAGCAATCAAAAGCGATATAAATTACAACAATTTGGATCGCAACCTTAACAGTTAAATCTTGAAAATAGTACCACGATAGTACTTAAGTTCTGCAATCGACTCGCGAATGTCGTCCAAGGCCAAATGTGTTCCCTGTTTTGTGAACCCATTTAATACTTCAGGTTGCCAACGACGCGCCAATTCTTTAAGAGTGCTGACGTCAACATATCGGTAATGAAAGAACTCTTCTAATTCCGGCATGTGTTTGTACAAGAAGCGACGATCCTGCCCAATGCTGTTACCACATATTGGCGACGCCCCTTTCGGCACCCATTTTTCTAAGAATTCAATGGTTTGTGCGACCGCATCTTGTTCTGAGATTTTACTGTTGCGAACGCGTTCCACCAAGCCGCTTGCCGTATGCGTATTGGTGCACCAATCGTCCATTTTCGCTAGCTCTTCTTCCGGCTGATGAATCGCTAATACTGGACCTTCAGCCAAAATATTTAGCTCGCTATCCGTGACAATAGAAGCAATTTCAATGATTTTGTGCGTTTCAGGATCAAGCCCTGTCATCTCTAAATCAACCCAAATTAGGTTTTGATCGCTAAAGGACATGGTTACGCCGCCTATTTGTTTATCGATAAAAGAGGTACTATACCTCAAAATACGGGAAACACGATACTCACTCAGAGCCAAGATCACGGCTCAACCATTTGAGTAAATTCACATAAAGTACAGAATTGTGGCAAAGAAGAAAAAGTTAACCAAAGGTCAAGTGCGACGCGTACGCAGCAACCAACAAAAGCGTTTAAAAAAGCAAGAAGAGTCCATCCAGTGGGATGAAAACATGCTAGGCGCAAGCAAACAAGGTCTAGTGATCACTCGTTTTGGCCAGCACGCGGATATTGAAGACCTTGAAACAGGCGAGATTCAACGCTGTAACCTTCGCCGTGGTATCGAATCTTTAGTATCTGGCGATCGAGTTTTATGGCGCGAAGGCTTGGAGTCTATGGCTGGCATTTCTGGCGTTGTTGAAGCGGTAGAACCTCGTTCTTCAGTGCTCACTCGTCCAGATTACTACGATGGCCTAAAGCCCGTAGCTGCCAATATTGATCAAATGGTCATTGTCTCCTCGGTACTGCCCGAGCTATCACTGAATATTATTGACCGTTACCTCGTAGCATCAGAAACACTGAATATCGCACCATTGCTGGTCTTAAACAAAGTCGATCTTCTAGAAGCCGATGATCGTGCAATGTATGAAGAATGGCTCAAAGAATATGAACGCATTGGCTATAAAGTGCTTCTGGTCAGCAAGAAGTCTGGAGAAGGCATTGCTGAACTAGAAACCCTGCTGCGTGACCGAATTAATATCTTTGTTGGTCAATCAGGCGTAGGGAAATCTAGCTTAGTCAACGCGTTAATGCCGGAACTAGAGAGCGAAGTGGAAGAAGGCGAAGTTTCCGAGAACTCAGGTTTAGGCCAACACACCACGACAGCAGCGCGCTTGTATCATATTCCGACGGGTGGCGACTTGATCGACTCGCCTGGAGTGCGTGAATTTGGGCTTTGGCATTTGGAAGCAGAAGAAGTAACGAAAGCATTCGTTGAATTCCGACCATACTTAGGCGGTTGTAAGTTCAGAGATTGTAAGCACAATGACGACCCTGGCTGCCTTCTACGTGAAGCTGTTGAGAAAGGGGAAATCAACGAAACTCGCTTTGAAAACTACCATCGCATTTTGGAAAGCATGGTTGAAAACAAAGCAAACCGTCAGTATTCACGCAATAAGAAAGCCGATCTGTAATTAAGTTAAGACTGTAACTGTGTAAAAAGTCTTCACCTAATACTGACAAGCAAATTAAATTTCAGTAACATCACGCGCCCTAAAGCGCGAATCTAACAGAAGTATCGGAATTAAAGATGGACAAGTTTAAAGTTGGACTGCAGTACTGGATCCCACAACACGGCCTCACTCGCCTAATGGGTAAACTGGCTTCAGCAAAAGCTGGCGGTCTAACAACAGCAGTTATTCGTTGGTTTATCAAACAATACAATGTGAACATGGATGAGGCGAAGCACTCAGATCCTAAGCATTTTAAAACGTTCAACGAGTTTTTCGTTCGTGAGCTAAAAGAGGGCGCACGCCCAATTTCTGAAGGCGAAAACGTCATCACTCACCCAGCCGACGCTTGTGTTAGCCAATTTGGCCCTATTGAAGATGGTCAACTTATCCAAGCAAAAGGTCATCACTTCTCAGCGCAAGAACTGCTGGGCGGTGACGCGAATTTAGCAAACGAATTTAAAGATGGATCTTTTGCCACGCTGTACCTGTCTCCGCGCGATTACCATCGTGTACACATGCCGTGTGACGGCACACTGCGCCAAATGATTTACGTGCCTGGTGACCTGTTCTCGGTAAACCCACTTACGGCAGAAAACGTTCCAAATCTATTCGCACGTAACGAGCGTGTGGTGTGTATCTTTGACACTGAGTTTGGTCCAATGGCACAAGTGCTTGTTGGTGCGACAATTGTTGGCAGCATTGAGCAAGTGTGGGCTGGCACGATCACTCCGCCTCGTGGCAATACTGTCTACAAATGGGATTACCCAGCTGAGGGTGACAAGGCCGTGATCTTGAAAAAAGGCGAAGAGATGGGCCGCTTCAAACTGGGTTCTACTGTTATTAACCTGTTTGCCAAAGACGCGATTGAGTTTGACGCAAGCATGGAAAACGGTAAGCCAACCGTAATGGGCACACCTTACGCCTTGAAAAAATAAGCAAAACCCCGTTAAAAGAGCCCTTTCTCAAGGGCTCTTTTTATTGATAAAAAGCAAAATTCCGTTCAAAATTTAGCCTCTATTTCTCAAACTCATACCTGCCTCTAAGACCTTCATTCCACAATCAATTATCCTGCGCTTAGGATGAATATTTAGAGGGGCAGCCAATGCCAAAGATGAGTGTAAACACGCTGGCGAAATTGCTGGTGTGCTTTTTAGTTCCGCTCGGTGTTTTGATGATGCCGATTGATGCTATTCCTATTGATGATCTCACTTTAATTCAGCATCGCCTGTTGGCTATTTTTCTTCTTGCTGCCCTACTTTGGGTTCTTGAGCCGGTACCCGTTTTTGCTACGTCCATTCTTATTATCGCTCTTGAACTGATCATGATATCGGATAAAGGTTTGCATCTATTTCGCAATCCACCAGCGGGGCATGATTTGGGAGAGTTAATTGCTTACACAGATATTTTCTCTGCCTTCTCTTCACCGATCATTATTCTTTTTATGGGTGGGTTTGCCCTCGCCATCGCGGCTTCCAAATACGAACTCGACAACAATCTCGCCCGAGTGCTACTAAAACCATTCGGCACACAACCTAAGTTCATCATGCTGGGTTTGATGCTCATTACCGCCGTTTTTTCAATGTTCATGTCCAACACTGCCACGACGGTCATGATGTTGGCGCTGCTCGGTCCAATCGTCGCTTCTGCACCTAAAGGGGATCTAGGGATTAAAGCGCTGGTGCTGTGCATTCCAATTGCCGCGAATACTGGCGGCATTGCAACTCCGATAGGTACGCCACCTAACGCAATAGCGCTCCAATACCTCACCGGAGAAAACGCCATAGACTTCTTATCCTGGATGACAATGGGCCTACCATTTGTGCTGATACAACTCACTGTTGCTTGGTTTTTGTTGCAGAAGCTGTTTCCGTCCAGCGAACCAGAAATGAAACTAAAGCTGGATGGTACGTTCAAAAATAGCTGGCGCGCGATCGTCGTCTACATCACTTTTGCACTAACCATTGTGCTTTGGATGACGACAAAAGTGCACGGCATGAACACGTATGTTGTTGCGATTATCCCGCTTGCGGTGTTCACCTTAACGGGCATTATGGGCAAAGAAGAACTCAAGCTGATTAACTGGGACGTGCTATGGCTGGTTGCCGGTGGTATCGCAATTGGTATTGCCTTAGACAAAACGGGTTTAGCCGAAGCATTGGCACACGCCATTGATTACAGCTTACTATCACCATTTGCCGTTGTCTTTGCCCTATCGGTCGTATGTTGGTTAATGGCGAACTTTATGTCTAATACCGCAACGGCAAACTTATTAATGCCTATTGCTGCCGCTATTGGTACATCCATGCCAAGCCTTATTGCGGTTGGTGGCCTACAAGGTTTACTAGTTGTCGTCGCATTCTCCGCATCACTTGGCATGATCTTACCGGTTTCCACGCCACCAAACTCTTTGGCTTATTCAACAGGCCTAATCGAGAGCAAAGACATGGCGAAAGTGGGGCTGATTCTTGGTTTGATTGGTCTATTTATCGTGTATGGCGCAGTTCTGGTGCTGTTTTAATCGATAAGCTCCGTGACAGAGCTTGTTGTCATGGAGCTGTTCGCCAGCTATTGCCCTCACAGAGCAGCTTTTACATCCATTAAATTTCGTGCATATTAAGACTCCTCTACTCTACAAGGACGTCGACACATCATGGGTTACGAATGGCTTGCTTTATGTGCCGCTTTTCTGTGGGCAGTTTCTAGCCTTATTTCTGTCATTCCTGCACAACACCTAGGCGCATTTTCTTACAGCCGCTGGCGCATGGGCTGTACGGCCGTGATCTTATCAACAATGGCCTGGATAACTGGCGGCTGGTTAACGGTTTCTTGGGAACATGTAACGCCAATGATGGCGTCGGGTCTGATTGGAATTTTCATCGGTGATACCGCTCTGTTTGCGTGCTTGAATCGTATGGGACCAAGACAAGCCGGACTACTGTTTTCCTGCCATGCGGTATTCTCGGCCATTTTGGGCTACTTCTTATTTAGCGAAGTCATGACCACAATAGAACTACTGGGCGCATCATTGGTATTTAGCGGCGTGGTGATGGCGATATTCTTTGGCCGAAGAGGTCAAGTGAATAACGTCTTGGAAGACATTAAAGGTAACATCTGGGTGGGTATTGGACTTGGCTTAACCGCAGCAATGTGCCAAGCATTGGGCGGCATCATCGCCAAGCCAGTAATGCAAACCAGTATTGACCCCGTTGCGGCTTCTGCTATTCGAATGATCAGTGCATTTTTCGCCCACAGCATGTTGTTAGTTCTAGGGGGCAAAGTCGCTCGCTCGACACAACACATTACTTGGCGAGTATTTGGTATTACTGCGCTTAACGGTTTCTTGGCGATGGCCGTCGGCATGACGCTGATCTTATACGCACTGCAAGAAGGAAATGTAGGTATGGTTGCACTGCTATCTTCAACCACGCCAATTATGTTGCTACCGCTGCTCTGGATTTACACTAAACGCCGACCAAACCGATTTGCATGGTTGGGCGCAGCCCTAGCCGTGATTGGTGCAGGCATTTTGGTTCAATAACCTTACAGACCAGCCCTTGTTGCCAGATACAAAAAAGCCCGAGTTTAAACTCGGGCTTTTGTCATTCTGAGTTGTCAGTTAATTATTTAACTAGCACTTCACCCGTCATTTCTGCTGGGATTTCTAGACCCGCTAGAGAAAGCATGGTTGGTGCAAGGTCAGACAGTTTGCCGCCTTCTTTGAACTCAACCGCTTTGTCACCTACGTAAATAAGAGGAACCGGTAGGTTAGTGTGCGCTGTGTGAGTACCACCCGTCTCTGGGTCAACCATCATTTCTGCGTTACCGTGGTCCGCAGTGATCAGTAGCTGACCGCCAACTTCTTTGATTGCTTCAACTACTTTGCCAACACTTTCATCTAGCGCTTCGATTGCTTTCTCAGCTGCTTCGTAAACGCCAGTGTGACCAACCATATCTGCGTTCGGGTAGTTACAGATGATAGTGTCGAACTTACCAGACTTGATCGCCGCAACCAGTTTCTCTGTAAGCTCAGGGGAGCTCATTTCTGGCTGAAGGTCGTAAGTGGCTACTTTTGGAGAAGCAACAAGCTGACGCTCTTCGCCTTCAAATTCGTTTTCAACACCGCCGTTGAAGAAAAACGTTACGTGCGCGTATTTCTCTGTTTCAGAGATACGTAGCTGAGTTTGACCTTGCTTAGACAGCCACTCACCGTACGTGTTTTCTAGAGACGCTGGTGGGAATGCGATTGCTAGAGGGATATCTGCCGCGTATTGAGTCAACATAACGAAGTTAACTGCCGGGAATACCGCACGCTCAAAACCATCAAAGTCAGGCACGAATGCGCGAGTGATTTGACGAGCTCGGTCAGCACGGTAGTTCATGAAGATAACCGCATCACCGTCTTGCATGATTGCGTCTTCTTCGCCTTCCGCTTTGATGGCTGTCGCTTTCACGAATTCATCGTTCTCTTCACGAGCGTAAGCGGCTTCTAGACCAGCAACGGCGGTTTCTGCTGTGAACTCAGCTTTCGCTTGAGTCAGAAGATCGTAAGCAACTTGAACGCGATCCCAGTTGTTGTCACGGTCCATAGCGTAGTAGCGACCTACTAGAGAAGCAACACGACCTTTACCTAGTTTCGCGAATAGATCTTGGAAACGTTGTAGCGAGTTTTCTGCACTACGTGGTGGCGTGTCACGACCGTCTAGGAAACAGTGTAGGTAGATTTTCTCAGCGCCACGAGCCGCTGCCATTTCAACCGCTGCGTAGATATGGTCTTCATGAGAGTGTACGCCACCTGGAGACATCAGACCCATGATGTGTACCGCTTTCTCTGCTTTAACAGCAGCATCAACTGCTTCAACAAGCGCTGGCGTTTCAGCGAACTCACCGTCAGCGATCGATTTAGTGATACGAGTTAGATCTTGGTATACAACGCGACCTGCGCCAATGTTAGTGTGACCAACTTCTGAGTTACCCATTTGACCATCAGGAAGGCCAACATCCATGCCTGAAGCAGAGATTAGAGTGTGTGGGTTATTCGCAATCAGAGCATCCATTACTGGTGTTTTCGCATTCGCAATTGCGTTACTTGCTGTGTCTTCACGGTAACCGTAACCGTCAAGGATAACTAGAGCCAGTGGCTTCTTAGCTGACATAGTGATGACCTCATCAAATTTAAGTAACTTTTGGCGTAGGGCCTCGCTGCCCTATCTAACCTTGAAACAAAACTAGCGTAATTTTACTACACTTTTTAACCAAAACTGTAGGTTAAGATCAAATAATGTTTGCGATTTATTGTTGCTATCTTACAAGTTAAGCGAACAACGAGTCAGTGCCGACAAACGTGTTCCACAAGCATAGTCATTCCTAATACGCTTTGTACACCCCAGTCTAGGTTCGGTTTTCTTACGCTTCTGATTCTTGTTTTTGCACCTGAAACAGCGTTTATTTAACGCATTATCGAACAAGATTGGTTAGTACCTATTGTTCGCTTTTTTCGGTAAAACAAAAGTCACTTAAGTCGATAAATCCAATAGGCAAAAACAATCAAGCTACCATAGTCCAATGCACGGATGGCAATAACATAAAGGGTTTATAGAGATCTCAATTATTCGTTAGAAAATTTTAACCCTCTCGCCTAAGAGGCTTAACCCCGCTATACTCCTGCTTTATTTTTCCGCCAACAGCGTAAGAGCTCAAGACATGCAAGAGTACATTGAATTTTTCCAACAGAACATGATTCTATCTTTGGTTTGGGTAGGTCTTCTTGTCGCCTTTATCATGAACATCGTGAAGTCAGCGACGGCCGCATACAAAGAAATCAACGTAAACCAACTGACTCATCTTATGAACCGTGAAAACGGCGTTGTAGTGGATATCCGCACAAAGGACGAGTTCAAAAAAGGTCATATCACCGACTCACTTCACATTTTACCGTCAGATATCAAAGCGGGTAACTTTGGTAGCCTTGAAAACCACAAATCAGACCCAATCATTGTGGTATGCAAGACAGGGCAAAACGCTCAAGAAAGCGCGAACCTATTAGTAAAAGCAGGCTTTGAAAAAGTAAGCCTACTAAAGAACGGCTTGATTGCATGGAACGAAGCGAACCTGCCTTTAGTTCGTGGTAAAAAGTAATACCCGGCAGCTTCGATAACGGGGCAGAGGCAAAAGATAAGGTACGCATTCAAGCGTGTTTTTGCCAAGCTTCGTGGATAATAAACTGAGCAAATTGAAAGCAGTTGAAGCATTAAGTTGTGACGCTTTGCACGTAATACACGCTTCATCTAGTCAAGGTAGATTGGCTCAGTTAGTCTCGGGACATACCAGTTTTCTGAGTTTAGACGTTTCTAGGCTCTACAAATATTTATTTAAGGATTAAAAAATGGCTGAAGCAGCACCTCAAGAAGCACAACAAAACTTCGCAATTCAACGCATCTTCCTAAAAGACGTTTCTTTCGAAGCGCCAAACTCTCCAGTAATCTTCCAAAAAGAATGGAACCCAGACGTTAAACTAGACCTAGACACTCAAAGCCGTGAGCTTGGTGAAGGCGTTTACGAAGTGGTTCTACGTCTAACTGTAACTGTGAAGAACGAAGAAGAAACAGCGTTCCTATGTGAAGTTCAACAAGGTGGTATCTTCACTGCTGAGCAAATGGAAGCAGGCCAACTTGCACATTGCCTAGGCGCATTCTGCCCGAACATCCTATTCCCATACGCTCGTGAAACTATCTCAAGCCTAGTGGTTAAAGGTACATTCCCTCAACTGAACCTAGCGCCAGTTAACTTCGACGCGCTATTCATGAACTACCTACAACAGCAAGCTCAACAAGGCGAAGCTGAAGCGTAATTCACGTTTTGTAAGTGACGAATAGCCTGAGTGCTGACGTCATCGACTCTAATAAAATGCACAGAGCGTCTACCATCCGATGCAATGTGCATTTTTTATTTCTGACAAAAGTTCCTAGTTCCTAATCGCCAGAAGGCGTAAAATTTGACGATTAGGAACTAGATTCTACTAGTAGAAAGACAATTAGGCGGTAGCATGACACAAGCAAATACAAACAATGCTTACGGTAAAGACATCGCAATGACGGTGATTGGCGCAGGTTCATACGGTACCTCTCTGGCGATCTCACTCGCTCGTAACGGCGCGAACGTAGTCCTTTGGGGACACGAGCCTGAGCACATGGCACGTTTAGAAGCGGATCGCGCGAACCACGCTTTCTTACCTGGTGTTGATTTCCCTGAAAGCTTGATCATTGAATCGGATTTAGAAAAAGCCGTACAAGCAAGCCGAGATTTATTGGTTGTGGTTCCAAGCCATGTTTTTGGCATCGTACTGAACAGCTGTAAGCCTTTCTTACGTGAAGACTCTCGCATCTGCTGGGCAACCAAAGGTCTTGAGCCAGAAACGGGTCGTCTGCTGAAAGACGTCGCTTATGACATTATCGGTGAAAACTACTCACTGGCTGTATTGTCTGGCCCAACGTTCGCCAAAGAGCTCGCGATGGGCATGCCTACTGCAATTTCAGTTGCTTCTCCAGATGCTGAATTTGTCGCTGACCTACAAGAAAAAATCCACTGCAGCAAAACCTTCCGCGTGTACGCCAATAGTGACTTTATCGGCATGCAATTGGGCGGTGCGGTGAAAAACGTTATCGCAATTGGTGCGGGTATGTCTGACGGTATCGGTTTTGGAGCCAACGCGCGTACTGCATTGATTACTCGTGGTTTGGCCGAAATGAGCCGTCTTGGTGCCGCGCTGGGTGCAAAACCAGAAACCTTCATGGGTATGGCTGGTTTAGGCGACCTTGTCCTAACGTGTACCGACAACCAATCACGTAACCGCCGCTTTGGTTTAGCGCTAGGTCAAGGTAAAGACGTCGACACGGCACAAGAAGAAATTGGCCAAGTCGTAGAAGGCTACCGCAACACGAAAGAAGTATGGATGCTCTCTCAACGCATGGGTGTTGAGATGCCAATTGTTGATCAAATTTATCAAGTATTGTATCAAGGGAAGGATGCACGCCTGGCAGCGCAAGATTTACTTGCTCGTGACAAAAAAGCCGAAGGAAAGTAGCACTCTACGCCCCTTCGCACCTCATCTGAGAAGAATAGAAGTTGTCGGGTCACGGAAGAACCACTCAGGATATTGAGAATGAAACACTGCGAAAAACAAAAAGTCTGGAACAGAATTGTCTCAGAAGCCCGCGAAATGTCAGAGCAAGAGCCAATGCTGGCCAGCTTTTACCATGCCACCATCATCAAGCATGAAAGTTTCTGTGCCGCGCTCAGCTACATTTTGGCAAACAAGTTAAACACGGCATCGATGCCAGCAATGGCAGTACGTGAAGTGGTAGAAGAAGCGTTCTCTGCCGACCCAACCATTACCGATTGTGCCGCTTGTGACATTTGTGCCACGGTTAATCGCGACCCAGCAGTTTCGATGTACTCTATGCCGCTGCTGTACTTAAAGGGCTACCACGCTCTGCAAGGCTACCGCGTGGCAAACTGGCTATGGAAACAAGGGCGCCATGCACTGGCAACCTACCTACAAAACCAAATTTCGGTTGCGTGTCAGGTAGACATTCACCCGGCAGCACGCATTGGTAGCGGCATCATGCTCGACCACGCAACGGGGATCGTCATCGGTGAAACTGCGGTTATCGATAATGACGTCTCAATTCTACAAGACGTTACCTTAGGCGGTACGGGTAAAGAGTGCGGCGATCGTCACCCGAAAATCCGTGAAGGTGTGATGATTGGTGCAGGTGCAAAAATTCTTGGCAATATCGAAGTGGGCGAAGGCGCGAAAATCGGCTCTTGCTCTGTGGTATTGCAAGCAGTGCCACCACACACAACCGTGGCGGGGGTTCCTGCGAAAATCGTCGGTCGTCCAAAAACGGACAAACCTTCTCTCGATATGGATCAAGGCTTTAATGGTAAATCACAAAGCTTTATCCATGGAGATGGTATTTAATCGTCAACAAACCTTTTGACAACAACGTGGTAGGTAACTCTCAAGTGCGAAAACAAAATCACCCTGTTCTACGCTCGGCTATTTTATTAACTTGTGCTTTATCTGCCACATATCCCCTCGCCTCTTCTGCCGCTAGTCAACAAGAGCTCAAAGGCGTATCAAGTGAGATAAGCCGTCAACGCAAATCTCTCTCGTCCCAAGAAAAGCAACTCAATGAGCTACAAAAATCGCTCAAGGAGCAAGAACTTGGTATTTCTAAACTTGAGCGCGAAATAAGACAAACCAAATCTGAGCTGGCACAAGCAGACAAAAACATAGACAAGCTAGAAGAGAAAATTGCCTTACAAGAAGCGCAGCGCCAAGAGCAAGAGGAAGAGCTCAAACAGTTGCTGCAAACGTATTACGTGACCGAACGAGCGAAAGCCAATGGTCACTTGTTGAATCAAGGTGTGGAAGAAGACCGCATGAGTCAATACTTCCAGCACTTAGCCAAAGCGCGTGCTGAAGTGATTGATGCAATCACCAAAACCACTCAAGAATTGGCACACAACAAAAACCAGCTTGAGCTAGAAAAAGAGCAAATCGAGACGTTACTCAAACAGCAATCTGAGAAACGTACGGCGCTGGCAAGTACACAATCCAAACGTAAGCAAACCTTGAATAAAATTCAGAGCAGTATCAAGAACGATAAACGCTACCTTGCTGAACTGCAGCGCAACGAAACACGCCTAAAAGCCGAGATCGCCAAAGCGGCTAAGCGTAATGCTGTGCCAATGGACGGACTGGGCAAACAGCGCGGTAAACTGCCATGGCCACTCAAAGGTCGTGTATTACACAACTTCGGTACTCGCCAAACCGGGCAAGTAAACTGGAAGGGAATGGTGCTTGCGGCCAATTACGGTCAACAAGTGAAAGCCGTTTATCCGGGGACTGTCGTATTTGCTGAGTATTTACGCGGGTATGGCTTAGTGGTATTGCTTGACCACGGCAAAGGCGACATGACGCTCTACGGCTACAACCAAGCGTTGACGAAAAAAGAAGGCGATCGAGTGACCGCAGGCGAAGTGATTGCTCTTGCGGGTGATACTGGCGGGCAAGATCGCGCATCACTCTATTTCGAAATTCGCCGCAACAGTGAAGCACAAAACCCGAAATCTTGGTTGAAGCGCTAATTATCTGACTCATCGACTTATAATAAAAAAGGAGCCACTCGGCTCCTTTTTTGTATTCATATTTTGGCAAATGCTATGCGTAGTACGTTTCTACCGCATCAATAAAAGCACTTACATCATCTTTGCTTAATGCGTTGATGCCTGCCGCCGCTTCTCGGCCGCCACCAGTTGGAAACTGTCCACACACGGCCACGGCACCTTGTTTATTGTTTAACGGGGCACGTAGAGAGACCGTGTAAGTGCCATCTGCATTTTCGGTGAGTACTGCATGAGCAGAATCTGGGTTTTGATTTGCCAGCCAATTGCCATAAACACCACTGATTCGACGTGATGCGGCCGTGTTTGGTAGTTCGAACAGCTTCAGCTTACCGCTCTCATGCGTGGCAGGCACTGCCAGAGCGGCATCCATATCTTGTTGGTAAGCAGATTGCAGTTGGTAGTAAGGCGAAGTTTTATCTTCAATAGCGTCAAATGGCGACGCGTACTTCAGCAAAGCTTGGTATAAATCCGCTGGATGGAAATGTAAGTCATCCACTTTCGAACCGTAACCGTTGTAATTAATCAAAGTGCCAAGCTCTTTAAGCTGCGCTTTCTGATCGTGTGACAATCCGACCTTGTCAGCCAATTCATCTGCTTTCGCGATCATGTTATCGCCATAAGCCGCCGTAATCGCCCATGTGTGAAAACGTCCATTTAGCAATTGATCGACAATCAACGCCGTACACATATTGGCATCGAGATCGATGTGCGCATCCAAATTGCCATGCTGAGGAATATCACCCACCTTATGGTGATCGGCGTAAAACACGTGCGCGCCTTGAGCCAATGCTTGCTCTAGGCCTACCATGTTCTTTTCCATCGAAATGTCTAACACCGTTAGCTCATCACCCGCTTGCACGTCTACTTTTTCCACCAGCTTGATATCGCGCTTTACACCAGTAATTAACTGAGCCTCGATAGGATCAGCCAAGCGTAATTGTAGAAGCGCAATGATGCCATCAGCATCGCCATTAAAAATGTCGTAATTCATGGAGCGATAGTTCCTTTATCGAGAGTCATATCCCAGAGAGGGCTGAACGGTATGAGGACTATTGTGCGTGGCATATTTGACAAGTCAACTCGAGCCACGACTCGAAAATGAGAGTGACTCTCGAAATATTAAGCAGTTTGACGTTTAACTGTGTAGATTGCTGACCGCATCTTCCAGTAACAGTAGCTGCTCTAAGCCCTGCTCAGTTGCTAATGGCTTAACGACATTAAGCATCTGCAACATCCCTTGCTTCACCATTTGCTCAGTGATGCTGGTTTTCGAAGCCATTGCAGATTGATATGCCAACCAGCTACACGCAATCAAATGCAACGTACACACCAGTGACTTCAACTGCTGTTGATCAACATTAAGCAGCTTTAGCGATACAAACTCCTGCATGATCGCAATGAGGTTCGCTTGCAGCTTTTCTTGCACATCGATGTACTGCTCATGTAACTGCTCATCTCGTGACAAGACCTCAGGTAGATTCGCGTAGAAAAAGCGGTATTTCCACATTAGCGTAAAGATGGAGTCTAGGTAGCTCTTCAGCATAGTCAGGCTTTCTTGTGAGCCTTGAATAGGGGTAAATCTTTCTAAAAGTTCTGCTGAATAAAGCGCAAAGATCTCACGAACGATTTCTTGCTTATTACGGAAGTGGTAATACAGATTACCTGGGCTAATTTCGATGTGATCGGCAATGTGATTGGTGGTGATGTTGCGTTCACCATGTTGGTTGAACAACTCCAGTGCCGCGTAGACGATTTTGTCGCGCGTTTTCATTGTTATCGTGTTCCCTCTTCATTAACGAATCGAGTATAGCGACTTCACCAACCTAGGTCGATAGAGGCTCCAAATACGGTAACATAACAGACCAGTTAGAATACCCGTTGAGTTGGCGACAAGGTCTAACCAAGAGGTTTGTCTGCCGACATACCCTTGTAGCCATTCGATGGCAGCACTAAATAATAAGATACCAATCGCCACCGCCCAACGTTGACGCCAACGCCACACGCAAAAGCAACCTAAAAACGCAAATCCGCTGTACGCCATGGCGTGCTGCATTTTATCAAGATACGCAATGTTGCCCCAGTCTTGCAACTCGCCCGAGCTCAACGATAAGTAAGCAATCAGTATTGCGTAGCTGAGAATGACCAAACGTGCAGCAGCCAAGCTCATTGAATATCCTTATGCGATTGGGAATGGAAAAGCCGTCACTTGATCAATGTGGTCACAGCCGAGCGCTAGCATGATCAAACGATCGATGCCTAACGCAACACCCGCACAATCTGGCAACCCTGCCTCCAATGCGGAGATCAAATGATAGTCGATTGGCTGCGGTTTTAAACCCATGTCGAGACGCTTCGCGTTATCTTGCTCAAAACGCGCCAGTTGCTCTTTCGGGTTATCGAGCTCATGGAACCCATTTGCCAGCTCAATTCCCTTAAAATACACCTCAAAGCGATCCGCAACACGATGGTCTTGAGGATTGATTTTCGCAAGCGCCGCCTGTGATGCCGGGAAGTCGTACACAAAAGCAGGCACATCCTGACCAATTTTGTGTTCGACTCCCACGCTAAATAGCAATTGCAGTAACGTATCGCGATCTTCTTCAGGCTCTGCAATGTCACTCAAACCCAGCTTGCTTGCCGCCGCTTTCAGCTCCGTCATCGAGCCTTCTAGTGGGCACACACCCAACACATCAATGAAGGCTTGTTGATACGTCATGCGCTGCGCTGCGCCACACTTCAATACCAGTTGCAACAGATCATCCATTTCATCCATCAATTTATGATGGTCAAAGCCAACGCGATACCACTCCAACATCGTGAATTCTGGATTGTGGTAACGACCATTTTCTTCGTTACGAAATGCTTTGTTGATTTGATAAATACAACCGCTGCCAGCCGCCAGCAGGCGCTTCATGTGGAATTCAGGGCTGGTCATAAAGAACAGCTTGCTACCATCGGCATAACCCGGGCCAACAAACTCGGTTTGGAAAGTATGCAAATGAATGTCAGTCACGGTTGCGTGACTCATGGCTGGCGTGTCGACTTCCATCACCTGTCGATCAGCGAAGAATTGGCGAATCGACGCGATTAACGTCGCACGTTGACGAAGTTGGTCAATGGAAGCAGTAGGTTGCCAGTTGGTTTGCATAACAAGTCTCTCAAACTTTAATTCAGCGAGGAAAGTCTCATTCTACATGCTTTTTACTCTTCAAGAAGAGAGGAATATCCCTTCTTCTTTTTACTAACGTGCTCGCCTATTTGAGGCAAGTATTACTCGTGCCGCAGCACAAAAAACACTCAGTTAAAATCCTATTATCCATGCGGTTAATGTCACGCAACACAGGTTTAACATCCCTAATGTTAATGCTTGAGGGCCAAAACCTCGATGCCGTGATAGCAGTCACATAACCTATAAATTCTATGCCCTTAAGTGCATTACCGAAGCAAAAACCCAATTACATCAATTTTTCTGCCATGTGGCTCATCTACACTAACCCTACTACTTTTGGGGAGTTCTTTTTAAAGAGCGCCTCGTAATGACAATAACAAGCGGATTTCCGCAATCACACACTGGAGGATAACTGTGCAAATTATCACCACAGATATCGCAGTCATCGGCGCAGGCGGCGCTGGTCTTCGTACTGCTATTGCAGCGGCTGAAGCAAACCCAGACTTAGAAGTCGCTCTGATTTCTAAAGTTTATCCAATGCGCTCCCACACGGTCGCTGCAGAGGGTGGCTCAGCAGCAGTTATCAAGGATGAAGATAGCTTAGACAACCACTTCAACGACACTGTTGGCGGTGGTGACTGGCTATGTGAACAGGATGTTGTTGAATACTTTGTAGAGAACGCGACTCGCGAAATGATCCAAATGGAGCAATGGGGTTGCCCATGGAGTCGTAAAGAGAACGGTGAAGTCAACGTACGCCGCTTTGGTGGTATGAAGGTTGAACGTACTTGGTTCGCTGCAGATAAAACTGGCTTCCACATGCTTCATACGCTATTCCAGACATCCATGAAGTACAGCAACATCAAACGTTTTGATGAGTACTTTGTGGTGGATCTGCTTGTTGATGAAGGCGAAGTTCAAGGTCTGATTGCTATTCACATGTCTGAAGGCGAGCTTGTTACTATCAAAGCAAAATCTGTTGTTCTAGCAACAGGTGGGGCGGGCCGTGTTTACCACTGTAACACCAATGGTGGTATCGTAACGGGCGATGGTATGGCAATGGCTTACCGTCACGGCGTTCCTCTACGTGATATGGAGTTCGTTCAATACCACCCAACAGGTCTTCCTGGCACAGGTATCCTGATGACGGAAGGTTGTCGTGGTGAAGGCGGTATCATCGTTAACAAGAACGGCTACCGTTACTTACAAGATTACGGCATGGGCCCTGAAACTCCAGTTGGCCAACCGAAGAACAAATACATGGAACTGGGTCCTCGTGACAAAGTTTCTCAAGCTTTCTGGCACGAACAACAGAAAGGCAACACCATCAAACACCCACTGGGTGACGTGGTGCACCTAGACCTTCGCCACCTTGGTGAAGAGTACCTACAAGAGCGTCTACCGTTCATCTGTGAGCTAGCAAAAGCTTACGTAAACGTAGACCCTGCAAAAGAGCCAATTCCAATTCGTCCAACGGTTCACTACACCATGGGTGGTATCGAGACAAACGGCGGCTGTGAAACTCGCATTAAAGGTCTATTCGCGGTTGGTGAATGTGCGTCTGTTGGTCTTCATGGTGCAAACCGTCTAGGTTCTAACTCATTGGCTGAGTTTGTGGTATTTGGTCGCGTAGCGGGTGAAAACGCAGTGAAACGCGCTGAAGAATTCAAAGGTTGGAACGAGTCTGCAATCGATGCTCAAGTGAAAGCAGTTGAAGAGCGCATCGCCAAACTGATGAACCAAGAAGGTGATGAGAACTGGGCAAACATCCGCACGGAAATGGGTCATACCATGGAAGCGGGTTGTGGTATCTACCGTCAAGAAGATTTGATGCAAGAAACCATTAACAAGATCACCGAACTAAAAGAACGCTACAAACGCATCAGCATTAAAGACAAAGGCAAAGTGTTTAACACTGATCTTCTGTACGCAATTGAAGTGGGTTACGGCCTAGAAGTCGCAGAAGCGATGGTTCACTCTGCGATTCTACGTAAAGAATCTCGCGGCGCGCACCAACGTCTGGACGACGGTTGTACAGAGCGTGATGACGTGAACTTCCTAAAACACTCACTTGCTTTCTACAAACCAGATTCAGCGCCAAGTATCGATTACAGCAATGTGACTATCACTAAGTCACAACCAAAAGCTCGTCTATACGGTGAAGCAGCAGAAAAAGCCGCAGCTGAAGAGAAGAACGCAGAGGAGCAAGCATAATGTCAGCAAATCGCATTCAAAAAGTAGACATTCTGCGTTACGACCCAGAAAAAGATGCAGAACCATACAAGCAAACATTCGAAGTGCCATTCGATGAAACCATGTCTGTGCTTGACGCACTGGGCTACATTAAAGATCACCTAGACAAAGATCTCTCTTACCGTTGGTCTTGCCGTATGGCGATCTGTGGTTCTTGCGGCATCATGGTGAACAACGTACCGAAGCTTGCTTGTAAGAGCTTCCTACGTGATTACCCAGACGGTGTGACTATCGAGCCTCTAGCGAACTTCCCAATCGAGAAAGACTTGATTGTTGATATGACACCGTTCATCGAACGTCTTGAAGCAATCAAACCGTACATCATTGGTAACGACCGCAAACCAGAAGACGGTACGAACTTGCAAACGCCAGAGCAAATGGCGAAATACAAGCAGTTCGCTGGTTGTATCAACTGCGGTCTATGCTACGCGGCGTGCCCTCAGTTTGGTCTAAACCCTGAGTTCATCGGTCCTGCGGCACTAACGCTAGCGCACCGCTACAACCTAGACAGCCGTGACAACGGTAAAGATGAGCGCATGAAGCTTATCAACGGTGAAAACGGTGCTTGGGGTTGTACGTTTGTTGGTTACTGTTCTGAAGTTTGTCCGAAGAACGTTGACCCAGCAGCGGCAGTAAACCAAGGCAAAGTGGAGTCTTCTATGGACTTCGTGATTGCTATGTTGAAACCTGATGGTTCACCAAAGAAAGTGGAGGCATAAGGATGAGCAATCGTAAACCTTACGTTCGTGAAGTAAAACGCACTTGGTGGAAGAACCATCCTTTCTACCGCTTCTACATGCTACGTGAAGCGACTGTGCTGCCTTTGATCCTATTCACTCTGTTCCTAACTTTCGGTTTAGGTTGCTTGGTGAAAGGCCCTGAAGCATGGCAAGGTTGGTTGGATTTTATGGCAAACCCAATCGTAGTCGCAATCAACATCGTTGCACTACTAGGTAGCCTATTCCACGCTCAAACTTTCTTCAGCATGATGCCGCAAGTAATGCCAATTCGTTTGAAAGGCAAACTGGTGGACAAGAAAATCATCGTATTGACTCAGTGGGCCGCGGTTGCGTTCATCTCACTGATCGTTCTCATCGTGGTGTAAGGAGCTGAGCATGAAACCGAATTATAGTGTAAACACATCACCAAAACGTTCTGATGAGCCAATCTGGTGGGGTCTATTTGGTGCTGGCGGTACTTGGTTCGCGATGATCACGCCAATCACGGTATTGGTGCTGGGCATCTTGGTCCCACTAGGCGTGATTGATGCAGAAGCGATGAGCTACGAGCGTGTCTCCGAATTCGCAACCAGTATCATCGGTGCACTATTCATCATTGGCACCCTAGCTCTACCAATGTGGCATGCGATGCACCGTGTACACCACGGCATGCACGACCTTAAATTCCACACTGGTGTGATAGGTAAAATTGCATGCTATGCATTTGCAGGCCTCATTACTGCACTAGCCGTTATCTTTATCTTCATGATTTAAGATACTGACTAAAAAGAAAAAGCTGGCTCTATGCCAGCTTTTTTATTGCTTTGGGTTACCCATGATCTTTTTGCTTTTTAAGCTTTTGACCACCCATGATCTTATTGCTGTATGACCTTCTTCGTTTGGTCCATAAGACCCAGGGCGCCAAAGCCAGTAATCACATCTAGGTTTGTTTTCAAGCCCGTTTCTTCGCTACCACCAATGTAGTTTTGTGGCATCTGAACTTGGAAGTTTTGCAAGTTGTTGTACAACGAGTTCGCTACGTCTCGATTCAACTCTGCCAAATAAACTTCACGGTTTGCCCCTAACGCCGAGTACTTCGCTTTTAGGACCTCAGATTCTGCACGACCTTTCGCTAATATCGCTTTCGCTTCAAACTCAGCAGAAAGTGCGTTCGCCTTTTGAATGGCTAAGTTAGCCTCTGCGATAGCTAGCTCTTTCTCCTTCTCGACTTCAGCAAGTCGTTTGGTTTTTTCCACTTCAACGATTTCACGCTCTGCAATCTGACGTGCAACTTCCACTTCTTTTTGCTGAGCAATAATAGCGAGTTCTTTACCACGCTGAGCGTCTTGCACTTCACGTGTTCGTTGAATCTCTTTACGTAACTGCTCGGTCTCAGCCTGTGCTTTCGACGTTTCTTGTTCCTGAATCGCGCGAATACGATCCGCCACTAAACGCTTTTTATCCGCCAATAGCTGATCCAATTGCTTTTCTGGCTGTGGATCACCAATGGTCACCTGCGTCACTTGAATGCCGTATTGTTGTAACGGGTTGTCTTGACGAATTGGTTGCCCGGTTTTATCTACAACTGGCACCGTTTTCCAAACCAGTTGATTGGTGCGCTGTAGTTGGTTCGCATTGGCCTGATTCGCCCCAACAGGCGCAAGATCCAACTCTTCCACTTCAACCTGACGTCGCTCTGTTAGATAAATCCCCTCTCGCAACTGATCGCCAAGTTTCGATTTGAACTGGTTCAAACCACCTTGGAAAAACTCTTCACCCGTGTATTGGGTAGCAGTAATCACCGTCACGTTACGTGCGTTCTTTACAAGCAACGCATCAATCAAGTTACTATTGTTGCGGAACTCTTTGTGCATCTTCTTCACCGCTTCAGGGTCATTACTGAGCTTAAAGCGGAATGTTACGGGGATCTGACCAATGTAGGTGTCGGCAAATCGAACCTGAATCGCATCAAGACGTTGATAAAAATCTTCGCCCTTGCTGTTACCGAATGACACAGTGATCACTTGGTCATACTTGGTGATTTTGGACAGAAATGGCATGCGAAAATGAATGCCAGGTTCAGTAAACACATCCAACTCACCTGTGATATTGTTCTGATGCACGTAGCTGTAACCTGCATCGGTCATCAGCACAGAGCTATTAATCGTTAAGCCTATTGCCAACAGCGGTACGCCAAACACCGCAGCTTTCAATCCTTTGTGTAGTAACTGACGTCTTTCTTCCACCTTTAAACCCCTTCCTAAGCCTCTGCTTTCCATTTTGTTCTCCTTTTTGGATTGTTACTGAGTTAAATCGATAAAAATCAGATTGCTATGCAACTCAACAACAAGAACTAATGTATCAAAATGTTACATTAAGGAATAATCGACAGATTCATGAAATAAATAAGATTTTTACGAATAATACAAAATCATCGAAAATTTGCGGAGGATATCGATTTTCTATGCAGGAACATTCAAGAGAGAATTACAGGCAATAAAAAAGGCCGCCGAAGCGACCTTTCAAACAATCAATCTAAAGTACTTACTTCACACGGCCTACGTATTCAGCCGTACGAGTATCAACGCGAATCACTTCACCAATTGAGATGAACAGAGGAACACGAACAACAGCGCCAGTTGATAGCGTAGCTGGTTTACCACCAGTACCTTGAGTATCACCTTTCAGGCCTGGATCTGTGTCTACCACTTCTAGCTCAACGAAGTTTGGTGGAGTAACAGTAATTGGGTTACCGTTCCAAAGAGTGATCATACAAGTGTTGTTTTCTACCAACCACTTAGCGTTGTCACCTACCGCTTTTGCGTCCGCTGCGATCTGTTCAAACGTTTCACTGTTCATAAAGTGGTAGAATTCGCCGTCTGAATATAGATAATCTAGGTCGATATCCATTACGTCTGCCACTTCACAAGTGTCACCAGACTTGAATGTTTTCTCTAGCACTTTACCAGAAAGAAGTTTACGAATTTTAACGCGGTTGAACGCTTGGCCTTTACCTGGTTTAACGTATTCGTTTTCCAGAATTACACAAGGCTCGTTATCAAGCATTAACTTAAGACCGCCTTTAAATTCATTGGTGCTAACTGTAGCCATTTTTTCCTCTTACATTCTTAGAGCTAAATTCAATGCCGCACATAATAACCCGAAAAGTCGAATCTGTTGAGCAAAACTGGCTCAAACAGTTGGCGAATGGGATCTCTGATCCTGCAAAATTGCTCGAAATACTGGAAATTGATCCTTCACCGTGGCAAGACGGGTTTGCCGCGCGCAAGCTGTTTGCACAGCGTGTACCGCAAAGTTTTGTCGATAGGATGGAGAAAGGCAACCCTAAAGACCCTCTTTTACGTCAGGTTTTACCATTAAGTGACGAATTTGAAGTACATCCGGGCTATTCCAACGATCCGTTAGAAGAGCAGGATAATGAAGTTCCTGGCCTGCTACACAAGTATCGCAACCGCGCCTTAATGATCGTCAAAGGTGGCTGCGCGGTAAATTGCCGTTACTGTTTTCGTCGTCACTTCCCATATCAAGAAAATAAAAGCGGCAAGCAGGCATGGACAAAGTGCTTAGAGTACATGGCGCAGCAACCAGAGTTGAACGAAGTCATCTTCTCAGGTGGTGATCCATTAATGGCAAAAGACGATGAGATTCATTGGCTTTTAGAGCACATTGCTCACATACCTCACATCAAACGTCTGCGTATTCATAGCCGTTTACCTGTGGTGATTCCCGCTCGAGTCACTGATGAACTATGCCAACTGCTGCAAGCATCAAGGTTGCAAATCATCCTCGTGACTCACATCAACCATGCCAACGAAATCAATGACGAATTTGCTGAACAGATGTTCAAGCTCAAAAGAGCAGGCGTTACGCTTCTAAACCAAGGCGTTCTGCTGAAAGGCGTGAATGATTCGGTAGAAGCTCAAGTGGCATTAAGTGAAGCCTTATTTGACGCGGGTATCTTGCCTTATTACCTCCACGTTCTTGATAAGGTGCAAGGCGCGGCGCACTACTTTATTTCGGACGAAGAAGCAAAAGCCATTATGCGCGGACTCATCACGCGTGTATCGGGTTACCTGGTACCAAAACTGACACGAGAAATTGGTGGCAGGCCAAGTAAAACGCCATTGGATTTGCATTTAGAATAGGTCCTGACGCTCAATTAAATTTGTCGTCACGACCGTTCCTTTTTGTTCGCTTTGCACGGTAAGTCTATGCATACTCCGCTCTTTTGGAGGTCAAGATGCATACAGCACTCGAACAAATTTTCGATCTTGGCCCATTCAGCTGGCCTGCCCTACTATGCTGTGCCATTAATGGGCTAATGATCGGTATCGAACGCCAAACTCGTGGTAAACCTGTTGGCATTCGCACGGCAATTCTTATTATTTCAGGCACTTACCTGTTTATGTCGATGGCAGTATCGTTATCGCCAAATACACTCGATCAAGCACGCGTGCTTGGTCAGATTATTACTGGCGTCGGCTTCTTAGGCGCAGGCGTGATGATGACACTCGATGGAAAAATCCACGGCGTAACATCCGCAGCGGTTATTTGGGTACTGGCAGGATTAGGGTTGATGATCGGTTTGGGTTATTTAACGCAGTCGGTGGTCATTACCCTACTGGCTTTAACGGTGTTACTGGGCGTGGATAAAGCAGAAAACCACATCAAAGCATTGCGCCGAGGGGTTCACCAAAGAATTCAACAACGCAAAACCTCATCCCGCTTAATTAAATAGTTAACGCCGCCGATAAACTCGCTTCACCCCATCAGTAATTAAAAAGCCCTCGACGAATATCGAGGGCTTTCGGTATCTAAAAATTCTAACTTGCTCGGGGATTATTTAGCGAAGTTGATGAGTGGGAAACACTTGAAGAAACCGTTATCCGCACAGTTCAAAAGACCAATTTGTACGCCATCAATTTGATCGGTCATGTTGAAGAAACCAAACTGGAAGTTAGACTTTTTAGAGATACTCGCTAAGCCCACATCCGCCATGGTGTAGCCTTCAGAATAGTTCACCGCGCTCCAGTTCAAGCCTTTTACATTGTTCGTAATGTTGACAGCACCCAAGTTAACACCCGTCGTCTGACCTTGGTTCCAGTTAACTAAGCCTAAAGACGCACCTTTCATTTCTTGGTTTACCTTTGCTGCACCAAAAAACAGACCGAAGTTCACACCTGTCGTACGATCCGTTTCTGACATACCAAGCAGTGAAAAGTCGACACCTTTAACCTCATTCACCTGTCCATGCAACACGGCTAAACGAACACCACCAACTGACGAGTTAGAAGGTGCGTTTGTGTTGTCGATAGTAGAGAACATCACAGGTGTACTGTCAGCAAGAGCAACTGGTGATGCGATAGCGGCTGCAACCGCCAATGACGTCATAAGCTTTTTCATTTTCATCTCCATGATGGGAAGCAACAATTTACAACATAGTGTAATGTTCAGATTTTGCGCTATCCACGTTCAAAAAGTGTTAGCGGTAGGTCAGATTTAACCATCTGACTCAAAAGAAAAAATTTTGTCGCTTCTATTTTCATGTTTTTCCACTGACATTTCTTGAACTCGCCTCTCACAATCGAAGCCACATCAGAATGCTAAGTTTCTCGGATAACGCGCATAAAAAAGTCGAGGCAAATGCCTCGACTTTTAAAGGTTTGGTCGGTTATCTTTCCGCTATAAGGATTCCCTTAGAGCAAAGAGATAAGCTGGCTTACATCATGCCGCCCATGCCGCCCATGCCACCCATGCCGCCCATGTCAGGCATCGCTGGTGCGTCTTTTTGCGGTAGGTCAGTAACCATTGCTTCAGTCGTGATCATCAGACCCGCAACCGATGCTGCGAACTGTAGCGCAGAACGAGTTACTTTCGTTGGGTCTAGGATACCCATTTCTAGCATGTCGCCGTATTCGCCTGTTGCCGCGTTGTAACCGTAAGAGCCTTCACCCGCTTTCACGTTGTTCGCAACCACTGAGTCTTCCTCACCTGCGTTCTTCGTGATTTGACGGATTGGCGCTTCCATTGCACGTAGTGCAACGCGGATACCAACGTTTTGCTCTTCGTTGTCACCCGTTAGGTGAGCAATCTTAGATGCCGCGCGGATAAGTGCAACACCACCACCAGCAACAACACCTTCTTCAACCGCTGCACGAGTTGCGGCTAGCGCATCTTCTACACGGTCTTTCTTCTCTTTCATTTCAACTTCAGTTGCTGCACCAACTTTGATTACTGCAACACCGCCAGCCAGTTTCGCTACGCGCTCTTGTAGTTTCTCTTTGTCGTAGTCTGAAGTTGCGTCTTCGATTTGTTGACGAATTTGAGCTACGCGGCCAGAGATCATCTCTTCTTCACCGATACCATCGATGATAGTCGTGTTTTCTTTCGTGATAGAAACACGCTTCGCTTGACCTAGATCTTCTAGTGCTACTTTTTCAAGCTCTAGACCGATTTCTTCAGAAATCACAGTACCGCCAGTTAGGATAGCGATGTCTTGTAGCATTGCTTTACGACGGTCACCGAAGCCAGGTGCTTTCACTGCTGCAACTTTCACGATGCCACGCATGTTGTTGACAACCAATGTTGCTAGCGCTTCGCCTTCTACATCTTCTGCGATGATAAGCAGTGGACGAGACGCTTTCGCTACAGCTTCTAGCGTTGGAAGAAGTTCACGAATGTTTGAGATCTTCTTATCAACTAGCAGGATGAATGGGTTTTCTAGATCAACACTGCCTGACTCTTGGTTGTTGATGAAGTAAGGAGATAGGTAACCGCGGTCGAACTGCATACCTTCTACTACGTCTAGCTCATCTTGTAGCGCCTGACCTTCTTCAACAGTGATAACGCCATCACGGCCCACACGCTCCATTGCTTCAGCAATGATGTTACCTACGCTTGCGTCTGAGTTTGCAGAGATAGTACCAACCTGTGCGATCGCTTTCGTGTCGTTACATTCAACAGAAAGCTCTTTTAGTTGCTCTACTGCTGCTGCTACTGCTTTGTCGATACCACGCTTAAGGTCCATTGGGTTCATACCCGCGGCGACTGCTTTTAGACCTTCGTTTACGATAGATTGTGCTAGTACTGTTGCTGTTGTTGTACCGTCACCTGCCGCGTCGTTTGCTTTAGACGCAACTTCTTTAACCATTTGTGCGCCCATGTTCTGGAATTTATCTTCCAGTTCAATTTCACGCGCTACTGATACACCATCTTTCGTGATAGTCGGTGCACCAAAAGATTTGTCTAGAACGACATTACGTCCTTTAGGACCCAGTGTTACTTTTACTGCGTCAGCCAGAACGTTTACACCTTCTAGCATTTTAACTCGTGCGTCATTACCAAATTTAACGTCTTTAGCAGCCATCTTTGATTTCCTTTCTAAAATTCTTTGTGTGTAATTTCGTAATTGAATCTGAGCAAAAAATTACTCAATGATTGCTATTATTCAACGATCGCCATGATGTCGTTTTCAGACATGACAAGCACTTCTTTACCGTCGATTTTTTCAGTTTTTGTACCGTAACCTTCAGCGAAGATAACAGTATCACCAACTTTAACGTCCAGCGGCAGTACTGTGCCGTTTTCTAGGATGCGGCCTTTACCCACAGCTAGAACAACACCGCGAGTTGATTTTTCTGCAGCAGAACCAGTCAGAACGATGCCACCAGCAGACTTAGATTCAACTTCTTTACGTTCAACGATAACTCGGTCATGTAATGGACGAATGTTCATCGGTCGTCTCTCCTGAAAATTTCCATGTTTATTTGATAATTGTCCTTAGGGACTGTAGCCCCAGACACGTGATCCCTATATAAGGGGTCGAAGCAGCGATCCCAAGGGGGTGGCACAAAAATTTTGTGACTTAGTTAAAATAACGAACAACTAAGCAACGGTTTGCGTTCGAAATGCTCACTCGCCCAGCATCTCGCTTTCTTGTATCCTTGCAGTTTGCTCACCACATAGTTGTCATACATGCAGGAAAATAACAAGCTGGAACCCCAAGCGACCGATAAGCATGGTTTGTTGACCGCACCTATTCCTGAAACGCTGCGGAAAATGACCGTCCCCATGACCATGGGCATGATCGCGATTTTGATGTTTAACTTGGTGGACACGTTTTTTATCTCGTTGCTTGGTACTCAAGCGCTAGCGGCGATCAGCTATACCTTCCCTGTAACCTTTGCGGTTAACTGCATCACGATGGGGATAGGGATGGGTCTATCGACCAATATTGGTCGCTTACTTGGACAAGGTCACGCCCCACAAGCCGCTCGGTTTACCACTCACGGTTTGTTATTAGCGGTGTTACTCGTGGCTATCGCCTCTTCGATTGGCTTTGCCACTATTGCACCACTGTTCCGCTTTCTTGGCGCAGCCGACGACCTAATTCCACTCATCGAAGAGTACATGCAGGTGTGGTATCTCACCATTCCATTGTTGGTGATCCCGATGGCAGGCAACAGTGCGATACGAGCATCTGGGGATACAAAAACACCCGCCAAAATCATGATGTTGGCAGGCTTGATTAACGGCATGCTCGATCCACTACTGATCTTCGGACTTGGCCCATTCCCCGAGCTTGGTATCCAAGGTGCGGCAATAGCCAGTGCTTTTAGCTGGTTAGGTGCACTATGTGGCTCATTCTATGTGCTAGTTAAACGCGAAAAGTTGCTCGCTCAACCCCAATGGTCCTTACTGAAACAAGATTGGCAGCAAACGTTAAAAATCGGCACTCCTGCCGCACTGTCGAACGCGATGAATCCATTGTCGGGCGCAATTTTGATGATGCTTTTATCCAACCACGGTACGGCAGCAGTTGCGGCTTACGGTGCGGCGCAGCGTATTGAGTCTATTTTGATCCTAGTCTTGATGTCTCTGACCTCAGCACTCACACCATTCATGGCACAAAACTTAGGGGCGAAAAACCCTCAACGCGCCTTTTCCGGCTTATTTATCAGCATGCGTTTTGCGGTCGTGTTCCAAGGGTTTATCTTCTTGATGATGGTGCCATTGAGTATTCCTCTAGCGGCATTGTTCTCGCAGGAAGAAGCGGTTAAAAATCTGCTGTGGCATTACCTGCTTGTGGTGCCGTTCAGTTATGGTTTTCAAGGCATTGTGATGATGTTAATCAGTGGGTTGAATGCGATGCACAAACCATTACGAGCATTCCAATGGAGCTTTATGCGTTTGTTTGTGTTTACCCTGCCATCAGCATGGATCGGAAGCCAAATTTACAGTATTGAAGGCTTGTTTATAGGTATCGCAGTAGGGAATACGTTAGGTGGCCTACTTGGCTATATGTTTGCACTGCGCGAACGTAAATTGACGCTCATTGAACAGAGCAGCGCTTCGTAAGATTCTGTCGATTCTGTCCGATGCGTCAGTTTCCTTTTGCTGATACTCAAATACAAAAAAACCGCGGAAAGCCGCGGTTTTTCTTTATCTATTTCAAACTTGCTTAGAACAGTTCTTCAGCAACTTTGTATAGATCGTTGCGTACTGGACGCTTCATGTTTTCGATCGCGTCGATGATGTCGTGGTGAACAAGTTGCTCTTTCACGATACCGACACAGCGACCACCATGACCTTCGATCAATAGGTGAACAGCGTAGTTACCCATGCGAGATGCTAGAACACGGTCAAATGCAGTTGGACGACCACCACGTTGGATGTGACCAAGTACTGTTGCACGAGTTTCACGACCTGTCGCCGCTTCGATGTCACGTGCTAGTTCATTAGCATCCATCATTAGCTCAGTCAACGCGATGATTGCGTGTTTCTTACCTTTTGCAATGCCGTCTTGGATGTTGCTGATCAGCTTGTCTTTGTCTAGACCAGTTTCTGGAGTGATGATGTACTCACAACCACCCGCGATTGCAGACATCAGAGTTAGGTCACCACAGTGACGGCCCATGATTTCTACAATTGAAATACGTTGGTGAGATGAAGAAGTATCACGTAGACGGTCGATTGCATCGATAACTGTGTTTAGTGCACTTAGGTAGCCCACTGTGTAGTCAGTACCAGCGATATCGTTATCGATTGTGCCTGGAAGACCGATACATGGGTAACCCATTTCAGTCAGTTTCTTCGCCCCCATGTACGAACCGTCGCCACCGATCACGACTAGCGCATCGATACCATGTTTTTTCAGGTTCTCAATCGCTTTTTCACGCACTTCCACTTCTTTAAATTCAGGGAAACGTGCAGAACCTAGGAACGTACCACCTTTGTTGATCACATCTGAAACGCTAGAACGATCTAGCTTCTCGATGCGGCCTTCGTATAGGCCTAGGTAGCCGTCGTACACACCGAATACTTCCAATCCCTCGGATAGTGCTGTACGTACTACGCCGCGTATCGCCGCGTTCATACCAGGTGCGTCACCGCCACTTGTTAAAACACCGATCTTCTTAATCATGCTCACCCTCGATCTTTGGCAATCAATTATTTAATTTTCTTTTAGGCCCCTTGTTACCAAGCAACCTGCATAATCCAGAACTGTGCGTTATGTTACATTTCCTCTACAGGATTACCAATGAAAACGCACTTTTTTATGTAACTTTTCTACTTATGTAAGAGTATTACAGTTTCTCTATGAAACTTTGTTGATTCACATCAGGATCACGAATCTTAATAAGTATTGATGGAAAGATAGTCAATAAGTGCCTGTTTGTCGTCAGGCACTTATGGATTTTTCGAGCCCTACCAATCTTGCGCTTTTTGCTCTTTCTCTGGCCCAAAAACGACAGACAACGGATCTTGATGGATCAAAACATCCGCATCAGGAAACAAAGCTAAAAGGTTTTCTTCAACTTTATCGGCAATATAGTGCGCTTCGATTAAACGTAAGTTATCGTCTAGCTCCAAGTGCAACTGAATAAATCGTGTCGGTCCTGACATACGGGTGCGCAGTTGATGAACCCCAAGAACCCCTTTCACATTCAAACATTCATTGCGGATTTGCTCCAATTCGGAATCCGGCAGCTTTCGGTCTAATAACGTCTGAATCGCTTCGCTGACCATTTTGAAGGCGCTGTAAAGAATGAAGACACCAATGCCAATCGCAAACACCGCATCCGCTTGCGTCACGCCAAAGTAGCTGAGTCCCAGAGCCACCATGATCGCAGCGTTCATATACAAATCAGTCTGATAATGCAGAGAATCCGCCGCGATTGCTTGGCTCCCTGTCACGCGCACCACATGTTTTTGGAACATCACCAAGCCAAGTGTGACCACAATCGCAAACAGCGATACATAAACACCGAGCTCCGGCGCATGCAGTGCGTGTGGACGGAAAAATCGGTCAATCCCGTTCAGGATCAAAAATACCGCCGACCCCGAAATAAACATCGCCTGAGCCAAGGCCGCTAGAGACTCAGCTTTACCATGCCCAAACGTATGTTCGCGGTCTGCTGGTTGTAAGGCATAACGGACAACAACGAGATTTACCACCGACGCGGCGATATCCAACATTGAGTCGATCAGTGATGCCAATAGGCTAACTGAGCCGGTTACCCACCATGTGATGACTTTTACAATCAAGAGAAGAGTCGCCACAATAGTTGCAGTCCAAGCTGCGGTCGTCACTAAACGTGCATATTGCTGTTTCATAATCAAAGAGTTAACTCAAACCATACGTTGAGTATATTGAATGCCCATGAAATAACCAGATCAAAAAGAGGCAACCAATGGCTGCCTCTTTATATAACATCAATTCATGACTTAATTATTGCGGTATTTTTCCATGCGCTTATGCATTCTGTCGCCACACTCTTGCATGCGTTCATTTTGCAACTTCACAAAATCTGCTTTTTGTTCTGGCGTTAATACGCTCAGCATTTGGTGCTTTCTTTCTAGCATTTGCACACGGTGCTCAGTTTGGCGTTCAACCATTTCTTTTGCTAATGCGGTCGCTTGTGCTTCATCAAAACTATCCGCTAGTAAGAGTGACTGCATTTTTGCGTGGTGTGCTTGTCGCTCAGCCATACGAGCTTCGCGATTTTCAGAATATTTGCCTTTCATCTGTGCGCGGTTTGCTTCACGGAAAGACTTAAGCTGATCTTTTTGAGCATCCGTCAAATTCAAATCACGCATAATGCCGCGGTCCATTCCCATGCCACATTCATCACGCGGGCCTTGATGATGGTTTTTACCACCGTAAGCGAATGCGCTTGCTGCGCCGAGGGTAAGAGGTAGAACAACAGCAGCTAACACAAGTTTTTTTGCAGATTTCATAATTTGATTCCTTACACAGGTGAGTGATTCTTTTGAGCTGTTCTCACAGCGCTTGAGTATAGAATACGACCCACTAGGTAAAGCGACGTATAGGGAGCGTAAAGAATCGTAAAGAGTGATTTTTACCCTCTTCGCAGCACATCATTCCAATGTAATATTAAGCTATCGGTAAGTTACTATAGGTGCCCCCATGGCAAACATTCTTTTAATTGATGACGATATCGAGCTAACCAGCTTATTAAAAGAAGTACTCAGTTTCGAAGGATTTGACGTCAGCGAAGCAAATGATGGCGAAGCAGGCTTAGCTGCGGTCAATGATAAGATTGATTTGATTTTGTTGGATGTCATGATGCCGAAGCTAAATGGCATGGAAACCCTTAAACGCTTGCGTGAAAACTGGGAAACTCCTGTCTTGATGCTGACCGCTAAAGGGGAAGAAATTGACCGCGTGATTGGTTTAGAGCTAGGCGCGGATGATTATCTACCGAAACCTTTTAGTGACCGTGAACTGTTAGCTCGTATCCGTGCGATCTTACGCCGTACCAGCAGCACACAGAAAAACACCAAAAACAGCGATTGCATTGAGTATCAAGAGCTCCGTCTTTACCCAGGTAAACAAGAAGCATACTGCGATCAACAGTTGCTCGATCTCACAGCAACCGAGTTTGCTCTGTTGACCCACTTTGTGCAAAACCCAGGACAAGTGCTAACTAAAGAAACATTGAGCTTAGATGTGCTTGGTAAACGACTCGCCGCTTTTGATCGCGCGATCGATATGCATGTTTCGAACTTACGTAAAAAATTACCAGATCAGAGCAATGGCAAGCCGCGAATCAAAACCCTGCGTGGTCGTGGCTACATGCTGCTTGAGGAGGATTAATGCGCCTATCACGCATCAAACTGCCAAACATCAATAGCTTGTATGGACGCATCTTTGCCATTTTTTGGTTCACTATGTTATTGGTGCTGATAGCTGTGCTATCACTGCCACATTTGGACCCTCGCAAAGCTCGCGACATTCCAGAAGAGCACTATAAACGTATGGTAGAAACGCGTGACGCAATCCAACAAAAATACAGTCAGCAAACTGATTTAGGTCGAATACTATTTCGTATCGAGGGTAACCGTCACGGTAAGCATGACCCTCGTCCGCGCGTATTTTTTTCTGACTACAGCGGTAATGTTCTTACGACAGAAAAACGCAGTAATTTCCAATTACGTGCCATGCAAAACTTTGTCACCAGTATCGAAGATTACAACCAGCCAAAGCAGAAACTGTATGGTCGATACATGATTGCAGGTCCAATCCCGATAACTTTGGCTGGCTCCGATATCTTGATGTATGTGGGCTTCAAGTGGAATGAGCCACCACCACTACTCTTGCGTCTGTTTGATCACCCATTCCAGCTGTTGCTCGCGGTCATGCTGGTTAGTACACCATTGCTGTTATGGCTTGCCTGGGCACTAAGTCAGCCAGCGCGTCGTCTTGAAGCCGCCGCTCAACGTGTCGCGAAAGGCGAATTTGTCACAGACCCAAATTTAGAAAAAGGCACAGCAGAGTTTCGTCAGGCTGGCAGCAGCTTCAACCAGATGGTCGAGGCGGTCAATCAGATGATTTCAGGACAGCAACGCCTGCTATCCGACATCTCTCACGAGTTACGCTCACCTTTAACTCGCCTACGTATGGCGAGCGCATTAGCGACGCGTAAGCAGGGTGAAAGCCCAGAACTGACTCGTATCGATACCGAAGCGCAGCGCCTGGAACAGATGATCAGCGAATTGCTTGAACTGTCTCGCATGCAGGCGAACAGCCATATGACTCGCGAAACGCAGCCACTGGAAAGTTTGTGGGAAGAGATCATTAAAGATGCGCAGTTTGAAGCTGAGCAAATGGGTAAGCACCTACACTATTCTGAACTGCCAAAACGAAGTATCTCCGGCAATCCTAAACTGCTGATGAGTGCGGTGGAAAACATCGTTCGTAACGCCATTTATTACGGGAAAGATGAGGTGCAAATCGACATCAAGGCCGATGATGATACGCTGCATATCACGGTTGATGACAATGGCGAGGGCGTTCCAGAAGAAGAATTAGCCGCGATTTTTCGCCCGTTTTATCGCGTTTCGACTGCCCGCGATCGCCACTCCGGCGGCACGGGTCTCGGCCTAACCATTACCGAAAGTGCCATCCGCCAGCACAGTGGCACGATCGCAGCCAGTCGAAGTCCGTTAGGCGGATTGCGCATGAGTATCACCTTACCTATCAATCGTTAACTTCAAGCCGATGAGCTAACAGTAAGCCACACCCAATTTCTAGAGTGAGAGATTCACTGCTTCATCTTCACTTTAGAAATTGGGTGGGAACGCCTTCGAATACCCTTACAAAGATCAAAGTTGATAATAATTATCGTTAGCATTAAAGTAAATTTTCCAATTAAGGAGGATTTACTATGTCACATACATTTCCCGCTCTGCCTTACCCGTACGATTCACTAGAGCCGTACATCGACGCGAAAACCATGGAAGTGCATTACAGCAAACATCACAAGACTTATTTCGATAAGTTCGTAAGTGCCGTTGAAGGGAGCGAGCTCGAAACTCAGTCATTAGACGAGATCTTTGACAATATCTCTAAGCTCAGCCCAGCAGTGCGTAATAATGGCGGCGGCTATTACAACCACATCATTTATTGGAATTGCATGTCACCAAACGGTGGCGGTGAGCCTCAAGGCGCACTTGCTCAGGCAATTAACGATAAATTTGGTAGCTTTGCGCAATTTAAAGAAGCGTTTGCCCAAGCCGCGATTAATACCTTTGGTTCTGGCTTTGCATGGCTGATCGTAAAAGATGGAGAGATTCACATTACGTCCACCAGCAATCAAGATAACCCTCTGATGGACGTAGTGGATGTACGCGGCGAGCCAATTCTCGCTCTTGACGTGTGGGAGCACGCGTATTACATCAGCTACCAAAACCGTCGTCCAGAATACATTGACGCATGGTGGAACGTCGTTAATTGGCGAGCGGTTGAAGAAAATTACGCTCACGCTCTATTATAAAGAGCATCGATACTTACGGTATTAGCGTCCGCGCTAATGACTACTTTCATACCCAGGTCAATCTTGCTGAATCTCGCATATCTTGCTGACTTGGGTATATACTGCCCCTCTATTTGACCAACTCTATTTCAATACCATGTTTGATATCGCTTTATACGAACCAGAAATCGCGCCGAACACCGGCAACATCATTCGACTTTGTGCCAACTGCGGTGCAAACCTTCACTTAATTGAACCTCTGGGTTTCGATCTTGAAGAGAAGAAAGTCCGCCGCGCTGGTTTGGATTACCATGATTTAGCTCGCGTAACGCGTCATAAGAACTATCAAGCATTCTTAGAATATTTAGAGAAAGAGAAACAAGGTAACTACCGATTGTTTGCCTGCACCACCAAAACCACAGGTCACCACGTTGATGCACAATACCAAGCAGGTGACGTATTGATGTTTGGTCCAGAAACTCGTGGCTTGCCTGCTGAAATCATCGATAGCTTGCCAATGGAGCAGCGTATCCGCATTCCAATGATGCCAGATGCGCGCAGCCTAAACCTTTCGAACGCCGTTGCGATCATTGCTTTTGAAGCATGGCGTCAAATGGGGTTTGAAGGCGCGTTGTAAGCACCACGAATTCCAAACACAAAAAAGGGCGCTTAGTGCGCCCTTTTGTTTTCTTTACTCTCTGACTCAATCAGTTGAGCTTGTTGCGATCATCATCGTCTTTACGCTCGTATTCCCCTTCAAAGGTATTGCCATCGTCTGACTGGGAATTAAATGGGTCACGGCGGAACGGGTCTTGCTCAAATGGCCCTTGGTTAGAGAAACCACCTTGGAAGCCACCACCATGCATGGTTTTCACCACCATTTTACTCATCAAGTATTTGGCAATCGCGGCGCGTGGCGCAGGAAGCAACACCAGCATACCAAGAGCATCGGTCATAAAGCCCGGTGTTAACAGCAGCACGCCAGCCACCGCTAGCATTACACCTTCAAAAATTTGCTGGGCTGGAATTTCACCTTGTTCCAGACGCCCCTGCACCGACATCAGAGTTTGGATGCCTTGGCTGCGCACCAACGATGCACCGACAAATGCCGTGATTAATACTAATGCGATAGTCGGCCATAAACCTAAAAAGCCGCCCACCTGAATAAATAAGCCGATTTCAATGATCGGGACAAAAATAAACGCCAATAATAAGATAGGAAACACACGCCCTCCTTTGTTTAATTCAGTGTAATGGTAAAAGCGGACTAAGCTCAAACGAATCGTTGTAAAAAAGCGTGTTCATACTGGTCTCTTCCTACGCAGAAAAAGTGGTAGTGGAGTGTTTCATTCAATTGCATACCGATTTTTTCGTGCTTTTAAAGTGCTAATTTCGAACTCTAAAAACCCATGTTTGTCGAGGAAAATCGAGTACCCATAAAGGGTTATTAATAACCCGTTCATACTTTGCAAATTATTGACTCATGAAAAACGAAAAAGGTGATCTAGTTACTATTTTTATGCGCTAGGTGCAGTATCATGTGCCACATAAGTCAGGACGGATTTTCCAGCCAAAAATTCTGATGAATGGATTCTAGATTGCAGAAATGGCTAATAAATAACTTTATTATCAGAATTATCATCTAAGGATCCTGCTATGGCTACCCTATCTGATGCTCCAAAAACAGCAAACCCAGCCACTCGTATTGAAGAAGATCTATTAGGTCAACGTCATGTCCCTGCAGATGCGTACTACGGTATTCATACGCTACGTGCGATCGAGAACTTCAACATCTCTAATATGACCATCTCTGACGTACCAGAATTTGTACGCGGTATGGTAATGACCAAAAAAGCAGCGGCGTTGGCAAACAAAGAACTTGGTGCGATTCCAAAAGACGTTGCAAACTACATCATCGAAGCGTGTGATTTGATCCTAGAAACTGGTAAGTGCATGGATCAGTTCCCATCAGACGTATTCCAAGGTGGTGCGGGCACTTCAGTGAACATGAACACGAACGAAGTGATCGCAAACGTTGCGCTTGAGCTAATGGGTAAAGAGAAAGGTCAATACGAATTTGTTAACCCAAATGACCACGTAAACAAGAGCCAATCAACCAACTGTGCGTACCCAACGGGTTTCCGTATCGCGGTTTACAACAGCGTACACAAACTAATGGAAGCAATTGAGTACCTAAAAGGCGCATTCGAACTTAAAGCAATTGAGTTTAAAGATGTACTGAAAATGGGTCGTACTCAGCTACAAGACGCGGTACCAATGACTGTAGGTCAAGAGTTCCACGCTTGGGCAGTAACACTAAACGAAGAGATTCGTGCTCTAGATTACACCTCTAAACTACTCCTAGAAATCAACCTAGGCGCAACCGCAATCGGTACAGGTCTAAATACACCGACTGGCTACCAAGCTCTTGCAGTAAAACACCTAGCGGAAGTAACAGGTCTTGACGTTGTTGCGGCAGAAGACCTTATCGAAGCGACTTCTGACTGTGGCGCATACGTAATGACGCACAGTGCACTAAAACGTCTAGCGGTGAAACTATCGAAGATCTGTAACGACCTTCGTCTACTTTCTTCTGGCCCTCGCGCAGGTCTAAATGAGTTGAACCTACCTGAAATGCAAGCAGGTTCTTCAATCATGCCAGCAAAAGTAAACCCAGTTATCCCAGAAGTAGTAAACCAAGTTTGCTTTAAAGTTCTAGGTAACGACAACACGGTTTCTTTCGCAGCAGAAGGCGGTCAGCTACAGCTAAACGTAATGGAACCAGTTATCGCACAAAGCATGTTTGAGTCTATATCTCTACTACACAATGCGTGTGTGAACCTACGTGATAAATGTATCGACGGCATCACGGTCAACAAAGAGACTTGTGAAAACTACGTTTACAACTCTATCGGTATCGTCACTTATCTAAACCCATACATCGGCCACCACGAAGGTGACATCGTAGGTAAGATTTGTGCGGAAACCGGTAAGAGTGTTCGCGAAGTTGTGCTAGAGCGCGGCCTGCTAACCGCAGAAGAGCTTGATGAAATCTTGTCAGTCGAAAACTTCATGCATCCAACTTACAAAGCGAAACGCTACGAGTAATAACTAATTCGAAGGGGGCCACTCAGGCCCCTTTTTTAAGCTCTCATACGGTTAACCACATTTTTTATATGCTTTTATTGCCATTAGGCCACTGGGTTCTAATTCTCTGAGCATTTACTCCTGTTCCTGAGTGTTCAAAAAATCAGAATCAAATAAAAACTAAAGAGGTATCAATATGGTCATGGTCGAACTCTTCGTGGTTCTGCTCTTCATCTATTTGGGGGCAAGAATCGGTGGTATCGGCATTGGTTTTGCCGGTGGTGCTGGGGTCATTGCGTTGTCTTTGATCTTAGGTGTGCCAACAAGCCAAGCTTACATTCCCGTTGACGTAATTTTGATCATCATGTCTGTCATCACGGCCATCGCAGCAATGCAAGTGGCTGGTGGTTTAGACTGGATGGTGCAAGTTGCTGAAAACTTTTTGCGCAAGCATCCTGAGCGCATCACCTTTTATGCGCCTATCGTAACTTACCTAATGACATTAATGGCGGGTACTGGCCACACGGCATTCTCTACTTTGCCAGTAATTGCAGAAGTCGCGAAAGGTCAAGGTGTGCGCCCTTCTCGTCCTCTGTCTATCGCAGTAGTGGCATCGCAAATCGCTATCACCGCATCACCAATCTCAGCGGCAGTAGTGGCGTTCGCTGCGATGCTGCATCCATTCGGCGTTGACTACCTAACACTATTGGCAATCTGTATCCCAACGACGTTCATCGCGTGTATGATCGGTGCGTTCGTTGCGAACTTCATGGGCTGTGAGCTAAAAGACGATGCTGAATACCAAGAGCGTCTAGAAAAAGGCTTAATCAAGCTAAATACAGAAGCAAAACGCGAAATCCTACCAACAGCGAAGAAAGCGACGTTCATCTTCCTAGGCGCAATCGCATTCGTAGTGTGTTACGCAGCAGCAATTTCTGGCTCTGTTGGCCTTATCGAGAACCCTGCTCTAGGTCGTAACGAAGCTATCATGACGGTAATGCTAGCAGCCGCGGCAGCTATCGTAATGAGCTGTAAAATCGACGCCGGCAAAATTCCAGCCGCAGCAACATTCCGCTCTGGTATGACAGCGTGTGTGTGTGTTCTTGGTGTGGCATGGCTAGGTTCTACCTTCGTTAACGCGCACGTTGACGGCATCAAAGAAGTGGCTGGTGCGCTACTAGCAGACTACCCATGGATGCTAGCACTTGTTCTATTCTTCGCTTCAATGCTGCTTTACTCGCAAGGTGCAACCACGGTTGCGCTGATGCCAGCAGCACTAGCAATCGGTGTGGCACCACTTACCGCAGTTGCATCTTTCGCAGCAGTAAGTGCGCTATTCGTACTGCCAACTTACCCAACGCTTCTAGCAGCGGTTGAGATGGACGACACGGGTTCAACTCGTATCGGTAAGTACGTATTCAACCACCCATTCTTTGTACCTGGTGTGGTAACCATCGCTTCTGCAGTAGCACTTGGCTTCGCATTCGGTGGTCTACTGATCTAGTAGAAACAGAGTCTTACTCGGGGAGCTTCGGCTCCCTTTTTTATTGCCTGTCGTCTTGAATTATGCTCAATAAATCTTCATTTTCATGAAACTTATTGACTCGCCTCCGGGTCTGATTGAGTTACACTAACGGCAATTATCTAAGATGAATTGACTCTTTTATGCGCGCATTACTTTCCGTTTTACTCTTAGGGCTTATTACCTTTTCCACTCCGTCTTTGGCCTTGTTCGGCAAAGACCAGTTTACCAATAGCCAGAACAACAGTTTTGGTAGCAGCAGCGACAGCTTTGTTCCAGTCGATCAGGCATTTCCGTTTAATTTCTACCAGCAAGACGACAAATTGATGCTCGATTGGCAGGTACGCGATGGTTATTACCTGTATCAAGAGCGTTTATCTGTGTCTGGTGAGAACATCTCACTGGGCGAACTGCAAATGGAAAACGGCACGCCACATCAAGATGAATTCTTTGGTGATGTGCATATCTATACCACACCACTATTTGTCAATATCCCACTGAGTAATTGGCAAGAGGGCGCACGTGTCATTGTGCAATATCAAGGCTGTGCGAAAGCGGGCTTCTGCTACCCACCAGAAACACGTGAGATTCCAATCAGCGCGTTTTCTTCATCCAATTCCGACACCGTAGCACCGACTGCCAAGGCACCGACGACAGAACAAGCACAGCCAGCAACAAAACCAACCTCCACTTCAGTACCAGTCAGTGAGCAAGATAGCTTAGCCGCGAATCTAGCCGACAAGTGGTGGACGCCGTTGTTGTTTTTGGCACTTGGTGTGGGTCTAGCATTTACCCCTTGTGTGCTGCCGATGTACCCAATTTTGACCAGCATCGTGCTTGGTAGCGGCAAACTGAGCCAACGTCGTGCGCTTGGTTTGTCATTTGTTTACGTACAAGGCATGGCGCTGACTTATACGCTGCTCGGCCTTGTAGTGGCGTCTGCGGGCATGCAGTTCCAAGCGGCGATGCAACACCCTTATGTGCTGATTGGTTTGAGTGTACTGTTCATTGCATTAGCTCTGTCGATGTTTGGTCTGTACTCATTGCAGTTACCAAGCAGCGTGCAAACGTGGCTGAATAACTTAAGTAACAAGCAGCAAGGTGGTAGCAGTGCTGGCGTGTTTGCAATGGGGGCAATATCTGGCTTGGTTTGCTCTCCGTGTACTACCGCCCCACTCTCTGGTGCGCTGCTTTACGTCGCACAAAGTGGCGACTTACTCACTGGTGGTGTCGCCCTTTACGCGCTAGCGATGGGCATGGGTATTCCGTTGATCCTGGTAGCGGTATTTGGCAACAAGTTGCTACCAAAAGCAGGTGGTTGGATGGACCGCGTGAAAACGCTGTTCGGCTTTATTCTGCTTGCTGCACCTATCTTCTTACTGGAACGCATCATGCCAGAAATGTGGTCAACAATTCTGTGGTCAACACTGGGCATCGCTGCCTTTGGTTGGCTGTATCATGTGAAAAACAGCTTGGAGTTTGGTGGCTGGAAACAAAGCGCCGTTGGCATCATCGCCGTATTGGGTTTGCTCGCGTCAGCACAGCCAGTATTAAATTACTGGTTTGGTAATAACGCAACGCAAGCTCAACAAACTTCCGTAAGCTTTACACGCATTGCCAATGTTGCAGAGTTGGAAGAACAACTAGCGCTAGCCAAAGCAGCTGGCAAACCTGTGATGCTCGACTTCTACGCCGATTGGTGTGTGGCGTGTAAAGAGTTTGAGAAGTACACCTTCCATGATCCAAGCGTCGAAGCCAAGCTAAAAGACTTTGTTCTTCTGCAAGCTGATGTAACCAAGAACCAAGTGCAAGATATTGAGTTACTCAAACACATGAACGTGCTTGGCTTGCCAACCATCGAGTTCTGGGATGCGAATGGCAAACACGTTTCAAACGCGCGTTTAACCGGTTTTATGCAAGCCGAGCCTTTCTTAGAGCACATCCAACAATTCTGATCATCAGATATTCAAACGCCAGTGATGACCACTGGCGTTTTTTATTACCCAGATTTGAATGAGAAAATTGCGCTTATATGCAATTTTCCTAATAAAAGTCGATTTGGTTCAGACTTTTAGCGAATAAATATTGTCCACTCTCTCCAAGCTGGACAATAATAAATTTAACGAAATAGTCAAAAGTGTTTAACGTCATGGATTCGACCTACACCATCATCATTGCAGATGATCACCCACTTTTCCGTAATGCCTTGTTTCAATCTATCCACATGGCAATCAGTGGGGCAAATTTGCTGGAAGCGGACTCACTCGACGCACTACTGGCTTTGTTAGAGCGAGAAGAAGAGCCAGATTTGGTGCTATTGGATCTCAAAATGCCAGGAGCAAATGGTATGTCTGGCTTGATTCACTTGCGAGCAGAACATCCAGACTTACCAATCGTCGTCGTCTCGGCTAGTGAAGAGCCAGCGATCGTGACACAAGTGAAAAGCCATGGTGCGTTTGGTTTTATTCCGAAATCGAGCGATATGCGCGAATTGGTGAATGCGCTCAATCAAGTGCTCAATGGCGACCCGTATTTTCCTGAAGGGCTGATCACCAATAACGCGGCATGTAATGACTTAGCGGAGAAGATTGCCGCGCTAACGCCACAGCAATATAAGGTGTTGGGGATGTTGTCAGATGGCTTACTGAACAAACAAATCGCCTACGAATTGAATGTTTCAGAAGCCACCATCAAAGCGCACATGACGGCGATTTTCCGCAAGCTCGGCGTAAAAAACCGCACACAAGCTGTCATCATGCTAACGGAGATGAACGACTAGGTTCACTCCTCATCAGCGAGCAGGCTTTGCTCGCTTGGCAAACGGATGCCCACTTTGGTGACTTGTTGGTCAACGACATCGGCAATGATCCATTGCAAGCCTTGCCACTCGAATTGGTCCCCTAACACTGGTGTAGTCCCCAGTTGTTCTTCTACAAGGTTTCTTAAGCTTTTATCGAGTGACTCATCGCCCAAGTTCAGGCCATACATCATCGCAATATCGGCAAGATTCACTTCAATATCTAGGAAGAAATCACCAAAGAATCGTGCCAATGACGCTTTCTCAGGCGCTTCACTAAATAGCAAGCTCAGGGCATCCAAATCCTTTTCTTGCGCCAACACACACAAGGTATCGTCTTCTTCGAGGCGCGTGCTGCCTGACGGATGCAATAACGCCTTATTGCGAAATACTGCGGCGATGCGCGTTCCATCCGGCATCGAAAGACTACGCAATGGTTCACCAATACACCATTTATCCGCTTTAAGCTTATAGATAAATAGCTCCCACTCACTAGTTGGGTAAATCTCCACACCAGTGCGTGAAATTGGCTCAGGTTTAGAAGGCAGCTCTACCTTCGCCAGAGACATCGCTTTAGTCAATGTGCCACCTTGCACAATCAAAGAGACCATTACCACGAAAAACGCCAAATTGAAGTACAACTGCGCATCTGGCAATCCTGCCATCATTGGAAATACCGCCAGAATGATTGGGACAGCACCGCGCAAGCCTACCCAAGAAACAAACCACTTTTCACGTGGTGTGAAACTCTTGAATGGCAGTAAACCGATCCAAACCGAGATTGGACGGGCAAATAAAATCATCCCAAAGGCCAGCGCCAAACCAGGCAACGCAATAGAAAGCAAGTTGGAAGGCGTAACCAATAAACCAAGCACGAGGAACATACCGATTTGAGCTAGCCACGTCATGCCATCTAGAACATGAAGAATGGAATGGCGGCTGCGTGTTGGACGATTACCTAGCAGTAAACCAACCAGATAAATTGACAGAATACCGCTGCCACCTAATGCATTAGATAAAGCGAAAATCAGCAAGCCACCACTGACGGTTAAAATCGAATATAAGCCATCCGGCAGTTGATTACGATTGATGACCTTCCACAAAATCCAGCCACCAGCAAAACCGAGTAAAGCACCAATACCAAACTGCTTAAGAAAACTGAGCGCCAAAAAGCCCACACTCAAATCTGCATCTGGGTTCGCTAAAATAGCAATCAGAGTAACAGTCAGAAACACCGCCATAGGATCATTGGTGCCGGATTCAATTTCCAGCGTTGAGCCAACACGTTCGTTAAGACTACGACCTTTGAGTAGAGAAAAAACCGCGGCGGCATCAGTGGAACCGACTATCGCACCAACTAATATACCTTGCAGCAAGTCTAAGTCGAATAACCACGTTGCCATCAGCCCGGTCAAAATAGTGGTGATCGCAACCCCAAACGTTGCTAAAGACACCGAAGGCCATAACGCCACCCTAAAGCTGGCAACCCGTGTTCTCATACCACCATCGAGCAAAATGATGGCTAATGCGAGGTTACTGACCAAGTAAGCGATCGAAAAATTATCAAATAAAATACCGCCTAAACCGTCTTCCCCCGCCAGCATTCCAACGGCTAAAAATACCAAAAGAATTGGGATTCCCAACTTAGAGGAAACTGGGCTTAAAAGAACGCTAAGTGCGATTAACAACGCACCTATAAGAAAAAAACTATTAATGGTATCTGCGTCCATTCTCACCCTCCCTTAATGAAAAACGATATGCTTGTGATGAGCTAAGGCGACTTCGTTAATAAGTTAATGCCTTAATCTGCCTCCTCCTTAAACCGTCCCAAAGCGCGAGGTTGTACGAGAATGACTCAGTTATATTACTTTATTGTGCGCTAAAACGGTGATTTGGTACGAAAACTTTATGTAAATAAATTACTTGTGAATTTTTCACGCCAATTTTTTCGCTGATTGATAAAAAGAAGAACGCAGAATGTTTCTGTTAAGGATCGCTAAAATCAATGAAGAAAAAATTAATCACGTCTCTTATTCGTGCTTTTTATCATTTTTCTCCTTAGACCTTTGGCTAATTTAACAGCTTTTTAACATTAACAAATAACCCTAACTCTTCTCTAAGCGCCCATATCACAGGAGTTTTTTATTTTTTATACCCCGACTAAAGTTGAAAAGAGTTCTTGCCAACACCTTGCTAATGTACATGTTGAAACATTTTTTTAACAACAATACCAATCGTAAGGAGACGGCAATGGCATTTGAAAGCGAAGAAAGAGCCAAAGCCTATTGGGACAAAAACGTGAAGCTCATGATTGGCCTTATGGTCATCTGGTTCGTAGTGTCTTTCGGCTGCGGCATTTTATTTGTCGACGTACTTAATCAATTTCAATTAGGTGGATACAAACTTGGTTTCTGGTTTGCTCAGCAAGGCTCCATCTACACTTTCCTAGGTATTATTTTCTATTACGCATGGAAGATGCGCCAAATCGACCGTGAATTCGGCGTAGATGAGTAAGGAGTAACTCAGATGGATTTGAAAACTATTACCTACTTGGTTGTTGGTGCAACCTTCGTCCTCTACATCGGTATTGCGATCTGGGCGCGTGCGGGGTCAACCAAAGAGTTCTATGTCGCAGGTGGCGGGGTAAACCCAATCGCTAACGGTATGGCAACCGCTGCTGACTGGATGTCGGCGGCATCGTTCATCTCAATGGCGGGTCTGATTGCCTTTATGGGTTACGGCGGCTCCGTATTCCTAATGGGTTGGACGGGCGGTTACGTACTGCTTGCGCTACTACTCGCCCCTTATCTACGTAAGTTTGGTAAGTTTACGGTGCCAGAGTTTGTTGGTGAACGCTTCTACTCGAACACGGCACGTATCGTGGCGGTTATCTGTCTTATCATCGCATCGGTCACTTATGTTATCGGCCAGATGAAAGGCGTTGGCGTTGCCTTCGGTCGCTTCCTAGAAGTTGATTACTCAACAGGCCTACTGATTGGTATGTGTATCGTATTCATGTACGCAGTACTTGGCGGCATGAAAGGCATCACATACACGCAGATTGCTCAATATTGCGTACTCATTCTTGCTTACACTATCCCTGCAATCTTTATCTCTCTGCAACTTACAGGTAACCCGCTACCTCAGATTGGCCTCGGGAGTACCATTCAAGGCACCGATGTTTATCTGCTCGATAGGCTCGACCAAGTGGTGACCGAACTCGGCTTTAGTGAGTACACCACACAGGTTCGCGGTAGCACACTAAACATGTTCGTTTACACCATGTCATTGATGATCGGTACTGCAGGTCTACCACACGTTATCATCCGTTTCTTTACAGTACCTAAGGTGCGTGATGCGCGTACTTCTGCAGGCTGGGCACTTGTGTTCATCGCTATTCTATACACAACGGCGCCAGCAGTATCAGCAATGGCACGTCTAAACCTAATGGATACCGTCAACCCTGCGCCTGGTCAGCACCTTGCGTATGATGAGCGCCCTGATTGGTTCAAGAACTGGGAAACAACAGGTCTATTAGGCTTTGATGATAAGAATGGCGATGGCCTGATCGAGTACACCTCAAACCCTGACACCAATGAATTGCGAGTTGACCGTGACATCATGGTACTAGCAAACCCAGAAATCGCTAAGCTACCAAACTGGGTCATTGCACTCGTAGCCGCTGGTGGTCTCGCTGCAGCACTATCCACAGCTGCGGGTCTGTTGCTCGCTATTTCGTCGGCGATTTCCCATGACTTAATCAAAGGGGTTATAAATCCGAACATATCCGAGAAGAAGGAGCTGCTTGCCAGCCGAATCTCGATGGCGGTGGCAATCGCAGCCGCAGGCTATCTCGGATTGAATCCTCCTGGCTTTGCCGCTGGTACGGTGGCGCTCGCCTTTGGTCTTGCTGCGTCATCCATCTTCCCTGCGTTGATGATGGGTATCTTCAGCAAAGGCATCAATAAAGAAGGCGCAATCGCCGGTATGATTGCTGGTATCAGTATCACACTGTTCTACGTATTCCAGCACAAAGGCATCCTATTCGTTGCTGACTGGAAATATCTAGAAAGCTGGGGAACCAACTGGTTCCTAGGTATTGAGCCAAACGCGTTTGGTGCTATCGGCGCACTATTTAACTTCATCGTGGCATTCGCGGTATCGAAAGTTACGGCGGAAACACCTCAAGAAGTTAAAGATCTTGTTGAACACGTTCGTGTCCCTGTTGGTGCAGGCGATGCCGTGGATCACTAAAATATAACGCAAGCCACAAAAGCCCCACTTGGGGCTTTTTTATTCACCTAACTTATTCTAATAATTAGATTCCCTGAGCCGTAGCAAGGAAGCACACGAATGGCATTGGTTATATGTTCGGGGAACGCAGAAACAATCGTTTAGAACAAGGCAAAGATTGCAGCAAGCTAGTTGCTCTACCTTCAAAATCATTAACGAAGTTATTAGTGATTTTAGCCAGTAAAAATGAACAGATAATTGATGGAATTAGTATTTTATGTTCAAAAACAAGCACTTTATTCTCGCACTGCTGATTGCGCCGATTCTTTCTTTGATCGCCTACTTCGGCACCGATATGGCACTCAGCGAGAAACCCCACGCGGCACAAGAAGGGGAAACTTACAAACTCGCGAGTAAGTCTAACTGTCGTTACACCAGTGGACTGTGTGACATGGAAAATGGCGACTTTAAAGTGAAGTTTCGCTCAGAACAGCTCACGAAAAATGGCTTAGAGTTGTCACTCAATGCCGCCTATCCACTCGAAGGGGTCAAAGTTTCCATCGTTAATGACGAAGAGAAAAATGCTCAGCCGATTGATATGAAGCCCGCCGATCAGGCTGGAAAAAGTTGGTACATTACCTTACCAAGACCAGCATCCGCAGAAAGTTGGTTAAGAGTCGTCATTCAATCTGGAGGCACACTTTATTACGGCGAAACACAAACCGCGTTTGTGAAGTACGAAACCTTATTTACAGAGTAATGGCCACAGATAAAGACACCGATATCCAAAACGTCGATACCTCATTGTCACCTCAGGACTAAATAATTCCCTCTCTGCCGACGCTTTTACGTCGGCTTTTGTTTCCGTAAGTCTTTCTTCAACAACCTCTTACTCTAAAAAGGGTTGCCAACCCACCACTTAATTGATAATAATTATCATTACATTAAACGAGAGGTGGTTATGGACAACAAACGGGACATCTTTAACGCATTTTTTAAAGCACAAGATAGATTCCTTCTCGCCGCACCACACGGCTTTGAGCCAGACGTAATTCATGACTATATTCATTGGGGAATGGTGTTGTCTTCCTGCTATGAACACGGTGCCGATGAAGAAAATCTATTGTTGTGTGAGCTGTTTTTGCGTCAGGTTTATTTCCATCTACTAGACGCAATTCAAGACTCCACTCGCAGTTGCATCTTCCGTCGTGTCTGTCTCGATTCTATCCATACGCCATTATTCTGTCTCAAACGCTATTACTATCAGTTTGAACAAGGCGACGTGAAATTTCTCGCATTACAACAACAATTACGCCTGATTCAAATCTCACTCGATTAACCAAAAGGATCCCTACCATGAGCACCGAATTCCGCATAGAAACTGACAGTATGGGCGAAGTGAAAGTCCCAGCAGATGCACTCTACCAAGCCCAAACTCAGCGCGCCGTCGATAACTTCTCATTCAGTCAACATAAGATGCCATCTGGCTTCATCCAAGCGTTGGCACACATCAAGCAGACTGCGGCACTCACCAACGCACAATTGGGGCTGCTTGAAGGTGATATCGCTAATGCGATTGCTGACGCAGCTCAGGCGATTATCGAGGGCAATCATATTGAGCAATTTCCAATTGACGTATTTCAAACCGGATCAGGCACCAGCTCAAATATGAATGCGAATGAAGTGATTGCAACACTGGCCTCCCAGCATCTAGGCGGTACCGTCAGTCCTAATGATCACGTCAACATGGGACAAAGCAGTAACGATGTGGTGCCAACGGCCATTCAAGTTAGCGCAGCATTAGCCATTGAAACACAGCTCTTCCCGGCCCTGTCACACCTCATCCAAACACTAGAGTCTAAGCAACAAGCATTGAAAGATGTTGTAAAAACCGGTCGCACCCACTTAATGGACGCGATGCCAATTACCTTTGCTCAAGAACTTGGCGGTTGGCAGTTCCAAATCGAGCACGCAAAACAAGCGATTGAACAAGCACTTCCTGCGGCAAAAGCCTTAGCCCAAGGTGGTACAGCGGTTGGCACGGGGATCAATGCCGATCCACGCTTTGCAGACTTATTCGCTAGCAACCTAACCCAGTCAACTCGTATTCAGTTCACGGCCAGTGATAACTTCTTTTTCAATTTAAGCAGTCAAGATGCGATCGTCGCTCTGTCGGGACAGCTCAAAACAGCAGCAGTTGCGATCATGAAGATCGCAAACGATCTTCGTTGGATGAATTCAGGCCCATTGGCTGGTTTAGGTGAGATTGAATTACAAGGCTTGCAACCGGGTTCTTCCATCATGCCTGGCAAAGTAAATCCTGTGATCCCAGAAGCCGCAGCTATGGCCTCAGCGCAAGTCATTGGTAATGACACCACGATTACCGTCGCGGGCCAAGCAGGCAACTTCCAACTAAACGTCATGCTACCTGTCATTACTCATAACGTATTGGAGAGCATCGATTTACTCGCTAACAGCGCAACGGCTTTAGCTGATAAAGCCATTGCAACATTCGAAGTTCGTCAAGACAACTTGGATGTAGCGCTCGCCAAAAACCCAATTTTGGTCACGGCCCTCAACCCGGTCATTGGCTACCTGAAAGCGGCAGAAGTCGCGAAGAAAGCCTATAAGCAGGGGCGTGCGATTATTGATGTCGCAGAAGAAGAAACCGATTTAGATAGAGCCACGCTAGAACGATTGCTTAATCCCGCAAAACTCACCCAAGGTGGCGTCGCGGAATAAGCGGCAAACTCAGCCTACAAACCAAAATAAGATTACAAACACAGAGACCTCCATTCGGAGGTCTCTTTTATAGCAACGCTAAAACACTCTAAATCTATGCGACACGGTTGAGCACCGAACGCAATTTAAGCGGCTTAACTGGCTTCGCAATAAAGCTGAACCCATTTGCCTTGATGCCATCAAGCATATCATCGGTACGATCCGCGCTGATGATGACACCTTCAAAGCAGTTGCCTAGTCTCAAGCGACATTGCTGTAGCACTTCCAAGCCAGTACGACCATCATCAAGTCGGTAATCGGAAAAAATCACGTCCGGAATCCAACCATCCTCGAGAGCTTGTAGACTTTCGACCAAATCGGTCGCCACTCGCGTATCGCAGCCCCATCGAGACAGTAAGTTTTCCATACCGACTAAAATATCGGGCTCATTATCCACACATAGAATTCTTAGATGACCAAGTTCAGACTGGTTACTTGTCGTGACTTGAACTGGGTGCGGCTGCACATGATCGGCTTTATCAAGCGTGATAGAAAAGACACTGCCTTTCCCAACCCAAGAACGCATCGAAATTTCATGCCCGAGCACTTGAGCAATTCCCTTGGAAATCGCCAAACCAAGCCCGAGACCTTGGTCGGAACGAACTTGAGTTCCGCGATTAAACTCTTCAAAGATCTCTTGCTGCTTCTCTTCTTCAATACCTACACCGTTGTCCCACACATCAATACGCACTCGCCCTTTTACCCGGCGAACACCGAGCGCCACTTTGCCATTCGGGTTATAACGAAACGCATTAGTCAGGAAGTTTTGCACCACGCGGCGCAGCAGCTTGGGATCCGATTTCACCATGAGTGAGGATGGAATCATGGTGAATGCTATACCTTGTTGCTTGGCTAATGCGCTGAACTCCGCATTCAAATTCGACAACACATCGTTTAACGCAAAACCGTGTACATTGACTTCCAGCTTGCCCGACTCCAAGCGCGAGATATCCAGCAAATCTCCTATCAGGTCTTCGGCCGCCTCTAAAGCACTCTCAATGTGAGCCGACAGCTTTTTAGCTTCGCTGTCTTTGGCTACTTCCGACAATGAAGAAGCGAACAGGCGCGCAGCGTTGAGTGGCTGCATCAAGTCATGGCTTACTGCCGCCAAGAACCGTGATTTGGACTTCGATTCCAAATCGGAGCGTTGCGTCGCTGCCACCAGCTGCTTGTTAAGTTGTTCTAATTCCCGAGTCCGCAGACGCACCCTTTCTTCCAATGTCTCGTTGGCGTCTTTCAGCGCTTGCTCTGCATCACGGAATACGGTGATGTCGGTAAAGCTCATCACAAAGCCACCACCTGGCATTGGGTTACCTTGTACCTCAATCACGCGACCATCAGGACGAACCCGAGAAGAGGTGTGCCGAGTCCCTTGCTCAAGGTGATACACACGGCGACGGACGTGGTCATCAGGATCGCCTGGGCCACATAAACCTTGCTCTGCATTGTGCCGAATCACATCCGCAATCGGTCGCCCAACTTGGATCAAGCCTGGCGGAAATTCAAATAACTCTAAGTAGCGTTGGTTCCAAGCCACCAAGCGTAATTGCTTATCGACCACCGCAATACCTTGACCGATATGTTCAATCGCCCCTTGAAGTAGGCCTCGGCTAAAATCGTACAGTTCAGAGGCTTCATCGACGATAGTCGCCACCTCTTCAAGCTGCATGTTTCTTCCCTGCAACGCAGAAGTGAGTACTAACTTAGCAGAAGAAGCGCCGAATACCCCGGCTAATACACGTTCGGTATGTCGAATCAGAGAAGATGGCGCCTGCTGATTCGGCATTAGCTCTTCTCGTTGCTGGCTCCAATACGCTTGAAAAGCCGCTTTTACTCGCGTTCGCCCAACAAACCTAGACGCTAGCATTTCTAGTTCAGCAACCGTAACACGACTCTGGTATAGGCTCATGTTTTCGCTTTCAGGCAGTGGCGTACCAACGAATGACGCCGATTGTAAGCGCTCACTTAGGCTTGGTCGTGTAGTCATAGAAACCACGACAAAACACACTGCATTGGCGACCACGCTGAGGATCATCCCCCAATCTGAAATCGCAATGTCAAAGCCAGCCAATACCTCTGGTGGGGTGATCAACCAAATCAAAAAGTTGTTACTGGCATTCCCGGCAAGCATGTCCGTTTGGCTCATTAACGTAATCAGCCAAATGGTAAAGCCTACCGCCAAGCCAACATACACACCTTTCTTATTCCCTTGACGCCAGTACATACCGCCCACCAGCGCAGGCGCGAATTGCGTGATCGCCGCAAATGAGAGAAAGCCGATCGCTGAGAGTGAGTGAATGGTATCTAACGCTTGATAAAAACCCCAAGCGCCAATTAGTAGAACTAAAATCAGACCACGGCGGATCCGCAGTAATAATTCAGAGAAGTGATGATGGTTACGCTGCGTCAATCGCATGCGACGTAACAGTAGTGGCATAACCAAGTCGTTCGATACCATGATCGCTAAGGCAATCGTCGACACGATAACCATGCCACTGGCCGCCGAAGTGCCGCCTAAAAATGCAAGCAAAGCGATTTCACTCGCCCCTACCGACATCGGCACACTGATCACATAAGTATCAGGCGAAGCACCACTCAACAAACCTTGCCCTACCCACGCAATAGGTAAAACAAAAATCCCCATCAAGATCAGATAAATGGGAAACAACCAACGAGCAACATGCAAATCTTGCGCGCGTTCATTTTCCACTACCATCGTATGGAATTGTCGTGGAAGACAAACAATCGCAAGCATCGTGAGTACGGTATGAATCAATATGGTCGGGATGTTTGGTGACTGATACGTCTGTGCGGCAACATCAACCAAGCTCAAATTCTCGGTGTTCATCGCCAACCAAACAATGAATACACCGACCACTAAAAACGCCAACAGTTTGATAATCGATTCGAAGGCAATCGCCATCATCATCCCACGATGGTGTTCCGTGTTATCAATGTGCCGGGTACCAAATAGCATGGTAAAAATTGCCAGTGCGACCACGACAAACCACGACACGCTATCGTTTTGATAACCAAAATCGGTAGCCAGTTCTGGGGCAATGATTTCTAACCCCATGGTGATACCACGCAACTGCAAAGCGATGTATGGCAAAATTCCCGCAACCGCAATGAGTGTAACAACTACGGCCAAACCTTGAGATTTGCCGTAACGAGCTCCGATAAAATCAGCAATCGACGTGATGTGTTCCCGTTTAGCAATCAAAATAAGCCGAGCTAAAACGCGCCATCCGATGGTAAACACTAAAATGGGGGCAATATAGATGGGCAAGAAAGACCAAGGGTTACTGCTGGCCTGCCCGACCGTGCCGTAGAAGGTCCACGATGTACAGTACACCGCAATGGAAAGGCTATAAATCCACGGCCGCCAGCGTGCTAACCACCTTTTCTGAATGTCGCCGTACCACGCGATGATAAATAAGGCTCCCAAATACGCCAAAGAAACGGGAACCACCAGCCATCCTTGCATCCGATATCCTTTCTTGCCTTTCTTGCCGTTTTAAAGCAAGAGAATAAAAAAAACCTCTCCATTAGGGAGAGGTTTCATTTAACACTGCTTTCACAACGGAGACAAAGCTTAGTTTTTAACCTTTGTCACAGAAGTCTAATTCTGTGTTTCCAGTGACTTGTCTGATACATCGACCACATGATGTGGCTCTTGTGGTTCGAGCTTGATGAACAGTGCCAATAACCCCATCGCGGCCATGCCCCAGAACACAAGTGGTCCCCAGTGCTCATAACCCCAACCGCTCAACACGGTCATCAGTGCGATGAATGCGCCTAGCGGAATCGCGTTATACAATGCTTGCAGCGCTACTATCTTATTCTCTTCCGAGTTTTGGATATATTGAATCGCAGCAATGTGTGCCGTTGCGAAGGTCACGCCATGCAATAATTGAACAATCACCAAAGCAACAATCGACGTTGTCGATGCCGTAATGCCCCAACGCATCATCACACCAACGGCAGCAACAACAAATAACGCGCGCATTGACCAACCGACAAATAAACGCTTGCTCAGCGCAAACACTGCCACTTCGGCTGCAACACCCAAGCTCCACAGATAGCCAATCACATCTTCCGAATGACCTGCGGCTTTCCAGTGAATAGCGCTAAAACCGTAGTAAGCCGCATGACTGCCCTGAATTAATGACACCAACACTAAGAATTTAAGTATCGGCTTGTCAGTCAAAAGAGCACTCAGTTTTGGACGCTCCGCGCTTTGCCCACCAAGCGTAACGGGCATCGGGTTAGTCATACGCATTGAAAATAGCAACGAAACTAATACCCCGGCCATCGCCGTGTACAAGATCATATCAGAGCCAAATTCAGCCACCAGATAACCCACGGCCGTCGAACCCGCGATAAAGGCGATCGAGCCCCATAAGCGCGTACGGCCGTAGTCGAGCATTTTCAGACGAGCGTAGTAGTTTGCCATCGCATCCGATAATGGAACAATCGGTCCACAACAGAGGTTAAATAGCACCGTCGCTAACGCCATTAACCAAAAACTGCCACCTGTAAAAAAGTGAAATCCAACAAAAAGGAGGGCAGCGAAACTCAACCAACGTAAAGCAGGCATAAGGTGTTCAACTTTGTGCACTCGTGGGGTGATCACGATATTGGCGACACAACGTGTCGCAAGACCTAACCCAACTAGCAAACCGATGTCGGTCGAAGAGACACCTTGCTCCTTAAACCAGAGTGACCAAAATGGCAGATATACGCCATACGCAAAGAAGAATCCGAGAAAGTACTGGGAAATCCAGCCATACGGAGAAGGTTTCAACATTACTAATATCCTAAAACGGGAACATCAACGTTCGAACCGGGAATTATGGATCGCTATGCGTATTATAAAAAGGGAAGAATAGGCAACTTATCGTTTCCTCGATGGAATACTAACTTTGCGACATTGGCCATCTTAAAGCGAAATCATCGTGATTTAGACCAAAGTCGTCTGGCTTCCAGTAGGAAATTTGTCAGACTTAGAGAGTGTTCCTTCCATCATTGGGTGTTCTCATGCCTGACAAATTTAACATGCAATCTCCACCGTTCGACCGCTTAACCGAAGCACAACAGACACGACTGCGCTCGTCTCTGGACGTTGCCTACTATCGAGCTCGAGATGTTATTTTATCTTGCGGACAGAAAAACCCTCACTTGCATATTCTGATCAAAGGCGCGGTAGAAGAACGCTCCCAAGATCAGCAGGAAGTGTTCGCGCATTATGCCAACGACGATATGTTTGATGTGCGCTCATTACTTGAAGACAACGTACGTCATCAATACATCGCTCTTGAGGACACACTCTCCTATCTGCTGCCGAAAGACGTCTTTCTGGCGCTTTACAACGAGAATGGTCAGTTTGCGGCCTATTTCGATAACAATTTATCAAAGCGACAAGAGCTCATCGAAGCCGCTCACCAACAACAAAACTTGGCAGAGTTTATCCTCACCAAAGTGGACCGCAGCATTTATCACCCACCGATGATCCTTGAGCCAAATACGCCGATTAACGAGGTGACGCACACCCTAAAAGCAAATGGGATCGATGCAGCACTTGTCAAACTCAATGATGACGATCCGCGATTAGAAAAATGGCCTTCGGCTCATCCATACGCCATCGTGACGCGCACCAACATGCTGCACTCCGTGATGTTAGATGGCTGCGCACTCAATACCCCTGTCGGTGATATCGCCACCTTTCCTGTCTATCACGTTGATGATGGTGACTTTTTGTTCAATGCCATGATCACCATGACCCGAAATCGAATGAAACGTCTCATGGTATGTGATGGCAACCAAGCCGTCGGCATGCTGGATATGACCCAAATTCTCAGCGCGTTTTCTACCCACTCTCACGTATTAACGCTCAGTATTGCCAGAGCAAGCAGTGTGGAAGAGCTCGCATTGGCCTCAAACCGCCAGCGTCAATTGGTCGAGAGTTTATTGAGAAACGGCATCCGCACTCGCTTTATCATGGAGCTGATTTCCGCCGTGAACGAGCAAATTATCGAAAAAGCGTTCGAGTTAGTGGTACCACCGGCCTTGCACGATCATTGCTGCTTAATCGTACTCGGCTCAGAAGGTCGAGGAGAACAAATTCTCAAGACAGACCAAGACAATGCTCTAATTATTCAAGATGGTTTGGAATGGCCTCATTGCGAACAAGTGATGCAATCCTTCACGCACACTCTACAACAGCTCGGTTATCCACTTTGCCCGGGTAAAGTCATGGTCAACAACCCGAAATGGGTCAAAACGCAGCAAGAGTGGATAAACACCTTAGACCGCTGGATAGCCAAAGCCGAACCACAACAAATCATGGACTTAGCCATTTTCAGTGACGCCCATGCTGTTGCGGGAAATCGCGAACTGCTGGCTCCAATCGCGACCCACCTTCGCGACACAATGAAAGATCGCATGTTGATACTGTCTGATTTTACTCGCCCTGCCTTGCAGTTTTCTGTGCCCCTAACTCTGTTTGGCAACGTAAAAAGTGCTAAGGACGGGTTAGATATTAAACGCGGCGGCATTTTCCCAATTGTGCACGGCATTCGCACCTTGTCTTTGGAATATGCCATTGAGGAGAAGAACACGTTTGAGCGCATTGAAGCACTTCGGAAAAAACGCATCTTAGAGCCTGAAACGACAGATAACCTCAACGAAGCACTGAAATTGTTCTTTAAGGTTCGCCTTAATCAACAACTCAAAAAGCAAGAAGCATTGAATAACATTGATATTAAACAACTGGATAGAACCGAGCGTGATTTACTTCGCCACAGCTTACATGTAGTGAAAAAATTTAAGCAATTTTTAGGCTTCCACTATCAAATTCGTGATTAACCATGATTTTCATAAATCATACAGAGGCGTAGGCAATGAACTGGTTACAACGCAAATACTGGCACTACAAACTGAAAGGCTCTTCTTATCAGTCACTTTTTTGCACGCCCGATAAAACGGAATACGTTTCTCTCGACTGCGAAACCACCAGCCTTGATCCAAATCGCGCCGAGTTGGTGACCATTGCGGCCACGAAGATCATCGACAATCGCATCATCACTAGTCAGCCATTTGAAGTCCGCTTACGCGCGCCGCAATCGCTCGATTCTGGCTCAGTCAAAATTCATCGAATTCGCCACCAAGACTTAGTCGACGGGATTAGCGAAAAAGAGGCGCTGCTCGAGCTGCTCGACTTTATCGGCAACCGACCACTTGTCGGTTATCACATTCGTTACGATAAAAAGATCTTAGATCTTGCTTGTCTGAGGCAACTTGGCTTTCCACTTCCTAACCCGCTCATCGAGGTCAGTCAGATTTATCACGACAAGCTGGAAAGACATTTGCCGAATGCCTATTTCGACTTAAGTCTGGATGCTATTTGTAAACACCTCGAACTTCCTATCCAAGATAAACACGACGCTTTACAAGATGCGATTTCTGCCGCTTTGGTCTTTGTTCGCTTAACGAAAGGCGATTTGCCCAACCTAACCGCGCCGTATACATAAAAATCAGTTGACCTAGCTCCCAGAAATACTTTTGTTTCAGCGATTTCACGGCGCTTCCTTCACTCTCATCCTAAAGTCTAATTGTGGAAATACGCGCAGTGACTGACAGTTATAAGCACAACGTCGTCATTACCACGACCAAGTTATTTAGAACCAAAAAACAGCCCTACAAAAACATATTCAAAATCTTATCTAGATTGGTGTAAGGCCGAGAAATAAGGCACAAGGAGAGAAGCCATGAGCGAAGCCCACGTTTATCCGGTAAAAGAAAATATTAAAACTCATACACACGCGGATAATGATACTTACTTAGCCATGTATCAGCAGTCGGTAACCGATCCAGAGGGCTTCTGGAACGAGCACGGCAAAATCGTTGATTGGATCAAACCTTTCACCAAAGTAAAAAGCACCTCTTTCGATACTGGTCATGTCGACATTCGTTGGTTTGAAGACGGCACGCTGAACGTCTCGGCGAACTGTATTGACCGTCATCTCGCAGAACACGGGGATGACGTCGCAATCATCTGGGAAGGCGATGATCCAGCCGACGACAAAACACTCACTTTCAACGAACTGCACAAAGAAGTATGTAAGTTCTCCAACGCATTGAAAGAGCAAGGCGTACGTAAAGGCGACGTGGTGTGTTTATACATGCCAATGGTGCCAGAAGCCGCAGTGGCTATGCTCGCTTGTACCCGCATCGGTGCGGTTCATACTGTTGTATTTGGCGGTTTCTCACCAGAAGCACTCTCTGGCCGTATCATCGACTCTGACGCTAAAGTCGTGATCACCGCTGATGAAGGCGTGCGCGGCGGGCGTGCCGTTCCACTGAAAAAGAACGTGGACGAAGCACTAACTAACCCAGACGTAAAAACCATCAATAAAGTGTTGGTGCTTAAACGTACAGGTGGTGATGTCGAATGGCATGAACACCGTGATGTTTGGTGGCACGAAGCAACAGCTAACGTTTCTGACGTTTGCCCACCAGAAGAGATGAAAGCCGAAGATCCGCTCTTCATCCTTTACACTTCAGGTTCAACAGGCAAACCTAAAGGTGTACTACACACGACTGGTGGTTACCTCGTCTACGCGGCGATGACCTTCAAATATGTGTTCGATTACCAACCAGGCGAAACCTTCTGGTGTACCGCGGACGTGGGTTGGATTACCGGTCACACTTACCTAATCTACGGTCCACTTGCAAATGGGGCGAAGACCATCTTATTCGAAGGTGTACCAAACTACCCAAGCACAAGCCGTATGAGCGAAGTGGTTGATAAACACCAAGTCAACATTCTATACACCGCCCCAACCGCGATTCGTGCGCTAATGGCAAAAGGTGATGAAGCGGTTGCAGGCACATCTCGTTCAAGCCTGCGCATCATGGGCTCAGTGGGCGAACCAATCAACCCAGAGGCGTGGGAGTGGTACTACAAAACGATTGGTAACGAGAACTCACCTATCGTCGATACTTGGTGGCAAACGGAAACTGGCGGCATCTTGATTGCACCACTACCGGGGGCAACCGATCTAAAACCAGGCTCTGCGACTCGCCCATTCTTCGGCGTCCAGCCTGCTCTTGTCGATAACATGGGCAATATTCTTGAAGATACTGTTGCTGAAGGTAACTTGGTTATCCTTGATTCTTGGCCAGGCCAGATGCGCACGGTTTACGGCGACCATGAGCGCTTTGAACAGACCTACTTCTCAACCTTTAAGGGTATGTACTTCACCAGTGATGGTGCGCGTCGTGACGAAGACGGCTACTACTGGATCACTGGCCGTGTTGATGACGTACTAAACGTGTCGGGTCACCGTATGGGTACCGCTGAAATTGAATCAGCGCTAGTGGCGCACCACAAGATTGCAGAAGCAGCGATTGTTGGTATTCCACATGACATCAAAGGCCAAGCTATCTACGCTTACATTACATTGAACGATGGTGAATTCCCGTCAGCTGAGCTGCACAAAGAAGTTAAAGATTGGGTGCGTAAAGAGATTGGTCCAATCGCGACACCAGATGTACTGCACTGGACAGATTCCTTACCGAAGACTCGTTCTGGTAAGATAATGCGTCGAATCCTGCGTAAGATTGCAACGGGCGATACAAGCAACCTCGGAGACACGTCAACGCTTGCCGATCCGAGCGTGGTAGACAAACTTATCGCAGAGAAAGCAGAATTGGCATAAATTCAACCAACTGTTTTAAAAGCACTTTAAAAACCGCCATCACTCATGGCGGTTTTTTGCTTGTGCGCACAAATTAGCCACACAAAGAACATGGCAATTATGTTGTTTTTGTTAACTTGGTTACAGAAACGAAGGTGGCTATTAGGAGATTAGACCAGTAAATTGCTGCTAATTGCTATGAATTAGCTATAATCTTGGTCGATTTTTTAAAATTTGCTCGGTTTTAACAAAAAAATCGTGCTGAACTATCGTATATTTGGGAATATAAACGTTCCACTCACGATAAGGGAAGATAGCAACATAATGTCTGCAAAGTCACGGATTCTTGTTCTAAACGGACCAAATCTTAACCTATTGGGTCTGCGCGAACCGACACACTATGGTCACAGCACCTTAGCACAAGTTGTGGATGCTCTTACGAAGCAAGCTCATAACGCTGGGGTGGAACTGGAACACCTACAATCAAATCGTGAGTACGAACTGATTGAAGCCATTCATGCTGCTTATGGCAAGATTGACTTCATCATCATCAATCCAGCGGCTTTCACTCATACCAGTGTGGCACTGCGAGATGCATTACTTGGCGTCGCCATCCCATTTATTGAGGTGCACTTATCAAATGTGCACGCACGTGAACCATTTCGTCATCACTCTTATCTGTCAGATAAAGCAGAAGGCGTGATTTGCGGTTTAGGCGCACAAGGTTATGAATTCGCTCTGTCTGCCGCGATTAATAAGCTACAGGCAAAGTAACCCTAACACTCTGCAACCCCACGAGGGTTGTCTTAATCACAAGATAAAAGAGAAAGAAAAGATGGATATTCGTAAAATCAAGAAGCTAATTGAGTTAGTTGAAGAGTCTGGCATTGCTGAGCTAGAGATTTCTGAAGGTGAAGAGTCAGTACGCATCAGTCGTCACGGCACTGCAGCCCCTCAAGCACCAGTTCACTACGCAGCAGCTCCAGTAGCGGCACCTGCTCCAGCAGCAGCGGCACCAGTAGCAGAAGCGCCAGCAGCAGAAGCTCCAGCAGCTGCAACGCCTGCAGGTCACCAAGTTCTTTCTCCAATGGTTGGTACTTTCTATCGTTCTCCAAGCCCAGACTCTAAAGCATTCGTAGAAGTGGGTCAGAAAGTAAATGCTGGCGATACGCTATGTATTGTTGAAGCAATGAAAATGATGAACCAAATCGAAGCGGACAAATCTGGCGTTGTTACAGCGATCCTAGCTGAAGACGGCCAACCAGTTGAATTCGACCAACCTCTTGTTGTAATCGAATAAGCGGGGCTTGCCTTATGCTAGACAAAGTAGTCATCGCGAACCGAGGTGAAATTGCACTTCGTATTCTTCGCGCTTGTAAAGAGTTAGGTATTAAGACCGTCGCTGTTCACTCGACAGCTGACCGCGATCTTAAGCACGTACTACTCGCAGACGAAACCGTATGTATCGGCCCTGCTCGTGGTATCGACAGCTACCTAAATATCCCACGAATTATTTCTGCAGCAGAAGTAACAGGAGCAGTTGCCATTCACCCTGGTTACGGCTTCTTGTCAGAAAACGCAGACTTCGCTGAGCAAGTTGAGCGCAGTGGTTTCATCTTCGTTGGTCCAAAAGCAGACACTATCCGCCTGATGGGTGACAAAGTGTCGGCTATCAACGCAATGAAGAAAGCTGGCGTTCCTTGTGTACCTGGCTCTGACGGTCCTCTGGACAACGACGAAGAGAAAAACAAGGCGTTTGCTAAACGCATTGGTTATCCAGTCATCATCAAAGCGTCTGGTGGCGGCGGTGGCCGTGGTATGCGTGTCGTTCGCACAGAAAAAGACCTAATTCAAGCGATTGCAATGACGCGTGCTGAAGCAAAAGCAGCGTTCAACAACGACATGGTTTACATGGAGAAATTCCTAGAAAACCCTCGTCACGTTGAAGTGCAAGTTATCGCTGACGGTCAAGGCGGCGCAATCCACCTTGGTGAGCGTGATTGTTCAATGCAACGTCGTCACCAAAAAGTAGTGGAAGAGGCGCCAGCACCAGGTATCACTGAAGAGATGCGTAAGTACATCGGTGAACGTTGTACTCGTGCATGTATCGAAATTGGTTACCGCGGCGCAGGTACGTTCGAATTCCTATACGAGAACGGTGAATTCTACTTCATCGAAATGAACACTCGTATTCAGGTAGAACACCCAGTAACAGAAATGGTTACCGGCATCGACCTAATCAAAGAACAGCTTCGCGTTGCAGCGGGTCAACCTCTGTCATTCACTCAAGATGACATTAAGATCCGTGGCCATGCGATTGAGTGCCGTATCAACGCAGAAGACCCAGAACGCTTCCTACCATCTCCAGGTAAGATCGAGCGTTTCCACGCGCCTGGCGGTATGGGTGTGCGTTGGGAATCACACATCTATTCTGGTTACACAGTACCACCTCATTACGATTCAATGATTGGTAAGCTAATCACGTACGGTGAAAACCGTGATGTAGCGATTGCGCGCATGAAGAATGCTCTGGGTGAGATGATCATCGAAGGCATCAAAACCAACGTGCCACTGCAATTCTCCATTATGAATGACGAAAACTTCCAGCATGGTGGTGCAAACATCCACTACCTAGAGAAGAAGCTCGGCTTACAATAAGCCTTAGCTAACGTCTTAAAAAATGCCCACACCCGTGGGCATTTTTGTTTTGTATGTACTCTAAGCATTCAACAGATAAGTAGGCTTATTTGGGTATATACTCAAACAAATCGTAGAGTTCTGGTAAACTCTGCGCCACTTCATTCACTTTAAGAGCAAAAACCAATGCCTTGGATTCAAATCAAACTCAACGCGACCAATGAAAACGCTGAGCAAATCGGCGACATGCTAATGGAAGAGACTGGCGCGCTGTCTGTTACATTCTTAGACGCGCAGGATACGCCTGTATTCGAACCTCTACCTGGCGAAACTCGCTTATGGGGCGATACTGACATTCTGGCACTGTACGATGCAGAAGCAGACACCAACTTCATCATCGACCAAATTAAAGCGAGCAATATGCTGGCTGACAATTTTGCTTACAAAGTAGAACAGCTTGAAGATAAAGACTGGGAACGCGAATGGATGGAAAACTTCCACCCAATGAAATTTGGTGAACGCCTATGGATTTGTCCAAGCTGGCGCGACATTCCAGATCCTGACGCTGTTAATGTTATGTTGGATCCTGGCCTTGCATTCGGTACGGGTACTCACCCTACAACAGCACTTTGTCTTGAGTGGCTAGAAAGCATGGACTTAAGCGGTAAGACCGTTATCGACTTCGGTTGTGGCTCTGGCATTCTGGCGATCGCGGCGATCAAACTGGGCGCTGAAAAAGTGATAGGGATCGACATTGATCCTCAAGCCCTGCTTGCTTCAAAAGACAACGCTGAGCGTAATGGCGTTGCAGACAAACTAGAAGTTTACTTACCGCAAAATCAACCTGAAGGTCTCGTCGCTGACGTCGTTGTGGCCAACATCCTTGCGGGACCTTTACGTGAACTTGCACCTATCATCAAAGGGCTAGTTAAGCCAAATGGCGACCTCGCCATGTCCGGCGTATTAGACACTCAAGCCGAAGATGTTGCGAATTATTACCGTGACGAGCTTCACATTGACCCGATTGTTGAGCAAAGCGAATGGTGTCGCATCTCTGGTCGTAAGCAAGGCTAGACAAGGTTTTCAGAGCTAATTGTTTGAAATTCATACGATTTACAAAAACAATTTGTAAATGCTCAAATATTAGTCTTTTCACGCAGTGAAAAAATGCGTAAAATGCGCGCCCTTGCTGGTACAGAACTGTGATGACGTTTTGAAAATCGGAAACTATCAACTTAAGAACAATCTAATCGTAGCCCCTATGGCTGGTGTAACGGATAGACCGTTTCGCGAGTTGTGTCTTCGCTATGGTGCGGGAATGGCCGTCAGTGAAATGATGTCTGCTAACCCAAAACTATGGGGAACGTCAAAGTCGAAACAGCGCATGGTACACGAGGGCGAATCGGGCATTCGCTCTGTACAGATTGCGGGTTCCGATCCACAGCTTATGGCGGACGCAGCTCAATTCAGTGTTGAGAACGGTGCACAAATCATCGACATCAACATGGGCTGCCCGGCAAAAAAAGTGAATAAGAAGCTAGCGGGCTCTGCTCTGCTTCAATACCCAAACATTATCGAAGAGATTTTGAAAGCGGTCGTGAATGCAGTGGACGTTCCTGTAACGTTAAAGACTCGAACTGGCTGGGATACAGACAACAAGAACTGTGTCCAGATCGCTAAATTAGCCGAAAACTGCGGCATACAAGCTCTTGCTCTGCATGGCAGAACGAAAGCATGTATGTACAAAGGTGAGGCCGAATATGACAGCATTAAAGCGGTAAAAGAGGCGATTTCAATTCCGGTTATCGCGAACGGTGATATCGATAGCCCGGAGAAAGCCAAATTTGTACTGGAGTACACCGGTGCGGACGCTTTAATGATTGGACGCCCTGCCCAGGGTCGTCCTTGGATTTTCCAGGAAATCCATCACTATTTGGAAAACGGCACCACAATGGAGGAGCTTCCAACTGAGGAAGTGAAAACCATTATGCTTGGTCATGTAAATGCTCTGCATGAATTTTATGGGGAGTTCTTAGGTCCACGTATCGCGCGCAAGCACGTTGGGTGGTACCTGAAAGAGCATGAACAGGCAAGTGAGTTTCGCCGTACCTTCAACGCTATCGACGCAGCTCCGCTGCAAATTGAGGCGTTAGAAGGTTATTTTGATAACGTTGCATCATAATTAAGAGAAGAGCTAGACCGAATATGTTCGAACAAAATCTGACTTCAGAAGCATTAACAGTAACTACAGTAACGTCACAAGACCAGATTACTCAGAAGCCTTTACGTGACTCTGTTAAAGCGTCTCTTAAAAACTACCTTGCTCAACTAAACGGCCAGGAAGTAACAGAACTATACGAATTAGTTCTAGCTGAAGTTGAACAGCCACTATTAGATACTATCATGCAGTACACTCGCGGTAACCAAACTCGCGCGGCAACTATGATGGGTATCAACCGCGGTACTCTTCGCAAAAAACTTAAGAAATACGGCATGAACTAAGACCGTTTTTCAAAAAGTATTTGGAACAAGCCGTTACCTTTTTAGGTAACGGCTTTTCTTTATCTACAAAAATACTACGAATAACGCTCACTTTGTTCAGCATTACCAACTGGCTTTAAGATAACTACCGCTGAGCCAAACAATAACAAAGCCACGACAGCGACCCATTCACTACCTACAGAATAAGCAAAGCCCGCCAAGGCAGACCAAATCGCGACACCAAAGTGCATCATACTCATTCCAGAAGACATCAGCACACCTCGATGTTCATCAGATAAGCTTGCTATATGTGCTTGTAACGCCGGAGAGCCTACCCCTCCAGCAAGAGACCAGAACACTAGAGCTGGAAGATAAGCGGTCACCGTACTCATCTCATTTGAGAACACCCATGCACTACAAGGTATGCACACCATTAAAGCCACTCGCATAACGGCTCGAGAGCTACCAAGCCAACGGCAAGCTCTCCCCACGCACATATTTCCAACCACACTCACGATCCCTAGAGCAGCATAAATAGCGCCCACCCAACCGAGCGCCAACTCGCTGGTATCTCGAATATGAAGGCCTATCAGGTTAAATACACCAATACCTCCCCCTAGGCCTAAACACATCGCTAAAATCGCCCTCAACGCGCCTGGAAGATGAATGACGTCTGTGATAGGCGGCAGAGTATCTAATACCTTGGACTCATCATGCTTGTTGTTCATGAACACTACGCTCATGGCACCGACAAGAAGAGCCGCAACCCCCAAAATAATAAAAGCGGCACGCCATGATAAAAGCTGGGTCAGCAATGCTCCGATCGCTGGGCTGGTTATCATACCCAGCGTTAATCCCGCCTGAACCATCACAATTTGACGCATCGCTCTATTACCCTTCGCGTCTCCCGCCAACGCGAATGCAATTGGCAACATGCCTGCACTTGCAATACCTGTGATCACTCGACTTGCAATCGCAAGTTCAAAATCATGAACTATGCCCGTCGTAATAGACGCAACCCCAAATACGAAGCAAGCAGGCAACATGATACGAATACGCCCAACCCGGTCTGATAAACGTCCCAGGTAAGGAGCACAAATTGCTATAGCTAAACTATATGCCGTAATAAATAACGTAACCTGACTCGGTTGAACACTTAAATCATTTCCGATAGGTTCAAGAATAGATCCAAGCATCAACTCATCAGCACCAACAAGAAAAGCAACAAGAAATAGGATTATGGACTGCATCATAGCTCCACCTCCTGTTCTGTTTCCGATTCAGCATAAGTGAGCAACGAAATATCTAAAACTCTATCAGGCCAAGATTGTAAAAACGCCTTCTCATGAGATACCACAATCACACTACCAGAAAAGCGCTGGAGAGCCTCTTTAAGCGCATTTTTACTGCTGCTATCCAAATGTGTCGTTGGCTCGTCCAACAGCAAAACATTGCATTTCTGGACTGATAAACAACAAAGTTTCACGCGAGTTTGCTCACCTCCACTTAATGTATCTAGGTGGCGCTGCGTCTTATCTCCGGTGACCCCAAAGCGAGCTAATAGCTTGCGTGATTCTTTGCTTGATATCGTTGGATCACAAGAGCATAGCTCCTGCTCAGGCGTGTGCTGAGGGTGACGCCAAGACAAATCTTGAGAAAAATACCCAATCATTGCACCTTTTGCCAATACCACCTCACCAGAGAGCGGCTCGATCTCCCCCATAAGGGTTTTAAGTAAAGTCGACTTACCTACGCCGTTAAAACCAGAAACGACCAACTTCTCCCCGTGCGCTAACGTGATATCAAGCGCAGGAAGCAGAGGCTGCTGATAACCTATCATCAACGCTTTTGCGTCAATCACATACTGTTGCCCAATAGGCTGGTGAGCAAAGTCAAACATCGATACTTTCTCTATATAATTCAGTTGAATACGTTCGATTTTATCCAGTTTTTTCTTGCGTCCCTTAGCAAGACTCGCGTTAACTCCAGCGCCATTTTTGGCAATAAATTGCTCTAACTTTCGAATTTCATTTTGCTGAGCCTTATATTGCTTTTCTAACAAAGCACCGTCGTGATGCTTTTGCTGCATTGCTTTGACATAAGTGCCGCTGTATTTTCGGACCGTTTGATAATCAATATCACAAATACTGGTCGCTACTTGATTAAGGAAGTCAATATCATGAGAAACCAGTAAAACAGTGCCAGTGTAATCGTTGAGAAACGTGGCCAGCCATTCAATGTGCAGAGCATCAAGATAGTTTGTCGGCTCGTCGAGAATTAACACATCGGGGTTGCGGAGTAACAACCTCCCTAAAAGGACCTTGTGTCTTTGACCACCACTTAGCGAGACAAGCGGTGTATCTAAGCCAAATTGATAAATGCCAAGACCTACAGCAACTTGTTCAATTTTGGTATCAATTGCATAGAAGTCTTCATCTTCTAAATATGCCTGTAGTCGGGCGACTTGGCTTAAAAGAGATGTAGAGTGAGACTCGGTCATCGCCTGATACAAAGTCCAAAGCTTCTGCTCGGCAGCGTATAAGTTCTCAAAAGCACTCTTTAAGCATTCATAAACCGTCAGCGCATTATCCATCTTAAAATGTTGCTCTAAATACCCCACCTCAAGGTTTGGTAACCAGTCAATGCAGCCCTTATCTGCAGATAATTCACCGACAAGCAGTTTTAATAAGGTGCTTTTTCCAACGCCATTCGCTCCGGTGATACCTATTTTCTCTCCCACGTTAATTCGAAATGTCGCGTTATTATATAAACTCTTATCAGCGAGCTGATAAGACAAATTTTTAACTTGTAAAATACTCATGTTTTTAACCAAATAAAAAGGGCCGGTGATCAATACCGGCCCTTATTTCAATACTGGATAATGCTTTGTAGCTGCTTAACAGATACAAAAAGGCCGATGATGAAATATCACCGGCCATCTCTTCTCTTTTATCAGGTGTACAGACGCCTGCGTATAACTTCAGCGAAGTTACTCACGCATAAAACACCTGATGAAGATTAATTTAAGACTCCGAGCAACACTTCATCGCGTTTTTTGCACGGAGTTCAGCCTTCTTACAAAGCTTTTAAACAAGAGATATAACATGGTTTACTGTCGAAAAAACATTCGGTGTGAAGCGTACACCTTTAGAATAAAAAGTGCCAGATAATTATTAAAACTATCGTGACTTACACGAAGGTCCACTGAAAGAAGACCTTTCCTCAGTCAATGTGCCAGGTGAACGACTTACTCAGCAAACACAGCTATGAGAGCACCTATACCGCTCACGTTATACGTACGTAGTGGTGGCTTTATCGGTTGGAGACGATTAGAGGGGAAGAAGTAGCAAATATCCTTTAAGGCAGGCACTGGCTTAAATAGATCTACAAACAAAATCCATGTTCGGAAAGTTTTAAATGCGCTGAGTTTATTTTAATGAGCGCCTGTGGCTAAATCAAAACATCTAAAGCAGAGAAATCTCCCCCGAAAATAACATAACCTAGTGAATTAACTTTCTAGGTAATAATAAAGGAAGCGTTGGTAAGTTAAGCACAGGGGCTCAAAACTAGAGCTCGAAACTGCAGAAACCGCACAGAGTTGAGCATCAACTCGTCATGGCAGGGCTTAGAAAGCATCGCGAAGAGGGAAGCCTGCCTCTCGATGCAAGGTTTCAATATGGAAATGAGGTTAAGGTAAGTCGGGTAACCAAAACGAAAAAAGCCCCAGTCTTTCGACTGAGGCTTAATATAAGTGGCGGAGTGGACGGGACTCGAACCCGCGACCCCCGGCGTGACAGGCCGGTATTCTAACCAACTGAACTACCACTCCGCAGTGGTATCAC
>NZ_WBOH01000010.1:0-105464 GCF_032648565.1 Vibrio sp. 2-1-2a
GCAAACGGTGAGTTTGCATTTTCTCGTGTTTGGACAAAGCAAAAGGGTAACTGGCAGGTTATCTCTGCGCACTCAACAGTTATCGCATAACAAACTGTTCAAGAGGGATTCGCAACGCGTGGCATTTTCACTATGCGTTGATTTTAGTGATTAAGGTGGTTTGCAGCTGCTTTTGTATTGCGTTGCTCACCCCTTAACAGGGCGTTATAACTAATTGGGGAGTTCGAATTAGATGAGGCTAGAGATTGGTAATGGGCTTGAACTTGATACGACTATATGTCGGTATTTCTCATTCGAGTCTTTTGTTCACTTTGTTGAAACGGGAATGCTCACTTTCACCAAAGTTTCTAATTGGGATGACCCATGGGAAACGGAGCTTTCAAATTACGATAGGGATGAAAAAGGCAATAAAGCCCTGTATTCGAGGTCTCAGCATTTTTTTGGTCAATGTTGGACAACCAAATTAGAATCGGATGCTATGTGGAGGATTTATTCGCCTTCAAAATCTGGGGTAAAAATCACGACAAACATTGGTCAGTTTGACTTGTTGCAAAACATTCGACGTTTAGGTGTAGAGAAAGTAGTTTACTTTTCTCACTGGAAACAGTTGCCCAAATTAACTAACGAAGATAAAAGCCCTTATCTTGATGTGCGCTATAAGCGAGATGCTTTTAGCCATGAAGAAGAGGTTAGGTTTATAGTCCATCCAGATTCGGTATTTGACGGTGATTTTTGGGATAACTCACACATCAACTTGCCTATCGGCGTTGATAGCTTTATTCAATCCATTGAAATTGACCCTAGAGCACCAATTTGGGTTGTTGATATGATTGAAAGTTATGTTAAGCGTGTGTTACCTGAGGTTTCTCTCAGTAAGTCTAATTTGTACCAGAAAAATACGGAGTTCAGTCTAGTTAAAAAATGGGTTCCGGTGGAAGATTAGTTATAACAAACTGTTTAAGAGTGATTCGCAACGCGTGGCATTTTTACTATGCATTGGTTTTAGTGTTTAAGGTGGTATGCGGAGGCATCGGGATTGCGTTGCTCACACCTTAACAGGGCGTTAGGCATATAAGGAGTTTTAGTGAATAAGTCAGAGCTTATAGATGCATTAAAAGAAACAGGGATTGTAGCTAAAGAGAATGATGCAAACGGCGTAAGAGTGTTAATAACTTTAAATGACAATGAATCTATTAAGAGCAAAAACGAAAAAGGTTATTGGGATTTAAAGCTAAAACAAGCGCAATTTTGGGCAGTTATCCTAACTGTAGTTTGCTTAATTATTTCTACTACTTGGGGAGTATTTTCGCAAAGCACCCCTGAAGCTCAATATATACCAAGAGATGGTTATGTATTGAAGTTAACTAATGGCGGCAAAAGTAAATGCATGATTCCTGAAGTAAATGAGAACCAAACTAAAATGTACACAAAATTAACAGGCGTTGAACCTTGTTTTTGATATATGCCTAACAAACTGTTTAAGAGTGATTCGCAACGCGTGGCATTTTTACTATGCGTTGTGCTTAGTGTTTAAGGTGGTATGCGGGAGCTTTGGTATTGCGTTGCTCACACCTTAACAGGGCGTTAGGAGGGATTATTTTGAAGCGATTTTTACTAGCAGCTTTATCCATAGTGTTTTTGACAAGTGATTCAAGTTCTTGCAAAAGCAGAAACGACCCTAGTAGTCCTATAAATATCGCAATTTATCAGATGATTGAGGGAAAAAGCAGCTCGTATGCTCAACGTTTGTTGAAGAAGGGAATGGACGTTAATACAGTCAATTCATGTGGAGCGTCACTATTACTCATGGCGTCATTTCTTGGTGACCATGAACTGGTAAAAACTTTACTATCAAGTGGTGCGCTCCCCAACATACAGAATTATGAAGGGAATAGCCCAGTTTTTGCATCTGCTAACTTCTCCAATAACAAAATATTAAAGCTACTTCTTGATAATGGAGGTGATCCCAATTTACTTCTTACTCAGGAGTATGTTTACAACTCACCATTAATGATTGCTGCAATCAATGAGAATATTGAAGGTGTTAGGTTATTATTAGAGGCGGGAGCCGATTGTAATTACCGCAATCAATTGGGAAATTCAGCAAGAAAAATTGGTGAGGCTTCATTGAATTTAGAGCTGAAAGCATTGCTTATGGCGTGCGAAAATCCCACCTAACAAACTGTTCAAGAGGGATTCGCAACGCGTGGCATTTTTACTATGCGTTGGTCTTAGCGATTAAGGTGGTTTGCAGAGGCATCGGTATTGCGTTGCTCACCCCTTAACAGGGCGTTAGCTTAAATCATTAACAAGGATGTGTAATGAGAAATAGAAAATGGATATTTGCAGCAATTTTGCTCATTGGTGGGCCTTCACTATTGCCATTTAGTTTGGAAGTGATATCCCTAATTGAGTTACTAGGCTTTTTTGGGTTATGGACAATTTATTCATCCTACGCTGAATACTTGGTGAATCACCCTAGATTCAAAAGAGGTCTGCGTTTAGCTACTAGTTGGGATTTTCAGCCGCAAATACTGTTCTCTCCGAGTGAACTTAAGGCATGTCCCCAGATAGTTTTTCATATGCTTCCAGTTCAGAGTGTAATGGTCTGGACTTTGAATATTCTGTTTTGGGGTGGTCTGGCTTGGTGCTACATAATTTAGCTAACAAATTGTTCAAGAGGGATTCGCAACGCGTGGCATTTTTACTATGCGTTGGTTTTAGTGATTAAGGCGGCATGCGGCAACATCGGTATTGCGTTGCTCACCCCTTAACAAGGCGTTATGTAATCGAGGCAATTTTGACAAATAACATTAGATATTTAGTTACCCAATATTGTGAAGCACAACGTGCGCACAGAGGTGTTTTAGGTTTTGTGTCAAAAGATACTGAAACACCACGAGAAGATGAGCAAGCTTTGATCTCTAAGGTTGATTCTTGCGAGTATTGTACTTTTCATAGTGCGTTCTTTGATCCAAGAACTGTTCAAGAAATACGTAAGACAACTCCAAAGCCTAGCTGGGAACGCTCAACACAAAAACTTTTAGCAAAAATTGGGTTTGGTACGAATTTATGCGTTTTAATCGTTATAACGGTACTGCTCTACGTTACAAAACCCCAAGCTTTAACGGGTGAAAATTTTGAAGCTTATGCTTTGGCAACTTCTGTGGGTTTTCTTTGTCTTTCTACAGTTTTCGATGAGTATGCGACGAAAAAGGCTAAACTATCTAACTTGTTTGCCTTTGCTTTAGCTGTAGTGTTCTATATCAATAAAATTACATAACAAACTGCTTAAGAGGGATTCACAACGCGTGGCATTTTTACTATGCGTTGATTTTAGTGATTAAGGTGGTTTGCGGCGGCTTTTGTATTGCGTTGCTCACCCCTTAGCAGGGCGTTATAAAGCTCGAAGAAAAAGGACATTTCGTGGAAATTCGAACAGGTAAATTTGAAGATGTTGCTGGCATTACCGACATCTTTAACTTTTATATTGAACATACCAATGCACGCTTTGAGGAATTTCCATTTACTCTGGAAAATCGTCAGGAATGGTTCTCTCAGTTCTCTAGCACTACCAAACATCAACTATATGTGGCCGTAGAAAACGGCGTGTTGCTAGGTTTTGCATGTTCCCAACAGTACAGAGCTATTTCAGCTTTTGACGACACTGTAGAAGTGACCGTTTATCTGGCACAAGAGGCCAAAGGGAAAGGTTTAGGTTCTAAGCTATATACTCAGTTGTTTTCATCCATTCGTGCTTATGGCGTCCATCGTGTATTGTCGGGTGTTGCATTACCAAACGACGCATCAGTGGCATTACATAAACGGTTTGGTTTCAGAGAAGTCGGTGTTTTTAATGAGTATGCCAAGAAACATGGACAGTACATTAGCTCGGTGTGGTTAGAAAAGGCGTTTAACGTAGAGTCCGCTTTATAACAAACAATTTAAGAGTGATTCGACACGCGTGGCATTTTTACTATGCGTGAGTTTTAGTGATTAGGGCGGTATGCGGCGGCATAGGTATTGCGTGCCTCACACCTTAATTGGGCGTTATGTTGTCAAAGATTAAGTATGAAGATTTTAATATTATTTATAGCGGCATTATTGTCTGGCTGCGCTGGTTTAATTGAAAGTGCTAGTTCCCCAAATTATCAAGAACACAAAGCTCGGGACAGTGTATCGCCTAGGAATCATAAAGGTTCAAGGAAAAACAAATTAGTCGGTACTGTTGTACTCACGTTTAATATTAGTAGTCAGGGTGATGTGATTGACATAATGGTTACTGATTCTGTACCTAAAGGAGTGTTCGATGCTGAAGCAGTGCGAATATTATCAAAACGGAAGTATGCGCCTTCCGAAAAAGGGGAAACTGGCCCTAAAAAAGCTAAGTTTGAGTTTAAAATTTGACACATAACAAACTGCTTAAGAGGGATTCGCAACGCGTGGCATTTTTGCTATGCGTTGATTTTAGTGCTTAAGGTGGCATGCGGCGGCTTTTGTATTGCGTTGCTCACCCCTTAGCAGGGCGTTAGGTGCTTGAAGGAAAAGGTAAGTATGGAAATTGCTTTTCAGCAGATAAACATTGATGATTTCGAATTGTGCGTTGCTGCGAGAAAAGATGCATACTTTTGTAGTTTTGGGCATTACGATGGTTTCGAAGACTTCATCAGTGGTTATCGTGAACGCGTCTTAGACCGGTTAGCAACATCAGGATGGTTCTATATCCATATATTTGTGGATGGTCAGTTTGCAGGGCAGTTAGAGTTTCGTAGCTTTTCACCCGAGTCGGAGACTGGCTATGTGCATCTCATTTACTTAAAACCAAATTTTCGTGGTTCAGGACTCGCTGCAAAAGTGCAGGATTATATTGTAAGCACTTTGAGTAAAGCGGGTTGTTTGCGTGCTGTACTTTCAGTAAGCCGAACTAACCATCGAGCTCTCACATTCTATAAGCGCCATGGTTGGGAGTTCGTGCGCAAGAATCCCAAGCACGATGAAACAGACTTTTACCAACTTTGGCTACGCACCTAACAAACTGTTCAAGAGGGTTTTTTAATTTCCACCTAAGATTTTGTTTTTTAACGCTTTATATTTCTTTTGCTACTCGTTGGGGGACATTTAGGGGAACTGCAAAAAATAACTTTAAAATGAGATCTGAATCACGTGTTGTGTCAATAAGTTCGCTCTATTTGTTATCTGAATACAGATCAATTTTTTCTTTATCATAGGTAATTTGTTAGCTCAGATAAATTACCTAATACAATTTGTTGGCCTTGAGGATTAGACTTCTGCGTGTGTATATCGATGCTATAAGCATCTAGCACATATCGTATTAATGATGCATTTGTAGCGATGCTAAGAACGCCGTCACTCATGGCATAGTCTTTTTCAATTACCTTTTTCTGTTTCTCGTTCAAACGCGGGTCAGGCACAATATCAACATTCACTTTAGTGATCCAAAGCTCGTCAGCGTGTTTGTCGTAAGTGGCTTGCTCGTTAATATCCGGTATTCCATGAATACGGCTTAACACAAAGTCGCGGAAGCCACCAGCATGTTCACAATAAGCGCGAACATGCCAGCGTAGTGGGGTACAAACTAAGGTATGAGGGGAAATTATGCGCCCCGAGCACTCACCATCTTTTAACGATGTGTAGCAAATATCGACACGTTTTTTCTCTCTGATGGCTTGAACTAACGGACGCAAAATTTCTGGTGATATGCTGCGTGTGACTGGGCGCACCATGGTTGTATTTTCAAAGCCCATATTGAGATCAGCAAATGTTACGGCCATATCTTCACTACGAGAAAGAATGTGCAGATACTCATCCGCATGACCGCTTGTTAACTTGGGAACAAAGCTATCGCTCGGCTTGTAGCCTTTAAGCCGTTTGTCGTAAATGAGGTTGCCAGGTGCGACATCAACTAAGTAAGTATTGATGTCTTTGGAGGCTTGCTGCCGACCAATGCCAAAGCTCTGTATTAAGTGGTTGGTATTTAATCTTCCTTCCCACAAAGCAATAATCTCAATCATTCTGTATCGAAACAGTAGATCCCAACGGATTGGCCACGCACTCATTCTAAGATTCCTGCCTAATTACTCGACATGTTTATGTATTCAGTATTTACCTGTCGCTAATGACGTCATACTATGATCTGGTTAATAAAACATCAAGATCTGCCGGGGTAATAGTGTATGAACGTGTCGATAGAAGAGTTTACTCATTTTGATTTTCAGCTTGCTCCCGATCCTTCGCCCCTTGAGCTGGTAATTACAGAGTCGCTCAAAAGTCACATTGAAGTAAATGGCGTTAAATCTGGTGCTTTGCTCCCATTACCGTTTCAGACAGGAATCGGTAAAACTTACACGGCACTAAATTTCTTACTCCAGCAGATGTTAGAGCAAATACGAAGCGAGCTGAAAGAAGAAAATACCAGCAACAAATCCAAACGCTTACTGTATTACGTTACTGATTCAGTAGATAACGTGGTAAGCGCGAAAGCAGACTTGTTGAAGTTAATTGAAAAGCAGACAGTCAAGGGTGAGCCTCGCTTCACTTTAGAACAACAAGAGTACCTTAAAGCGCAAATAGTACACCTGCCCAACCAGTCAGAGCAGCTATTGCAATGTTCTGATACGGTATTGAATGAAGTGTTAACCGGATTTAACTTGGACGCTGAGCGTGATGTTCAAGCAGAGTGGAGTGCCATATCAGGTCTAAGACGCCATGCGAGTAATCCTGAAGTTAAAGTCTCTTTAAATAGGCAAGCTGGTTACTTCTACCGTAATTTAGTCGACCGCTTGCAAAAGAAACAAAAAGGGACCGATAGAGTATTGTTGAGCGGTTCGTTGCTAACATCCGTTGAAACACTATTACCGGGTGAAAAAATGCGTAATGGAAGTGCTCATGTTGTTTTCTTAACGACTAGCAAGTTTCTGAAAGGCTTCCACAATACTCGTTCGCGTTATAGCCCATTGCGCGATCTAAGTGGTGCTGTACTTATCATTGATGAAATTGACAAGCAGAATCAGGTCATCCTTTCTGAGTTGTGTAAGCAACAAGCGCAGGACTTAATTTGGGCGATCAGAACATTAAGAGCAAACTTTAGAGATCATCAACTTGAGAGCTCGCCTCGCTACGACAAAATTGAAAACTTATTTGAACCACTCCGTGAGCGACTTGAAGAGTTTGGCACCAAGTGGAATCTAGCGTTCGCGTTTAATACGGAAGGAGCTAACTTGAATGAGCGGCCTGTTAGGTTGTTTTCGGATAGAAGCTTCACGCATGTAAGTAGTGCCACTCATAAGCTGTCATTAAAATCAGATTTATTGAGACAGAAAAATCTCATATTCAGCGATGAGAAAGTAGAAGGCTCTCTCATTGAAAAAAACGGCCTTTTAACCCGCTTTGTCAATGAAGCCGATGTTATATATCAGTGGTTTCTTGGCACAATGCGTAAAGCCGTGTTTCAGTACTGGGAGAACGTTCGTGGCCTAGAAATCGAAGTACGCGAAAATAGAAGTCTAGAAGGAACGTTTCAAGAAGCTGTTCAATCCCTGCTTACTCACTTCAACTTACAAGAATTTGAGTCTGCAGTTTACGAGTCTTTCGATACGCGGGGGTTACGGCAATCTGCAGGTGGTAAAGCGAACAAGTTAAGTTCTAGCAAGAGTTACCATCATACCGGACTAAAACTTGTAGAGGTGGCTCATAATCAGGGGACTCGCGATACCGTAAATTGTAAAGCGTCATTCCTAAACACTTCACCATCGGGTGTCTTAGCGGATATGGTTGATGCAGGTGCCGTCATCCTCGGGATAAGTGCAACGGCGAGAGCAGACACCGTAATACATAACTTTGATTTTAAATACTTGAATGAGCGTTTGGGTAAAAAGCTTCTATCTTTGTCGAGAGAGCAAAAACAGCGGGTAAATGATTATTACCATAGTAGACGCAACTATAAAGATAACGGCGTGGTTTTAACGGTCAAATATCTCAATAGCCGAGATGCATTTCTTGATGCTTTGTTGGAAGAATATAAGCCGGAAGCTCGGTCAAGTCACTTTATCCTAAATCACTATCTCGGTATTGGGGAATCAGAGCAGGCATTTGTTCGTAGTTGGTTGTCTAAGCTCTTAGCTAGCATTAAAGCGTTTATCTCAGCCCCTGATAATCGTTATATGCTGTCGTTGTTAAACCGCACCCTAGATACAACACGTCAGAACATTAACGATTTCATCCAGTTCTGCTGCGATAAATGGGCAAAAGAATTTAATGTCCAAACCAGGACATTTTTGGGTGTGAATGCTGATTGGATGAGGTTGGTTGGCTACGATGAAATTTCCAATCACCTAAACACTGAGCCAGGGAAAGTCGTTGTATTTAGTACATATGCTTCAATGGGAGCAGGTAAAAACCCTGATTACGCAGTTAATTTAGCGTTGGAAGGTGGAAGCTTAATATCCGTTGCCGATGTCACTTATAGCACCCAGCAGCGAAGCGATATAGACAGTATTTATCTTGAAAAACCTACTCAGCTACTCCTGTCAGATGATTACTCGCACACTGCTAACCAGCTTTGTCAGTTCCACCAAATCTTATCTTTGCAAGAGAACGGCGAGTTGTCACCGAAAAGCGCTGAAAGCTGGTGTCGACAGCAACTTATGGGCATGAGCAGAGAGCGCTCTTTACAGCAATATTACCAAACAAGTGACTACCAAAGCGCGATAAGGAAATACATTGAGCAAGCGGTAGGAAGAGCCGGGAGAACGTCTCTGAAACGAAAACAAATTCTCTTGTTTGCTGATTCTGGTTTGAAAGAAATTCTGGCAGAAGAGAGTCGAGACCCAAGTTTGTTTTCGCACGAATATATTGCTTTGGTTAATAAAGCGAAATCAGTTAATCAGTGTCTAGTTGAGGACCGATCTGTTCGACGTTTATTCAATCTTGCTCAAAGAAATAATAAAGATGGTATGCAGTCAATCAAAGCCTTAGTTCGCCGTCTACATAATCAACCAGCATCCGATAGTGATATTCAAGAATGGCAAGACATTAGAACTCAGTTGCTTAGCTATCCGACGGTGGCCTATCAACCAGAGCGATTCAATCGATTGTACTTACAGTCGATGACCAAAGGGTATTACCGCTATCAAGGTAATTTAGATGGTGATCCGAATGCCTTCGAGTTCTTTAATAGAGTACCTTCTGGCGATATGGTCTCAGAGGAAGCGTGTAGCCTGGCTACGTTAGTACAGAACCAATACGTGAGGCCGTGGTTTGAACACAAAGGCTTTGCCTGTTCGTGGCAAAAAGAAGGTTACGTGATGACGCCAGTTATGTTCACCAACATTTATAAGGGAGCGTTGGGGGAACAAGCGGTAGAGGCAGTTTTAACAGCATTCAATTTTACCTTTGAAGAAGTTCCAAATTCTATTTACGAGCGATTTGACAACAGAGTCATATTTGCAGGGATTGAGCAACCGATCTGGCTAGACAGCAAATATTGGAAGCATGAAGGAAATGAAAGCAGCGAAGGCTACAGTTCGAAAATTTCATTGGTAGAAGAAGAGGTTGGACCTTCGAAGTTTATTTACGTGAATGCGTTGGGGGATGCCTCAAAGCCGATTAGATATTTGGACTCGTGCTTCGTAGAAACCTCACCACAGTTAGCTAAAGTTATTGAAATTCCGGCACTAATTGATGATAGCAATGCCGACACCAACCTAACCGCAGTACAGGAGTTGATAAAATGGTTACACAACAGCTAGAACCTTCCTCACACGGTCCTTTATCAACCTTAGTGGAACAAATATCCATTGACACTGATTGGGTTGATAGAAGCTTCGCGATTTACTGTGTCAGTTATAAAGGAATCGACTTCTCAGAACGACCTAAGCGTTTAGTAACATTAGCGTCTGAAATCTATAAGTCAGGAAGTGTTTATTGCTTAGTCAAAGGTGCCAATAAAGAAGCGTGTTATTGGGTGCTGTTACCAAAGGACGCCAAATTAGACCTCAAAGACACGTCTTTGGCTATCAAACCAGTTAACGCTGCCGAGCTACCTACATGGCAATTGGCCCGTTTACTGCTCAAAGCGATACCAAAAGTATTGAGTGGCACTACGCCAGCGATAAAGCGCTTTGAAAGTGAAGGTTTATATTATCTAGTCAAAAGCAAAAAGTTACCGAAAGGTCACTCAGGCTATGAATTAACGACCGTGGAAATCGATTTAGCGCCATGTGCAGCGCTTGGATTCAAACAAACACTGTCAATGAATGCCAAAACGTTTTCCCCTTTGTCTTGGTTTACGTTAGAGAACGGAGAGATACCGAAAAAGGCAAAGTTTGCTACACGTTATCAACTTGATGATGTGGGGATGTTGGTAAGCAAATCCATAGAGGGAGACTACATCAAGAAGCCGCTTTACTCTAATGCGAAGAATCGAATTCAGGCGATTGATATAACCAAAGAATCTTATAGCGGTTTTCAACTATCTAAGATCGGTATTCTTGAACAGTTCATGCAAGATCTTAAGCAAGCTTATGGCGATTCAGTTTCGGTGAAGTTGCAGCGGATTCCCGGAGAAAAGCATAGATTTGTTTCAGATACGATTGTCAAAAATCACTATGTCGGGCTGTTTGATGCGTTAAAAGAGTATCGTTTGGTGATCTGTGATTTAACCGAAAGCAAAGATACTGACGCTGCATTAATCTTGCTTCATGGTATCGAGCATCTAGATATAAATGCAGAAATAGCTGACGTTCCGATTCGTGGTGCATTGAATATCCTAATTGTTGGTAATAAAGAGGCCTATAAGTCAGCAGCAGAAGACCCGTATCAGGTTTATCGCAAAAAATACCAAGACACGGTATTCCAAGCGTGTTATCCAGAACGATTATGGGATCGCAGAGGACAACCAAATCGGCATGTGATGGAAGTATTGTTAAAAGAACTGCTTATCAAGTTAGAAGTCCATACAAGAAAGCATTTGATTGAATACCCAAGCAGCCCTGAAGGATGTGTATATTACATGCCTCATCGGCCGCAAGGCGAATTTTCAGAGGTTCGAGACGGGCCGTGGCCAGTGTATGCGTCTAAGTTAGTGGCTGATGGATGGCAATATACACAAGCGACTCAAGAGGAGCTTGAAGATATTGAACTCGATTTAGGTAATGATAAATGGCAAGTATTTCAAGGATTCCAACGTTCCCCTTTTATTTATTGGCCGGAGACGGGGAACTATGCCATTTTCATTGACACTGGCATTCAAATGCTGCCGGAATTTGAAGCGGTTGCAGAGCGATTGCGTGAACTTAAAGAAGGCCGTTCACAAGATGTTCCTATTGCACTGTTGACTCAGTTCATTGAAGAAAACCCCGAGAGTAAAGTTGTAACCAAACTGAGAGTGATATTGTCAGAGTGGGATGATACGGCCCCTCTACCGTTTGATGAGTTTTCGACAATCGCATACAAAAGCAATGATGAAAAACAATTCTATGATTGGCTGCGCGAACAAGGATTCTTTTTAAAAACATCGATGAGAGGGCAAAGTGAGGGATTCTTTAATGCATCTTTAGGTTTCTTCTATAACCGAGAGCTGGGGATGTACTTTGCTGGTGGCAAAGGCAGCCCACAGAGCAAAATAGAAACTTTTAGCCATTTATACTTGATAAAGCATTCGTTTGATGCACTACCAGAAGAGGTAGAAAACTTGTTTGATGTTTATCACTTAAGACATCGTCTACCAACCGTAACGCCTTATCCATTTAAGCATTTACGTGAGCATATTGAGATGCAGTGTTTTAAATCTTGATATGTAGACCAAACCACGGAGCTAGTAGCGAGCAGAAACGCATGTTTTATTCGCTACTAGTGCCAAAAGTCAATAAAATCCTGTCCACTTATCCCTATTATTATTGTTTGAACTTCAAGCAACTATCGCTTTGGGACGAAAATTATGGACTACTCAGTACATAACAAACTCATTTCATTTATTTGGTCAATTACCGACGACTGTCTTCGTAATATTTATGTTCGTGTTTAATACTGCGGCGTTATCTTACCTATGGTGGTGCTGCGCCGTCTGGATACGCTTTTAGAGCCATCAAAAGAAGCGGTATTGGAAGAGGTTCGATTCCAAAAAGAAGAGATGAATGAAACTGAGCTTGATGATGCCCCATTGTGCGCTGCATCAGGTAATGTGTTCTACAACACTTCCAAGTGGACTCTGCAAACGCTATTCAGTACGGCGACTAACAACCAACAGATTTTGCTGGCTAACTTCGAAGATTACATCAACGGTTTAAGCGACAACGTAAAAGAGATTGTTGAGTGTTTAACCTGAAAGCTCAAATCCGTCACATGGCGGGTAAAGACGTCCTGCTAAATGTGTTTGAGAAGTTCGTTTCGCCATACATCAACTTAACGCCAACAGTGAAAGAAGATCCTGAGGGCAACAAACTACCTGCACTTGGCAATCTTAGTAAGGGCTATATATTTGAGGAATTGATCCTTGAGTTCAATGAAGAGAACAATGAAGAGGCGAGTGAGCACTTTACCCTACGTGAAGTTATTGAGCTAATGACACACCTTGTTTTCGATCCAATCTAAGATAACTTGCCACTTTCAATCACAGTGTATGACCCTGCATGTGGTAGTGGCGGTATGCTTTATCGGAGTCATTAATGTTCAATTGGCCATGTATTCTGAAATTGGATGCTGATGATGAACTCTTTTTGGTATCCGACATATTCTGACGCAGCTAGCGGTAAAATTTTCATAAACGATATGAGCATGATTTATATCAAAAATATCTGATATAAATCTGGCTTAAATCAGCAATGTATAGCGACTTTGTGATAGTTTTCGCTACTTGACGCACGAGATGCAGTATACAAATGAGCACAAAATGAAAAAAAAGTCATCTCTGAATGAATCTCTGAATCTGGCGCTTGAGATCCTCAAGCGCATTCCAAAGTCCAGATACATCACGGTTAAAGAGCTGCAGAGCCAGTTGGCTGAGGTGGGCATTGAGCGCGATATCCGCACCTTACAGAGGATCATGGAAACCTTATCAGAGCAGTTTAACCTTGACCGCAACGACAAAAGCAAACCTTACGGCTATAAGCTGACCCAAGTCAACGCGGTACTCAGTCTGCCGACCCTGTCGGCCCAGGAGTCTCTGCTGTTTCATCTGGCGCGGGAATACCTGGCGGGCCTTTTGCCGAGCCGGATGTTTGCTGCCATGGACGGGTTCTTTCATGAGGCGGACTACCAGCTTAATCCGACCTCACCTAACCAAAAAGAGCGCAGCTGGCTGAAGAAGGTCAGAGTCGTGAGTGAAACCCAGCCTCTGCTCGCCCCGCATCTGGACGAGGAAGTGCTCAGGACCATCAGCCAGGGTCTGTACGAAGACCGGTGGCTGAGTCTGGAATACACCAACAGCAAAGACGAACCGAAAAAAGCGACCGTCATGCCACTTGGCATCGCGCAGCAGGGCAAGCGACTTTACCTGGTCTGTCGTTTTGAAGGTTACACGAATGAGCGAACTTTAGCCATCCACCGGGTGACCAGCGTGCACTTGTCCACCTTCACCTTTGACCGGCCGGAGGATTTTGACCTGGCAAAATACGATGCGGACGGAAGGTTTGGTTTTGGCGAAGGTCAACAGTGCCGACTACAGTTCTGCATCACCAAGTCTGATGGTTACTTTCTGCGCGAAACACCACTGTCACCGGACCAGCAAGTCGTTGAGCGTGATGATTCGCTGCATATCAGCGCGAGTGTGATTGATTCGCTCTACCTGAAAAAGTGGCTCAACAGCTTCGGCGACAATATTTGGGATATCGAGATCCAGCCGATGGCATCGGTCTCCTGATACTTAATAACAAACTAACAACCTGTTTAAGGGAACAACAATGGAAATTACGTTAGAGCTACTATTTTGGACATTGGTTGGCTGTGCTGGCTTGATCGTGCTACTGCAAGCTATCTCCATCAACAAAAAGCATCAGATGCAGCAATGGGCACTCGATGAAGCTAAGCGGGTCAATGCCCGGTTTGATCAGCACAGTACGCAAATGGACAGGCAGGCTGGTGAGCTCGGCCAACAACTCAGCGATAAAACGGACCAGTTGCTCAGAGTGATGAAAATCGTTGCGGGCGACATCATCCAGCACGTTACTGCTGAAGTTAACCAGCAGGGCGCACAAGTGGTCGCGCGCCTGTCTGCGGCGGAGAAAGAAGTGGTGAGCGAGCTGACTCAGCTCTCTTCACAGCTTGCCGCGACCGAGGCTGAGCTAAAAGGTGCAGCGCTGGCGCTGGAGCAAAAGTTGCTGGAGCAGCACACCAGCACCGGGGCCAGCTTGTCTGCGATGCAAAGCAAACAAGAGAGAACCGATGGCCTGATCGCGCAGCAGGCTGCAGAGCAGCAACGGCAGATCGAGGCTCTGCATGCATTGAGCCAGGAGCAGCATCAGGAAAGCCGTCACCTGCACTCTGAGTTGGCACGCACCCAGGCGGAAAGTGCTAGGTCACTGGCGAAAAAACAGAGCGAAGAGTTAATCCACGTGCAGAAGCTGGTGGGCCAGTCCCACAGCAGCCTGAAAGCCTTGCTGCAAACGCTTCAGCAGTTGGACGAGAAGCGCGATTTTGCGGCCAAGCAGGCCGGTATTGCCCAGCTTGAACATTTAACCACCCAGATCCAGCAGTTACGCGCCGATAACCTGGTGAGCCTGACCAATGAACTGGCCAGGCATCAGGAGCTGACGATTGACACGGACGATTTCGTCAAGCGGCTAGGCGACTGCAAAGTGACCCAGATCGAGGACAAGCACTCCGGCCAGGTGACGCAGATTTACTATGAAAACGGCAAAAAGCGCAGCAGTGATACCTTTGCCGGTACCCAGCTCAAATACCAGATGACGTTTAATGAGGACGGAAAACCGGCACGGGGCTGTGAATTCGACCAGGCCGGAAACCTGGTGTTCGAATACCTGTATGACGATGCCGGCGAAATCAGCAAGCGTATCGAGACGGTCTATGACCCGAAAGGCAACGAAAAACAAAAACTAGAAACAGCGTATTAATTATTGGGGACAACACATGTACTTATCTGAACTGAATATTGGCGAGAAGAAGAACTTCCTGGAACTGGCGAAATACGCCATGGGGTTGAACGGTGAGCAGAAGACCGAAGAGCAGACGATTTTTCAGTCGTTTGTGCAGGAATGTGGTCTGACGGAGCATACCCTGACCAAGCAGGACAACATTGAGTCCGTGATCAAAGTGCTGGCAAAATCAAAAGGGAAAAGCAAACGCATCATACTGGTTGAACTGTTCGGGATCCTGTTGGCCGACGGTGAGGTGTGCATCGAGGAAGAGGCGTTTATGGACAAGCTCAGCGATGCGCTGGCGATCGACAGCTTTGAAGTGAAGAAAATGCAGCGTTGGGTGAACGCCATGAACGATATGGTGGCGGAAGGCTATGCCATGATTGATAAGGAATAATGTATGGGCTTTGTTAGCAGATTAGGAAGTTGGTGTTCAAGCGCATATAGTGCGGCAAAAAATTTCACATCGAAAGCTACAGGTGCTGTAAAGCAGACGTGCTCTAAGGTATGGAGCGCCTTTACGGGTAAGCACTATGCCGATGAAGCGGAATCAATCATTGCCGAAACGGAAAAACGGTTTACCGATGCCAAGCAGATTTACGAGCAAGAGGTCAGACAGATATCCGCCAGTATCGAGACTAAGATCAGCCGGATCAACCGCCAGAAGCAGGACATTTACGCGATTCACTTCGAGCGTTTTATCAAGGTATCAAAGCGGATGCACAACGTTACGGTAAAGGGTCAGCCTTTTGAAGAGCTGTTCGATGACCGCATCCTGGAGATCAAACCGCAACGTGGTGTCAGGGCGAAATCAGAGATCATGTTGATTGATTTTAATCAGATGGGCCTGTTGGATACACTGGGTATGGTGCTGACCTTGGGCTTCTTTTCGCGTAAGAAAGCCAAAGAGTCGCTCGAGCGTGCCAAGCAGGAGCGCGCGCGCGTGACTGAAGAGATCACCAAGCTGGAGGCACAGCAGAAGCAACTTAAGGTGATCGAAGAGTCAATCGATAACGTGGTGGTGTATTTCGATGAACTGGTGGCCAACTACAGCAAGTTATTGGACCGGTTCGAATACGGAATCCAGACCCAGCGCATGCATCAGATGGCCGAAAACAGCGATGTGTTTGCCCACAAACTCGATTTTAAGCGTTTGCCGATTGTTCACCTGGAAGAGTTTCGTGCCCTGTTTAACTTGTCGATTGTCCTGAAACAGATGGCAAACCTGGGTTACTTGTCAGAATCGGGTGAGTTCATTGCCGCCGACAGCGAGAAAGCCAAAGCGGTGTACGAGATGTCTCAGTCACACTCTTTGTGCGCATGAGGAGGTAATGATGGCAAGCAAGCAAGATTTTGAGATCAAGTCATTGTCCAGTACCGAGCTAGTTGAGCGGCTTGAGGGCTGCTCGCCACTGCAGGCCAGCAAAGTGCTGCTGGATGTCGAACTGCACGATCAGCGAGACAGCCTGGAAGTGTTACAGACCATTGAGGAGGAAATGGCCGACAGTCAAGCGGGCATCGGCGAGTCACTGGTTAAGCCGATCCTGCTGAACGTGTGTGACGGGCTGGTCAGCCACCCGAAACTCAAGTTGTCAAAAAAGGGGCTTACAGCCTCCCGGTTGGTGAATGAGTTACAGAGTTTCAGTTATGATGCGTCGGCGAGTATGGTGGCCGATCATCGGCTCGATAAACAACGTCTGGACGAGCATACGCGAAAGCAGCGAGACGATAAGGGGCCATACAAAGGTAAGCGCAAGATAGTCGAAGATACCGATAAGCTCGATGACTACCTAGACAGTCGTATCAAAAACAACCGGCGCATCGAAAGTGAGCTTGAAGTCAATGAGCAGGGGCAGAAACGCTATTTATACCGGAGAAGCGATGCGATCAACCAGGCGAAAAAAGAGCAGGGGGTCAACTATTCCAAAAGTGAGATTAACGTTGATCACCAGGTTCCGCTGAAACATGCTTTTGAGGAGTATGGCCAGAGTAAAGCAATTTCGCTCGATGATCTGAAAACGGCGCTCAACCAGGACGCGAACTTTAAGAATATCTCCGGAAAGCTCAACACTTCAAAAGGAGAGAAATCCTGGAGTGAATACCAGCAGTGGGTCGAGAACAAGCGAGGCCGGCTTGAACGTAAGCAAAGAGCGGGGACCCTATCCAAGTCGGAACAGCAGGAGTTAAACGACCTGCCGACGCAAAAAACGCTGGATAATGCCCTGGAGGCCGAAAAAACAGCAAAGGAGGCGATCGAAAGTGATCTGAACAAAGTGGTGGCTAACAAGCTAAAAACAGATCGTAACATGGGCAAAAAACTGGCGAAGGAAGCCTACGGCCAGGCGAAAGATGAGTTGGAAGAAAAGGGTATTGGTGAGCTCATCATCCTCATCATTAAACCCATTTTCTTTGAGCTGCGAGACACTTTCCAATATGGCGTACTCCATGGACTAGAGACCGATTCCAAGCTAGATGCGATAGGAATACGGTTCAAGAGAGCGTATCGTTACATCATGGCGAACCTGAAACATGTCGGGTTTGATGTTATCAAGGACGCACTGAAAAACTTCGTCAAGTACCTGATCAATGCGGTTATTAATCTGTTTGTTGGAATGTTAAAACGGGCGCTGAAGATCATTTCTGAAGGATTTAATGCCATAATCCAGGCGATCAAGATCCTGTTCAGTGACAGCACTCCGGCGCAGAAAGCCGATGCGATTACCAAGTTGCTTGCTACGACCGTGGTCACCTATGTGAGTTTCACCTTTGAACAGGTGATATCACCCTATGTCGACATGATCCCTGTGGTGGGTGAGCATCTCAAAGAGGCTACCGGCATCATGGTGTCCGGGATTGGTTCAACCCTGGTGGTTTGGCTGCTTGATCAGGCCGATATTTTTTCAACCAAGGCCGAGCTGCGTACCAAGCGGGTTAAAGAAGTTTTTGAGATGAGAATTCAGCAAATCAAAGACAACACGGATGCGTTTGAACAGGCGTCGATAGCCAAACTAGCCCGGGATAAACTGCAGTTTCGCTCGCTGACTGAACATCTATCAAGAGCTATTGATGGTGACAGTAACGTCAACTCTGACGTTGAAGCGATAGCCGATTTCATGAAAGTCGATCTTAAAATCAGATCCAGCGATGATTTTATGGCCCTGCTGGAAAACAATAATACGCTGGAAATCGCATAACCCACTACGCCTCTGAATCAGAGGCGTTTTTTATTCAATCTTGTGCTTTATCTCGGTTAGTAGCTGTTTAATTTCACGATTTTCTCGCCTTAGCTCAAGCACCTCCCGCTTGAGGTCATCATTGTTGTCACTGACCAGTTCATCAACGAACACTGCATTCGCTAGAGAAACCGCAATAAAGCCGCCGCTGACCAGGACGATGATGGTAAAGGCATTGACGCTGGCGTGCAGCAAGGGATGGCTGGTTTTATCGATAGAGTCCGGCAATGCACCCCAGTTCTCAATGGTAAATATCTCAAAGACAGTGTTGAGTGATGTCAATGGAGTACTAAAATAGTCGGGAACGCTGGTGGAAAACAGGATAAATCCAATCAGTGAAAAGAAGCACAACAGGCAGAAAAGCAGGATCAACACCGCTTTGGAGCTTTTGATCGCCCGAGCTAATCCGCTCAGAACTTGTGAGCCGTTCGGGATGATCTTGAACACGCGGATAACCGAGATTAACCTGAACACGCGTAAATAGATAACACTATCGATATCGGCGATAGGCATGGCGACCAGGCTGGCAGCCAGTAAAAAGAAGTCAAACTGACAGGACGGGGACTGAAAATATCTCCTCCACGACAGCACGTGTACTTTCAAGAAAAATTCCAGCGAAAAATAGATCAAAACACAAATATCGATGTACTGAAATGCGTGGTTTTCGTACAGGTGCTGCGTAAAAAATATTAGCAGTGAACTGATCACGACATACGATGAGAGTCGATCTAAGCTTTTTAAAGATATCGATCCTTTTGATAATACAAACATAAAGTTGATTCCTGACTTAAGGCAGTTATTTTATCATGAATTAGCTCCAGCTAAATAGCTATTCCTAAATGTAATCCACTGGTGTATAGAAACAAAAAGGAACTCGGTAACGTTTGAGCAATCTGAACTGTCGCCAAACATACAAACTCGCAACCGTTACCGAGTACGCATGATTCTAACATTGCCTGACAGCGCCGAGCGACGTCATATGATCAAAAAGATGCATAAGGATGAAGATCATACAGACAGCCAATAGTTCCCCCTTGAGATTCAGATAGGTAGAGATCAAGCAGTTCCTTCTTTCCGTCGATTTTCAGTTCTAGGATGGCGTGAATAGTTTTGCTTATGTAGCGTCCGTCTTCCTTGATTTTATAGTGGATAGCGTCAAGCTAAACAAAGGGATAGAGCACGTTGAGCGGTCGCTGTTGCCACTCTTTAAGCGGACTTCGTAACAGTGACTCGGTTCCGCTTCCATAGAAGTTAATTCATATTTTACTAAATTAAAAAGATAACTCGAATTGCCCTTATTCCGTGCTGGCAACTAGGAAGGAATCCTTCGCAGTTGCTTAAATCACCTTCGGCCTTTGTTGAGTAGACGACATCTGTTACCAAGTGTCGTCCCTCTAAGATGTATGGACTCCCTCTCTCCAAGGAGCTACGGTTGAAGTTGATCAAAACCTAACCAAGAGTCCATACAATGCAGAAATATAACGTTATAGCGATTGATTTGGCAAAAATGTCTTTCAGGCTTGTAAATTAAGCCCACAGGGAAAAGTTATATACAATCGAGAAATAAACAGAACGAAGCTCAAAGAACTTCTAATTAAAGAGAAGCTTTCATTAGTGGTAATGGAATCGTGTGCTAGTGCTCATTATTGGGCGAGATATGCTAAAGCCGCTGGTCATCAAGTCAAAGTGATCAATACTCGTGCGGTTAAGGGATTTCAAACAAAAAACAGATAAGAACGATGCTCTTGCAATTGACACCGCAGCATCTCTTGAGCATATCCATAGCGTTCGAGTTCAATCTGTGGATGATCAAGCAATGCAAGGAATGGAACGAGGCAGAAATTTAGCTCTCACTCACCAGATAGCTCAAAGTAATCATATTCGTGGGTTACTGCCAGAATTGGGGGGCATTCTACCCCGAGGATTAACTTCGTTAAGAGAAGGGATTCCATTTGTTCTTGAAGATGCGGAAAATGGATTACCTGATCAGTTCAGAGCCGTGCTTCTTCGGTTGTGGGAACATTTGCTTATTCAGATAGAACATCTGGATGATCTGGCTAAACAGATAGAGATGGCAATTGAAGATAATGATGTCTGTCAGAAGTTAATAAAATTTGAAGGAATTGGTCCTATAGAGACTTTAGGTCTTGCTCTGCGATTAGGGAAAGGCGAGAACTTCTCAAGTGGAAGATGTGCATCAGCCAGCATAGGCTTAACACCAAAGCAGCAGCATTCGAGAATAAAGGCGAGACGATGGGCTGCTCTCAGCCGCATCCACATGGCCAAATTTGGGCCAACAGCTTCTTACCTAACGAGATAGAACGAAAAGAGAAACACCTTAAAGCCTACTACTACCAAGAGCATGGCCGTAATTTGCTGGTGGACTACGCAGAAGCGGAACTCAAGGATGGTGCGCGCACCGTTGTCGAGACCGAGCACTGGCTAGCGGTAGTGCCTTACTGGGCGGCGTGGCCATTTGAAACCATGCTATTGCCAAAAACGCATATCCGCCGCATGAGCGAACTGAGCGATGAGCAACGTGACGATCTTGCCGTGGCGATCAAAAAATTGACGAGCCGTTACGACAACTTATTCCAATGTTCTTTCCCTTACTCCATGGGGTGGCATTACGCCCCGTTCTTTGAAGCGGGAACGGACATCGACCATTGGCAACTACACGCCTTGTTCTACCCGCCACTACTGCGCAGCGCCACGGTACGTAAGTTCATGGTTGGTTACGAAATGCTGGCAGAGAGCCAACGCGATCTCACCGCTGAGCAAGCGGCGCAGCGTCTGCGTGATCTAAGTGACGTGCATTACAAAGAACAATAAGCCCATGGTATTTGAAGCGGCACCCCCAACGATTTGGGGGGTTAAGAAAATATCCGATTTTAAAAATACGTATTGCAGTGCCAGTTTGTGATCCCAAGAGTTACCACAAATAGTTTTAGGAATAGAAAATGTCTGAATTAATCCAAAATGTGAAAGCCTCATTCGAGCAAGTATTGAGCTATGCACCCAGTCATATAATTCAAGCACAGGGTCGCGTTAACCTGATTGGTGAGCACACCGATTACAACGACGGTTTTGTCCTACCATGTGCCATTAACTACCAAACCGTGGTCGCCGCGAAAAAACGAGACGATAACCTTGTACGTGTGGTATCAGTCGATTACGACAACGTGGTGGACGAATTTGATATCAGCCAAGCGATCACCTTCTAACAGGACAAAATGTGGGCCAACTACATTCGCGGTGTGGTGAAGTTTTTATTAGCTCGCGGTTACCAGTTTACCGGTGTTGACATCGCGGTCACCGGTAACGTGCCCCAAGGGGCGGGACTGAGTTCTTCAGCGGCGCTTGAAGTGGTGATTGGGCAAACCTTCAAAGTGTTGTTCAATCTTGAGATCAGCCAAGCTGAAATTGCGTTGAACGGTCAGCAAGCGGAGAACGAATTCGTCGGTTGTAACTGCGGCATCATGGACCAAATGATCTCCGCTGAAGGGCGCGAAAACCATGCCATGTTGTTAGATTGCCGTACGCTAGAAACGCAAGCGGTGTCGATGCCAGAAAACATGGCGGTGGTGATCATCAACTCAAACAAAAAACGCGGCTTGGTTGATAGCGAATACAACACCCGTCGTCAGCAGTGTGAAGCAGCGGCGCGCATTTTTGGTGTTAAAGTCCTGCGTGATGTGACGATTGAGCAGTTTGATCAGAAAGCCGCTGATCTGGATGAAATGGTGGCAAAACGCGCGCGCCACGTGATCACCGAAAACGCTCGCACACTTGAGGCGGCTGAGGCACTGCGTGCGCACGACATGAAACGCATGGGCGAGCTGATGGCACAGTCCCACACCTCAATGCGTGATGATTTTGAAATCACCGTGAAAGAGATCGATACCTTAGTTGAGATGGTCAAAGACGTGATTGGCGACCAAGGCGGTGTGCGTATAACGGGCGGCGGTTTTGGTGGTTGTGTGGTGGCACTGGTTGAGAAAGTGAAAGCCACCGTTGAAGCCAACTACGAGGCGGCGACAGGGCTGAAAGAGTCCATTTACGTATGCCAAGCGAAACCGGGCGCGGGTCTGGTTGAGGTGCTGTAAGGAGTCGTCATGAACCGCGATTTTACCCAACTGCAACAAGCGATGGCGTGCACGCCATCGTTTGATGGTCAACCCGCTGAGTTGGTGCATTTAACTAACGCAAATGGCATGACCATCACCTTAATGGACATGGGGCCACGTGGTTGAGCTGCACCCTTCCGCTGAATGGTACGCCACGAGAAGTGCTACTGCGTTCGCCCAATATGCATGAGCATAGGCACCAAGCTACCTACTTTGGTGCGATGGTTGGTCGCTTTGCCAACCGCATTGCCAAGGGGCAGTTTGAAGTGGACGGTCAGCGTTATCAATTGGCGGTCAACAACGGTGACAATGCACTGCACGGTTGCGTTGAAGGCTTTGATAAGCGTCGTTGGCGTATTGTTCAGCGTGAGCCTAATATGGTCGAGTTTACCCTGCATTCGCCAGATGGTGGCCAAGGGTACCCGGGCAATGTGGATGTTAAGGTACGCTACACGCTGAGCGATGACAACGAAGTGATGATTGATGAACACGCGACAAGCGATCAGTCTTGTCCACTCAATTTAACCAATCATGCTTATTTCAACTTGGCGGGTGAGGCGAGTGAAAGCATGGGGCTTGAGCACCGCTTGCAGATGAATGCTGAGCATTATTTGCCTACGGATGCCGGCTTGATCCCCACAGGGGAGCATAAACCGGTTGCTGGCACCAGTTTTGATTTTCGTCAGCCCAAACGCATAGCGGATGAATTTCTCTGTGATGGCGATCAAAAAATCGCGGCAGGGTATGATCACTCGTTTGTGCTTAATCCACCATTGTCGGATGGCAAAGACGTGGCCGCTGTGCTGTTTGCACCCAACGACGATGTGTGCATGAAAGTACGTACCACCAAGCCGGCGATTTAATTCTAATCCGGTAATTTTTTACTCGGCACGCCCGGCGCAAGCAAGGTTTATCAAAATCATGATGGGCTCGCATTAGAAGCGCAATATTTTCCCGACGGGCCGAATAAGCCAGAATGGGGACTCAACTACGGGGTGTTGAGCTTTGAAGATTGCTATCAACATAGAACGGTTTATGAGTTCGAATTTTAAGAGGTTCAAGTGTTATAAGTATATAAACTTTCGATACCAATTTTAATTATAGTGTAAACGATTATCAAAGAAGCTAAAAAACTAATAGAAAAACACTGTCATTAGCTCTGTACCACCTATTTTTATAGGTGGTTTTTATTGGTTTTAATATAGTATTAGCTCGCTTCAACTTTACTTCGTTTTCAATGTTGAGATTACCTTTAAGCAAACCAAATTGACTGGTTTATAATTGCGTTTTAATAAGTTATGTCATTAGAATAGTCAAATAATATAACTATCTACGTTACATCAAACGTTATTTAGGATATCTCTCAACACATAATAACTTTTACTGAAAGTGTGATTTGCGCCTCCATTTTGATTCAACGTGTAAGATTTATACATACATGTGATACATATTGGATTTTTCTTGAGTGGTAACGTTTACACTTTTTGGCGTGAAACAACTATAGGATGAAACAAATGTCTAATATAGAGCATGGTCTAAACACGATTGACATAATGGTTTTCGCCATTTATGTCGCGATTATTATTGGGGTGGGACTTTGGGTTTCCCGCGATAAGAAAGGCGCTCAAAAAAGCACAGAAGATTACTTTTTGGCGGGTAAATCTCTTCCTTGGTGGGCGGTCGGTGCGTCATTGATCGCTGCCAACATCTCTGCTGAGCAGTTTATCGGCATGTCGGGTTCTGGTTATTCTATCGGTTTGGCGATTGCGTCCTACGAGTGGATGGCTGCCATCACTTTGATTATCGTGGGTAAATACTTTTTACCTATCTTTATTGAAAAAGGGATCTACACCATTCCTGAGTTTGTAGAAAAGCGTTTCAATAAGCAGCTTAAGACGATTTTAGCGATTTTCTGGATCTCACTTTATATCTTCGTCAACCTTACTTCCGTTCTTTACCTCGGTGGTTTGGCACTCGAAACCATTCTTGGTATTCCGTTGATGTACTCTATTGTGGGTCTGGCACTGTTTGCTTTGGTTTACTCGGTTTACGGTGGTTTGTCGGCTGTGGTTTGGACCGATGTTATCCAAGTGTTCTTCCTTATCCTTGGTGGCTTCATGACGACCTTCATGGCGGTGAGCTACATTGGTGGTGCGGATGGTTGGTTGGCAGGCATGTCAAAAATGGCTGAAGCGGCACCAGGTCACTTTGAGATGATCCTTGACCAAAGCAACCCGCAATACATGAACCTACCTGGTATCGCGGTACTGATTGGTGGTCTTTGGGTTGCGAACTTGTACTACTGGGGTTTCAACCAATACATCATTCAAAGAACGTTGGCAGCGAAGTCGGTAGCAGAAGCGCAAAAAGGTATCGTATTTGCTGCATTCTTAAAACTTATTGTACCGTTCCTTGTGGTTATTCCTGGTATTGCGGCTTACGTGATCACGTCAGACGCACAATTAATGGCAGGTCTTGGTGAAGTTGGTGCATCAAACCTACCAAGCGCAGCGCATGCTGACAAAGCATACCCATGGTTGACTCAGTTCCTACCTGTTGGTGTGAAAGGTGTGGTATTTGCTGCACTAGCAGCGGCTATCGTGTCGTCACTGGCGTCTATGCTTAACTCGACTGCAACTATCTTCACGATGGATATTTACAAAGAGTACATTGCCCCAGAATCTGGTGACCACAAACTGGTTAACGTTGGTCGTACCGCAGCGGTTGTTGCTCTTGTTATCGCATGTTTCATCGCGCCAATGCTAGGTGGTATCGGTCAAGCATTCCAATACATTCAGGAATACACCGGTCTGGTTAGCCCAGGTATTCTTGCGGTATTCCTACTGGGTCTGTTCTGGAAGAAAACCACCAGTAAAGGTGCCATCATTGGTGTTGTTGCTTCTATCCCATTTGCACTGTTCTTGAAATTCATGCCACTTTCCATGCCTTTCATGAACCAGATGCTCTACACGCTGCTGTTCACGATTGTTGTGATTGCGTTCACTAGCTTGAGCACCTCAGCAAACGATGACGATCCAAAAGGCATCAGCGTGACCGCATCCATGTTCGCCACGGACCGCAGCTTTAATATCGCGTCATATGGCATCATGATCATACTAACGGTTCTTTATGCGCTATTCTGGTAAGTAGACCGTTAACGAAGCTCCGCTCATTATTGGCGGAGCTTTTTTCGTTTTTGGCCTATGAATTTTATGTGTTAGCGGGATGGAGTGTTGATGGATTCTACTTTACTACCCAATGTCGTTGCCTTTCTCAAAACGATTGCGCCATTTTCTCAGCTTCCGGATGAAGTGCTCGACCGTATCGCAAGCGATGCGGACATCTTGTTCTGGGGGCAGCAGCAACATATTGCGCTCAATGATGCGTCTGAGCGTAGCCTGTATATTCTGCGATCTGGTGTGATTGAGCAGCGCTTTCCTAATGGGAGCCTAAGAGCGAGACTCGGTAAAAATGATCTGTTTGGTTTTAACCTTGTGCAAGACAACTATCGTATCGAAACGGTTGAAAGCTGCTTAGTTTATAAATTTAACTACGAGTTGTTGCTCGCCAAGCTTGCAAACTTTGCATCCATTGCCAATCAATTCGCGACTAACGCCAATCATCGCCTTCAATCTCGGGTCGATAATGAATTAATGGAAGCTGTAAAGGGCGTTTATTTTAAGTCAGTGCAGGAGATAGCGCACTGCGATGTGGTGATGGTCGCACCGAGTACATCGATTCAGCGCGTTGCACAACAGATGCGAGACCATCAGGGCAGTACCTGTGCTCTGGTACTGGATGAGGGGACACTGGTGGGTATTGTCAGTCAGCGTAACCTCAGCAATCGCGTAGTAGCGGATGCGATGGATGTTCGTGGCCCAATCCGTGATGTGATGACGCCAGATCCGTATACGCTAGGGCAAGATGAACTGGTGCTTGCCGCCGTTAATCTGATGATGAAGCACAACATTCAACACGTGCCGATCGTCGACAGAGATCATCAAGTTGTTGGTTTAGTCACGCCCAAACAGTTGGTGCAAGAACATGGTGTGCAGGCCATTTATTTGATTGAAAAAATTCGCAACTGCGACGCCTTAGACGCACTGAGCAAACTCATCCCTTTGCGCGAATCCGTATTCGAAGCGATGGTCGAAGCGCACATGCCGGCGCAGATGATTGGGCAAGTCCTGACAATGATTTATGATGCGTTTACCTCACAACTACTGAAAATGGCCGAACAAGTGGTTGGCAAGCCGCCATGTCGCTATGCGTGGATAGTCGCAGGATCGCACGCACGAGCAGAGGTGCATTTGGGGTCGGATCAAGATAATGCATTAGTACTTGAGGATGGCGCGACTGAAACAGACAGGATCTATTTTCAGCACTTGGCGATGTTTGTATGCAAAGGGTTGGCCGCGTGTGGGTACTCCTTATGCAATGGGCGTTTTATGGCTGCAACCTCGAAATGGAATCAACCTCTTTATATATGGCAGCAGTACTACCGAAAATGGGCGAACAACCCCGAATATGACATGCTACTCAACCTGAATGTGTTTTTAGAGATCCGCTTAATTGCAGGGGATGAAAGCCTGTTCGAACAGCTCGATCAACATCGGCATGAGTGTGTGACACACAATCCACGTTTGATGTCGGCTCTGGTGAGAAACTTACTCAAAGAGCGCCCACCGCTCGGCATTTTCAACAACTTAGTACTGCAAAGAGACGCCAGTGATGGCAAAACGCTGAACATTAAAAAAGCGGCAATAGGCTTGTTGGTGGATATAGCACGAATTTACGCCCTCAGCAAAGGCGGAGAGATGCGTTCGACCGAAGAGCGAATTGAGTTTGCCTATGAACAAGGGCTTATCAATGAAAGCTCTTATCAAGATTTGATCGGTACCTATCGTTATGTCACTCAATTGCGTTATGCTCATCACCTCAATGGTATTCGAGAGGGGAAAGGGGTGAGTAACTCGATTTATCCTGAACGATTTGGCAGCTTTGAACGCCAACACTTGAAAGATGCATTTCGAATTATTGGCGGCTATCAAGACGCGCTAAAAATGAAATTTGGTTCCTAAGGCCTAATATGAACTCAAGCAAACCAATGCATGCCGACAGTATGGATTTAGCGAAATTCCCTATCTCGCTTAAGGCGTTACTAGAGACGCCACTGCCGAGTAAGTCCGCAGATTTAAAATCACTCGATACGCTTGTGTTGGACTTTGAGACGAGTGGATTTGATGCTGAAAAAGACAAAGTGTTGAGCATCGGGTGGGTTGAAATCCGCAATAGCCAAATTCGTTTAACCAGTGCGCGCCATATTGTGTTGGATCAACCGGTTTTGCAAGAGCATGACTCGGCAAGAATCCACCACCTAAGACCTGAAACCTTGCTCCATTTAGGCATTAGTGAGGAACAAGCCTTTTCGCAGCTGTTTGGGGTAATGAAAGGGAAAGTTGTAGTAGCGCATGGCTGCGTGATGGAAAAACGTTTTTTGCAGCAATATTTGACCACCAACTACGGCCAAGCCGAGTTACCATTGGTCTGGCTCGACACATTAAAAATTGAGCAGTATCGTGAGCAGTTAAGGCAAGTGCGCCGCGATTGGCGTTTGAGCTCAGTCAGGACCGAGCATGGGTTGCCAGGTTATCAAGCGCATAATGCACTCAATGATGCGATTGCCACTGCAGAATTGTATTTAGCGCAAATTCACCGCTTGTTCGGCCACGAACGCGCACCGCTACACGTTGTGGCGAATATTTCAAATTGAATCGTGTCGGCTACACTGAGTACCTACGCACCAGTGTCGGGCTAAAGATCGCGGTTTCTTCCTCAATCTTTTCATCGTGCGCCAGTGCCAACGCTAATTTTGCAGCGCGCTCTGCCATCATTTCGATCGGGTAACGAATCGTAGTCAAACCGGGATGGACAAATCGGGCAATTAAGCCGTCATCGAACCCAACTAATGCGATGTCTTCAGGTACTCGGATGCCGTTTTCTTCTAACACAGCAAGCGCACCGGCCGCCATGTAATCGTTGTAGGCAAACACGCCGGTAAAGTCTAACGATTTGGTGAGAAGGTGAGTCATTGCCACTTCACCACCATCACTGTTTGGCTCACCGTACTCAATATAGCTTTTGGGTAGTTCAATACCGTGTGCATTCAGTGCCGCGTGATAACCTTGTAAACGTTGATGCGTATCTTCAATGTCATGAGAAGAGGCAATGTGCGCAATTTTTTTGTGGCCATTGCGCATCAAATACTCGGTCGCGATCAGAGCGCCTTTCTCGTTATCGAGTGACACACAACGTCCGGCCAATTGCTGAATATGGCGGTATATCAGCACCATTCCCTTTACTTCATTGGCGTAGCCGATTAACTCTTCATCTGACAATGCTTTGGCGTGAATCACCATCGCATCACAGCGGCTGTTGATCAGTAATTCAAGCGCGCGACGCTCATCTTCTGCACTGTGGTAGCCATTCCCAATTAAAAGGTGTTTACCATTCTTATGCGCAACGCAGTCTACCGACTTGATCATTGTGCCAAAAAAGGGGTCGGAGACATCCCCAACTAGCACGCCCATGGTGTTGGTGCTTTGGCTCACTAGCGCGCGTGCCGCCGCATTAGGACGATAGCCCAGTTTACTCATTGCTTTAGTGACCGAATCAATAGAGGCTTGACTCGCTTTGGGGGATTTATTGATCACGCGGGAGACCGTTGCCACGGACACGCCGGCTTCTTTTGCAACATCCTTGATCGTTGCCATAGAGAACCCTTACTGGCTATTAATTTGAATTTTTCGTATTAAACACCCATCGTGTAACAAGCACAAATTGATCGATTACTTTCTCGTGAAAGTAAGACCTAGACCACTTATATACTGAGAAAATTCACAGGTGTATACGTTTGCATTAATTGAGCCTGCACAATATGTCCATACTTTGCGTAAGGTATGTTTCAACGTTATCTCATCAAACCTGGGAACAAAATAAAAAAACCTCAACTGATAGAGCCACTTGAGGTTAAGAATACGTGCGGCTGAAACTTATGATTTCAGCATATTGAGCTGACTGTCGAGCTCAGAAATGGAGCTCCCCATGTCCTGACTGATGGTTTCAACCTCTTCAGAGAGATTATTTAACTCTCTTCCTGCATCGACAATCGCGGTGATATTACGATTAATCTCTTCAGTAACCGAGCTTTGTTCTTCGGCCGCTGTAGCAACTTGGGTCGCGTTGCTTGTGATGCTGCCGATAATGCCAGTCATGTCTTGTAAGCTTTGATTGCTGCTTTCAACATCTTTAACGGCGCTGGAGACTTTATCTCTGTTTTGCTCAATTTGATTGACGGTATTATCCACTTCCGTTTGTAGGTTTTGAATTAATGCATCAATCTCTTCCGTTGAATGCTGAGTGCGTGACGCGAGGTTACGAACCTCGTCAGCGACCACCGCAAAACCGCGTCCAGTATCCCCTGCACGTGCTGCTTCAATGGCGGCATTGAGAGCTAACAAGTTGGTTTGCTCGGCAATATCTCGAATCACATCGAGTATTTTCGAAATATCATCGCTTCGACTCGCCACTTGCGACATTCTTTCACACGCCGTGTCCATATCGGTTGCAACGGTATGAATATCCGACAGCGTTTTGGTAAACATAGTTAAGCTATGATTCAACAACTGGTCGGACTCATGCGCCTCTTTCGAGGTATTTTGTGCCAACATCGAAACCTCTTGCGCGGTAGCCGCCATTTCATTCATCGCTGTCGCTATGTTGTCGGTCTCGGTCGACTGGCGCTGTGCCGCTTGTTTTGATGCGTTAGAGGAGCGTAATAGTGATTCTGAGTTGGCACCAATATCTTTAGATTGCCCTTTCATGGTCACGATCATCACCCTGAACTTTTCAATAAAATCATTGAAGCCAGAGGCCATGTCATTCAGCTCTTTGTGCTTTTGACTTGGGATATTAATCGTTAAATCACCATCGCTACTTGCAAGCGTTTGGAAATGTTTGCTCATCACCATCAATGGTTTAGTAAAACTGTTAACCATAAAACCAACAACAACAAGGGAGATCGCCAAACCGATGGAGGCTTGTCCTACCATGATGGAGTTGATCTGATTAAAACTCGACGTCAGCATCTTTTGATAAGTTACCGAATCCGCTAATGCGACCGACTTAGGCAATTGATAAACCAACGTCCAATTTAATGAGTCCGTTAATGTAATCTGGATGATCGACAGCAGTGAGTCGTGAGCATCGAGAGATTGTTGGTTTTTAACTGCTTGAATTTCCGCCCATAATTTCGGATTAACCGATTGTAGGGATTGTCCTAAACCATCTTCGGAGGCGCTATGGGCGATGAGCGTACCCTGCTGAGTGAGAAGGAGCATTTCGCCTTGGTTATTGTACAGATTCGCTGAAAGCTGATTGATCAGATCTTGCAGTTCTGGCAAGAAAATATCGACACCAACCATGCCCAAGAACGTATTTCCACTCAGTACGGGCGAGGTGATACTCGTCATTAATGGTGCGCTACCATCTTCCAACTCTTCTCGGTAAGGCTCTAAGATGCAGCTCTTTTTCGTTTCTAGGGAGCAGAGGTACCACTCAGCATTTCGCTGACCAAATTCATTAATACTGCTGTCGTATTTTTCATTAGCGTCGGAAATACGCTCATGGGTTACTTCGGTTCCGTCTCGGTACCAAAATACCTCTAGAGAACCACTGTCGGTACTGTGTCTCGCGTCACCTGACTTAAACATGCTATCAAGACGGTCATAAGCATTTGGCTCAAAATAGGCGTAAAGCGCACTGAAAGCGCGATGATCCATCAGTAACTTCTGAGTAATGGCTTCAACTTGCTCTCTCTCTAAGGGACGACCATCATTACTTAATGCCGTCGAGGCAAGCATAGAAGAGAAAGCATCAGTTAGGTTTAATGCAGAATTAATGTACTGCTCGACTTCTTCTTCTGCACTTCTTGTTGCGAAATGCATGGTTTCACGTGTTTGTTCTTCGAGCATGTTTTCAGCGTAAGAGGTCGTTGATGACGTGATCTCTTTTAGTGACATTTTCACAGAAAGAGAGATCCCACCGATAAGAACAAGCAGTATGCAAGCAAGTGCAAATAAGAGTTTGTTTCGGATACTCCAATTAGACATAAATATTTCCCACTGAGTCCACTTATTCGGACTGTTTATAAGAGATGCCAAATGCGCAGCAATAAAATGAGTAGGTACGCACCTAAGTTTTACAGAACAGATGTCGGCGTTGTGATAGATAGGCGCTAAGTCACTTTATATCCTGATTTTTATATATTAGATATGCATTTTGAATTCATGGCGGTGAATTCATGAGCATTGATAACGCTTAAAGTTACAATGCAAAATCGGCAGAAAATTTATCGAGTTGATAGTACATAAAATCTGTGAGAGCTTCTATATTTCGAATGATATCGTGAAATCCGCACGTAATTGGGATTAAATTCTGATTAGTGGGAGATGGTAGCGCTAAGTGGGGGTTAAATTAGTAATTTCTTAATTATTCAGTATTTAAGTCTTATTTTTCGAGATTTTTAATAAGTGTTTTATCAAAAAATAGTGTAATTATGGAAACTGGATTCCAAAAAAGTGCTAGAGAGAGGGAAAGGGGAGAGCCTAAGTTCTGAACGCTTGTGCGCAAATCATGGTTAACAGAATAGGTAACTGAAGCCTGTTCAACCAAGTGTCGTGAAATTGCTTGTGTATATTAGTGATAAGTTAGAATACGCGAATAGCCGTGTTCAAAAATACCCAACCCCATTAAGCGGGGTTGGGTTAATTTAACGGTAAATGCGGCGACTTAGCGTTGTACCTCCGATGGGTTTTTAATCCAACGAATCAAGGTTAAGCTACAGGCCAGAATAATTAATGTAGCAGGCAAGCCACCAAGGTTGGACAGTTGTTTCACACCATTAATACCCACGGTGCTGACCATGATCCACGCGACTAAGCCGATCAGCGTTCCCCAAACGATCTTGATTGGTAAAGCTGTGTCCTCATCTGACTCAGAGGTGAAGTCTTTAGTACACAAATCCCCAATCGCATCGGTACTGGAGTCCGCAGCGGTAACGTAAGAGATAAACGCGACCAATACGAGGAAGAACGAGGTCACCCCTCCCATCGGTAGTTGATCCATAATGTGGTAGAGCAGCTGTTCGATTCCGCCATTATTTAATACGTTATACAGTGAGCCATTTGTAGTGGTATCAAGGTAAACCGCAGTACCCGAGAACACCGAAACCCAGAACAAAATAAATAGGCTCGGGAAGATCAAGTTCACTTGAATAAACTCTTTGACGGTATAACCGCGACCTATCTTGCCCAAAAACATCGCGGTGATAGGCGCCCAAGCAAACCACACAGCCCAGTAGAATACGCTCCACCATTGCGGCCACGGGTCGTTGGCGGCTTGGCCGGTAAATAGGCTCAAGCGGAAGAAGTTTTGTAGGTACGCACCAAGCCCTTCTGCGCCGATCGATAGCATGTAAACCGTAGGGCCGAAGATCAGCACGAATACAAACAGGGCGATCAACATCCAGAAGTTCGCTTTCGATAAGCGTGCAATACCTTTATTTAACCCACTTGCTGCGGAGAAGACAAAGGTCGCGACAATCAGAGCAATGAAAGTGCCTAAAGTCAGCGCATTACGATCGAGTTCGATAAATTGACTGACACCACCAAGCAACGTCAACGCACCTGTACCGAGTGAAGAGGCCATTCCGACAACCAGTGAGTAAAGGGCGAGCGCATCAATAATGTCTGATACGCGTGGCGTCAGTGCTTTACCAAAGACTGGGCGCAGTGAGCTAGAGATAGAGAAGGGCATCTTCTGATTATAAAACGCTAACGCGAAAATCAGCGCCGGAACACAATAAATCGCGTAAGGCGTCGGCCCCCAGTGCAAGAACATTGCTGAAAAAGCAAACAAAGTTGCGTTTGCGCTACCTGGTTCAATACCAAGGCTTTCCGGTGGCGCGTGCAGATGATAAATCGGCTCAGCGGTGGTCCAGAATAATACACCTACAGCAAGCGTGGTACAAAGTACAATCATGAACCAACGGGGCTTGGTCACGCGTGGCGTACTGTTTTCTCCACCGATACGGATATCACCGAGCTTGGAGAAATAAGTTAAGCCCACCAAAACCAGTAAGTAAAAACTGCCTAAGCTAAAGAGCCAAGAGAATAGCTCTAACACTTTACTGTTAAGCGCACTTGTCACCGCGGTGAATTGCTCTAAATCCACCAAACTTAAGATCAGCGCGCTGACTAAGATGAAAAACGTTGGAAAAAATACCAACGGTCGTAAATATTTAAACATCAAAACATCCTGTTAAATAGGTTACATAAAATTGCGTTTAATGGTTTCATCAAAGGCTTTTTCAAAAATAACCTCGTCATCGTGCTTGGCGGTCCAGTGTGCTTTGATATAAAAATTGTCCGCATCACAGGTCATTACGTACTGGGCTTCAATGCCGGTACGCCACCCATCACGTCCCATATCCACTCGTAGGCGAATGTCGTTTTTCGCACTATGAGGGTCTTCAGGGTGAATAGAGAGAAATTGGTGAATGTCAAAATCAATCTCACTTTGTGATGAATTGAAGTACTGGCAACCAAAATCGTCGTATGTTTCGAGTGTCGTAATGCCAGTTTGATAATCACGATGTACTACACGTTGGCTGTCTGTGGGCGTGCGTTGTTCGCCATCAAAACTCACCGCTCGGCTATAGGCCGGCACACGGTCGGTTAGTGTTTGTGTGCGGTTAAGCGGCAGTTGGATGGAACATTGTGTCGGGTTCAGCGTTAGCGTTGCATCGTGTTCACATGGCCAAGTAAGCGGCCAGTACGCGGTAGATATCGCTACGCGTAACTTGTGTCTTTTTGGTACCACATATGCCATGTGATACAGCGGCACTTCAACGTGATATTCACGTCCCGGTTCTAACGCTTCTGGAAACTCATGGCTGTCGCGATGAGCGAGGTTAAGAATACCGTGACTCACGCGAGTGACTTCACCACTTGGGTGTACATCAGAAACACGGACCACGACGTGCGCGTTAGGTGCAGAGCTCGAAAGTGACAGCGCGGCCTTGATTTGCCCAGCTATTGGCAGATCGTCGGTTAATGATTCGGTTTCAAACACCAATGAGCCAGCATCGTCGTGACGTTGGTCAGCCGGTTGTTCCATTTCTAGGCGAATACCCACACACAAACGACCGCCATCAAGGCCGACATCTTGCGGTGAACGAATCGAAACCGGACCGCTTGTACTTGGTGTCTCTTGCAACGATTTATTGCCCAAATAGTACGTTTGGTACTGAGTATCTGGCGATGGCCACGTTGGCTCACTGACCCATTTACCTGGACGCATCTCGTAGTCGCTGCTTGGCAGCACGCTCTCTTGTAAGTAGTACTGGAGCTCCGGCTCTTGCTCGATGCCGTTCTCGATCCCTTTTAACCAACGGTCCCACCAACGAACAGATTCTTGCACATAATCCATTTTTGGGTTCGGGTAGGCAATGTTGGGGTACTTGTGCGCCCACGGGCCAATCAAGCCTTTTTTCGGCCCCTCTAAATGACTAAGCAGAGAGAATACCGTGTTGCGGTAATTGTCTGCCCAACCGCCAATCGCGTAGACCGGGATCTTGATGTTTGAGTGATCTTCACATACCGAGCCGTGTTTCCAGTAATCACCACGGGTTTGGTTGCTGATCCACGGTTTGGCTAAGAACGGCATGTTATTCAAACGTTCAAGCCAGATTGACTTCCAGTTCTCGCCGACCAACTTGGCATCGGGGCTGCGAGCTTGGGCATAAGCCCAGAAAAAGGCCGCCCAGTCCATGTTGTCGTTTAGCAGACACCCACCGAGGAAGTGAATATCATCACGGAATCGATCATCAGTGGAGCACTGGGTAATGATGGCTTTAAGGGCGGGAGGTTGTAGTGCTGCGATCTGCAGCGAGTTAAACCCACCCCAGGAAATACCGACCATGCCGACGTTACCATCACACCACGATTGTTGTGCGATCCAGTTGATCACGTCGCAGCCATCTTGCAGTTCCTGGGCTGAATACTCATCTTCAAACAATCCTTCCGACTCACCACAGCCGCGTAAATCGACGCGAATACACGCATAACCATGCGCAGCGGTTTCTGGCATCGTGATTTCATCACGAATGACTGTTCCATCATTTTTTCGGTAAGGCAAAAATTCTAAAATGGCAGGTACCGGTTTAGATTCTGCATCGTCCGGCATCCATGCACGGAACGCCAAGCGTGTACCGTCGGGCAGGGTAAGCCAGTCGTGATGAATCTCTTTTACGGATTTCATTCAATCTCCTTAACTATTCATAAATTTTCATTTTTTATATTAAAGCGTGAGATTTGTCAGTAAAACGCTAATTTGTTAAGCTAGGTTCAACTTTTAGTTAACGCTCTTTGAGGAACCATGCCAATAGACCGCAAAACGATCCCAACAACGGGAAGCCTAATCATGTTCGAATCTGCTGCAAGATTGGGGAGTTTTGTCAGTGCATCCGAAGAGCTTTTTGTCTCGACCGCGGCGGTGAGCAAGCAGATAAAACAACTAGAAGATCTACTTCAAGTTAAGCTGTTTAATCGAACTCGTACTGGGGCTGTGGTCACCAGAGCGGGTGAAAAGTACTTGGAAACAACGCGGCAAGTACTTGATATTCTTGAACAAGGAACGAGTCAGTTTTCTGGAGACGATGACAGCACCGTGGTGCTCAATGTGGAAGTTGGGCTGTGTTTTTTGCACTTTTGGCTGCTGCCTAAGCTCGACGATTTTCGTCACCACTATCCACACATTCAGATCAACCTCATTGTCAACAATGAACGTACTCATGTTGACGACAGCGATGATTTCGATGTAGCGTTCTTTTATTCTAGTGTCGATACATCAAACCGTGATAACTATTTACTGTTTCATGATCGCGTGCTGCTAGTGGCAAGCCCTAACTTTGTGCAAACGCGATTAAAAGACAAAGATATGCGCGCCATTTTGCAACAATGGAAAATCATGCTGAAAGAAGAACTGCCAATGTGGGAAGGGTGGGCGTCGTTTTGTCATCGTTTAGGGGTTGATTATGATCCATCCGATGACATCCTCTTTGTAGAAGACCAAGTGGCCGTGATCCAAGCGGCGCTCAATGACGGCGGGGTGGCACTTGTCACCGAGTGGCATGTCAAAGATGCCTTAGAATCCGGCCAATTGGTTGCGTTAACACCAACCATTGAATATGAAAACAAAGCCTACTTTTTGTCGGTGTCAAATAGAGAGAATAACGAAGCGGCCAGGCTATTGATTGACTGGGTGACATCGCAAATCGAACCTGTATAAAGTGTTCAAATGATTATCCAAAGGAGATTCTTGACGGAGTCGAACAACTCCTTTCGTTAATCTGTGCTCTGCTTTTTTAAGAACAGATCATGACGTGTAAGAAAACGGGAAAGTTGAAATCACCAAATTGAGTTTGATAAGGCAAGTGTTTTTGGTGGTTTGCGCAGAAAGGGCGAAGTAATTTTCCCTAAATTAAGTATAATTATGCCCATGACCTTATTGTAATTGTTCCCATGCCATTATCTAAAGAATCACTAAAAACCATCCATGTTATTGCCAATTCAGGAAGCTTTGCGGTTGCAGCAGAGCGCCTAAACCGTGTCCCTTCCGCGATAAGCTATACGGTAAAAAAACTTGAAGAAGAACTTGGTTTTGCTCTTTTTGACCGTACGGGGCGACAAGTGAAGCTAACACCTGCTGGCCACTACTTTATTGAACAAAGTCGATGGATGTTAGACTCATTTGAAGAGTTAGTACGTAACAGTACCATGATCAGCCGCGGAGTTGATGTCTCGTTCGACATCGCAATTAATAATATTATTAACCGTCGAGGCATTGTCGAGCTTGTGAGAGACCTCAATAAGCAATTCCCGTCCACACAGATAGGTATTAAAGTCGAAGTATACAACGGTTGTTGGGATGCTCTTTACGACCGCCGTGCTGATCTTATTATTGGCGCACCAAACTCAGCCCCTAAACTGGAGGGTATTGTGTACCATGCGATAGGCCAAGTGGAATGGGACTTCATCGTTGGCCAAACTCATCCATTAGCATCGCATATTGGAACACTAACCACAGAGAAACTGCGAGGTTATCCTGTGGTCGTTGTTCGTGATACCTCACAGCACATCTCACCACGCGTATCATGGTCGTTAACCGGCCAAACCATGATTTATGCTCCTGAGCTCAATACTGCTATTCGTATGATTGAAGAGGGGATTGGGGTTGGCTACGTTCCTCACCATCTCGTTAAAGAGCGCCTCAATCAAGGAAAAGTTTTAAAAAAAGCCATCATTGAGCATAAGCAGCCAACACAACTTTTTTACGCTTGGCATGCTCAACGTGAAAGTCCAGTCCTTGAGTGGTGCGTCGATTATTTAATTAAAAATGAACATCATTTGAGTTGGCATTGTTAAAGCCGCACGTTCAACGCAAAAGCTCGTTCGCGTCCTATCTATCTTTCCCTTTGTCTGAAACGTTGAGATTGACGTTTTAGACGAAGGTATCATTACGCAATAACTAAAGATGGCTTAGTATTAAGACCTTATTATATATAGTGTCTTCGAAATATAGGCCATATTCCTATTTACACGATTTTAAACTCCATAGATTGCATATTTTAGAGATTATAAGCAGGTTAGTTCTGCATTATTTTAGCGCTACGTTAGTATTGTATCCCTACCTAGCTCTCATTTTTCACAACTAAATGCCGCAAAACCTTGATGCTTTAATGCAAAAAATTCGTTGACTGGTTTGTGGTTGTAACCATTTCTTAACTATTCACACCCTTGTTTATCAAAACATCGAATTTGGTGTGACGTGGATCTTTCTTGATAATAATGCATCAATTATTTTGATTGGTTAGCCGTTATTTTCTCGCTTTTTTTGTTGTTAGCATCGCTCTAGACTATATGGGTACGCAAAAGAGCGTCAAAAAACACTAACAACAAAAGGTATGATAGTTATGGTTAAGTCATTTAAAGCTGAGCCCTTTGCCCTAGAATTTGATCCCAAAACAACAGCACTTGTTATTATCGATATGCAACGTGACTTCGTTGAGCCTGGTGGCTTTGGTGAAGCGCTTGGTAATGATGTATCACTAGTACGTACTGCAATTGAACCATGCATGGCCGTTTTAGAAGCCGCTCGTGAAGCGGGTCTTATGGTTATTCACACTCGTGAAGGCCACCGTGCAGATTTGACGGATTGTCCACAAGCGAAGTTAACACGTGGTGGCAAGACATTTATCGGTGAAAAAGGACCAAAAGGCCGTATTCTTATTCGTGGTGAGCAGGGGCATGACATTATCCCTGAACTGTACCCTACTGCAGGCGAGCCTATTATCGATAAGCCGGGTAAAGGTGCATTTTACCAAACCGACCTCCACTTAATTCTGCAAAACTATAACATTAAAACGCTTATTGTTTGTGGGGTAACAACAGAAGTATGTGTTAATACAACTGTTCGTGAAGCAAACGACCGTGGTTATGAGTGTATTATTCCTGAAGATTGTGTTGGCTCTTACTTCCCTGAGTTCCAAAAGTACGCTCTTGAAATGATCAAAGCTCAAGGTGCGATTTTTGGTTGGGTATCTGACTCAAACTCGATCATTGAGGCTATTAAATAATCGTGACATAGTGATGTTATTTGCTTCCGAAAAAGGAGACCTATGTCCGGATCAGGCATTTGATGGTTATATTCATAGTGTATTTGACAAAGCCATTAATATCATAAGCAATGATCCTACTATGCCATGGGTTTCCTTACTTGATACTTCTTTACCTAACACACCTTGTGGATTAAAGGTTGATATCTTAAACCAACCAGAGTTTCGGCAGTGTAAAGTAAATGACAGAGTTTACTTTCGTGGCGGTATATTACGCTTTGGTGCACAATCTTTGTTATCGATTGATAGCCGGAGCGCGGTTTATTGGCAACAACCACCAAAGCCAGAGGAGTATCAGAAAAACAGAATATTAAAAAATATTTCTTACGCAGAGAATTATTTTTTAAGCCGAGTAAATAATAAGTTAAATAATAAACACATAAATAGTTATATTGATTATTTAAAAATAGAAGATATTTACTTTAGCTTTGACTTGCTTTCTGAACCTGAAAAGATTGTGATTAATATAGGTAAAGGGCAGGGGTTGACACCTTCTGGTGATGATTTTATATGTGGTGTTCTTGCTATTTTGACATACTTACACAAAGAGGCTGATTTTGTAGAAAAATCAGTTTTTACCAAAGTGAACAAGGCATGTCAGAAAAGGTGGGGAACGACAACAGAAGTAAGCCAACACTATTTAAAGCAAGCGGTAGAAGGCTACTTTTCGCAGCCGGTAATGTGGTTGGTTTATGAGATTTTTAATTCCAGTTCAAATAGTGAATTAGAAAAAACGATATCTAATGTTCTAAAAATAGGGTCTAACTCTGGATGTGATATTGTTTCAGGTATTTTATTTGGGGCTAATCAATTAAAGAATAATTATATTGTTTAGGAAATCTAATTAATCATTATTCAGTTATTGATTAAGAAACAAAGTGGTTATTTATGACAGTTAAATATAAAGCATTTGAAAATATGTATCAGGACTCTGTGTCTTTGATGCAACTATCAGCACAATTAAATAAAATCGATGGAATAGAAGATGCATCGGTAGTAATGGGCACTGAAGCGAATTTAAGCCGTATGGCAGATGCCGGCTTCGGTTCTGATATTACTGCTAAGCCCAACGATTTAGTTATAGCTGTAAAAGGTGAAGAAGAAGCATGTAATGCAGCCATCGAATTGGCGCAAGAGCAATTGACATCTCACTCTAACGAATCAGGTTCCAAAAACGACTTTGAACAACCTTTAACAAGCTTTGCTTTGGGTCTAGAACAAAACCCAGACGCAAACCTCGCGCTGATTTCAGTTCCTGGCGAATACGCAGCAGCAGAAGCGATGAAGGCGCTGAATCTTGGCCTGAACGTAATGATGTTTAGCGACAATGTGTCTTTGCAAGATGAGCTAAAAATCAAACAGCTAGCCCAGAAGAAAGGCCTCATGGTTATGGGACCAGACTGTGGTACTGCGATCGTCAATGGTACACCGCTAGGTTTCTCTAACGTTGTACGTGAAGGTGAAATCGGTATTGTTGCGGCTTCTGGTACTGGATTGCAAGAAGCAACGTGTCGTGTACACCAACTTGGCTTTGGTATTTCACAAGCGTTGGGTACCGGTGGTCACGATTTACACCAAGACATCGGTGGTATTTCGATGCTTACTGGGTTGCAAGCTCTGATTGAAGATGAGCAAACCAAAGTTATCGTGCTTATTTCTAAGCCACCAGCGCAAGAGATTGCAGAGAAAATTCTGAAAGTTGCTCAATTAACTGAAAAGCCAGTTGTTGTGCATTTCTTAGGCGCACCAAGCGATAGTATCCAGAGTGATGGTGTTTATCCAGCACAGACACTTGCTCACTCTGCTGAAGTGGCTGTGGCATTGCTGAATGGTCAAGAAGCTAGCCCAGCTCAAGAGGTAACAGCAGAAGCTCAAAGCTTGGTGCTTAACCACGCGATGAGATTAGGCAAAGAGCAGCGTTATGTACGTGGTGTTTTTGCTGGCGGTACATTCTGTTTTGAAGCGCAGCTTATTTGCCATGAAGCGGGCATTACTGGTTACTCGAACACACCGATTGCAACTTACGCTGCACTAAATGATATCTGGAATAGCCAAGAGCACACAATCGTTGATATGGGTGACGATGCCTTCACGCAAGGTCGTCCACATCCAATGATTGACCCAACGTTGCGCAACCAACGCATTGTACAAGAGGCACGTGATCCAGAAACTGCCGTTGTCTTGTTTGATGTCGTATTAGGTTACGGTGCATCAGAGCAGCCGATGGATGAGCTAATTTCAGAACTTGAAAATCTGAAGAGAGAACAAGAGCAACTTCCGGTATTTATCGCTCATGTTTGTGGTACCGACGTCGATCCACAGTCACGTGAATCAATCAGCCAAATGCTAGCCGACCAAGGCATCATCATTGCTGATTGCAACGCACAAGCGGCACAGTTTGCTGCACTTATTATTAACGAGCAAAATCAATAAGGAAGAGCAGAGTGAAAACATTATTCAATCAAAAGCTGACGGTCCTTAACGCTGGATTAACCAGTTTTGCAACTAACATCGAACGCGCGGGCAGCAGCGCAGTTTCTATTAACTGGCAGCCACCTGCAAATGGCGACATTAATGGCGGTCAAGCTCTCGCAGAACTTATTAATGATTCTCAGATTGAACAGGCGAACCAAGTTGCGCTAGGACGTTATTTAGCGGCGCAGCCAACATTGGTCGATGTCATGATGGCAGGAGAAGCGATCCCTGAACTCGCTGAACGTAAGCTTATTCTACATGCAGGTCCGCCAATTGCGTGGGATGACATGTGTGGGCCTGTGCAAGGCGCGATTCTTGGCGCAATCGTGTTTGAAAAATGGGCTAAGGATATTGATGAAGCTCAATCAATGATCAACTCTGGAGAGGTTGTATTTGAGCCGTGCCATCACTATGACGCAGTGGGTCCAATGGCCGGTATCATCAGTCGTTCTATGCCTGTGTGGGTTATTGAAAACCAGGCCGAAGAGGGCACTCAGCGCGTATTCTGTAACTTTAATGAAGGCTTAGGTAAAGTTCTTCGTTTTGGTGCGAACAGCCGCGAAGTTATTGAGCGTCTTGAGTGGATGGGAACAGAACTCGCTCAAGCGATGCAAGCCGCAGTACGCGAAATTAACGGTCTAGAGCTTAAGCCAATCATGGCGCAAGCGCTACATATGGGTGATGAAGTACATAACCGCAATGCAGCCGCAACCGGCTTGTTGTTAAAGCACCTGCTCCCAGCATTAATCGCAGCGAATCTAGAGCAAGATGTGCTTAAACGTGTAATGAGCTTTGTTACGGGTAATGACCACTTCTTCCTTAACCTTTCTATGGCAGCTTGTAAGAGCATGATGAAAGCCGCAGAGGGTGTGCCAAACAGTACCATGGTTACAGTGATGGCTCGTAACGGTGTGAACTTTGGTATTCAACTCTCAGGCACCGGAAATCAATGGTTCCAAGCACCAGCTAACCCGGTGAATGGTTTGTTCTTCCCGGGTTACGGTGTTGAGGATGCCGCTGCGGATTTGGGTGACAGTGCGATCACTGAAACCGCAGGTGTTGGTGGTTTTGCAATGGCATCTTCTCCAGCAATCGTTAAGTTTGTTGGTGGTACGCCAGATGACGCAACGAATAACAGCCGTTCAATGCAGTCAATTACTATTGGTAATAACCCAGCCTTTACTCTACCGGCTCTTAACTTTGCTCCAACTGCGGCGGGGATTGATGCTCGCAAAGTCGCAGATAGCGGGGTACTGCCGATTATCAATACCGGTATTGCGCACAAACAGGCGGGTGTTGGTCAGATTGGTGCAGGTATCACAAGTGCACCGATGCAATGTTTTGTTGATGCGCTGCTTGCATTAAAAGCTCAGCGTGCGTCAGAAGAATAATTATGACTAAACGTCCGTTAGCTGTCTTGCCCTCGGTAGGAATGTCCTGATTGAGCGTGGTTGGGACATTGTGAACACGCATGGCAACGGACTACAAGTGGCTTAATAGCGAAAGCGAACTCACTATTGCAAGCCCTTGGCGATAAAACACAGTTAATTAATTTTTATTTGCCCAGTGCGCTGGGCTTTTTGGAGAGAATCATGTCAACAACTAAAACTACACTACTTGCCGTTAATGGTACTTTAATGCGCGGCCTAAAACTCAACCCAAACCTACTAAATGTTGGCGGCGAGTTTGTTCGTGAAGACGTGACAGATAAACACTACCGTCTGTGGTCAATTAATGATGATCATCCTGCGATGATTCGCACCATCGAAGAAAACAACTCCGTTGACCTAGAAATCTGGTCACTACCGATGGAAGCTTTTGCCACTGTACTTATGAATGAGCCGGCAGGCCTTTCAATCGGTAAGGTTATTCTTGCTGATGGTAGCGAAGTACTAGGCGTACTAGGTGAGCCATCTCTAGTTGAAGGACAGCGTGAAATCACTCATACCGGTGGCTGGCGCAAGTACACCGAAACGTTGAGCTAACGGTTTAACCAACTTTCTCCAGTCATCTCGTTAGCTTAATTGCTAATCCCTACCACGAGATGACTGGAGACCATAATAGTCTACGACATAAAAGGTCATGAATTATGAGTAACAACAGAAAGAGCGATGACGCACCGAATACTGCCTCTGGTATTCAAATTGCCATGATACTACTTGGTATCTTGATTACCCCGGTATTGCTAGCCTCGTCTAGTTTGGGTAGCCAACTAGAGCTGGGTAATGCTGCGTTAATTATTGCCTGCGGTAGTTTGATTTTAACAGTGCTTGCGGCAATTAATATCTCTATCGGAGAAAAGGCAAGATTGCCAACCTACGGTATTGTCAAATTCTCTTTTGGTAACCAAGGAGCGATTGCAATTAATATTATTATGGCAATCAGCTTATTTGGTTGGATCACAGTAACCGCTAATATGTTCGGCCACAGTGTGCATGATGTATTGGCTGACTTTGGGTTATCTATTCCTGTTCCAATATTGGTTGCTATTGGTTGTGTTATTTTCGTTGCTTCTACCGCGTTTGGTTTTGAAATATTGGGTAAAGTATCGAAAGCTGCGGTACCAGTAATCGTTGTGTTGATGTTTGTTGTGCTATTCCTTGCGACAAACAGTGGCGTTTCTGCAACAGAAAAACTAGCACAACTACCATTTGGGACTGCCGTTTCTTCTGTTGTTGGTTCCATCATCGTTTTGGTTGCTACGGCACCAGATTTTGGTAGTTTCGTGCACAATCGTAGGCATGCAGTTATGGCTGGTGTATTGACGTTTGGCCTTGCTTATCCAGTACTATTCTTTGTTGGCGCAGTACCAAGTGCTCTCACTTCAGAAGGTTCATTGCTAGGTGCAATGGCAGTCATTGGTGCGACACTTCCTGCAGCAGTATTATTAGTCTTTGCTTGTGTGACAGGTAATGCTGGTAACATGTTCCAAGGAACATTGGTGGTATCAACGCTGTTTAATAAAATCGCTAAATGGAAAATTACCGTCGTGCTAGGTATTCTTGCAACTATTCTAGGTAGTATGGAGATCATGGCGTGGTTTATTCCATTCTTGCTATTTTTAGGTATTGCGACACCACCTATTGCAGGTATCTACATTGCGGACTTTTTCATGAACCGTCAACAAGGTTATGACCAAGATCTACTTGAAAAAGAGAGTGCTATCAAGCCAATGACTTTCGTTGCTTGGGGTCTTGGTTCTTTGGTTGGTTTTGCTACCGTGAATGGTATGTTTACTCTTACTGGTATCCCTTCTCTTGATTCTATTTTAACTGCATCTTTAGGTTACTTCTTATTGTGTCGCAGTGGATCTGCACCGATGACCGCAAACAAAAACCCTCGTTAAAACGTGCTATACGCAAGCACCGTTCAGGTGCTTGCTATTGCTGAACACGTTCATTCAGCAAGGCATTTATTCGGAAAAGATACGCTATTCAGATTAGCGTTCACATTCCAACATTTAAAACAATAGGTATAATTTATGAAACCAACTATCGTGGTTGCCTTAGGTGGTAATGCTTTATTACGTCGTGGACAAACTCCATCATACGAAAATCAATTAAGCAGCGTTGCAGTAGCGGCTGAGTCGATCGCTAAGTTGAGCGAAAAATATCGTGTCGCGATCGTGCATGGTAACGGCCCTCAAGTTGGTCTATTGAGCCAGCAAAATGAAGCGTACCAGGAGTCTGTACCGGCTTATCCATTAAGCTGTTTAGTGGCAGAAACTCAGGGAATGATCGCCACAATGCTAGTGCAAGAATTACGTAAGCGTACAGAGAAGAATATTGTCTCTATTCTTAGCCATGTTGAAGTCGATGCGAATAGTCCAGAGTTTAATGACCCAACAAAATTCATTGGCCAGGTTTACAGCCAAGAAGAAGTGCAGAAGCTAGCAGAGCAATACAACTGGGAAGTTCGCGCCGATGGCAAATACTACCGTCGCGTGGTGGCGTCTCCGCAGCCACAAAAAGTGCAAGAGAGCCAGGCTATCAAGCACGAGTTAGAGCAAGACAACATTGTAATTTGTTGTGGCGGTGGCGGTATCCCTGTCGCTGAGTGTAATGGCGTAATGAGCAATATCGATTGTGTGATCGATAAAGATGCAACCGCATCTTTGTTGTCACGTGAAATCGCTGCTGATTACTTCCTGATCCTGACCGATGGTGACGGCATTTTCATTAACTGGGGTAAACCGGATCAGTACAAACTGGATACGGTCAGCTGCAATGAGTTAAAAACTTATGAGTTTGATAAAGGCTCAATGCAGCCTAAAGTGGATGCTATCGTTAACTACGCAGAAGCGGTACCTCAATCGACAGGCGTAATCGCGGACTTAACGCTCGCTTTAGAAGCACTGGCAGGTCAAGCAGGTACTCGTATTACTAACACGGTCGTTCCTGAAGTTCAGGCTGCAGAAGACGCAATTTGCTAGTTGAGCTTACCGTCCTTTGATATAAATCCACTGCATTTTTAATGCGGTGGATTCAGATTGATGAAGAACCCCACTTTTTAAAGTGGGGTTCTTTTTTAATTCATCAGGAATTACGATTATTTCGCTCTGTCATGTACGCGTTATTTATTGCAACATTTATTATAAGGCATTGGGTTTAATATAAGTAAATTATTGAGAGCTATGCGATTGAAACTTTTGAACATCAGGGGCAGGAAGGAGAGTCGTAATAACAGTTACTTGCTGAAAATAGACTTACTTAACAGAACGTTAATTATCGAGTCAACATACGTGTACTGGCGGACATATGTCCGTTTGTTTTTAAGTGCCATCACCTACAATTAATAAGTCGATACATACAAAAAGGAACAATCATGACTCCTCATATTAATGCATCAAAAGGTGACTTTGCTGAAACGGTTCTAATGCCGGGTGATCCACTTCGCGCTAAATTTATCGCCGAAAACTACTTATCTGACGCCAAGCAAGTGAGCGACGTGAGAAACGTGCTCGGCTTTACTGGCACGTACAAAGGAAATCCCGTTTCCGTATTGGCTTCTGGCATGGGTACACCGTCAATGGCGATTTACGCGAATGAGCTAATTAATGAGTATGATGTTAAGCAGCTAATTCGTGTTGGTAGTTGTGGCGCGATCGCTGAAGATATTGAGCTAAGAGACATTATTGTGCCAAACGCGGCCAGTACTGGCAATGCGATGAACCGCGCACGATTCGCAGGTTACGATTATGCAGCGGCTCCGGATTTTTCTATGCTGAAAACCTGTTGGGATGTCTCTGAGGCGATGTCTATCGACGTGCGAGTGGGCAACATTTTCACCAATGATTTCTTCTATGAAGATCCGGATTACCTCATGCCTGCACTTAAGACGATGAATATCTTAGCGTTGGATATGGAGTCCGCCGCGTTGTTCTCAATCGCCGCGAAAAATCGTGTGAAAGCGTTAAGTATTCTGACGGTGTCTGACCACGTAGTGAAAGGCGGAGAGCTGACGCATCAAGAGCGTCAAACCTCGTTTGATAATATGATGCTATTGGCGCTAGAAACCGCGACCAAATAAAGCACGTGATGCAATAAAAAGGCTCGCACTAAAGGCAAATAATACTACCTTACAGTGCGAGCCGATAATTGGATCTAGCTTACTGAATACAGACCTCAAGCCGTTTCAAAGCTAGTACAGATTAGGCGACTGAGATATTAACGTGATTTCTTAACAGTCTGTCCATTTACTTATACTTTAACACTGTAGTTTTATATCGGTATGACCCCGCTCAGCTTGAAGATTGTACTACGAGAAAAGCACGAGTAAAGAAGATATGCACTGAACTAAAGTTTCGCAACTTATGTTTGACCTTACAGACCCATAGGTGAGTACGACTAGGCCGCTATGCACCTTTGCTGGTGTATTCACCTAACAGGAGGTCATATGAGAAATTATCTTCAGGAGGAATGTATCGGCATAACATTCAATTTGAGCTTGAAAGCGGTGTGGTGGTACTGCTTACTTTTCTAGACTTAGCCATTGATAGTAACCTAAATGCGAATGATTTTATCAAAATTGAAATATACGGTATTTCTTCGTAAGGAGTAATTTATGAAAGGGTTTAATAAAAGCCGGACACTGTTGTGCATTATGAAGTTACTCCTAGAGCGGAGCAAAGTACTCGTCAATGGTTCTATTCAACACATCCAAAGACAAGTCGTTTTTTTCAAGTTGCTGCAGTAGTAGCCAATATATCAGTTACTCATTTTACGCGTCGCACCACAGTTCCTCTGAACCATGCCAGAACGAGAATATGGGGGCTTTATGACAACTTTTCAGATGGTTGCGTGAAGTAACAAAATTGGCGCAAGGGGCCGTTATTTACTAGACTGGTTGTATAAGTGCGAGGATGGCTGAGGAGGCTGATCGTTGTCTAAGTTAAAAATGCTCGCGCGGGGAATACTAGCCACTTTGTTGGTGATAGCCGCTTCTTTTTTCTATTACGTTGAAAAAGAAAGTGTCATACCTGTGATCCATGAGTTCCATCTGGAGGAGTCTAGTGAATGATAGAAATTCACAAAGTATGAATATACTTGAGTTTTTTATTGGCATTGGATTAGGTATCACCTTGATTGCTTTTTTTCTCTTTTAAGACTCAAAACAACCTTCTAGAAGCAGTAGAAAGTTCTCATGTTGCGCACTCATCAAGTATTATTCATATCAGAAATTATGTTTATTTATTAGACCGAAAAGATAACGATAAAGCACGTAAATTATTGAACCAGATACAAGAGTTAACTAGTGAATTAAAGGGGCTATCCGAAGCATCCAATGATATTACTACAAGATTCCCCCAGTTTTTTTGGCTAGGAGATTCACTTTCTCACATAGTTGAAGCTTACGCCAAAACAGCAAATGAGCAGTTAGCTTTACTTGAGAATATAATTGAAGTTAAGCAAAAGACAAAAACAACGCCACCTCTAAATAAATTAGAGCGACTTGTTTTTTCAGAGTCCATGGACGAAGCCGCCGAACAAGCTCATGAACGTTTAATGAATAATATTTTTCTAACGAGTGAAGCGGCGGTTTATTCATTAATACTTTCCACTGTTTTAATGTTTTCGGTCATTGTTTTATATCTTAGTCACTACATAGCTGAACTCAAAAATACCAAACTAGCTCTGCAAGCAGCGGTAAAAAAAGCCGAAGAGGCTAACCATGCTAAATCCATGTTTTTGGCAGCCATGAGTCATGAAATTCGTACTCCAATGAATGGTGTTATAGGAATGACTCAGCTGCTCATATCAGATAACAAAGACCCCAAGGTTCAGGAGCACTTAAGCACGCTACTAGAATCTGGTGAGCACCTTATGGTGATTATTAATGAAATTCTAGACTTCTCGAAGTTAGAACAAGGAAAACTAGACCTTGTTAAAGAAGACTTTGATGCTCGTCAATTAGTAATACCTGTAATAAATGCGTTCAATCCACAAGCTCATGATAAAGGTGTTCAGCTCACTTTTGACACTCAACAGCTTCCCAAGAACTTAGTTCTGAAAGGAGATATTGTTCGTATTCGTCAAATTATTTTTAACTTAGTGGGGAATGCAATCAAGTTCACTTCGGATGGTATGGTTAAAGCTGTAGTAAAGTATGACGTTAAAAAAGAGGAGCTCATCTTCCAAGTTTCTGACACAGGGATAGGCATTCCAAGCAAACGTTTAGAGAGTATCTTTAATGCTTTTGAGCAAGCTGAGATAAGAACAATGCATGACTTCGGAGGCACAGGGTTAGGTCTATCGATAGTAAAAAAATTATGCTTGGCAATGGGGGGGGACGTAACAGTTACTAGTAAGTTAGGTATCGGGAGTTGCTTTACTGCGACAGTTACAACTCCCGTAGGAACGCAAAGCAACTTACAAAAAAAATCCCTGTTACTAGCCGATTTTGAGGGAGAGAGTGTGCTGATTGTTGAGGATAACCGAGTGAATCAACTCGTTGCTAAGCGTATGTGCCAAAAACTAGGTTTTACCGTTTTTATCGCCTCTGATGGTGTTGAGGCGATAAAAAAGGTGCAGCAAACATCTTTCAACGTGATTTTAATGGATCATCAGGTGCCTAAAATGGGAGGTATAGAAGCCACGCACATCATACGAAATGAGCACCTCTTTAAGGGGATAATTCTTGGTTGCACTGCTGATGTAACCGATGAGACAGCTGCGGGTTATATCAGGGCCGGGGTAAATGTTGTGATAACAAAACCTCTTAAGTTAGAGTCTTTGGCTGAAGCGCTTACGCAAAGCCGAGAAAACAAGAACTCTTTCAGGTGTTACGAAGCTATAGGTCATTAGCTTGTTCAACTATACTAGAAGTGAAGTACGTCCATCACATCAAAGCCTTTTCGTTAGGGGACGTGAAGTTAAGGGAAGTCACTTAATGCACTTCATCTATAGTGTTTGTTATACAGCTTCATTAAAATCGCGTTTGAATAACAACTAATACGACATTGCCCGCAACCATTGCAGAGTTCGTTGTTTATGTGTGGTAGTTCATCATCTTGAACGGAGATGGCATGTTGTGGACAAGCGGAGGCACATTGCTGGCATTCCGTCTGAAGGTAATTGTCGCAGCTTTGCGTAAAGTCTGGACGCAAGTTGATGTCTAGTGGTACAGAAGCATGCAGCGCGTCGCTAGGGCAGGCTTTGACACACTCGCTACATAAACTGCATTGGTTGTAATCGAGATTGAGTTGCGCCAGTTGAGCATCAAGCTCTATGACACTGTTTGGGCAAACTTTGAGGCATTCACCACAGCCGTCGCAAAGACGCACAAACAACGCCTCATCCACCGCATGAGGCGGGCGTGCTACGAGGCGCGGTGTTATTTCGGCTTGCTGAGTCCGTTTTACTGGTTGGCTGAAACGGCTCAGAAAGCCTCGTCGATTAGTATCGATAGATTCACTCATTCAAATAGATCTTCCTTTTCACTACTTCAATCTGTTGTTGTTGAATCAATGCGTTTAGCCATTTCGAGACGTCTTCTGCCAACCGCTGATAAAACAGATTTGGCGCTTTGTATCTGAGCTGCTCAAGATAGCTTGAGCCCCAAGGCATTAAATGCTCTCCGAGTAGCTCACATGCTGTTTGTGTTTGGTCTTGTTCAAGAAAGTATGCGCAGGCTAACAGCATTAAACCAAATTGATCTTCTGGCTCGCGTTGGCCTGAATCTAATTCGATACCGTTCTGCTGTAAAAATAATCGATATTGCGTGTTTGATTCACCGAACAATATCTGTTCTTTGTCTAAATATACCGATCCCCAAGGTGGGACTGGCATAGTACCCATTCCTTCGAATACCACGCTGAAATCATGTTCGAGTTGTTCTTCCGTTAAAGAAGTGAGCGAATTCAACGTTTCTGTTTGAAGAACATTTTCTGTCACTAAAGAGCGTACCAGCTCAACCGATTCTGACTTGCCGCGTTTGTGATAGAACAGTGTGCCTAATATCTTTAGTGTATAGATAATCGTTTTCATTTCAATAAATTAGCTTAACAATGTGTGTTTCTATTCTTTCATATTCACGCCAAGTTTAATCACAAAATTGACAATTTAAAATTAAATTAATATTCACTTTGATTTATATCAATAGTGGGTGCTCTCATCATTTTAATAGCACGAATTTAACCCTAAAGTGGTATGTGCAAGCAATGTTAAGGCATCCAATTATGACGAAGAATAAACAGCAATCTGACTTGATGAATCTGACTCGTCGCGGATTCATTAAAGCGAGTTCTGCGATAGGTAGTGCAGCGGCGTTAGCCAGTGGTATTAGCTTACCATTTAAGTCTAGCCCTGCACGCGCGGTAGAATCAGTAACAAGTGACGAGAAAGTTGTTTGGAGTGCATGCACAGTAAACTGTGGTTCACGCTGCCCGCTTCGCATGCATGTACAAAATGGTGAGATCAAATATGTTGAAACCGATAATACCGGTGGAGACGTATTTGGTGACAGTCCTCAAGTAAGAGCATGCTTACGTGGCCGTTCTATGCGCCGCCGGGTATATAACCCAGACCGATTGAAGTACCCAATGAAACGGGTAGGTAAGCGTGGTGAAGGTAAGTTTAAGCGCATCAGTTGGGAAGAAGCTTACGATGAAGTTGCCAAGACGATGCAACGGCTAATCAAAGACTACGGCAACGACGCAATTTATTTGAACTACGGTACGGGCACGCTTGGCGGGACAGTGACTAAGTCATGGCCACCAGCATCCACATTGATTGCTCGTTTAATGAATTTATGCGGTGGCTATTTAAATCACTACGGCGATTACTCCACAGCGCAAATTGCGGAAGGCCTCAGTCATACCTACGGCGGCTGGGCGATGAACAACTCGTTTTCTGATTTGGCCAACGCAAAGCTTAATATCCAGTTTGGTAATAACCCTGCTGAGACTCGGATGTCTGGTGGTGGTTTGATCCATCACTATGTCGAGAGTAAAAATAAGTCCAACGTTAGAACCATTATTATTGACCCTCGTTACACCGATACCGCAGGCGGGCGTGAAGACCAATGGATCCCAATTCGTCCTTCTACTGATGCGGCATTAGTAGCAGGCTTAGCGCATGTGCTTATCACGGAGAACTATGTCGATCAGGCTTTCCTCGATAAATATTGCATCGGCTACGATGAGAAAACCCTGCCAGCGTCCGCACCAAAAAACAGCGACTACAAGTCATACATCTTAGGCTTGGGTGACGATGGGGTAGAAAAAACGCCGCAATGGGCTTCAAAGATCACAGGGATTCCTGTCGACACCATTATTAAGCTGGGCCGAGAAATGGGCGCAAACAAACCATGTGCCATTCACCAAGGCTGGGGTTTGCAACGCACGGCGAACGGTGAATTGGCATCGCGCGCTATTGTTATGCTGTCTCTACTGACTGGCTCGGTAGGTGTATCTGGTGGTTCAACTGGTGCTCGTGAGAGTGATATCAATATTCCGTTTGTGCGTTTCCCAACGGTTCCTAATCCAGTAAAAACCTCTATCTCGATGTTCTTGTGGACGGATGCAATTTATCGCCACCATGAAATGACAGATAAAACCGATGGTGTGAGAGGTGCAGAGCGCTTAGCGAATCCGATCAAGATGATTTGGAACTACGCGGGTAACTGCTTGGTTAACCAGCATGCCGAGATCAACAAAACTCATGAAATCTTACAAGACGACAAAGCGTGTGAAATGATTGTCGTGATCGACAATCACATGACTTCTTCTGCTAAGTACGCCGATATTATCCTGCCGGATTTAACCACTTCTGAACAAGATGACTGGGCAATGGACGGCAAAGCATCGAATGCGCCTTATTTCATCTACGCCCAGAAAGCGATTGAGCCTCAGTTCGAAGCAAAAAGTATCTACGAAATGTGCTCTGAAATCGCCAAACGGATGGGAGTAGAGAAAGAGTTTACTGAAGGGCGGACACAGCAAGAGTGGGTTGAGCATTTGTATGCGGAAACCCGCAAGCAAGACCCATCTCTACCAACCTTTGAAGAGATGAAAGAGTTGGGCATTTATAAGCGTCAATATCAGCGTGATTACATCGCTTATCAAGATTTTCGTAATGATCCTGAAGCCAATCCGCTTTCAACCCCAAGTGGCAAGATTGAAATTTACTCTGAAACACTAGCGAACATTGCCAAAGAGTGGACGCTAAAAGAAGATGAAGTGATTCATCCACTACCTATCTATGTGGATTCGTTTGAGGGACACAATGACCCATTAACAGCCAAGTACCCACTGCAGCTGACGGGATTCCACTTTAAAGCTCGCTGCCACTCTACTTATGGCAATGTGGCATTGCTTAAAGCGGCGGCACGTCAGGAAGTATGGATTAATCCGATCGATGCCGAGGCCCGTGGCATCAAAAATGGCGACATGGTGAGTATTTTTAATGATCGCGGCGAAGTGTGGATTCCCGCCAAAGTGACACCACGTATCTTGCCTCACGTAGTCGCGCTAGGTGAAGGCGCTTGGTATGCACCCGATGGACAAAAAGTCGATCATGCTGGCTCGATTAACGTGTTAACGACTCAGCGACCAAGTCCACTCGCTAAGGGTAATCCGCAACACTCCAATCTGGTTGATATCAAATTGGCGAACAAAGCATAAGGTAGGTAAAGATGAAACAATACGGCTTTTACATAGATTCAAGTAAATGCACAGGTTGTAAAACTTGCCAGCTTGCTTGTAAAGACTATCGGGACTTGGACGTGAAGCGCAATTATCGTCGTGTGTATGAATACGCTGGCGGCGGCTTTGTCCAAGATGGAGATACGTGGATTCAAAATGATGTGTTCTCTTACTATTTGTCCATCGCGTGTAATCACTGCTCAAATCCAGCTTGCGTGAAAGTGTGTCCGTCAGGCGCGATGCACAAACGCCAAGAAGATGGTTTGGTGGTGGTAAACGAAGAGATTTGTATTGGCTGTCAGCACTGTAGCAACGCGTGTCCGTATGGCGCGCCTCAGTTTAGCAAAGAGAAAGGCCATATGACTAAGTGCGATGGGTGCTACGAGCGCGTGGCTGATGGTAAGCAACCAATGTGTGTTGAATCTTGTCCGCTGCGTGCGTTGGAATTTGGGGAAGTCCAGGTATTACGTGAGAAATACGGTACAACCGCTGATGTTGCGCCACTACCTTCTTCACACCTGACTTTGCCCAATATTGTGATTAAGTTGAACAAGAATGCTAAGCCAACGGGCGATACAACTGGCTACTTAGCAAACCCTAAGGAGGTTTAAGATGATTTTCCATGAGTATTCTTTAATCTTCTTTACGGTGCTGGCGCAAACGGCCGTCGGTGGTTACTTAATCGTTAGCGCGCATGCGTTGGCCATGGGTTTTGATGAAGCAAAAATCAACAGCTACAAAGTGCCGATGTTTGCTCTGTGGGCGATCATGGGATTGGGCTTTCTGTTCTCGATCACCCATTTAGGTTCTCCGCTCCGCGCATTTAACTCATTTAACCAGCTAGGTTCAGCGTGGCTGTCAAATGAAGTGTTCTTTGGCGCTGCGTTCTTCGTTGTTGGTGGGCTACAGTGGTTGCTATCAGTACTGAATAAAGGCGGTGCAGCAGTTCAAAAAATCTTAATGATTGGCGCGATGGTTCTGGGTTGTATCTTTATGTATTCCATGGTGAATGTGTACATGATCAATACCGTTCCAACCTGGTTTAACATTTACACACCGCTAAGCTTTGTGATGACAATGGTGGTCGGTGGTTTGTTGCTCTCGCAGCTGGTGATCGTATCTGCCAAGGATAGCCGCTTCACTGTGGATCGAAACATTGTGATGTTGGCTGTTGTTGCGGTTGCGATTAGCTTGGTCGTGACGGTGGGCAAAATGAACCTTGTGAGTGAAGTACAAAGTTCAACTATTAAAGCTTCTGAACTGGTGGATGGACTTGGCGGTTATTTGAGTGTGCAAGTGGCTCTTCTGCTGGCTGGTCTACTCATTTGGGTGTTGCCGATGATCAATAAGTCGAGTGTCAATCCAGTTAACTTAACCGTAGCGCTGGTGTTGATCTTAGCGTCTGAGTTGATAGGACGTGGCCTGTTTTACAGCTTACACATGACGGTGGGTTTCTAGGGCGTGTTGATCTTTGCTGTACATATTGTTCTCAGCAATACATCGATAGCCACATCATAGTAAACGCCAGTGATACCATGCTGGCGTATTTTCTCTCTAACTTGTCATATTTGGTTGATATTGACAGAGAGTGCTTAATCCTTGCGAAGGCATTCTCAACTTGATGTCGGTATGTATATAAGCACCAATCTACACATTTTTTATCTATATCCTGACCATAGTTCCTTTTGGGAGTGAGGCTTGCCTCTCCTTTAAACATATATATGCTTTGAGATCTTCATTTTCATAGCCTCTGTCTACAATGAAAACATTTACTATCTCAATAATAAACAAAGCCAACCTTTGGGGTCGGCTTGCTCTAAAAAAACGCTCAAAGCATTATGATTGACTCTCAGATAGACTCATAACGGTATTTGAAACATTTTCAGCGCCCTTATGGATTTCATCCATCACCGTCGATACTTCAGTGATTTTGGCGTTACCTTCCTCTGAGATTAATGACACTTCGGTCATGCTCTTTGTCACGTCGTTGATTAGGGATTGATTTTGTTCCACCACTTTTACAATCTCGTCTGTAGAGTCTGAGGTTCGAGACGCTAATTGGCGGACTTCATCCGCTACAACTGCAAAGCCTCTGCCATGCTCACCAGCTCTTGCAGCTTCGATAGCTGCGTTAAGTGCTAGTAAGTTGGTTTGATCCGCAATGCTCTGAATCGTTTTTACTATGTTTTGAATGTCTTGCGAGCTATCTTTTAGTTGGTGGACTTTTTGAGCTGTTTCGCCTGCTTTTTGAGATACGTTTAATGAAACTTGAACAGAGTCTGCCAGAAGCCTAGAGCCCTCCTGGGCTATTTGTGCCGTTTCTACTGAGGTGGAGTAAGCAATTTCTGAAGCTTCAGCTATAGCACGGTTACGTTCTACTCGCTCGGTAATGTCACTCGCAAATTTAACAACTTTTACTACCTTGCCTGTTTCGTCGAGAATTGGATTGTATGTAGCTTCAATCCAAACACTTGTATCATTAGCGCTACGACGTTGAAATAGGCCTGATTTAATCTGTCCACTTTGTAACTCTTGCCAGAACTGAGGGTTTTTTTCGTAAAAATCGTCAAAGCAGAATGTACGATGATGTTGCCCTTCTATTTGGTTTGCTGTGTAACCTAACGTGTTCAAGAAGTTGTTATTTGCTTGAAGCACAACTCCTTGTGGGTCAAATTCGATAATGGCTTGAGATTTATTTAGGGCTGAAATAAGTGCTTCACTTTTTTGATTTTTGTTATAAAGATCTGTTACGTCGGAAGCAACCTTTGCAATACCCGTGAAATTTCCGTCAGAGTCCTTGATTGAGAAGTAAGTAGCTTCAAGAACAACGCGCTCACCTTGCTTATTTTGTCTCTCGAAGGTACCTTCTTTAATTACTCCATTAGTTACATCTCTCCAAAAGTTTTGGTATAAGGAAGAGTTTACTTGGTTTTCTGGACAGAAGATTCTGTGATGTTTACCTTTAACTTCATCTAATGAAAACCCAAAAATTTTCAAAAATAGTGGACTTGCATCTTTAACTGATCCATCTAGGCTGAACTCGACCCATGCAACATGTCTCTTTAAAGCGTTGTATACATTCTCGGAATGACAGGACTTTATTATTGTCTTTTTTTTAGAGAAAAACATAACTTAACCTTACGTAAAAAGGAATTGTTACTGACGTGTATGTGGTTATATTAGTTTCACTATAATACTCTTTATATTTTATAAAAACCATGATCTGTGAAATGTATCGTCACATTGTTGATAACTTAGACATTAAAGCCCTTCATAGAGATGGTTTGAACAACGAGCTTATTTTTTACGTTGTATAAATTCTAATCTGCTCGCTATGCAATCTAATCCATATTTTCGCGCTTCTCTTCGGCTTTGTTGCGTAATTCGATCAGAGAACCAAACTGCCTAAAATTGAGCGATTATTATATAATGCATTCGCTTGAACCGTATGGCATCGTGGCAATCCCTTGTGTCATAAGCGCCATTACCAGATATCTCGATAATTCTTCGGCGTGTTTGCTTGAGCAAGTTAGGAAGGACTTCTGCATCGGTAACATTAGATAAACTCAGTTCTGCCGCGACGACTTCATGAGTACTGGTATCTACCGCTAAATGCAATTTTATCCAGACCCTATGCTTCCCGTTAGTACCATGCTTCTTGACCTTCCATTCACCTTCGCCATAAACCTTGAGACCCGTCGCATCAATAGCTAGATGCTGTATTGCACCTCTAGTCTTGGGTTTAAATGAAGCCTCGACTTGCTTAGCTCTTCGACTTATACAACTGTAATGTGGACAGACTATAGGGACGTTAGCCAATGAAAAAACAGAATCGATAAACCCTTGCAATGCTCTCAACGGCATTGAGAAAACTCGTTTTACCATAAGTGCAGTGGTAATGGCTAAGTCGCTGAACTGACGAGGTCTACCACGTTTATCTTGTTTACTCTGCTTCCACTGGCGAATGGCTTCTTCATCAATCCAGAAAGTGAGTGAACCACGGTTGATTAAAGCTTTGTTGTACTGTTTCCAGTTCGTTGTTTTGTAGCGAGATTTCGGCATGAGACTAGGGGAATTAACTTACTTAGCCGATCAGATCGTAACCTTCTGATTTAGTTTCCTCGAATTACGCAACAAAGCCCTTCTCTTCTATTGTTTTTTCTCGGTTAAATACTATCGAATACTACAATGAAGTGCTCCAATACTGACTGTGCATTGAATATGGTTTTGCGCGCAAGTATATTTATGCTCTTCACATTGCTTACGAATACACCCAGCTAAGCTCAGTATTTCACCGAAAGGGAGGTATGAGCATAATTATCATCAGCATAGACTAACTTAAAGTCTTAGAATGCGCTAAGTAAATGATTTTTAATTGATATTTGGTTTCATCATATATCTGCTCATTTAAAGCAATCAGATACTAAGAGGCATTCATTTAAAATCTACGCTCGTTATTCTTGCTGTGTGTTTAAAAAACGCTACTTCAGTTTTTAGGCCTGCTAGACACTGCAATGAAATCAACTTTATTGTCTTGCGAAGTTATATTTAATTTCTCTTTTAATTCTTCAACAGGTATTGGGTGGCTTAGATAGAAACCTTGGGCTTGTTCACAGCCTAACTCTTCAAGAATTCGTAACTGGTGATCGGTTTCTACTCCTTCCGCAACGACTTGAATTCCGAATCCTTTTGCAATGTCGATAATGCCTGAAGTGATCGCTCTTGAACGATAATCAACCGCAATATCTTTGATGAAACTACGATCTATCTTGATTTCATCGACGTCGAGTCTATTGAAAATTCCAAATGAGGTATAACCGACCCCAAAGTCATCGATAGAGAACGCTATACCAGACCTTTTCATTTTTTTTACTAGGCTTGCACATTTTTCTATATTCTTAAGTGTGGCTGTCTCTGTGATTTCAAGGCATAGGTATTTTGAAAGTTCAGTGTCTTGATTTAGCTGATACTCAATTTGATGAATACCCTCAGTGCTATTTAGCTCAGTCGCTGAAATATTTACAGATACGCTTTGGATGACACGGCCTAGGAGCTGAGCTTCTTTAAGTTGCTTTGATGCTTGCTTGATTACTAGCTTCGTTAAAGCGCTACTAAGATTATTTTCTTCTGCTAGCGTGACAAATACTGATGGAGGTATATCTCCGTATTGAGAGTGGGTCCAGCGAGATAGCACTTCAACTCCCGTCATTCTCTTGTCTTTTAGGCGATATTTTGGTTGAAAGACTATCTGTATTTGCTCTTCTTGAATCGCATGACGCAACTCTATAATCATGCGTTGTTTTTGGAAATCTTCTTCAGCGAGTTTTTTGTCGTGGTATCGGATAGTATTTTTTGTTTTTTTTGCCTGAGCTAGAGCATATTTTGCCGACGACATGAGTTGCTTGACACTCTCTCCATCATACGGGTAGAAGGCCACACCAATAGAGCATGTCACATCAATTTCATGATTTTTTGCATGTTGATTAAACTGCTTTTGAACGCGAGCTAAGTGCAGAGCTATTTGGTTTTCATCATGCATTCGTACCAAACAAGCAAACCCATCAGAGTGTATTCGTGATGAGAGAAGAGGAAAGACCGTATGAGAGTCAATAGATTGTGCTATATCCTTTAGAAACTGACTACTTTTCATAAAACCGAGGCGATCGGCTATGGGTTTAAAGTTATCAATATCAAGAAGAAAAAGAACATAGTGTTCATCTTCTTTGGCACTTTGGATTTTTTGTTCTAGGTAGCGAAAAAATACCAAAGGGCTGTGTAAACCTGTTACAGAGTCAATGTCATTCGCTTGTTCAAGTTCTCGATTGTTCTTTTTTACCAGTCCCCACAGCAATAAAGATGTGACCACTATAAATAACATTCCCTTTAGTGATTGAACCAAGGTATAGACTTGTGGATTGCTCGATAGGAGTTCTACTGCTTTATCTGAGAACCAAACCCATAGCGACGCAAACACAAAGTAAGTAAAAACGAACTTAGTGGAGGATTTTATATTTCTTTTCATATTGACCACAGTATTATCCGTGTACTGCCCATGAGTAAGGTCATACTTATATAAGTAAATTATCATTACATTGCATATCAATCTAGTGACACATCACTAAAGTGTTTAAAATGTTACATCGAGCATTAATCACAGACTGTTAAGGCTATTCTGGCGTTTTAACGTATGTTGGCTAGTCACGTCTTGGAGTTACTCTCTATGGGGTTTAGCTCAAGATAACTCTAAGTAAGGAGTGATGTTTCATGCAGAGTATTCAAAGGTCTGATTAAGTCTTTGAGTTAGTATAGAGCTGTGAGTGGCAATGTCTTTTATATCTAATGAAAAAATGGATGATTTAACTTATGGAGTATATGGAGGAAATGAAACAGATGAGGGATAAGTTAAATCTGAGAAAGTTAATTCTGTGCCTAAGTGTGTTCAGTGTACTAGTTACTCTTCTTAATACTTTTCACTCCATATATAGAGTTCAGCATGAGCTGGTAGTTAACAATACCATAGAGTCCAACCGTGTATATGCCGTTAAAATGGCGGAGATGACGGATACTTTTATTGATTCTGCTTTATCCCAACTAGAGTACAGCGCATCGATAATCAGCCGTAGAATGCTTGAGCCGCTTGTATTGCAGCAAGAGGTAAATCGATTGCGAACTCAAACCGACTCTTTCAACTCTGTCGTAATTGTGAATGCGGACGGGGTCATCATATCGGTTTCACCAGAAACTATTGAAGTGAAAGGTGTTCAATTAACTGAAGAAAGCGCGTTACAGTCTCTAAATGCGAAAACTCCACTTATCACGAATCCATTTGTATCCCCTGCTGGTAACTATTTGACAAGCATGTCGTATCCTATCTTTTCTGAAAACGGCGATTACTTAGGCTATGTTGCGGGAACCATCTACCTCGATCAAAAAAATATATTAAGGACAATTCTTGGACAGCATAGTTACAAAGATGGGTCATATTTGTATGTTGTCGATAAGCATCAGACGTTGATTTATCACCCTGATCCGCAACGAATTGGAGAAGTTATTACTAATAACGAAGCAATAAGAGCGGTAAGTCGTGGTGAGGAAGGGGGACAAGCTATCGTTAACTCCCAAAGCGTTGACATGCTCTCTGGATACGCGCCCGTAAAACATGCTGGCTGGGGGATTATTGCTGAGAAGCCAGAAGAGCTCGTTTTGTCTATGCTTGACGATCAAATGTGGCATATGTTTATAGAGTCACTCCCAATTAGTGTTCTTATATTTTTGACTATTTGGGTTTCTTCGATTTTTATATCGAAACCTTTATGGCAATTAGCCAGTGTAGTCAAAAGTTTTGAAAGCCATAACTCTACCAAGCAAGACTTAAATGAAGTGAAGCCTTGGTATTTTGAAGCGTCATACTTGAAACGTTCATTTCTCAGCACGTTCAATATTGTATCCAGCACTATTGATCAGCTGCACTTAGATACTTTAACTGATCCCATGACTGGGCTACTGAACCGCAGAGGTCTAGGTAAGGCGATTGATACCTTGCTAGCACAAAAAACTCCATTTTCTGTGCTAGCTTTGGATCTTGATTACTTTAAAAAAGTGAATGATAGCTTTGGTCATGATGTCGGCGATGGTTTATTAGTCAGTGTGGCAAGTATGATCAAGGCTCAGGCACGAGAAGTTGATATTGTTTGCCGCTCTGGTGGCGAAGAGTTTATCGTTTTCTTAGTCAAAACGGACATACATCAGGCTAAACTCGTTGCCGAGAGAATTCGTAAATCTATTGCATTAAACAAGTTTGATGCCGTAGGGCATGTTACGATTTCTATCGGCGTGTCTCATTGGTCAGCAGAAGATGAGCCGATTAGCGCGACTCTTAAACGTGCCGATGATGCTCTTTATCAAGCTAAACATAATGGTAGGAATCGCACCGAACTCGATCTCTTCAAGTGAGAGGCCTGAAATTAATGATATAGCCCCATTATGCGCAGTGCTTAAGTATTAGGAAGGAGCAATCACCTTCCCAATGCCTGATTTCAAGTATTTTGAAGAACAGAAGTCGGGGCGAATAAGTTTTGATAGGTGGCTAGAGGTAGTTATTTCACGAGACTTCTGCTTCGTTTCTTTACCATCTGCCCTCAGCATCGTCTCCTGTTGTTCAATTGATTTTATCGCGACCGTTCGTATGGTTCGCATGTGGCGAGGGGCTTTGTTGCGGAATTCAACTTGAGAGCGAACACTAGCTAAATCGTTTGTATTTTAAACGATATACTGGATTTCGGGCATACCTATCCCTGTTAGCTTGTTGAGTGCTTTGATCATGGCGTATGTTTCACCAACTTGTGCGTTGTAATTTCGAAGTGTGAGTGAAGCTCCTAGTAGCTGTTTTACGCGATACATAGCGGTCTCCGACAATGAACGCCTGTGGTAACCATACTTTCGTTTCCACTTTTTGTTCGAACCATAGAGCTTTTGGCAACCAACCGCCAGATTACGTGGATGCCCCTTTTCCCAGAAGGCGGCTCCTTCACGTGGAGGGATTAGAGGTATCGCTTTCTTAACCCTAATCGCCCTGTGGCACTCCCTTGTATCGTATGCGCCATCTCCCGAAATTTCCTTGATGGATCGGCGTGTTTGTTTGAGTAAATTTGGGAGTACTTCCGCATCTGTCACGCCTGAAAGTGTCAGTTCAGCTGCAATAATTTCATGAGTGTCAGTATCAACAGCAAGATGGAGTTTACGCCAGACTCGACGCTTACCATCGGTTCCATGCTTTTTCACTTTCCATTCGCCCTCACCGTATACCTTGAGCCCAGTTGCATCAATAGCCAGGTGTTGGATAGCGCCTCGTGATGAGGCTTTGAAATTAACCTCTACATCCTTAGCTCGGCGACTGATGCAAGTATAGTGGGGACAAACCAATGGGACGTTCGCCAATCTAAAAACAGAGTCGATAAAGCCTTGTAGCGCCCTTAATGGTAAGGAAAAAATGCGCTTTACCATGAGAGCAGTCGTGATAGCGAGATCACTAAACAATCTTGGTCTACCACGTTTATCCTGTTTAGATTGTTTCCACTCAGTTATGGCCTCTTCGTCAATCCAAAACGTGAGTGAACCTCTGTTGATCAAGGAGTTATTGTACTTGCACCAGTTAGTGGTTTTGTAGCGAGGCTTCGGCATGAAATTAAAGTAAGTGAATGAATTGTCCCTGATCTGATCGTAAGATTCTGATTTAGTTCATTCGATTTCTGCAACAAAGCCGCTGCAACTTCCACTTTCTCTGATAGCTTCAGAGCTTCTGCCTTAAATTCAGAGGGTTTAGTTTTGTTGGTTGTTATTGTTCACCTTGTTAGTGATTGTGCTCACTTAACTCGGTGTCCAAAACAGTTAGAGCGGATCATTATTGCTGAAAAATTTCATAATATTGAAAGTGCTCATAAAGTAATGCATTTAAGGTTAATAATAGAGGTTTCATTTCGTGACAAAATTCTCCATTTCTCATGAAAAGAAAGCGATTTCATTATTTTAATTGTTGTTGTTGTGTATTTAAGCTTTTGATTTTTATTTTATTTTTTTCTCCTTCTGTTTGTTGGTTTGTTTCATGGTGATTTCTTCTGTTCTCGGATGTGAAGTCGACATGTGTTTTCAAGTCTTTCATTGTTTAGCCTATATCAAACTTAAACAAACATAGAATAATAGGGAAATAAGATGAAAAACTTCAAATTCTTACCAATAACTTTAGCAGTGGCCGCTTCACTTTCTTCTGTATCTGCATTTGCTGATGAATCTACTATTTCTGATTTAGAAAAACGTATTCAAGAGTTGGAATCTAAGGTTGTTGAAATTGACTATGTCAATGATCAACAACAAGCCGTATTGACTCCGGATACAAAAGTTCCAGAAGGCGTGATCTTCTCTGGTTATGCTCGTTATGGCGCGCATTATTCAGATGGTGACAGCCGTTATGTTAATGTGGGTAGTACAGGTCGCTCAGTAGGTCGTCTGGGTAACGAAGCTAACGGTGGTGAATTCCAGTTAGGTAAAATTTTCCAAGCAGATAATGGTGTCAAATGGGACATCGTTGTCATGTTTGATGAATGGGCTCATCGTGATTGGGGTTCTGACGGTGGTGTTAGCCTGAAAAAAGCTTACGCTGGGGTGACCAACGTATTTGAAAGCCAACCTGAGCTTTACATGTGGGCCGGTCGAGATTTCCACGGTCGTGTACAACAAGGTTTGAACGATTACTTCTTGTTCACACACGACGGTCAGGGGGCAGGCTTCAATAACCTGAATCTAGGTGGCGCTAAGTTAGATATGGGGTTTGTGGGTAAAGTCGACTCTAACGGTGGTAGCTTGAACAATGACAATGGCGTCTACGCAATCACTTCTAAACTTCACAGTATTGATGCAGGTATTGGTAATCTTGAGCTTTACTTCAACTACGGTTTTGCTTCTGACGAAGCTGGCGATGATAAGAAAGACGAAAACTCATGGCAAGCAGGTGCTGTACTAGGATTAGGCAGTTCGAACAAGCTCCTTGTGAAGTATGCTGATGGTGCTGACGATTCTGCGTTTGATTTGGCAGGCGATAAGCAAGTGCTATATACCAGTTTAGAAGGTAACTATGGCGTATCGAGTCAATTTATCATTGATTACATTGTCTCGTACAAAAATATCGCTGGTAACGATACTGATGAGAAAAATGAATACTCTGCTATCGTGCGTCCGCAATACCAATGGACAGACGTTCACTCAACTTGGTTTGAAGCGGGTTATGCAATGGAAGACTGGGACAACGATAAAGAAGTGACCGGTTGGAAAGCGACACTTTCTCAAAACTTATCTCTAGGTGGTCTACCTTGGAGCCGCCCAATGCTTCGCTTCTACACTACAGTAGGTGATGTTGAAACAACGGATGGTTCAACGACAAATGTGGATACTCTTGCTTTCGGCGCGATGTTCGAAGCTTGGTGGTAAACCAGTCAATCTTAATTGTCCATTCATGTCTTAGCCCCAAAGGCAGCTTATTGGGGCTGATATACTAGCAAACTTGACTCCATTTTTGGGCACTATCATAGGTGCCCTTTTTTTGTCCTTTTGATTAAGACAGGAGTTGTCTATGGGTTGGTGGATTATGCCCTTTCAAACGTTAATTTCTCGTCTCTACTTTGGTTGTGTGTGTTTAATTGTGATCATGCTGAGTTCAGCATGGCTTTCTGTCAGTGGTAATCAGGATGTTACCGCAAAGATGGAATCTATTACTCAAGATGCAACTCCGTTGATGCTAAGCTCAGCTCAGCTAACCATCGATTTTCTCAATATAAACCGTAACCTTACGCCTTATTTGTCTACTCAATATTTGGATGAGCTTCCCCCATTTGTTGCGTCAATTGAAAAGAGTATAGAGATCTATAATGCCCAACTTAATTGGTTTGTTTCTCAGACCAATCAGCGGCCAGAACTAAAAGATTTTGTTGAGCCAATTGCTGCTCAAAGTGAGAAGACCTTGAGCCTGTTGAGGGATGTTGTTGCTGTTCATGCTCGTTATCTCGATCAGCTCGACCAGAGCTATTTTTTACAATCTAAATTTCAATCGGTAAACGCTCAACTTCGTAATGCATTGCAGCGAGCACTTAGTCAAGCCGAAACCGATGATGCTTTAAAAGCGTTAGACGGCTTATCCAGCCAAATTAGCCTTTTGCAAAATGAGGCTAGCGAGGTGTTCAAGTTACAAGATATGACGGAGGTTCGTGCGGTTGAGCGTCGGCTAGAAAATCGCCAACGTTACTTAGAAGAAAGTGAGCAGTTACTAATCAAGAAGTATTCTTCACTCTATTCTTCAATTGAAAAGCCGATGTCTGCACTTAAACAGTTGGCATTCGATTCAACAGGTGCAATAAAAATGCATGTTGCCGTGGTAGAGCAAGCACAAGCCCGTAGTGCTCTTCGGTTAGATTTAGAGGAAAATATCGATACACAGTTAGCAAACATTGACAGCCTATCACATAGTGCAAATCACATTGCTAACCAACTTTTTGAGCAAGCAACACAAGCATCTAACGAAACCCGCACGCTGCTTATTAGTATCTCTTTGGGCTCGATTTTGGTCACTGTGTGTTTGGTTCTGAGTTTTACGAATATGGTTCGTAGGGCGACTAAACTACTGCTTAATGCCTTGAATAAAATTGCCGCGAAAGATTTAACTTCAGAGGTAGAGTACTCAGCAAGTAATGAGTTTGGGCAAGTGGCAGAAAAGGTCAATTTGGTTGTGCGCCATCTTTCACTCATTATTGAACGAATTCGTCAATCAAGTGCGGAACTCAATAGTGCATCATTGACCAATCAAAATATCAGTAAGGAACTAAATAGCGCCATCTTCGAGCAAACCTCACAAACGGTGTCTGTAGCGTCTGCAATGGAGGAAATTGAGTGCTCGGTTAGCGAAATTGCCAAGTCTACCGAAGATACACTCAGCTTAGTGACGCAAGCCGTTGAACATTCTGATGAAGCTCAGAATGATATGACTGAAAATGTTGCCATGTTAGAGCGTCTTTCTGAAGAGCTTCATCAAGTAACAGAGACAAATCTGGCGTTGGAAAAAGAGAGTAAAAGTATTGCGTCTATATTAGATACCATCGCGGGCATTTCAGAGCAAACGAACTTGCTTGCACTAAATGCAGCAATAGAAGCTGCAAGGGCGGGAGACCATGGACGCGGTTTTTCTGTCGTCGCTGATGAAGTTCGAGTCCTCGCTGCCCAAACCACGAATAGTGCTCAGGAAATTAAAAATAAAATTGAACGTTTGCAGCGACAAACGGATCTCGCAGCATCACAGATTTCCGATTGCCTCTCAGGTATGAACCAAAGCATGCAACAAGCCAAGCGTGTCGATGGGCGCTTCGTGAAATTACATGTTCTTCTCAACCAAGTCTCTCATCGCAGTCAGCAAATATCGTCAGCAACGAGTGCACATCAAGCTGTTGCTCGTGACGTAGTTGAAAACATCACTCAAATTCACACGCTGTCAGAGCAAAACTCACAGCGCTCAACACAAGTTGCTGAGCATGGTGAAAAGCTTGAGCGTTTAGCGGAAATTCAATTTGAGCTGACGGAAAGTTTCATTTTACAGCAGGAAGAGACGGATAAACAGCAAAAGAGTGACAATGACGTCATCATCGAAGCGGTTTGAAGAGTGAATATTAATTCATGAAACAGTTTCATGGGAGTGGGAAAAACTGTAATAACTCTCAATGTTTCTTAATACTGAGTTTAACGTAAAAGTTTAGTGTGACAATAATCACTAAAACCACTCCATGATTACTCAATAATTAGTTTGTAAGCGTTTTCAAGTGTCTTGGGAGTAGAGGTAACGGTGGCAACAATTAAACACGTCTCTGAGCATGCGGGGGTATCTCAGGCCACAGTATCTAGAGTAATAAATGGTACTAGTCGGGTGAGTCACGACAAGAAGTTAAAGGTTGAAAAAGCGATAAAAGAGTTGGGTTATCGGCCGAACTCTATCGCCCAAGCTTTGGCATCTAGTCGCACTGGCAGCGTGGGGATTGTCGTACCGGAACTTGGTGGTCCTTTCTATTCAGGTATTCTCCATTGCCTGGAAGAGCATTTGCGTCGTTTTGGCTACTATGCTGTTGTAACTGCAGGCTCAAACAATGCAAAGGAGCAACGTGAAGCGGTTGAATTTTTATTAGGACGTAAGGTCGATGCCTTGATTCTCCATGTTCAGAATCTGAGTGATGATTACTTGATCAGTCTAGAAGAGCAAGGAATCCCTGTCGTTTTATTGAATCGCTTTATCCCTGAGATGAGTCGGAGCTGTATTGATATTGATAACGAGTTTGGGGGGAAACTTGCTACACAATATCTCTTAAAAATGGGGCATACTGAAATTGCCTGTATTACAGGTCCTTTAGATAAGTCTGATGCTCGAGGACGCTTGCAAGGCTATCGAAAAGCCTTGGAGGAGGCGGGGTTAGAGTATAACGAGGTATTGGTTTCTGAAGCGGGTTTCACTGAAGAAACTGGTGTTAGTGCGACAAAAAAATTGCTGAAGAGAGATTGTCGATTCAGTGCCATTTTTGCGTCAAATGATCATATGGCATTTGGAGCCTTTGAGGTATTGAGAGAAGAAGGCTACTCGATTCCTGATGATGTTTCACTTGTCGGTTTCGACGACAACATCTTTGCTCGTTATCTCACCCCCTCTTTAACTACCATTAACTTTCCTATCGAACAGATGAGCATTGAGGCTGTACAGCTCACTTTGCAAAAGCTGACAAAGAATAAACAAGATGTGAATTTCAAACTTAGCCCTGCGTTAGTCATTCGAAATTCTGTCAAGGATATAACGAGTACCCTATAACTACACTAAGGATACAGCATGAAATTTAAGACCTTAGCACTTTCAAGTGCAATCACATTAGGACTTGCTGCAACAGCTTCAGCAGCGAACAGCGAGATCCGTTTTGATGGTTTTCCAGATTTTGATAGCAGCTTGAAAGTGTTGCTGCCAGAGTTTGAGAAAGAAACAGGCATCAAGGTTGATTACCTGATGAACAACCACGGAGATCACCACACTAAGTTAACCACCAACCTTGCAACAGGCTCTGGTGCTGGTGATGTGATCGTTGTGGATGTAGAGAAAATCGGTCCGTTTGTTGCGTCTGGTGGCTTAGTTAACTTGTCAGAAAAATATAGTGCCGATAAATATGCTGAACGCTTTGCGCCATACGCTTGGGCTCAAGGTAAAGGCGCGGATGGCGATGTGTATGGTATGCCAGTCGACCTTGGTCCAGGTGTAATGTACTACCGTACAGACATCTTTAAAGACGCTGGAATCGACTTGAATGAAGCGATCAAAGATTGGGATTCATACATAGCGGCAGGTGAAAAGCTAAAAGCTAAAAACATTCAGTTGATTGCTTCAGCATCTGACGTAGCGCAAGCGATTATTTTTACTACTGTACCGGAAGGCGAAGGTCTGTATTTCGACAACGATGGGAACCCAGTGGTCACTTCTGAGCGCTTTGTTCATGCGTTTGAAGTTGCGAAGGAAATTCGTGACAAAGGACTAGATGGAAAAATTCTAGCTTGGTCAAACGAGTGGTATGAAGGCTTCCGCAACGGTACTTTTGCAACTCAGTTATCAGGTGCTTGGCTTCTTGGTCACTTGAACAACTGGATTGCTCCCGGAACCGCAGGTAAGTGGGGTGTATCTAATCTCCCCGATGGTATCTACGGTAGCTGGGGCGGGTCTTTCCTTTCTATCCCGACTCAATCTACTAAGCAAGACGAAGCGTGGCAACTAATTGAATACATGACAACTCGTCGTGATGTTCAGCTTAAACACTTCGAAACTATTGCTGCTTTCCCTGCAAACGTAACTACTTACGATGATGCTATGTTCTCAGAAGAAATGCCTTTCCTAGGTGGTCAAAAGGCTCGCTTGTTGTTTGCTGAAGTGGCGAAAAATATCAAGCCAGTTGAACCTGCTAAAGGTGATCACGTGGCACGTTCCATCGTTTTAGAAAATGCTCTGATGGAAGTGCTGGATGAAGGTAAAGATATTAAGACAGCGCTTGAAGAAGCTGAGCGTTTGATTAAACGTCGTACGCGTAATATGTAAGCCAGAAGTTGTATTAATTTTGGGAGGCGTAAATTACGCCTCCCTAGGTAAGGGGTTGTTACTATGAACCAATCTACAGGTAACTCAATGAAAACATCGGGCGGTGAAAGTTTTTTTTCTCGCCTGAATTTGAAAGCGCTTACACCGTATTCGTTTTTGTTGCCGTTTTTAGTTATTTTTTCTGTATTTGGGATTTTTCCATTACTTTTTTCTGTTTTCTTATCGTTTCATTCATGGAACCCTGTGGAAGGGTTAGCGGCGATGAAATATGTTGGGGTTGAAAACTATCAAATCGCCCTGACTGACCCTTGGCTATGGCGTTCTCTGCAAAATACGTTTTGGTTAGCGATCACATCAGGCCTAGCTCAGCATTTAATTGCTATTCCCGTCGCATACATTCTTGTATCAATGGGGGATAAAATCCGTCATTGGTTAACATCCGCGTATTTTCTTCCGTACATCACTTCTACGGTTGCTGCATCGCTGATCTTCTTCAACATGTATTCACCAAACTCCGGCATCATCAACCAAACTTTGATCGCGCTGGCAGACAGTTCACTGTTTGGTTGGGCATTTGCGTGGGTGAATGATTTTCAACCAATTCGCTGGTTGGATGATGCAACGTTGATTAAGCCATCTATTGCTATCATGGTGTTCTGGAAGTACACAGGTTTCAACATTGTTCTGTATACCACAGGCTTAATGACTATCCCTAAAGACATTCTTGAAGCTGCCCGTATGGACGGAGCTAACGCTCTGCGTCGTTTTTGGAACATTTCACTGCCAATGATTCGCCCATTTGTATTCTTCGCAGTTACGATGACCATCATTGGTAACTTGCAATTATTTGAAGAACCGTTCGTGTTGACCCGTGGCGGGGGTGGTACAGGTCAAGCTGGTCTTACGATCTCAATGTATTTGTACAAAGTGGGTTGGGAATGGTTAGAAATGGGAACAGCTTCTGCTATCTCTTGGTTGCTGTTTGCCCTGATTGCAGCTTGTACCATGGTTCAATTTTTCTTCTTCGGTAAAAAAGGTTTAGGGGAGCAATAACATGACGACTCAAATTGCCACATCAAACTCGTCGTTATGGGCTTCTATTAAGCCTAGCGATAGAGTGATTGATAGTTTTATTAAGATAACGATGCTTGTTCTGGGTGTAATCCTGATTGTGTCAGCCATAGTGACAGTTTTCCCATTCATTTGGTCTGCTCTACTTTCGACACGTGACCGAGGGGAGATTTTCGGTACAGGAATCAGCTTTGCTATTGGTGACAGCCTGGCTATCAACTACGCCAAATTGCAAGAGATCATGCCTTTTTGGCAGGCAATGTTTAACTCGATCTACGTCGCGTTCTTGGGAACAACTATTTCGTTGCTGTTCTGTAGTATGGGCGGATATGCGTTTGCGGTATTTAAGTTCCGTGGCAAAAATATCTTATTTGGCATGCTGGTTGGTTCGATGATGATTCCGCCAGTATTAAGCCTGATTCCGTACTTCATGATCGTTAAGTTCTTAGGCTTGCTGGATAATCATATTTCGGTATGGCTACCCTTTACGACTACGCCATTTGGTATTTTCCTGATGCGCCAGCACGTCGTGGCTTCAATTCCTAAAGAGCTACTAGAGGCCGCCAAACTGGATGGCGCAGGTGAGTTTAGAACTTACTGGAGTGTAGTACTGCCATTAATGAAACCAGCCCTCGCTACGTTGGCCATTGTTCAGTTTGTTTTCTTCTGGAACATGTTTATGCAGCCTTTAGTTGTGCTTAACTCACCGGAAAATTATGTCATTACTCAGGCGTTGCGAAGTGTACAAGGTATTCCGAATACTCCTTGGGGAGCCGTAATGCTAGGAACCACGATTTCCATTTTACCATTAGTTATTACTTATCTGTTTGCTTCGAAACAGATGATTAGTGGTTTAACTTCTGGTGCAGTAAAAGGTTAAAAGAAAAGTTATGTCTATAAATAAATACCAGTTACCGAAGGATTCACAACTACTTACTTCAGAATTTGTTTTCGGTGTTGCAACATCATCTTATCAGATTGAAGGTGGTGTTAATGAAGGGGGCCGTACCCCTTCTATTTGGGATACGTTTTGTAAGACTCCAGGAAAAGTAGATAAAGGCGACAACGGCGATGTTGCTTGTGACCACTACCATCTGTGGAAGCAAGATATCGACATGATTGCAGGCTTAGGTGTGGATGCGTACCGCTTGTCGATTTCTTGGCCAAGAATTCTGCCTCAAGACGGTGTTATTAATCCTGAAGGACTTGAGTTTTATGAGCAGATTATCGACGAGTGCCATGCTCGTGGCTTGAAAGTTTATGTGACGCTATATCACTGGGATTTGCCTCAGTATATAGGTGACCGTGGTGGGTGGCTAAACCGTGAAACAGCTTTTAAATTTGCTGAATATGCGGACGTTGTTAGTGCGTATTTCGGTAACAAAATCGATGTATATACCACGCTCAATGAACCATTTGTTGCGGCTTTTTTAGGCTACCGCTGGGGAGAGCATGCACCGGGTATTAAGGGTGAGAAAGAAGGTTATTTAGCTGCTCACCATTTAATGTTAGCGCATGGTTTAGCAATTCCTGTGTTGAGGAAAAATGCTCCTGAGTCTAAGCATGGCATCGTGTTCAATGCTACACCGAGCTATCCAGTAAGTGATCAAGATCAAGCGGCGGCTGACTATTGTGAAGCAGAGAACTTCCATTGGTTCATGGATCCTGTTCTAAAGGGAAAATACCCAAGCTTAGTGGTTGAAAAACAACAGGTTAACATGCCAATGATCCTTGAGGGTGATCTAGAAATTATGTCTGCTCCTGTGGATTACATTGGTATCAACTATTACACCCGCAGTGTTGCTCGTTTTAATGAACACAACGAGATTGAAACGATTAAACCAGAAGGTGCGGAGTTCACTCATATAGGTTGGGAAATCTATCCGCAAGGTCTAACTGATCTTCTTGTAAGAATTGATCAGCGTTACGACAATGTACCGCCTTTATATGTTACGGAGAATGGTGCTGCTGGTAACGATTCAATTATTGATGGTGAAGTTAATGATGAACAACGTGTTCGCTATTTCCAAACTCACCTAGAAGCGGTTGATAACGCTATCCGTGCTGGCGTTCGTGTCGATGGCTATTTCGCTTGGAGTCTGATGGATAACTTCGAATGGGCATTTGGCTATGAGCAACGTTTCGGGATTGTGCACGTTGATTATAAAACTCAGAAAAGAACATTGAAACAGAGTGCTATTGCGTACCGCAACATGCTTCTAGAACGCGCCGAGGAGAACAAGTAATGGCAAAAGTAGAATTCCGTAACATTAAAAAATCCTTTGGAAACGTCGATGTTGTTAAGCACTTTGATTTCACGGTAAATGACGGTGAGTTTGTGGTATTTCTTGGCCCTTCTGGTTGTGGAAAATCGACAACACTGCGTATGTTAGCGGGTCTTGAAGACATCACTTCTGGTGAAATCTTTGTCGATGAAAAGCTAATGAACAAGATTGATGCTAAAGACCGTGACTTGGCGATGGTGTTTCAAAGCTATGCTCTTTATCCGCATATGTCGGTCTATGAAAACATCGCTTTTGCGCTCAAGTTAAAAGGCATGAAGAAAGCAGATATTGATGTGGAAGTTCGCAAAGCGGCAAAAATGCTAGAGCTAGAACCGCTACTGGATCGCAAGCCTAAGGAGCTTTCCGGTGGTCAACGTCAGCGCGTAGCAATGGGGCGTGCGATGGTGCGTACTCCCAAAGTATTCCTATTTGACGAACCGCTTTCTAACCTTGATGCCAAGCTCCGTGGTGTGATGCGTGAAGAAATCAAACAGTTACACGGCGAGCTTAAGACAACCACTATCTACGTAACGCACGACCAAATCGAAGCCATGACACTCGCGGACCGTATTGTGATTCTAAAAGACGGTTATGTCGCTCAGGTTGGTACGCCAACAGAAGTGTTTAAACGTCCAGCCAATAAGTTTGTTGCTCAGTTTATCGGTAACCCATCAATGAACATGTTAGATGCGAAATTGGTGAATGAACAAGACGAATTTTTTATTGCTCTAGGAGATGTGAATATCCCATTACCTGAACGCTTTAAAGCCCATGCATCAAAGAACTTAGCGTTGCATTTTGGTATTCGTCCTACCGATATTCACTTGCGTGCCGAGCAAGTAGAGCACGACCGTGTATTGCCAGTTCGCGCTAAAATCAAAGATAAAGAACTGCTTGGAGCAAGCATTTTATTGAGAACTGAGATTGGTGGTCAGTTGTTAACGGTCGAGACGCAAGCCGCAGAAGTCGATACCCAAGAGATCACGCTCTACATTGATTTAGATTCTGTTCACTTGTTTGACGCATTAAGTGAAAAATCACTGGCTCACTAATTTCCATACCCAACCTCTAAGAACAAATTAATAATTAGTCCCCAGTCTACTGGGGACTAAGGATAGTGTTATGAAATTCGGATATTTTGACGATAATAATAAAGAATACATCACCACCACGCCTTGCACGCCAATAAAATGGTGTAACTATGTTGGTACACTGGAGTTCGGTGGTTTAGTTGACAGTAACGGTGGCGTTGTGTTGTGTAAAGGTGACCCAGCACTCAACCGTATCACGAAGTACATTGCCCAGTTGCCTAATTCTGATTTTAAAGGATCGACGGTTTACCTAAAAGTGACCAACCGCGAAGGTAACGTTGAGGTATTTTCACCTTTTTATACTCCTACGCTAAAACCGTTAGAAAAGTTTGAAAACCATACGGGACTTTCTTACACCACAATTATTGCTGAAGGGTACGGCGTCCGTTGTGAAGCCACTTTGTTTGTGCCTAAAGATGCGCCAGTATTACTTGAAGATATCAAAATCACAAACATCAGCGATGAAGCGCTACACGTTGATGTTGTTCCTGTCTTTGAGTTCACTCACTTTGATGCGTTAAAACAATTAGTTAATGCAGACTGGGTACCACAAACCATGACGCTTAAGGCGCATCAACAAGCATCAGGCCACACCGTTTTAGAGCAATACGCTTTTATGAAGCGTGACTATGCAGTAAATCTAATGACGGCGGATCGCCCTGCGACCTCTTTTGATGGTGACCGTCAGAAGTTCCTTGGCAACTTGGGTTATGGCAGTTGGGCCGCTCCTGAAAAACTGTTCACCGATGAACTAGGAAACAGTGAATGTTTGCGTGGAGACAATATTGGTGCGTTGAATCTACGTTTAGGCTGGATTGAACCTAAGCAAATGGAGCGTACAGTTGTACAGTTAACGCAAATGCCAAGTCTCGAGCAGGCTGAGCCTATGCTTGAGAAGTACCGAGACCATCAAGAAGTGGACAAAGCGTTGGATGCGCTTGCTAATCACTGGGATAACTACCTTGCGGCAGTACAAGTAGAAACACCCGATCCAGCCATGAACTCCATGCTAAACATTCATAACCCACGCCAATGTCACACGACGAAAAACTGGTCGCGTTACTTGTCGTTGTACCAACTTGGTTACGGAGCACGAGGTGTTGGTTTCCGCGACTCTTCGCAAGATACACTTGGCGTCATTACACATATGCCAGAAGAAGCACGCGAGTTTATCGAACGCTTACTTTCGGTGCAAAACATCGATGGTTCAGCGATGCATCAGTTCTTCCCTTCAACGATGGAAGCAAATGCCGGTGATTCGCGTGAAGAAGAAGACCGTCCCGATTATTACGGCGATGATCATCTTTGGATTGTATACGCGGTTACGCAATACGTTAAAGAAACCGGTCATGCTGAGTTCCTAAATAAGGTTATTCCGTTTTATCAGAAAGATGCACAAGGCCAACCTGTCGAGTCGGCGAGCGTGTGGGAACACCTAGGCCGTTCTATTGAGTTCACTCGACGCAACACAGGCCAACACGGATTGCCATTACTTGGCTTCGCGGACTGGAATGACACGGTGAATTTGCCAACGGGTGCAGAATCTCTCATGGTTGCTAGCATGTACGGCAAAGCGTTGCTTGACATGCTTGATCTGTGTCGCTTGCGCGGTGAAAATGACCTGGCAGAGCGTTATCAAGCTCAATACGAGCAAATGAAAGCAGTGGTGAACGGATGCGGTTGGGACGGTAACTGGTTTATTCGTTACTTTGATGAGCAAGGATACCCTGTTGGCTCACACATCAACGAGCAAGGCCAAATCTATACCAACGGTCAAAGCTGGCCTGTGATTGCAGGGTTTGCAGAGAAAGAGCGTGCGACGCAGGCACTAGACTCTGTCTACACTAAACTGAATACGGCAAATGGCATTAAGTTATCTACCCCAGGCTACAATGGCTTTAATCCGAATCTAGGTGGGGTCTCTACCTACCCACCAGGCGCGAAAGAAAACGGCGGTATTTTCTTACACTCTAATCCTTGGGTGATGATCGCGGAAGCGAAGATGGGTAATGGTGACCGTGCTTACGAGTACTACCGCCAGATCAATCCAGCATCGAAGAATGACGCTATTGATATCTTTGAATCTGAACCGTACTGCTATCCACAAAATATTCTTGGTGACGAGCATCCTCAATTTGGCCTTGGCCGAAATGCCTGGTTATCGGGAACATCTTCATGGACATATGTTGCTGGTACACAATGGATTTTAGGCGTACGCCCTGATGTTGATGGTTTGATTGTTGATCCTTGTATTCCATCGGAATGGGAAGAGTTTCGCGTTAAACGTCAATTCCGTGGTGCTATGTACAATATTCATGTAACGAACCCTAATAAGGTGAGTAAAGGTGTGGCGGAATTACGTGTGAATGGAGAAATCTTAGCAGGGAACAAAGTTCCAGTACTGCCTGAAGGCGAACATCAAGTAGAGGTTCGATTAGGTTAATGTTTAATGGGGAGCATTATAGCTCCCCAATTTAGTTAGCCAAAATAGGCTTGGCATTGCCAATGAAACTGCATGCTTTCCTCTGGGGCGAGCTCTAGTAAGCCTATCTGATTATTGAAAGCATCTGCTGGGCACGTCATTGGCTCAATAGCAATGCTAGATTCTGATGGAGGCATATATAGCTGTACGAATGAGTAACCTTCATTTTGCTGAAAACGCAAAGAAGCACTTTTATCGTTACGTTCCAATATCAGCGTTTGTTTTGAAGTATCACTAAATTGGTAGCAATGGTTGAGGTTCATTTCTTTTAGTGATGTCGGGGTAGAAAAGGCATTGCTACCAACAAATCTCCCAGTTGGTAAATCGTTCTGATGTTGCAGCTCCGTGTGGGGAGACATTGTGAGTTGGCATTGTTCTAATTCACAACCGAGAGAAAAGTAGGGGTGGCAAGCATCTCCAAATGGAAAATGTTCAGTTCCTAAGTTGGTTACAGTCGTATTGCAGCTTAACTCACCATTGGAATCAACACGGTAGCGTATATCTAGGCGAAACGCGAAAGGGAAACCATCGGCTAATCTGGTTGTTTCAAAACGAAAAATGGCTTCGGCATAGTGGTTGTTTGTTTCATAGTCTACGAGTTCAAATGGTTGGTTATAGAGTAAACCGTGGACTGCATGATCTGACCAAGGAAAGTTAGCTTCTAGTGTGTACGTACGTTGTCTATAACTGTAACGTCCTGAATTTAGACGATTTGGAAAGGGAAACAACTTAGCACCGCGCGAAAAGAAAGGATGAGATTTAGTGAGGTCATCACTGTCTTGGTATCCTACGATAAACGAAAATGGACTGTGGTGTACTTTATATTGGTTAATAATTGCGCCAAAGTCTTGGATAATTTCGACTTGGATTCCTAGATTGTCATTTAATATAGTTGTGGATTTGAACTGCCCAAAATTACTTTTAATTAACTTAAACATAAATATTCTCCTTTTTATTAGATATTAAAGGATTAGTTTAAATATTCAATGTTGGATTTGAAATTATGATAAATAAAATTCCATATACATCGTATTCAGGCCTAGCGGGAGACCTATGTAATAAAGGAAACGCCGTTGAGTTTATTCAACCTTGGTATACGCCGATATCAACAACACCTGCAAATACTGGGATGGCTGTCGGTGGTATAGGTTCTACATTTACTTTGACTCCGCAAGGGAATACGCCAAATTTTGCTTTTATTTCAGGGATGTTTGTTGACTGTGAACATGAGAGTGTTCATTTTAACGACTTCTATTTTTCTGTTATGGATGAGTATTCAATAGATAATATTGACATTCCTAACGTTGAAGAAATGATGAATTTCCTGAAATATTATCCGGCTGATTTTTTATTTGAATTATCAACGTGTGATAATAAGGAAACGATTCTTTCTGGCATAAAGGATTGCTTGCTAACAGGCCAATTTTATTCAAATAATAAGTCTAACTTTGAGCGCTGGAATATTGAGTTTTCAGGTAAAACTCAACAAGCAATTGCGAACAATGAAAGTGCAATCGAAACGCAATTGTTGGTGGCTATCGACTTCTTCGACGGTTTATTGGTAAACCGTTCTGTGCGCGCGTTGTCGCTTACGGCTAACCAAAAGTCGAATGTGGCATCGATCGATGCTAACAACATTGTTTATCGTGCATTATATCCGATTGCAGAGTATGAATATCAAGGTCTTGATTCTATTACTTTAACTCGTCAGGTTGTATCTCCAATCGTTAAAAATGACCAAACACTTTGTAGTTTGCCGATGCACTGGAACCACTTTGAAGTGAGCAACAAGAGTGACCGAGTTCAACTTGTGACTTTAGTTCAACCATTGCGTAATTTGATTGGCTCAACCTATAAAAAAGCGCGAGATGGCGTTCAAGATTCTTGCAGTTATTTGGTTCAGAATGCGATCAAACAACAGCATCAACCTGTATCTATCTCAGGGGAGGACTATGAATTCCAAGGCGTGAGTATGACATCGAATTCACCGTACGAAGGAGATATCTCTGGTGAAGTTTTGTACGGTGTACATACTCAGGTCAATGGTGTGGCCGCGGATCAAGTCACAGTCTCCGTTAAGCCTCAGGTATATAGCAGCAAAGCCGATAGACAAGTTGAGCGAGCATTAAAGACAGGCCGAACAAATCAACACTTTGATCATGGCATTTATAGCGGCAGAGAAGCGTTGAGCGCCCTAGTTTGTGTTCAGGTGACGCTAAAGCCGGGAGAGACAATCGCGCTTAGGTTTGCACAAGTGATGGACCACAGCAAGATCATGTTAGATGATTGGGAGAGTGAAAAAGCGTACACCCGTTACTTCCCGGTAGAGTCTCGAGCACAAACTATGCTTAACATGACATTACCTAGACTTGGACAGATCGAGCAAGAGATTATTGCGCAGCAATGCGAGTTTCTCGATATGGCGAGTAGGAATTTTGATGATAGTGATAGTGCACTACGCTATGCAACGATGGCGATGAATAGTTTGTCGTTCTTAGCGGAATCTACGGTTTGGGATAGAGAAAACACACTTCTGGTTAAAGAATGTGTTGATTATCCATTCTTTAACTCATTAGATGTGTATTTTTATGGTTCTTTCTCGCTGTTGTATTTACTACCCGAACTAGACGGCTGCGTAATGAAACATTTTGCCAAAGCTATATTGGCTAGTAATGTAACCCTACGGCGCTACTGGGAATATGAAGATAAGCCTTATGCTGAACTAGTGGATGAAAAATATCAAGGTACAAGAGCCGAACGTGGTGCTGTAATCCATGATCTAGGTAGCCCTTATGACATTCAGCCCGATGCTTACAGTTGGCATAATGTCAAAGAGTGGAAAGATCTGGCGCCTAAATTCATTTTGATGGTGTACCGACACTGGCAAAAAACGGGGGACAAATCTGTCGTTGAGAGTTGTTGGTTTGCGGTAAAAGAAAGTATTCAATACCTTACTAATCTTATTGAGCCAGGCGACACTCTACCATTGACTCGTGGTACAGATGATACATTTGATAACCTCGCTTCTCACGGTATATCTATTTACTGTGGTAGTTTGTGGGCGGCTGGTTTACGTGCGGCGAGTGAGTTAGCTTTGATCGTCGAAGAAACAGAGCTGGCTGAAGACTATTCTCGCCGATCAAAAGAGGCTCTTGAGACATTGGAGCGTGGGTTATGGGATGAACAGGAAGGCTATTACCATTTCTTTATCACTCCTGTGCAAGCAAAGCACCTATCTGGTCATGACTTCGAAACACTTGAAAAAATTGGTTTAATGTTAACAGGCGACACTGTGCATGACGCTAATTTGGTGAATAAATATTTAGATGCGTATGAAATAAATAACGGTAAGAGTAAGCGCGAACAACGCATGGCCAAGAAACAAATCCTGTTGGAGTTGGCTCCAAATGCTTTTCGTGATGAATTTGCCCAGTTAGTAGCAGATTCAGATAACAGTTTTGGTGATGCATTGCTTGCAGACAGTTATCTAAAATTAGTTAAGCTACCAGGTTTGTTTGACTCATCTCGCATTGAGCGTACTTTAGATTTTATTTATCAGACTAACTATGTGCTTAACAGCCCTAAGTTGGGTGTTGCGAATATGACGTTGGCGGATGGCAGCCCTCATGAAGCATTTCAGGCTCAAGATGTTTGGATTGGCGTTCAGTTTAGTGCTGCAACGGCTTTACGCCTTGCCGGTAAGCAAAAGCAAGCAGAAACCTTGATGGATGCGGTGTATAAAGCCCTCTATGAAATGGCGAAGATCCCTTTTGCCGCACCTGAAGGTTTTAACTGTTCAGTGTCCGTGAGTAGTAGTGACTTGGTTGAACGTTTTGGTTTAGCAACGGATGAGGCATATTATGTATTGAACCAACTCAAGAGTCTTGGCCATTTACTTGGTGATGGTCGAGTTAATCCCGACCTTACTCTAAACTCCGAAGAGTTTAAGCAGAGTTTGCCTGAAATGCCATCAACCGTAGCTCATGATGAGTTCCATACTTGGTTACTGAGTACTGGGTTAAAATATACGGCTGGACGCTACTTCCGACCAGGAATGATCTATTCCTACCTTTACCAATAAAGTAGTTGGCTTCCCCGAAGGTTAAAAATGTGGGATTAGTAGTGAAAACCAAATCAATCCCACGTTATATTTCACTTCTTTGTACACAAAAAATTAAAGATAGAATCAACCTATGGTTAGGAAAAAAAGCAAAACTCCAACTTTATATGATGTAGCAGACTTAGCCGGAGTGTCACCGAGTACGGTTTCACGTTTCTTAAACCGGACTTCTCAAGTCTCGGAAGATAAAAGTCATAAGATAGAACAAGCAATTACTACTCTTGGTTACAAACCCCACTTTCAAATACAGCAAGCTAAGAGCCGTCGTTCAATGACAATTGGCGTTTTGGTGCAGCATCCAGACAGTCCTTATACCAGCAGTATTCTTAATGATATGGAAAAAGTATTGATGGCTCAGGGCTACTCATTAGTATTAGCGACCGGACATTGGCAGAATAAGCTAGAGATGAATGCGCTTGAATACTTGATGAGGTGTTCTGTTGATGGTTTGATCGTAGTGACCGGAGACCTAAGTGAACAGTTGATCAGACAAACCGCGGAATCGATCCCTGTTATTGCAGTTGGATATAATATCGAAGGAGAAAACATTCGCTCATTGAGTTTGGATAATTGTCTTGGTGGCTACATAGCCACTTTACATTTGTTGCAACTCGGCCATATGAATATTGCGCATATTAAAGGTCTGGATTTTCATCCTGACTCCAAAGCTCGCTTTAAAGGGTATAAAAAGGCTCTAGCAGAATCAAATATTAAACCTAATCCAAAGCTCGTTATGCAAGGTGATTTCAGTGCCGAGACTGGATACAAAAAAACGATTGAACTAATCGAATCTAAAACGCACTTTTCTGCGATATTTTCTGCTAATGATCAGACGGCTTATGGTGCAATTAAGGCGTTGACAGACAGGGGACTCCGTGTGCCAGAAGATGTATCAGTTATCGGATTCGATGATTTGCCTGTTTCCCAATATTTCACTCCAGCTTTAACGACTCTGCGTCAGCCAATTGAAGAAATCGGTACTTTATGCGCTAAGTCGATGCTGAACTTATTGTCAGGAGAGCGGTTCGAAGCCAGATTACCACCGATTGACCTCATTGTTCGTCAGTCAACGAAGTCTATTTATAGGTAAGATTCTCTTGAAACAGATTCATTGAGCTATCGTTGAATGTTAGCGGTGTCACGAAGGGATAATTCTGTATATTTTATACCTACATTTTGTGCATTTACATCAAATTAATGCGCGTGAAATTGGCTTATTTTCGCTGTGTTGTTATTTCAATGTTTAGGAATAAGTATGTACAAAAAGAAACTAACACTGGCAATCATACTAACGCTTTCATCTGGTTCGGTTTTAGCAAACGAACAGTTAATTAATGGTTCGTTTGAAGGCAGTATGGATGGCTGGTGGAATGCTGGCGCTGATGTCAAAGTTGAAAATGGTGAAGCGTGTGTTGAGATTAGAAATCCGGGTGAAAACTCGTGGAATGTGATTTTGGGACAAGGCGGCATCGGTCTAGCTAACGACGCCGATTATCAGGTTTCATTTGATGCGTACGCAACTACTGATACTCAAATGAAATCCCTTATTCAACACGAGGGGCCTCCTTACACTCACCACTTCATTGACGAGACACACGTTTCGACAAAGAAGAAAACTTATAAGTTTAATTTCACTCACGATACAGAAAGTGATGCAAAAACAGAATTCCAGTTCCAAATGGGGGCACAAAAAACTGGAACTATATGCGTCAGCAACGTATCGATTCTTGGTGAGCGATATATAGAAGAGCTAAAGACGAGTTCTGTTCGTGCTAACCAAGTTGGTTACCTCCCTCAAGCCGATAAGTTAGTATTTGTTGCTAATGAATCTAAAGAGCCAGTGAAGTGGGTGTTAACAAACAGCAGCAATATCAACATTGATATGGGCAGAACCCAAGTATTTGGTGAGAATAAAGCTTCTGGTGAATTTATCCACCAAATTGATCTATCGAACTACAAAACAGATATGAGTGGTTTGAAAGTTAAAGTCGGTGAAGACGAGAGTTTTCCATTTAAAATCAGCAAAGATATTTACAGCCAGTTGAAATATGATGCGTTGTCATACTTCTATCAAAACCGCAGTGGTATCGATATCGAAAAAACCTTAGTACAGCGTGACGATTTAGCTCGCCCAGGCGGTCATATGAGTGATGTGGTCACTTGTTTTGATAAAGTGGACAGTTGGGGTAATCAATGGCCAGGTTGTGACTTTTCTGTTGATGTCACCGGTGGTTGGTATGATGCGGGTGATCATGGCAAATATACAGTTAACAGCGGTATTTCGACTTGGACGCTGCTCAATTTGTATGAAAGAGGTAAATGGCTAGAAAATGTGCCAATCCCTTTTGCTGATGGGAAAGTGAAAATTCCTGAAGCGGGAAACGGTGTTAATCCTTTGCTATCAGAAGCTCGTTGGAATATCGAGTTCATGTTGGCTATGCAGATCAACACAAACAGCCCAGTCGCGGTGCCAATCGGTGATCAGTCGAAAGGTAAGACACTGAAATTGACAAAGATTAACCCTAAAGGCATGGCTTTCCATAAAGTTGCTGACGAAGCTTGGACTGGGATGCCATTACCTCCTCACCTAGATACACAGAAGCGATATGTGGGCTATCCTACTACCGCTGCTACGTTAAACTTGTCAGCGATAGGTGCTCAATGTGCGCGAATTTGGAAAGATATTGATCCAGAGTTCTCGAAAACCTGTCTGAATGCAGCGGAAGAGGCTTGGAAGTCAGCGAGCAGAAGCCCTAACATTTTCGCATACGATAACTTTACGGGTTCTGGTCCTTATGATGATTCTGAACTTTCTGATGAGTTTTACTGGGCAGCTAGTGAGCTTTATATTACGACAGGAGATAGCAAGTACGCTGATGCTCTGAAAAGTTCTTCTCATTACCTTGAAACACCAAAAGGGGATATTGAGGCAACTGGCGAAATGTTTTGGGGTTATACGGCACCTTTAGGAACCGTAAGCTTAGCGATAGTCCCGAACGGCCTAGGTGAGGAGCAAGTTAAGATTGCAAGAAACAACTTGATAGAAACGGCGGACAACTTTGTAAATCAGATTAAGAACGAGGGTTACCATATTCCTTACACGGTAGAAGAATATCCGTGGGGATCAAACTCAAGTTTTGTAAACCGATCTATGCTGCTAATTTACGCGTACGATTTCACTGGTGATCTTATGTATGTCAAAGCCGCGGCCAACGCGATGGATTATCTACTAGGTGCAAACCCAATGAACCTATCCTATGTTACAGGTTATGGTCCAAATGCTGCTAAGAATCCACATCATCGTTTTTGGGCGCATGCTGCGGATGAGAATTCACCTGAACCTGCGCCTGGGGCATTGGTTGGCGGTCCAAACTCTGTAAGTTACAGTGATCCAGTTGCCGCTACGTTGAAGGGCGTATGCGTTGGACAAACGTGCTATCGTGATAACATCAATGCTTGGTCGTTTAATGAAATTACAATTAACTGGAATGCTCCATTGGTTTGGGTAGCAACTGCCTTAGATGAAGGTCAATTGAATTAACAAGCCCGGTTACGACGTTAATAGGTCACTTTACATTTTTTCTCTTGAACGAAAAAGTGAGGTGGCCTTTTATTACAACAAGTAATAATGATTAAATAACTAATTTATTCGATATAAAAATACCCAAGTAACATAACGGAACTTGGGTATATGTTGTTTTTAAAAGTGTTATATTTATTAATTTATACCTGTTTGGTTGTTCGTTAATCCAAGCACTAACATGCCATTCCTAATTGCTATGTTGTCTTGTGAAAATGTTACTAGGTTTCCATCAAAACTCCAATCGCCTTTTCCCCAACGCTTTTCATTGAAGCTATTAAAATCATCTCGCCACTCTAAGTTAAAGTCGCCATTATTAAAGCTATGATACTCAATCCAGTCGACATATTGATATAATGGTAAGTTTTTAGTATTGAATAAACCAGCCCATTCAATAGCTTCAGATATCCATAAATTCATACGGTAACTTTGAGGTGAATCTCGCATATCAATAACTTGTTTTGATGTTGCCGCAGTTTCAGTATGGATCACCTTTCCATCGACTTTCCACGTTATTTCATCTGGTGTCCAGATTAACGTGAACTCGTGGAACTGGTCCAAATTTTGTATGTTGTGAATAGTCTCTGAATGTATGCGTTTTGTACTATTTCCCGTAATTAGGTTAGTTTGTAGTTGATCTGGTTGTTTCCCAACCACTTCGATATCAATTTCTCTCCAGGGGATACCGCCCTGCCATGACTCGTTATCGTAAGTGAAAAACGAAGAGATAACACCAGGGCTTGATACCATCTTCATACGCATAACAAACTTGCCGAACTTAATTTTATTATGACTGTAAATTTCCGCGCCATAAAGAGGTGTTTTGGTTTTATTGAGTTTTCCTGTTTTTATTAATGTATCTTGATTAATATCTGTATGTGATTGGCAACCACTTAGTGCACTCCCTATAAGTGCGATAGTTGCGATTGATATGATTTTTTTCATAACCATCCTTATTAATTTAAATACTGAAAATTATTTTATGTTTCTAAACTGTCTATTTCAAATTTCTTAATTAAATATGAGAGGTTTGGGTGAATATTTTAACTATAAGTTGTAAGTGGTTTTTATTATCTAAATTTAATTTATTGAAGTTGACAATTGTGAGGAGTTAGAGCTAGGAAAACGTTTGATTATTTGCTATTTTCTAATTGAAATAATAAGGAATGTTTATGACTGAAAAAAAATTCAATTGGGGTATTATCGCCCCAGGCAGAATAGCTCACACTTTTGCTAAAGCGTTAGATGTAGTCCCTAATGCAAACTTGTATGCCGTAGCAAGCTCAAACCTAGAGCGAGCCAACTCTTTTGCGCAAGAATACGAATGTCAGCATGTTTACAATGACTACCATGCCTTAATCGATGATGCACTTGTAGATGCGATTTACATTGCTAACCCTCATCGCTTTCATTTTGAATGGGTAAAAGCATGTCTTTTGGCGGGGAAGCCGGTTTTGTGTGAAAAGCCACTTTGTGTAGATGAAGCTCAAGCACGGGAGTTAGTAGAACTCGCTGAAAAACGTCAGGTCTTCTTGATGGAAGCTGTTTGGACACGCTTTTTGCCAATTTGGCAGCAGGTGTCAAACTGGCTGGGTGAAAAACATATTGGTGACTTACGCCTATTGAGTTCATCTTTCGGTTTTAACGTACCACGTGATGAGAATGATCGACTATTAAACAATGACTTAGCAGGTGGAGCACTGCTCGATATGGGAATTTATAACCTCACCATGTCACAGTTTGTGCTGCAACGTGAGCCAAGTGTGATAGTGGCGAATGGCATGATTGGTGAGACAAATGTCGATGAACGTACCAGTGTAATTCTTGATTATGATGGTATTGGTAGCCAGTTCACGGTTAGCTTGAACACCACGTTGGACAATAGTTTCACGATTTACGGTAGCAATGGCTACATAAAAATCGAATCCATGTTTTGGGCAGGTTCGAAGGCGGTATTATGTGTTGCCGGCGAAAAAGAGGAAGTGGTGGAGCGACCGTTTAGAGCAACAGGTTTTGAATATCAAATTGAAGAGGTAATGAGTTGCATTGCTCAAGGTAAACTTCAGAGTGATGTCATGAGCTGGCAAGACACTATAAATACGATGAAAACCATGGATGAAATTCGTCGGCAGATCGGGCTGGAATACCCATTCTTACATCACACTTAAAACAGATCGTGCGCGTGCAGATTTGCGCTAGCAACTAGGCAGTGTCATCCTCTCTAGTTGCTATTGGTTACACGTGTGGATATAGCCTACCAAGAAGTATTATTTTGTTATCTCTATTGTTATTTGCAAAAATATAAGAGGTTGATTTTTAACAAACCTTTACCTTCACTAATCTGAAAACATGTGTTAGAACGGTTACTCTAGATTGGATCTAAAGCATTAAGTCTTCATATGGATAAAACAAATAAAACCAAGGCGCCTACCGCTTACGAAGTTGCGAAGCTTGCTAACGTATCTCCCAGTACGGTTTCTCGATACTTTAATAGATCGTCCTATGTCTCTAATGATAAAGCGGAGAAAATAGAAGATGCCATCCGTTTATTGGGGTATAGGCCTCAAGTCGATGTTTATAAACTGGTCAAAACCCGTTCGCTGACGATTGGCGTACTGGTTCAGAATCCGGACAGTCCTTACACCAGTTCTATTCTGATAGATATAGAAAAGGTGCTTGATGAACATGGGTATTCAATATTGATGTCAGTGAATAGTTGGCAGCAGAGGTTGGTTTCTCATTCTCTTGACTATCTTCTCAAAAGCGATGTGGATGCGATCATCATCATTTCTGGCAATGTTGATAAGTCGCTTATTGTTAAGTGTGCTGAGAAAATACCCGTGGTTGCGGTTGGCTATGATATTGAGGGAGATAATATTCAGTCGATCGCACTTGATAACACGCTCGGTGGGTATCTTGCCACCTTGCACTTAATACAGCTTGGGCACGTTAATATCGCACATATAAAAGGCTTGGCAAATCATCAAGATGCGACTTCCCGTTTTCTTGGTTATAAAAAAGCACTCTCGGAGGCAGGCGTTGCTTATAAGGAAAAGTTGGTGTTGGAGGGCGATTTTGGTATCAAAACTGGCTACGATAAAACGGTAGAGCTTGTTCAGTCTGGTGTGTATTTTTCCGCCATATTTGCCGCTAATGATCTTACCGCCTTTGGTGCAATCAAAGCATTACATAAGCATGGGTTCAAAGTTCCGGAAGATGTGTCCGTTATTGGTTTTGATGACCTACCGATGTCGCCTTATTTCACGCCTTCTCTTTCAACATTACGTCAACCACTTGATGAAATCGGTGCGATCAGTGCTCGATGTGTATTAAAGCTGCTGTGTGGAGAAGTCGAAACGGTTAGGCTTCCACCTATTTGTTTAAAAGCGAGAGATTCAACTAAGTCTCTATATCGATAAGAGCGCGAGTAAAAAGCCGAAAATACTTTTTCGGCTTTGTTACGTTATGCTACTCAGTTATTGAACGGTTTCATCTAAGAAACTCGTCGCCCAGAAAAATGGGGCATTCCAGTTGATGGTTATTTCATTGAGTGTCCACGCCCCGATATCATCTTTCCAACAAGTTTGTCCAATACACTTGCCTTTCATTGACGCTGCGACAGGATCACTGAAGTTAATAGAGTTAGGACCTCCAGACATGACACCAGGAGCGACTACTGGAGATTCACTGTCGGCGGCATGAGCCCAAAAACGGTGATGAGGATTCAGAAGCGGGCGACTTCCATAGCCCGAAACATAAGACTGATCTAACGCGTTACGGCCAAGGACATAGTCCATCGCATCAATAATAGCTTCTACATACTTACGATTATTTGTGAAATCATAAGCAATACCTAGGAAGATACTGCGGTTCATTAAGTTGGAATTTGAACCCCATGGGTACTCTTCGGTGTTGTAAGGAATGAGATAACCTTCTTTTTCTCTCGACTGGTAATAAGCGTCCGCAGTTTTGATAATATTCGCACGTGCTTTCTCTATTTCGCTAGCTGGTAATTTATTAGGAACGATAGCAAGAGACAAGGTTCCTGCTGCGCTCACTCCTTGCCAGTACAGATCGCCAGTCGCATTAAGGTCTCCTTTAGGAGTTGCTAAATAGTAAGGTGAAGATTGAACCGCTTTTTTGTATTCTTCTTTCCCTGTCGTGACAAACAGTTCCGCAGCGGCCCAGTAAAACTCATCATCTAGTTGAGTATCATCATATGGGCCGGAGCCGACAAAGTTGTCGTATGCATACACATTTTTGTGTTGATTGGCTGCCTTCCAGGCTTTTTCTGCAGAAGTTAGGCAACGCTTCGCATAGCTTGGATCGAGGTCTTGCCAAATCCTTGCACATTGAGCGGCTGTAGCGGCTAAGTTAAGTGTAGCGGCGGTGGTCGGGTAGCTTAAGAATCGCTCACGTGGATCTTTGTGAGGAGGTAAAGGCATTCCCGTCCAAGCGTCATCAGCGACTTTATGAAAAGCCATGCCATCGGCATCAATCTGCGTGAGTTTCAATTGATCTAATTTCTCGGATTGATCACCCACGGGAACCCAGATTTTGCTATTTTCAGGCACTTGCATTGCCATCATAAAGTCCATCATCCAACGACTTTCATCAAGAAGATCGTTGAAGTTGTTGTTATTTTCTGGGATCTTTACTTTTCCATCTGCAAAGGCGTTGGTACGATTTGCCTGCTTTTCTCTTTCGTAGTAGTTGGCGAGAGTCCATGCCGAAATGCCGCCATTAACCACGTACTTGCCATGATCTCCCGCGTCATACCAGCCGCCAGTGACATCTAAGTTAAGATCACAACCTGGCCATTGGTTTCCTTTTGCATCGGTTTTATTAAAACACGTAACAACTTCAGGCAAATGTCCTGCAGGTCGAGCGAGATCGGCTCGTTGCACGTATTCAGGCACAATATCAATGCCACTGCGTTGTTGATAGAAGAAAGAAAGAGCGTCGTACTTCATTTTTCTATAAATGGCATTATCAATAACAAATGGATGGCTTTGATGTCCGTCCACTTCTAACGTGGCTTGCTTTGCCGGCTTTTGCACACTGCTAAAATCGATCAACTGGACATGTTCACCAGAAGCTTTATTCAAGCCGAATGGAATCGTTTCACCTTCGGCGATAACTCGTTGGTCAGAACCTAATAACTTCCAACTCACAGGTGATGTCTCTTTAGTGACGACCGTGGCATGTTTAGGCCCATGGATAAAGTAGCCAACTTGGTTAACTCTTACGCGAGCTAGGTTGCTCTCCTTAACATATTTTGGCCCGGTTAAAGAAACATCTTTAACACAGACGGTTGTTGGTGATTCGGTTCCCATTTGAAACTGGAATTGAACGTTATCGTCATCACCAGCTGGCTTAAACGAAAATTGAAATGGTTTAAGATCCTGATTGAGAGCAATATCCTGAACAAAATGGTTGGTGTATGGCGCTCCATTATGCTGGACGAGTGCTTTTACGTTTATTGACTGTTTTGCTAGCGCACTAAATTGTAGATGGTAGTCTTGGCCTTGTTTTAAGGCCAGTCCCGATTGTCCAAGAATAACATCCCATGGATTCTTACCCCTCTGAGTAAAGGTAATACAACCCATCTCGTCGGTAGATTGTAGTTCTGCGCCTGCAGCCCACCATCCATCAGTGCTTTGTGAAAAACTGCCATTGGTAATGAGTTCTTCTTTATATTTGCTGGTATTATTGGACGTCGATGGCTCTACAGCACAGCCACTAATTCCAATAAAGCCACAACTAAAAATAGCTACGATACTTAGCTGTTTCTTATTCATTTTAACCTCGTGAACTTTAAAAGATGATATTGATAGGTCTCTTTTATAATCGTAATTAACTCCACCGAAAGTGGAGGTTTGAATATGTATTTTTATAAATGGGGGAACTTTGATAAAACGATATGTTACTTAATAATGCAAGTGGTATTTTTTAAATTGTGAAGGCGGTTAATATTTAATATTTTTATCCCATTTTTCTTTTAAAATCCATTCTCAATTTCAAGAAATGATTTCATGAAGGCTATGGAAGTGTGATTGATTCCTTTTTTTTAATTTTTACTAATTAATAAAAACTTTATTTTTAAAGATGGATATGGACAAATGTTAACAAATACATCTAGAGTCTAATCGTAAAATAAGTGGGGGAAACAAAGAGATTTTGCTGTTCATACTTTGTTCTCGAAATCTAAGAATGTATACGTCAGGTATATATAACCCTAGTTAAGAGGTTAAAAATGAACACAATTCTACGACGCTGTAGTTATGCATTGCTACTCAATACTTTATGTGTTTCTTACAGTTTTGCTTTGGATTGGAGCGGAATGAACTGGCTTGTCTCAGATGGTTGGAGAAATGGTGGAAGCGAGTTCGATTGTACATGGCAATCACAAAATGTTTGGCGTGAAGCTGATTTATTGATTATGCATGCAAAAACAGAGTCTTATGGTAAAAGTTGCTCTGAAATTAGGACTTACCAATACGTTCGTCGTGGGCGTTATGAAGTAGAAATGCAAGCGGGGGCTGTACCCGGAACTATCAGTTCATTTTTTACTTATGCGGGAGAATCCGGAACTGACAGCCATTATGAAGTTGATATTGAACTGATGGGAGGAACGAATTTATTACACACGAATGTATGGATAGAAGGTCGTCAATCTCCTGTGGATATCGACTTAGGTCAATATGGGATGTCTATTTGGAGCATGGAGAAATATGCATTCACAATCGACGAATATGGTGTGACATGGGAAGTTTTCAGTCGATATCATAATCAGTGGGTTCAAGTACGAAGAGCCAATAAAACAGTCTCAGGTTATATGCAAATATTTATTAATAATTGGATAAGTGCTAATCCACAGTTTCCACCTAGTTATTATAACGGCTATCCCGTTTATGCAAAATATCGAACAGTTAGATTTTCTCCTTATGAGTAATTTATTAAAGGTTTATATGGACCAATTAACGAGAGTGTAGAGTTATCATGAAAAAAATAAGTAAAAAATTTATCCTTTTACCATTAATACCGATGGCTATGGCTATTTCTGGATGTCATTCTGATAATGACGATAATCAAGCAGATGTTTCGGGCGGTGATGATCTCAAACTATTTGGCGTAGATGCAATGGCTGGCATATCTCCGTGGATTCAGTCTGAGAACGATGGATGGAAGGTCGTTGAAGTCAGCGAGACCCAAGCTAGCTTGGCAGATATCAATGCTGTGCTGATCAATAATAATGGTGAAAGTGATACCGCAGATATCCAAGTTACAGGTACTGGAAGTCACTTATTCATGCTTAAGTCCGAAGCAGCAACGGATCTAAGCGGTTATCAGACTGGTTATCTAGAGTTTAAAGTTCGCGCGAAAAGTGATTCACCTGAATCAATGGTGGTTTCGATTGATAATGAGTGGCCAAACAGAAGCAGCCTCGAGTTGAGTAATCCGCTAATAGGAAGCGGAGAATGGGAAACGCTTAGCGTTCCAGTGACATGTTTGAAACCTTTCGATGGCGCTACTGCGGTCGATTTTACACAAGTGGGTACCCCTTTCCATCTGGATGTAAAAGAGTCATTTGACTTCGAAGTTACCGATGTCACTTATCGATTAACTACAGATCAAGAAACCGTCGTGGACGCTGATAGCTGTGCTTCGACTTCTGATAGTAACAGTGATAGCGATGGTGACAGTAATAATGATGTGGAGCTTGGTGTGAACAATGCTCCGGCTCTTAATAGTGGAGACGCTGCACTATATTACTCAGGTGATATTAGCCAGGCTCAAGATTATTCGTCTGCTTACCCATTAAATAGTTTCGGTTTTGTCGTGACAGAGGAAAACCAAGTTGTGAATGTCTCATCTTCAGAGAATGGCGGTGTATTCCTCGGAAATGACGATTCTGATATGGATTTCTCTGCTTACCAAGACGATCTTGTTAGTCTCGATTTGAAAGTAAAAAGCTACGGAGAAACGAATGGCCTTCAGATTCGCATGGATGGAGTGACTGAAGATTTCGGCCTGTTCTTTACCGTGGATAACGTAATAGTGCCAAGCGATGATGAGTGGTACCGCTGCCAGATTCCTGTTGCATCAATCATTCCTCAAAGCAATTTAACTCAAGTAAAAAAAGCAATCTATATTTCTGGACCGTGGGACAGCATGAACAATCTGGAGTTCTCCTTTGCAAATGTTTCAATCGAAGGTAAAGGTGACAGCTATGATCCTTCGTCTCCTTGCAGAAAATTATAGCGATTAAGCCGTTCTGCATCGAATCAGGGTAAACCAATATTGCCATCTCATTCCTATGAGTGAGGTGGCTTTGTAATGTACACAAATTCATAAATAGCAGTTTAGAGCTGCTTGTAGATATAAAAAGTTTATTTAATGGTTGCCAATTGGAATGACATTTCATAGCTATTGAGTTTTAAAGGAATAGTGTTTTATGTTTCGTGAGATAAAAGTAACAAGCGTGGCAATGTTAAGTCTCATCACGTTGATGGGCTGTGGCTCGGGTAGCAGCGATAAAGGTGAACAATCGGTTGTTCTAGATAGTCGTTATTACACAGATATGTATCATTGGAATGACAGCAAAGGGCTTAACGTTACTGCGCTTGGCCGTGGTATCAATATGGGGAATTATCTTGAGTCGCCCACTTATGAAGGGGAGTGGAATAATAACCTGACGATTCAGGCCAGTGACTTTAGAAACATCAGCCAAACTGGCTTTTCAAGTGTACGGATCCCTGTTCGCTGGAGTGCACATACGTTGATTAATGATCCTAATACTATCGATGACGCTTTCTTGTCACGTGTGCAAGAAGTGGTTGATCAAGCTATTCAGGAAGACTTAAAAGTAATCATCAATACTCACCATTTTGACGAACTATTTTACGATGATAAAGATTTTGACTATCAACGTTCACGACTATTGAAGTTTTGGAACCAACTATCTAAGCGTTTTCCTATAAGCCAATATAATCAAGACCAACTGATTTTTGAGTTTCTTAATGAACCCCATGAAAATGTCACCGTTAAGGAATGGAATAGTTTAATTTCAGATCTCACCGATATCGTTTGGAATGCAAATGCTGTTACTCAAAACAATGCACTTGGCCAACGCAAAGTCATGATTGGGCCTGCAGATTGGGGTGGGGTATCTAAGCTACCTTATTTGGAACTGCCTAAATCATCTAATCCCGATAATACAATCATTACGGTGCATTTCTACGAACCGTTTCAATTCACTCATCAGGGGGCTTCTTGGGTAGATGGGGCCGATGCATGGATTGGGACACGTTGGTTGGCGACAGAGTCGCAGCAGAAAGTACTGCTCGATTACTTAAATATTGTGGATACATGGAATGCTGAACCTGGCCATGGATTTGAAATTAACATTGGTGAGTTTGGTGTCTACAGTCAATACTCTGCGAGAGAAGATCAACGCGCTTGGACAGCATTCATTACCAGAGAAGCTGAAAAGAAAGGGTATAGCTGGAACTACTGGGAGTACAGCTCTGGTTTTGGTGCTTACGATCCATATACTGAACAATGGCGAAAAGCGCTAGTTGAAGGACTTATACCTAAAAACGCAGATAGCGATTAAATGAGGCAACCAAGTTAATGTACCTACATCTTTAAAAACTTGCTTGTATCGGCACCTTGATGTTTTAAACGAGGGAACTAATACAACTAAAGTGTAAGCGCTCATTACTCTGCATAACTAATAGTCCAACCACAACGATCTAGTCTTTAACTAAGTTCCAAGGTAGTCGCGCCTCTATTTGCTCAAGGGTTCAAGTCCGTTCAACTTAGCAGACTGCGCTCGCTTTCGCACCTTATAAAGTATCTGCGAACAACCATGCTTTTCGACTCGCCACGAAGAGTCGCAAAGCATTTTCAGTCATGATGTTACTGATACGCAGCTCATCAGTTTACGAGGTAAATCTCTAGATAGTAGCTACGAGGTATAGAAGTGTTGTTCTTGTTCTTGTTCTGATCTTGATTGTCCTTTTCATGCTGCTCAACTTTCGGGTCAGTACAGAGCTCCGCTTCATCGAACAACAGGAGCTGGTCAACATTGCTTTTCTCACTGCTCGGCATGAAGCGTTTAATTTTAAGGTGGCATACCACCTCTTCTAACACATCGATACGAGCAGACTGAGATTGCAGGCGTGTTTCTTTGTTGATTAGCAGAGCTTTCAGTCGCTCAATTTCAGCTAAATGGTTGGTTGAAAAAGTCACAGTAAAATCACTTTAAATGCCTTATGGGAACATGGTTTATTGTACCAAAAAGAGTCGATTAACTCGCTAAAACAATTGCTCATATCCCAACTTTTTAAGCTTTTGCATCAAGGAGATACCGTAAGCCCATTTGTCAGCTTGCCAATGAGGGAGACCAACTCATCAGTGTGCTTTGGCCATTTGAATTTATCTTCGGCAGCGATTTGTAATAAAGCACAAAGCCGCTGTCCTCCCAGGAGAGGTACTTAATTTTATTGCGCTGTTTATTAGCTCACCGCCAAACGGATTGTGGTCTAGCTCTAGCTCAACGAGTGTTTAACCCTCGGTGCTACTTGCGAAAATCAATCGGGTTATGGTAGAGGTAGACTTTCGGTAGCGAGAATGCGGGTCTTAACGTAGGCTGATGCATTATCTCATACACCCTATGAGTTCCACAGCAACATGAGCGTTTCATTCATCAATGTCCTCAGCTTGAGCACCGCTTGGTCGTGTGACAGTGAGCGATGAACTGATATGCTCGGTGACGGTTTCAACTTGTGCGAGAGCGAACTTGGAGGTGACTGACTTAGTCACTGAGTTTGTGCGGTTGAATATACGCTTCCAATAATTGAATTGAGATTGGTCTGTAGTGGTTCGGCAGTATTCAGCTTGCTAGAGGTTAGTGGTTTGCCAAGACTCGACATGATGCTGCCAAGTTTGTTGTAGAGATGACATAAAAGCCTCCATAGGTAATGACGCAGAGAATTAAGCTCTTACCGTTGGGATAGTTGAATGGATTAGTATTGCTTGAACAGGTTTTCCATTCTTGCTAGGAATTTAAGGCCCTGTATGTGGATAGGGCGGGTGTTTTCGCTGGTCCTAAACGCAGCAACTTCTCACAAATGCAGCGAGCCTGTGAAGAGCTGGGAATTGAGATTATCTTCGCTAACTCCCCTCAAGGCAAAGGGCGTATTGAACGCTCCTTCGATACCTTCCATGACCGCCTGATACCGGAATTACGGCTGAATAACATTGCGGATATGGACAGCGCTAACCGCTACTTACAGGAAGAGTTCATTCCCAATTACTGGGTGAAAAATGTCATCGTTCAGCCTAAGAATTAACGCTCTGCGTTCAAGTGTTTACCCGCTGACACAGGGGGGCTAGCTCGATTTGCTGTCGTTATAGTTTTTATCCAACATCATATTTCAATTCTAGTTGTGCTGATTCCTTCTGGTGTTTTTTGTGTTTTTAAGCTGTTCTAAAAAGTGTAAGTGTGGAAGTGCTCTCAGCCCTTGTGCTATAAGGCTTTAGGTGCGACAGGAAAAATATTATTTCATATAAGAAAAAGAGAAAAAGTTGTCGCACCCAAAAGAGGAGTGAATAGAAGTGTTAACTGTAAAGCAGTTAACTTTTCCTATTCTGTTTGTTTTCTTTATTTTAAGTAACTATTCACAAATGGTTTATATTTATTTTTAATGAATTTGGGAAATGGCTTTTATCCATTTTTAAGTTCTAATTTGCCTTTAAGCCATGTAATGTAAGGGCTGAGGGGTTTTGTTGCGTAAATCGATGGAACGAAACCAACAGCTTACGACCTGATCGGCTACATTCATTCAAGTCTGTTGTTTCATGCCAAAACCACGTTACAAAATAAGCAACTGGAAACAAAACAACCAATCTCTAATCAACCGTGGTCCTCTGACGTTTTGGATTGACGAAGAAGCGATGAGTTCGTGGAAGCAAGAGAAACAGCACAAGTCAGTGATTCAGCCATCGCAACCGCTTTGATGGTAAAGCATATTTTTTCAATGCCACTTCGTGCTTCACAAGGATTTATTGATTCCGTCTTTCGACTTGCTCTGGTTCCACTGCGTTCCCCATGCTACAGCTGTATCAGCCGCCGAGTCAAAGAGGTTGATGTGAGTTTTAAAACGAAAAGCAAAGGACCGCAGCACCTCGCTATCCGATGCTAAAGGTCTCAAGATTTATGGTGAGGGCGAGTAGGAGGTCAAAAAACATGGCACCGATGGCAAACGCAGAGTGTGGCGCAAGTTACATATCGTAGTGGATACAAGTAGTCACGAAATTATTGCCGCCGAACTGAGTTTATCAACGGTCACTGATGCAGAAGTATTGCCACGCGGCAATCCGTATTAGGCGAGTCGTTGCTCTTATCCCTCCAAGAGAGGAAGCAGCATTCTGGGAACGAGGCCATCCAAGAAACTTAGCGGTTGACTGTCAAAAGTTATACGATTCGAACAAGTATTGGAAAGAGCGATATGGCTATCACAAACACTCGCTATCTGAAACAGCGATGTATCGTGTGAAGCAGTTACTTGGAGGACGATTAAGCCTACGGCATTACAACGCACAAGTTGGTGAAACCTACTCAATGGTCAAAGTGTTGAATAAGCTTACTGGGCTTGGTATGCCTAAAACTTTGTGTGTTGGTTGATGCTCACCTGAAATAGGACGATTCAGCTTCAAAAGTGAATTACGCAACATAGCTCATGTGTTTACGTGAATAAAAACAAAAGAGAAAACACAGATAGGGCAAGCAAACATGCAAAGCATTTTGCACTGAATATAAAAAAGATGCTAGATATAAATATATTAAAAGCTTTGAGGGAAATAATATTACCCACATGGTTTTCACTAAATATAAAAATCAAACAATATTATAACCTTGTTGTAATGCGAACTTTGTTCGTGCTAAATTATAAAAATAAAGATAATTATAAATATACAAAGGCTTAATATGTACACTCCATTAAAAAATAATGATGATACTATCGTTACTATTATAGTGACAGATAATGCAAATCAAGATGCTATAGACAGCATTATAAAAAACACAAATCACAAGCTGGTCAGTACAAGCTCAGAGTGCTTATCACCAACAGTAGCTACGATGAAATCAGCCAAGTTAAAGGTTGCTTTAGTTGCTTTTGATTTTTCAATGATGAATGTGCATAGTGTTGTTGAAACATGTATGTATAATAAAGTTGAGATCAAAGATGTAAACAGCAACAGGATTATTAAAAGAAAAGAATATGGTATTTTATCTGATGTTCATCTTCTTGCAGATTTCTACGATGAATTCTCAACTGACAAAAACCTTAGCATTCTTGCTAATGCTGTTCGTTCTCTAGTTCCTGTCCATGCTTCAGTTAATGAAGCAATATCTATGCTTTCTTCCATTGCTGATATTCCATTACAAATCGCAGAAAAAAAACTTAATGCATCAATTTCTACGATTCGTAACGTGGTTAACTCAACAACAAATCTTAATTACTCAACCAAGCTTTCTTCAAAAGAAGAGATGTACGTGAAGGTGTTCAATCGTGCGAATGAAAACGTTGATACTATCGAGTTAATCAAAGCCCAGACTGGTGCTAACAAAACCACTTACGCACAAAAGCTGTGTCGCCTCGCGTACAGCAAACAAGTGAAGAGCTGTTCTATAACAACACTAAGAAGTGTTGCTGAACAGTACGCACCTAAAAAAGCTAAGACAGTTGTCGCTCACAGCGAAGAGAGCATCTCTGCATTCGAACAAGCTGATCACTTTAGCTGCACTATGCACTCTCTTCTAAAAGACCATGTTTTCGAATTCGTTAAAAATTGCGGCTACTTCATCTTTGACGAGTGTGAGAAAAACATTCAAGCGCTATTTGAAGAAAGTAATAGTGCTGAAGTTGAGTTTTTGAACCAGAAGCAAAAAGAAACTATTCGTACGCGCTTAACTGAACTTTTCGAAAAGAAGCAAGCTAGAGTCGTTGCGATGGACGCAGATGCTAGCGATGCCATTTCGCTTAGTTTTCTCAGATCATTTGGTAAAAAGGTCAGCGCTTATGATTTAAACTACAGTGAGCCGACTCCTCCTTCGCATGCAAAAACAAGCAAAGGTACTGAATCTGCATTACAGCTTTTAGAACTGGCAAGACCGTTCATTAAATCATCAGGCACTTGTCAGCAAAATCCATATTCATCAATCACAACACAAATCGATGACATCGACATGATGGAGGCACGTCTAATTGAGAAAAAGCTAATTGATGATAACGAAAACATGTTTATTGCTTCAGATAATAAAAGGGAAGCCATCAACATGTTGAAAGACTCTGAGTACGTAAAGAAATCTGGTTTCGTTGATGAAAAGGCGGCGCTAAAAGCGAGAATTCTTTTGGTTCATGCGGACAATAAAGGACAAAATGAGCAGAAAGCATTCCTTAAAAATCCAAATACTGAAATTGTGAAATACAAAACAGTGATCGTAACCCCGTGTGTGCGCGAAGGGTTCAACATAACTGCTAACTACTGCAACACTGTTATCGTTCTATGTCATGGCATCTTGCTTCCGATGCCCCTAGTACAAATTAGCAGAAGACTACGCACAGCAACCAACATCATTTTTGCTCTTGATACAGACAAAAAACCATCGTTTGGATTTTCAAATTACTTAGAATATGCAGCATCACTTGAAGAAAGACTGGAAGCTGAGTTCGCTAAACGAAGAGATGTATTGCTAAGTGATTTAGCTTTATCTCTTACGCTAACTCTAGAAAACCTCGGCTTTAATCATCAAGCTCCAACTCGTTACAGCGAAGATGAAAAAGCACTGATTAAGAAAGAGCAGAACTCTGTTAAAAAAGCTAACAAGAAGTTCATGCAAGAAGCAATTGCTAGTGCTGAATGTATTGATAGTGAAGCAGCTAAGAGATTAAAGCAAAGCACCTGTAAATCTGAAGAAACTACTATGTCAGTAGAAAAGAAAAAGGTTGCTGACAAGCTAGCTATTGATGTCAAAGATGTAGATATCAAAGCAGTTAAGTTCGCTGAGAAATTCAAGAAAGACCATGCAGTTAAAGTTGCCGAAATCATTGCTGACAAGGTTACTGTCAAAGCGATGTATGATGTTAAACAAACTATAAAGCAAAAGAATATCGCAGAAGCAATGCAAATCTTTATAGATTCATTGAAGGGCAATATCACTGATGTTGGAGGTAATGAAATCGAACTAGATTTAACGACAGAGTTTGTAATCGCTGATGCAGTTGAAGTGTACAGCTATCTTCATGCCAACAAAGCTAAGTTCAATAAAGCATTTTCTCAGAAAGACAAGATACGAATCACTGAATCAAAAGTAAAAGCTAATGATAAAGCCATTGCTGAGAAGCGCTTGAGAGCTTTGCTTAAAGCGCTCGGTATAGACAGTCCTCGTTTCGGAAGTACTAACAATAAACGTTACAAGCACTGTTTACATCCACTTGCAGTACCTTCCCTGAAAGCGCTGGGTGTGCTTGAGAAAGAACCGTCAAGCGAGTTCAAAAGTCTTGAGCAATACGAAGAAGTACTAGTAGATCTATATAAATAAAATAATAATAAAAATAGGAATCAATAAAATGAGAAAAGTAAAAGAACTAATGAAAACTTCCCTGTTGACGGGGGAGGACGTATCAAAACTAATGATCGATGAGGGCATGGTTTATCGTGACAGAGCATCTACAACAATGCTCAGCAAGTTGCTCTATTGTACTCCGCGCAACGCGCAGAAAATAATTAAATATGGTTTTAAAGACAGCGGAACTCAAGCTTTATTCTATCTGCAAATGGAAATAGCATGTTCGGATAAATAGTTCTAAAAATAAACTTACAATGTCTTGGTTTTAATATTATAATCATAGACAAGCAATTAAGCTTTCTTGTTTATAGTTATCTTATCAACCCCAGTAACACTGGTTTTTTTCTGCCCTGACCTTCTCACTACTGGTCGGGGCATTTTTATCTTAAATAAATTATCTGTTTTAGTTGCATGAGTTTAAATAAGATAATTGACATCAAATAGCCATTTTGTCTTTTTATCTTCTTTGTGTATTGTTTTAAGGAAAACAAGAAAATCATCAAAGCAGGAAATCTGAAGAAATATTTATTTTATGTGTAGTTTAAAAAATTATAAATTAAATTAATATGTTTTATTTGGAAATTTATATTTTCAATTACAAAATAAACTCTTATAATGAAGAAATAAAATAATAAAAAAGGTTTGAATTATGGTTTACGAAGCAATAGATTTACTTTACAAACAACAAGCTGAATTACAAACGCAACAGCAAGCTCAGCTAGATAGAGTTGAGGCATTAACTAGTACTTTTGACGACAAGTTTAAAGTAGAGATTGAAGTCGGAAAGATTCATGCGTGGGGCAGTTCGAACAGAAATATAGATATAAAAGTAAGATCATTAAAGACGGGTGAAACATTAGCTGTTGCTTCTGTGAATACAGTGAGAGATAACTACAGAGAACCGTTTAGTTGCCCGGCAAATACGGACAGGCTCTTAATGGGTGGGTTAAGCAGGCACGCACCAAAAATCATGCATGATTTTAATGAGTACATGAAAGAGAAAAATATGAACATAGCTTTTAAAAAGTACCTGCTCAACAAAACTGATGAGTACTTGGAAAAGAAGCACAATGAAAAAGTCATGCACTAATAAAAATAAGAAGTGAGAAAACACTCAAACTTAAAGCTATAATAAAAAGAGAATTAAAAACGTGGAAAAACTAATTGAATTTTTAATAGACAGAAAGCTTGAAGAAGAAACGTATGATAGCGGCATCACAGGTACGTTCTACTACAGAGCTACTGATCTAAATGCATACAAAGTTATCGACAGTGAAGAGATTGTGATTTTAGCTGAAAGTTACGAGTTAGCAGAGGCGTGGTCTAATGATGAAAAACTGATGGCTTACAAGCTTTTTGAAAATGAAGCTGAATACGATGAGTTTATTGAAGAATGCAAGGAAGGGCTGCATTACGGCGATCTTGACTTCACATCTAGATTATTTCATGAGCTTAATAGTGTATATGAAGATGATCTCAATAGATATATAGATCGTTATGATTTGTGGGATCACATAAGCGATTAGACAAAGTAGAACCAAAAGCCACGATGGAGCTTTTTTTATTTCTATTCAAATTTGATGTCTTGATTTCTTTAAATAATATAAATTTATTGTAATTAAAATAGCATTTAATTGTACTAATTCAGACCTGATCTGACAGTTACCCATTTTTGATTCGGTGCCTGTCAGATTATATCTGGGCTAGATTCTTTTCAGCCCAGATTGGTTTCCCATCTTCTAATGTATCTATTGGCGTTCTGCCACAGCACATTTTTCCTTGATGAGTACGATGATTGTAGTAGTAGTCCATCCATTCCTCCAGATCTTTATGTAACTCTTCCATTGAGCTATATAGTTTCTTTCTGAAGGTGACTTGGTAAAACTCATTTAATATCGTCTAGTGGAAGCGTTCGCAAATGCCGTTCGTTTGCGGCTGTCATTGCTTTGGTTTTCGTATGATCGATATCGTTTATAGCGAGGTAAAGCTGATAGTCATGTTGCTCAACTAGGCCACAGTATTCGGTACCTCTGTCAATAAGTATTCGCAGCATTCAGCATTGGTAGCTCGTGCGCTTCGAAGAACGGCAACACTTTGTCATTTAGCATATCTGCTGCGGTAATAGGCGTTTTCGTGTTATAGAGCTTAGCAAAAGCGACTTTACTGTAGGTATCGACAAAGGTTTGTTGGTAGATGCGTCCAACTCCCTTCAAGTTGCCTACATAGAAGGTATCCTGAGAGCCCAAGTAGCCTGGATGAGCCGTTTCTATCTCACCGCAGGCTTCATCGTCATGTTTTTTACTCTCTAGAGCTGCAACTTGCTCATCCGTTAAAATGATGCCGTTCTCATTGACCTGTTTCTCTAAAGCAATAAGTCGCTTTTTGAAGTTCTCAAGATCGTTTCTAAGCCAGATTGAGCGGACACCACTTGGAAAGATAAACACGCCAAGCTTTCGCAGCTCACTGCTTGTTCTCACTTGACCATGTGCGGGGAAATCAATCGCGTACTGTAAACCGTTTGTTCAGTTTCATTGTCGACGCGATTTTTAAGGTTTGGTGCTTTTCGATTTTGGTTAATCAATGCGTCAACACCACCTGTTTCAACCAACTCTTGATAGCGGTAGAAAGTGTCTCTTGATACGCCCATAACCTTACAAGCTCTTGATACATTGCCAAGTTCTTCTGCAAGATTGAGAAGACCAGCTTTGTGTTTGATGATTGGATTGCTAGTATGAAGCATGAGAGTTACCCCTTAGTTTCCTTGGTTTCGGATTAAGCACCTTTAATCAAAGAATCAAAGCGGGTAACTCTCTTCATTTCAAATTGAAGTGTCAGATCTAGTCGGAGCTAATACAGTTGATTCTATATTTTTATTTTATTTGTACTCATTCCCACGCGTGGGAATGACTTGACTCACCATTTCTCTTCGCTCCCACTGTCGGCTTTCAGCTCGATACTTTCTCCTTTTGGCACTATATGCACTTCCAGATTTAGCGATGATAAGATGCGAAACAATGTCTGAATCCTAGTCGTTTCTGGATTAATCTCAAACTTGGAAATAGTGTCTTGTTTTAGACCTACAGGGTCGGCAGCCTTAGCTTGCGAGAGATTCTTGTGTTTTCTTTCATCACGTAGATGTATTGCTAATTGTCTGGGCGATGTTATCAACATAACAATTCCTCATTTTTTACCCTCTATAGAGGGTAGTTATGGTTTTACCCTCAGTCAAGGGTAAGAAGGAAAGGCAGCCTTGGGGCTGTTTGCTTCTATTTTCGTTAAGTATGCGATTAGATTTTGAGCATCTTCGCCAGCTTTCTTCGATTTAGGCGTGTAATCGAAAGGCGTTAAAGTGCTTGCGTAAGGTGTAAATCTTTTTAAGCTTGATGCATCAGAGATTGATGTAATGCTTTTTCTTTTCGCTCTTGTAGCTTGTTAATTGTTGCTGTTGCCTGAGCTGAACACGTAGTCATTAAATAGAACGGCTGGGAACTTCGCCGCATCCAGTTTAGTTTTTATTCTGTATAGTACTTGATGTAGCTCTTGAGCTTCTTCAGCATTAATTTCATCTTCACTTTCTAGTTCGTCAAACATCTCTAGAGCTTCATGCAGTTTCACAGAAATTGCGCAAAGATAATGTTTTTTCATTGATAACAACACATTGTCTTTCATGTCGTTCCTCTTTGCGGTACTTCTTATATAACTCGTTAGCTGGTCTAAAGTGAGACATGATCCCGTCAAGGTTGTGCTCAGTAATTTCGTAATTTCCAGATTTCGCAATAAGGTGTTTTATAGATCGCGGAGAGGAGAGGGCAGTGCTCGGTAGCTTTATTAATGTTACATGTGTCGCGTTGCCGCTACCATTTATTAACTCAGGGTCTCGGACAATAATGTAAAGCATCTTGTCACTTTTGTTTTTTTGAAATCGCGGTAGAGGGGATTTTTTCTGCTTTGTAGGAACTGTAACGTTATCAATTAATTAATATGTATTTTCAGCGATATATTTTGATTTCTTCTTGATGTTACGTCTTCTATTCCGCTTTTTGTTGTCAGCAAAAATACCTTCGTTTTCATAAGCTTTTTCTATTTGTTCAATGGCTTGGTTAATTACTAGCTCTTGATCTTCATGTGTCGCAACAGGGGTTGCTTTCAATCCCCAGTGGTTCTGCTTGCTTAGTTCAAACAAGATTAGAAGCTGATGATAGAAGAATTTACTTAGCGTCTTAGATGCTGAGTATATGCCTCTCTCTTGTTCGTAAATTGCGTGAACGAAAGCTTTGTCGCGTTTGTTGATGCGTTTACCATGATACATCCAAAAATCTATCGCATCTTCTATTGCTTTTTGATGTTGCTTTTTGCATGAGATAATGAAGCAGTTAAGCATGTGCTTATCCCACTCTTCAGCTTGCTTCTTTACTTTATCAGCATGTGCTTCAGCGTCTTTTCTTACTGTTTCAAATCTTTGCTCTGCAAAATCTTTTTGCGATTCAAACATTTCTCTAAGATCATAATTTTCGACTTGTGACTCGTCATAGCTACTTATAATGTTTGCATCACTTTTCAGGACACCAGATTTTATCAAGCCGCCGAGGGTGAACTTGTTACCGCTCCTGAGCTTAGAAGCTGGTATGATGAAGTCATTGTATTTGTAAACAAGACCAACGAATTTTTCGTTGCTTCTGTCTTCTTTAAGTATTATCTCAACGCCGTTTCTTAGCAGTGCTATTTGATAAAGAGCTAAGCTCGCTTGAGTGGTGTGCTCATCGTTTACACCTAGTTTCTTTAGCATGTTTGCCCTAGCTTGCACTAGCGATGGTAGCTCTTTGATGCTTGATTCAACTAAGCGTCTTACCATCAGCTTGACTGAGTGAGAGTACTTGTCAGAAACGACCGCTTCGCCCCTTGCTAGTATCTCTGATGAGTTTTCTAGTTGTCTTAATCCAAACTCTTTTTCTTGTTCGCGCATTACCCCTTGGGCGGTTTCAACAGACATCCAATTGCTTATTACTTTGTTTGTTTCCAAGTCTTGTGTTGATGCTGTTATGTGTACGTGCTGAGAATCAGTATCTGCATGTCTGAAAGCGATGTAGCGTGCGTTTTTGTAACCTAAGCGGTTCATTGTCTTTCTAACTGTTTTACGCCACTGCTTGTCGGTAAGTCGCTCTCCTTTATCGATGGATATAACGAAGTGACGGAAAGGGTGCTTAACGTGCGGATTATGCCTGTATGAGCTTTGAAGCTCTGTTATAGCATCGTGCCAGTCAGCGCAAGTAGCTGGCTCACCCATTTCAACAGGTATAGATTCGATTTCGTTAGCACAGATGAAGAATGAGTGTCCTTCAGAGGCTGGAGCATGTTTTGTTTTACCAGCGCCGTACTTCACCAGGTTATCTGCGTCTTTTTGTTTAGCGCCATATTCGACGAGGTTCTGAGCGTCCTTTGCGGTTTGTTGGCTTCTTGTGCATTCTAATTCTGTAAATATCATTTTATTATCTCTTTATTATTATTGTGAGTGAGAAAGTAATAAGTAATGTAGATAATGTAGCGCGCCGAGATAATTCTCCGATTTTTTCAAGATAAAACGAAAAAAGCCCATCCTACACAATGAGACGATCAACTCTAAATATAGACTGAAAAGCGATGTACGTTATAGATAGAAGATCGCCT
>NZ_WBOH01000011.1:0-102414 GCF_032648565.1 Vibrio sp. 2-1-2a
GCTTCCTCCTTATCTCGTCGAGGGGCGTTGGCTAGAAGATGTAAAAGCAGGGAAGAACACTCGATAAACTCCTTTAGCAAATCAATATATAAGCCATCTCTTATGGGGTGGCTTTTATGTTTGAGGTAGGGAGCTTGTTGTTTGTTGAACGCTCCATCATTGGTGGCATTACCAATATGTAGTCCACACCCAACAGGTTTGGGGTAGCCAATGCTGGCATAGTATAAAAAAGTCTGAACTCAAGACGAGTGATGATGAGCTAACAGAAAGAAACAAAGCAAAAATTGATGAATGCTTGAAAGAGCGTCAAGAGGCAATGGACGTTCGAGCTGGCGAAGAGGGGTATCACGCTCAAATTGGTAATATTAACCAGCAGTCTGCAAAAATTGGTGAGTTGGTCGCGGATGACTTTATTCGGAATATACGCCCTAATGCTAAGTTGAGCCATCCCAAAGACCTTGCAACTTAGGGATCGAAACCAGGTGATTTCAATATGGTGTACCTCTCAGATGATACTGAAGAAATCATCATCGTCGAGGCTAAGGGTGGCAGCAGGCCGCTCGGCAGTCGTAAAATTGGCAATGAAGCATATCAGCAAGGGACAAGCAAATATGCGGCGGAAATCGTTAAATTAATGTCTGAACAAAAAGCTGGTACAACAGAAAGAGCTGCTGCAGACGAAATTACATCAGCAGTGCAAGATGATATTCTAGACAGGTGTTTACATACCCTAGCAGAAATTGATGCTTCAGATGGCGTATCTAAAGTGAATGCAAAAGAGTTTGATATTAGCCTCGAAGAATTAGGCTAAGGGAAGTAAAGTTAGTATGAAAAAGATAAATAGAAAAGCAGCCTACGAGTTGAATGCTGAGGAACTTAATTACTATACAAAACAAATAGAAAAAAACTTAGAGAAAAGAAAACATCGTATCACAATAAAGCGCGAAAACTTGATATATCTAACAGACGGGGTTTGGGAGCAAGTTAGGTTATATACTTTGTTTCCAGTGTCTGAACTAAATGACCGAATAGGAACGCTGCGTCTATTTGAAGCCTCGATAATGCAAGCTAGCTATCATCGACTAGCTCAAAAACCTGAAAGCCCTTTGACGGTTAAGGTACCTGATCATCCTGAAATAACTTGGAAAGGCGAAGGTATTTTAAAAACAGGTTTCATTTGTCCTTCAATGTGGCTAGATGCGTATTTTACCTCTGTCATCGTTCGTGATAAACCTAGCTTGGACGTATTGGCGAACTTTCCGATTTCTTTGATGAGACAGAGCTCTACCAAAGCGGGTGAGCTGTCTTATATGCTAGTAGACGTCATTCAGTCGTTCCACAATCGCACATCGGGTTATCCTGATAAGCTGGTTGCAGCAATGGACGCAGCGGTAACTCAAGGGGATAACTGGGCGTCGGAAATTGCGATGGGGATCCTAGAAACCTTCGCAGCGCTCACTACTAACATTGGTTATGACTTTGAGGAAGTGCTAGTCAAAAACCTACAATTCCAAGAAAAATATCATCTTCGAGAATTAGGACCAGATAGGATAGGCATCCGCACTTTTATTAACTTCCCTCTGCTTGGCATGGCTTGTATGTGGTACGACAAAGGCAACCGTTTATCTGTCGAAACTGGTTGGCTTCCTCCCTATCTCGTCGAAGGGTGTTGGTTAGAGGATGTAAAAGCCGGAAATATAATTCGCTAAGCTTCAAAGGGAACTAGGTCATCATTTCTGACGTTTTGTTGCGTTACACTTGGCATTATGTGTCCTTTTTAAAGATACCTAAGCCCTTTTACTCGAATAGCTTGAAGCCCTCAGACTTAAGAGTAGAAGTAGCAGAGTTTAAAATTGATTCCAAAGGACTACGTTAAAATGCAAAGTAAAGGAACAATCAAAATTGTAGAACGCAAAGCAGATCCTGAGCTGAGTGAAAGTGGAGTTTATTCTGAGAAAGAATTCATCAATAAGATATTAGAACAGCGAAAAGAAGGTCTTAAAATCAGGCGAGAAAACTTGGTTAGTTTTGGTGATTTTGCCATTGACCAGGTTCGCTGGTATACATGGTTTCAAACCTCACATGAAGACGAACAAATTTGTACATTACGTCTTTATGAAACTTCATTAATGGGGGCTTGTTATCATCGGCTGGCTATGTTTCCTAATGATCCATTAACTGTTCAGATACTCGGTTATCCAGAAGTAACATGGGATGGTGAAGGTATCTTAGAAATGGGCTTCATTTGTCCTTCAATGTGGCTGGATACTTATTTTATATCGGCAATTGTGCGTGACAGGCCAAGTATGGACGTATTGGCTAACTTTCCGATTTCTCTGATGAGACAGAGCTCTACCAAAGTGGGTGAGCTGTCTTATATGTTAGTAGATGTCATTCAGTCGTTCCATAACCGCACATCGGACTACCCTTATAAACTGGTGGCCGCGATGGACGCGGCAGTTGCTCAGGGTAATGACTGGGCGTTAGAAATCGCCATGGGTATTTTGGAAACTTTTGCTGCCCTGACAACTGACATCGGTTATGACTTTGAAGAAGTAGTAGTTAAAAACCTACAGTTCCAAGAGCAATACCAAATGAGGCTCGATAAGCCAGAGGACTTAATTTCTATAGAAACCTTCATCTCTTTCCCTCTGCTTGGCATGGTTTGTATGTGGTACGACAAAGGCAACCGTTTATCTATTGAAACTGGTTGGCTTCCTCCCTATCTCGTCGAAGGACGTTGGTTAGAAGAAGTAAAAGCAGGGAAGATCACACGATAAAACCCTTTAGTTAGCAATTCAGTATAATAACGTTCAAATCGCCAAGATTAATCAGCAATCTGCAAAAATTTGTGAGTTAGCCGCGGATGACTTTGTTCGGAGTAAACGTCCTAATGCTGAGCTGCTTCATCCCAAAGATATTGGAACCTCAATTTCGAAGCCGGGCGATTTTGATATGGTTTACGAGGTGGAAGAGCCGCCACCAGGTGAAATTATAATTGTTGAGGCCAAAGGGGGGTAGCTGTCCGATGGGCAGCCGTAAGATTGGAAACGAAGCGTATCAGCAAGGGTCTAGCAAATATGCTGAAGAAATCACTAAGCTAATGTCTGAAACGAAGATGAAACGACAGAAAAAATAGCTGCGAAAAAAATCAGAGATGCATCAGATATAAAAGTAGGAATAGCTGAGTTTAAAATTGATTAAGAAGGGTTAGTTCAACAATGCAAGGTAAAAAGCCAGCCAAAATTATAGAGCGTACAGCAAGGCCCAGGTTAGATGATAATAGCATTGCTTCTGAGAAAGATTATATCAATCGAATCTTAGATAAAAGAAAAGAAGGGCTCAAAATTAGGCGAGAGAACTTGATTAGCTTTGGAGATTATGCATTCGAGCAAGTGCGCTGGTTTACGTGGTATCAAGCTTCATGTGAAGACGAAAAAATTTGTACATTACGCCTTTATGAAACTTCGTTGATGAGTGCTTGTTATCATAGCCTTGCAATACATCCCAATGATAAATTAACCATAAAGATCCTCGACTATCCAGAAGTAACATGGGATGGTGAAGGTATTTTAAAAACAGGCTTCATTTGTCCTTCAATGTGGCTAGATGCGTATTTTACTTCGGTGATTGTGCGTGATAAACCTAGCATGGATGTATTGGCGAACTTTCCGATTTCTTTGATGAGACAGAGCTCTACTAAAGCGGGTGAGCTGTCTTATATGCTAGTAGACGTCATTCAGTCGTTCCACAACCGCACACCGGATTATCCTGACAAGCTGGTTGCAGCAATGGACGCAGCGGTAGCTCAAGGGGATAACTGGGCGTTGGAAATTGCGATGGGGATCCTAGAAACCTTCGCAGCGCTCACTACTGACATTGGTTATGATTTTGAGGAAGTGCTCGTTAAAAATCTACAGTTTCAAGAGAAATATCATCTTAGAGAATTAGGACCAGATAGGATAGGCATCCGCACGTTCATTAATTTCCCTCTGCTTGGCATGGCTAGTATGTGGTACGACAAAAGCAACCGTTTATCTGTCGAAACTGGTTGGCTTCCTCCCTATCTCGTCGAAGGGTGTTGGTTAGAGGATGTAAAAGCCGGAAATATAATTCGCTAAGATTCAAAGGGAGCTAGGTCATCATTTCTGACGTTTTGTTGCGTTACACTTGGCATTATGTGTCCTTTTTAAAGATACCTAAGCCCTTTTACTCGAATAGCTTGAAGCCCTCAGACGTAGTAGTAGTAGAAGTAGTAGAGTTTAAAATTGATTCAAAAGGATTAAGTCAAAATGCAAAGTAAAGAATCGATCAAGATTGTAGAGCGCAAAGCAAATCCTGAACTTGACACACAAGCCATTGTGAGTAAAAAAAATTTTATAAACCGGGTTTTAGATAACAGAAAAGAAGGTCTTAAGGTCAGGCGAGAAAACTTGGTTAGTCTTGGTGATTTTGCCATTGACCAGGTTCGCTGGTATACCTGGTTTCAAACTACGCATGAAGACGAACAAATTTGTACATTACGTCTTTACGAAACTTCTTTAATGGGAGCCTGTTATCATCAACTTGCTATGAATCCCAATGAAGAATTAAGTATCCAGATACTCGGCTATCCAGAAGTGACATGGGATGGTGAAGGTATTTTTAAAACAGGCTTTATTTGTCCTTCAATGTGGCTTGATGCTTATTTTACTTCGGTGATTGTGCGTGATAAACCTAGCATGGATGTATTGGCGAACTTTCCGATTTCTTTGATGAGACAGAGCTCTACCAAAGCGGGTGAGCTGTCTTATATGCTAGTAGATGTCATTCAGTCGTTCCATAACCGCACGTCGGACTACCCTGATAAACTGGTGGCCGCGATGGACGCGGCAGTTTCTCAGGGTGATGATTGGGCATTAGAAATCGCCATGGGTATTTTGGAAACTTTTGCGGCCCTGACAACTAACATCGGTTATGACTTTGAAGAAGTACTCATTAAGAACCTACAGTTCCAAGAGCAATACCAAATGAGGCTCGATAAGCCAGAGGGCTTAATTTCTATAGAAACCTTCATATCTTTCCCTCTGCTTGGTATAGCATGTATGTGGTATGACAAAGGCAACCGTCTATCTATTGAAACCAGTTGGCTTCCTCCTTATCTCGTCGAAGGACATTGGTTAGAAGATGTAAAAGCAGGGAAGATCACTCGATAACACCCTTTAGTTAGCAATTCAGTCTATAAGCCATCTTTCTCTTGAGATGGCTTTATGTTTATGGTGGGGAGTTTGTTGTTTGCTGAACGAGCCATCATTCGTGGCATTATCAGAAAACCCAAAGTTAAAAATTATATTCGATATGAATACGATTTAGACCATATTGATTGCGAGAAGAACGAAGTTACCTTTCATCGTTATATCAATCATTCAGATGGTAGTAAACGCAAAGTTCAATATGTTGTAGGTATAGAGGAAATTGTCCAAATCATCCCCTTAAATAAAACTCAAAGGGGGGAGTGTTGCGAATTATTATGGCGGTTCTTTAAGCAGAGGTTATGGGCTCAAGTTAAATAACGAAATAGTTGGCGGGTTACCTGAAAACCATGCTGGAAATCACCAAATTAGTATCAATATTGCTCAGGAATATCCGGTCATGCATAGAGCTACCGAACTTGATTACAACATTAACAGAGGTGCAAATGGGATTGCACTTCCAACTAATATTAAAACATCTGTCGAAATAGGCCTTCCCTTACACGTGGGTAGACATCTAAGTGCAAGGCACCAAGGTTCTCAGATGCTTTAGTTCGACGAGAAATGAGAGCGTTGTAAACTAAGTATGGTCGTGGTTTGATCGATGATATGATTTTTGTAGATGAAATTGGAAAAACAGAAAGTAACATTAGGAATGCTCTGGAAAAGAATGAAGCTCGATCGCAATTGGATGATCCGCAATGGAAAAGTAGGAAGTAGTAATGACACTTAAAATTTGGACCAACAAGGTAGATAGAGATTCCGATCTTACTCAAGGCAAAGTAACGCAGTCTAGTGTATTAATAGGATTGAATCTGACGGGAGGCGTTGTCCTAGGAGACAAATGGCCAAAAGTTACTATTGATGTCATATCAGATGACAAGCCTGCGGATAGTTTTCTTAGTGGTCCTTTATTAATCGTGAGTCGACGGTTATCTGATTTAATTTCTAAGCACACACAAACGAGTGAAGTTGAATTCCTACCGATTGAGGTTAATTACCAAGGTAAAAGTTTTGGTGAATACTATTTTTTAAATGTTCTTGCGATTTGCGATTTACTGGATAGAAATCATTCAATATTTAGTGAGTTTGATGGAGAGGTTGATTCAATTGATCGAGTTGTCCTTAAGAAAGATATTGAAATGCAGAAAACTATATTTCAACTGGATGCTATCGAGTGGTTATTATGTGTCGATGAAAAACTGGCTGAATTAATCGAGAACAAAGATTTTTCAGGAGTGGTATTTAAGTCAGAAAGTGAATGGCGTCCTTTTTAGAGCTCCTTGGGTGTTTTTTAGCCATCTCTTACGAGGTGGCTTATAAGTTTATGGTGAGGGGTTCGTTGTTACGCGATTACAAAAGGGGCAGCGAAGCGTTTTACTTCAAAGCAATTGTTCAAAATGATTAAATCAGGAAGACTTCTCGACGGATTTAATCATTCACCATAAGACCTCTTTTATTTCGGAGAGGGGATAACTCGTTCAATAACTTCAGGGTAATGAATTCCAAGCCTCATCAGAAGTACAATAAGCGATTGCACTGGTACGATGAAGGCAAAAACATATATCAAAAATAGAGTTTTAAATATGAGAAACTTAGACGTAATGCTCGATCAATTCACCGAAAAAGAAGGGTTTGAGTGCTTTGGAGAGTTGAATGACGTATCAATTCATGAAATGGAAAATCAGCTAGGATTATCCTTTCCGGAGCCATATAAAGTTTTTCTAAGAAAATATGGTTACGTTGAGTGGTTTGGTCATACGATTTATGGATACTCTGAAGATGAGGACTATCTTGCAGTTGAGCGCACTCTTGAACTTCGCGAGGATGAGATACCGAGTGATTTTGAGAAAATACCACAAAGCGGTTGCGTATTAGAGCGCTATGCCGGAGGTGGCTACTACTTTTTATTTTCAAATGAATCAGAAAGAGCGGGGCAAGTAGCCCTTTTCATAGATGAATTGTTTGGTAAAGAAGCCCAATCATGGACAACATTTGAGGCATTTTTGGAATATATGCTCAGCCTTTGAACTGTTGTTACAAAGAGCCTCAATTTCGAAGCCAGGCGACTTTGATATGGTTTACGAGGCACCAGCTGAAATTACATACACAAGCAAAAATACATTCTAGCGGTAAGGTTTCCAAGTTCAAAGCAAAAGAGTTTGATATAGATATAGGAGAGTTCAGAAGTGGTTGATAACTCAGAGGTAAAAAAGGTTGAACGAGTAGCTCATGTTGAACTAAGTGATTTTGAAAGAGAAGCTTATCGAGAAGAAATAAAAGAGAGTTTAGACAAAAGGAAAAGGCGCATATCTATAAAAAGAGAAAACTTGGTTTACTTGAGCGATGGTATTTCTTATCAGCTCCGTCTGTATACATGGTTACCTCCATTAGATGATGATGAGAGAATCGGCACACTATGTCTATATGAATCATCATTGATGCGTGCTTTTTACCATCAACTTGCCATCAAATCAAGCGAGCCTCAAAGCATTAAATTACCTGATTATCCAGAAGTGACATGGAAAGGCGAAGGTATTTTAAAAACAGGCTTCATTTGCCCCTCAATGTGGCTAGATGCGTATTTTACCTCTGTCATCGTTCGTGACAAAGCTAGCATGGATGTGTTAGCGAACTTTTCGATTTCTTTGATGAGACAGAGCTCTACCAAAGCGGGTGAACTGTCTTATATGCTAGTAGACGTCATTCAGTCGTTCCACAACCGCACATCGGACTATCCTGATAAGCTGGTTGCAGCAATGGACGCAGCGGTAGCTCAAGGGGATAACTGGGCGTTGGAAATTGCGATGGGGATCCTAGAAACCTTCGCAGCGCTCACTACTAATATTGGTTATGATTTTGAGGAAGTGCTCGTTAAAAACCTACAGTTTCAAGAGAAATATCATCTTAGAGAATTAGGACCAGATAGGATAGGCATCCGAACTTTTATTAACTTCCCTCTGCTTGGCATGGCTTGTATGTGGTACGACAAAGGCAACCGTTTATCTATTGAAACCGGTTGGCTTCCTCCTTATCTCGTCGAGGGGCGTTGGTTAGAAGAAGTAAAAGCAGGGAAGATCTCTCGATAAACTCCTTTAGTTAGCAATTCAGCATATAAGCCATCTCTATCTTGAGGTGGCTTTTACGTTTAGGGTGGGGAGCTTGTTGTTTGTTGAACGACCCATCATTGGTGGCATTATCCGAAAACCCAAAGTTAAAAATCATATTCGATATGAGCACGATTTAAACCATATTGATTGCGAGAAGAACAAAATTACTTTTTATCGTCATATCAATTGTTCAGATGATAGTAGGCCTAAGTCCATTATGTCTTCAAGATAGAGGGTTTTGTTAACGCACACGCTATCGCAGAAAATCAAGGACGAAAACATCTTTGGAGCAAAGTGACAGTTTGCGAATTTTACAAGGCTTGTTATTCGAGACCAAGAACTCAGATGATGCCTTTGATTTTGGCGCATATTTAAAATCTGTTGCTGGTCCACCTCCTACAGATATGCCTGATCCACATGCTCATCATATACTCTTCAAAAAGGGGCTAGGTTCAGAGCAACAGCTCTCGTTGTTGAAGGTTAAATTCTTTTGAGACAGTATGGAACTTATCCAATATTTGACCACGATAACTTAGTGTGGGCTCCAAATCGGATTGAAGGTCAGTATGATATTTATGCGTTGCGGCAGGTTGTTGATACTCTTAAAGTGACAGATAAATGTTGGGTAAACGCGGTGATATAGTTAATGCTTTAAAATTACTGGTTAAAACCGCAGCTGAGAGGAGATAAAGATGGCCGGTGAATACAGCGCAAAAGATGTAATGGCCGCGATTAGATCCGGTGACGTGAGTGAGGTTGAAAAAGTTCTCTCAGGAGATGACAAATTACTTCATCTAATTACGCCTCTGGGTTCTTGGTTGCATATCGCAACGGAGCAAGGGCAAGATAAAATTGTAGAGCTTCTGGTGAATCTAGGTATTGATGTAAATGTTAAGGGGGGGCCTTCAGGTGTAACTCCTTTAAATACAGCTGCATATGAAGGTCATTTAGACTTACTTACCTATTTTCTAGAAAGAAATGCAGTGATGGATATATCTGAACCAGACCGCAACCCATTGTTTGCTGCGATCCATGCAGGTCATAAAAATATTGTGGAGCTATTACTAAAAGCTGGTATAGATACAAAGGTTAAATATACTGGTAACTCTATGAAAGACATGGACGCTATAGCGTTTACTTATGAGTGGGGACGCAAGGAAATCGCAGAAATGATTAAAGAGCACAATAGGCACGCTTAGTAGAAGTTAATATGGTACGACAAAGGCAACCGTCTATCTGTTGAAACCGGTTGGCTTCCACCCTATCTTGTTGAAGGGCGTTGGTTAGAAGATGTAAAAGCAGGGAAGATCACTCGATAAACTCCTTTAGTTAGCAATTCAGTATATAAGCCACCTCTCATGAGGTGGCTTTTACGTTTTGTTGAGCTATATGGTGCGCATTATGTTGGTGCACTACAACCATATTGGTGCATTTATTAGCGTGTTAAGCACCATTTCAAGAATGCATAATTTTATTAAAGTTCATACAAAACAATAAATTAAAGCGTAAGTGTTAGAAATGTAAATTATGGAATGAGAATTGCTCTGTTAGACGCTCTATAAATTAAGTTCACCAAATTGGTGATGAGCCTAACTTTGATGCACAGGATAAGTGCGCTACAGATCAACGGAGACAATCATAATGAGTGTAACTGCCAATCAGGTACACGGCGCTGTACAAACTCTCACGCAAAGTTCCGACACACTTTTCTTACTACTTGGCGCAATCATGGTTTTTTTGATGCATGCTGGTTTTGCTTTTCTTGAAGTAGGAACCGTGCGCCAAAAGAACCAAGTTAATGCTTTAGTTAAAATCTTGGCCGATTTCGGTATTTCCGCCATTGCGTATTTTTTCATTGGATACTGGGTCGCTTATGGCGGCACCTTCTTTGCTGATGCAGAGACGTTATCTCAAGGCAACGGTTACGAGTTGGTGAAGTTCTTTTTCTTGCTGACCTTCGCTGCAGCGATTCCTGCTATTGTTTCTGGTGGTATCGCAGAGCGAGCTCGTTTTTATCCGATTCTAATCGCAACATTTTTCACTGTCGGCATCGTATACCCGTTATTTGAGGGAATGATCTGGAACGGAAACTTTGGTGTTCAAGCTTGGTTTGAAAATACCTTTGGTTATGGCTTTCACGACTTTGCAGGTTCAGTCGTTGTACATGGTGTTGGCGGCTGGATAGCGTTGGTTGCCGTTGTGTTTTTGGGCATGAGAAAAGGCAGAGTTCGAGCAGGAAAACATACCAACTTTGCACCTTCGAATATTCCTTTTTTGGCTTTGGGAGCTTGGATCTTATGTGTGGGGTGGTTTGGCTTCAACGTCATGTCAGCTCAAACCGTGTCAGGCATAAGTGGCTTGGTGGCTATGAACTCATTGATGGCAATGGTCGGAGGCATTGTCGCGTCATTGTTGGCTGGTAAGAATGACCCCGGCTTTATTCATAATGGCCCACTGGCTGGCTTGGTTGCTGTATGTGCGGGTTCAGACTTAATGCATCCTATCGGTGCTTTAGTGACAGGTGCGATTGCTGGGGTGCTATTTGTTTATCTTTTTACCTACCTACAAAACAAAACCAAGATTGATGATGTGTTGGGTGTCTGGCCTTTACACGGTGTATGTGGCGCTTGGGGCGGTATTGCTGCGGGGATCTTTGGTCAAAGCGCGTTGGGTGGGCTAGGTGGCGTGAGCATTATTGTTCAGCTTCTAGGAACGCTTTTGGGCATTTCTATCGCAGTGATTGGGGCGCTTGCAGTCTACGGCGCGATCAATGCCAGTATGGGACTAAGGCTTTCGGAAGAAGACGAATTCAATGGCGCTGACCTAGCCATTCATAAAATATCTTCTACCAACGAGGATTGAGGCCAATGTGGGAGCGGCGTAAAGCCGCTCTTTTAGCAATTGCCTTTTTTTGCTTGGCCAGGGGGACAGAAATCTCCATTACCACGATGGTTATCGTCATTGGTGCTGACTCTTACTTTTACGTCGTCCACTTCACCTTCAACATTGGTTAATTGGCAACCTGCTAAAGTCGTAAGTAATATAAGCGCTAGAGATACTTGTCTCATTGCTGTTCCTCTTAAATTGTAATTCTAATAGTGACCATTACGACCATGGTCTAATCCATATTACTACTGTTGCTATTCTTTCAGTGTTAAGCTAATGAAAAAACAGCAAGGATGAGTTATGAATTTCCCTTATAGAAATATTGTAGTACTTACTGGTGCAGGTATCTCGGCCGAATCTGGTATTCAAACATTTCGTGCGCAAGATGGCCTTTGGGAGAATCACCGTATTGAAGATGTAGCAACACCTGAAGGGTTTGCTCGCGATCCGGACCTTGTTCAAGATTTTTACAACCAACGCCGCAAGAAACTTCAAGACAATGCTATACAGCCTAATGCAGCGCATGAAGCATTGGGTCGTCTAGAGGCTGAGTTAGAAGGTAAAGTGACGGTCATCACTCAAAATATAGACAACCTTCACGAAAGAGGCGGCAGCCATAACGTCATTCATATGCACGGTGAGCTTTTAAAAGCGAGATGCAGTGAATCAAACCAAGTTATAGAACATAGTGAGGACATTAAGACTGGTGAGCTTTGTCACTGCTGTCAGATCCCTTCACAAATGCGACCACATATTGTTTGGTTTGGTGAAATGCCACTGCGAATGGGGGATATCTACGCGGCTTTAGAAGAGGCAGATTTATTTATTTCTATCGGAACTTCTGGCGTCGTATATCCCGCAGCGGGTTTTGTTCATGATGCAAAAATGCATGGCGCACATACCATTGAAATTAACCTAGAGCCTAGTGCGGTAGAAAGTGAATTTGAAGAAAAACGCTATGGAAAAGCAAGCGTCGAGGTTCCAAAATTAGTTGACGAGATACTGGCTCTAGAAGGAAAAGAAAGAGCGTAATAATTCTCACAGAGGAGAGCTTTTGTCTTGTCATTAAGAACAAAAAAAGCGGCTCATGAGCCGCTTTTTCATATCTTTAAAACTAGCGAATTAGTTGTTCACTTTTAGTTTTTGGAAGTACTCATCGTACATTACGCTCGCTTCGCCAACTTCATCTTGCCAAGTACCGCTGTCCATCACTTCTTGTGGTGGGAAGATGCTTGGATCGTTAGCAAATTCTTTCGGTAGCAGTTCGTGTGCCGTTTTCACTGGAGTAGGGTAACCAATCTCTAGTGCGATCTTAGCTGCGTTTTCTGGGCGCAGTAAGAAGTCAATCATCTTATGAGCCGCATCAACGTTCTTCGCGCCAGCTGGAATTGCCAGGCTGTCCATCCAGAAGATCGTTCCTTTTTCTGGCCAGATGATGTCGATGTTCGCGCCTTCTTGACGAGCCATGTAAGCAGAACCATTCCAAAGCATACCAAGTGAAACTTCACCCGCTAGGTAAGGGTTTGCAGGAAAGTCTGAGTTAAATACTAATACGTTTGGCATTAGCTTTTTCAGTTCTTCGTAAGCGGCTTTGATTTCTTCTGGGTTAGTCGTGTTTGGTGAGTAACCAAGCTTAGTCAATGCAATGTGGAATACTTCGCGAGAATCATCCATTAGCATTAGTTGACCTTCCCACTTGCTATCCCAAAAATCATCCCACTTAGTAACAGACGATTTGTCTAGCATGTCAGCATTGATACCAATACCTGTCGCACCCCAAATGTAAGGGATAGAGTAGTTGTTGTTCGGATCGAACGGTTTGTTAAGGAAGTTAGTATCAAGATCGGCAAAATGAGACAATTTCTCTTTGTCGATCTGTTGCAGCATGCTTTCTTTACGCATTTTAGAGACGAAATAGGTAGACGGTACTACCAAGTCGTAACCAGAACCTTGGGTTTTAAGTTTTGCGTACATACTCTCGTTAGATTCATATGTAGAGTAAATAACTTTGATTCCAGTTTCTTTTGTAAAGTCTTCAAGAACTTCGTTTGGAATGTATTCCGACCAGTTGTAGAAATACAGTTCTTGATCAGCAGCCATTGCAGGGGTAGCGATGAGCGTCGCTGCACATAGAGCGCTTGCGTAGAATTTACTTTTCATTTGTTTTCCGTTTTGTTTCGCGATTGGACAAGTCAATACTAGCTGGAGTTATCAAGTTGATCCAAATCGCAGTAAGCACAAATCTGTTTATTTAGCTCGAGGGCTGTATCTCCGCTTTGTGAGAAGATAAAACTAGACATCGAGCCAGATAAACCTAGCAACGCATAATTATATCAGTCAATTACAAAAATAGGCAGCGTATTGCTGCCTATTTTCTTTTAGTCGATGACTTGTTACACAAGCTCGATTACTGTCCCGCTTTCAGCTTTAGGAAGTAATCTTCGTACTTAACGGTTAGATCACCAACCGCATCTTGCCATTCCACTCGATCAAGATCTTCTTGAGAAGGAAATAGCGGTGCAACATCTTTAAACTTAGCGTTCGATTCCTCTACCGCTGTTAAGTAACCAGTATCACGAGAGATTTGCTCTGCGATTTCTGGACGTAGTAGGAAGTCGATCATCTTGTGAGCTGCTTCTACGTTCTTCGCACCGGAAGAGATAGCGAAGTTGTCAACCCAACCGATACCGCCTTCTTTAGGAAATACGAGTTTAAGGTTTAGGCCTTCATTTTGAGCAGCTGCAGCGCTGCCATTCCAAAGCATACCAACGCCCACTTCACCAGACATGTAAGGTGCGCCTGGGTTGTCAGAGTTGAAAACTAGAACGTTTGGCATCAACTTTTGTAGCTCAGCGTACGCTTCATCTATTTGTTTAGGGTCTTTTGAGTTGCCTGAATAGCCAAGTTTACGCAGAGCGATATGGAAGACTTCACGAGTGTCGTCCATCAGCATTACTTGACCTTCAAGCTCAGGCTTCCATAGATCTGCCCAGCTTTGGAAGTCGTTTGGATCGTACATATCTGCGTTAACCGCTAGACCTGTAATCGCAACAACGTGTGGAATAGAGTAGTCGTTATTTGGATCGTAAGGCTTGTCTAGATAGTTCTTATCTAGGTTGCCGAAGTTTTTAAGCTTAGTCTTATCGATCTTTTGTAGCATACCTTCATCGCGCATTTTTGCTACGAAGTACGTTGAAGGTACCACTAGGTCATAACCTTGGTTATGAGTTTTTAGCTTTGCGTACAAAGTTTCATTCGACTCGTAAGTCGAGTAGATCACTTTGATACCAGTTTCTTTGGTAAATTGCTCTAGGATATTACTATTGATGTAAGGCCCCCAGTTCATAAATACCAATTCTTTATCGTCCGCTGCCGCTGAACCTGAGAACAGAGAAAGCGCACATGCACTACCAGCTAATAGAGTAGCCCATTTTTTCATTGACGTTAGCTCCAAACCAAACGTTGTCCAAATCATTTTGGACGGTAGATAGAAAAACAGAATGGCATGTAACCATTCTGTTTCGTGATGTTAACGGATGTGGATTTTACTTTACTTTTTCTCTTGCGAGCAACTGAGAAATTACGACAAGAATTAAAGAAACCACCAACATGACCGTTGCAAGAGCATTCACTTCCGGTGAAATACCCACCTTAACCATCGAGTAAATTTTCAATGGTAGGATTTCATACGTTGGACCTGTTACGAACGAACTGATAATTACGTCGTCCAGAGACAGGGTAAAGCTAAGCAGCCAGCCTGCCGCAACTGCTGGTTTTGCAAGAGGAAGGATGATCTGCTTTAAGATAACCCATTCACTTGCGCCAAGATCTTTTGCTGCTTCCAACATCTTCACATCGAAGCCATTTAAGCGGCTGTATACGGTTACCACCACAAATGGCAAACAGAAGGTGATGTGGGCAATCAATAGAGTAAAGAAGCCCAGCTGTGCGCCTAATACTAGGAACAGAGCAAGTAATGAAATCGCCATGACAATATCTGGAGACATCATTACGACAAACAGCATGCCGTTTACAGCACCTTTGCCTTTGAACGAGTAACGGAACAGGGCAACAGCAGTTAAGCTACCAATAATAGTAGCCGCTGTTGCAGAAAATACCGCCACGTTCAATGAGTGCCATGCAGCCTGCATTAGGCTGTCGTTGTTGACTAGGGTTTCATACCATTTCGTGGTGAAACCACCCCATTTCATACCAAATTTATTGGCGTTAAATGAGTTTACGATTAGTACAACGATTGGCAGATACAAAAATGCATAAACCAACGCCATAAAGCTAAATCTAACTGTGCGTCCCATTAGTCTAGCTCCACTTTCTTATTCAATAATTTGCCTGCTCGGTAGTAAGCGTAAAGCATGACAGCCATTGCGAAGGTGAGGGCGATACTGGTCGCAGCACCAAATGGCCAATCACGAGCGTTCAATACTTGGCTCTTAATTACGTTACCAATCAGTAGGTTCTTCGCACCGCCTAGAAGATCTGAGATGTAGAACATACCCAGCGCAGGCAGTAGAACCAACAAACAGCCACCGATAATGCCAGGCATTGTCAGAGGTAGAATCACTTTAGTAATGGTTTGGAGCTTGTTCGCACCGAGGTCTTTTGCTGCCTCGATGTAAGTGTTGTCCAACTTCTCGATTGCCGAGTAAAGCGGCAGAATCATGAAAGGAAGTAGGATGTATACAAGACCAATCATTACAGCCGTTTCGGTATACATAATACGCAACGGCTTGTCGATGATTTCCATTGCCATCAGCGACTTGTTCAAAATGCCCTGTGTACCGAGAACAATCTTCAGTCCGTAAGTTCGAATCAAAGAGTTCGTCCAAAATGGTACGATCACCAAAAACAGCATAAACGGACGCCATTTTTCAGGCATTTTCGCTACGATATAAGCAAACGGGTATCCAATGACTAAACACAACAACGTTGCCACAATTGCCATGTAGAACGAGTGCATCAGCACTTTCGCATACAGTGGGTCCAGCAGACGCAAGTAGTTGTCGAAAGTGAATGTCATTTCGATTAAGTTTGCTTCATCACGCGTTAAGAAACTGGTACCAATAATCATCACGTTTGGTACCAACACAAACAGTGTTAGCCAGCCTACGATTAAGGCAATGATCGCGTTCTGAAGATTAATCTTCTTGCTTATCATTGAGTACTACCTCCCAGCTCTCAACCCAAGTGATAGCGACTTTCTGGCCAAGTGAGTGGTCCACATCAGGATCATCTTCGTTAAAGAATTCGCTTACCATTACACGCATACCTGAATCCAATTGGATAACAGAATCTAACGTCATACCTTTATAAGTACGCTCAGTTACGTGACCAACAATGCCTTTTTCTTCAGACTCTTTGATTTCTTCGATACGTAAGTCTTCAGGGCGAAGTAGTACTTGTAGTTTGTCGCCTTTCTGTGCTTCCTTATCGTAGTAAACGACGGATTCAACACCTTCAATTTCTGCGCGGATGCGTTTGTCATCGATGCGCTCTAGCATGGTTGCATTGAATACGTTGATCTCACCAATAAAGCGAGCAACAAACAGGTTCTTAGGCTCTTCGTAAATCTCACGCGGAGAGCCATCTTGTTCGATAACGCCATCACGCATCACGATAATGCGGTCTGACATCGATAGGGCTTCTTCCTGGTCGTGTGTTACAAAGATAAAGGTAATACCAAGTTGACGCTGAAGCTGCTTCAACTCGATCTGCATTTGTTTACGCAACTTGTAGTCCAGCGCCGATAGCGACTCATCGAGCAGAAGTACTTTTGGTTTATTAACAACTGCACGAGCAATTGCGATACGCTGTTGCTGGCCACCAGAAAGTTGGTGCGGTTTACGCTGTGCCATTTTTTCTAGACGAACCATACGTAATGCTTCCATTACTCTTGGTTCAATCTCTGCTGCAGGCGTTTTTTGCATACGAAGACCAAAAGCGACATTCTCATATACGGTCATGTGTGGAAACAGTGCGTAACTTTGAAATACCGTGTTGACGTGTCTCTGCTCAGCAGGAACCTGTGTTACATCTTGGTCATCCAAAATGATTTGACCGTTATCCGCCGCTTCAAAACCAGCGATCATTCGTAAAACTGTCGTTTTACCACAACCAGAAGGCCCAAGAATCGTCAGAAACTCACCATGATTAACATCCAGATTTAAATTACCGATGATTTCCTTACCATCGAAACTTTTACTAATACCAGATAAACGAATAACTGGCTTTCCTGCTTGCGGTTTTGCGTTCAACGTCTGTATTTCCCCCACGTTCAAGCTGGGATAATCCCAGCTGATGTGACACTAGCCATTCACTTTTGAGGCGCGCATCATAATCACCAAAATTGTGAAATTAAAGCATTTTCTTATCTTGAAACAGAAAAAATTTTGCAGGCAAAAGTCATCATTCCTTACCATACTGTTTTTATAAGATTAATTGGCATTTAAACACAGTTTGATAGCACTAAGCTCTGTACAATAATTGTTTTCAATTTCATAACCTTGTGAGTGGTTAATTATCAACCATACAGTTGAGATTGCAAGGATAGTACGTGAGTTGTGATGTTAGATGTGGAAAGATTTCTTTATAATAACGGCCACATTAATTGACTGGAATTCCAGTGAAAATTTTACAAGTTAATCTTGGATAAACTATGAACGACGATTTTGAGAAAGATTTCAATCTTGGGGGGAGTGTAGAGCGAGCTTTGTCTGGCAACTACGAGCTTAAAGCTGGGGCTGTTTTCAATGAAGCTTGGCGAGCAACCATCCAGCACTTTTTATCCTTTTCTCCTGCTATTATTGTATTGCTTTTTGTCCAGTTAGGTATTTTCTATATCGCATTACAACTGCAGTTGGGTGATCTGACCGTTATTCTTGATGCATTTGAGAATCCAGAATCATTCACTAACGATATTGTGTCTTCTATTTATGTCGCGAACTTTAGTTATGAGGTGATCAGCGCCCCAATTTATGCAGGGATCAGCTTGATGGCCATGAGCCATATCGCGGGCTTAAAGACTAAATTGCGCCATGTAGGTAAAGGGCTGCAGTTTACTATTCCCGTGATCCTAGCAACGCTGATGAGCCTAATGCTGCAAGGCGTAGTTGGTATGATCTTCCCTCTACTGTCCCTGTATCTTTCTTTAGCGTTTAGTCACTCTATCTTGTTGATTTGTGAAAAAAGAGTGCCACCAATGCAGGCGCTATTGTTATCACTTCGCGCTATTAACAAGAAGATTTTTGTCGTCGCAGGGCTTTACTTAGGCGTGATGTTGATGTTTATTGTCGCAGCGATGTTCTACGGTATTGGCTTGATTTTTGTGTTGCCATTCTTCTTCCATTTGAAAGGCATACTCTACCGCGAAATGTTTGGAATTAAGCTCAAGATCGTTGCAACACAGAAAAACGACAATGATCACGATGGTAACTCACAGGTGTTTGATGCCTAATTCTTTAAAATCAATAAGTTTACGAGTGGCGGCTACCTGTATAGCCGCCACTTTCATTTCCATTGGACCGTATTTACACTACGAGCAACAGTTTAAATATGTTGAGAATCCTGATGTGCTGTCCGGGACAATTAAGCATGTCGATTTGTCTCATTTGCCACACATTGGTGATATCCCTGACTTCAACGCAATAAAAGACACCAAAGAGAAAAAAGCGGCGTTTTTTGATTTCTTAAGGCCTAAAATAGCACTTGAGAATCAACGAATTCGCCATGAACGAGCGTTTCTTACTTCTTTAAAGGTAGGACAAATCACTCAAGAGCAAGAAGAGTACGCTCAGCGACTAGCAGCTCTGTATTCTTGGCCTTTGAGCGACAACAAAGTCGATCACGCGTGGTTGGGAGAAATGCTTGTGCGAGTGAATGTCTTACCAGAAGCGCTGGTTCTAACTCAAGCAGCAAATGAATCTGCGTGGGGCACTTCTCGTTTTGCCACTCAAGCGAACAACTTGTTCGGCCAATGGTGTTATAAAAAGGGTTGTGGAATTGTTCCTGCGCAACGTGGCGCAGGCAAAGCTCATGAAGTTGAAAAATTCGATTCTGTACAGCAGTCGGTTCATGGCTACTTTATGAATGTTAATCGAAACCCAGCGTATGCTGAACTGCGTGAAATCAGAGCTTCTCTAGCCGAAAAGAACAAAGACCTGTTATCGGTCGCAACGGCGTCAGAGTTAACTCATGGATTGCTAGCATATTCTGAACGTGGCATTGCTTATGTACACGATCTTCGCGCTATGATTCGTCATAATAACGCCTACTGGACACAATAAAATAACGGATAAAATGAAAAAGTTAAGCCTAAGTCTATTGGGAAGTGCGGCGCTAATTCTTGTATCGCCAATAACCCAAGCTCAAGAGTACATGTTCACGTACTCAAAGTTATACACCCAACTCAAAAACAACAATAAAGAAGGGCATGACAACGTGAAAGTTGGCGTCTTCTTTGTGGACGCAAAAACTAAGCAAATTTGTACAATAGAAAAAGCTTGGATGGAAAAAGAAGAGCACTATGAAGAGTTTGTTATCCCTGCTTCACAAGAGTTGCCTCTGCCAGTCGATAAAAACTTAAAGTCAGCGAATCCGTTGGTTTTTGTCGATACTCCAAAAGATACTCGCTGCGATTACTCACTTGTCGTGATGACCAAAGAAGCATTACAGGGTAACGTTTCTTACGAGCAACTTAAGCCTCTTCTACCTCAAATGCAGACGATGCTGGAAGATTTAGGCGGTATGTTTGCGGGTTGGTTTACACCTGAAGTTCAAGGTGTGACGATGGAGTTTGCAAATCAACTGAATGATAAAGTGATTTTCTCAAACGGAACCGAAAAGCCAATTGTCAATGGCAAGATACAGGTCGCGCTAAGCGAAATAGGACAAGGTGGCACAATGACACTCCCAGAGCCTACTATGCGAGTGCTACCTTATCTGCCTAACGCAAAGAAGTGAACACTGAGAGTTTAGAAAGGGCTGCAATTGCGGCTCTTTTTTTATTTGTGACGGTAACTAAGCTACCTTTCGTGTCCTTTTCTTAATGTCTCAATAAGACAAGCATTTAATCCTGCGTAAAAAGCTCGTATAATCCACGCCCCAAAGAAACCCATGTTAGGAAGTCCTAGTCGATTTATCGGCGATGTGAGAGCCCGCAATGAACCAAATAGATACAAGAAAAGAAACCCTAGAATTCAACAAGCTTCAGAAACGCCTGAGAAGACATGTTGGAAATGCCATTACTGATTACAACATGATCGAAGAAGGCGATGTTGTGATGGCATGTATTAGCGGTGGTAAAGATTCATTCGCGATGCTTGATATCCTGTTGAATCTTCAAAAAGCTGCGCCAATCAAATTTGAAGTGGTTGCGGTAAACCTAGACCAAAAACAACCGGGCTTCCCTGAGCATATTCTGCCTGAGTATTTCGAAACACTGAATATCCCTTACTACATCGTAGATAAGGACACGTATTCAGTCGTAAAAGAGAAAGTGCCAGAAGGCAAAACCACTTGTGGTCTGTGTTCGCGCCTGCGACGTGGTACGCTGTATTCATTTGCAGAGAAGATTGGTGCAACTAAGCTTGCGCTAGGTCATCACATGGATGACATCGTCGAAACAATGTTCTTGAATATGTTCCACGGCTCTCGCCTTAAAGCGATGCCACCAAAACTACGCTCTGATGATGGTCGTAACGTGGTCATTCGTCCATTAACTTACTGTCGTGAAAAAGATCTGATCAAATACGCTGAGCACAAGGATTTCCCAATTATTCCGTGTAACCTTTGTGGCTCTCAAGAGAACCTTCAGCGTCAATCTATAAAAGCAATGTTGATTGAATGGGATAAGAAGACGCCAGGGCGTGTGGAAGCGATTTTTAAATCAATTCAAAACGTAAGCCCAAGCCAACTAGCAGACCGCGAATTGTTCGACTTTGTTAACTTACCGCTAGATCGTGAAGGTAACCGCGAAGAATATGAATTTAATGAGGCTGTCGTTTCTTCGACGAATATTGATGAATCAATGTTCATCGATGTTACGAACATCTAACTCGTAAAAAAGGAGGTCAACTAGACCTCCTTTTTTGTATTCAACGCTTTAACTGTCCCCAAACAAAAATCCCCCTTTTATTGGGGGATTTATTAGCGTCTGTTTGAAAGCGCTCAATATAGCAATGCTAAAGAGAGATTAGGTTGCTGTATTTGGATCGAGAGGGCTAATGTAGCCTTTTGGTTTTAGAGCCAATACATCGCAATTTATTTTATCGATCACGTGCTCAGCTGTATTACCAATAAAGACAGCAGAAAGCCCGGTTCGCCCTGTGGTGCCTAAAATAACCATTGCAGTATTCAAGCGCTCTGCTGCTGCTGGAATGACATCTTCAGGTAAGCCTTGCTCAACAATCGTTTGCTCTTCATCAAGGCCGTGTTTTTGGCGTAATGCTTTCATCGCAGTTAAGTGATGACCTCGAACGGCATCGGTATAAGTCGTTGGATCAAACTCAGGAAGTTCAATGGTAATGTTCGCCGGTGTAACGGGATACGCATTAACAAGGTATGGTTTGGCATCCAGTCGGGTGGTGACTTCTTTTAGTCGCTCGACCATGGCATCGTTGAGATCAATATGAGTTGGATTTTCAGAGCCTACGTGCACCGAGGCAAGAATGCTTGCTTGTTCTGGCCAATCTGCATTTTTAATCAGAAGTACTGGGATAGGGCATTTACGTAACAAGTGCCAATCGGTCGGAGTGAAAATCACAGATTCTAACACGTCGTGCTTACGTGTGCCTTTAATGACTAGGTCATGGCTGCCTGCATAGACCTCAGCGATAATTGCTTCGTAAGGACGGTTGTGCCAGACGACACATACATCAAAGTCGAAGCCATCGTTTAGATAAGGTTGAGCAATTTTACGCATCCACTGCTCACGTTGATGGATAACACCTCGACGCATAGCATCTCTTTCATCCACTGATAGCATTGACGTCATGTCATAAGAGAAATCGTAAATGGATAAAAAGAAAGTGATTCGGCTTCTAGATACACTTTTTTGAGCTAATTGAACAGCTCTTGCAAGTGCGGGCTGCTCATCATTATTGATGTCAGCTACAACAAGGATCTTACTGTATATACTCATAACTAAGCCCACTTCTATTGCAAAACCAGATACTGAATATAAATTAAATCAGTATTTTGGAGTACTCACCGTACATTTTTACTGTAGCTTAGTTTGGGTAACTTTTTGAGGACTTTCGAAAGGAATTTATGAGAAACATGATGTAGCTCATTTTCGAGCTACATCAATAATTGGGGTGTATTATTCTTTAGTTACACCAGCAAGTTCCATCAATGCATCGTGGTCTAAGATAGTGATATATTTACCTTTTACACTTAGGATCTCGGATTTCTGGAAACGACCCAACAAGCGACTGATTGTTTCCACTGTAAGACCAAGATAGTTACCAATATCACCACGAGTCATCGTTAAACGAAACTCTCTAGGGCTGAAGCCACGTTGAGAAAAACGAGTTGATAGGTTGTATAGGAAAGCCGCTAGACGTTCTTCTGCATTCTTTTTAGAAAGAAGCAAAATCATTTCCTGATCACCTTTAATTTCGTTACTCATCAAACGCATAATTTGCTGGCGAAGCTTAGGCATTTTACCTGATAGGTCGTCTAAAATTTCGTATGGGATTTCACATACCATCGACGTTTCAAGCGCTTGAGCAAAGCTAGGGTGGGAGTCACCTGTAATGGCATCGAAACCAACTAGGTCTCCGGCCAAGTGAAACGCTGTGATTTGCTCATCACCTTGCTCTGTGATCGTATAGCTCTTGATGGTACCAGAGCGGATAGCGTACAGAGATTTTAGCTCGTCACCAGCCTTAAAAAGCTCTTGTCCTTTTTGGATAGGCTTCTTACGTTCGATGATTTGGTCAAGCTGATCAAGTTCTGCCTCATTCAGAGTGAACGGGATACACAGCTGACTAATGCTACAATCTTGGCAATGAATGGCGCAACCGCCTGATTGGATACGCTTTGTTGCAGGTTTTTCAGAAATCATAACAACCTTTCACTATTTGATATACATCAATATTTTAGCATCGCTTAATCCTAAAGGGTAGCAAAAATGTCACCTCAATAGAGTTTAACGTTATATGAAACCGAGTAACTCTATGGCTCCTACAGCAGTGTACGAACCATACCCAATAAGGATTAATGCTGAAATATTTCTAAATATTAACGATTTTTGTAATTTCTGAAAATGGTTGGCACCATATCCAATAATAAGCATTGCCGGAAGTGTTCCGAGGCCAAACGCGAGCATAATAAGACCACCGTTTATTGCGCTGCCTGAAACCGCCGACCAAGTTAGCGCAGAATAAACCAAGCCGCATGGTAACCAGCCCCAAATGAAGCCAAATGGTAAAGCATGAAGAGGATGCTTTAATGGCAACAAACGCTTACCAGCAGGTGAGATAAAGCGCCAAATGTGCTGTCCTAACTTTTCTATTAACAGTAAACCTTGCCACCATCTAGCAATATAAAGCGCAACCAGAATCATGAACAGTGCGGCAATCAGCCTTAACCAAGCAAGAGAATGCGTTAATCCACTTAGCTCAGATAAACCTGATATTGCTCCGCCTACTAATGCACCGATTACGGCATAGCTGCTCAGTCGCCCTAGGTTGTAGAAGAGTGGAATAAGGGGTGAGCTTTTACTTGTAGAAGAGCCCATGGTAAGCAGAGACGCGATACCACCACACATTCCCATGCAATGACCAGCCCCAACGAGGCCGATCATCAAAGCACCAATAAAGTCAGGAGTCATAAAGGTTGCTATTTTTTATCACTATTAGATTTGTCTTCTTCATCAAGAAGAATGTTATGTCCTTGTCGTTCTAGATCTTCAAACTGATCACTTCTTACTGCCCAAAGAAAAATGGCAACAGCAACACAAACGAGAACGATAGCGATGGGAATCAATATATAAAGACTTTCCATGTTTGCTTTCTCTACTTATTTCTCTTTGAGCAGGCGCAAAGAGTTAGATACAACGATAATTGAGCTTGCAGACATGCCAACTACTGCAATGTAGGGAGCCACTAAACCAGCGACAGCTAAAGGCAAAATTAACAGGTTGTAACCCAAAGACCAAGCCAAGTTTTCTCGAATAATCTTTCTTGTACGCAGTGCAAGCAAGCGTGCCTCTAGTAGCTTTTCGAGATTATCCCCAAGTAACGTCATATCTGCAGATGCTTTAGCGACATCCGTACCACCGCCCATTGCAACTGAAAGATGAGCTCCGGCGAGAGTAGGTGCGTCATTGATGCCATCGCCAACCATCATAGTGATACTGTCTTCATCAAGACTCTTAAGATACGCGAGTTTGTCTTCTGGTTTTGCTGACGCAACGACGTGATCGATACCAATTTCATTCGCTACAGGTAGAGCGTTTGAGAGAGAGTCACCTGTTAGCAGCGTTGTCTTAATTCCTGCGTCAGCAAAACGTTGAATAAAGGCTTTGCTTTCTTTTCGGATAGGGTCGCGGTAGTAAAAGCTAGCGATATGCTCGCCATCAACTGAAAGATAGACCGCGTGGCTTTCTTCGTTTTCCTTGCCTTGAACAAAAGCCGCACTGCCTATCTTAACGACTTTGCCATTCCAGATCCCCTCAATCCCTGAACCAATCACGTTTTGCACTTCATACACAACAAAGTCATCATTGGCGTAACTTGCAAAAGAGCTAGCGATAGGATGGTTTGCATGAGCTTCTAATGCTGCGGCTAGAGAGAGACAATCTTCTTTTGGAAGATCACTCAACACTTTTGTATCACAGATCTCAATATCGCCTTTCGTCAGAGTACCTGTTTTATCTACAACTAAGTGGTTGATCTTACATAGGGTCTCGAACACATGACCTTTACGAAGCAAAATGCCAAAGTTTCCCATACGAGAGGTAGCACAAGTTAGAGCAGTTGGAGTAGCAAGAGATAGGGCACATGGACAGGTGGCTACCAATACGGATAGCATGATCCAAAACGCATCATCTGGTTTTGTTTGATGCCAGTAAAACCAAGTACCAGCAGAGATAATAAGAATCGCTCCAACAAAGTAACGAGCAACAACGTCTGCAATTTCTGCGATTTTAGGTTTGGAGTGTTGAGCTTCATCTTGTAAACGCACGATATTGGAAATCATTGAGTCAGCTTTAGAACTCATGACCTCTAGCTCAAATGACTCATCACCGTTTAATGTTCCTGCATAAACCGCATCGCCTTCTCGTTTCACCACGTGGACGGATTCACCCGTTAGCATGGATTCATCAATATGAATACGACCCGAAATAACTTTGCCGTCAGCTGGGATATGTTCGCCAGGAAGGACGCGAATACGATCTCCAACTTTAAGAGTTTTCACTGGTATTTGCTCGCCATCCAACGTTGTGGCGATCGCTGGGATTAACTTTAATAGGTTACCACTCGCCGCAGCAGCTTTGCGACGTGCTCGCATCTCTAAAAATCGTCCAACCAATAGGAAGAAAGTGAACATTGAAATCGATTCGAAGAAGACTTCGCCCTGTTCTGTAACGGTTGCTATTAAGCTGGCCACATAGGCAAAAATAAGTGCAATCGAGACAGGCACATCCATACCGAGGGTTCGGCCTTTGATGCTTCGCCACGCATTTAAGTAAAACGGAAGAGCAGAGTAGAGTAGGACTGGCGTAGCAAAGATCAAACTTACCCAACGAAAGTAATTTTTAAACTCCGGCTCTAGGTCACCAAAAACTTCTAGATACAATGCGACGGCTAGCATCATAACTTGCATGGTAGCTAAACCAGCAATACCTAATCTGTATAAGTATTGCTTCATCATTCGATGATAAGAGGCCTCTTGCTTATCAGCTTCAAATGGTGCGGCTTTATAACCCAGTTTATGAATGACAGATAGGAGTTCACTTAATCGCACCTGAGTTTTATCCCAGGCCAGTAACGCGCGGTTAGTGGTTGTATTCACGCGGATAGACACTAACCCAGCCGTATTAGAGACTTGCTTTTCGATTAACCACGCACAAGCTGCACATGACACGCCTTCTAAAGAAAGAGTTACTTCAGAGACATTTTCACGATTTCGCACAAATTCTGATTGTACATCTTCATTATCATAATGAATTAAAGCTTGGAGTTGCTCTGGTACTAAATCTGCTTTTTCCGCAGGCGCAGTTCTATATTGATAGTAGGATACTAAGCCGCTGTCTACGATGGTTTGAGCAACCGTCTCGCAGCCAGGACAACACATCTTGCGGGATTCACCGAGTATATCAACTTTAAAATCCGTGTTGGCTGGTACATCTTCACCACAGTGATAACAGGATTCACACATATGCTTACTTCATTAACGGTGTTGACGAGGCTGGAAATTCAACTTTACCTTGGATCATCCATTGTTGGTCATGTGGTTGTAGTTCGACAAACCAAGGGCCTTGAATAGATTCTTCTGCCGTTAGGCGGTAATTACCAGATGCATCCGCCGTAACGAGCTTTGTAAAGTCACGATCAGGAAGAGTACGATGAGTGAAAGTGGCCGTTAGAGCAGGGTAATGAGATAGCTTCCCTTTAGCGAAAACAATCACAACATTGTTATTTTTAGAGGAAATCTCAGCGTTAAGACCTAGGTCACGAGCGACATTCATTTTACTAATGTCTATGTTAATGCCTTTGCCTTTTTTATAGTAATCCTCGGCGACTAAAGAAACAGAGTTGTTCGAGAAAACGACCACAGTAATCACAGTCCAAACTACGACAGTAAGAGGAAGGATGATTAGGAACCACGGCCAAAATTGTTTATACCAAGGCTTTACCATAAAAAAGTTCTCAACAGCTAAATGAAAAAATGTAAGGCGTTAAATTTAAAGGAAAGACAGCCCCTATGAAAGGGGCTGTTATTGCTATGTTACTTAATATCTCAGTTACTTACTCTCTGAGTTACTTAAGCTCCAGACATAAGAGGCAACGAGCTGAACTTTATCTTCACCCAAAATGTCTTTCCACGCGGGCATTACACCTGAGCGGCCGTTCATTACGGTTTCGGTTACAGCTGCACGAGAGTCGCCAAATAGCCAATCTTGGTCTGTAAGATCAGGTGCACCGACTGCAGGGTTACCCTTACCATCAGTACCGTGACAAGCTGCACATACGACGAAACGTGCTTTACCTGCCGCTGCTTCACGAGCATTCACTTTACGACCAGATAGGCTAAGTGTGTAGCTTACAACTTCTTGCACACCTTGCTCACCAAGCGCATCTTTCCATGCTGGCATTTGACCAATACGGCCATGCATGATGGTTGTTACGATTGCAGCTGGTTCACCGCCGTATAGCCATGCATCATCAGTTAGGTTAGGAAAACCTTTCTGACCACGAGCATCAGAGCCGTGACATTGAGAACAGTTTTGCAAAAACAAACGTTGGCCAACTTTCAATGCTTCAGGATCTTGCGCAATTTCAGGTATTGGGCGCAAACCACTATCATTGTGCGCAAGTTTACGGAATGCTTCGCCGAAATATGCATCTGCGTCATCCAGTTCTTTTGCGTATTGGTTTAGTTGCTTGTTCTCTTGTGCTTTAGCGATGGCTTCTTTTGACTCTTCCAGTGAACGCACTGTTTGAGCAGAACTCTGCCAATTTAAAAAGCCCTTGAAGCTACCTAGACCTGGAAATAGGGCTAGATAAACTGCTGCAAACACAAATGTACTTACAAACAGATAAGTCCACCACTTTGGTAGAGGGTTGTTTAGCTCGCGAATACCATCGTACTCGTGGCCCATGTCTTCCCCTTCCTCGACGCCCATTTTATCTTTAGCGCACCAAGTTAGGAGAATCGCACAGCCTACCAGCGTACCGACAGTAATCACGATAATCCAGAGACTCCAGAATGTAGTCATTACTTCTTCACTCCTTGGTTATTTGGGGTCGTTTGTTCTTCGTCAGCAAACACCAAGTTGGCATCTTCTTCAAAGCGTGCTTTACGCTTTTTACTAAATGCCCACCATACGATGCCGATAAAACTAGCGAAGAGTACAACGGTATAAATACTATGAATTGTACCGAAATCCATATGATCCCCTTACTTCATTGCATGACCAAGAGACTGAAGGTAAGCGATGATTGCATCCATCTCTGTTTTACCTTCTACTTCTTTAGCCGAATTCGCGATCTCTTCATCAGTGTATGGAACACCGAACTGATCACGAAATAGCTCAAGTTTCTTCTGAGTTAGCTTACCGTCTAAAACGTTTTCAGCTAACCACGGGAAACCTGGCATGTTTGACTCAGGCACAAGCTCACGAGGATCTAGTAGGTGAACGCGGTGCCATTCATCAGAATAACGACCACCAACACGAGCTAAATCCGGACCTGTACGCTTAGAGCCCCAAAGGAATGGGTGTTCCCAAACACTCTCACCAGCGACAGAGTAGTGACCGTAACGTTCAGTCTCCGAGCGGAAAGGACGAACCATCTGGCTGTGACAAACGTTACAACCTTCACGGATGTAGATGTCACGACCTTCCATCTCCAGGGGAGTGTAAGCACGTAGATTCTCTACAGGTTCAGTCGTTTGCTTTTGGAAAATCAGAGGAGTGATCTCTACAAGAGCACCCCAGCTGATAGCAAACACGATAAAAATAGCCAACAAACCGACATTACGTTCTAAGATTTCGTGGCGATTATTAGAATTATTACTCATTCTTAAATCTCCTTATGCCGGATGTGGGATAGCTTTTAGGCTTTCTTTTGGTGCACTTACCGTTTTGTACGTGTTGTATGCCATTAGGAACATACCAGATAGGAAGATAAATCCACCTAAGAAACGTACAAAGTAGAACGGATAAGACGCTTCTACAGACTCAACAAAGCTGTAAGTTAGCGTACCGTCAGAGTTAACCGCGCGCCACATCAGACCTTGCATTACACCAGAGATCCACATCGCAACGATGTAAAGAACGGTACCGATTGTTGCTAGCCAGAAATGCACATTCACGAGACCAACAGAGTACATACGCTCTTGGCCAAATAGGCGAGGTACTAAGTGATATACAGAGCCGATAGAAACCATCGCAACCCAACCTAACGCACCAGAGTGAACGTGACCAATGGTCCAGTCTGTGTAGTGAGAAAGTGCGTTAACTGTCTTAATCGACATCATTGGACCTTCAAAGGTAGACATACCGTAGAATGACAAAGAAACGATTAGGAAACGTAGGATAGGGTCATAACGAAGCTTATGCCATGCACCAGATAACGTCATAATACCGTTGATCATACCACCCCAAGAAGGAGCAAATAGAACCAGCGACATCACCATACCTAGAGACTGAGTCCAGTCCGGTAGCGCTGTATAGTGAAGGTGGTGAGGGCCTGCCCAAATATATAGAGAAATAAGCGCCCAGAAGTGAACGATAGATAGACGGTAAGAATAAACAGGACGTTCAGCTTGTTTAGGAACGAAGTAGTACATCATGCCTAGGAAACCAGCGGTGAGTAGGAAACCTACCGCATTGTGTCCATACCACCACTGAACCATCGCATCCACTGCGCCTGAGTAAATCGAGTAAGATTTACCAAGTGACACAGGAATAGCCATGCTGTTCACGATGTGAAGTACTGCTACTGTGATAATAAAGGCACCGAAGAACCAGTTTGCCACATAAATATGTGACGTGTTTCGCTTCACCAGTGTGCCGAAGAACACCACCGCATATGATACCCATACTAGCGCAATTGCGATATCAATAGGCCATTCTAGCTCAGCATACTCTTTACCCGATGTTAAACCGAGAGGCAAAGTAATGGCTGCTGCCAGGATGATTGCTTGCCAACCCCAAAAGGTGAAGGCAACGAGTGGGCCACCAAAAAGACGTGTTTGACATGTACGCTGTACAACATAATAAGACGTTGCGAACAGAGCACTTGTACCAAACGCAAAAATTACCGCATTAGTATGCAGTGGACGTAAGCGACTGTACGTCAACCACGGCGTATCAAAGTTTAGCTGTGGCCAAACTAATTGAGCGGCAATCAAAACACCAACAGCCATACCAACTATGCCCCATAAAATGGTCACAAGGGTAAATTGGCGAACGACTGTATAGTTGTAGTTTTGTTCAAGCTGCTTTACTTGGCTCATTTGCATGCTTCCAATTTCTAATTAACTACACTTTTACTTCCAACACGACTTGCGTCGTAACACCACCCAAGTAAACTCTAGAATTCAAGTGTTATCATCACCTTATTTCCATTGCTGACTTTAATAAAAAGTGGCATTTTCAGCGTGACACTATACTTGAATTAACAATTCAATGACAGGGTAGTAACCTTACTGGCCCCCTGGAAATCATTTTTTATTTAAAAAGTTTGAAGTTTGTAACAAGGATATTAGTAATTATGCCTGCACAAAAGTTAACAAAGGCGCGACTTGCACAAATCTTAATCATGCTCAGTGTGTTAATAGGCGCATTTTTCTGGCGTACCTTTACACACGAGAGCGTTACTAGCATTGACTGTTCACAAAAAGAACGATGTGATGTAACAATTGAAGGTGAAATAATCACAATTAATCGTGACTTGGCGGGAATTTCGCTCGAAACGATGAAAAGTAGCACTCTAAAAATTGATCTAAATCAATCTGGCGAATTTATCAATCTCGATCGGGAACATAAGAAAATAGAATGGGACACAATACCTGAATCAAAAAAAATCACCTTTAAAAAAGGCGAAAACATTGTTGTAGTTCAATTATAAATACGATCTGTCACGAGATAATCGCAACTTCTTAATGAAATTTTCACCTTCTTACCTAGAGAAAATTGGTTGGAATGGTATAACAGCAGAGTGATACCCAATTATAAAATCGTATGCATTGCCAATCAGTTTTTACTCATATTAAAGATGAAGACTCAGCGATAGAAACGCTTAGGTCCGAGCTGACACAACAGAACTTGTCTTACGTGATGTGCTACTACACGGAAGAGTACGACTTCGAGTTAATTCGAGAAGCTTTTCTTGAACATTTTCCTGGAGTGCCTTTTCATGGAGCTAGTTCATGCCAAGCAGTAATGACAGACCGGGGGTTTCATACGGGCCCAGTGATTGCGGCGCTCGCAATTTATGATTCAGGCCCTCATGCTTATGGAACTGGTATTTCTAACTATGACTCAGGTGACAGTGTAACTAGAGCCTTAGATATGGCTCTTGAGAACGCTAACCGTGTAGGAGAAGTGCCAAACTTAATACTGCTTCATGCAACTCCAGGGCAAGAGGAATCAATCATTGCATCTATAGATGAAAGGTTTGGTACGCTGATCCCAATTATTGGTGGTTCAGCCGCTGATAATCATATCGCGGGAAAATGGTCTGTTATTACCGCCCAAGGATCTCAAACTGCAGGTTTAAGTCTGACATTGTTTTACTCCTCACAACCTGTAGATATTGCTTTTAGTGCTGGGCACACTCCAACCAATATTAAAGGGGTTGCAACCAAAACTAACGATAGGTGCTTACTAGAAATTGATGACGAACCAGCCCTCAATGTTTATAGAAAGTGGACAAACCATCAAGATAACCAAGTAGGCAAAAACAACCTGCTATTTACAAACTCGAGCGCTTATCCACTAGGGCGTGTCGCTGGCCACCTCTATGAGCGTCCATATTACAAATTGTCCCATCCAATTCGTGAGACGCGAGATGGAGGAATTGAGCTATTTACACGAATAGAAGAGGGTGATGAACTCACTTTAATGAAAGGAAGCAGAGAACACCTCGTTGCACGCGCCGCTAAAGTTGTAAATGCAGCCTTTAATCAAAAATTAGAAGAATCTCGAAAAATTGGGGTGATAAACATCTTTTGCGCAGGTCCTATGTTGCACTTAATGCAAGACATGAATAGCGTTTGTGAACAAATTAACCAAGAACTAGAACAGTTACCTTTTATTTGCCCTTTTACTTTTGGTGAGCAAGGTAGATTTATTGGTGGTGAGAATGGACATGGAAACCTGATGATTTCATCAGCGATATTCCATAAACCTTATGAAAGATAAATACTTAGACATATACCAACAGGAAGCGCTGCAAGAAGCGTTAGTCGAACTAAAACAGGCTAGGCAAAGAGAACGACTGCTCGCCGATGAGAATAAAGCTATTCTTTCAGCGATATCCGCGATGAGTGAAGCAAAAAACCGGCACGAGATATTTACGGGATTAAATAATGTCCTTAAGAAGTACATCAACTTTGATGATTTTATCGTTCTAACTCGTGATGATGAGAGGTACCCCTTCAAAACGTTGATATCGACAAATAGTGTATTTGATAACATATCTTGGTTACACGGTAACGCATCTGAGAGGGCGCTGAATGGCGAATGTATTCTGCTGTTCGAACCAGATAGGCTTGCTGAATTTATTAACCTAAACAGCTTTATAAAAAGCCATGTAAACTCGGTCGTCCTAACGGGCATACGTTCAGAAGTAACACAAACGGTCATCTTACTCATTGGTGCTAAGAAAGGGCACTTTAGCATAGAAAATAAGGAAACCTTAAGACGCTTTCGGCCTTTAATTGAGAGGGCTGTCATCGATATTGAGACCAAAGAGAAGTTACAACGTATTGTTGAGGTGCGGACAACTCAGCTTGCTAAAGCAAGAGAAGAAGCAGAGCTTGCAAATCGCTCAAAGTCAGAATTCTTAGCGATGATGAGTCATGAAATTAGAACCCCTCTAAATTCCGTCCTTGGAATGCTCGATATTCTGAAACAATCCACCTTATCAGAAGAGCAAATCGATGCCCTGAGCCAAATGGAATGCTCAGCGGAGTTACTTCTCGCGATTATCAGCGACATCCTTGACCTCTCAAAAATTGAATCAGGTCGCTTTCAACTCAATGAGCAGTGGGTTAATTTAAGAGACACTGTCACTTTTGTCATTTCTCAACAAAAACAAATAGCTAAGAAGAAGAGCCTTCAATTTAAACTCAACTGTACTGTCACTAATGACAAACAATTTTGGATTGACTCCACGCGGTTATCTCAAATCCTGTTTAATCTAATAGGGAATGCAATAAAGTTTACAGACGAAGGAGAAGTAAAAGTTTCAGTATCTGAGCAAGACACCGAGTTTGTAATTTCAATATCAGACACCGGAATTGGTATATCTAAAGCCAAGCAAGAACATCTATTTACGGCATTTCATCAAGGTGACCGTTCCATCACGAGACGTTTTGGTGGCACAGGACTAGGGCTTGCAATAACCAAGCATTTAGTTGAAATGATGCGCGGCAAGATTATCGTTAAAAGTGACGAGCATGTCGGCTCAACATTTACTATTAAGATTCCCGTTTTAACTCGGTGCAATCAAAATCGTCCAGTTAAAATAGAAAACAACCAACCAATAAAAGCGATGGATCTTCTCGTAGTCGAAGATACCGAGTCGAATCAGTTTGTAATAAAGCTTATTTTAAATAAGCTTGGTCATAATGTTCATATCGCAAGTCATGGAGCAGAAGCATTAACGTTCTTAGAGGAAAATGAGGATTTAATCGACCTGATTCTTATGGATGTCTCGATGCCAGTGATGGATGGGATTACCGCAACAAGGCTTCTCCGAGATAAAGGCTTCAAGACTCCAATCATCGCATTAACCGCTCATGCGCTAGAAAGTGATAGAGATAAATGCCTTGACGCAGGTATGGATGGATTCATTTCCAAACCAGTTCGAAGACAAGATATCTTTGAAGCTATACAGCCATTTCTGTAAGTAGAAAAAGCATTAATATAGATCTTAACAATCGATAGATTATTAAGATCTATATTAAGTATTTTATGGTAAATAGCCATTATGTTTAATGGTTATGATAGAGACCTTAAATTTCAAATCGACAGGGGAATAGGAGTGCTCATTGGCAACATTTGGCGTACGAGCACATTCAATTTAACATAACACATATAATGCGCACTGCAATAGTGGTTCCTGTGGACTTGCAATCACTAAAGCCAATCCGGCACAAACCATTGAAATGCTTGATAATCCAAGTCCGTTATACTTTTTTGCAATTCCTTCCCATACTGCTTTTATCTGCAGATTATCATTTCGAGTTGATTGGTTTATCTCACCTAGCCTGCATTCCCAACCAATTACACGAGAGCCACTTCATTTTCATTTAGTTCATCGGGTCTGAAAGCTTTGCGCTCTTGCTGCCCGATGCTTCTAATCAACATTGCAATCACGAACCTGTGGCTATATGAAGCCGAATATACTTTTCTGGATATTTATAACGATAGCGTTTTCCTTTCCTCAAGTTGGATTTCACATACCGACAAACTTTTTTGTCACCACTACTGGTTACTCTTTTTATTACTGCTTTTTTACCTTTGTGTTCCATCTCTATCATGACATCACAATAACCTTGGTAGTCATCAAATTTATTGTCTGCTTTCCTTTGAATCTTAGTTTTAATCTTTTTAGCCAATGGATTCGTTTCCGAGTCGTCAGACAAAGCTGAAGCACTTACAAAGAGAAAGACCATTAAAGTTACAACGTATCGCATAGTTTAAGTCCGTTTATCTTATTGATTAATCAATGATAAATATTTTTTCTATAGATACGAAAATGGGACGCTATATTGCGTCCCATTTAACACGATTAAGTAACTGATATGTAATTAAGCTCGCTTCTTGCCTTTGCTCGCTTTGAAACCTTGATGCGGAAAAACGTTGCGAATCCGCTGTTGGATTTTTTTGGGAACGTCCTTGGAAAAGCTCAAACGCATGCCAGTTCGTTGGCTATATACCTTCATTTCACCACTAAACGGATTATGTTCACTAATATCTTGTAAGTTATGTTTGAAAGAAGGTGGTAGATGCCCTTTTACGTTACTGATATGGCCGTTATCAAACTTTACTTTTAGCACTGGTCTATCAACTGCGATCAACCAAAAGATTACGATGGCAGCAATTAAGATTACATATAACATTTGGCACTCCCTATCCTAGCTAGATAGCAATTTACTCAAATCCTCTTTGATCGAGGTAACTTTTTGACTCGCTTTTTCACTTCTCGATGCTTCAGAAAGTAGATATTCAATTGCGTCAGATAATGTACAACCGAGCTCGGTTGCTCTGCTAGAAAGCTTTTCCCAAACTCGATAATCTAAGTCAATGGACTTTTTCTTTGTATGGACTTGCTCTGCATTGAAATGACGCTTCCTTTTCGCTCGGATAGCCTGCTTGAGTTTGTTGTCCAACTCTTCTGACATGTGGTTTTCTATCCAAGCTAATACAAGCGTAGGTTCGTGTTCAAGGCGTTTTAGCTCTGCAACCGCGGCATCTGCTTCACTTGTATCAATATGTCGGGTAATCGCTTCACCATCTTTCCATTTCTTGATGAGATACTTCCATTTCCACCCACACTCTAGATTCTCAAGCTGCTGATATTTCATTTATTCCGACCCATAAACATAACCTAGTGACAGCGTAACCCAGATAATTTACTTGGGCAAATAAAACTCTTAGAAGTATCGATGTTGATCACTCATTTGTCTAAGTATTGTTCATTGAGTGTTGAATGCCGTGAGCGAGCCAAATTGGTGCTAGGGTGTTATAGTCCATTTCGTTATAATGTCGGCAAGATTGAATTACGATGAATTTTAATGAACCAACTTAATTGGCAAGACGTAACACCTTCACTTGAGCAGTACGAAGCACTTTTAAAGTCTGCACCTTCGTTACCAAAGAAGTCTTTTACTGATCTTCAACCGAGGATGTCGGCAACGATATCTCGCTTTTCCAAAATGTCGGGATTGACACGCGTGCTACTCATTAACTGCGTCGATAATTCTGTCTATAGAGAGTTCATCAGTAAAGCTCTTCAGAGTCATTCTAACGCTGCGATTGTTTTGTCGGAATCACTTGATGCCAAACGTTTATTTGACCGTTACAGTGTTGATGTAAGTGGTGATATTGCCTTCCAACCTGGCTTGATTTCACAAGCTGACGACGGTTATTTGATTGTACCTGCTAATCTCATTCTGGCTAACCCGGGACTTTGGCCGAATATAAAGTCTGCAATTCAACAAAACCTTATCGAGCCACTGAACCTAAGCCCTACTCGCTTACCTACTTCAGTACCGCCATCTAAAGCTTATGATGTAAAACTGATTGTAACTGGGGAAAGAAGTCAGTTAGCAGAGCTAGAATATATCGACGAGGACTTTTGTTCAGGCTTTGCCATGTATACCGAAGTTGAAGAAGATATTCATTTGTCAGAGCAGAATTTGACAGATTACTTTGGTTTGGTGAACTGGATATGTTCTCAATATCAGCTGCCTCACTTAACGGAATGTGGCTTTAGAAGACTGTTGCTAGCTGGTATGAGATTTACTGAAGATCAACATTATTTGCCGTTAGGTGTAATGTGGCATTCTCAACTTCTAACACTTGCCAGCCAGTTCAGTGATTGCCAAACATTAGATTACGAGTCATTAGATAAAGCGATTGACGACAAGTATTATCGCGAATCCTATCTTCCTCAGCGTGCCGTGTACGATATTTTAGATGGACAAGTCATTATTGAGACAACTGGGGAACAAGTTGGTCAAATCAATGGCCTAACCGTCATCGATATGGCTGGACACCCTGTCAGCTATGGTGAGCCTGCCAGAATATCGTGTGTAATTCACTTTGGTGATGGCGATGTTTCCGATGTTGAGCGCAAAGCTGAGCTTGGAGGCAATCTACATGCGAAAGGCATGATGATTATGCAAGCTTTCTTAAGCTCTGCTCTAAAACTGGATGAACCACTGCCTTACTCCGCCTCGATTGTATTTGAACAGTCTTATAGTGAAGTTGACGGTGACAGCGCATCTCTCGCAGAACTTTGTTGCTTGGTGAGTGCGTTATCTGAATCTCCAATTAATCAACAAGTTGCGGTTACAGGAGCCGTCGATCAGTTTGGTCGAGTGCAAGCAGTCGGTGGCTTGAACGAGAAAATTGAAGGTTTTTATCAGGTTTGTAAACATCAGGGTTTTACGGGAAATCAAGGCGTTGTCATGCCGAAATCAAACCTTAAACACCTTGCATTACATAAAGATGTAATAGAAAGCATTAAAAATGGTGAGTTCCATATTTGGTCCGTCTCTACGGTAGATGAAGCTATTCCGATTGTTATGAATAAACCTTTTAGAGGCGAAGACGAGAGCATTATTGGCAAAATAGCGGAACGTATTGAAAACTTTGAAAGACATGAGCATCCAGAAGGAATTGTGCAGCGCATCAAAAACTGGTTTGTCTAGTACTGATCGGAGTTGTTTAGCGTACACGTGTTCACTAAGATGCAGCTATCAAAAATTGGAGTAATTGATAATGCAAAACAAACGTGATTCTTATAACCGTGACGATCTACTTGCTTCTAGCCAAGGGGAACTGTTTGGGCCTGGTTACCCTCAACTTCCTGCGCCAAACATGCTAATGATGGATCGTATTACTAAAATGTCTGAGACAGAGGGCGATTTTGGTAAAGGTTTGATCTTGGCGGAATTGGATATTACTCCAGATTTGTGGTTCTTTGATTGCCACTTCCCTGGTGATCCAGTAATGCCTGGCTGCCTTGGCCTTGACGCGATGTGGCAACTTGTTGGCTTCTTCCTTGGCTGGGTTGGCGGTAAAGGTAAAGGTCGCGCTCTAGGTGTTGGTGAAGTGAAGTTTACAGGCCAAATCCTACCGACGGCGAAAAAAGTAACCTACGAAATCCATATGAAACGCGTCGTAAATCGTAAACTAGTAATGGGTTTGGCTGACGGTCGTGTATGCGTAGATGGCAAAGAAATCTACGTTGCGAAAGATTTGAAAGTTGGTTTGTTCCAAGACACTTCAAACTTCTAATCACGACTTTAATCGATTTATAAAGGCTCCTATTTAGGGGCCTTTTTGTTTGCCTAGTCTATAAATGTAGAAAAGGCTCCGTAGAGCCCTTTCGAATCCTTCTTTTTGTATGTGGAGAGTTTATTTGTAGAGACCAGATTGTCTTTCATCTCTGGCATCACGCCAACCACCTAACCAATACGACCGAGCATCAACTTGTTGATATGGGCAAGCCTCTTGAGACCTTCCATTCAACCCAGCTTTATAGCCTTGAGATTGAGCTCGTTCTAGGCGATCACGCTTTTGTCTCTTCATAGTTAATTCCTCATACAGGTCCATTTACTAACGTACAGCTGTTATTGTGAAACTTTGATGGAGTTTTTATGACTCCACTTATAAGAATCGATCAAGTTGAGTGATTTCTCAAGGCATAAAAAAAGCAGAGGCTCAAATGTGTGAGCCTCTGCTTGATTTAAAAATTACTGACGACTTTTGACTATTTTCTACGGAACCCAAACAATCCAAGCATGGTCAAAGCTAACCAACCAAGGCCTGCACCTTGACGCTCTGTTGTCGTTGAGTCAACGCTTCGAGACACAATGTCCTTCTCAGTCGCACCTGCAATAGGCACCAATTTTACGGCTACGATTTGCTCATCAGAACTACATGTCGCATTGTTTGCTGTTGTACTGTAACCGCCAGCACATTTCATCGCGGTACCAGAAATCACACCTGCATCGTTGATATCGGTTGCGTCAAGAATACGGAACTGGTTATTTTGTTCAGAGTAGTCACCGCCATTAGTCAAACTATCTAGGAACCAAGCTTTTCCATTAAATAGTGTTGAAGCACGTTCACTAGTCTCACCACCTACACTGTATGGGTAGATAAAACCGCGCTTACGACGTGGCTTGCCATCGTCTTCACGCGTCGTTTCCGCATCAAGTTGCCCAACGATTTCATTGTAAGAGTTGATACCGCCCATCTTACCGCCTGCACCGCTAAAGAAAATACCTGTAGTTGGGTAAAAAGCGTTAATAGAATCCTTACGAACATCATTTACGATAAAAAGACGATTTGGAGCAGAGCCCGTTGGCATTAAGTATCCGCCTGAACGTTTTGCTTCACCAATAGCAACAAAATTTGAGTTAACATCGGTTAATCGTGAGTTTGTATGAACCGTATCATCGCCCTCACGCTGTCTCGCTCCTACAACAACTTTGTTTTTCCAAGTTGCGTTTTCAACGCTACCTTCTGCCTCTAGAGTTCCGACAAAAACAGTAGCATTCAGATAGTTATCATCACTGTATGTGTTGTAACCCACGCCGTAAACCGTTGTTCCATCTGTGACAAGGTCACGCATGCTTCCTTGAGCTAGTCTTTCTCCATCTTTAGATGTGCCACTTGGCCAAGCCAACTCACTGACGGTTCCACTTTGATCCCAAATAGCTGCTTTCGATGTGTGGTGAGCGCCATTGGTATTGCTTGCCGTTCGAGATACACTACCAACGGTAAAAGTGCCATCGGTTTTCCAAGCGTGGCTTTGCACAACGCTTGCGTCGTTATCACCTGTAACAAAATTTGGTTCAATAGGTGCTACGACTGTATTTCTTGTTTCCAGTGTCGACTGGTTTTCACTGCTGACTTTACTTTGATTACCGACAGCTGCACCATCTTCGGTAAGCTGATTGATAACATTGTTATATTCATTTTTATAAGCATCAGAATCGCCTTCTACAAATGCTAACGCATTAGAAGTAAAGTCTTTACTACGCTCTTTGTTCCATGGGGTCCAGTTTACAGAAGCCCAAGAGTCACAAGTAGAATAGCGAAGCTGGTTATAACAGTAACGTTCAAAATCTTTGAGTTCTTGGATGTAATAAAAGCCCGCGTCCAATCCAAATGGAATTTCCTCACGATAGCTGTTCCCATCCACGGCTTGTGTCGCTGAAATCGGTGTTGTGCGAGTTTCCATCGCAAGCTTAAATTGGTCTGGTGTACAGTTTGCTGCTGCATCAAAACAGCCCAAAGCGAAAGGGGAACCTGTTGAAGGATCTGTACCCGCATCACCTTGCTGAATTGCAACACCGTAAGCCGTTTGGTAGTCACCGTTTGAACCATGATCCTGAGGTGAAACCTCAACTACTTGATACAATGCCGCCTGTGCGTTCATTGTGGTACCAACCATCATCGCAATGGCGGTCAATTTGAATTTATTACTACAATTCATTGAATTCTTAACTATCCTGTTGCATTGCTTCGAGTTCTTCCCATCTCTCGAATGCGATTTCCAACTCCTGCTCTAGTGCAGCAAGCTGTTCCAATACCGGCTGAGTTTGCTCTACAGGTTTAGCAAAGAACTCTGGATCGTTCACTTGCTCCTGAAGGCCCTCGATATCCGACTCTAATTGTTCTAGTTTAGCTGGTAGAGCTTCTAATTCTCTTTGCAGCTTATACGATAACTTCTTCGAGTTGTTCTTAGGTTGGGTTGTTTTGGGAGTTTCCTCAACCACTTTTTCTTTTTTCGCTGGCTTTTCAACCGCTTGACGAACCGCCAATACCTGTTCACGCTGCTGTCTTGCATCGTGATAACCACCAACAAACTCTTCAATCACTCCGTTTCCTTCGAAGATCCAGCTTGTGGTAACAGTATTATCAACAAATTCTCGGTCGTGGCTAACTAAAAGCAACGTGCCCTGATAGTTGGCAAGCATTTCTTCTAAAAGTTCCAACGTTTCGATATCCAAATCGTTGGTTGGTTCATCAAGAATAAGTAAGTTGTTTGGTTTCAACAAGATACGAGCTAGCAGTAATCGGTTTTTCTCACCACCAGAGAGCGCCTTAACCGGGGTTCTTGCGCGCTTAGGTGCAAATAAGAAGTCTTGAAGATAACTCAGCGCATGACGCTGACGTCCCCCAACCATTACTTCTTGTTTCCCATCCGCTAAGTTATCGATCACTGTCTTTTCTGGATCCAAAATCTCTCGGTACTGATCAAAGTACGCGACTTCTAATTTTGTTCCGCAGTGTAAACGACCAGACTGCGCTTCCAATTGCCCTAATAGCAATTTAAGTACCGTACTCTTACCGCAGCCATTTGGTCCGATAAGTGCAATACGGTCACCGCGCATAATGTTAAAGCTAAAGTTGTCGACGATTGTCTTGCCTTCGTAAGCAAAAGATATGTTTTCTGCTTCAAATACAATTTTCCCTGAACGTGAAGCATCATCGATATTAAGGTTAACTTTGCCTTGGACATCCCGGCGATCGCGACGCTCTTCACGAAGTTTCTTCAATGCGCGTACACGACCTTCATTTCGAGTTCGGCGTGCTTTAATGCCCTGCCGAATCCAAACTTCCTCTTGAGCAAGCTTTTTGTCGAATTCAGCATTCTGCATTTCTTCAACGCGGAGCATCTCTTCTTTTTCTTCTAGGTAGTTGTCGTAATCACCAGGGAAAGAAGCTAATTGCCCGCGATCTAAATCAACAATGCGTGTTGCCATTGATTTGATGAACGCACGGTCGTGAGAAATAAAGATGATCGAGCCTTTGAAGTCTTTTAAGAAGTTCTCTAACCATTCGATAGTTGTTACATCAAGATGGTTTGTTGGCTCATCAAGAAGTAATACATCAGGGTCACAAACCAGCGCGCGAGCTAAAGCGGCTTTACGTTGCCAACCACCGGATAAATCGGTCAGTTTAGTTTCTGGACTTAGTTTTAAAGCACCAAGTACGTTCTTAACACGGTCATCAAAACGCCAAGCATTAGAATGGTCAAGCTGCTCTTGAACCTTGGCTAAACGGTTGATGTTTTTCTCACTCGGATCTTGAGCAACAAGATCGAGAAGATCGTGATAGATCTTCAGTTGTTCGCCGATTTCAGCCAAACCGCCAGATACGTATTCGTAAACCGTACCCTCTTGATTACGCGGTGGATCTTGTTCAAGTCGAGAAACAACGACGTCTTGAGTGATTTGAATCTTGCCGTCGTCCAACAAAATGTCGCCGGCAAGCACTTTCATTAACGTGGACTTACCTGCTCCGTTGCGACCCACTAAACAAACGCGTTCGTTTTCTTGAAGAGCGAACTCCGCTTTGTCCAGCAATGGGTGGTCACCAAATGCAAGTTGTGCGTTATGAATGGTAAGTAATGCCATTATTATCCAACCAATGTGTGAGTTGTTCTAAGTCAAACGGCCAGTTCAACTCAGAATCTTGATACTTTAATACGGGTATTGTGACGCCGTAACGAGAAAACAGTGCATCATCGAACGCAATATCAATGATATCTGTTTGCTCGGCCAAACCAATTTGGTCTACTAGAGCAAATGCCATCTCACAAAGATGGCATCCCTCCGTGCTATACAATATCAGCACGTATTAATCCTTTTGTTTACACTACGCGTGCGTGACTAGCCAACAGTTATGAATCTGTTTATTACGCGCAAAATCTAATGGTAACGTTTGAGAAGAAATATTCTGAGCCTTCAAACCAAGTTCGGCCAGCGACTCTTCATCCATCTTGAAGTGGCGCTTGTTATTAGAGAATACGATAGTGCCTCCACTTCTTAGTAAACGTTTAAGATTCTTCATCAGTTTAATGTGGTCACGTTGTACGTCGAATGATGTTTCCATACGCTTAGAGTTAGAGAACGTAGGTGGATCAATAAAGATCAAGTCGTACTCACCTTTCGCGTTTTCTAGCCATTGCAAACAGTCTGCTTGTTCATAGCGATGCTGACGTCCTACACAGCCGTTAAGCTGCATATTGTCTTTCGCCCAGTTCAAGTAGGTATTTGACATATCAATAGTCGTTGTGGAACGAGCGCCACCAACCGCTGCGTGAACCGTCGCACTCCCAGTATATGCAAACAAGTTTAAGAAATCTTTACCTTGCGCCATTTCACCTAAGCGACGACGAGTGATCTTATGATCCAAGAACAAGCCAGTATCTAGATAGTCATGAAGGTTTACGATCAGCTTCACACCGTACTCGTTTACTTCAAGCGTCTCTGATACCTGACCTAATTTTTGGTATTGGCTGCGACCCTTCTGCTTTTCACGAACTTTAAGTACTACTTTGTTCGCCTCTACACCTGTCACCTGAATCGTTGCACGAATGATATCCGTTAGGCGACGTTTTGCTTTTTCTTCTGGAATGTTTTTTGGCGCAGCATACTCTTGAATTACGATTTGATCGCCGTATACGTCTATCGCCACATTGTATTCAGGAAGATCAGCGTCATAGATTCGGTAGCAATCAAGCTTCTCTTTACGAGCCCACTTGCCAATCTTGCCAATGTTTTTCTTTAAACGATTTGAAAAGTCTGGTGCGATTTGAACATTAGTATCAGCACCCTTCACCTCATCAGCACTGCGCTCTGCAATGCTGTAGTTCTTTTGGTGACAAGGTAACGCACCATTATTCAATTTAAATTGTTTATCAGCACGCATACGAAGACAGCTCAGCAGCTCGTCTGAACTCGAGAAGATAGAGGCTTTACATCCACCAAACTCAGATTTTAGCTGTCCACCAAATGCGGTGTAGAGCGCAATTAGCCCCGGCTCAGTTCCTAGACGTTCACCGTAAGGTGGGTTTGAAACGATAACACCGTGTTCGAATCCTGCTGGGCGAGTAATGGTTGCAGCATCACCTTGTGCGAACTCAATCAATTCTTCAACGCCTGCTCTGCGCGCGTTTTCTTGAGCAACTTTTAATACTTTAGGGTCGTTATCGAAGCCAAAAAACTTAGCGTCAACTTTCTTGACACCCCGTCTAGCTTGAACATTAGCCTCTGATTTAATCTCTGCCCAAGTCTCTGGTTCAAAGTCTTCCAACACTTCGAAACCCCATTGCTTTCGCTTAACGCCAGGAGCCATGTTGGCAGCCATCATCGCAGCTTCAATAAGCAAAGTACCAGAACCGCACATTGGATCGAGTAATGGTTGATGCCCATCCCAGCCACAACGCATGATAATCGCAGAAGCAAGCGTTTCACGTAACGGGGCACGACCCGATTCTGGTCGGTAGCCACGCTGATGCAAACCACTGCCTACCATATCGATCCCAAGCAACGCTTTATCTTTATGCAAACGAACGTGAATACGAACATCTGGGCGTTCTTTACTGATGTTGGGACGCGGCAAACCTTTATTTTCAAAGCAATCTACGATGCCATCTTTGACTTTCATCGCACCGTATTGGCTATTTCTGATCTCACGGTTTGTGCCGTTAAAGTCCACAACAAAACGTTTAGAGCTATGAAATTGGTTAACCCAGTTAATAGCAGATGTAGATAAATACAAGTCCATGTCGTTGTTACACGTGAACTCAGATAAAACACGTACAAATCGAGACGCTAAACGGCTCCACAAACAACAGCGATAAACCTGTTCGTTTGTCGCTTTAAATTTTACGCCTGCCTGTACTGGTTTCGCATTTTCAATGCCTAGTTTAGTCAGTTCTTCAACAAGCAAATTTTCCATGCCATTTGAAGTTACCGCGAGATATTGATTCATAGTGTTCTTTCGCTGATAAAAAATGGCTTCAATTATACCTGACTTTACGATCAATGCCTCGTTTTTAAAGGAATTTCCCCACCTGTTAGTTCAAATCATCACCAACAAAATGATCTGAAACTTTCAACATCTTCAATTTGAGTATTTTTCATTCACGAACGAAATTTTGTTCCCTTGGAAAGAAGTGAATACTTATTTACATAAATTTTGGTATATACCAGGCAATGATTATTGATGTAAGTTACTTACATTTTTGCCTTATAGGGGAATAAATGGGGTCATTTTAAGCGCTAGGTTGCCTAGTTAAGGGAGTCATCAGATTGAAATAAGTAAAATAAAAGTGACCAGCTTCATGTTTGCATGCATAGAAAACATACAGTTTCATGGCTGATGGGGATCTAGTATCAAAGGAAAGGACAAAAAAAATCGACCTAACGAGGTCGACTAATGCAAACAAAGGAACGAAATAAAGAAAAAATTAAACAGGTTTACCCCACCATTGCCATAGGGGTTATTGCAAAGAGGTGATTTGCACAAGCCATGCGGTCATGCATTACTTTAATCGGCTGCCCAAACTGAAGCGCCTTATTGCCATCAAGCACAAACGCTTCTTGGTTAACATAAGCACATAAGCTCGACGTCTCGCCTGGTTCTAACACGATGAACATGCCATCAGAATATTGGTTTGTTAGAAAGACCATGTCCCCTTCTTCAGGCTCGTAACCTGAGGACTGTGCGTCAAAGAACCAGCTTTTAGGCTGTACAGGTTTATGAAAGCGCTTTGCCGCAACACAATACAGTGTTAACTCAGCTTGGCGGTATTCACTGATGTCGAGGCATCGAATACGTTCATTAAACGTTTGGAATGCACTGGCGTCATCAACGGTAAATTCATTGTTTGAGAAGGCACAGTTAACCAACAATTTTCGGGATAAATTGGTTTGGAAAATCATTTCCTCCCCCAGATCCAGCATTAAGCAAGCTTTTTGCTCGTCAAAATACCAATTCCATTTGTCGCTGGGTTTAAGCATTATTCCGTTCTCTCTTGACTAGTTAAATCAGTGGTAAAGAGGTAAGACGCTTAATTACCTACTCGTGATTTTTAAATTTTACAAACGAACGGATAAAAAAAAAGAGGAAACAAAGTCCTCTTTTTTATGTAATAGCTACTGATTTTTCAGTGGTTTTTGATGTGTATGTTAAAGATTCTTAACAATATCACGTACTAGGCCTGGGCCGTGGTAAATAAAGCCGGTGTAGACTTGAACAAGTTTAGCGCCTGCCATCAGCTTTTCTTTGGCTGCAACATAGGAATCCACACCACCAACACCGATAATTGGAAGTTTGTCTCCTAGCTCTTCATGAAGCTTACGTACGACTTCCGTAGAGCGTGATTGCACAGGGCGACCACTTAAACCACCTGCCTCATTGGCGTGTTTCATTCCTTCTACGATCGTGCGATCCAGAGTTGTGTTAGTCGCGATCACACCATCTATATTGTTTTTCAATAAAGAATCGCAGATTTGGCAGATTTCTTCGTCACTCAAATCAGGCGCAATTTTTAATGCTAGCGGGACGTATTTGTTGTATTTCTCTGAAAGTTCCGCTTGTTTCGCTTTTAATTCAGAAAGTAGTTCATCAAGCGCTTCACCATATTGAAGTGAACGAAGACCCGGAGTGTTTGGTGATGAGATATTAACCGCAATGTAGCCTGCGTACTCATACACTTTCTCCATACAAATCAGGTAGTCCTCTGCCCCTTTCTCAATTGGTGTGTCTTTGTTTTTACCAATATTAATTCCGAGAACACAGTTGAACTTTGCTTGCTTTACATTCTCGACCAAATTATCAACGCCTAGGTTGTTAAAGCCCATGCGATTGATGATACCTTCAGCTTCGACTAAGCGAAATAAGCGTGGTTTATCATTCCCTGGTTGCGGACGAGGTGTTACTGTGCCAACTTCGACAAAGCCAAAGCCCATGGCATCAAATGCTTCAATGCATTCACCGTTTTTATCTAAGCCAGCCGCAAGACCTACTGGGTTACGGAATGTTAGTCCCATACACTCAACTGGACGAGTTGGTAATTGTTGGCGGTAGAAGAGATCAAGTGGTGTGCCGTTAAAGCGTTGGAAGTTCTTGATTGCAAGATCGTGTGCCTTCTCGGCATCGAGTTGGAAAAAGCCAGTTCTGGCTAGACGGTAAAGCATTGTGCCTCCGAAAGAAAAAAGCCCCGTATAAACGGGACAATATTATTTACTGTTTTTCATCGTAATTCAATGAAAATGAATGTATTAAGTAAAAACCTATATCTTTCTAATATTTTCAAATATAAAACAAACAATTAGAGTAAGATTTCAACAATAAAATTTATAACTAACCACCCTAAAGCAATCGATTTCAGCCTATTTTAACCTCCCCGCGCCGTTACGCTGTAACTCACTCGGCGCTATAATAGAAAAGATGAGCAACAAAAAAGCCTCGCTAAATAACGAGGCTTTTACTTACAATTTGACTAACTCATCTACTCTTTCGACGAACAGTTGAGATTCAAGAGTACTAATTCTCGAAGTGCTACAGAAAACTTAGCAAATTCGTGGACAGAGCCAACTTTGAACTCATTCAAGATGCTTTCCCAACGGTGCAGTGATTGCTCGTTAGTTTCCATCCAATCTTCTAACGCTTTCATCACGTCTAGCTCTTCCGTTGCACAGCCGCAATTTAATACCTGAGCCGTAAGTTGACGTTGTTGCCAGTCCAGATCTTCTCGGAATGCAGCTCTTGCCAGTGCCTGCCAGTTATTATCAACGGCTTGGCTGTTAATTTGCTTCAAGAACCAGTGTAACGACAAACGGTCACCTAAGTTAAAGTAGAGCTTCGATGCTTGCTCAACCGTTTTACCTGTTTCACTCGCCACTGATGAGATATCCAGTGCAGATTGTAAGCTGGATAAACGAGCGACTTGATGTGCAAGTTTCTCTTCTACCCCTTTCTCAATCCACCCTTGAGCAAGTTCATTGTGTTCTTCTACTTCAGACTCAACCAGCATAGTGTCTAAGGTTTCAGTGATAACATTGACATCTTGCTTGTAGATAGCAATCAGCTCACCAACTGTGCATTTACCACTGCGGTTGCGAAGCAACCAACGTGCAATTCGACGTAGTGCTCGACGAACATAAAACATGATTTCGTACTGAGCTTGAGCTGTGGCGATATTATCGAGTTCACGAGTCTGCTTAAGAATTGCTTCTAGATCGAAAATTTCACGAGCCGCACTGTATGCGTTAGCAACATCGACAACACTTGCACCGGTTTCTTCTTGCAAACGAGTGACGAAATTACAGCCCATTTCATTAACCATCTGGTTAGCCAATGCTGTAGCGATAATTTCAGCTCGCAGTGGGTGATTAACCATTTGATCTTTATAGTTACGTCGTAACGCACTTGGGAAATATTCAACAAGCTGTTTCGCATGGAATTCATCATTCGCGATTTCATCCGTAACAAGTTGCTGCTTAAGTACCATTTTACCGTAGGCAACTAACACTGATAGCTCAGGGCGAGTCAGACCTAGTCCCTGTTTTTCACGCTCGATTAGCGTTTCATCATCAGGGATGTATTCGAGAGCACGATCCAAGTACCCTGCTTTTTCCATGGTATGGATGAATCGAATTTGTTCCTTAACAATGCCAACACCTTGCTGTTCAGTCACGGAGATCGACTCCGACTGACGGTAAGCATCATCTAATACAATTTCACCCACTTCGTCTTCCATAGACTCTAGAATTTGGTTACGTTGCTTAACCGTAAGATCGCCATTTGAAACCAGTCCATTAAGGAAGATCTTGATGTTGACTTCATTATCCGAACAGTCAACGCCACCCACGTTATCAACGAAGTCTGTGTTCACTCGGCCGCCAGTCAGTGCGTATTCAATACGACCAAGCTGAGTCATACCCAAGTTACCGCCTTCGCCAACTACTTTTGCTCTTAAGTCACGGCCGTCAATGCGCAGCATGTCGTTAGCGCGGTCACCAACATCCGTATGAGTTTCTGTCGAGGCTTTAACGTAAGTGCCGATACCACCATTCCAAAGCAGATCGACTTTCATTTTCAAGATCATCTTAATCAGATCATTAGGCGCTAAAGATGCTTTCTTAGTACCTAACATTTTCTGAATTTCTGGTGTCAACTGGATCGATTTTGATCGACGAGAGAAGATACCACCACCTTGAGAGATCAAATCTTTATTGTAATCTTCCCAGCTTGATCTTGGCAGATTAAACAAGCGGTTACGCTCTTCCCAGCTGGTGGCTGAATCTGGATTTGGGTCAATAAAGATGTGCATGTGGTTAAAGGCAGCTTGCAATCGAATATGCTTCGATAACAGCATACCGTTACCGAACACGTCACCTGCCATATCACCTACGCCGATTGCGGTAAAATCAGTAGTCTGGCAGTTGATGCCCATTTCACGGAAGTGACGCTTAACAGATTCCCAACCACCTTTTGCAGTGATACCCATCGCTTTGTGGTCGTAACCATTAGAACCACCTGAAGCGAATGCGTCACCTAACCAGAAGTTGTACTCTGCAGAAACAGAGTTCGCTAGGTCTGAGAATGTTGCTGTGCCTTTATCTGCCGCCACTACTAGGTACGGGTCATCTTCGTCATGGCGCACAACGTTCTGTGGTGGCACAACTTCACCTTCAATGATGTTATCCGATACATCAAGTAGCGCACGAATAAATCGTTTGTAACAACGTTGGCCTTCAGCAAAGATCTCATCACGGGTTGTGAGAGATGGCTGGCGTTTACAAACAAAGCCGCCTTTTGCACCCACAGGTACGATAACGGTGTTCTTAACTTGCTGAGCTTTTACGAGACCAAGAATCTCTGTACGGAAATCTTCTTGACGGTCTGACCAACGTAAACCACCACGAGCCACTTTTCCGCCACGAAGGTGAACACCCTCAATATCTGGTGCGTACACAAAGATCTCGAACGCGGGTACAGGCTGCGGAATCTCTGGAATATCGCTCGGTTTCATTTTCAAAGATAACCAAGGCTTAGGTTGCTTGCTTTCGTCTAATTGATAGTAGTTAGTACGAAGTGTCGCCATGATCATGTCGATGTAACGACGAATAATACGATCATCATCCAAGCTCTCTACACGATCCAACTGCTCTGTTAGCTTTTTAATCAGATCGTTTTGGCCTTTTTCACTGCCTTTGTGTTTCGGATCGAATCGCTTGGTGAACAGCTTGACTAGACCTGTTGCTAAGTCTGGGTAGTGGCTTAGCGTGTCTTCGATGTATTGTTGACTGAATGGGAAACCGACTTGGCGCATGTATCGAGCATAAGCACGAAGAATGGAAATCTCACGCCCAGATAGCGACGCACCTAGTACCAATCGGTTAAAACCATCACTTTCAAGGTTGCCCGCCCAAATTGCGGCAAATGCTTGTTGGAAACGGTCACGAGCCTCACGAAGATCAACCGTTTTCTCGCTCTTGTGCAGCATAGAGAAATCAAGGATCCAGAATGTCTGTCCGTTATTTTTCTCGATCTCATACGGTGATTCACCGATCACTCGTAAGCCAAGGTTTTCAAGCATTGGCATTACGTCAGAAAGATGGATTGGCTCATCACGATGGTATAACTTCAAGCGAACAGCTTTTGAATCCGCCCCCTCTTCTTGAGGTCGGTAGAACAACATGCCAAGTTTATTATCATCACTTAACGCTTCTAAGCGTTCAATATCTGCAACCGCAGAACCTGGCATCATGTCCTCTTTATATGAGCGAGGGAACGCACTCATGTATTCTTTTGAAAGAGGAAGGCCTTTGCTTTCACCAAAGTTAGCAATGATGGATTCTTTTAGTCTGTCATCCCAAGAGGTAGAAACTTCCATTAGGTTTTGCTCGATCTTTTTCACGTCTACGTCAATGTTGTTATTGTCTACACGAACAATGTAATGTGTTCTCGCTAGTGGGCTTTCTGAGAAGAACGTTGTAAATTCAACCTCTTGCTCGCAACCAAAGTACTGCTTAAGAATGCGTTGAGTTTGACGACGTAACTCTGTGTTGTAACGATCTTTAGTGACATAAACCATGCAGCTAAAGAAACGACCAAATGGGTCCTTACGAACAAATAAACGCAGTAGGTCACGATCTTGCATTTGTACAACACCCATACCCACCTCAAGCAACTCTTCTTCATTTGCTTGGAGTAGTTCATCGCGTGGGTAGTTTTCTAAGATATTGTGCAATGCTTTGTATGAATACGATCCGTGACGGTATCCGCTCGCTTCAAGGATACGGTCCACTTTTTCACGGATCAGAGGGATGCTTTGTACCGCTTGGTTATACACGGCAGAGGTATATAAACCAGTAAAGCGATGCTCACCTATTACTTTACCGTTTTCATCAAACTTCTTAATACCGATGTAATCAGTATAAGCTGGACGGTGAATACGAGATGCTTTGTTACCTTTTGTGATGATCAGAGCGTATGGCTTTTTCGCTTCTAACCGCGCTGAATCTGAAAGCTCAGATAGCTTGACGCTACGCACACGCTTGTCATCAGCAAATAGACCAAGTCCTTTTTCTTTAGCAGGAACAAGCTCGGTATCACCATTGACTTCTTCTAAGTCATAATCTTTGTAACCCATAAAGGTAAAATTATGATCTTCTAGCCAACGAAGAAATGCGATCGTTTCGTCCATACGATCCGTTTGGATAGAAACACGATCTTTATTTTTCTCAAGTTCATCAGTCACAAGCTTAAGCTTATCAACCATTTGCTTCCAGTCATCAACGACTAAACGAGTGTCAGATAGAATTTTTAACAGCTCTTCTTTAAGCGCTTGCATCTCTTCTTTACTAGTAAGGCGGTCTACCTCGATATGGAACAGTGATTGAAGAACACCACCCTCACCGTTTACGTCGGTAACTTGGCCTTTTTTATCACGCTGTATCTGTGTTGGGTTGTTTAACATTAGGTGGCAAACAAGGTCCAAACGCGCTAAAGCCATTTTGACTGAGTCCACTAAGAATGGACTATCTGGAACAACAATTTCTACGATTGTGTGTGTGGATTGCCAGCCTTGACGACTTACGGTCGGGTTAAATACTCGTACCGAAATCTCTTCTGGTTTTTTTTCATTGATATGGTGCCAAAGGCTGACGACAGCACCATAAAGATCGGATTCGTTTCGCTGAATCAGGTCATCATCAGCAATGTTACTGAATAAGTGTTGAGCAAGTTTAGTTACAAGCGTTTGGTGAGAAAGCTCGAGTTTGTCTTGAATCAGTTGGTAAACTTTTTCAAGCAGAACCGGCACTACATTTTCACGCGCGGTCATATTCACACTCCACATTAGAATTGTTGTTTTGTAGGGGGACTTAGTAGCTAGGTTGTTACCTTAGAAACTAAGCATAGGTAATGCATGTGCCCATTGTAAAAGCATAATTACAAATGTTTAACAACTAATCGTGGTGGTAAGAGGTGAAATGTCCGATTCTGTGACTAAGATTCCTATTTAACTCTCTGCAAATACAATACATCACAGAGTTTCTAACTTAAGAAACTTATTATTTTGGTCAGTTGTTAGTCTAAACTGGCCTTTAATGCCTAATTGACTAAGAAATGGTCTGAATCGTGCGGCGGGTAACTGCAAACGTAAACCGTTATGTGTGACGACTTGAACAACACTTGCCGCGCCAGAATAATGGGATAAAAACGTTTGATATGAAATGTTGAGGTTGAAGTAGTAATAGTTCATGAAGTAAAAACTAAGTGACATAAACAATAAGGTGGCCTTAATGACCACCCTATTGTGTTGTTTACTATTCGTCTAGTGCTTTAGTAACTTTTTCGAATAAATCTTTAGCAAGATTATCCATTGCTTTGAGCTTTTCAAGTTCTGCTTTGATCAAAGCTTGGCGACCTTCATCGTATTTACGGAACTTAAGCAAAGGATCAATCATTCTAGATGCAACTTGTGGGTTCGAATCATTAAGTTGGCGAAGGATTTCTCCTGCAAATTGGTAACCTGCACCGGATTTATCATGAAAACGCACAGGGTTGGCACTTAAGAACGAACCAATCAAACTGCGCGTACGGTTCGGGTTCTTCAAACTAAATGCTTCGTGGTTCATGGTAGCTTTCACTTTTTCAAGTGCATCCTCTGCAGGATTGCTACCTTGAAGTGCAAACCACTTGTCCATAACCAAACCATCGTGCTTCCATTTATCGCTATAATCTGCCATTAGAACTTCACGACACTCAAGCTGTGCACTATTTGCCGCACTCATCGCTGCAATCGTATCTGTCATGTTATTTGCAGATGCGTATTGTGCTTTCACTAAATCATTACCTTTTTCCGTATGTGCTAGGTATTGCAGACAACGGTTACGTAATGCACGCTTGCCAATCGCAGCATGATCGATCGTGTACTCTGTTTGCTTCAGTGTATGATAAGTTGCACTTAGCTCATCTTCTAACTCTTGAGAAAGTGACACTGTAATGCTGTTTAGCACTTTGTCTACGGCATCGATGTCAATTTGCTGGTACCAGCCAGTAATCTCATTAATTGAAGGCAAAGAGAAAACTTGAGCAATGAAAGCTGGCTCAAGCGTCTCATCCAATAGCACACCACGGAACGCATCTATCACGCCTTCAGAAAGCGATACTTCTTGTCCGGCTTGAACGTTTTTCACGTTCTGACGAATGTACTTAGCCAATAGCATTTGGCTTGCATCCCAACGAGCAAAGTCATTCGTCGCGTGTTTCATCAAGAAGACTAATTCATCATCACTGTAGTCGTATTCTAGTTTTACTGGTGCCGAAAATTCACGCAACAAAGATGGCACTGGTTGTTCTTCGACATTTTCGAATACGAACGTTTGCTTATCTTGTTTAATATCTAATACGTTATGAACAGATTCACCGTTAATCAGCAATGGGATAACTTGACCTTTCGAATCGTACAGCTCGATATCAAACGGAATGTGCAACGCTTGCTTTTCAGCCTGGTCTTGCGTTGGCTCCGTAAATTGCTCTACCGTTAGCGCGTAAGTTTTTGCATTGGCATTGTATTCGCTATTTACGCGCAGCGTCGGTGTACCAGATTGGCTGTACCATAGACGGAATTGTTTTAAATCGACACCGGTGGCATCTTCCATTGCAGAAACAAAGTCTTCGCATGTCGCAGCAGTACCATCGTGACGTTCAAAGTAAAGTTTCATCCCTTTTTGGAAGCCCTCTTCGCCAAGGAGTGTATGGTACATGCGAATAACTTCGCTGCCCTTTTCATACACTGTTAGCGTGTAGAAGTTGTTCATCTCAATGACTTTGTCAGGACGAATTGGATGTGACATTGGACTTGCATCTTCTGCAAACTGAGGTCCACGGATGATACGTACGTTATCGATACGGTTATCTGCGCGAGAGCCTAAGTCAGAAGAGAATTCTTGGTCACGGAACACGGTTAAGCCTTCTTTTAGACTTAATTGGAACCAGTCACGACAAGTGACACGGTTGCCAGTCCAGTTGTGGAAGTACTCATGACCGATTACAGCTTCGATACCTAAGTAGTCACGATCGGTCGCCGTTTGGTTATTCGCCAGAACATACTTTGAGTTAAAGATGTTTAGGCCTTTGTTTTCCATTGCGCCCATATTGAAGAAATCAACGGCAACGATCATGTAAATATCCAGATCGTATTCAAGGCCAAAGCGTTCTTCATCCCACTTCATCGAGTTGATCAGCGATGTCATCGCATGGCCTGCACGATCTAAGTTACCTTTATCAACAAAGATTTCTAAATCAACACTGCGACCTGACATCGTTGTGTATTTGTCACGCAGTACGTCAAAGTCCCCTGCGACAAGAGCAAACAAGTAAGCTGGCTTTGGATGCGGGTCCTGCCATTGAACCCAATGACGACCGTTCTCTGCATCGCCTTCTGCAATTCGGTTACCATTACTCAGCAAATATGGATAAGCGGATTTATCTGCGATCACTTTTGTCGTGTATTTTGCCAGAACATCAGGACGATCTAAGTAATAAGTAATACGACGGAAGCCCTCGGCCTCACACTGAGTACAAAATGCGCCGCCTGATTTGTACAAACCTTCGAGTGCTGTATTCGCTTCAGGATCAATTTTGGTGACGATTTCAAGTTCAAACTCGGATGGAAGATCGGTCAGTACAAGCGATGATTCTTTCACTTCGTGATGAGCCCAATCCTCACCGTTTACTTTTACAGCGCGCAGCTCAAGTCCCTCGCCATCGAGTTCTAGCATTGTTGTATCGCCTTTTTGAGCAACCTTTGATATCGCCGTAACGATGGTGTCATTGTCATAAAGATCAAACGTAAGATCGATATCGGTAATCGCGTGAGATGGCTCTTGATAATCTTTACGATATTTGGCCTGGGGAGCTTGGGACATGAGCATAAATCCTTGTATGTCGAACAACAAAAATACCAGACTGCATGATCAAAAATGCAGTTCTGGTATCACTATATAAGCTATTTGTAGGGGTTGTGGTATCAGAATACAAGTCTTTCCATCAAAAAACGGAGCTTTTAGTGCTCTAGCTCCGTTTTTTGATTAACATTTAAACAACATTGACAATTTACCGTATGCTCGCGTAATTTGTCGTAGCAAGATAAGCTATCAAGGCGTTACCCGATTAAGTACCGCGTACATATCGCCATTTGAATCTTCAATCGTTAATTCATTTTTGTTGAGCTTATAGGTGGTCCCGTGCTCGCCATTTTCATAGAGCAAGACTAAATATTCATCTTCTGTGTAGAAAACACCTTGCTTGATTGACTCATCCCCTTCTTCGTTGGATACCCGAAACATAAACACGAAGTCAGGTTGAAGTATCAGATCCATATGGTTGATGTTGTTTGCCACAAGGCCATCTCCGGATACATAAGAGCTAGACCATATGCCCGCTAGCGAGTTAGACAACCCTTTAGTAAAAGTCACACCATTAAGATCAAGCGTATTGTGATTATTGCGATAGGCATAAATTTGAGGCTCATCTGTGTTTAAGCCAAGAACGATGGTGTCTTCATTGGCGTTATACAATCCTTCCCAATGATCGACAGAATAATCTTTCTTTTGAATATCAATAGAAAAGCTGTAGTCGGAACCCAGTGACAGTTTTATCGCACGAAAATTTTCAGCCGACTCTTCGGGGTTTGGGTTCATTAAATACCAGTCTCCGATGAGAAACGGCGTGTCAAAGTGACTTAATTCATCTTCTCTGGTGTTTTCTCCGCTAAACACACTAAAGCAGCAAAAGCTAAGTAAAATAAAGAACCATTTCATATCGGCATCCTTATCGTTTTCTTTTAGCTTAGGCAGTAGTCCTCACTTTCGCGAAATTTTAGATGTAGATCACGTAAATTATTGGGAAAAAATAAGCGAATATCTTACTTGATACTCAATACAAACAAAGATGAAAAGACATAAAAAAAGAGTGAGCCTGAAAGACTCACTCTTTTTACTTTGAATTGCCAGTTATTATGACTGATTTTTCTGCTTGAGTAGATCAACCATAATCGCGACAGACTCATCTAAATAAACATCAGGCGCTTCATAATCTTTAGGTATATCATCCAATGTTTTGAATGCTTCCTTACCTAAAGCAGCTTGACGCTCATTGATGCGTTGCAAACGAAGTGCTTCCGCTTTATCCGATTCAGCCTTACGAACTTTCTCGTTCAAAGACAACATATTATCGTCTTTTTCTTTACGATACTTCTCTATGTCTTCATTGATGAAACGGAATTCCATCTCATCAGAAATACGCTTGTTATGAAGAGCGGTGAGTTTTTCAACTAATGCTTCGTTGCTTGGGAAGGTTTGATATTTTGCTTTATCAATCTGATCCCAAGGTAGTGCATTGTCTTCTACACTTTCACCCGTTTCAGAAGCTTCAATTGGTGTTGGGTACGAAATATCGGGAGCAACACCACGATTTTGCGTACTTCCACCGTCAATACGGTAGAACTTCTGAATCGTGTACTGAACGTAGCCTAGCTCTTTATCGAAAAGATCGTAGATATGATTCAGTGAACGATGCTGTTGAACCGTACCTTTACCGAAAGAATTTTCACCTAAAATAATTGCACGATTATAATCTTGCATTGCTGCTGCAAAAATTTCAGACGCTGAAGCACTGTAGCGGTTAATCAACACTGTCAGCGGACCATCGTAGCTCACTTTTCCGTCAGTATCGGCGTTCACCTTAATACGACCATAGCTGTCACGAACTTGAACAACAGGACCTTCTTTAATGAATAACCCTGTTAATGCTGTCGCTTCCGTTAATGCACCACCACCGTTGTTACGTAGATCAACGATTACGCCGTCAACGTTTTTGGTTTTTAACTCAGCAAGCAGTTTATCGGTATCTTTCGACAAACCGACGTAGAAACTTGGCACTTCTAAAATACCAATCTTCTTACCATCTTTTTCGATGATCTCCGACTTCACTGCGCGATCTTCTAGACGAACTTTGTCACGAACAATTGTGACAATGTAACTCTTCGCATCGTTACCTTCTGGCAAAATCTGTAGATTAACCTTTGTGCCTTTTGGGCCTTTGATTAATTGAACTACATCATCCAGACGCCAACCGATCACGTCGACAATCTCTTCACCGTCTTGTCCAACACCGATGATTCGATCCCCTTCGCCAAGTTGCTTGCTCTTCGACGCTGGGCCACCAACAACAAGTGAACGAATTACTGTGTAATCGTCAGTCATTTGCAGAACGGCACCAATGCCTTCCAGAGAAAGGTTCATTTCCGATTGGAATTGCTCAGCATTACGTGGGGAAAGGTAGCTAGTATGAGGGTCGACTTGTCGGGCGAAGGCATTCATATATAACTGGAATGCATCTTCGTTATTAGTCTGTGTGATCCGCTTCATCGCGTTGTTATAACGCTTCTCTAAAACCTCTTTAATCTCTGGCCATTCTTTGCCAGTCAGTTTCAGATTTAACGCGTCATATTTCACGCGCTTACGCCATAACTCGTTGAGCTCCTCTTCGTCTTTTGGCCATGCAGCTTCAGAACGGTCTAACTCTATCTCGTCGTCAGTATCAAACTTGATCTCTCCGTCGAGTAGCGTTAACGCATAAGCAAAGCGCTCAAAACGCTTTTGCATTGAGAGGTTATAAACATCAAAAGCAATTTGGTTGTTACCAGCTTTTAGCTGATCATCAAGCTCAATTGACCAGTCTTTAAAAGAGTCGATGTCCGCTTGAGTAAAAATATTTCTATTATAATCAAGCAATTCTACATAGCGTTCAAAGATCGCTTTGGAGAAATCATCATTGAGGCTGAAATGCTTATAATGAGAGCGGGTAAATCGAGAGGTGACTCGTTTGCTAGCTGTTTCGTGCTGAACTTCAGGAGCGAGAACCGGCAAGTCATCTTTATGTAGTTTGGCTTCGAGAGCCTGAGCTGATGCTGCTAGCCATAAGCTAGCAGCAATCAGTGTCACTTTTGAACGGCAATTCATGCGTAGGAGTATCTCCTTTATGCGCGCAAGTGCTCCGCTTTCACAACCATTTGTAGGCCGTTAGCAAGTTGAACACGTACATCATCCTTATTGATTTCAACAATGGTCGCTGCCATGTTTCCTTTGCCCATGTTCACGTTAACTGCGTTACCTACTGTGATTTCATCAGCATTTAGAGCGCGCGTTTCTACAGGCTTAGTTGGTTTTTGTACTTTTGGTTTGTTAGTACGACGAGGCTGTTGAGGCTTTTTAGCCGCTGGTTTCGCTTTCGCCTTACCCTCTTCACGAGCTTTTTGTGCTTGTTCTTTACGACGAGCTTGAACTTTTGCCTTGCTTTCTGCAAGTGTCGCTTTCGCGTGTTCAACGTGCTCTTCTTCTAGCTCACCACAAGGGTTGCCGTCTAGGTCTACGCGTACTGCACCTGGTTTTACACCATGTAGGTAACGCCATGATGAAGTGTACTGTCTTAACGCTGCACGAAGCTGTGTTTTGCTTACTTTTTCGTCTTCACTTAGACGTTCCGCAAGATCTTGAAAAATACCAATTTTCAGAGGTTTTGCTTCACCTTCTAAAGTAAAGCACTTAGGGAAACATTCAGCAATATATGCAATAACTTCTTTGCTGTTTTTTAACTTTTCAGTCATGAGGGGTCCTGATTTGAGCGGATTTCCGCGAGCATTAAGAAAAAATATTCTCGTATTATAGTGACATGCCAAGGAAAAACCACACTCGAAGGCTAATTTATGCGTCGTTCGCGTGTGAATTAAGCAGCTTTTCTACTTCAGCCATGAAATGAGTGAGACCTTCTTCGTCTGTTTCATTGAATCGACCAATACTTGGGCTGTCAATATCAAGGACACCAACCACCTTTCCATTAATAGAAAATGGAATCACAATTTCTGAATTGCTCGCTGCATCGCACGCTATATGTCCCTCAAATTCATGAACGTCGTATACTCTTTGTATGGTGTTAGTTTTTGCAGCAGTACCACAGACACCGCGACCCATAGGAATGCGGACACAAGCTGGTTTTCCTTGGAACGGACCAAGAACGAGCTCTTCACCTTTTGCTAGGTAAAAGCCAGCCCAGTTAAGATCGTCCAATTCCATGAAAAGCAGTGAGCTCAAGTTTGCTAGGTTAGCAATAAAGTCTGGCTCAGACTCAATTAGAGCAACGGCTTGTTTGGTTAGTCTATGGTATTGTTCTATGTTCATATTAACTTCCTACTTACTATAAAAGCTTCCATTCTCACTGTATGGCGCTAAAATGCAGCCCTACTTTATAATAGGACTTATTCTCAATTACAATGCTTCTGAAAAATGACACTATTAGCCGTTCTTGGTTGATAACACAAGTAAAAAAGCACAAGTCCAAGCTGATCATAGCGAACTTGATAGCGGTGCTTGCAACCTTGATTAGTGTTCCAATCCCCCTTCTCATGCCGTTGATGGTTGATGAGGTTTTATTGGACCAACCAGCAAAAGGCTTAGCTGCTATGAATGCCATTCTCCCTGAAGCGTGGCACACTCCGACGGGTTATATATTTTTCACCCTTTTCTTGGTCGTCCTGATGCGAGCTGCAAGTCAGGGGTTAAATATCCTTCAAAGCCGACAATTTACACTTGTTTCTAAAACGATCACGTTTGAGATGCGCAGTAAAATGATCGACAAACTTGGTCGTATCAGCATCCGCCAATACGAAACCAAAGGCAGCGGAGGCATCAACGCCCACCTTATCACTGACATTGAAACCATCGATAAATTTATTGGTTCTACGTTAGCAAAATTCGTTATCAGTTTTTTAACGGTCATTGGTACTGCCATCGTTCTGCTTTGGCTCGACTGGCGACTTGGTCTATTTATTCTGCTAGTTAACCCTATTGTCATTTACTTCTCACGTAAACTAGGAAGCATGGTTAAGCATCTGAAACGGAAGGAAAATCATTCTTTTGAAATTTTCCAAAACCGTTTAGTTGAAACATTAGATGGCATTTACCAGCTGCGCGCAGCCAATAAAGAGCGAGAATTTCTCCAGCAACTCAAAGACAGTGCGAACCAAGTTCGCGTGGATGCAGACAAGTATGCGTGGCAATCAGAGGCGGCAGGTCGCGTCTCTTTCCTACTCTTCTTAATCGGTTTTGAGTTATTCAGAGCCGTCGCCATGCTGATGGTTATGTTTAGTGACCTCACTATTGGTCAAATCTTTGCTGTTTTTGGTTACCTATGGTTTATGTTGTCTCCTGTTCAAGAGCTGCTCGGCATTCAGTTTTCTTGGTATAGCGCGAAAGCTGCGTTAAAACGCATCAACGACTTATTAGTATTAGAAGAAGAACAAAGACCGGTACCTAAGGTAAATCCTTTCAAAGAAGACAGAGAAGTCGATGTTAAAGTAGAAAACGTAGACTTCTCTTATAATAATGAAAACAAAGTCCTAGATAACCTTTCTTTACATATACCGGCAGGAAAGAAAGTGGCGTTAGTTGGTGCGAGCGGAGGCGGTAAGTCGACCTTAATACAACTACTTATTGGGGTTTATCGTCAAAACTCCGGTAGCATTCGCTTTAATGATGAATTAACAGAAGATATTGGTTTTGAAGTAATTCGCGACAAAATTGCCGTGGTATTACAGCAACCTATACTATTTAACGACACCTTGAGGCATAATCTAACGCTCGGTGGGAATTTTGACGAAATGTCACTTTGGCGAGCACTCGAAGTTGCTCAGCTGCAAGATGTTATTTCTCAACTGAACCACGGTTTGGATACTCAAGTTGGCCGTAACGGCATTCGTTTGTCAGGTGGTCAACGACAACGCCTTGCCATCGCAAGAATGGTGCTGAGTAATCCTCAATTTGTTATTTTAGACGAAGCCACGTCTGCGCTTGATACCGCTACTGAAGCGGCATTGCACAAAGCATTGACTGAATTCTTACGTGGTAGAACAACATTAATCGTTGCGCACCGTCTATCAGCCGTAAAACAAGCCGATTTGATCTACGTGCTTGAAGATGGAAAAGTAACGCAAACAGGTACTCATGGTGAGTTAGTTGAGCAAGAAGGCTTATATCAAACCTTATATGGGGGCATACAGTCCCACGCTTAAATCGTTCAAGTTAGAGAGGTCGTTATGACCTCTCTGTCTAAGCACGCCATGCAGCCAAATAATGTGCGCTTGTGCCAAGGTTGCGAATTGCCTGTCGATATCGTCGACTTACCCAATGGAAGAAATGCACACTGTCCTCGTTGTGGCACACAGTTGTATCGAGGCGGTAGCCCTAGCCTCTCAGGTAATTTAGCCGTCGCGATAACCTGTATCCTGCTATTTATTCCATCACACTTTTTTAACTTTATTAGTATCCGACTCTTTGGTGTGATGATTCCGGCAACCCTACCTTCAGGGATGATCACATTGATGGAAGAAGGCTTTGTTCTTCTTTCACTGCTTATTCTATTTTGTAGCTCTCTAGCGCCTCTGACGGTTTGTGTTTCAGTGGTTACGGCACATATCTCGCTGCATCAACGATGGTTTCGAGGGCTTCGTGTTTCACTGTGGCTAATTCAACATTTGAAACATTGGGTAATGCTGGATGTGTTCTTAGTTAGCATCGCCATTTCCTGCTTCAAACTCCAAGATTATTCCGACATTTTTGTAGGCCCAGGGTTAATTGGTCTGGTTCTTTTGCAGATATTTACCGTTTTATTAGTTTCTCGAATCAGTGTGCGTCGTTACTGGGAAGCCTGGAAACCAGAAAGCCTTTATTCCTTTGAACACAAAGACGTGCATTGCCATGAGTGCCACTTGTCTCAACCTGAAGGCGATCATTGTCGGCGTTGTCACCACGAGTTATATCATCGCAAGCCCAACTCCATTCAGAAGACGTGGGCTTACCTCATTGCGGCAACGATAGCGATTTTCCCAGCCAACTTGATTCCTATTTCTATCTTGCTGACCAATGGCAAACGTTTGGAAGATACTATTTTCTCAGGCGTAGCTGGGTTGGTAAAGAGCGGTATGTATGGCATCGCCGTGATCATTTTTGTGGCCAGTATTGTTGTGCCAGTTGTAAAAATACTTGGCCTTGCCTACATCATGCTTTGCATTCAATTCAAACGTTCGGTGTTTAAGAGACAACGAATGATGGTTTACTTTGTTGTTAAATGGATCGGTAAATGGTCTGTGATGGACTTGTTTGTTATTTCTATCATGATGACCTTAGTCGATCGTGGTCAGATACTTGATTTCACACCAGGATATGGCGCCGTGGCCTTTGGTGTTGTCGTGGTATTGACCATGCTTGCAGCGGAAAGTATTGATCCAAGGCTAATCTGGGACCAAACAGGCCCAACACAATCAGAAAAAGAGTCAATGAATGAGTGATCAGAACAGTTCTCAAACGTCATACGTACCAGATGTAAAGCGGAGCAAAGGCATATCTCCTCTTTGGCTTTTGCCAATTTTGACTATGGTCTTAGCTGGCTGGCTTGTGGTGAAGTCGATACACGATGCCGGACAACGGGTGCAAATCTATTTTTCTGACGCTGCTGGCTTGGTCGCCGGGCGAACCACTATCCGTTACCAAGGGCTAGAAGTCGGTATGGTGAGAGACATTAACCTCACTGAAGATCTCGGCAGTATTTATGTTGATGCCGATATCTACCCTGAAGCGGCAAAATTGCTGAACGATAAAACTCGCTTTTGGCTGGTAAAACCAACAGCAAGCCTAACGGGAGTTTCTGGACTCGATGCGCTCGTGTCGGGTAATTACATATCGATTCAACCTGGAGATGGTCAAGAGTTTGAAACAACGTTCCATGCGTTAGACTCTGCACCAACAGATTTGCGCGTTTCACAAGGTTTGAACATTAAACTCAAAAGCCGCGATTTAGGTGGTGTGTCGATTGGATCTCAAATTGTTTATAAGAAAATTCCAATCGGTGAAGTCTACAGCTACCAGCTGGATGAAGACGCAAAATCTATCACGATTCAAGCCAACATTCAGGATCAATACCGACATATCATTAACAACCGCAGTCGGTTCTGGAACGTAAGTGGAATCGGTGCCAGCATCGGTTTTGAAGGCGTCGATGTAAGGCTAGAAAGCATGAGTGCTCTACTCGGAGGCGCGATCGCCGTCGATTCTCCGGATGACGGTGAGCCTGTAGAAGAGAATACTGAATTCCGTCTGTATAAAGATTTGAAAACCGCAGGTCGAGGTATCGCTGTTAAAATCGTCCTCCCTGATGACAGTAAAATCAGTGGCGAAGGCGCACCCATTATGTATCGCGGAATCGAAATTGGCCAAGTTACAGACTTAAACCTATCCGAAGGGCGAGAAGTGATATTAGCGTCAGCGGCAATTCAACCAGCTTTCAGTGACATGCTGACGACAGGTACCCGATTCGTCTTAGAAGAAGCAAAAGTGTCTCTCTCTGGTGTTGAAAACATTGCCAATCTCGTGAGAGGAAACTTCTTAACCATTGTGCCAGGTGCCGGTGATCGCTCTCGCCGCTTTACTGCCATTCGTAAAAACGTTTTTAACCAACAGCAAGAAAAGTCCATCGCTATTCGTTTAGTGTCTGACAACTCGTTTGGCCTAGATAGCGGTGCCAACGTGCTTTACAAAGGCATCGTGGTCGGTTCAATTATCAACGTAGGCTTAGTTGAAGAAGGTAAAAAATCGCAACATGAAGTATTTATGGACGTATTGATTGATCATGAATACAAACACCTGATCAAATCAAACAACCGTTTTTATGTAACCGGAAGTGCCTCTGCAGAGTTAACGGAATCGGGCCTCAGCGTTACCGTTCCTCCGGCAAAACAGTTGTTAACTGGGTCCATTAGCTTTGTAAGCGAAGGCAAGCAAGATATTCAAAAAGAGTATCAACTGTTCCAAAACGAATCATTGGCAGAACTAGCACAGTACAACCAAAGTGGCTCTAGAGCACTCACACTGTTTGCTTCTGAATTGCCGCCGATTTCCAAAGGCAGCCCTCTGCTCTATCGTAATCTTCCTGTTGGTAACGTCTCCGATTTCCAATTGGTTGATGGCGGTGTGTTAATTAAAGCAACCATCGAAAACCGCTTTGCTTACCTCGTAACACCGCAAACCGTCTTTTGGAACCGTTCAGGGATAGAGATAGATGCATCGCTAGCCGGTGTGAGTGTAAAAGCTCACCCTTTAAAATCGTTAATCGAAGGTGGCATCGCTTTTGACTCTGTTCCTGGCGTTGAAAACAAAATTGGAGACAACTGGAAGTTATATACAGATCAAAAAACCGCTCGCAAGTTTGGACGCGTTATTGCGTTAGAAACCGACGGCTCGCAAGAGATTGCTAAAGGAATGCCGATTGAGTATCAAGGCGTCAAAGTTGGTGAAGTCACACTGGTTGTACCGAATTTTCGTCGCAATATGGTTGAAATTACCGCAAGAATTCTACCTGAATACGTAGAAAACATTGCGGTTGAAGGCTCACATTTTTGGCTAACTGAGCCAGAGATTGGCTTAGGGGGCGTGAAAAACCTTGGCGCATTGGTGTCGAAATCCATCAGTGTTGAGCCAGGTAAAGGTAAAGCTAAATTTGATTTTCAGTTGGAAAACGGTTCAGAACGTGTTCAGGGCATGATGTTTACTTTACAAAGTGAACAACGAGGCTCAGTACAAGTCGGAACGCCTATTCTTTACCGCGAGATGGAAGTCGGCCAAGTAACCGACGTGAGCCTAGGAGAATTTGCCGATCGCGTCGTCACGACCATCAAGATACAGCCTGAATATGCTTACCTCGTTCGTCAAAACAGTGTGTTTTGGAATGTTTCAGGAGTAGATGTCTCCATCGGAATTACTGGTGCGAACATCAAAGCGGGCACATTTGATAGTTTAGTTCGCGGAGGAATTGCGTTTTCAACGCCAGAGCAATCGACTATTCCACCAGCGGCAAAAAGTGGGCAATCTTTCTTTTTGTATCCACAAGCTGAAGAAGGTTGGACTCAATGGCGTACTGCGATTCCTAAGCCGTAGAATAAAGCTCAATTCACATACAATTGAAGTTTGAGTACCTTAAAAGAGCAGCAATCGCTGCTCTTTTTTATTGCTCGGCCCTTGTCACTATTCGTTTCTGCTTCGCTTTCGTATATTATTTGCCACAAATTCTGCAAACGAGATCCCACATTGCATCCTAATGTTTACATCCCAGACGCGTTTCTGGAAAAAATCCAAACTATCCTTCCTGCTCACCTCAACATGGAAGACTTTATCGCATCGTGCCAAAAGCCACTGCGCAAAAGTATTCGTGTTAATACGTTGAAGATCAGTGTTGAAGCGTTTCTAGAACGTGCAGACGCAAAAGGCTGGAAGCTTTCCCCTGTGCCTTGGTGTGACACAGGGTTTTGGATTGAAGCGGACGAGTCAGTTGTACCATTAGGCAACACCGCAGAGCACATGTCAGGCTTATTCTACATTCAAGAAGCCAGTTCAATGATGCCAGTATCTGCGCTGTTTATGAATGACGAATCGTACGATGCCGTGTTAGATACAGCAGCTGCACCAGGATCAAAGACCACTCAAATCGCGGCTTTAATGAACAATGAAGGCGTTCTCGTGGCCAATGAATACGCCGCAAGTCGTGTAAAAGTGCTGCATGCCAACGTGGAACGTTGTGGTGTACGTAACGCCGCACTAAGTAACTTCGATGGGCGCGTTTTTGGCGGTTGGCTACCAGAACAATTTGATGCGGTTCTGCTCGACGCGCCCTGCTCCGGCGAAGGCACCGTTCGCAAAGACGAAGATGCAATGAAAAACTGGACGCAAGCTTCCGTGCTCGACATAGCTGACACACAGAAAGATCTTATTGAAAGCGCCTTCCATGCACTAAAGCCCGGTGGTGTGATAGTTTACTCAACGTGCACACTCAGTACCGAAGAAAACCAACAAGTTTGTCATCACTTGAAAGAAACCTTTGGTGATGCCGTTGAGTTTGAAAGCCTTGAGACCTTGTTTGAAAACGCAAATGTTGCTCTAACTGAAGAAGGTTTTTTGCATATATTTCCACAGGTCTACGACTGCGAAGGATTCTTTGTCGCAAGAATTCGTAAACTGGCAGCTGTTGAACCACCAAAGGTCAAAAAGCGCATGGGCAAGTTCCCGTTTACCAAAGCATCGAAAAAAGAATCGGTTGAAATTGCCCAACAGCTGCAAAGTGCGTTAGGTATTGAACTTCCGAATGACAGTTCTGTATGGCTTCGCGATAAAGATGTCTGGTTGTTCCCTAATGCTTTAGAGCCAATGATCGGCGAATTACGCTTCTCCCGGATGGGTATAAAGATCGCGGAAGCCCATAAAAATGGCTACCGTTGGCAGCATCAGGTGGCAACGGCATTAGCGACGGGCTCTGAGGCAAACGCCATCGAGCTAACCATTGAAGAAGCGCGCGAATGGTACATGGGACGCGATGTTCGCCCTCAAATCATTCCTGAGGATATGAAAACAGGTAAAGGCGAAGTGCTTGTCACCTATCAAGGCGCAGTCATTGGCCTTGGAAAGTGGGTAAGCAACAGAATAAAGAATGGTCTTCCTCGCGAATTAGTACGAGATAAGAACTTATTTTAAAGAAGTAACGAATCATAAATAAATGAAAAGCCATCGTATTTGCGATGGCTTTTTAATTCGTAAGTATGAAAGCAACTGGGCTCGCTAGCGATCCGGATACGCTGTACTAAACTAGTTGTATCAAAGTAATGCTTTGATATGGCATTTCTCTCTATGTTCACCAACAAAATTATTGTTGGAAAAAGTTTAGCGCAGGCTCTGCGGAGCCGTTTCCCCTAGGCCCAAAAAAAGGAAAAGTTTGGGCCGTTTTTTTGGCTGCAGATCCGCTATACGTGAGTTTGGGCTACGCCAGACGAATACCGTCTTTCTCGATAACAATCTTGCCCTGCTTGTACAATCCACCAATGGTCTTTTTGTAAGTACCTTTACTTGTACGGAAAGCATCAAAAATCGCTTCAGGAGAAGACTTATCGTTCAAAGGTAAAAAGCCGCCTTTCTTCTCTAACAGATCAAGAATCTTGCTAGAAAGATCGTCCATTTTTGCCACGCCGACTTTTTGTAGCGCGAGATCGATTTTGCCATCTTCACGAATTTGCTTAATAAAGCCTTTCAGTTTCTTACCGATGTAAAGCTTACCAAACACATCTGATGGGAAAATCATGCCCCAATGCTTACCGTTAACGATAGCTTTATAACCAAGTTGACTACGCTCTGCGATGATCAAATCAACTTGTTCGTTAACTTCATAATTCGCCGGAGTTTTGTCTAACCATTTGTTGAACTTAGTCGTACCAACAATGCGGCCTGACGCTTTGTCAGTGTAAACATAGACAAGAATAGTTTGTCCCGCAGAGAAGCGAGTGCGTTGCTCACTAAAAGGAATAAGCAAATCCTTCTCTTTGATGCCCCAATTTGCAAAAGCACCTGTCGCGTTGACGCCCTCAATCTTCATTAAGCCCCATTCACCCACTTGGGCAATAGGTCTTTCAATGGTCGCAGCAAGCTGGCTTTCTGAATCGAAGTACAAAAATACGTCTACATGATCACCAATTTCAGTACCCTCTGGTACATACTTATTAGGCAGTAGAACAGAACCGTAATCATCACCATCCAGAAATACGCCAAAATCAGCCTTTTTAATGACTTCTAAGCTGTTAATTTGACCAATTTTAATCATTGATTTTGTCTCTTTTTAAATTTACGTGGAATTATACCTAAACTAACAAGAAAATCAGAGAGAAAAGCATAGTGCTCTGTTATGCTGTTGTCGTTCAGCTATATGCCCCAGTCACTCTTTTAGCACTTTTATGCTTACCTGCTCAACAGTACGCATAAGTTAAGAATGCTTTAACAAAGTCAGGAGCTTTCTTTGGTCACCGTCGATAAACAAGACTCAATAACATTAAAAATCAGTCATGCACTCGCAAAGAGCAAAAGTGTCGACCTAGATATTTACTTTTTTATACCTGGTGAGCTTGGTTTAAACGCCGATATCATCAGTGAATCCGAATTTTATTACACTTCAATCACACAGCAACGCTCTTATTACAGTACTGAAATCCTTCTACCGCTAGTACACAGTCGACTTGCCAAGCGTGGACGCCTGTCGAATCAGCAATACAGAGTAAGTTTGAGCTTGTTCGCTTACCAATACGTTATCGCGCTAGACAAAGCGGTGGCAAGTTTAAACAAGCATCAGAACAACTCCGTAACGGAAGATGAAGTTGACGAAGTTATCGAGCTCACGCTTGAGATCTTAAAGCGCTTGCGACGTTCTATTCCTTATGAAGAGAACTTAAAACGGTACTACGTTAACATCGATAACTACCTGTCTTGGTATACCGAGCAGAAGTTTTTATCTCTAGTGGCTCATCTCCCGCGTGAAGGCGATTATGGCACGATTAAGAAACGCTTGATCACGCTCTGTGAAAAAGAGCAAGCCCATCGAAAACTCAACAAGTACAACTCTCCAAGAGTCGTTGAAGACGTTACTCGCCTATCTAACAAAATGCGCTTGCTAAGACGCTTGATTGAACACCCTATCGTGCTTCGTGAAGAAACCATATCAATGGGTAACAACATCAAGCGTGCTATCAAAGGTATTGCTACTGGCTTGGTGATGGTTGTCGTGACCTCAACCGTGATTCTCGCTCGCGATTACCTTGGGGAAATTTCCGCGTCCTTCATTATCGCGATGTCATTTATTTATGCTCTACGAGAAATCTTTAAAGATGATTTGCGCGATGCGATGTGGCGATGGATCCGTAAAGGCAAGCCAAAGTGGCGTAAGAAGTATGTTGATCCAACAACGAAAAAAGTGGTCGGCAGAAAATTAGAGTGGCTCGATTATCGTACGTTAAGTAGCTTGCCAGATAAGATTCAAAGAATACGTAAGAAGCGCGTCGTGCAGCGCGAAGAGCAGATACTTCATTATCACGAGAAAACCGAAATGGCGACCTCTCTATTCTTGAGTGGTTATGAGCAAACAAGAGAAACACTGAACATCAGTTTGCGCCCTATCATCCGCTTGATGGATAAAAGCTCAAACCGAGTTTACCGTTTAAATGAAGGGCAAGTGACCAAAGAGTCGGTAGAGAAACGTCATTTGCTCAATGTGATTGTCAAAGAGGACAACCACACCGATGAGCCTGTTTATTATCGTTGGAAAGTGGTCTTAAACCGCTCCAAAATCGTCTCGATTGAGCAGATTGAACTCAATTAAAGCGATATTCTTTAAAAACAGCAAACCACTAAGCAGCCTCTTTTCTTTGTTGGGCTGCTTTTTTTATCGAAAGAGTCAACGAGAATTCAGCCATAGGTTCGTCACCATGTAAGCTAGGGCACAACGCGACGATTTTTACATCGCGATTCACTCGTTCACCCGTTGCCAACGTATGATCGAGCATCTCATCAATGACATGACCATCGTTACACACAAAGTGTACATCCGCTTCCGGACGTTTTAAAAACTCGGCTTTGACGCCTTTAAATGCTAAAGAGATCGCTTCTCCTTTTTCTTGCGCCTTGCTCATAGCAAGAAAACCACCAGCTACATCCGCCCCAACAGCTAAAGCGCCGAAATACATGCTATTCAAATGGTTCTTTGTTCTTCTTCGCAAAGGGATTCGAACCTCAACGTGCTCGCTATCTATCGCAATGATCTTAGGATGACAAAGCCAAATCAGAGGCACTTTAGAAAAGCCGAATAGATTTAGATACAAATTTGCACGACGTACAGCTGATAACATTTTGGTCTCCTTACCAATCTAGTCAGACCAGTTAATCAACGAAAGAAATAGATGTCAAAGAAATGTTAACAAAAGCTCGATCTCACGAGTTATTTAGCCACCAATTTAGTGACATTGTCACACAGATAAACATGAGGTTTGCCGCAGTTATCTTGATTACCTAACGGTGAGATAGATGAAATGGTTATAAATTCAAATGTATATATATTGATTTAATGATCAAGTTTTGTCATTTATACATAAGTCATTTAAATGAATACCTACACCTTTGTATACAATTCGGTATTTCCTGGCGAAGATTCCCGTGAAACGGTTTATTCCTGCCTGTAATTCCGTTATCTTTACCCCTTCGCAATAGAGAATAAAGCTATAACATGCCTATAAAAACAGATGAATTGAGAACCCAACCTTTGGGTCCAATGCCTACCCCAGCCGAGCTAGGTAGTGTACATCCTATTACGGATGACGTTGCAGACCGTATCGCTCAATCTCGTCGTCAGATTGAAAACATTTTATCGGGTGAAGACGATCGCCTTCTTGCGATTGTAGGTCCGTGTTCTGTTCACGACACTGAAGCTGCCATTGATTACGCCACTCGCCTGAGTGAAATCCAAGACAAGTACAAAGACGAACTGTTTATCGTGATGCGTACTTACTTTGAAAAGCCTCGTACAGTAGTTGGTTGGAAAGGTTTAATTACCGACCCTAACCTAGATGGCTCTTACGCGCTTGAAGCTGGTCTCCATAAAGCACGTAAACTACTACTGGATATCAACAAGCTTGGTCTTGCGACTGCTACTGAGTTTCTTGATATGATTACTGGTCAATACATAGCGGATTTGATCACGTGGGGCGCGATCGGTGCTCGTACAACAGAATCGCAAATTCACCGTGAAATGGCATCGGCGCTGTCTTGCCCAGTTGGTTTCAAAAATGGCACAAATGGCAACGTAAAAATTGCAATTGATGCAATTCGCGCATCGAAAGCCTCGCATTACTTCTACTCTCCAGATAAGAATGGCCGCATGACGGTTTATCGTACAAGTGGTAACCCATATGGTCATATTATTTTACGCGGCGGAGAGAAAGGCCCTAACTTTGATGAAGCGTCAGTAAAACAAGCGTGTGATGCTCTAGCCGAGTTTGGCTTGCCACAACGTTTGGTTGTGGATTTCAGCCACGCAAACTGTCAGAAGCAGCACAGAAAACAAATCGACGTTGCTCAAAACATTTGTAACCAAATTAAGTCAGGCAGTACTCGTATTGCGGGTATCATGGCTGAAAGCTTTATTCTTGAAGGCAATCAGCCAATGACTGACATCAACAACCTAACGTATGGTCAATCTATTACAGACCCATGCCTAGGCTGGGAAGATACTGCTACAATGCTAGATATGCTGGCAAACGCCGTTAAATCCCGAAAGTCCCTATAACAAAATAATCAAGGAATCTTCATGCCATCGTTTGATATTGTTTCTGAAATCGATACGGTTGAACTACGTAACGCCGTTGATAATGCTAACCGTGAATTGTCTACTCGTTTCGATTTCCGCAACGTTAATGCGAGCTTTGAGCTAGTAGAAGAAAACGTAAAAATGTCTGCGGAAGGTGACTTCCAACTTAAGCAAATGCGCGATATTTTACGTGGCCACTTGGCAAAGCGTAATATTGATGCAAACGCAATGGATGCACAGGACCCAGATGTAACTGGTAAGAACTGGCACCAAACTCTGCTTTTCCGCCAAGGTATCGATACACCAACAGCCAAAAAAGTAGTGAAACTTATCAAAGACGCAAAGTTAAAAGTACAAGCCTCTATTCAAGGCGACAAGGTACGTGTTACTGGTAAGAAACGTGATGACCTGCAAGCGACAATGGCAGCGATTCGTGAAGCAGAGATGGGCATACCATTCCAGTTTAACAACTTCCGCGATTAATCAGTCTGAGAAGTAACTTAGTTTAAAAAACGCCAGCGCATAGTTCGCTGGCGTTTTTGTTGGCCTTTTAATCGAGCAAGCCAAGTGCCCACTTTTTAACGCGGTTATATCACCAAGTCCTGCCCTTGCAGCAATAAGAACTCGCTCGTCCCTTTAGGGATAAACACGCAAACTCGAAGCTTTTCAGATTTAGCCTTGGTCAACATATCAGAGAGTTCAGCTGCGCTCGAGAAAGCTTCTCGCTCTGCATCTCTTCGTATTAGCTCTAACACGTTCGCTTCGCATCGAGTTGAGTAAAGTGCTAGCTCGGCTTGTTGCATGTAGCGCACGGCCTTAATTGGCAACATCTCAACGTCTTTCCCTACCTGTATCCAAGTACAACTTCCCTTTTCATCCAAAGGTGTTGTAATGGTCGCTTGGTAAATCGTTTCTAACTCTCTATTATCTCGCGCGTTTTCAACCTCAGGATTCGAGAAGAATTGCTCCCAAAACTTACGACGTAAATCGACGCTAGGTAGTGCTTCTTTAATCGAATTACGCTTTGAGTTAGCAAAGTCCGCCATCAACCCCATGTTTTGTGGCAGTATCGATTCAAGCTTTTCACGGATGTTTCGAATTAAAACTGGTGAGGCGCCGCCACTAGAAATAGCAATTTGTATGCGGCCACGATTGATCATAGAGGGCGTAATGAAGTCACAATAAGGCTTATCATCCACAACGTTCACTAGGATGCCTAATTCTTTCGCATCTTTATACACTTGGTGATTTAGCTCAGGATTATCTGTCGTGGCCCACACTTGAACAAAGCTTTTAGTGACAATGTCACTTGAATAGAAACGTTGCACCCAGCGCACTTGATGCTCTGCAGCAAGCTTAGACAGAAAATCGACCAACGTTGGAGAAACGATAGTGACATCCGCCCCTGCTTTTAGCAAAGCTTCCACCTTTCTGCTTGCCACTTCACCGCCGCCCACGACAAGAACGGGTTTATTGATTAAATCTAAGAACAGAGGAAAATATCGCATTTCAATCCATGATTACTCTAATTAGCTGTTGCAGACCATGCTACCAAAAATGGGGCAAGCTCATCACCCTGTTTCGGTATCACAAATAATTTTTGTTCGAATTTTTACTGAACTTCACCAAGCTCAGCTAATGACAGTTTTAATAACAAATTTTTATTCTCTTGTATTGTTCACTCTTCTATTGATTGTTCTGATGCACCAAATTGTCCATGATTTGCACTATTTACAAACAATTAACATTTCGTCATTCTAAATCTCAAGGCGCTTTGTAAGTTCTCTCAAAACTTCATTTAAATTATATATTTGAGAATTAACAGATCCTTTCCTACGCTTATAACTGGTTGATCTATCGAATACCGTTTCTTCGAAAATCAATCACGTAGGACGATAACTCTAACGAATTGGACACGTTATTTCAGGTCACTCCTGATTAAACATGGATCATACAGGAAGGATACAAATGGCAAATAAACTCACAGTTCTTGCTTCCGTCGTAGCGGCTTCTACTGCGATGATGGCAACATCAGCTCAAGCAGCAGACACTACTCTGGACAAAGTCACAAAACAAGGTTTTCTTACTTGTGGCGTAAGTACCGGTCTACCTGGTTTCTCTAACCCTAACTCAAAAGGTGAATGGGAAGGTATCGACGTAGAATATTGCCAAGCACTGGCTGCAGCCGTTCTTGGGGATAAAACGAAAGTTAAATATGTACCCCTAACCGCGAAAGAACGTTTCACTGCGCTTCAATCAGGTGAGATTGATGTGCTTTCTCGTAACACCACCTGGACACTGCATCGTGATACTGCACTTGGCCTCAATTTCGTAGGGGTAAACTACTACGATGGCCAGGGCTTCATGGTGAAGAAAGATCTTGGCATCTCAAGCGCAAAACAGCTTGATGGTGCATCAGTTTGCGTACAGTCCGGTACAACAACTGAGCTGAACCTTGCTGACTACTTCCGTAACAGCGGTATGTCATACAAGCCGGTCGTATTCGATACGGCAGCCCAAACGTCAAAAGGTTTCGATGCAGGACGTTGTGATGTGTTAACGACTGACCAATCTGGTCTTTATGCATTGCGTCTGAACCTGAAAGATCCCTCTTCTGCAGCCGTTCTTCCGGAAATCATTTCCAAAGAACCACTAGGTCCCGTCGTTCGTCAAGGTGATGACCAATGGTTCAACATTGCGAAGTGGACATTATCAGCAATGATTAACGCCGAAGAGTATGGTATTAGTTCGAAAAATGCGGATGAAATGCTGAAATCGAAAGATCCAAACATCAAACGTATTCTTGGTGTTGACGGTCCGAAAGGCAAAGGTTTGGGTATTCGTGATGATTGGGGCTACCAAGTTATCAAGCAAGTCGGTAACTATGGTGAAAGCTTCGAACGCACAGTCGGTACTGGTTCGCCGTTAGAAATTTCTCGTGGCGTTAATGCGCTATGGAATGCAGGCGGCTTTATGTACGCGCCACCAATCCGATAGAACGAGTTAATCAGGGCGGTTCATGCCGCCCTTTTTCTTGATTTTATCCATCTGTATGAGTAAGGACCGCTCATTGAATGGCAAGAAGTATTCGCTTAGATAGGCTATTTCAACTCGAATATCGCCGTTTAGCTCTGGTGAAAACATGCTTCGACCAGCAAGGACGTGACTATTTATACAGGGAGATATCTATAACTAAGGTTTGAGGTTATCGCTGTATGAAACCGACAAAAGATGCATCGCCAAGTACGATGTCCAAACCGAGCGGAAGCAAGAGCTTGATTTATAATCCCGCCTTTCGTTCTGCTATTTTCCAGATCATTGCCATAGCTGCACTGGTATTTTTCTTTTACACGATTATAAATAACGCACTGAACAACTTAGATGCTCGTGGGATCGCTACGGGTTTCGGTTTTTTAAATCAAGAAGCCGGGTTTGGTATCGGGCTGACGCTAATTGAATACGATGAAACGTATTCTTACGGCAGAACGTTTATTATTGGCCTTCTTAATACAGCGCTGGTCTCCGTATTAGGTATTATTCTGGCTACCGTGATTGGTTTTACCATGGGGGTCGCTCGCCTTTCTTCTAACTGGTTAGTGAGTCGCTTGGCTGCTGTTTATATCGAAACGTTCCGAAATATCCCACTTCTTCTACAAATATTTTTCTGGTATTTCGCTGTTCTTCAAGCATTACCCTCACCTCGTCAAAGTTTGAGCCTCGGCGAAGCCATCTTCTTGAATGTTCGTGGTTTATATTTTCCAGCACCAGAAATGGAGCCAGGCAGTGGCTTTGTTATTGCTGCATTAATCTTCGGGGTGATCGCCAGCTTGTTAATTAATGTATGGGCGAATAACAAGCAACGCCTAACTGGGCAACAAACGCCAATGGGCAGAATAGCTTTAGGCTTAGTCGTTGGCCTTCCGCTGATTGTCTACTTCCTTGCTGGTATGCCAATTTCACTAAATTATCCTGAACTGAAAGGGTTTAACTTCCAAGGTGGTATTAGCATTATTCCTGAACTTGCCGCACTACTTTTGGCATTGAGCGTTTATACCGCCTCCTTCATTGCCGAAATTGTACGTTCTGGTATTAATGCGGTTAGCCATGGTCAAACGGAAGCGGCGATGTCGCTGGGCTTACCACGCGCGAAAACTTTAAAGCTTGTTGTCATTCCGCAAGCGTTACGAATTATTATTCCACCTTTAACCAGTCAATATCTCAACCTCACCAAAAACTCATCGTTAGCGATGGCGATTGGTTACCCAGATCTTGTCTCTGTCTTTGCTGGTACTACCCTGAACCAAACTGGGCAAGCGATTGAGATCATTGCGATGACGATGGGCGTGTACTTAACCTTAAGTCTGATTACGTCTGCATTAATGAACTTGTATAACCGTAAAGTCGCGCTGGTGGAGAGATAATATGAGTACTCATCAATTTCAACCGGATCTCCCGCCACCAGCCAATACCGTCGGCTTTGTTGGTTGGATGCGGAAAAACCTATTTAATGGACCTGTCAATTCCATTGTTACCGTAATTCTTGCTTATCTTGTCTTTAGTGCAATTTGGCATATCGTTGATTGGGCGTTTATCAACGCGGACTGGATTGGTTCGACGCGTGACGATTGCAGCCGAGAAGGTGCTTGCTGGGTATTTATCAGCGTGCGCTGGGAGCAGTTCATGTACGGTTTCTATCCTGAGTCTGAACTGTGGCGCCCTCGCCTTTTCTACATCACATTGGCTATATTTACTGTGTTGCTAGCGTATGAAAAGACACCGAAACGGATTTGGATTTGGCTTTTCTTCGTAAACATCTACCCATTCATTATCGCTGGGCTGTTATACGGTGGGATATTTGGGCTAGAAGTGGTCGATACACACAAATGGGGTGGATTACTCGTTACGCTCATTATTGCGCTAGTCGGTATTGTCGTTTCATTACCTATTGGTGTGGTACTCGCGCTCGGTAGACGTTCAGAGATGCCAATCATTCGCAGTATTTGTACCGTCTATATTGAAGTTTGGCGTGGTGTGCCACTGATTACCGTTCTGTTCATGGCTTCCGTTATGCTGCCTTTGTTTATGTCCGAAGGGTCCGAGACAGACAAACTTATTCGCGCTCTTATTGGTGTAGTGATGTTTGCCTCGGCTTATATGGCAGAAGTGGTACGGGGTGGCTTACAAGCGATTCCAAAAGGCCAATATGAGGCTGCCGACGCACTTGGGTTAAGTTATTGGAAAAAAACAGGGCTTATTATCTTGCCGCAAGCGCTGAAGATTACGATCCCTTCTATCGTGAACACGTTTATCGGATTGTTTAAAGACACCAGTTTGGTTCTTATCATTGGTATGTTTGACGTACTAGGTATAGGACAAGCAGCAAACACCGACCCTGACTGGCTAGGCTTTGCTACTGAAAGTTATGTATTTGTCGCGTTAGTGTTTTGGGTATTTTGTTTTGGCATGTCGCGTTATTCGATATGGCTTGAAAACAAACTTCATACCGGTCACAAACGATAACTCATCAAGCTCAAGGACGTATTATGACGCAACAACAAGACTATATGATCCAATTGAAGGACATGAATAAATGGTATGGTGAGTTTCACGTACTAAAGAATATTAACCTCGATGTTAAGCGCGGGGAAAAGATCGTAATCTGTGGCCCATCAGGGTCAGGAAAATCAACGATGATTCGCTGTATTAACCGCCTCGAAGAGCACCAAGCTGGTAGCATCTATGTTTCCGGTACGGAGTTAACTGAAGATTTAAAAAATATTGAAGCTGTGCGCCGTGAAGTGGGCATGTGCTTTCAGCACTTTAATCTCTTCCCTCATTTAACCGTACTGGAAAACTGTACGCTCGCGCCTATTTGGGTGAAGAAGATGCCTAAAGATGAGGCAGAAGCGGTCGCGATGAAATATCTGGAACGCGTTAAAATTCCGGACCAAGCAGAGAAATATCCTGGCCAGTTGTCTGGTGGTCAGCAACAACGCGTGGCGATTGCCCGTTCATTGTGTATGAACCCTAAAGTTATGCTTTTTGATGAACCAACATCAGCGCTTGATCCGGAGATGGTTCGCGAAGTGTTGGATGTAATGGTCGAGCTCGCCGAGGAAGGCATGACCATGCTCTGTGTGACACATGAAATGGGGTTTGCGAAAGAGGTTGCCGATCGCGTGATATTTATGGACGCAGGAGAGATCATCGAAGAGAACAACCCTGTTGATTTCTTTGAAAACCCTCAATCAGATCGAACTCAAAATTTCCTAGCGCAAATCTTACATCACTAAGATCTTTTCCAACTGGCATAATAAAAGCACTGATTTCAATGAAGTCGGTGCTTTTTGTTACTGAATTCAAAGTTCTGTGTGACAATCACTATGACTTTGCTCTGCAGTAATATTGTGTTACAAGTTGCCAAATACATAACATCTTATTTCTATTATTATTTTATCTAAGTTACGCATGGTTAGGGCTTGATTTTTTGAACTTTCAGCCCCATAAATGTACCAATAGTAAACTCCCTTACTGAGGATAATTATGAACAGTCCAATGTTTACTCGTTCAACAAGTGTTCCCAACACACTTGAAACTAACAAAGTACTGAAAAACACTTACTTCCTACTGTCGATGACACTGATGACCAGTGCGATCGCAGCAGTGGCAACAATGGCAATGCAAATTTCACCAATCATGGCGATCGTGATGCAAATTGCAGCGATTGGTATTTTGTTCTTTGTCATGCCAAAAGCAATCAACTCATCATCTGGTATCGTTTGGACATTTGTTTTCACAACTCTAATGGGTGGTGCTTTAGGTCCAATGCTTAACTACTACGCATCGATTCCAAACGGTCCAACGATCATTGCTCAAGCTCTAGGGTTGACTGGCATGGTGTTTCTAGGCCTATCGGCTTACACCATTTCGAGCAAGAAAGATTTCTCTTTCATACGTAACTTCCTGATGGCAGGTTTGATCATTGTTATCGTGGCGATGCTGATTAACATTTTCGTTGGTTCAACAATGGCCCAACTAGTAATAAGCAGCGTCTCTGCACTAGTGTTCTCTGGTTTCATCTTGTTTGATACAAGCCGTATCGTTCGCGGCGAAGAAACTAACTACATTAGTGCGACAATTTCGATGTACCTAAACATCCTTAACTTGTTCACTAGCCTACTAAGCATTCTAGGTATTATGAACGACGATTAATCGTTCGCTCTAAGGTGAATACTAGAAGCCCGAAGGTAATTCCTTCGGGCTTTTTCTTTGCTAGTGGTTAAGTGCATTACGCCTGTTCGACTGCTAACTCGATAACTTCATCAGCCTCAGGATTTTCTCTAAAACGTCTCACTTTAATCGTATCTTCACCCAACATGATTTGCTTAGCAATTCGGTGCATACCATCAAAAACACGGTAATCATTGGTTAAAATTACGGGATACGACAAATCGGCATTGTTGATGCGTTGGCAATGCTTCGCGATCTCACGACAGGTTGGCTGTGGTCCATCATCACTAAACCAGGTCACTTCATTAGGGCCTTTGATATCATCAATAGCAATTTCCTCTACAGGTAGGGACTCCGCGAGCTCCCAAATACGCTCAATAGACCAAATGGATTTGACGTTGTCATTTATTTCAATGTAACGTTGTTTCGACATGACTAACTCCTTGTCATCGTTATTGTTTACAACCAGAATGTAGGTTGCTTATCAACCAAGAGAATATCGGTCTATAAGAACAAACACAACGTCGTAAGCTATTCACTCGCATATAAAATTGCACTTATTAGACATCTAATTCAAACAAGTTCTTCGATAAAACCGTACTGCTCTGCCATTTATATCCAGTTAGTAAGCCCAACTGGCAATTTTGTATTTAGGTGTTTTATTTAAGGAATACTGATCTTAAGCTCGTAGTCGCTCATCAACTAATAACAAAATGCAAAATACTCCAAACGCAACCCACCAGTAACTGAACATCTTGAGCGCAGGTAACCAGACGAGTGATTCCTCAGCGACACTAAATAGCCTATATGCTGATATTGCTGGCGTCAGTAGCATGGCTCCCCAACTCACAAAAAGGAGTGGTCCGTAAAAGTAACGCAGCCAAGCATATTTCTTTTTTAAAGGTTTATGTTGTACAGCTCCCATCAAACAGAGAAAAGAGAATATCGTAAAGCTGGCTTGCAACAACGCCCATCCAATTGAAACTAAAAGATCCGACCATTCCATATCCAGTTTAATAGCTCCCAGTCATTATTAAACCCTCAAAAACATAACGATTCTTTAAAATTTATTCTCTTGATTTTAACCTTGTTTACGCTCGTTGTGATTGACCTATCTAAAACGGCCAATTTAACTGACAAACCAATCATAAATTGAGACGTTTGTGTATATCTATGCAAACTCCCGAGTACTCACCCCGAAAAATTTCTAACAAACTGAATAGTTTCCTATTTATTTGAATAAAAGAGCATTTATATCAAAGCACCTGGCTCAGTCAAAAAGCACTCACCATTTTGTACGCTTTTGCTTCGCTCGGCACTACTTCGAGATTCTTTTGTTGAGAACATCCTCACCTGTCGCTAATCTATAAACATCCATGTTCACTTAACGGATAAAACGTTATGTTCGTTTACAACGGCAAAGAAATTGAAACTGATGCTCAAGGCTACTTACTGGATCATACTCAATGGGAAGAAGGTATGATTGAGCTTTTAGCAAAAGAAGAAGACATCGAGCTTACGGATGCTCATTTGGAAGTTGTGCACTTTGTGCGAGATTTTTATGAAGAGTTTAATACTTCCCCTGCTGTGCGTATGCTTGTCAAAGCAATGGAAAAAGCGCACGGCCCAGAAAAAGGTAACAGTAAGTATCTATTCAAGCTGTTTAAAAAGGGGCCAGCCAAACAAGCGACTAAATTAGCCGGCCTACCAAAGCCAGCTAAATGCTTGTAGAATTTACAAAATCTTAAAACCGCGCAACGGCTTATATGACGCAGACTCCTGTATCACACTCTCTACTGTTGCCGTTCGCGGGCCTTCTTTCAACCACTCGGAAAACGCAGCTATTTGTGCGTCTGTTCCACACGCCATCACTTCAACATCACCATCGTTTAGGTTCTTCGCGTAACCCGTCAAACTCAGTTTCAATCCTTGATGGGAAGTATGGTAACGAAAGCCGACGCCTTGAACGTGACCTTTTACTATAAATCTCTCACACTTTACGTTCATCTTTGTACCGCTTCTTTTTACTGAGTGATATATTCTTTTCGTCTATTCACCCCACTAAGGATAGTGGGTTTTTGCACGGTTATTATAATTATGAAAGAAATTCCATTCCGCTGGATTGATAAGTATCTCATTCACTTAAAGATTCAAGAAAAGTTCTATTTGCTCTTCGTTCTCCCTCTTCTTGCTTTAGTCATTCTCACTCTCGTCCTTAATAGCGCGGCTAATACGTTGATCTCAAGTATGTACCAAGAAGAGCTCATGCTTATGAAAGGTCTGATAGAGGCAGGCAACCTTTCTCAATCGCAAGTAGCAAACCTCATAGCTGGTTCAGAAACCGTTTCTCTTGGCTCTGGTCCGCAATCCGTGTCTGTTCTAAATGGTGCGTACAGCTTGGTTGCAAACCATGAACTTTCTCTATGGACTGCCCTATCAACGACTCAAGTGAGCATCATCTGTGTGAGCTTGTTTATTCTCGCGCTTGGCGTTTACTACATCATGACGTTTATCGGCGGCGCAATGTTCACGATGAATAAAGCATTAAACACCCTAGCGGATGGTGACCTAACCGCGAGAATGAACTTCTTCCCAGTTCGCGACGAGTTTAGTGAAATTGCTATTACGATAGACAAAGTTGCAGAACGAGAGCAACAAATGGTGCTGTCGATTCAAGAGTCTGTGGCGTTAATGCAACAAATTAGCTCAGACCTGAATCAATCAATTCATCACAGTTCAGATATTTCTGCGACGCAACAAGAGCACCTCAACTCTCTTGCGAGTGCAACGGAACAGATGGCATCAACGATTCGAGAAGTCGCGACATTAGCTCACGATTCAAGCGCGCAAACCGATGATGCGCGCAGCGTGGCTCAGTCTGGACAAGTAAAAGTAGAGAATACGCTTCACTCGATTTCGAACCTCTCTAATGAGATTCAATCTGCGTCTCAAGCAGTAGCGGAGTTAGATGCCAATGCCGCACAAATTGATGAAGTCGTGACAACCATTAATGGGATTTCCGAGCAAACTAACCTACTTGCATTGAACGCAGCCATTGAAGCAGCACGTGCTGGTGAGCAAGGTCGTGGATTTGCGGTCGTTGCGGATGAGGTTCGCGCTCTTGCGGGACGCACTCAGCAAGCGACGGTTGAAATCCAAACGATGATCGAATCATTACAGCGTAACAGTCAATCACTTACTAAACTGATGGAAGTGACTGTCAACAATGCAAATGAGGGACAAAACCTCATGACGGAAGTGAATCACGAAATCGGCTCTTTGGCAGATAAAAATCAAACTATCTCCGACAGTAGCATTCAAATTGCAACAGCGGCTGAAGAACAAGGTGTAGTCGCGGACAATATCGCCTCAAGCGTTGAAGAGATTCGAGTTCAAGCAGATAACGTGTGCAATATGATCAGCACGACTTCACAAAACGTGGATCAACTGCGTAAGCAAAGCGACACCATGGAGTCGCTCCTTACTGGACTTAAAGCGTAGCAACGTAATCTGTTACGACCAGTTCAAATAAAAGGGTTACTTTAGTGACCCTTTTTTGTATTTAAAAGCCACTACAATGTACTGGATTGCCGAGGGATATTGCTTTTACCATTCACATCCCGGACAATACGCCCCTTTCAAAATTCAACAAGAGCTAAAGAAATGACAGCTGCTATCTATTTGGTAAAAGGTCGTGAGAAATCGGTCAAGCGCAAGCACCCTTGGATCTTCTCTCGAGGCATCAACAAAGTTGAGGGCGAACCCGCTCTTGGCGAAACGGTTGATGTATTCACTCACGACGGTAAATGGCTAGCTAAAGCGGCATATTCGCCAGCTTCACAAATTCGTGCTCGTATTTGGAGTTTTGATAAAGAAGAGATCGACACCGCATTTTTCGTAAAACGATTAAAAGACGCACAACTTCTTCGTGAAGACATTATCGAACGTGATGGCCTTACGGGTTACCGCCTTATCGCGGCAGAGTCTGATGGTATGCCAGGCGTTACGATTGACCGTTACCAAAACTTTTTTGTGTGTCAACTTCTCAGTGCTGGCGCAGAACACAATAAACAGGCCATTGTTGATGCTCTAGTTGAGTGCTTCCCTGATTGTAATGTGTACGAGCGTTCTGACGTCGCGGTACGTAAGAAAGAGGGTTTGAAAGAAACCACGGGCGTCTTGCACGGCGAAGAGCCACCTAAATCGGTCGTCATCGAAGAAAATGGCGTAAAGATTAGTGTAGATATCGTTGGCGGTCATAAAACAGGTTTCTACCTGGATCAACGTGATAGTCGCCAGCAAGCGATGAAATATGTGAAAGGCAAAGAAGTTCTTAACTGCTTCTCTTACACAGGTGGCTTCGGACTTTACGCTCTGAAAGGTGATGCAAAGCGTGTGATAAACGCTGACGTATCACAACCTGCTCTAGACACTGCGAAGTTCAACGCAGAACTGAATGAATTTGATATCTCGAAGAAGCGTGCCGTGTTCCTAAACGCAGACGTGTTTAAACTACTTCGTGAGTATCGTGACCAAGGAACTCAGTTCGATGTGGTTATCATGGATCCACCTAAGTTTGCAGACAGTAAAGCCCAACTAAACGGCGCATGTCGTGGTTACAAAGACATCAACATGCTAGCAATGCAAATCCTAAAACCTGGCGGTACGCTACTGACCTATTCGTGCTCTGGCTTAATGGATCAAGTTTTGTTCCAGAAAATCATTGCTGACGCAGCCTTAGATGCTAACCGCCAAGTAAAGTTTGTGGAGCGCTTTGAACAAGCTGCTGACCACCCAACCGATACAGCATACCCGGAAGGTTTCTACCTGAAAGGTTTTGCATGTAAAGTTCTGTAATCACAGTGTTAGTTTACCGTATTATTAAATAAAAAAACGGAGCGAAAAAACGCTCCGTTTTTTATCTTTGGCCATCTATTCTCGTAATTGATCGAGATTAGAAATCAGACTATTGGCAATATCGGCTGCAGAGGCACCATCAAAGTTAACCTCTAGCTGTTGTCCATCTTTGTTGATGGTCAACGTCGAGTTACCTCCACTTTCAGTCACTTCAACGGAAATGTCATCCACACTGCCGCGATAGTCACCCGAACCAAGATCATCAAGCAAGGCGGAGATATCCGTACCACTCATATCGTCAAATACATCGGTAAAATCAAGCTGATCCCCGTCACTGAAATCTGTCACGGTATCAGTTGCGGATTGCATTTCTGTCCATTTGAATACGTCATCACCTTCACCGCCAGTCAAGATATCATTACCTAAACCACCGATGATCAGGTCATTGCCTTCAGTACCAACCAGAATATCATCGCCATCTGTCCCCATAACCAGATTCAGATCCGAATTTAAGGCCATGGTTTGATAACCAAGCGCCGTGACAGCGTCTACCGTGACGTTCTCGAAATCAACCGCTACCGTAGCTTCGTTACTTACCGCACCATCAGTGTCAATAGCTTGGTAGGTAAAGTCATCGTTCACGTCAGTAAAACTGGTGATTTCAGTTCCCACCAAGGTAAAGCCCGCTTTATCACTCGCGCTATCGGTTTCTGGAGTAAGTCGAATTTCATCAAAGCTGCCATTTGCTAACGCAACGGTAATAGAACCTTCGTGGTTGCTGGTATAAGTAATATCCGTTGAGTAAAACTGCTGAACATCAACAAGTGCACCATTTAGGAAGATGTATGCCGTTAACCATGCACCACCACTGTTGAAGCGGTCATTCAGACTGGCTAAGTTCAGTTTCGCTTCGTTAGCTGATAAATCCTCATCCAGTTCTAACGTAATATATTCACCAGTACTGATTTCATCACCCTGACCCGTTTCATTTGGCGAAACGACAACCAACCCGACTTGTTGATTCGCAAAATCGACTGAAATCTGAGCGTCGGAATCAAAGATGATGCTGTTGCCAATGGTGATGATCTGGCCTCCAGTGAACGTTAAGTTCGAGTTAGGAGGAGTGTAGGATCCCACCAAGATATCTTTCCCTTGTTCTTCAAGAAGGTCGGCTGAGTCAAAGCTCTGCTCCTCAAAGAAATCTTCAGTCAGACGATACTTAACCTCTGTGTTTTCAGGGAACTGTGTGGTTTCGTCTATAATGACTTCCTGTCCATTTCCATCCACATAATACAGTTCACCGTGTTCAGGAAGGCTAACGACCTGAATTAAAATATCATCATCATTTGCAGTAACTGCGTCATCTTCGAGATCTTCAACACGCTGTTCCCCAGACGTCGTTATTCCATCAAATTCAACATCCTGAACCGGGAAAATACCATTTTGAACATCGAGCGAAATGATGAAATCACGGGCTGTAGGTGGTGAGTTATCCACGATGGTCGCCAGACCAGTATCGCTGCCTTGCACTGCTCCCAAGCCAGTTACTGTAACGCTGAAATCTTCAGGGCCTTCGTACACACCGTCATCAATTGATTCGATGCGTAGATCAAATTCCGTCATACCTGCCGGCACCGTCACAATGCCGCTTACAGGTACACTTACCCAACCTGAACCGGTGTTGTACTCTAGAGTGCCAAGGTCACCGACTTCTGTTTCATCCAGATTCAGCGTTAACTGAACCTGGAGCGCTGCCTCTGAGGCATTACTCAATGACACGGTAAATGTAGCGAAACTACCTTCATCAATGGTACCCGCGTCCGAGATAGACACAGTTGGTCGATCGTCGTCCGTTTTAGTGCCATCATCCACAATGGTCGCCAAACCAGTATCGGTGCCCTGAACTGCGCCCAAACCCGTCACGGTCACGCTGAAGTCTTCCAGACCTTCATAAACTTCATCATCAATGGTCGCAATGCGCACATCAAATTCGGTAAGCATTGTTGGCACTGTTACGATGCCATCGACAGGCACAGCAACCCAACCTGCTCCGGTGTTATATTCTAGCGAGCCAAGATCATCCACTTCTGTTTCGTCCGGGTTTAAGGTCAACTGCACCTGGACTGTACCTTCCGAAGCATTACTCAATGACACGGTAAACGTCGCGATATCACCCTCATCTACGATACCTGCATCTGAGATAGATACAGTCGGGCGATCATCATCCGGGTCAGGACCAGGGCCGTTACCGCCGTCGTAAATAATGCCCAACGCAGTGTCAGTACCAAGTACTCCAGTTGCACCTTGCACTGCAACCGTGAAGGTTTCATCTCCTTCATACACATCGTCGTCCGTGGTTGGGACAAACAGTTTGAGATCGGTTTCACCTGCTGGGATAGTATACGTGCCATCACTGTTGGCGGTCACCACAGTTACTCCATCAGATAATGTCAGCTTAATAGCACCAATGTCGCCAGGCTCTGCCGTATTAGTTCCTCCTGTTGATGTGCTCAACCTTACCGTCACGTCAATATCGGCAGCCTCCGACAACCGGACGGTATACACAGCCTCAGTACCTTCATTCACGCCCACGCTATCTTCGACAATATAGACACTTGGACGGTCATCGTCTGGATCGGGACCAGGGCCGTTACCGCCGTCGTAAATAATGCCCAACGCAGTGTCAGTACCAAGTACTCCAGTTGCACCTTGCACTGCAACCGTGAAGGTTTCATCTCCTTCATACACATCGTCGTCCGTGGTTGGGACAAACAGTTTGAGATCGGTTTCACCTGCTGGGATAGTATACGTGCCATCACTGTTGGCGGTCACCACAGTTACTCCATCAGATAATGTCAGCTTAATAGCACCAATGTCGCCAGGCTCTGCCGTATTAGTTCCTCCTGTTGATGTGCTCAACCTTACCGTCACGTTAATATCGGCAGCCTCCGACAACCGGACGGTATACACAGCCTCAGTACCTTCATTCACGCCCACGCTATCTTCGACAATATAGACACTTGGACGGTCATCGTCTGGATCGGGACTAGGGCCGTTACCACCGTCGTAAATAATGCCCAGCGCACTGTCACTGCCTAGGACGCCCGTGTCACCTTGTACCGCCACAGTGAAGGTTTCATCCCCTTCGTAGACGCCATCATCTGTGGTTGGCACAGTGACTTTCAGCTCGTTCTCACCGGCGGGAATGGTATACGTACCGTCACTGTTGGCATTCACCACAGTCACACCATCAGCAAGGGTCACCACAAAGCTACCTATATCGTCCGCTTCCGCTGTGTTGCTGCCGTCGGTTGAGGTGTTCAAACTGACGGTCACATCGATATCGGCCGCCGCCGACAATCTAACGGTATACACAGCATCGGTACCTTCGTTAACACCCACGCTATCTTCAACGATGTAGACATTCGGACGGTCATCATCTGGATCGGGACCTGGACCACTGCCGTCATCCACAATCGTCGCCGTGCCCGTATCACTGCCTTGTACTGCGCCAATGCCCGTTACCGTAACACTGAAATCTTCCGGACCTTCGTACACCGCATCATCAATGGAAGCGATACGCACATCAAACTCAGTCTGCACGGCAGGCACCGTCACCACGCCATCGTTTGGCACCGCAACCCAACCGGAGCCCGTGTTGTATTCTAAGGTACCTAAGTCTCCGGCTTCGGTATCGCCTAAGTTGAGGCCGAGTTCAACTTGAACAGTGGACTCGGAGGCATTCGACAGCGTCACTTTGAAGTTAGCTGTTTCACCTTCATTAATGGTGCCAGCATCCGTAATAGTCACACTTGGGCGGTCATCATCGGGATCAGGTCCAGGGCCACGGCCGTCATCCACTATCGTCGCCGTACCCGTATCGCTGCCTTGCACCGCCCCAATGCCCGTCACCGTAACACTGAAATCTTCTGGACCTTCGTACACCGCGTCATCAATGGAAGCGATACGCACATCAAACTGAGCCTGCCCGGCTGGCACCGTCACCACACCGTCGTTTGGCACCGCAACCCAACCAGAGCCCGTGTTGTATTCTAAGGTACCTAAGTCTCCGGCTTCGGTATCGCCTAAGTTGAGGCCAAGTTCAACTTGAACAGTAGACTCTGAGGCATTCGACAGAGTCACTTTGAAGTTCGCAGTCTCACCCTCATTAATGGTGCCTGCGTCGGTAATAGCCACACTCGGACGGTCATCGTCTGGATCGGGGCCCGGGCCACTGCTGTCATCCACAATCGTCGCCGTGCCCGTATCGCTGCCTTGCACCGCCCCAATGCCCGTCACCGTAACGCTGAAATCCTCTGGGCCTTCATAAACGGCGTCATCAATGGAAGCGATACGCACATCAAACTCAGTCTGCCCGGCTGGCACGGTCACCACGCCATTATTTGGCACTGCAACCCAACCACTTCCCGTGTTGTATTCTAAGGTGCCCAAGTCACCGACTTCGGTATCACTCAAGTTGAGGCCTAGCTCGACTTGAACAGTGGACTCGGAGGCATTCGACAGCGTCACTTTGAAGTTCGCCGTATCACCTTCATTAATGGTGCCAGCGTCGGTAATAGTCACACTCGGGCGGTCATCGTCTGGATCGGGGCCCGGGCCACTGCCGTCATCCACAATCGTCGCCGTGCCCGTATCGCTGCCTTGCACCGCCCCGATGCCAGTTACCGTCACGCTGAAATCTTCAGGACCTTCATAAACGGCGTCATCAATGGAAGCAATGCGCACATCAAACTCGGTTTGCCCTGCTGGCACGGTCACCGCACCATCATTTGGCACTGCAACCCAACCACTTCCCGTGTTGTATTCTAGGGAGCCCAAGTCTCCAACCACGGTATCGCCAAGATTAAGACCCAACTCTACTTGCGTTTCCGCTTCAGACGCGTTCGATAAAGTGACTTTGAAGTTCGCTGTCTCACCCTCATTAATGGTGCCAGCATCCGTAATATTCACACTTGGGCGATCATCGTCCGGATCGGGGCCCGGACCACTGCCGTCGTCCACTATCGTTGCCGTACCTGTATCGCTGCCTTGCACCGCCCCAATGCCCGTTACCGTAACACTGAAATCTTCAGGGCCTTCGTAAACGGCGTCATCAATGGAAGCAATGCGCACATCAAACTCAGTTTGCCCGGCTGGCACCGTTACCACGCCATCGTTTGGCACTGCAACCCAACCGCTTCCGGTGTTGTATTCCAAGGTGCCTAAGTCGCCGGCTTCGGTATCACCGAGGTTGAGACTTAGTTCGACCTCAACATCTGTAGCTGATGGATTAGATAAAGACACTTTAAAGCTGGCTAACTCACCTTCATTAATCGTCCCTACATCGCTCATCGTTACCGTTGGACGATCATCATCAGGACTTAAACCAGGCCCACTACCATCATCAACAATGGTTGCAATCCCAGTTGCAGGTGTACTTTGTTCTTCTGTGTTGCCAGAAAGCGTAAATGTTTCTGGACCTTCGAATATAGAGTCATTTATAGAATCGAGAGAAACCGTAAAACCATTTTCACCTAACGGGACCGACACAGTAAAAATACCGTTGTCATCGACTGAGATTTCTTCTGTTGTGCCATCGGAAAATGTTATGAGAACACTCTCGTTGACGTAGTCACTTCCGCTCTCGTCAGTAGATCCACCAGTCGCAGTCTGATCGAACAGAGAAAAAGTGATATTGATATTGTCTTCTGTTGGTTGGTTAAGTGTGACGTCGAAGGAAACCAGATCGCCCTCATTGACAGTTGGGCTAGAAATCTCTTGAACAATTACTGTTGCAGGAACTGATATTGCTGTTGGTTCTGGTGGTTGTATTTGGAAAATATCGAGTAGCGTCTCTACCTGAGTACTTGAAAATCCTGTTCCGTCAGTTCCCACTGTCTCAAAATTGGTACTGGCGAGTAATTCAGCACCTGTGCGATCTATAGCCCCCGTATTTTGTGGGCTAGACCCGTTTCCTTCACCTGCAGCAGGATCAAACTCTTCACCCAGCTCAGTCGGGTCTTCCCCACTAGCAATTGCTTCAATTAACGCTGTGATATCATCAGTTACGTTTATCGAACTTCCTTGTGGTGTCACCTGCTCGATCACAAGCTCAGAAGTATCTGATACCTCATCAATTATTAACTCTCCTGGTTGAGGTAGTTGTCCCTCTTCTAGGGTCCTAATTTCCCCATCCAGCCCGATAACCACGATGTTGCCCATCAATGAGCTCAAAGTTACTCGATCCATATCTACCTCGCCCCACTTCAAACCAAGTCAAAAGTTTGTCACCCCTACATTTACGTCTATAGTTTAGTCAAAATCATCATTTTTTCGTTGTATGCGCAGCTCGTGGGATGCTTGGTAACTCAAGGGGCGGAGTTATTCAAAAAGTATAGAGTTACGCTAGCTGCGAAACGCTATGATATTAAGAATTCAAGCTTTTCTCTGGCCTAAACATGCTGTGTTTCTGAGCAACATTTGCCATATGTGCTAAGGTTTAAAAAGGCGAGATTCTGGAATTTTTAAACAAAAGCCTAGTTTTAACAGTAGGTTGATAAATCCCTTACTCAAGCACTGTTATTTATGATGTTTCGTCTCAGTTATGAGATGAAATAGCAAAAAGCAACACGAATTTTTAGGAGAAATACCGTGAAATGGAACCGACTAAATATTGCTTGCTGCTGTAGTTTAATAGTGTCTTTACCCGTTTTCGGTCAAACTTTAGAGCAAGCCGTGGCATTGACGTTAAAAAACAATCCTGACATTAAGAGCGCATTTAACGAGTTCACCAGTCGAAAATACGTAAATGAAGCCTCTTCGGGCGCCTACTTACCTTCTATTGATTTAGATGCGGGCATTGGTTACGAGGGATTAGACCCTTCTGACGAGGTGGGACGTGGGGATACAGATTACACTCGAAAGGAAGCTTCGGTAACACTAACTCAGCTCATATGGGATGGCAGTGCAACCTTAAATGATATCGATCGTACCGCAGCCGATGCAGAGTCAGTTAGATTTCAACTTTTGGCCGATGCATCAGATAAAGCGCTTGAAGTCACCAAAGTGTATTTAGACGCAGTAAAAGCTTACGAAATACTCAAGCTTTCTGAAAATAACTTGGCGGTTCACAAAGATATTTACGAAGACATTAAAAAACGAGTCAACTCAGGTATCGGCTCTACCGCTGACTTAACACAGGTAGAAGCACGTTTGGCAAAAGCACACGGTAATTTGGCAGCTGCTCAAAATAATTTGTACGACTCTCACACTATGTTCACTCGTTTAGTGGGTCAAACCCCGCAAGGGTTGATCTTTCCAAGAGCGGATCAGAATTTCATTCCATACACCATTGATGAAGCGGTAGGTTTGGCATTTGAGCTGCACCCTGTCATTCAAGTCGCGCTCGCAGACGTGGACTCTGCTAAGTTTCAATACAAACAATCTAAAGGTGTTAATTACCCAACCATTTCCATTGAAGCTTCACAAACATGGCGTGATGACGCTGATGGCTTAAAAGGCCGCAGTGATGAGACACTTGCCATGCTACGTCTACGCTACAACCTATTTAATGGCGGCAGTGACGCTGCAAACTCAGAAAACTTCGCCTATCAGTTAAATAAAGCGAAAGACTTACGTGAAGGTGCTTATCGCAATGTTGAAGAAGGGTTAAGGCTTTCATGGAGCGCACTGGATTTGACCCTACAGCAAAAAGAGTTCCTGTCAGATCATGTAGACTCGGCATCTGAAACCGTTATTGCGTACGAAAAACAATATCGCATTGGTAAGCGAACGCTGCTTGATCTATTGAATACTGAAAACGAACTCTTTGAGGCACGTAAAGACTACTTAGATTCTAAATACGCAGAGCAGTACGCCAAATATCGAGTGATGAACGCAACAGGTCAACTGTTGAGTGCATTAAGGGTTGAAATGCCTAAAGAATGGCTAGAAGAAGTGGAGTATTAATTATGAAATACATAACTCTTATTGCACTCTCATTGATGATTTCGGCATGCAGTTCATCCGATAAAGGCGATGAATATGATTATATTGATACGCCAATTGCCGATCAGTGGGCAGATCATCTTGATGATGATTCTGATGGAGTCATTAATGAGCGCGATTTATGTCCGGGTACTCCTTTAGGTGCCGAGATTGATAACGATGGCTGCGGTTCGTATGTCGACTCCTCGCAAGAAATGCAAATTCGAGTTCTGTTCGCGAATGATTCCGATGTGATCAATCCTATCTTTACGGAGCAAATTCGAGAACTATCCGACTTCTTGAAGGAGTATCCAAATACATCGATAGAGATTCAGGGCTATGCCAGTCGTACTGGTACTGCAGAACACAATCTTGACTTATCTAAACGCCGCGCTGAGAACGTTAGAAAAGAACTCATGATGAATGGTATTAGTGGAGATAGAGTCACCATTGTCGGCTATGGAGACACGGTACTTGCAACACAAGGCACCGACCAAGTGAGTCATGCGTTGAACCGTCGAGTCACCGCAACGGTGATTGGCCACAAAGGTGAAGTGAAGAAAGAGTGGACCGTTTTCACGACACTTCCTAAGAGCTAACATCGCAATGAACGGAGTTTAAAAGTAAAAGGTCTAGCAAAATGCTAGACCTTTTTTGATTTTCAATTTCACCTGTGGCTAGACATGCTACATGTCTTTGTATTGCGCTTCTAAACTTGCAATCAGACTTTGAGTCACATCATCGACACTTGCACCATCAAAATGGATGTCCAATGTCGAGCCACCTTTCGTAATACTCAAGTTCGCTTCCGAGCCGCAATCTGGTGCCACTTCTACGTGATACTCTCCGACATCACCAGTATGATCACCGGACTGAAGATCATTAAGAAGCTCACCAATTTCATCTTTAGATAAGTCATCAAAGAGATCAGAGAAGTCTAGAGTGTCTTCATCTTTATTGAAATCAGTAACGGTATCAACCTCGTTGGTCACTTCACTCCACTTAAAGATGTCAGAGCCCTCATCTCCCGTTAAGATATCATTACCTAAACCACCAATCAGAATATCATCACCTTCACCACCAACGAGTATGTCGTTACCACCCTGACCAAACAGTAAATCGTTGCCAGCACCACCAGATAAGTTATCCGACTTATCACCTTGGTGAGATTGGTTGAATTCTTCTAGGTTATTTTTAACGTATTCATGGATGTCTTCACCATCAATGGTAGAAACATCTTGACCCGTTTGCTGTGCCACATGTGATTGAATCGCACTCAAACCTTGCTCATTACCGCCAAATTCAATTAAATCACCCAGCAAGATATCGTCACCTTCTCCACCCTGAATAGTGTCTGAGCCTTGTTTTAGGGGCACATCTTGACCCAATATCGTTTCAGCAAGTTTAGTAACATCGATATCTGACTCTACCACACCATCAGTGTCATACTGCTTAAGTGTTTGTTCATCAACACCACTACCAAGACCTATCGACTCTACTGAAGACAATGCTGCTAACACTTGATACATATGTTGAGCTTGTGTTGAGCTACCACCTTCATCGTAGTAACGGATAGAACCATTATATCTGTCGATATCACCAAGGGTTCTGCCTGTTAGCGGTGAATATACCTGACCGTAACTATCTATAACGACGTCACCTTTGTAGGTAACCGTCTGTCCGTATGAATAACTACTGTTACTAACTATATCTTGCAGGGTAACAAGCTTGCCAGAATCATCGACATCCAAAATCACTTTCGAGAATTCATTCGGCGCTAAATGATAGAGATGCGTTGCTCTATTTGGTTGACCATCAGTAACAAAGTACGTGATATTTTGGCCATTAGGGTTAGGTTGACTGCTAAACCATTCAACAGCTGACTGTAAACCCGCCTCATAGTTTGTGCCGCCGTCACCCTCATCACCTATAGCACTATTCAGTTCTTTTACAAACTCATCTCTTGCTGTTGGAGAACTCAAGTCAACGGAAATAACTGCTGACGCACTTGAAGCAAACTCACTGAGGTGAATATTCACTGTTCCAGGCTTCTCACCCTGATTTGCAGCGCTTAACAGTTCATCAAACACATCTAGCACTTCTTGCTTCGCAGTTCCTACCCAGTTACCCATGCTCCCTGAAGTATCCAAAACAAAGGCGATGTTGTAGTCCTGACCCGCAATAATCTCCAATCCTTGGACATCGCCAACAATAATATCGTGATCGTCACTGCCCGTTATCTGATCGTTCCCATGTGAACCCGACTCTAGAACATAGTCACGAGCTGTAAGCTCAACAGACTCTGTTGTTGAAGCAGCATCATTATTTGCTTCTTCAACCGACGTCGCGGTAACGCTTAGTGGGAACTCTAGACTACCTTCATAATCAAACGGCACTCTGATATCTAAAGAGACCTTACCGTTAGCATCCAGAGTGACAAGGTAATTACCGTTTGCGTCCTGATTAACGGCATGTCCATCGATATACAGCTCTACACCATCCGGCAAACCTTCCACAAAAACAGTTTGCGCCAAGCTTTCACTTCCATCGACATCAACCAAATCAACGTTAATATCAACGGGAATCCAACGCTCTTGAAGCACTTCATAGGTGCCGTCGGGCTTCAATTCAACGACTTTGTCTGCAAAAACAATTCGTTCAATTTCATATAAGTGATCACCACGATCATCACTACCTGTGTGGTCGTTTACCGAATCGATAGAACGATTATCTAGCAAAATCCAATATGGGACTTGACCTCCATGATCGTCTTTGAAGGTCATTTTGTAGTCACTGAAGTTTCCAGTTAAGTAAACCGTATCTTGGCCATCATAATCTGTAATAGTGGACGCATCATCACCATAGAAAGAGTCGTTATTACCACCGCCAATAAATACGTCATCACCGCCGCCACCATAGAAGGTGTCATTGTAATCAGTCCCAACGAATAAACTATCGGTATCACTTCTGTCGTTGTTGTCTCCTAGCATCACTCCGGCGTATGAGTGATTTTTTTGCTCGACATCATCCAAACCAAGATCAGCAGCGACGAGTTCATTCTCTGTAGGCGTTTTATCTATCGCAGAAGTAGCTAAGTTGTGATTAGGATCAACAGCATCTCTTTTTACTAACTCTCCAACATTAATCGTGATCGCAGGGGCATCTGCAACTGCGACAACGTTGATATCAAGCGTATTTGTTGCGCCAGTATTTGTGGTGTAATTAATTAATGGAACATCACCTGACCAGTGCTCGGTAGGTTCAAATACGTAACTACCATCTTGGTTTACTAATAAAGTGCCACTGGTCAAAGATACGTTTTCACCTACCGCATAGTCAGTGCCATTAATAGTAATGTGATCAACCATCAGGGTGTTGTCGTCATCAAAGTCATTACGCAATACGTTACCCTGTAGCGAACTATCTTCGTTGGTCTTCCCAATATCACTTTCCGTTTCCGTCGGTAAGTTCTCATGTACTACAACATTGATCGCTAAGTTAGACTCTGCTGAATCACCATTCGCGTGTTCTGTACTCGTTGCCGTCAAATTGATTGTGAAGTCATCATGGGAGCCAGCTGGTGGAGTCACAGTAAGTGTATCTAATGCCCAACTTGTCACGTCCAGTTCTTCATCAATGGTTGCTACAGTAATAGAACTGTTTCCATCTGAAAGGATCGCACCTACAGGTAAGCCAGTTAGCGTGACTTTAAGTGATTCAGAGCCATCTGTATCATTTAAGCTTGCTTTAATTTCAGAGAGCGGTATCGCTGTATCTTGTAACCCTTCGTTCAGCTGATATGTTTCGTAAAACGCAACACCATTAACTTCTTGTAGTTCAGACGTTCTGATATCAGTTGCTTCTAGTGCACTTTCATCACTAACTACGTAAAGACTGCTGTTGCTCAGATTGACAGGTGCTTGTCCATTAATGGATACATCCACATTAAAGTTACCCGGACCACTTTGGTTATGGTGATAAATTTCAATTGGATAAAAGCCAGATACCGAAGGGGTAAAGCTAGCACCCTTAATATCACCACTGTCGCTACCCCAACGAGCTTGATCAAGTAACGTACCACCCAACTTGATTGCAAGGCTATCATCGGCTTGACCGACAAAGTCGTAACTCGAACCAGCTTCCAGATAAACAAGAGATGTAACGAGAACGGCCTCATTTGCTAAGGTTGCATGAGTCCCTAAATCTTCCACATTTGACCAACTCAATTGAGTTCCATCTGCTGCATCAAGAGCGTTGATCGCTGCAATTAGAGTCTCGCCGTTGACCCCCATGCCATTACTAGAACCAACTTGAACATTGCTCCATGTTGTAACGTTAAACTCTTGTTGGGGTAATGAGTTCTCGTGCGTCACTGCGATTAAGTTCGGTTTATCAGCGATAGGATTTACGTCTATTGTCAGTGTTGACTCTTGACCGGTACTCTGTCCATCTGTTGGTTTAAAGCCAATTTGAGCGTAACTAGACTCCTGGTCTCCGACTTGATTTCCGCCGAAACTGTCACTGCCAGACTCATTTAATTCAGGTACAAAGCGAACACTGTTTTCATCAAAGAGCGATTTATCAAGCACTTGATCGATTTGGACAGACTGCCAATCACCTTGCGAATCTTTATACTCTAATGACCCATCGCTAGGAAGCGTTGTGATTTGGACGGAGAGCTCTGATACGTTAGAGTCCACATCGCTAATACCGAATGATGACCAATCAAGCATCACTTGGGTATCTTCACTCATCTCAACCGCGGAAGGCGAAGATTCAGGTGCATCATTCACATTTACCAGAGAAACATTGACCTCAGCAGTATCAATCCCGCCAGTTCCATCGATAACCTCAACCTGAAGCGTATAATCGCCCAAGTCAACATCATCGATTGTCTTGTTCAATGAAATCTCTCCGCTTGTCGGGTCGATATCAAAAATACCATTAGTGGTCGAGCCATCTGCAAAGCGGTATACAAGCACGTCATTATCGTGATCTTCAGCAACGACCGTACCAATAATGGACCCACTCACCGTGTTTTCGTTAACTGACCCGAAGTCGTAAACATCATCATTTGGTTTGTCACCAGCACTATCGCCGCCAGAAATAAACTCTGGAGCGTGCTGAGCATCTATAATAGAGACTGTTGCTTCATTCGAGTCACTTGCAAGCGTCGAATCTGCACCAACCGTATCAATTAGAGTCACAGTTAGGTTTTCAAGATCTTCGTAAATACCATCATCGAGAGTTTTTATATCAATCGGCGCCGACGTTTTACCCGCTGGAATCGTGACTGTGTAAGTACTTGGAGCAATATAATCTTTGTCATCAACATTTCCGCCGATTGTGAATGTTACCAGTACATCTTCATCTGCTTTTTGGTCAATGTTGACGATAAATTTTGCATCACTACCTTCATCAACTGAGGATTGATCTGAGCTAATAGTCACTTTCGGTGCACTTTGGGCATCAACGATCACAACACTTGCGCTGTTATTTGAAGCAATGCTCGCATCAGCGCCATCCACCTCTTTAATGGTTACTGTGAAAGATTCTGCGCCCTCATAAATACCATCGGTGAGCGTCAGTAAGTCAAGAGCCGCTGAAGATTGACCCGCAGGAACTTCAACACTAAGAACGCCAACAAAATCTTTTCCATCTTGGGCCACGCCACTATATTCGACATGAACCGTAACGCTCTCATCTGCAACTTTATCAAGTGTCAGCGTAAAGCCTGCCGTTTCACCTTCATTTACGCTGTTTTGATCGGCACTAATACTAACTAAAGGTGCAGGATCAGAATCCACAATATTTGCGTTACCAGTTGCAATACCATTACTGGTGACACTACCGATTTCCGTAACCGTCAGACCAAAGCTCTCATCACCTTCATGGACATTATCTAGTTTGGTCGGAACTGCGACTTTAATTTCAGCGACACCTGGAGGTATAGTAACGTCTCCATTAGGCGCTATATCTAATGTTTGAGTTTGACCATGAGTATCCACATAGGTCACTACCATAGTGCCTAGATCAACGTCTTCCGCAGTATAGCTATCATTTGTTGTTGACTTCAGATTGACGACAACGGCCTCTTGAACAGGGTTAGAGAGTAAAACGGTAAATATTGCGTCAGTTCCTTCAATGACATCGCCGGCATCTACTACGCTAAGCTCTGAACTATCATTATCAAGAACTGTTGCCGTCCCCGTTTCACCGCCGAGCTCAAGAACGATCGTTTCGCTGCTTTCCACAACCAAATCATCAATAGTCGGAATCGATATTTCGAAGCTACTTATACCTGCAGGAACAATCAAGTAACCACCTAAGAAAACAACACCATTTGTGTAGGTTGCATTCGATAGATTTACGTCATTCTTATCAACTGAAGAACCTTGAGCAAGCATATCAACTTGGTACTTAACAGCAGTACTGGTGACTTCATCTAGAACAACCGAAAACGTGACATTGTCACCCTCAGTCACGCTATCACCGACCACAGACAGACTTGGCCCATTTTCAGCAACATTACCATCTAGCATTTCATTAACGATATTGACTGTAGATGGATCGCTAACGCCACTTTCAGAGTCGACGGCTACATATCCAAAGCTGTCTTCGGCAGGAACACCTTCTACATAACGTAACTCCCAGTTACCTTCATTTTTCGTAGAAAAATCTAACTGAGTAATGACCGAACCTTCAGGAAGAGCTAGATCTTTCCCATAACCAACGCTTGTTTCTTGGAATAGCATGAAGTTGCCTTCAGGCTTCAAAAACTCGAACGTTTGAGTCTGTTGGACATTATTTGAATCTAAGTATGTAACCGTAATAAGCGCTGCGTTGTCATCACCGTAATCAAACAATCCACCTAGTCCATCTAGTCCAAGGTTTACGCTGCCCACAGGGTTATTAGACAAATCGATCGTAATCGTTTCACCTTTCTCAATACCCTGCCCATCATTGTCAGCGATACCATTGCCGATGTGTGACACCTGGCGGTTGTACTGCGCAAGCTCACCGCTATCAGAAGAAATGGTGATAGAGGCTCCATTTGCTAAATGCTCAGTACGGGAATGTGATGGACCACCATCTTCACTTAATCCCCAGTTATTGAAATCTGTTGTAGATTCCGAGCCATTAGGCGTATTTGGACGATCTTTGATACCTAATAAGAAACCAACATTATCAGCTTCATAGTAAAGACTGTCTTTGTCATACAGCGTATCGCTTACTTCTTTAATTTCGTGCAACTCACCGTCACTATCTTTAAAGAACAACGTACCTGATGTTGGCAGTTCAGTAATCCGAACATGTAGATCGTTGCTATTTAAGTCATCTTCAATATCCGCTATATGATCCTGAGAGTCGCCATCACCTAAAGGTTTCGTATCGGTATCAAACACAACGTGCGTAAGCTGATCATCGGCCACATGCGTAAAGTCTTCACTGTCAGGTTTGTCGTTTACTGGCGTGACATCAACTTTAACAATGGTGGATTCACTGACGCCCCCAGACGTAACGATGTAGGTGAAGCTGTCTGCCCCGTGATAGTTATCGTTTGGCGTGTAAGTTACGCTGCCGTCAGGGTTGACCGCGACCGTGCCGTTGGCTGGTCCGTTATTGGTATCGAGCGACACCACTTTATCGTCGCCTTCGAACGTGTCGTTACCTAAGACCTTGACGATGGTCGGCGTGTCTTCCACAACCGTCGCTTTATCTGCCACGATGTCCGCCACAGGCGCTACCGTGAAGTTCACCGTTTGGCTGATGCTTTCACCACTTGGGTCTTTAGCTGTGAACGTAATTGTCTCTTTGCCATTCCAATCCGCAGTCGGAGTGATGGTGGCAACGCCATTCACAATAGAAATTTGGATGTTGTTATTGCCAGAGACTGAGAATTCTAGCGAGGAATCGGAATCTTTGAATACTTCATTCAAGTCGATCGTGTATGCATCGAAATCTTCCGATAACACTTGATCTGTAATGGCATTATCAACTGTTGGCGCATCGTTAACACGATTCACAACCAAGCTATCACTGTCGCTAGCCGTTGGATTAACACCATCCGACACTGACGCGCTGATAGTAAGGTCTTTAAGGTTGAGTTCATCGTTGTTAACCGCGTCAACACCCGCTTGAGTTAGCTTGACTTCATTGCCAACCAACACGAAGTAGCCGTTTGAGTTGTTTTCTAGAGAAATGGTTAATTGGTCTTCTGGCGTATCAGTATCACGAACCGTTAAGGTTGCGACTACCGTATCAGTGCTCACTGCATCTTCAGTGATGCTTTCCACGGCATCAACTTTGATAGTTGGCGCATCGTTTACTGGGTTAACGGTAACTACCACTTTCGCTTCGTCGGTCAATTGACCATCCGTTACGATGTAGGTAATTTCAGCGTCGCCATTGAAGTTTTCTGCAGGAGTGAAAACGAGTTTTCCATCCACCACTTCAACCGTACCCTGCTCTTTAGGTACAGAGGCTGATTCAATACTCAGCTTATCGTCATCCACATCAGTGTCGTTTGGCAGAACATCAATAGTAACTGCGGTGTCTTCTTGTGTCGTAGCGATGTCATCTTTCGCCACTGGCGCGTCGTTGACCGGCGTCACATTGACTTCAACGGTAGTGAATTCGGATACACCGCCTGATGTCACGACATAAGTGAACGTATCTTTGCCGACGTAGTTGTCATCTGGTGTGTAGGTCACCGTGCCGTTGTTATTCACAATGACGGTGCCATTTTTAGGACCATTATCGGCGTCCAAAGACACCACTTTATCAGTGCCTTCGAACGTGTCGTTACCTAAGACGTTAATGATGGTTGGTGTGTCTTCGACTACATCCGCACTATCAGCCTCAATGTCAGCTACTGGTGCTACCGTAAAGTTCACCGTTTGACTTACGCTTTCACCGCTTGGGTCTTTAGCTGTGAACGTAATTGTCTCTTTGCCATTCCAATCCGCAGTCGGAGTGATGGTAGCAACACCATTCACAATAGAAATTTGGATGTTGTTATTGCCAGAGACTGAGAATTCTAGCGAGGAATCGGAATCTTTGAATACTTCATTCAAGTCGATCGTGTATGCATCGAAATCTTCCGATAACACTTGATCTGTAATGGCATTATCAACTGTTGGCGCATCGTTAACACGATTCACAACCAAGCTATCACTGTCGCTAGCCGTTGGATTAACACCATCCGACACTGACGCGCTGATAGTCAGGTCTCTAAGGTCGAGTTCATCGTTGTTAACCGCGTCAACACCCTCTTGAGTTAGCTTGACTTCATTGCCAACCAACACGAAGTAACCGTTTGAGTTGTTTTCTAGCAACACCGTAAGCTCATCTTCCGGCGTGTCAGTATCGCGAACCGTTAAGGTTGCCACTACCGTATCAGTGCTCACTGCGTCTTCAGTGATGCCTTCCACGGCATCAACCTTGATGGTTGGTGCATCGTTTACTGGGTTAACGGTAACGGTCACCTTCGCTTGGTCAGTCAGCACACCGTCGGTGATGGTGTAAGTGATCTCAGCATCACCATTGAAGTTTTCTGCCGGAGTGAACACCAGTTTGCCGTCAACAATTTCAACCTTACCTTGTGTTTCAGGTACGGACGCCGATTCAATCGACAGCGTATCGCCATCAATATCGGTGTCGTTTGGCAGGACATCAATTGTCACTGGTGTGTCTTCGTCAGTAATCGCCGTGTCATTGGTCGCCACTGGCGCGTCATTCACTGGCGTGACATCGACGTTCACCGTGGTTGACTCCGATACCCCACCAGACGTAACAATGTAGGTGAAACTGTCTGCCCCGTGGTAGTTGTCGTTTGGCGTGTAAGTCACGCTGCCATCCGGATTGACCGAGACCGTGCCGTTGGCTGGGCCGTTATTGGTATCTAGCGACACCACTTTATCGTCGCCTTCGAACGTGTCGTTACCTAAGACGTTAATGATGGTTGGTGTGTCTTCGACTACATCCGCACTGTCTGCCACGATGTCCGCCACAGGCGCAACCGTGAAGTTCACCGTTTGGCTAACGCTTTCACCGCTTGGATCAGTGGCAGTAAACGTTAGGGTTTCTGAGCCGTTCCAGTCCGCGGTTGGAGTGAACGTAGCAATGCCATTGACGATCGCCACTTGAATGTTGCTGTTGCCAGAAACGCTGAAGCTCAGCTCGCCATCAACGTTATCCACATCGCTGAAGGCCGTATTCAGATCGATCGTGTATGGAGTGAAATCTTCCGCCAAGGTTTGGTCTGCAATGCTACTCTCAACCACAGGCGTGTCGTTCACCGCATTTACTGTAACGGTCACCTTCGCTTGGTCAGTCAGCGAACCATCGGTGACGGTGTAAGTGATTTCAGCGTCACCATGGAAGTTATCGGCCGGTGTGAACACCAGTTTGCCATCAACAATCACAACCTTACCTTGCGCTTCAGGTACGGACGCTGATTGGATAGACAGTGTATCACCGTCCACATCGGTGTCGTTTGGCAGGACATCAATTGTCACTGGCGTGTCTTCGTCAGTAACAGCGGTATCATCTTTTGCCACTGGCGCATCGTTGACTGGCGTCACATCGACGTTCACCGTGGTGGATTCACTGACGCCCCCGGAGGTAACGATGTAGGTGAAACTGTCTGTACCGTGGTAGTTGTCGTTTGGCGTGTAGGTTACGCTGCCATCCGAGTTGACCGAGACCGTGCCGTTAGCTGGACCATTGTTGGTATCTAGCGACACCACTTTATCGTCGCCTTCGAACGTGTCGTTACCTAAAACCTTGATGATGGTTGGCGTGTCTTCCACAACCGTCGCTTTATCTGCCACGATGTCCGCCACAGGCGCTACCGTGAAGTTCA
>NZ_WBOH01000012.1:0-99229 GCF_032648565.1 Vibrio sp. 2-1-2a
GCATGTGTTAGGCCTGCCGCCAGCGTTCAATCTGAGCCATGATCAAACTCTTCAATTTAAGATTTTGTTCGGCTCAATGAATACTGAACATTACATAAAGTAATGTTTGAATTGACTGTGCTGAATCTTTCGATTCAATGGTCACTTCGTTTCATTGAAACCTAAATTATTTCCGAAGAAACTATTTGGATTATCATCAACGAGTGCCCACACAGATTGATAGGTCTATATTGTTAAAGAGCTTGCTTTTCGAGAAGCTTTTCTCTCAAAGCGGAGGTGCATTCTAGCGATTTGGTTGTTAGTGTCAAACACTTTTTTCAACTAATTTTTCGTAGAACCTTTTTACCTCTTCGACCCTGCTGAAGCCTTGTGGCGTCTGCCGTGTCGATGGATGCGCATTATAGGGATAAGATTTTCTTTGGCAATACTAAAAATACATTTTTTCTAAAAAAACATGCCAAGTGGATACTTTCCATCCAACCTCAAAATTACCCCGAAATAACACTCAAGATTTCTACAGCTTACCCACAAAAATATGTGGATAACTACTCATCACTATCGAAGAAGTAAGAAATGCGTGAACGCGGATTAAGATACTCTTTGATTTTCTCCGGCAATTTAGACGGATGAACCGCGTTAACTATCTTTATATCCTTTGATGCAAGATCAATGATTGGCGCCTGCGTCCTTGGCACTGATGGGTCGTAAACCAATACATTTGGGAATAATAGATGCGATGCATTCACTGAGATAACCAAGCCCACCATATTATTGGAAAGCTGAACCACAGTGCCTGGAGGAAACACGCCCATAAACTTAATCAGGATATTCAGGTTTTCTTCTTTATATAGGTGTTTACAGTTCTTATATAAATGAGAGAGTGCGGTATAAGGAATTTTTTGCTCTGAGACTATAGGTGTATGACACAAGTTATCAAATGCGTTAGCTACAGCAATAATTTGAGCAAACTCGTTGATCTCATCTCCTTTCAGACCTTTGGGATAGCCAGACCCATCTCTTAGTTCATGGTGCTGTGCAATCACAACTCTCGCAACCTCGGGAAAACCTTCTATTTGACTCGCAAGGTCTACTCCATATTTGGTGTGCAACTTTAAGTAGTTAATTTCTGGTTCCGTCAGCGGTGCTTGCTTTCTTAATATTGCGGTAGGAATTTTTATTTTACCGATATCGTGGAATAGCGCTGAAAATGAAAGCTCTTTCAACTGCGCAGCTGAGTACCCGTTAGCACGGCCAATGATCATGGCGATAACAGCAACGTTCAACGAATGGAAATAAATATCTTCAAACTCATTTTTACCGTTCATCAGATGTAGAGTGACATTATCATCACACATTAACTTCTCGACGATATCTTCAATAAGAAGCTTTGCTTCATCAACGGCAGCTGTTGGACGATTGCGAATTTTCGTCATGACTGAGCGCATACGCGCAAGAGAGCGCTCAAACTCTTTTTCGCACTGAATAACGCGTCGACGATACGCACTTAACTTTTCTATGCGGTTTTGTTTTTCTTGCCAAAGTTTTTGAGTTTCATGATCTAGCGACGCTTCATTCGTTACTCTATCAGCTTGTATCTGGTCGACTGGAAGTGGTGCGGCATCACTTTGCTCTGGATTAAAGTAAACGAACTTTACACCGAGGTGACGGATCATCTCGACTTGTTCTTGATCTTTAATCTTAAAACTATTGAGTAGAAAAGGGTGATCGTTCCACTTTAGCGGAAGACGGATATGTAATCCGGGTTGAATACGATCGACCGTAAGTTTAATGGCTGCCACTTATTCACTACTGATTTACGTTGCCTAAGAGAGTTAGAATACTAGTAAATTTTGTGAATAAATTCATCAGTAAGTATCAAAACATCAGATGGTCATTTCTAATGACTCATTTAATGAGCAAAAGCAAGCTACTTTAAGGTTCGATCTGCTTTGCGTATTTTAAGCTGAGCCTCGAACGTTGGCTTATCTATTATTTCTTGACCTTTGACTAATCCCATTAATGTTTGTACCGCTACACGGGCCATATCACTGATAGGAAAGTGCACTGCCGACACTGTAGGATAAAGGCTTTCACAAAGGTCGACACTGTCAAAGCTAGTTAAAGAGATTTGCTCCGGTACTGAAATATTGTGCTCGTGTAAGTACTGCATTGCACCGACCGTCATTTCCTCACTGCAAGAAAAGACTGCAGTAACTTCAGGGTGTCGTTGTAAAATTGCAGCCATTGCATCATAACCACTTTGCCGACCATAATTCCCTTCTTCACACCAGCTTTCGTCAATATCGATACCTGCGTCCTTCATCGCGTCAACGTACCCAAGCTTTCTTAATAAACTATTATGACGTTGGGATGGACCGGTAATACAGGCGATTTTTCTATGACCACCAGCTAAAAGATGCTCGACGGCAATACGGCTTGCATGATGATGATTAAAAGTAACGCAACGCTCTTCTATTCCTTCAACATAGCGATCCAGAAGAACGAAAGGCGTAGGCTGTTTTGCTAATTCACGTAAATCATCATCTGACAAATAACGACTATGGAGGACATAGCCATCACAACGCAGATCATTAAAACGCTGAATGGCTTCCTTTTCACCTTCTGCAGAATGATGTCCTTGAGCGGTAATCAGAAACTTTTTATGAATATCCAGCTCAGTCTGAACCTGCTCCATCATCTCGCCAAAGAAGCCCCCCGTATAGTAAGTCACCAATAAGCCAACCATATTACTGGATGAGGTTGCGAGTGAACGAGCAATCGCACTCGGGCGATAATTCAGTTGCGCCATAGCTTGCTCTACTTTTTTTCGAGTTTCTTCGCGAAACTTCCCCTCCCCATTAATGATTCGAGAAACGGTAGAGCGATTTACACCGGCGAGTTCGGCGACATCTTTAATCCTTGCCATAATGCTATTGGGTCCAACTGCAATTGTTATTAAATATCCGTTTGTGTAGAACGGCTGCCAGCAATTCGTAAGGTGCTTATAGGGGGCGAAGCTGGCAGCCTTTAATCATACACCGACCATTTGATTGGTAGAAACGAGCTCAGAGTAATCCGTGACAGCTATACCATGTTGAGCTAACTGTTCTTTTAAAATGGGAGAGGTTAGAACTTGTAACTCTAGCTCTCGCTGAAGCGCATAACCACTCTTTAAAATCAGCGCTTGATCGGCCTCTGCCGGGTGGCACATAACCTCAACCAAATCATAGTTTGTCTTTAGACTCAATAAATGCGCCATCAAACCATCTAAACTTACTTTTTGATCGTAAAACTCGTCAGTAAAGACATACCTTGTTGTCATCGATTCTTGACACAAGCCAGTGCCCCGCAGTGGCACTCGGTATTCACTCGCTACCTCTTTAATAACGGGCAAAATTTGAGGGTGAGTATGCGCGTGATGATGGCTATCTAAGTGGCTTAGCTCTAACCCAAGCGATAAAAAATGTTCCACCTGAGCTTTTGCTTCGTCATAAATGACCTGAGTTTCGAAGTCCTGCTTACCCCACAGCTCGTCGTATTTGATAAAATGCGCTCTACCGTTGGTCAAATTAGGGTGCCCAGTTAGAGGTACTCCCGCTGTAAACCTAAGATGAACGCCAATTCTCAAGTCTGGATTATGGCGAGCCAACTCTAAAGCATGTTTCTCAGCATCCATACCGACCATCATGGTGGTTGAATGAACAACACCTTGCTGATGAGCTTTTACGATGCCGTTATTTACACCTCTCGTTAAACCAAAATCATCAGCGTTAAAAATGACTTTCATTGGCGTCCTTCCTTAGTACTACAACGTCGTTAGTTTAAATTGAGGTAAATATGGAGCGTTCACCGCCAGAATATCATCCAGAATTGACTTGGCACGACCAATGTCTGGCACCAATGGGTTGTTGGTTAATGCCATGAGCGCTTTGTCATAATTACCTTCAACAGCAGCGTCTATTGTCAACTGTTCATATGCTTTGACTTGATAGAGTAACCCTTTGATATTGTTTGACAGCTCACCAACCGCAAGAGGTTTCGCGCCCCAACTACCAATCACCGCGCTACACTCAATCACAACATCGTCAGGGAGGCCGTTAATCGCTCCGTTATTTAAGACGTTAACAACATGAATACTATTACGATTGTTATAAATTGAATCAACCAAGTTTAGTGATGCATCTGAATAATAAGCCCCACCCCGCTCTTCTAACTCTTTCGGCTTATGATCGAGATTAGGATCTTGATAGAGCTTGAATAGCGCATTTTCTGTTTCCATTACCTGCTCAGCACGAGTGCCCTTTTCACCCGCGCTTTGTTTCTCTTCAGCGAGCATAGCATCGGTTTGATAGAAATAACGATGGTAAGGACATGGTATAGCCCCCAGCGCTTTTAGAAATGCTGGATCCCACGGTTCTTCCCAGATGTTCTTCATGCTGAAGTTAGCACCATCACCGACTTTCTCTAATACCGTTTGAGTAATATCTTCTCCATTGAGCCATGCTTTGTGCACCCAAACGAGATGGTTTAATCCGGCAAACTCCAGTTGTAGTTCTTTTGGCTCGCACTCCATCATTTCTGCGATCATCATTTCCATCGAAACCGGCACATTACATAAACCAATACTCTTTACTTTGGTGTACTTACTGACGGCTTCAGAGACCAAGCCCGCAGGGTTGGTGAAATTGAGCATCCATGCATTGGGTGCCAACTCTTCAATATCTTTACATATATCAAGAATAACCGGGATGGTTCGCAGTGCTTTAGCAAACCCACCAGGGCCTGTTGTTTCTTGGCCAATGACGTCGTATTTAATTGGAATTCGCTCGTCATTAGCACGAGCAGCAAGGCCACCCACACGGAACTGCGTCATCACAAAGTCCGCATCTTTTATCGCAGCACGACGATCAAAGTCTGCTTTTATCTCAATCTTTGCACCTGCTTTATCAACCATTCGCTGCGCTAGACCTTTGATAATCTCAAGCTTCTCAGCTCCTGACTCAATGTCCACAAAATGAATCTTCTTAACGGGTAAATATTCTAAGCGCTTAATAACCCCTTCAACCAGTTCAGGGGTATAGCTACTACCACCGCCAATAATGGCAAGTTTGATCGCCTCTCTAGACATTTTTCTCCCCTTATTTGTTCGAGATTTTTTTGTTCAGTGCAACGATTTCTACAGCCATTTCTTGAGCCAAAATCGTGGTCATTAAGTGATCTTGAGCATGTACCATCACTAACGTCATCGGGACTTTCCCTTCCCCCTGATCTTCCTCAATCAACTGAGTCTGAATTAAGTGGGCTTTGTTAATGCACTCTCTTGCTTGAGAGAGCTTCTCCTCAGCCGCATCAAAATCTTGTTCTCTAGATAAACGCAACGCCTCGTAGCTCAAACTTCTGGCTTCGCCAGCATTACAGATGATCTCCATCACAACCAATTCTTGTTCCATCATTTCTCTCCGAAAATCGGGCCGCGGCAATTACGGCCCATTAAGCACCGTTAAGCAGTAACACCTTCGCCTGAAGGTTGCGCCTCATCTTTAGTTTCTTTCGTCGTTGGTAGTTCTTGCTCCAACATTTGCTTCTCAAACATTTTGAAGAATGGGAAGTAGATAATTAGATCAAGAATCAATAAACCAATGACGAGCAATACTGGAGCAAAGGTCCAACCGCTACCCCACGAAGCACCTATCAGTGCTGGTGTTGTCCAAGGCGTTGTAGCGACACCCATACCCACAAAGCCAACATGCACAGCAAAGTACGCAATCGTAGCGTTGATGACTGGAGCGAAGACGAACGGGATAAACAAAGTCGGGTTCATCACAACTGGGCTACCGAAGATCACAGGTTCATTGATTTGGAAGAAGCCAGGCACCGCACTCATTCGACCAATACTCTTAAGGTGAACAGAACGGCTAAATGACATCAGCATAACAAGAGCAAGTGTTGCACCAGAGCCACCGATAAAGATGTAAAAATCCCAGAAAGGCTGAGTAAATACGTTTGGAATCGGTTCACCTGCAACAAAGGCTTCGATGTTGGCACCAATGTTGGTCAAGAAAATTGGAGAAAGCAGCCCCACAACAATTGCAGCACCATGGATACCCGCAAACCAAAGTAGTTGGCAAAGCAATAGAGCGCCAATAATGGCAGGCAATGAGTTAGACGCACTAATTAAAGGCTTAAAGACTGCCATGACCGCATCTGGAATCAGCATGTCGTACTGGGTTTGCACGAAAAGGCTAAGTGGGTATAAGGTAATGAATATCGCTAAGACTGGTAACAGCACTTCAAATGATCGTGCAATCGCCGGTGGAACTTGCTCTGGCATGCGAATCGTAATGTTGTGCTTTTTCATAAAACGGTAGAGCTCTACCGAGAAGAATGCACACATCACTGCGGTGAAGATCCCGGTTCCTCCCATGTGTGACATAGACAACGCGCCATCTTTAGCAGGGGCCGCGATGAGTAAAAAAGACATCAGCGACAATACAGCACTCGTGATCCCATCCATCTTGTAAGCCTTAGCTAAGCTATAAGCAACGCCGAGCGAAACAAAAATGGTCATGATCCCCATCGACATGTTGTAGGGCATCATTATGGTATCAAAATGTGTGGTGGCGAAATCGAGCCAAATTCGACCAAAAGTAAAGGTCGTGTCTTCGGCAAATGGTGGGAATGCAAAAATCAAAATGAAACTACCGACAATAATAAACGGCATTGCAACTATAAAACCGTCTCTCATTGCTCGAACATGGGGCTGATTCCCCACTTTTGCTGCTATAGGGGCTATATGCTTTTCGACTGCGCCTATAATTGCGTCATAAAGCTTCATAGAATCCATCCTTATTTTAGGCAAAAGAATCCCGCATCAAATATTTATATTTGATGTACAGTTATCTTTTTTAAATTTAAAACTATGGTTTAGTTAATTAATTCTAATGCTTGCTCTAGTACTTCTTCTCCCTTCATCATTCCATAATGCTGAGGAGAAATCGCATCAATGTTTTTACCATGCTCTTGCGCCGTTTTTCTTAGCTCTTCTAGCTGAAAACGTACTTGAGGCCCGAGAAGACAAACATCGTACTCTTTAATTGCATCTTCAAATGCATTCACTGACATCGCATCAATTTTGCACTCAATTCCTTTATTTTCAGCAGCTTGCTCCATTTTTTTAACAAGCATACTGGTTGACATCCCTGCGCTACAGCATAAAAGGATCTTTTTCATAGCCTTACTCCCGTTGTGTAAATTTCAACCTGCAAAAACTGTAGCAAAAATAACCAAGACAAAAAAGCGCAACCGGTTGCATTATTCGTGAACACAATCCCAATTTAGAAAATATGACCTGTTTTTTAGTAATTATTTAGGTCTAGGATAAAAGTCAGGAAATGAATTAAGACACCACATTAGGTTTCAAATTATCAATATATTACTACTGACAACGTCGTTATTAATTTCTAAAAAGGAATAGAGAATGAAATTTAATAAATTGGCTATTGCAACGCTTGTAAGTGCTGCACTATCACAATACTCATTTGCTCAAACCGACTCTAAAGGCACCATTTATCTAACGTTTGATGATGGACCAATCAATGCTTCTATTGACGTTATTCAAGTACTTAACCAAGAAGATATCAAAGCGACGTTTTACTTTAATGCTTGGCACTTAGACGGAATTGGTGATGAGAATGAAGACCGTTCGCTAGAAGCCTTAAAGCTCGCATTAGACACTGGTCATATTGTCGCGAACCATAGTTACGATCATATGGTTCATAACTGCGTTGATGAGTTTGGACCTAATAGCGCAGCAGAATGTAATGCTACCGGCGACCACCAGCTTAACTCGTACCAAGATCCTGTTTACGATGCCTCAATGTTTACAGAAAACTTATCTGTTTTAGAAAAGTATCTGCCTAACATTACAAGCTACCCAAATTATAAGGCGACAGAGTTTGCAAGACTGCCCTACACCAACGGCTGGCGCGTGACTAAAGACTTCAAAGCCGATGGGTTGTGTGCAACGTCTGATGACTTTAAACCTTGGGAGCCAGGCTACGTTTGTAATATCAACGACCCATCAAACAGTGTGAAAGCCTCAATTGCGGTACAAAACATTCTGGCTAATAAAGGCTATCAAACACATGGTTGGGATGTGGATTGGGCACCTGAAAACTGGGGGATAGCAATGCCAGCCAACAGTCTAACAGAGGCAGAACCTTTCCTAGGTTACGTAGATGCAGCATTGAACAACTGTGCTCCTACCACCATCAACCCTATCAATTCAAAAGCACAAGAGTTTCCATGTGGTACACCACTCCACGCAGACAAGGTCATTATTCTAACGCATGAGTTTTTGTTTGAAGACGGTAAGCGAGGAATGGGCGCAACCAAGAATTTACCTAAATTAGCGGAATTTATCCGACTAGCAAAACAAGCTGGCTATGTATTCGATACGATGGATAACTACACACCAAACTGGCAAGTTGGTCATAGCTACAACGCTGGCGACTACGTCCTACATTTAGGCACCGTTTACCAAGCAGTGACCAGCCATAACGCACAGCAGGACTGGGCACCTTCCCCAACCTCTAGCCTTTGGACCAATGCTGATCCGGCAACAAATTGGGAAGTGAATGTTTCATATAAAGAGGGAGATGTTGTGACGTACTCTGGCAAACGTTATCTCGTCAACGTGCCACACGTATCTCAAGCCGATTGGACACCTGACTCACAGAACACCTTGTTCACAGCTCTATAAGCTGTTCCCTACTATTATCATGTAGTAGCTTGCGCGAGGTAATCCCTCGCGCTTTTTTATTTTTAGAAAAGTAAAAATGGAAAGCAGTAAAGAGTGGAGTGACTGGGCCTGGCATTCCTGACGCCACGCTGGATTTGAATTCACAAACCCTAGACACAACAAAGCCCCGACTTTCGTCGAGGCTTTATCATATGAATTATGGTACCCGTGGGCAGAGTTGATTGGACAAGCACTCCTACCGCCACCGCAAAGGCAACGCTAACTTTCTTTTGATATTTACAAGCACCTAAAACGACGAAAGGCCGCTATAAGAGCGACCTTTCTATATATGGTACCGGTGGGCGGACTTGAACCGCCACGCCCGAAGGCAACGGATTTTGAATCCGTCGTGTATACCAATTTCACCACACCGGCATCTTTGGGCTATTGCCCTTTGATGGTTGGCATTATACGGAAGCTTTTGACCTGCGCAAGCAGAAATACCTTAAATAACTATCGTTTGCTGATAATTTCGCCACAAAGTGTGACAAAGCTGTACTGATAAGAAACGTACGCTCCATTTCCTACTACTGATCCAGGTGAAAATGAGTATACGCAACTCTTTTTAAATTCTATTCACTGTAATATCAGAAACATAACCATTCCCAATGCTCGACAAAGCCGTATGGAGCATCTCGGCAGCATCTTCCGCTTGCATGAAGTGACTCGTGTCCATCGTGTTGCCGCTTGTCTTCCAGAATTCCGTATCCATACCACCAGGATAAACCGCGATAATTTTCATCGGCTTTCCTTTTAACTCCAAACGAACCGACTCGATTAATCCTTTGACAGCCCACTTCACAGCACAATACGTAGACTCTTGCGCTTTTGGTTGTTGAGCGGCTGTGGACATGATCATGACCACTTTTATCGGTTGATCTTTGTAACGCTTTACTAACTCTCTTAACACATGAATCGCAGAATTCAGGTTATTATCAATCAGTTTTTGAATCTCTTCCGGCTCCTGCTCTTCCAGTTCGCCAAAATAACCACTTCCTGCACTATGAATGACCATTTCAGGCGGCTGTTTCATCCCATCAAATAGGTGTTTCACATCTTGATGCAGTGAGAGGTTGCAAGCTTGATATCCGACGTTATGAGAGAGTTGTTTAGCTAATGCGGATAGTTTTTCTGTGTTTCTTCCTATGATATACGTCTCTTTGTCTTCCGCATCATAACGCTTTGCCAGCTCTGCCCCTAAACCGCTACTTGCACCTGTAATTACAATCATGGCTACCTTTTTTCTATCACATACTTTTAATGTATCTATCAATTAAGGTAACAGAATCTTGGTAATTCACACCTCAAGAACACCGTTCTTTGAAGCAAGCGGCTTTCTTACTCTCATGATGCATGAAATTCCAAGTAGAACGAGGAAGATTTAACCTATGCTTAAGCAAGAATAACTTTCTGAATTTTCTATCGACTTTCGAGTAAGAACTGAATAGGAGCATGCGAATGACTGGGTCAAAATGGCAATGGTTACTGAAGCAAATGACGCGCAAATTGTGGGTTCGCACATCACTTTATGCCTTACTTGCTGTCGCCACCGCCCTAATATCCATTGTTTTAAACCAGTTCATTACTCTGCCTCCTGCAATCAACGTCAGTAAGGATTTGCTTAACAACATATTAAATATCCTCGCGACTTCCATGCTTGCGGTGACCACATTCTCGCTCAATATAATGGTCTCAGCGTACAGTGCCGCTAGTGCAGGGGTAACGCCGCGAGCGACAAAACTGTTGATGGAAGACAGCACAACACAAAATGCTTTGGCGACCTTTCTTGGCTCTTTTCTATTTAGTTTGGTAGGCATTATCGCGCTAGGCATTGGCGCCTATCATCAACAAGCACAAATTTACCTATTCATCGTTACCATCGCCGTGATCGTGATGATCATACTCACCTTGCTACGTTGGATTCAGCACCTTTCCGTACTAGGGAGAGTCAGTGAAACTACCTCCTACGTGGAACAAGCTTTGTTAGATGCGATAAGAAAACGTGGTCGGGAACGCTGGCTAGGCGCTCACCCATGGAGCCATCCAGAACATAAACCCAGAGGAAGCAAGCCTATTTTCAGCCAAGAAATTGGCTACTTACAGCATGTTGATATGCATCATCTCGATAGTATTGCTGAAGCAAACCAATGCACCATCTATCTTGAACGACAACCAGGAAGTTTTGTGTATGTGAGTCAACCATTGGCTTGGGTTTGTGGAGCATTGCCAGACGAAAACGAAATAACTGCGGCCTTCACGATTCGAACGGAGCGTTCCTATGATCAAGATCCTCGTTTTGGATTAGTCGTCATGGCGGAGATCGCCTCACGAGCTCTCTCCCCCGCCGTGAATGATAACGGTACCGCGATTGATGTTCTTGGGCGTTCTGTACGAGCGCTTTCATTATGGGGAGAGTTACTCAGCGAGCCGCCTACCAAAACTCGATACCCTAGGCTATTTGTGCCCGCATTGAGCTGCCAGGATTTGTTTGATGATGTCTTTTTGCCAATCGCGCACGATGGTGCAGCGCAACTCCAAATACAGATTCGCCTACAAAAAGCCTTGCTGGCTCTTTCTAGTATGCACCCCAAGTTGTTTTTATCACCTGCAACCAAGCTATCAGAAAAAGCTTTAGCGCTCTCCTTGAGCCAGCATTATACCGAAGATGAGAAACACCAACTCTCTCATCTGTCTAATCTAGTTACAGACCAAAAAGCTAATGGTTAGGCAAGTAAAATTCAGTTGAAATAGGTTACCGAAAGGCCTTGTACATCATGGTATATATTCATAACACACAGCAGAAAAGTCACTTCGTTTATGCATAATTAAAGACTCTGTGCGTTAGGTCTCTTTTCTCTTGGTGAGGGAATCTATATTCTGACGCACAATTTTTAAGGTAAGTGATGGAATAATGACAACGTCTACAACTCTTCCACCTGCTGGTCTCTTTCGTCGACTTGCAGCGTTGATTTACGACACATTGATTATTATCGCAATTGAAATGATGGCCGCAGGTATTGTTATGGCCGTTGTATTTGCACTAAATGCAGCAGGGCTGTTGAGCTACGGCGAGTACGCAGATGCCGCTGATATGCTCGGAAAGCACCCTGTATTAAGCCCTCTATTTACACTGTATCTTGCGGTTGTGTGGATATACTTCTTTGTCTTCTTCTGGACGCGAGCAGGGCAAACACTTGGGATGCGCGCTTGGAAACTTCGAGTTCGCAATGCCAAAGACGGTGCGCCGATTACAGTCACTCAAGCCCTGATCCGCATTGCAACATCTGGCTTTGGTTTGGCAAACCTGACTGTGCCGATTGATCCCAAGAAACGTGGTTTCCACGACATTTGGGCAAAAACAGAGGTTGTTGTGTTGCCTAAGGCAAACTAACTTATCCGGGAATACAAAAAAGGAAGGCATAATGCCTTCCTTTTACATTTAGTCCGATGAAACATGGTTTATTCAGTGATACTTCAGCTACAGCTTTCTTCTCAGCAGCGCAATCGCAATGGCTAAGAACACCAGACTCGGAGCCAATGCACCAAACACTGGGGATATGCCATATACCAAGCTTAATGGGCCAAAGAACTCACTGGATATATAAAAAGTAAACCCAGCAACCACGCCCGATAATACCCTTGCCCCCATGGTCACACTTCTGAGTGGACCGAAAACAAACGATAGCGCCATCAACATCATCACGGCAATTGAAAGCGGCTGTGTCAACTTACGCCAAAACGCCAATTCATAGCGAGACGCATCTTGCTCTGAAGCTTTCAGATAGGTCACGTAATCATACAAACCGCTCAGTGATAACTCTTCAGGCTTTACCGTCACCACAGCTAGCTTATCTGGAGCCAATGACGTATGCCATTCCATCTGTTCGATGTCTTGCTTCGAAATCACGTTTTCATTTTTCATATCCGTGATTTGTACGTCGCGCATCAACCAGTTGTTATCTTGTTGATAGTCGACTTCTTCGGCGAAAATAACTTTTTGTAGATTCTTATCATCATCAAAACGCCACATATTTAAAGCATAAAGCTTGTCGTCTTCGACTTTACCTATAAAGATAAAGTCGTTTGCGTCACGAGCCCAAACTCCAGAACGAACTGAGACAATACTACCTCCCGATATCGCAAACGCACGTAAGTCACGCGCCATCTTTTGTGCTTCTGGAGCGCCCCATTGCCCTAACGTCATAACGATAAGCATAAGTGGCACCGCCGTTTTGAGCACGGATAACCCGATATCCAACTTTGAGAAACCAGCAGCTTGCATCACCACCAGCTCAGAGCTTGACGCCAACATACCCAAACCAATCAGGGCACCGAGTAATGCCGCCATTGGGAAGAACATTTCGATATCACGAGGCACACTGAGCAACACAAAATACAATGCGTGAGTGAGGTCATACACGCCTCGCCCTACTTTACGTAACTGTTCTACGTATTTGATGATGCCCGATAAGCCAACAAACGTCGCTAAAACCAAGGCAGTGGTAGAGATGATGGTTCTACCGATGTAAAGGTCTAAGATTTTAAACACAGCTTACGCGAGCCTCTTCTTACGGAATTTGTCTTTTATTCGTCGAGCAGCAACGCTGTCCATCATATTGGCCATGATTGCGACAATCAGTAACATCGCATTAATTGGCCACATGCCGATTGCCGCCGGAATATCACCATCTTCTAATGCAGATTTGGTTGCACTGATCGCCAGGAAATACGCTAGATAAATAAGAATCGCGGGCCCCATTTTGGCAAATCGTCCCTGACGCGGATTCACCGCTGACAAAGGAATAACCAGCATCGTTAAGAGTGGAATACACACAAATAACGAAATGCGCCATTGCAGCTCTGCTTGCGCTTCTGGGTCTGGGTGTCCAATCAAATCAACCGTTGGGTACGCTTCCCAATCTCGCCCTTTCTTTTTGACCTCACGCTGGCCGATAACGCCTTCGTATTCATCGAATTTTGTGATCATATATTCAACGCGAGTCGGCACACCTTCATAACGCGTGCCTTCTTTCATGGTGATGACCTGACGGCCGTCCGACAGTTCTTTTACTTCACCAGAGGACGAGAACATCACACTCGGCAATACTGAATCTCTCGGGCGCATCTGCGCGACAAAAACGTTGCTCAATGTATTGTCTTTAATGTCATCGATGAAGACAACCGATGAACCATCTGGCGTGCCTTGGAATTGCCCTTTCTTTAGCAAGTCAACGCTGTTTTCTGCTGCCACTTGCTCATAAAGTTGCTCTACACGGTCTTGAGACCACGGCGATAACCACAATGCATTGAAAGCCGCCACAGCAGAGGTAATCAGCGCTAAGTACAAGGCCGCTTGTACCAAGAATTTGTTACCAATACCTGTCGCGTTCATCACGACAATTTCGCTCTCTGCATACAGGCGACCAAAGGTGATCAATATGCCGATATACAGACTCAAAGGCAGCATTAACAGACCCATTGCTGGCATGTTCAAACCAACAATCGAGAAAATCAATCCAGCAGGAATATCCCCATCAGAAGCATCAGCAAGAACACTTATGAATTTCTGGCTTACAAACACCAAAAAAAGTACGAAAAAAATCGCAAATTGGCTCTTGAGTGTTTCGCGGATCAAATATCTAACAATAATCACGCTGAAATTACCTATACAAAACTTGTTTTTTTGGTCGAATCACTATAGTTTCCCGTTGAACCATTTATTTTTTTAAAAATTATAAACTAGATGTTAGTCGCTTAATCAGCTCTGCATGTAAGCCTGGAGCTAAAATTCAACAAGTAAGCGATCATTATCTAACATTTAGAGCAATTTGTCTTCAGGATGTAGGAGTACGCATGGAGTTCAGTGTAAAAAGTGGCAGTCCAGAGAAACAACGTAGCGCATGTATCGTTGTTGGTGTGTTTGAACCACGTCGCCTTTCTCCAGTAGCCGAACAACTTGATAAAATCAGTGACGGTTACATCAGTTCACTACTTCGCCGTGGTGATCTAGAGGGTAAACCTGGTCAGATGCTGCTACTGCATCAAGTACCAGGTGTTTTGTCAGAGCGCGTTTTACTTGTCGGTTGCGGCAAAGAGCGTGAACTTGGCGAGCGCCAGTACAAGGAAATCATTCAAAAGACGATCAGCACACTTAACGAGACAGGCTCAATGGAAGCGGTATGTTTCCTAACTGAACTGCATGTTAAGGGTCGCGATACATACTGGAAAGTACGCCAGGCTGTAGAAGCGACTAAAGATGGTCTATACACATTTAATCAATTCAAGAGCGTTAAACCTGAAACTCGCCGCCCACTGCGCAAGCTTGTTTTCAACGTACCAACGCGTCGTGAATTAAACTTGGGTGAAAAAGCAATCACTCATGGTCTAGCTATCGCATCAGGTGTCAAAGCTTCAAAAGACCTTGGCAACATGCCGCCAAACGTAGCTAATCCAGCTTACCTTGCTTCTCAAGCTCGTCGTCTAGCGGACGATTACGAAACCGTAACCACCAAAATCATTGGTGAGCAAGAGATGGAAAAACTGGGTATGACCTCTTACCTAGCAGTAGGCCGTGGTTCTAAAAACGAATCTATGATGTCTATCATCGAGTACAAAGGTAACCCTGACTCAGATGCAAAACCGATTGTGCTAGTAGGTAAAGGTCTAACCTTCGATTCAGGCGGTATCTCTCTAAAACCGGGCGAAGGTATGGATGAGATGAAGTACGACATGTGTGGTGCGGCATCGGTATTCGGTACAATGAAAGCGCTAGCGAAGCTAAACCTACCAATTAACGTTATTGGTGTTCTAGCAGGCTGTGAAAACATGCCAGGCAGCAACGCTTACCGTCCAGGTGATATCCTAACGACAATGTCTGGTCAAACTGTAGAAGTTCTGAACACGGATGCGGAAGGTCGTCTTGTTCTTTGTGACGCACTGACTTACGTAGAGCGTTTCGAACCAGACTGCGTGGTTGACGTTGCAACGCTAACCGGCGCTTGTGTTATCGCACTAGGTCACCACATCAGTGGCGTTATCTCTAACCATAACCCACTGTCTCACGAACTAGTGAATGCTTCTGAGCAAGCAAGTGACCGTGCATGGCGTCTACCAATGGCAGATGAGTACCACGAGCAGTTGAAGAGCCCGTTTGCGGATATGGCAAACATTGGTGGCCGTCCTGCTGGTACTATCACTGCGGGTTGCTTCTTATCTAAGTTTGCTAAAAAGTACAACTGGGCTCACGTCGATATCGCAGGTACCGCGTGGAAATCAGGCGCAGCGAAAGGCTCAACGGGCCGTCCTGTCTCAATGCTTGTCCAATTCCTTTTGAACCGCAGCGGCCAAGAGACAGAAGAGTAATTTCTGAACAACATCTAAAAGGGCCGCAAGGCCCTTTTTTATTATCCTAATTTTCTAAAATGAAAATGGGATTTAAGATGGTCTTAGGAAGAGACCCAAGGCAAGTGAGAGAATGATGCAAACTGCAACCTTCTACATCATTAACGAAGAGAGCCCGCAAGCAACGGTGGCTGGCTTTGAAGAGTACATTGTGTTTTTGGCGCAGCACTTTGCCCGCCAAGGCGCTAAAGTGTATTTAAACTGCCAAGACAAACCACACGCCGAGCAGCTCGCTGAAGCCTTTTGGCAAGTTGATGCAGACAAGTTCATGGCACATAACCTCGTAGGCGAAGGACCGAAATACGCCACCAATATTGAGATCGGCCATAACGGTGTAAAGCCGTCTTGGAATCGTCAATTGGTAATTAATTTGGCGGAAAATGAGACAACCTTTGCGAACAAGTTTGCTCAAGTGGTAGACTTCGTGCCCAGCGAAGAAAAAGCTAAACAACTCGCAAGAGAAAGATATAAAATTTACCGTCAAGCAGGTTACCAGCTGCAAACGATCGAAATTCAATATCCTTAACGGTCAATCCTTATAGTTAAGGCGATCTTGTTAAGATCCCTCACTTATAAAGATTGACTAAGATTCAACCATCAACGTATCCATTAAAAGAGCGCTATGGAAAAGACATACAACCCAACTTCAATCGAACAAGCTCTGTATCAGACTTGGGAAGAGAAAGGCTACTTTAAGCCACACGGTGACACTACTAAAGAATCATACAGCATCATGATCCCGCCACCGAACGTCACTGGTAGCCTACACATGGGCCACGCGTTCCAAGATACGATCATGGATACGCTTATCCGTTGTGAACGTATGAAGGGTAAAAACACCCTTTGGCAAGTAGGTACTGACCACGCTGGTATCGCAACTCAGATGGTTGTTGAGCGTAAGATCGCTGCAGAAGAAGGAAAAACAAAACACGATTACGGTCGTGAAGCTTTCATCGACAAAATCTGGGAATGGAAAGGCGAATCTGGTGGCACTATCACTAAACAGCTTCGTCGTCTTGGCGCATCAGTAGACTGGGACCGTGAGCGCTTTACGATGGACGATGGTCTATCTAACGCCGTTCAAGAAGTATTCGTACGTCTATACGAAGACGATCTAATCTACCGCGGTAAGCGTCTGGTTAACTGGGATCCAAAGCTACACACAGCGATTTCAGATCTAGAAGTAGAGAACAAAGACACTAAAGGCAACATGTGGCACTTCCGCTACCCACTAGCAGATGGCGCTAAAACAGCGGATGGCAAAGACTACATCGTTGTTGCAACGACTCGTCCAGAGACCATGCTAGGCGATACGGGTGTTGCAGTTAACCCAGAAGATCCACGTTACAAAGATCTTATCGGTAAAGAAATCATCCTTCCTATCGTTGATCGTCGCATCCCAATCGTGGGCGATGAGCACGCAGATATGGAAAAAGGTACTGGCTGTGTGAAAATCACACCTGCGCACGACTTCAACGACTACGAAGTTGGTAAGCGCCACCAGCTACCAATGATCAACATTCTGACTTTCGACGCGAACATCCGCGACGCAGCAGAAGTATTCAACACTAACGGCGAAGCAAGCGACGCTTACAGCACTGAGCTACCAGCTAAATACCACGGTATGGAGCGTTTTGCCGCGCGTAAAGCTATCGTTGCTGAATTCGACGAGCTAGGTCTACTTGAAGAAGTGAAAGATCACGATCTACAAGTTCCTTACGGCGACCGTGGTGGCGTGGTTATCGAACCAATGCTAACTGACCAATGGTACGTACGTACTGCGCCTCTAGCAAAAACAGCGGTTGAAGCAGTAGAAAACGGCGACATCCAATTCGTTCCTAAGCAATACGAAAACATGTACTTCTCTTGGATGCGTGACGTTCAAGACTGGTGTATCTCTCGTCAGCTATGGTGGGGTCACCGCATCCCAGCTTGGTACGACAACCAAGGTAATGTTTACGTAGGTCGTACTGAAGAAGAAGTTCGTAAGAACAACAACCTAGAGTCAGTCATTGAACTGCACCAAGACGAAGACGTACTGGATACATGGTTCTCTTCTGCACTATGGACGTTCGGTACTCAAGGTTGGCCAGAGCAAACTGACGATCTGAAAGTATTCCACCCTTCAGACGTTCTAGTAACTGGTTTCGACATCATCTTCTTCTGGGTTGCGCGCATGATCATGATGACCATGCACTTCGTGAAAGACGAAAATGGCAAACCACAAGTACCATTTAAGACAGTTTACGTTACCGGCCTAATCCGTGACGAAAACGGCGACAAGATGTCGAAGTCGAAAGGTAACGTACTTGACCCAATCGACATGATCGATGGTATCGACCTAGAGTCTCTAGTAGAGAAGCGTTGTGGCAACATGATGCAGCCTCAGCTAGCGAAGAAGATCGAGAAGAACACGCGTAAGACGTTTGAAAACGGTATCGAAGCATACGGTACAGACGCACTGCGTTTCACCCTTGCAGCAATGGCATCAACAGGTCGCGATATCAACTGGGATATGAAGCGTCTTGAAGGTTACCGTAACTTCTGTAACAAACTATGGAACGCAAGCCGTTACGTAATGATGAACACAGAAGAGCAAGATTGTGGTTTTGGTGAAGGTGAGATCGAGTACTCACTAGCAGACAAGTGGATCGAGTCTCAGTTTGAACTCGCAGCGAAAGCGTTCAACAACCATATCGACAACTTCCGTCTAGATATGGCTGCAAACACACTTTACGAATTCATCTGGAACCAATTCTGTGACTGGTACCTAGAGCTAACTAAACCCGTTCTATGGAAAGGTACTGAAGCGCAACAGCGTGGTACTCGCCGTACGCTAATCACGGTTCTTGAGAAGACGCTACGTCTAGCTCACCCAGTGATTCCTTACATCACTGAAACTATCTGGCAAAGCATCAAGCCATTAGTTGACGGTGTCGAGGGCGAGACAATCATGCTACAAACTCTGCCTCAGTTTGATGAAGCGAACTTCCACCAAGAAGCGCTAGACGACATCGAATGGGTGAAAGCGTTCATCACTAGCATCCGCAACCTACGTGCTGAATACGACATCAACCCAGGCAAGCCTCTAGACGTTATGCTGAAAGCAGCGAATGAGAAAGACGCCTCTCGTCTAGAAGCAAGCAAACAAGTATTGATGTCTCTAGCGAAGCTAGAAGCAGTACGCGTGCTTGAAGCCGGCGAAGAGACCCCTGCGTGTGCAACGGCACTGGTTGGCAAGTCTGAGCTGATGATCCCAATGGCGGGTTTGATCGACAAAGATGCAGAGCTTGCTCGTCTAGATGGCGAAATCAAGAAGACGCACGGCGAAATCAAGCGTATCGAAGGCAAACTGGGCAACGAAGGCTTTGTAGCGAAAGCACCTGAAGCGGTTGTTGCTAAAGAGCGTGAGAAGCTTGAAGGCTACAAAGAGACACTAGCTAAGCTAGAAGAGCAGAAGACAACGATCGCTGCACTTTAAGCCTCAGTGAAAGAGAAGAACTAACACTTCTCACTTTGAATCCAAAGGTTGGCCATCATGGTCAACCTTTTTTGTATATCTTTCACCAAAAACCATCATCAATAGCTTTCCCCTATCGCAACAATACTCATCATCCATTATCATTAATGAGAATTATTATCGATAATAAACTCATCGAAACAAACACGATTGAGTAATTATCATGAAAAAGACACTAACTTTCGCAGCACTGCATTTTACTATCGCATTTAGTGTCGCTTACGTACTCACAGGCGACATTTTAATTGGTAGTTTAATTGCCATGATTGAGCCTTCAGTGAACACCGTAGCCTTCTACTTTCATGAAAAGGCATGGGCAAAAGTCCCAGCACTTAAAGCTCGTCAGTGGATGACCAAATTAAAAACCGCAAGCTTTGCGACCGTGCACTTCAGCGTCGCTTTTACCGTGGTTTACTTACTAACAGGTGATGCATTTGTCGGCGGCGTAATGGCGATGCTAGAGCCGAGTTTGAATACGGTGGCTTACTACTTCCACGAGAAAGTATGGATGCGTAAATCATCAGCAAAAACTCCAGCACCGCAGTTTTGTTTACATCACCACGCTTAAACATGGAGGCTAACTACGTCTCCTAACGAGCCAAATGACATTTATCATTGACAAAGTTGCGCACCGCAATTAATTTAATTGCGGTACGCAACTTTATTTTTAGAGGTAAGTGATAATGAACGCTCGTCAACTCCGACACTACTCCCGTCAAGCCGTCCGATTGCTTGGTATGCTCGATAAACAATGCGGCGATGTCGCTCTTACCCCGGTACAAGCGCACGCATTAGGTGAAATCCAATTGCAGCCATTGACCATAAACCAACTGGCGCAGCAGCTTAGTGTCGACAAGTCCAATGCAAGCCGCACCATTACTGGTTTGATTAAATTAGGTTTGGTTGAGAGCATCGAAAACCCGAAAGATAAACGAAGCCAACTCGTAGTGCTCACAATTCAAGGACAGCAGGCGTTATCGCAACTAGACCAACAGCAAAACAGCTTTTTTGAGCAGTTGCTTACACAACTTGATGACTGTGAGCAAGAACAACTCAAACTTGGTCTAGAGACTTACCTAAAAGGGCTAACAAAAGTGTGTCAGGCAGAGGAATACACCCTTCGACCTCTTACCAAAGCAGACAATCCGCAAGTGGCAGACGTAATTCGTAAAGTCTCTGCTGAATACGGCTTAACCGCAGACAGAGGTTATGGTGTGGCCGATCCAACGCTTGATGATATGTATTCGGTGTATAATCAAAACGGGGCCGCCTATTGGGTCATTGAACATCGCGGAGAGATCGTTGGTGGCGGTGGCTTTGCCCCTTTAGCTGGTGAGCCAAATGTGTGTGAGCTGCAAAAGATGTACTTCTTACCTCAAACACGAGGACACGGTTTAGCCAAACGCATCGTCGCATTGAGCTTACAACTGGCGAAACAGCTTGGGTATCAGCAGTGCTATTTAGAGACAACAGAATGTCTAAGAGAGGCGGTAGGCTTGTATGAAAAGCTAGGCTTTGAGCATCTCGATGCCCCGCTTGGGCAAACAGGGCATGATGCATGTGAAGTCGTAATGTTTAAGGTACTGTAATAAAAAATATTATCAGACGTTAAAGCACAACATGGGTAACGCAAAGCTCCTGGCTCAATGCAACAGTGAAGTTTTGGCGTTGTCCATCCAATTCAACAGACAACTGATAGAGATCATTTGGATCAGGGTCATTAAGATCAGCATACTTTGGCGCTTCAATCTGAAAGAGTGCGCTGGCGTGATCTGCACGAACGTCAATTGGGATATGGTAAGTCATGCCATTAAACTTTACCGCTGCTGACACTAGCCCTGGTGCAAATGTCTGGTAATACAAATCGACCTTAAATTCACACCCGCCACCATGGTGCCAAATCTGCTCGGTTGCCACGCGCTCTAAACGCACGTTGCGAATAAACTGCAAGTAAGGTTCTTGCCACACGCCCAGTCGCTCATCACTTTTCTTATATTGATGTTCAGAAAGCGGGCACAGCTCTGGCTTATCCTCATCGAATAAAAGATCTTCTTCTTCCTCTAGGAACAATATCTCAAAGCGATTACGCCCCATTTGCATGTATGGGCGAATGTCTTTCTTATACACACTTTGCGAGCCATCACAATCAAACACAGCCACGCCGTTCAAACGTACCTCCGCATGGTAATCAACACCACCCATTACCATTTCCACTGCAGGAAATGCCATCATCGCCTCATCCACTTCAATGTCATGCATCAGGTGCCATTCTTGTTGACGGATCGCTTCCTCCGTCAATTCATCAGGCAGGACCAGACTTAAAGGGGCGGGAAAAGTGATGTCATCCTGTGGAATCGAGAGGTCCGTCAGTGGAGAGACTTGCCATAAACCGGCGAGTGAGAGTTGCATATACACCTTGCGCTAGATCAATTTTCACGCATTATAGGGAGAAATCCCCTATAAACTCAATGTGAATTATTTATCACCTCCACATTCATCTGTTGTTGGATGCCATTTTCAAGGTATAAAAAAACCAGCGTTAAACGCTGGTTTCTCTAAAAGAGGTGAGCTTTGATTACTCGTCGTCTTCATCTTCTTCAGGGTAAAGCGCATCTTCGCCTTCGTAGTACGTACCCCAACCGTCATAGATGATGTCGTATTTTTCTGCCAAGTGAATCAGTTTTTCAACTTGCGCATCAATGGCTTCTGCGTCTAATGCTGATTCCATGGTTGCGTCACAGCAAAGCAACTTGTTGCCATCTTCATCTTCAGTTTCTTCCGCTTCAAGCACTTCAAAGCCCATCTTGAATGCTTCAACTACCGCTTTTTCTAGCGTGTCAAAATCTTCTGCAAACAGGTGGTGCTCGATTTCGTATAGCGAATCTGGATCGCTGCCATCTTCTAGCAATGCTGCAATGATATCGCGAGTCTCTTCCTTTTGAATCTCAATTAATTCTTCTACTGATAGATATTCATCTTCGTGAGACATGTTTTGGCTCCAGATTAGTTACTTGATAGAAACACTATACCCGATACTGAGTATGCTGATCCGGTGAAATATGGCATGGATTGCGATGAAAAGCCACAAACAAACATCATACCACCGCGATTCTTATCGGTTATTTGAATATAAATATTAAACCGACCATGCAAAGAAACAAAAAATTAACAAAAAATGGCATTTTTTAATATTCAGAACATCCTAACTGACACTTAATGCGGTTATTTTCTCTTTCTGTGCGTGTTTATGGCGCTTTCTTGAATACACTCACGTGTAAAACGAAGAAGCATAACGAATAAATTCACTTCAATAATGCATAATTGAGAATAAAAATGCACGTTTTATGCACTATGCATGTATTCTTTCTCAATGGGAAAATTAGAATAAAAACGCACGCTCTCCACGTTTCACAAAATAGAATTAAAACCCAAACCAAAACTTCATTAGCAAAGCAGGCAAAACCAAAATCTAAAAAACAATAAAAATTCAGAATATAGGCAAAGCGTAGTGATTTGCATCTTTCTAGGAAGCTTGTCATAACTAACGGCTGGAAAATTTGTAAGGATACAAAATGAGCAAGCTGTACGTTGGATCAGAAGTTGGTCAACTTCGACGAGTTCTATTAAATCGCCCAGAGCGCGCCCTAACCCACTTAACTCCATCAAACTGTCATGAATTACTGTTTGATGATGTTCTTGCTGTAGAAGCGGCAGGTGAAGAGCACGATGCGTTCGCACGCACGCTGCGCGATCAAGATGTAGAAGTGCTTCTCCTCCACGATTTACTGGTCGAAACCCTCGCCGTTCCAGAAGCAAAACAGTGGCTGCTAGATACTCAGATTTCTGACTTTCGTTACGGGCCAACCTTTGCGCGAGACCTACGCCAATATTTTTCAGAAATGGATGATGAACACCTTGCCAGCATCTTTTTAGGTGGCTTAGCTTACTCAGAGCTGCCGATCACCTCATCTTCTATGCTGCCAAAAATGAAGCGTCCGCTGGATTTTGTTATTGAGCCACTACCTAACCACCTATTTACGCGTGATACCTCATGCTGGGTTTATGGTGGTGTATCGCTCAACCCAATGATGATGCCTGCACGCCAACGTGAGACAAACCACTTACGTGCGATTTATCGTTGGCACCCAATTTTTGTTGGCCAAGACTTTATCAAATACTTCGGTGATGATGATCTGCATTATGATAATGCGAATGTCGAAGGCGGTGATGTGTTGGTTATTGGTAAAGGTGCAGTTCTGATCGGTATGTCTGAGCGCACGACCGCGCAAGGTGTAGAAAACCTTGCAGCGAGCCTGTTTAAGGCAGGACAAGCAACCGAAGTGATTGCGATTGATCTGCCTAAACACCGTTCATGCATGCATTTAGACACCGTTATGACCCATATGGATGTGGACACGTTCTCTGTTTACCCAGAGATCATGCGCAAAGATCTCGACACATGGCGCTTAACACCAAAAGGCAATGGTGAAATGCATGTTGAAGCATCTCATAACTACCTGCATGCGATTGAATCTGCTCTTGGCTTAGATCAGCTGAAAATCATCACCACTGGTGGTGACAGTTATGAAGCTGAGCGCGAACAATGGAATGACGCCAATAACGTTCTTACCGTAAAACCGGGCGTTGTGATTGGTTACGAACGCAATGTATACACCAACGAAAAATACGACAAAGCTGGTATCAAAGTACTGACAGTCCCAGGTAACGAGCTTGGCCGTGGCCGTGGTGGCGCCCGCTGCATGAGTTGTCCGATAGAACGAGACGATATATAACCAATTCGTCCTTTTACATTAAATGAATAAAAACTAAGGTTGATGTGAATGCATCAACCTTTTTTAGTTCTACGTAAAAATAATTATTCACAAATAAAGCATTTATATGTTTTAATGCATTCTATTAATTCAATCACACGTACTAAGGGACGAGCTATGGCTTTCAATTTACGTAACCGCAACTTTTTGAAGCTATTGGATTTCTCAACCAAAGAAATCCAGTTCTTGCTCGAACTGTCTGCAGAGCTAAAAAAAGCAAAATATGCAGGAACAGAGCAGAAGACACTTCAAGGTAAAAACATTGCACTCATCTTTGAGAAATCTTCGACTCGTACCCGATGTGCGTTTGAAGTCGCTGCCTTTGACCAAGGTGCTCAAGTCTCTTACATCGGCCCTTCTGGTTCTCAGATTGGCCATAAAGAATCAATGAAAGACACCGCGCGCGTACTTGGCCGCATGTATGATGGCATCGAATACCGCGGTTTTGGCCAATCCATTGTTGAAGAGCTTGGCACTTATGCTGGTGTTCCAGTGTGGAATGGTTTGACTGATGAGTTCCACCCAACCCAAATCCTTGCTGACTTCCTGACCATGCAAGAGCATGGCCGTGGTAAACAGCTGCATGAAATGACCTTCGCTTACCTAGGCGATGCACGCAACAATATGGGCAACTCACTCATGGTGGGTGCCGCTAAAATGGGCATGGATATTCGCCTTGTCGCGCCAAAAGCGTTCTGGCCTGAAGAAGATCTGGTGGCAACTTGCCAAACTATCGCGCAGCAAACTGGTGCAAAAATCACATTAACTGAAAGCGTGGAGGAAGGCGTGAAGGGTTGTGACTTCCTTTACACCGATGTTTGGGTATCTATGGGTGAATCCGCTGAGGCATGGGATGAACGTGTGGCTTTAATGACACCATATCAAATCAATATGGACGTGATTAAACAAACGGGTAATCCACATGTGAAATTCATGCACTGTCTTCCGGCTTTCCACAATGATGAGACCACCGTCGGCAAAGAAGTCGCTGAAAAATACGGCATGAAAGGCCTTGAAGTAACAGAAGAGGTATTTGAGTCAGAATACTCCATCGTATTCGACGAAGCTGAAAACCGTATGCACACTATCAAAGCCGTGATGGTAGCAACATTAGGAAGCTAAACTAGCAAGCAAAAACAGCCGCTAAAAACCATGATGTAATCGCTTGCGCTCACGAAAGTTAAGCGTATAATGCACGGCAATTTGTCTGAGGATTAAGAAATGACCACGCTGATTGCTGACATAAAAACGCGATTTGCTCTCGCTAAGCGACTACGCTTACGTGGTGTTATTTTCTTTAATTCTATTGAATTTTAAAACCTCCCCATTGGGGAGGTTTTTTTATGTCCAAAATTCCTTTCGGTTATTTGGATGTAGTCATCAATGTTATAGGGAAGAAGATCATGGCGAACTCGCTTTACCAGAAGCACATCATCTCTATTCCAGAGCTTTCACGCGAAGAACTGGAACTTATCGTAGAAACAGCAGGTAGCCTTAAAAAAGCACCTCGACCAGAACTGATTAAAAACAAAGTCGTTGCAAGTTGTTTCTTTGAACCATCAACACGTACACGTTTATCGTTTGAAACAGCGATTCAGCGCATTGGTGGTGATGTGATTGGCTTTGATAATGATGGTAATACCTCTCTGGCGAAAAAAGGCGAAACACTCGCAGATTCAGTACAAGTCATCTCTTCTTACGTCGATGCCTTTGTGATGCGTCACCCACAAGAAGGCGCCGCTCGCTTGGCCTCTGAATTCTCAAATGGCGTGCCAGTGATCAACGCTGGTGACGGTGCAAACCAACACCCAACTCAAACTCTACTCGACCTATACACCATCGCGGAAACACAAGGTCGTCTAGACGACTTGAACGTCGCGTTCGTCGGTGACCTAAAATATGGCCGCACGGTGCACTCACTGACTCAAGCATTAGCGAAGTTTAATAACATCCGCTTCTTCTTTGTTGCACCAGAAGCATTGGCAATGCCAGATTACATCTGCGAAGAGCTAGACGAAGCTGGCATTCAATATAGCCTACACACGGACATGGAGAGCGTGATTCCTGAACTGGATATTCTGTACATGACACGAGTACAGAAAGAACGTTTTGACGAATCGGAGTACGCGCACATTAAATCGGCGTATATTTTGACAGCAGCATTACTCGAAGGGGCGCGCGAGAATCTAAAAGTACTCCACCCCCTCCCTCGCGTGGATGAAATCACAACCGATGTTGATAAAACGCCTCATGCTTACTTCTTCCAGCAAGCTCAAAATGGCGTATACGCTCGCCAAGCACTGTTGGCGCTTGTTCTAAACGAAACACTGTAATCGAGGAGAAAACCCATGGCTAAAGAAACTCAATTGCAGGTAGAAGCAATCAAAAATGGCACGGTCATCGACCACATCCCTGCGCAAATCGGCATTAAAGTATTAAGACTGTTCGATATGCACAACTCATCACAGCGCGTTACGATTGGTCTGAATTTGCCATCATCGGCACTCGGTCATAAAGATCTACTCAAAATAGAAAATGTGTTTATTAATGAAGAGCAAGCGAGCAAGTTGGCGCTGTATGCTCCTCACGCGACCGTGAATCAAATCGAAAACTATGAAGTGGTGAAAAAGCTCGCGTTAGAGCTTCCTGAGCGCATCAATGATGTATTTGAATGCCCGAATTCAAACTGTATTTCTCACAATGAGCCAGTAGAAAGCAGCTTTAGCGTATTCGAAAAGAAACAAGAAATCCGCCTAAAGTGTAAGTACTGCGAGAAAGTGTTCTCACGTGAGATCGTAACCGAACGATAAACACACCGTACGACTAGGCGTGATACGTTTAAAATACCCCGCAATGCCGGGGTATTTTACTCTTTACCTACCACGGGTTTAGAGGCAAACTGAGAATCTTTATTCCCTACAACTGATGGAAAAATCAAATGACGAAAGTACTTCACACTGAATCTGCACCAGCAGCAATCGGTCCTTACGTTCAAGGCGTAGATCTAGGTAACATGGTTCTTACTTCAGGCCAAATCCCAGTAAACCCAGCGACAGGTGAAGTGTCTGCTGATATCGCAGAGCAAGCTCGTCAGTCTCTAGAAAACGTAAAGGCTGTGGTTGAATCTTCAGGCCTTAAAGTGTCAGATATCGTGAAGCTAACGGTTTTTGTTAAAGACCTAAACGACTTTGGCACGGTGAACGAAGTTTACGGCAAGTTCTTTGATGAGCACGGCGTAGCAAACTACCCTGCACGTTCTTGTGTAGAAGTCGCTCGCCTACCGAAAGATGTTGGTATCGAGATTGAAGCAATCGCGGTTCGCAAATAATTGCACTTGCTGACAAACATAAAAAAACGGGTAGCTCAGGCTACCCGTTTTTTATTGTCTTTTCGTGATGATATCGCAGTAAAACTTAAGCAGCGTTGCGCTGTTTGACTTCTTCATCTAACGATTCAAGTTTCTCTTTCATCTGTTCACGACAGATATTTGCTAGCTCGCGAATGCCCTCTTTACCATAGCCTTCAGTACTGATTGGAGGTAGCATTTCAACAATCACATGACCATTGTTCCAACGGTTCAGCTTAATTTTATTCGTCGAGCTACATACGATAGGAATGATTGGCACGCCTGCTCCAATTGCTGCATGAAAAGCACCTGTTTTGAATGGCAGCAAACCACGTCCACGAGAACGCGTGCCTTCAGGGAACATCCACACCGAAACATCACTTTCTTTCATGCTGCTCACGACCTGATCGATAGTACCTTTTGCTTTAGAGCGATTCGCTCGGTCAATCAGAATGTTACCCGTAAGCCAGTAAAGCTGACCAAACAGTGGCATCCAAGCTAAGCTCTTTTTACCTACTGTCACAACTTTCGGAGTCACAGCAGCAGAAACAGTAAACATGTCCCAGTTGTTCTGGTGGTTAGCAATGTAAACATGTTGGCCGCGTGAATACGCATCTTCAGGAATACGCAGCTCTAACTTAATCCCAAATACACGAGACATCTTGGCAAACAAGCGGCCAAAAGTGAAAACGTGCTTAGGGTTTCGGGGGCTTAATAGGCAGTAACCACAACCACCAATAAACATAACAATCGCAAAGATAGCGACAGCAAATACACGTAACAGTGCAATCATTCTTGTTCTCCAGGAACCGGCTTTTGCCAGATACAGCTATTAATTTCTCTCTTTCCATAAAGGATAACTATGGTCATGAGAGTGATATAAAAAAGCCGAAACTCAGGTTTCGGCTCTCTTGATATCCAAGTTACCTGCGGTGCAGTTTAACTTGCCTCGCTCACTCGCTCAATATTTGCGCCAAGTGCAGCCAGTTTATTTTCGATTTTGTCGTAACCGCGGTCGATATGGTAAATACGATCAACGATGGTTTCGCCTTTAGCAATACAGCCCGCAATTACCAAGCTAGCCGAAGCTCGTAGGTCGGTTGCCATCACTTGCGCACCACTTAATGACTCAACATCACCACAGATAACGGTGTTGCCTTCAATCTCGGCTTTCGCGCCCATACGCATCAATTCTGGTACGTGCATAAAGCGGTTTTCAAAGATAGTCTCAGTGATCACGCCGCCGCCTTTCGCCATCATGTTTAGTAGCGTAAATTGCGCTTGCATATCGGTCGGGAAGCCTGGATGCGGCGCTGTACGTACACTCACTGCTTTCAGCTCGCGAGCAGTCATATCAACTGAAATCCAATCGTCACCCGTTTCGACAAGCGCGCCAGCTTCTTCTAGCTTGGCTAAAACCGCTTCAAGCAAATGAGCGTTAGTGTTACGACATACTACTTTACCGCCAGATACCGCGGCAGCGACAAGGAATGTTCCCGTCTCAATACGGTCGGCAACCACGTTGTGTTTACAACCACCTAGGCGCTCAACACCTTCAATCGTGATCGTATCTGTGCCTGCACCAGAAATTTTTGCACCAAGCTTATTTAGGAAATCCGCGGTGTCTACAATTTCAGGTTCACGCGCCGCGTTGTCTAGCGTTGTAGTACCTTCAGCAAGTGCTGCAGCACACATGATGGTGATCGTCGCGCCTACGCTGACTTTATCCATCACGATGTGCGCACCTTTTAGACGACCATCAACCTCTGCTTTAACGTAACCATCTTCAAGCGTAATCGTTGCGCCAAGCTGCTCTAGGCCAGAAATATGCAGATCAACAGGACGAGCACCGATAGCACAACCGCCAGGTAGAGAAACCTGACCTTGACCAAATCGCGCTACGAGCGGACCCAAAGCCCAAATAGAAGCACGCATGGTTTTCACCAAATCATACGGTGCGCAGTATTCAGTAATGCTACTTGGATCGACGTGAACAGAACCATTACGGCTTACTTTCGCGCCTAAACGCTTAAGCAGTTCCATGGTTGTATCGATATCACGAAGGTGTGGCACGTTTGCCACTTCTACAGGCTCTTCCGCCAAGATAGACGCAAATAAAATCGGCAGTGCTGCGTTTTTTGCACCGGAAATGGTCACTTCACCAACGAGTGGTTTATCTGACCCAATAACTCGAAACTTTTCCATCAATAAACCTTAAAGCGACATCAGTTTCTTATCACGAGCCCACTCTTCTGGTGTGAACGCTTTAATTGATAATGCGTGAATGTCGTTACGCTGGATGTATTCCATCAGAGGACCATAAATTAACTGCTGCTTCTTAACGCGGCTCATTCCATCGAAACAAGCATCAACAGCAACCACCTCATAGTGGCTACCTTCACCTTTTACATGCACTTCTTGAAGGTTTAGTGCTTCTTCTAATAACTGTTGTACTTTTGCGCTATCCACAATTTACCCCTGATAATTCTGTATGTGTTTGGCCACTAAAGATTCAACATTGCTCAGTTGAAACAAAGTGCGCAGTTGCGCCGGCACGAAACTGAGCATTATATGACAGTTTTGCTTTTTTGCATGCTCTAATAAGTGGATTAACATCACCATTCCTGCAGAGTCGACGCGCTCTATCTCTTTTAACGAGCATTCCAGCTCAGCTTGAGCTGGTTGCCATTGCTGAGCATACGCCCACAATGAGGGCACTGTATCTCTATCAAGTGCCCCTGTTAGCTTAAGAATGTTTTGATCTAATTGCCACTGAGTGGGAGTCTGGGCCATTATTTCTTCGCCTCAAAGCGAATCGGTTCCGCAGCTAATTTTTCTAGATCTTTCGCGACAGATAGAATGCCTTCTTGACGAATTTTGCTATTCCATTCCGACTGTTTGCTAGAGAGTAAACTAATGCCTTCCGCAATCATATCGAACGCTTCCCACTCACCAGATTTGTTGTCTTTACGCAATTTGAACTCTAGCTTGATGTTTGGACGCGGCGTATCGATGATATCAACTTTAATGCTGGTGATACGCTTAGAGTCATCAATGCTAGGCTCAGGACCAAATTCAATTTGTTGGTCACTGTATTGCGTTAGCACTTGGGCATAAGAAGCAATTAAGTACGCGCGAAATGCATCAATAAACTCAAGTACGTCTTCACGTTTCGCTCCTTTTAGGTTTGGACCTAGGAGCTTTAACCCAGCATAGCGGTAGTTGACGTAAGGCATTAGCTCTTCTTCGACAATCACCTTGAGTAAATCTGGGTCTTGTTTGATTTTCGGCTGCTCGGCTTTTAATCTTTCGAACGTGACTTCAGCCACTTGCTTCATCATCTTATAAGGTTCAGTTTTATCCACTTCTGCTGCACTTGTACCAAACGCGCTAAACACAGCACAAACTGAAAGTAATAATCTCGCTAACATAGTTATTCCTTACTTGAATCGTCTGAACCACCTACGCTGTAAAGCACTTGACCAATTAAGTCTTCAAGCACGAGCGCTGATTTGGTGTCTTCGATGGTATCGCCATCGACCAGCATGACTTCATCGTCAAAAACAAAGCCTGGTACTAAACCAATGTATTGCTCACCAATCAAGCCAGACGTCAAAATTTGTACGCTCGACGTTTCTGGGAATTGATTGTATTTGCTATTGATCGATAGAGTTACAACAGGTAATAAGTTATCTGGGTTAAGTGAAATATTGCTTACCCGACCAATCACAACCCCGCCCACTTTTACTGGCGAGCGAACTTTTAAACTACCAATATTATCGAACTCAGCCTTGAGGGTGTAAGTATCACCAGCGCCAATGCTTTTTACGTCAGCAACTTGAAAAATCATCACAAGAATCGCGCAAATTCCCGCTAATACAAAGCTGCCAACCCATAATTCAGTTTTACGTGTTTGTTGCATGATTAATTCCCAAACATCAATGCGGTCAGTACAAAGTCTAGTCCTAGTACTGCTAAAGAAGAATGCACAACAGTGCGCGTAGTTGCTCGGCTGATCCCTTCCGAAGTTGGAATAGCATCATAACCATTAAATAGAGCGACCCAAGTAACCGTAATTGCAAACGCAAAGCACTTGATCATACTGTTACCAATATCCTGTCCTAGTTCAACTGAGGACTGCATCGCTGACCAAAAACTGCCATGGTCAACTCCTTTCCAGTCAACACCAACAAGCTGGGCGCCCCAAATACCCACCGCCATGAAAATCATAGCCAGTAATGGCATTGAAATAGCGCCAGCCCAAAAACGTGGCGCAATCACTCTTTTCAAAGGATCTACCGCCATCATTTCAAGGCTAGAAAGTTGCTCCGTCGCTTTCATCAAACCTATCTCTGCAGTTAACGCAGAGCCTGCACGACCAGCAAACAGAAGTGCAGTGACAACGGGCCCTAATTCACGTAGCAATGAGAGCGCCACCATTTGACCCAAACTGCCCTCTGCGCCGTAATCCACCAGCACAACATAACCTTGTAGGCTCAAAACCATACCAATGAACAACCCAGATACGACGATAATCGCCAGAGACTGGACGCCTACGGAATAAAGTTGTTTAACGAGCAAAGGAAAGCTTTTAAGCGGTTGTGGCTTAGTAAACAGTGCCCCAATCAGCATGAAAGTCGCACGACCAAATGCTCCGCAGATGGAGAGCGTTCGTCTACCTAGTGAGGCGACAAAATGCATAAAATTATCGACCATCAAATAAGTCCTTTTCGATACTTTGAGAAGGGAAGCGAAACGGTACAGGACCATCTGCATCACCTTGTAAGAACTGCTGAACGCGAGGGTCAGGATTCTGATTAAGCTCTTCTGGTGTGCCAAAAGCGATAATTTTGCCATCGGCCATCAGATAAACCCAATCGGCAATACTCATCACTTCAGGCACGTCGTGAGAAACGACTATAGAAGTTAAGCCTAACGCTTGATTTAGATTACTAATGAGCTCAACCAAGACACCCATGGTGATTGGGTCTTGTCCGACAAATGGTTCATCGTACATGATTAAATCTGGGTCTAGGGCGATCGCACGCGCCAACGCAGCGCGTCTTGCCATGCCACCCGATAGCTCGCTCGGCATCAGTTGTGCCGCGCCGCGTAGACCGACGGCTTCAAGCTTAAGCAATACCATGGTACGAATCAGCTCTTCAGATAAATTCGTATGCTCTCGCAATGGGAAGGCGACGTTATCAAAGACATTCAAATCAGTGAATAAAGCTCCTGATTGAAACAACATGCTCATTTTCTTTCGAGCATGGTAGAGTTTTTTACGCGAGAGAGAGGGAATATTGTCGCCATCAAACCAGATCTCTCCTTGCTCGGGATACAACTGACCACCAATTAAACGCAGCAGTGTAGTTTTACCTATTCCCGATGGTCCCATAATGGCCGTCACTTTGCCCTCAGGAACATGCAGATCAATACCATCAAAGATCTTGCGCTCTCCCCGTGAAAAAGTGAGGTTGTTCACGGTGACTAAATCGTTGTTCGACATATCATCTCTTCTACTGTCGGAGCGTTGCAACTCACGGCATCATCAACCAGACACACAACGGAGTTGAATTTCACGTTTAATAAAGTAACGTCGGTACATTTATTAGGCTGCAATCATAAGCACATTGGCTTTGAATTTAAAGCACTGTTCAATTAAATAAAGTCGAGTATATACCTGCAATTTTTTGTGGATTACGATCAAATCAGCGCAAAGTGTTTAAATCCTAGACAAGAATTGCTGATTTAAATGAACGACATTTGCATACATTTTCGTTACTAACCTTTAATTTATTCGTCGTTTATCTTCCATTTTAGGCCGCAAAAGGTCAAAATTAGCGGTTATTCATTTTACTTATTTAATACTTAGGAATTCTCATGCTCGAAGCCGTAGCGTTGCTTATAGTCGGTCTTGTTTTGCTCGTATGGAGTGCAGATAAACTTGTTTTTGGTTCTGCAGCGATAGCCCGCAACGTCGGTATTTCACCTCTTGTCATCGGCATGACAATCCTTGCGATGGGCTCTTCTGCGCCAGAGATGATGGTTTCTGCAACCGCAGCCTGGGACGGAAAAACCGATACTGCCGTGGGTAACGTTTTAGGCTCAAACATCGCGAACATCGCGTTAATCCTAGGTATTACAGCACTCATCAAGCCTCTGTCGATTAGCTCCGCGGTCATCCGCCGGGAACTGCCATTAATGATTGCAGTAACAGTACTCGCCGGTATTCTGCTTTGGAATAGTCATCTCGGTTTTTATGAAGGTGTCTTATTGTTTGTACTCTTTGGGGCATTTTTATTTGCTATGTTGCAGATCAGCCGCAAAGAACAAAAAGCAGGTGATGTTTTTCTTGATGACCAAGAGTCAGAAATCCCAGAAGGCGTCAGCAACCCTAAAGCGATCATGTGGGTGGTTATTGGCCTGATACTGCTTCCTTTGGCAGCAAGCATGCTAGTGGATAACGCGGTGATTATTGCAAAGTATTTTGGCATGAGCGATCTTGTCATCGGTCTGACTATCATTGCCATCGGCACTAGTCTACCTGAGCTCGCAGCATCGCTTGCTGGTGTTTTAAAAGGTGAAGACGACATGGCCGTCGGTAACATTATTGGCTCGAATGTGTTTAATATTCTGGCCGTAATGGGCATTCCTGGCATCATTAATCCATCGGTACTGAGTGAGTACGCGATGGGACGTGACTTCTGGGTCATGTTAGGCGTTTCACTGTTACTTGTCGCGATGTGTTTGGGTAAATCACGCAGTATTAACCGTATTGAAGGTGCAATCTTGTTTGCATGCTTCCTAGGTTATCAAGTGTACTTATTCGCAAACATGGCCGCTTAATTACCACGATAAATAAGTAGAGAACTGATATGTCCAATCAATTTGATTTTCGCGCTGCTGCTAAACAAGTTCTTGATATCGAAGTTGCTGCTCTGCAAGAGCTGGATACCTACTTTGATGATCAATTTGAGAAAGCGTGCGAACTGATCCTTTCCAACAGCGGCAAAGTAGCCGTTATGGGTATTGGCAAGTCAGGCCACATTGGTAACAAGATTGCTGCGACTCTGGCAAGCACGGGGACTTCTGCGTTTTTCGTTCACCCTGGCGAAGCTGCACATGGCGACTTGGGCATGATCAGCCCTGGAGATATTGTGCTCGCAATTTCTAACTCTGGTGAGTCAAACGAAATTCTGTCTCTATTTCCGGTATTAAAACGCCTGAACATCAAGATAATTAGCATGACAGGCAAGCCAGAATCCAATATGGCAAAACTGTCTGACTTGCACCTACAAATTACGGTACCTCAAGAAGCTTGCCCACTAGGGTTGGCACCGACCAGCAGTACCACGGCCACATTAGTAATGGGAGACGCATTAGCCGTAGCCCTACTTCAAGCGCGTGGTTTTTCTGCCGAAGATTTTGCCCTATCTCATCCAGGTGGCGCGTTAGGGAGAAAACTGCTGCTTAAGTTGTCTGATATTATGCACTTTGGAGAAGCGTTACCTAAAGTTTCTCCAAACGCATTGATTCGCGATGCCCTGCTTGAAATTTCAGAAAAAGGGCTAGGCATGACCGCTATCGTCGATGAGTACGATGCTATGCTTGGTATATTCACCGATGGTGATTTACGTCGCACCTTAGACAAACGCATTGATATTCATACGACCGCGATTGGCGAAGTCATGACGACAAATCCAACCACAGCGCACCCTGATATGCTAGCGGTTGAAGGTTTGAACTTGATGCAGAATAAAAATATTAACGCTCTGATTTTATGTAAAGACGAAAAAATTGTGGGTGCACTGAACATGCACGATTTACTAAAAGCTGGCGTGATGTAATATCAGCACAAACATTTAAATCATTTATTACACAAATAAAGGCAATGGTCAGGGAAGTACTGAGCTAAACGATAGGCCTTCATTATATGAGTTTTACTCGCCTTATTTATTTGCTCTTGATCTTCGTTGTCGCATGGTGCGGTTATTACCTACTGACCCCAAAAGGCAACGACGCAATTCAAGTAGCACCAGATTCTGAACTGCCCATGTTCAGTGGTACTGGACTGGAAAACATCACCTATGGTGAAGATGGTGTCCGCAGTTACATCATCCGCTCCACGAACTTAGACCATTATGCTAAGAGTGGAGATACCATTTTTAATAACCCGACTTTGATGGTTTACCGTGAAGGTAGCGTCATTGAATGGAAGGTGACGGCCACAAGAGCCGTGTTAGATGAAGACCAAGTCTTAACGTTATATGACAAAGTCTTAATGCAAAATCTTCTGCCAGGTGCGAGTTTTGATACCATGGCAACAGACAAGTTAGTCATTAATCTAACCAATCGTGATTTTAAAGCTGATCAACAGGTCATGTTGGTTGGGCCACAATTTGAAACTACTGGAGGCGCAATGCAAGGCAACTTAAAGCAGCATACCGCAACTCTGACAGACGAAGTTCAAGGTCGATATGAAACCGTTACACCTTAGCCTACTGGCACTGGTATTGGCGGCGCCTCAAGCGCTGGCACTTAAGTCGGATACTCAACAACCGGTTTACATTAACTCTGACACCCAACAAGTGGATATGAAGAGTAACCAGGTTATCTTTAAAGGCGATGTATCTCTTAAGCAAGGTAGCATCAATATCGATGCTGATAGAATCGTGGTAACGCGCGATCCTAAAACCGAAGCCATCAAACAGATTCAAGCATTTGGTAAACCTGCGAAGTTTTCTCAGCTGATGGACGATGGTAAGACACTGAGTGGTCAAGCTGTGGAGCTGGATTACCGTATTTCTACAGACGAACTGACCATGAAAGGTCAAGCGCAACTGGCACAAGACAACAACACCATCAAAGGTTCTTCGATTCGTTACCAAATTGGTAAACAAAAGCTAGTCGCTGATAGCTCTAAGGAAGAGCGCGTTACGACCATTTTGCAACCCAATCAGATAGAGAACTAATATGGCAGTACTGAGTGCGAAAAACTTGGCGAAAAGCTACAAAAAGCGCAAAGTCGTAACCGATGTTAGCTTGGAAGTTGAATCTGGTCAGATTGTTGGGCTGCTAGGCCCAAACGGCGCAGGTAAAACCACCTCGTTTTATATGATTGTCGGCTTGGTGCCACGAGATGAAGGCACCATCACCATTGATGATAAAGATATCAGTATTCTGCCGATGCACAGTCGTTCGCGTCTCGGGATTGGCTACCTTCCGCAAGAAGCGTCGATTTTCCGTAAGCTGTCGGTAGAAGATAACATCATGGCTGTACTCGAAACTCGTCAAGAAATGACACGTGAAGAGCGCCAAGATAAGCTGGAAGATTTGTTGGAAGAATTCCACATTCAGCACATCAGAACCAGTGCGGGTATGGCACTATCGGGGGGTGAGCGACGCAGAGTGGAAATCGCTCGCGCTTTAGCAGCCAACCCTCAATTCATTTTGTTGGATGAACCTTTCGCTGGTGTTGACCCAATCTCGGTTAATGACATCAAGAAAATCATCGAGCATCTACGCGATCGCGGCCTCGGAGTGTTAATCACTGACCATAACGTGCGTGAAACACTGGACGTATGCGAAAAAGCCTATATCGTAAGCCAAGGGCACCTAATTGCATCGGGAACTCCGGCAGAAGTTCTCAATAATGAACAGGTGAAACAAGTTTATCTCGGCGAACAATTCCGTCTATGATTATATTAGGAACGGTAAGATTCTGAGCATTACAAGGTAAGTAACACTGAATGAAACCTTCATTACAACTCAAGCTAGGTCAACAGTTAGCCATGACGCCACAGTTGCAACAAGCGATTCGCTTACTGCAACTGTCGACACTCGATCTTCAACAGGAAATCCAAGAAGCCTTGGATTCAAACCCATTATTGGAAGTTGAAGAAGGCCAAGATGAGCCTCTAGCAAACGGTGAAGATAAATCAGCGGTCGAGGCTGCTGATAGCAACAGTGCTAACGAACCAGCAGACTTTGACGTTCCAGACAGTTCAGACGTAATTGAGAAGTCAGAGATCAGCTCTGAACTTGAAATCGATACCACTTGGGATGACGTCTACAGCGCGAATACCGGTAGCACTGGCTTAGCTCTTGACGATGATATGCCCGTCTACCAAGGCGAAACCACGGAATCATTGCATGACTACCTAATGTGGCAGCTTGACCTGACACCATTCAGTGAAACCGATCGTACGATTGCATTAGCGATTATTGACGCTGTTGACGACTACGGTTACCTAACCCTATCTCCTGAAGAAATTCATGAGAGCTTCGATAACGAAGAGATTGAGTTAGACGAAGTAGAAGCCGTTCGTAAACGTATTCAGCAGTTCGATCCGCTCGGTGTGGCATCACGCAACTTACAAGAGTGCCTACTGCTACAGCTAGCGACTTTCCCAGAAGACACACCGTGGCTTGCTGAAGCCAAAATGATTCTTGCGGATCATATTGATCACCTGGGGAACCGTGATTACAAGCTCGTCATCAAAGAGACTAAGCTGAAAGAAGCCGATCTCCGTGAAGTACTCAAACTTATCCAGCAGTTAGATCCTCGTCCCGGTAGCCGTATCACACCGGATGATACCGAGTACGTAATTCCAGATGTGTCCGTTTTTAAAGACAACGGCAAATGGACCGTTTCTATCAACCCAGATAGCGTTCCAAAATTAAAAGTTAATCAACAATATGCTCAATTAGGCAAAGGAAATAGCGCGGATAGCCAGTACATCCGCAGCAATTTGCAAGAGGCAAAATGGTTAATTAAGAGCTTAGAGAGTAGAAACGAGACGCTACTCAAAGTTGCAAGATGTATTGTTGAACATCAACAAGATTTCTTCGAGTATGGTGAGGAAGCCATGAAGCCAATGGTACTAAATGATGTAGCCTTGGCAGTGGACATGCATGAATCCACGATTTCTCGTGTAACAACACAAAAATTTATGCATACACCACGTGGCATTTTTGAATTGAAGTACTTCTTCTCTAGCCATGTTAGTACTGACAACGGCGGAGAATGTTCGTCAACAGCAATTCGCGCACTCATTAAAAAACTGGTCGCAGCAGAGAATACTGCTAAGCCATTGAGTGATAGCAAGATTGCTGCTCTTCTGGCTGACCAAGGGATTCAGGTCGCGAGACGTACGATAGCCAAATATCGAGAATCCTTGGGAATTGCCCCTTCAAGTCAGCGTAAACGCCTATTATAAGGCACTAACTGAAAAGGAAAGTCTATGCAAATCAATATTCAAGGCCATCACGTTGATCTTACCGATTCAATGCAAGACTATGTAAATTCTAAGTTTCAGAAGCTCGAAAGGTTCTTCGACCATATCAATCAAGTACATGTTGTACTAAAAGTTGAAAAAATCACTCAAATCGCGGAAGCTACGCTTCATATAAATCAAGGCGAAATCCACGCATCATCTGATGACGAAAATATGTATGCCGCGATCGATTCGCTGGTAGATAAATTGGTTCGCCAACTCAATAAGCACAAAGAAAAACTAAACAGTCATTAATCATGCAACTGAGCGAAATACTGTCATTGGACTGCACCAAGAGTGCGGTCCACTGCACGAGTAAAAAACGCGCCCTTGAAATGATCAGCCGCATCGTGGCTGATCAAACGGGCCAAGATTCTACCGAACTGTTCGAGTGCATGCTCAACAGAGAGAAAATGGGCAGTACTGGTATCGGAAACGGTATTGCGATCCCACACGCTAGAATGCAATCGAGCGACAAGGCTATTGCTGTCTTGCTGCAATGTGATGAAGCAATTGAATTCGATGCGATTGATAATCGACCTGTCGACCTTCTTTTTGCGCTCCTTGTACCAGAAGAACAGTGCAAAGAGCACCTCAAGACTCTATCCTCTATGGCAGAACGTCTGAGCGATAAGCAAGTATTGAAACTACTGCGCAATGCTCAGAGTGATGAAGAACTTTACGACATCATGATTCACCAATAAGCAGGACGGACATCATGCGACTAATCGTGGTTAGCGGGCACTCAGGTGCCGGTAAGAGTATTGCGCTGCGCGTACTGGAAGACTTAGGTTATTACTGTGTTGATAACCTCCCAGTGAATTTGCTGGACGCATTTGTTCACTCTGTTGCTGACAGCAAGCAGAATGTTGCGGTAAGCATTGATATTCGCAATATCCCTAAAAAGCTAAAAGAACTGACTGGTACACTGGAGCAGTTGAAAACAGAGCTTGATGTGACCGTGCTTTTCTTGGACGCCAATAAGGAAACGCTACTCAAACGCTACAGCGAAACACGCCGAATCCACCCTTTATCTTTAGGTGGCACCTCTCTCTCCCTTGACCAAGCCATCGAGCGTGAGAAAGAAATTTTAACACCACTTAAAGCGCATGCCGATCTTGTACTGAACAGCAGCGGACAATCTTTGCATGAGTTGAGTGAAACCGTGCGTATGCGTGTTGAAGGCAGAGATCGCAAAGGGCTTGTTATGGTATTTGAGTCTTTTGGCTTCAAATATGGCCTGCCTTCCGATGCCGATTACGTATTCGACGTTCGCTTCTTGCCCAACCCACATTGGGAACCAGCGTTGCGCCCACTTACGGGTTTGGATGCCTCTATCGCCGCATTTTTGGAGCAGCACCAATCGGTGTTAAGTTTGAAATACCAAATTGAAAACTTTATAGAGAATTGGTTACCTCTGCTCGAGAAAAACAACCGCAGCTATTTGACCGTTGCAATAGGTTGTACCGGTGGTAAACACCGTTCGGTGTACTTAACTCAGCAAATCGGTGAGTACTTCGCCAATAAAGGACACCAAGTGCAAATTCGCCATACCTCACTAGAGAAAAACACTAAGGAGTAGCTGTGGAGTTAAGTCGTAAAGTATTGATTCAAAATCGCCTTGGCTTACATGCTCGCGCAGCCGTCAAACTGGTCGAACTGGCCCAGAGCTTTGAAGCGGTCATCACTATCGACAATGAAGAAGACAAAACCGCCACAGCAGACAGCGTAATGGGTTTATTAATGCTTGAGTCTGCTCAAGGACAGTACGTCACAATCCACGCTGCGGGTGAGCAAGCAGAAGAAGCACTGGATGCCGTTTGCCACTTAATCGAAGATAAATTTGATGAAGGCGAGTAATTTACTCGCTTTTTTATTACCTCTCACTCCCCTTCCCCTCACTGCGCCAATAAATAAATTTGCTTAGTATCATAAGTTGTTATTAAAAGGCGCTTAGAATTAAGCTATTATTCAACGCATTGTAAATATCAGGAATTGGGAGGAATGAATGGCAGAGCAAATTGAATTCGACCAAGCTCACCAAGCCCTCCAAGAAGTCACAGAAGCGCTAGAAAATGGCCGCTTCGTCCATGTTCGTCGTCAGTTACAGGACATGGAACCTGAGGATATCGCTCACCTTTTAGAAGCCTCTCCACGCAAAAGCCGTGAAGTTCTCTGGCAACTCACCGACCCTGAAGACTACGGTGAAATCCTCGACGAACTGAACGAAGACGTCAAAGATAGTCTCGTATCCAAAATGGCACCAGAAGCGCTTGCAGAAGCGACAGAAGGCATGGATACCGATGACGTGGCTTATGTACTGCGTAGCTTGCCAGACAACCTGTCACGCGAAGTCCTGTCGCAAATGGACTCCTCTGACCGTCTGCGTGTCGAAACCGCCCTGTCCTACCCAGAAGACACTGCAGGTGGACTGATGAACACCGACGTTATCACGATTCGTGGTGACGTAGATGTGGACGTGGTTTTACGTTATCTGCGTATGAAAGGTGAACTACCAGAAGCAACGGATGCACTTTATGTCATTGATGAAGAAAGCAAACTGATTGGTGAACTACCAATTACTCTGCTGATCACGACCCAGCCTGATGTCAAAATTGTCGACATCATGGAAGATGCTGACGAAGCGATCACTGTCGATACCAGTGATTCAGATGTTGCTAGTCTGTTCGAACGTCGTAACTGGGTCTCTGCTCCTGTCGTAGACGAGAATCAGCATCTCGTTGGCCGTATCACTATCGATGACGTAGTTGACGTTATCCGTGAAGATGCCGAGCACTCGATGATGAGTATGGCAGGTATGGACGATGACGAAGATACCTTCGCACCCGTTGTAAAATCAGCTCGCAAACGCAGTATCTGGCTTGGGGCCAACGTGTTGGCCGCACTCGCTGCCGCTTCTGTTTCTAACATGTTTGAAGCCACGCTAGACCAGATGGCGGCCATTGCCGTATTGATGACGATTGTTCCTTCCATGGGTGGTGTCGCTGGTAACCAAACCGTCGCACTAGTAATTCGTGGTCTTGCTCTTGGTCATATCGGTGACTCGAACAAACGAGAACTGTTGATGAAAGAAGCCTCGATCGGTTTACTCAACGGCATCATGTGGGCGCTGATTATTGGCGGCATTGTTGTCGCTTGGAAAGGTAACTGGATGCTAGGGGGAATCATTTCCGCCGCGATGCTGACCAACTTATTGGTCGCTGGGGTTGCCGGAGTAACGATTCCAATCCTCTTAAAGAAAATGAACATCGACCCAGCTTTAGCTGGTGGTATGGCGTTAACGACCGTAACGGATGTAATTGGTTTATCAGTATTCTTAGGGCTTGCCACAATACTGATTACCTAGCTGCAAAAACTAAAAAGCCTGATGAACACATCAGGCTTTTTTAATTCTGAATTAGGAAAGCTTACTCACCCGCCACTTTCATCGCATCCAGTAAGATTGAACCCGTTTGAATTTGCGAGCGCGTTTCAACGTCGCTACCTACGGCAACAATCTTATTGAACATGTCCTTCAGATTACCAGCTATGGTAATTTCCGATACTGGGTATTGGATTTCGCCGTTCTCAACCCAAAAGCCTGCAGCACCGCGAGAGTAATCACCTGTTACCACGTTCACGCCTTGCCCCATCACTTCTGTCACTAGCAAACCAGTACCGAGCTCTTTAAGCATTTGTTCGAAGTTTTGGCCTGTCGACTTCACGTACCAGTTATGAATCCCACCAGCGTGACCTGTCGGCGCCATCTTCATTTTACGTGCGGCATAACTGGTTAACAGATAAGTTGCTAGCACACCGTCAGTAATGATCTCACGGTCTTGAGTATATACGCCTTCGCTATCGAATGGGCTTGACGCCAAACCACGTAATACATGTGGGCGTTCCGAGATATTGAACCACTCAGGAAGCACTTGCTTACCAAGGTGATCAAGTAGAAAAGAAGATTTACGGTACAGGTTACCACCGCTGATCGCCATAACTAGGTGACCAATCAAGCCAGTTGCAACATCAGCGGCAAACATGATTGGGTATTTACCTGTCTTTAGGCGCTGCGCATCTAAGCGGTTAATCGTATTCTCTGCCGCCTTACGACCCACTGTTTCTGGTGTCCATAAGTCATCGCGATGACGTGCCACTGTGTAGCTGTAATCACGCTCCATTTCGCCATTTTGACCAACGCCAATCACACAACAGCTGGTACTGTGGCGGCTAGACGCATAGCTTGCTAATAATCCATGGCTGTTACCATACACTTTTACACCGTAGTGGCTATCATAACTCGCGCCATCACTTTGCTTGATTGCACTGTTATAACTTAACGCTTCTTTCTCAGCGGCGATCGCCACATCGGCAGCATAATCGGGATCAGGGGCGTCTGGGTGGAGAAGATCAAGCTCGGGGATCTCTTGCACCATGTATTCTTTGGCTGCGGGCCCTGCAAATGGATCTTCAGATGTGTAATGCGCAATATCCAGCGCCGCAATAACGGTTTGCTCGATAGCAGCTTCACTTAAATCAGACGTGGAAGCACTGCCTTTACGTTGACCTCGGTAAACGGTAATGCCCAGCGCACCATCGCTGTTGAACTCGACATTTTCTACCTCGCCCATGCGAGTAGATACACTTAAACCAGTGCTTTTGGTAATTGCGACTTCGGCGGCGTCAGATTTTGCCGATGCAAGTTTTAAGGCTCTTGCGACGGCTTGCTCTAGCTCGGTACGTTGCTCAGCAACCTGCTGTTTAATATCCATTGTCTTTCACATCTTGTCTTTGATGAACAATAGGATAACAAGAATTTCGCTTTCTCCCCACGATTCTTGTTAAAATAGTCATAATATTAATCAAAACACAGGCAACTGAAATGGCACGTAAGAATCAAAAAGCGCCATGGGAACCAGAAGAAGAGATCATCTGGGTAAGCAAATCCGAGATGAAGCGAGACATGGAAGAACTGCAAAAGCTAGGTGAGGAGCTTGTCGGCCTCAAACCTGCAGTTCTCGAAAAGTTTCCATTGAGCGAAGACCTGCGAGAAGCAATTGCAGACGCACAACGCTTTAAAAACGAAGCACGTCGTCGCCAATTACAACGTATTGGTAAGTTGATGCGTTATGAAGATCCAGAGCCAATCCAAGCGGCGTTGGATAAGATTCGTAACAAGCACTCTCAATTAACGGCGGTATTCCACAAGCTTGAAGCTCTGCGTGATCGCGTGGTGGAAGAAGGCGACAAAGCCATTGATGACGTAATGGAAATGTACCCAGAAGCGGATCGTCAGCGTCTACGCCAATTGGCTCGCCAAGCAGCGAAAGAGAAAAAGGCTGGGAAACCAGCAAAAGCGTACCGCGAAATCTTCCAGATCCTAAAAGGTCTGAACGAAGAAGAGTTTTAATTCGACGGTTCGATGCCAACGAGCATTCAATTAACGAAAAAAGCAGACATGATGTCTGCTTTTTTATCTTTTACTTAAATGTCAGTGTTACACCAAGCGATTAATACGCTCTCCGCGCTCGAAAGCGTTAATGTTCTCGATCAAGATTTCCACTAAACGTTGAATCGATGAGTCGCTGCCCCATGCAACATGCGGTGTCAGTAACAAATTAGGTAAACCCATATTGGCAATCAGCGGATTGCTCTCATCAGCTGGTTCTTGGGTAAAGACATCAAAGCCAGCCGCAGCGATTTCTCCCTGCTTTAGGGCATCCACCAGCGCTTGCTCATTCACCAAGCCTCCACGCCCCGTATTAATTAGAATGGCGTTGGACTTCATTTGTTGCAACTCTGCTTGACCAATTAAATTCTGAGTATGCTCGTTGAGCGGACAGTGCAAAGTCAACGCATCAGAGCGTTTCAATACTTCCTCAAACGGCACATAACCAGGTCGGCATTCTGATGCACCTTTACGCTCAGCAAAGATCACCTGCATGCCTAGCGCATCAGCTAACTGTGCTGTCGCTTGCCCTAAAGCGCCGCTGCCAATAACACCTAGCGTGCTACCACCTATATCCCCGATTGGGTGCGTAAAAAAGCAAAACTGCTTATTACGCTGCCATTCGCCAGCGGCAATATCTTGATGATAACCAAATAAATTTCGGCGTAAAGCAAACAGCATCGCAATCACGTGCTCAGGTACCGAACGCGTCGCGTAACCACGTACATTGGCAGCCGCAATATCATGCTTAGCACAGTAGTCCACATCGACGTTGTTAAAACCAGTCGCGGCAACCGCGATCATCCGCAATTGTGGTAGTTGCTCTAATATATTTTGGTCAAGCAGGACTTTATTGCTAATCACGATATCTGCACCTGCTAACCTTTCTATTACCTGCTCTGGCGCGGTTAAGTCGTACTCACGCCAGTAGTGCTGAAAGCTAGGTCGTGGGATCTCAATATGTTCTGGGATGGTCGCACGGTCCAAAAATACGATGGTCGGCAAAGACATAACAACTCCTTGTTCACGGCTGAAAGACAGGATACATCAACCACAGTAACGAAATAGCGAACTAGAAAGAACCGTTGTTGACTGCGGTTGGCATTAAGGGTGTGGCAACGTTTTATAATCAGGCAATGTACGTTCTGGCGAAAAATAGTTAAAGATCGCCGCCTCGGCTTCAGGATAAAAGTCACAGGGTACAAAAATACTGCTCAGCTGATCCGTAGCTGGATGATAAAAACTTAGCTCCGCAGCGTGCAACTCTAAACGTTCTGAAAACTGATACGCCTCTTCGCTTGCATAAAACTCATCACCCACAATCGCATGACCAATCGCCATCAAATGCACGCGTAACTGATGCGATCGACCAGTAATGGGCAGTAGTCGCACAACGGTCGTATGGGTGCCATCAGGGTGCACTTCACGCTTCACCACTTGGAATAAAGTTTGAGATGGCTTGCCGTCGTCGAAGCATACTTTTTGTCGCGGACGATTTGGCCAATCACAAATTAATGGAAGATCAATATTCCCTTCTTGCGGTTCAACATGCCCCCAAACACGTGCGTAATACACCTTGTGGGTGAGACGATATTGGAACTGCTTTTTTAATGCTCGCTCCGAAGGTTTGTTTTTCGCCAGCAGCATCAACCCTGATGTCGACATATCCAAGCGATGCACTACTTGGATTTCTGGATGCACTTCCTTGAGGCGGCTCCACATGCTGTCGTAATGCTCTGCAAGTCGACCAGGAACAGAGAGTAACCCAGATGGCTTATTCACTGCCAGAATGTCGTCATCCTCAAAAACGATATCGACCCAAGGGTCGGTGGGAGGGGTATATTCAAGCATTGCCATGGGAGATCTCTACAAAATAAAAACGCCGCGATTATATAACTAAATAGTACCCAAATGCAGGGTTATGAAGAAAAGTTCAAACCAATAAAACAAAGTCAATCCTTTAGCATAAAAACTAAAAATAGCACGTTGTAAATTTAGTTTGACAACAAGACGCATAACTGAATAGAGTGCTAGATGCACACAGCATGATATTCGCAAAGAATACTTAAAATAAATACATCAAAACACAGCATTTAAAAGACATTACCGTTGCGCAGTATAGGGCGAGCGCTCAGCTTGTCATGTACTGCGGTATGTATCTCTTTAGAAAGATACATAAGATAAAAAGGACAATAAGCAATGGACTCCGCCGTTATAGATAAACCCCAATCCAAACTTTCCTTATTTTTTCGTTCGCTAGGCCCCGGCATATTAATGGCATCTGCTGCGGTCGGTGGCTCTCACCTCGTCGCATCAACCAAAGCTGGTGCGATTTATGGCTGGCAACTGGCGGCGCTGATTCTGCTCGTAAACCTGTTTAAATACCCTTTTTTCCGAGCGGGCGTACAGTACACCATGGGGACAGGGCTCACCTTGGTTGAGGGCTACGCGAAATTAGGTCGGCCTTATCTATGGCTATTTCTATTTCTGAGCGTGGTCTCAGCCGTAATCAATACCGCCGCTTTGTTGATGTTTAGTGCTAGCTTGCTGGGCTACTTCATTCCGTTTTCACTATCAATGGCATCACTCAGTATCATTGTGATTGTCACCTGCCTGATCATATTATTTGCTGGCCATTACAAAGCGCTCGATACGCTATCTAAGGTGATCATGTCGGTGTTAACCATCGCGACTTTACTTGCCGTTTCTATCGCCTTTGGTAACCCTGTTGAGCAAGTGGCCAACTTCGAGCAACCGTCACCTTGGTCGATTGCGGCAATTGGCTTTATCGTCGTAACAATGGGCTGGATGCCAGCACCGATAGAGATCTCCTGCTTGACCTCTGCGTGGTTAAAACGCCAATCAAGCCAGCAAGAAGTAACGTATCGCTCTGCTCTATTTGACTTTAATGTCGGTTACATTGGCACGGCTTTTCTTGCCATTATCTTTGTATCGTTAGGTTCTTTGATGCTCTATGGCTCTGGCGTTGCACTTGAAAGCTCAGGCGTTGGCTTCTCCCACCAATTGGTTGGCTTATATGCGGCAACAATTGGCGAATGGTCTCGTTACTTAATCGCGGTAATTGCGTTTTTCTGTATCTTTGGCAGCACGATTACCGTTATTGATGGCTACTCACGCGTTATTTCTGACTCTCAACGTCTACTGCGCTCACAACCAGACACTAACCCTAAAGCCACGTCAGCGATCATGCTGGTGGTCGCCTTACTTGCATTAGGTATTGTGGTTTTCTGGGCTTCTGCGTTATTGCCTATGCTGAACTTTGCGATGATCCTCGCCTTTATGACCACGCCATTCTTTGCTCTGCTAAATTACACATTAGTGAGCAAAACCGAGTTACCTGAACCTTTGGCTGTTGGACCTAAATTGAAGTGGTTGTCGATTGCAGGCCTGATTTACTTGTTTGGCTTCTTGGCTGTATTTATCTGGTGGAAATGGTTGATGTAAATGAGTTAGCTATGAGTGAGTAATGCATTCTGCATAAAGAAACTAAACCGCAAATAAAGAAAAAGGTCTTCAACTGAAGACCTTTTTTAATGAACAATAAATGCTTACTTAGTTGTGGCTCACCACAATCAAACGTAGCGAATCGAGCTGCACTTGAGCTTGGTTGATGTAACCAGTGAGCTCCCTAATTTGTGCATCAATGGCTTCAATTTCTTCATCACGAATATTTGGGTTTACCGCTTTCAGTGCTTGCAAACGCTCAAGGTCTGCATTCAAGCTATGCTGCATATCTTGATGAGCTTGCTTGCGTACTTCCTCAACCTTCGCTTCGATAAGACTATCCCCCGCTTCAATTAAGCGGTGTACGTCTTTCTGTACCGACGTGACCAACTTGCTACCTAAGTGACGGTTTACAGGGCTGAGCTGGCGGTTAAAGCTTTCAAATTCCACTTGAGCAGACAAATCATTACCACGCGAGTCCATCATCAAACGGATTGGCGTTTTCGGTAAGAAGCGCGCGATACCACTGCGTTTTGGCGCTTGCGCATCTACCGCGTAAATCAACTCAAGAAGAATGGTCCCAACTGGTAACGCTTTGTTTTTCAGTAGAGATACCGCAGACGTCCCCACCCCTTCACTCATCAGAAGATCGATACCACCCTGGATCATTGGGTGCTCCCAACTGATAAAGTGCATATCTTCACGAGATAAAGCCGTATCACGATCAAACGTGATCGTCGCCCCTTCGTATGGCAGGCCTGGGTAGCTTGGTACCATCATGTGCTCAGATGGGGTCACAATCAGTGCGTTTTCACCTTTGTCGTCTTGGTTCAAGCCAATCGTATCAAAAAGAGAAAGTGCGAAGGTGACCAAATTGGTATCACCGTCGGTTGATTCAATTTTCTCAACGATTTGTTGTGCTTTTTCTCCACCATTTGAATGCATTTCTAATAGGCGATCACGGCCTTGCTCCAATTGGGATTTCAGCTCTTTATTCATTTTTGCTGACGCTTCAATGATCTCATCTAGCGTGCTGGTGTCACCAGAAGCAAGGATTTCAATCAGATCATCAGAGTACTTATCGTAAACGGCACGGCCTGTTGGGCAAGTTTCTGCAAAAGCGTTTAAACCTTCATCAAACCAGCGAGCAAGAATGGCTTGCGAGGTACCTTTCAGGTAAGGAACATGAATGTCGATGTCGCGATTTTGACCGATACGGTCCAAACGACCAATACGTTGCTCAAGCAAGTCAGGGTTGAACGGCAAGTCAAACATGACTAATTGGTTGGCAAACTGGAAGTTACGGCCTTCAGAGCCGATTTCACTACAGATAAGAACCTGTGCACCACCTTCTTCTTGCGCAAAGTAAGCGGCTGCTTTGTCACGCTCAAGGATCGACATACCTTCATGGAAGACGGTCGCACGAATGCCTTCACGCTCACGCAGCGCTTGCTCCAATTGCAGAGCCGTACTTGCACGAGAGGCAATCACCAGAATTTTCTCGCTGCGCTTCTCCTTTACCTTTTCAAGTAACCAATTCACGCGCGAGTCAAACTGCCACCAGCTTGCGTCATCGCCTTCAAATTCTTGGAAAATTTCTTCCGGGTAAAGGTTCTTCATCGCACGTGCTTCCGAACTCATCTTACCGCCGATCATCCCAGCAACACGCATTGACGTGGTGTATTGCGGTGGAATATCCATTGGCATCAGGTGCACGTTACGCGCAGGGAACCCTTTGATAGCCGCACGTGTGTTACGGAACAGAACTCGTCCCGTACCGTGACGATCCATCAAGTTGTCGATCAACTCTTGGCGCGCTGACGCTTTCGCTTCTTCGTCCGCTTCACTTTCGATAATGCGGAAAAGTGGTTCTACGTCTTGTTCAGACAACAACTCAGTAATCTGGTTTTTCGCTTCATCAGGCAGTTTTTCACCAGAGAAAAGTGAAGTAATCGCATCCGCTACAGGTGCGTATTGCTCTTCTTCCTCGACAAACGCTTCATAATCGTAGAAACGGTCAGGATCCAGCAAACGCAGACGAGCAAAGTGGCTTTCACGACCAAGCTGTTCTGGCGTTGCCGTCAGTAGCAGTACGCCCGGAGTGCGTTCAGCCAAGCCTTCCACTACTTGGTATTCACGGCTCGGTTTATCTTGGCTCCACTCAAGGTGATGCGCTTCATCGACAACCAGTAGGTCCCACTCGCCTTCCAGTGCTTGTTCAAAACGCTTGCGGCTCTTGCGTAGGAAGTCCAAAGAACACAGCACGTATTGCTGGGTATCAAATGGGTTTTCTGCATCCGCGAATGCTTCGATACAACGCTCTTCGTCAAAGATAGAGAAATGCAGGTTGAAACGACGCATCATCTCAACCAGCCATTGATGTTGCAGTGTTTCAGGTACCACAATCAAAATACGTTCTGCACGGCCAGACAGCACTTGCTGGTGGATGATCATGCCCGCTTCGATGGTTTTACCCAAACCAACTTCATCCGCCAGTAATACGCGTGGCGCGTGGCGACGGCCAACTTCGTGCGCGATGTAAAGCTGATGAGGGATCAAACCTGCACGCATACCACATAGGCCACGCATTGGGCTCTTATGCTGCTCAAACTGGTTGGTTAGCGCACGGTAACGCAGAACAAAGTTGTCCATGCGGTCGATTTGACCGGCGTACAACTTATCTTGAGGTTTATTAAAACGAATTTGGTTGCTCAGAAAAATCTCACGCAGAACAACGGCAGTTTCTTGCGTGTCTTCACGAGTACCGAAATAGGTGTATAGACCTTCATCTTCCAGTACTTCTTCAACTTTTAGAGACCAACCTTCTTGGCAGTCGATGACATCACCAACGTTAAAGGTGACTCGGGTAACAGGTGCATCGTTACGTGCGTAAACTCGGTTTTCCTCTGACGCTGCAAACATCAATGTCACAGTACGAGCATCCATTGCTACAACGGTACCTAAACCTAAATCGCTTTCCGTATCGCTAATCCAGCGCTGCCCCAAAGCAAATGTCATGAATTGACTACCTCGTTATTAGTTCTTGATTCGTGTTTCTTGTTGGTCTACTCATGCCCGTAGGCATGGATAATAGTTTAGATCTGATTCTGGCTTCTGCTATGCCGATAGCATTCGTCATTCCAGTATGAACTGAGTATTTTTAAGCCAGCTCAACATGATAAATCGGACGTAGCCTATACGCAGAAAAAGGTCGCTAATCTTACTTGAAGCTGTGATTTAGGTCACGCCGAAACCGCATCAAGCGGAAACTTTTTTTCCCAAACTATAAATGCAATCAAATTGTAAAATACTCATGCCAATTATTAAGTTGTAGAACGTAAATATTACGTATACTTCTAGTGAGGGGCGTTTAAAACCATTGCATATGATTTAAGCGCGTTAGTACACGATTAGGATCAACACGGGTTTGCAGTAAGTTGTCTTGCTACTCGGTTGCACACTAACCGACATCAGCCCGACAACCTCTATTGCAAGCAATCAGAGTTAGGCCGCTTCACACCTATTTGAGAACGACCTAACCACTCGCATGCAGAGCCGTATTACGGCAAGGAGACGCTATGGGCGATACCGATCGGAAACTGTTTGTACTTGATACCAACATTCTTCTTCATGAACCCTTTGCCATCTTCTCTTTCCAAGAACACGATGTCGTTATCCCCATGACCGTGTTGGAAGAACTCGACCGAATCAAAGACAGCAAACGCGATGTCGCAAGAGACGCTCGCGTGGCTATTCGCGCTTTGGAAGATTTGTTTAAAGAAGCAACGCCCGATGAAATTTCTGAAGGTATTCCTGTTTCTAAAGACAGCCCCGACCAAGGCACCATTTCCATTTTGGCGGATTTTGAACTGCAGGAAACCGTCAAAGCCTTCGCCGACAAAGCCGGTGACAACCGCATACTCAATGCGGTGCTTTATCTGCAAAACAAACGAGCACCACGTGAAGTGGTACTGATCACGAAAGACATTAACATGCGTCTGCGCGCCAAAGGCGCTGGCGTACGTTTTGTTGAAGACTACCGAACCGATCAACTGATTGACGACATTCAATACCTCACCAAAGGTTTTCAATTACGTGAGGGGAACTTCTGGAGTGATATTGAGGAAGTAGAAAGTTATGCACTGGGCGGAAAAACCTATCACAAACTCAGTCGTGAACCTTTTGAACCAACCTTTATTAACCAATATGTGATTGATGAAGACAGCGACTTTGCTGGCCGCGTGGAAACCATCAATGAAGACAAATTAACGCTACTCGACCTGAGCCGAGAACGCATGATGCACCGTAAGGCTTGGGACATCACACCAAAAAACATCTACCAAGGAATGGCGTTGGATGCCTTACTTGACCCGGATATTGACCTAGTGATTTTAACTGGTGCAGCAGGTAGTGGTAAAACGCTATTAGCCATGGCAGCAGCACTGGAGCAAACCATTGAAAAAGGCATGTTCGATAAAATTATCGTGACGCGTAACACGCCAGATATCGGTGAATCCATCGGCTTCCTACCCGGCTCAGAAGAGGAGAAGATGATGCCGTGGTTAGCGGCGGTGACCGATACCTTGGAAGCGCTACATAAACACGATCACTGCACTGAAGGCTCACTGAAGTACATCTGCGATAAAGCTAATATTCAGTTTAAATCGATCAACTTTATGCGTGGCCGTTCGATTCAAAATGCGTTTGTGCTGCTTGATGAGTGTCAAAACCTCACCGCTTCACAAATCAAAACCATCATCACCCGCTGCGGCGAAGGAACCAAAATCGTCTGCTCCGGTAACTTGGCGCAGATTGACTCCCATTACCTCACCCCAGTGACCTCTGGTTTGACCTACATGGTTGAACGCTTCAAGAACTTTGAAGGCAGCGCGAATATTCACCTTAACGGCGTGGTTCGTAGCCGCTTGGCAGAGTTTGCCGAAGAGAACCTGTAGTCGACATCGACTCACAAAAACAAAAGAGCGCTCTAATGAGCGCTCTTTTTAAGTCGGTTAGATGCGGTTACTCAGTACCACCCACCGTCAGTGAATCCAATTTCAAGGTCGGCTGACCAACGCCAACTGGCACACTTTGACCAGCTTTACCACATACGCCAACGCCCTTGTCGATACTTAAGTCGTTACCAACCATCGACACTTGCTGCATAGCTTCAATACCAGAGCCAATCAACGTCGCACCTTTAACAGGGCGCGTAATTTTGCCGTTTTCAATTAAGTACGCTTCCGATGCGGAGAACACAAACTTACCCGAAGTAATGTCCACCTGACCGCCACCAAAGTTTGGCGCATACAACCCTTTCTCTACCGTCGAGATGATTTCTTCTGGCGTATGTTCACCTGGAAGCATGTAGGTGTTGGTCATACGCGGCATCGGCAAATGTGCATACGACTCACGACGACCGTTACCTGTTGGGTTCACACCCATTAACCGCGCGTTTAGCTTGTCTTGCATGTAACCTTTCAGCACGCCATTTTCGATGAGCGTGTTGTACTGGCCATTCACCCCTTCATCATCCACATTCAGTGAACCACGAAGGTCTTTTAATGTACCGTCATCAACAATGGTACACAGTGAAGACGTCACTTGTTGACCCATTTTGCCAGAGAAAACCGAAGATTCCTTACGGTTAAAGTCACCTTCTAAGCCATGACCTACCGCCTCATGTAGCAATACGCCTGGCCAACCTGAGCCCAATACCACTGGCATCATGCCTGCTGGCGCGGCTTCTGCTTCAAGGTTAACCAACGCCATGCGAATCGCTTCGTCTGCATAATGGAAAGCTTGTTTCACACCATTGCTTTCCGTTAAAAAGAAATCGTAACCAAAACGGCCACCGCCACCAGCGCTACCTCGTTCACGTCGTTCACCTTTTTGTGCAAGCACACTAATAGACAAACGCACCAAAGGACGAATATCGCCTGCATAAGTACCGTCTGTTGCCGCAACAAGCATCTGCTCATGCACACCGCTGATGCTGATCGAGACTTCTTTAATCAATGGTTCTTTAGTGCGGATGTAAGCATCTAGAGACTTAAGTAATTCTGTTTTTTGCTGCTTTTCCCATTCAGCTAGTGGATTCACAGCCGCGTAGTACGCTTGGTTCTCCGTACGTTTAAACGCATGAACTTTGCCATTTTGCCCTTGCTGAGCAATACCGCGCGCCGCCATTGCACTCTGCTTCAGGCCTTCAGGCTGGATTTGATCAGAGTAGGCAAAGCCGGTTTTTTCACCAGTTACCGCACGGACACCAACACCACAATCAATGTTAAAAGAGCCATCTTTGATGATGCTGTCTTCTAGAACCAGAGACTCATGCCAGCTGGACTGAAAGTAAATGTCCGCATAATCGATCTGGCGCGTCGCAATGCTGGCAAGCGTGTCAGCAATGTCTTGTTCTGTCAGACCATTTGGGGCAAGGAGTGCCTGTTCTATTTGGTTTGTGCTCATAGTTAGCTCTTTTATTTCCGTCTCAATTCATTTTGAAAGCGACTGTGTTGAGTCAGCGGCATATTCTGCCTTACTTGTTGGCTTTGTGACAAATCTATCTCTGTCACTAACAAGCCTACTTCATCCTGAAGCTGCTTATGGATACGTCCCCAAGGGTCAACGACCATCGAGTGTCCCCATGTTTTTCGTCCACATGGATGCGTTCCAGTTTGTCCGCTTGCCAAAATCCAACATTGTGTCTCAATCGCTCTAGCTCGCAATAATACTTCCCAGTGAGCTTGCCCCGTCACAGCGGTAAACGCAGCAGGCACCACAATGATATCCGCGCCTTCTTGGCGTAATACTTTATAAAGCTCAGGGAAACGAAGATCGTAACAGATGCTCAATCCAACGCTGCCGATATCGGTTTCCGCCACTACAATTTGATTACCCGCCATAAACGTATCCGACTCACGATAACTACCATAACCATCGGCTACGTCGACATCAAACATATGCAGTTTGTCATAGTGAGCAATGCATTTACCGTGCGGCGGCAATACAAGTGTTGTGGTCGTGACACCTTTTGCGGTTTGAATGGGCATGCTTCCGACAATCAGTGTTAACTGGTTCTTTCTTGCGATTTCAGAGAGCCGCTGTTGTATCATGCCACTCCCAAGTGGCTCTGCATGCTGATGGTACGCTTCGCGGTTGGCAAACAGCACCGTATTTTCAGGGGTAAGGACAAGCTTGGCACCTTGCTTACTCGCCAAAGCACACTGTTTTTCAATAAAGTCCAGATTCGCAGTGATATCTGGACCCGATGTCATTTGAATAATGCCAACACGTTCCATGTGTTTCCTGCCTATTCCATTTTAGTCGGTGAGTTATTTGGCCTGTTCACGCAGCTTTTCTGGTAGTTTGTATTCACCTTTACTTCGAGAAATTTCTTTTACCGTTGGTGAGTCTAGTGGGCCTTTCACTTCATAATTGACTTGAGTGAAGACCTCAACCACCGGAGAAATCACTGTTGAGATGGCTAAAACATACAACGCGGTTTGTGGCGCTACTGCAAACGCGGTCAGCATTGGTAGGCCTGATGTGATGTCTGGGGTGAACTTCACTTCCGCATCGACCATTCTGCTGTTCATATTGGCGATGCCGCGGATCTGCATTTCTCCTGCTAAGGCATCCATCACGATATCGTTGGTGATAAACACGCCATCTTGGATTTTGCCCGTGCCTGTGATCGAGTTAAACGCCATGCCTTTGTCGAATACGTCGGTAAAGTCGAGCTGCATCTTACGGATGATAGAATCCAAGCTGAACAAGCCTAACAAGCGTGCCGCACCACTGACTTCACTGATCACGCCTTTACCAAATTCCGTTGAGACATTCCCTTGCAAGGTTTGTGTCTTCATCGACCAAGGCGCGCCGTCCCATTCCATATTGGCGTTGATCTCAAATGGTGCCTGCTGAATACCTGATGTGATACCAAAGCGCTCCATAAGATCAGTGTTGTTATCACCTTTCATTTTCATGGTTAAGTTGGAATGGCTACTCTCTTTTGTCAGATCCCACCAACCGCTCATATCAATGCGGTTTTTGCCGCTGCTAAAGGTGATATTTTTCCACTCCAAACGGTTCTCGCGACGCTGCAAATCAACACTCACCTTCCCCACTTTGTAACCTTGCAACCAGAAATCATCGATGTTCAAAGTTAAGTTTGGCATCTCAGCGTGAAACTGGCGGTCAAAATTGGTAATCAAAGGTGCGTTTTGATCTTCACTGGCAAAGAGCGAGCTACGCTCTTTGGTCATCTCTTCAAACCCTGGAATATACAGGTGCAAGTGCTCTAAAGAGACCGATAAGTCATAAGGTTTCAGATAGTTAGCCTTACCTTTAACCTCTTGACTGTCCACATCGAGTTGCCAACTCAAATTCTTTTTGTTTGCGGAGAAGTCCACATCATGAAACTCAATCCCACCAAGCTGCAAGTTTGGCGTTTCAACATCAATCCGTGTCGGCAATGGAATACTCGGCGTCTTCATGCTTGCCAGAACAGACGATGACGGCTTACTTTCTGAGCCCTGAACCAGCTCTGCCCACTGGTCTAAATTAAGCTCAGCGACACGCACTGATGCATCGTGTCCGACAATAGGGCTGATCCTGAAACCACCTTTGCCGACCATTAAATGAGTCGCCGTCAGAACAGGTACATCGCCAGTTATATCTATCTCGGTTTGATACTTAGCATTTGGGATCTGTAGTCTTGCTGAAATGCTTTCTTGGTTGCCGGATGCCTGTAGTTTTGCTTGCCCGGACTCGCCAACTTGTTTCGCTAGCGGATAGGGATATTGACTCGCTAAACGATTTAGCTGCGCCAACACATCAAGTTGATAGGTGAAGCCTACATCATTAAGTTGTAAGTCAATGTCCATTTGCCACGGCGCATGCCCAGAAACAAGCTTTAACCAACGCTCACCAACATAAGGTTTGAGAGGCTCAACGTCCCAATCCCCTAATGTGTTAATCGTCACATTGTAGCCCTGTTCCGCAATCTCACCACGAAAATCGAGGGAGATAGGCTGGGTAAGCAACTCTGCAGACAAACCCGATGTGGTGACCACATCATTATCGAAGTGGATACGCCCTGTGGCTTTCTCCAGCGTCATTGGCGGCGCTTCAATATCGACACGGTTTTCTGTTAAATCGGCATAACCCCAAGCACGGGACTCTTTTTCAAAATCAAACGGAATGTTGAGCTGGAACTCAGAGTAAACCGGACCACTCACTTGCAGCGCCGTCAACGCTGCCCCGACCGAGTCCACCAATGGCGTCGCCATCATGTAGTCACGAACTTCATTGCCCGGCGCGCTCGCTTTGGCTTCAATCTCAATGTGTCCACCTTCCGCCAACTCAGGGATTCGCCCAGTAATACGCTTGGCATGAACACCATTTAGCGTAGCGGACTTTGAATCCAAATACATGGCATCATTTTCAAACAGCAAGTCCAGCTGCAGATCCGTGATGGTTGGCCACGCCGTATCAAAGCTAAATTTCGCGTCTTTTAAACCGACCCACGCCTGAAACATGCCATTATGATCTTTGTAAGGAAAATCCCCTAACTCGCCATACCACAGCAGCTTAGCCGTATTAACTTTACCACCTTGAATCGCAGTCGATAGGTAATCCGTTAAGTCTTGTCCGAGTGCCAGAGTCGGCAGGTAACGCCATGTTTCACCTGCGTTATAGAGATCTGCTTCAGCATAAAACGATAAAAATGGGCTTTGTTCTTTTGGAAAATCAAGACGGAATGCTCCTAGTACTTGAAGATCTGGTGTCGCTGCCGTCACTTTATCAGACCACAAGCGCCAGCCGCTCTCATCTTGTTGCCAGATAATATCGACTTCACCTTGTTTGATATTCAGCGGAGCTTGAAATACATCACCGTACGGAAATACATCATCAATGACGGTTACTTTCGCTTTTGCCTGATCTAAATCACCAGATACACTGCCCTGTACATGATGGAATCCTGGTAGCAGTTCCCATTGCGTCATCGCAAGTTCATCCAGTTCCGCGGAGTAGCGTAACGTGTCTAAGCCACCGCTCATGGACAAGCGAACATCTTCAACTCGGCCTTTCGGTGCCAGTTTGTTGATAAGATCACTGGTCGATTCCGACTCTGGAGCCAATTTGATGAGCGGAATAAGTGCTTCGATATCGAGTTGAGAAAGGTTGAGCGTCCAACCATTCGGTTGCCAATCAAACGCTGCGTCTAATTCCGGCCAAGGGGTGTTGTCGGTTCGGATCCGAAGTGAGTGACCATTTACTTTCCAACCTTGTTTATCTGGTCGAAGATTGAAAATACCTGACTCGATAAACAGCTCATGACGACCGTTTTCATTCCACACCAGCTCAGAAGGCAACAGTTCAACATACGCATCATTCGGTTGGCTGTGTTTCAGCGTCAGCCAAGTGTTTAAGCTGACCTTACCCGACTCAGCACCCGATTCTTCTTGCATGTAAGTGGTTAACCAAGGCGTCACCGAGACATCTTGGGCACTTACGTAAAACTCACCAGACACATCACGTAGCGAACCATGATCTTTAAAGTTAGCGCTCACTAACAATGAATTCAGACGAACATCGGCAATGTTCACGGTGCCTTCGGCTAAGTGGTGCTTGCCTTGGTTGCTCCAACGGAGCTGCTCGATATCTAAACGGCGAGTCTCACCAGATACCGATTTATACCAAATCCGTGAGTCGGTAATGGTGAAGTCTTCAAACTGACGTAAAAGAAGTGAGTCGAGTTGGTCGATGAGCTTCACTTCGCTCTTGTCCACACTCGGTTCCTGCTCTTGACGACTAGAGGTCGGCAGAATGTCTACGGTGTGAATATCCAGAGCGAGGTTATGGATGGTGAGGTCTGCGACCACCGGTTTGAGTTGCAAAAGAGATTGAATGAGATCGAATTCAATTTGGATTTCTTCAACGGCAAAGCGTGCATCCTGAATATTCGGCAGGTTCGCTTCTAAACCGAGTAGCGCGATGGAGGGGTGATTATTGCGCCACGTCCCTGCGACGTTGGCGATAGAAAAGTCAAAACCTGTGTCCTGCTTGACCCAGGTTTTGATCTCATCTTGGAAGTGGTTAAGTTGTGGCAATGTGACGCGCAGTGTGGTTACTAATATGGCCAATAACACCAGTACAGTAACTAAACTCCACGCACAAAAACGCCCAAAACGGTTAACACCAGAATTCACAAATGTTCCAAATTACATCATTACGACGTCAAACTGTTCCTGAATGTACAGGGGCTCAGCCTGAACTCGCACTTGCTTGCCAATAAATACTTCGAGCTCAGCCAATGCATGAGACTCATCACCCAACAGCGCTTCAGCAACAAACGGCGATGCGTACACAACAAAATTATCGGCGTCGTAAGCACGGTTTACACGAGTAATCTCGCGTAATATCTCAAAGCACACGGTTTCAACCGTTTTCACGCTACCACGGCCTTCACAAGTAGGACAGCCAGAACACAAGATATGTTCAATACTTTCTCGTGTGCGCTTACGCGTCATCTCGACTAAGCCGAGCTGAGTAAAGCCGTTGATGTTGGTTTTTACTCGATCTTTAGCCAGTGCGGTTTCCAATGAGGTAAGCACTCGCTGACGGTGCTCTTCAGACGCCATATCGATAAAGTCAATGATGATAATACCGCCGAGGTTACGTAAACGCAGCTGACGAGCAATAGCTTGCGTTGCCTCAATGTTGGTATTAAAGATGGTCTCTTCAAGATTACGACGACCAACAAATGCACCAGTGTTGATATCGATGGTTGTCATGGCTTCAGTTTGATCGATGATCAAGTAGCCACCCGACTTTAGTTCAACCTTGCGCTCTAAAGAACGCTGAATTTCATTCTCGGTGTCGTACATGTCAAAGATTGGCTTGTCACCTTCGTAAAGCTCAAGCTTGTCTGTTAACTCAGGTACATACTCAGAAGTGAATTCTTTCAGGTTTTCATATTCGAGGCGGGAGTCGACCATGATTTTATCGAGTTCTGTGCCGACAAAATCACGCAGAATGCGCTGGGCTAAACCAAGTTCACCGTAAAGCGTTGAACGCGTTTTGTATTTTGAACGACGCTCCATGACTTTTAGCCACAAGCGCTTAAGAAATGCCGCGTCTTGAGAAAGCTCTTTTTCATCTGCGCCTTCCGCTGCGGTACGAATGATAAAACCACCGTGCTCATCACAGTAATGGTTCACCACTTTTTTCAGACGCTCGCGCTCTTTCTCACTCTCAATACGCTGCGAAACACCGACATGACTGGCCCCCGGCATAAAAACAAGATAACGCGAAGGTAAGGTGATATCCGTCGTTAAACGCGCGCCTTTCGTACCGAGCGGATCTTTGACCACTTGTACAACAATGTCTTGCCCCTGACGTACCAGCTCAGAGATATCACGGACTTGAAACTGCTGTTTTTCGTTCTCTGCCACACATTCGGTATGCGGGACAATATCTGACGCATGTAAAAACGCCGCTTTATCTAAACCGATATCGACGAAAGCCGCTTGCATACCTGGCAGTACTCGGCTGACTTTGCCTTTGTATATATTGCCCACAATGCCGCGACGCGATTCGCGCTCGATATGTATTTCTTGTAGTACTCCACCTTCAATCATGGCCACACGAGTTTCACTCGGGGTCACGTTAAGCAGCAATTCTGCACTCATGTGCACACCTCAAAACAATTATAAAAATTCTTGAATTAGCTGATCGGTTTCGAACAAAGGTAAGCCTACTACAGCGTGATAACTGCCTTCGATTCGGGTGACAAATCGCCCTCCGAGTCCCTGAATACCATAACTTCCAGCTTTATCGCATGGCTCTCCTGACTGCCAATATTGTTCGATTTCTTCGTGAGTCAGTTGCTTGAACCACACGTCAGTGGTGACGACCACTGAATGTTGTTGTTCCGATGATATGACGCTCACCGCAGTCATCACTTGATGACGACGACCGGATAAGTCAGCAAGCATACGCTTTGAATCTTCAAAACTTTTTGGTTTTTCTAGCACACGGTCATCGCATACTACGACCGTGTCAGAGCCCAACACAACGGAATCAGGCTTAGCTAATGCTAAGCCTGCCTGAGCTTTTTCCAAAGAAAGACGCAGCACGTACTCTCGTGCCTGCTCATGAGCCTGTTTAGCTTCCTCAATATCAGGCAATACGATCTCAAAGTCATAACCTAGTTGAGCAAGCAGCTCTTTTCTTCTCGGAGAACCCGAAGCGAGAACGAGAGATAAGCTTTTCTTCACCGCTTTACCTTACGTGCCATGCACGACGAACTCGTCGCATTAATAAAAACATCCATGGCCAAAGTATACAGTTTATTGCCGCCGTCCACAGAGATAATGGATTAAATACTACGTCCTGGTTCAAATATTCCCCACAGAATATCAAAACTTCCAATAACGCAGTAAAAAAGGCAATTAAAATCGACTGTTGCCACAATGCCATGTTACGAATCAATAGGAAATTCAACGCCACCAGATAGATGACAATCGACATCATCATGCCGCGAATTCCAAGCGTTGAACCGATCAAGATATCCCATAATAAGCCCAGCACTAGCGCGGTTCCAACGTTCACTCGGTGCGGCAGTGCCAACACCCAATAACACGTGACAAGGAACAACCATGATGGACGTAAAACATCTAACACACCTGGCCACGGAATGGTTTGCAATACCAGCGCAACGAAGAAACTGACACCAATCACCATTCGGCTACTCACTACATTATTGGCCATCAGTTACCTCTTGTTCTTCTTGCTCTAGCCCTTCATCCACATTGGATCGCAGCACTTTGTGTTGACGATCTTCATTCGGCCAAATCAGCAGTAGGTAACGTAAACGATCAAACTCTACAACTGGCTCAGCCTTGATTGACGCAAACTCTTGGCGCGTATCGTGATCCACATTGGTAACCGTCGCGACTGGGTACCCTTCTGGATAAATCCCACCTAGGCCGGATGTCACCAATAGATCGCCAACCTGAATATCAGTACTGGTTGGAATGTGCTCCAGTTGGATTTCATCCATTTCACCATTGCCCGACGCGATCACTCGAATATCGTTACGGATCACCTGGACAGGAATCGCATTTTTCGCATCCGTTAGCAACAGAACACGTGCGTTATGCGCTGCGACAAACGTGACTTGACCAACAATGCCTTTTTCGTTGATCACTGGCTGTCCGACGTACACCCCGTCTATTTGTCCTTTATCAATCACCACTTGATGACGATAAGGTGAAGTATCAACCGCCATCACTTCAGTTACGACTTTCTTTTCATCCCTGACAAATGAAGAGCCTAACAATTTGCGTAGACGTTGGTTTTCTTCTTTATATTGATCGAGCAAGATTAGCTCGCTTTTCAGGCGTAGCACTTCTCGCTTTAAGTTGCGATTGCCTTCAACTAATGCCTGACGAGTATTAAAACGTTCAAATACGCCATCGAACATGCTGCGAGGCAAATTGGCTGCGTATTGAATGGGCGCAACCATACTGTTCAATAAGTATCGGACGTTGGAAAACGTATCTAGACGACTATCGGCCAGCATTAAGCTCGCCGACACGATGACAGCAAAAAACAGACGTAATTGCAGAGATGGACCTCTGCCGAAAATCGGTTTCATCTTGTTTTTGACCTGATTGCTTCCATGATTATTGAGCCTTACTTGGCAACCTAAAAATACTTAAGTAAATACTTTTAGGTATGGAGCATGTTTGAATTACAGAGAGAGCAGAAATGAAGGTGAAGCCCGACATGAGCTTCACCTAAACCTTTATTCTTCAGAGAACAGATCGCCACCGTGCATGTCGATCATTTCTAGTGCTTTACCGCCACCACGCGCAACACACGTTAGTGGATCTTCCGCGATAACCACAGGGATACCGGTTTCTTCCATTAATAGACGATCAAGATCTTTCAGTAGCGCACCGCCACCGGTTAGAACCATACCATTTTCAGAAATGTCTGAAGCAAGCTCCGGTGGACACTGCTCAAGTGCAACCATGACTGCTGATACGATGCCAGATAACGGCTCTTGAAGCGCTTCTAAGATCTCGTTTGAGTTCAAGCTAAAGCTGCGTGGTACACCCTCTGCAAGGTTACGACCGCGAACTTCAATCTCTTGAACTTCATCACCAGGGTAAGCAGAACCGATTTCGTGTTTGATCTTTTCAGCCGTTGCTTCACCAATCAAGCTGCCGTAGTTACGACGTACGTAGTTGATCACGGCTTCATCAAAGCGGTCACCACCGATACGTACAGACGATGAGTAAACCACACCGTTTAGAGAGATAACGGCAACTTCAGTTGTACCACCACCGATATCGACCACCATTGAACCTGTCGGCTCAGACACGCGCAGACCAGCACCAATTGCTGCCGCCATTGGCTCGTCGATTAGGTAAACTTCACGCGCACCAGCACCGAGTGCTGATTCACGAATTGCGCGGCGCTCAACTTGGGTAGAACCGCAAGGAACACAAACAAGAACACGTGGGCTTGGCTTTAGGATGCTGTTGTCATGCACTTGTTTGATAAAGTGCTGAAGCATTTTTTCGGTTACGTAGAAATCAGCGATTACGCCGTCTTTCATTGGGCGGATAGCGGAAATGTTGCCAGGTGTACGACCAAGCATCTGTTTTGCTGCGTGACCGACTGCAGCAACGCTTTTTGCAGAACCTACACGATCTTGACGAATAGCAACTACAGAAGGTTCATCAAGGACAATACCTTGCCCTTTTACATAAATTAGAGTGTTGGCTGTACCTAAATCGATAGATAGATCGTTAGAAAACATGCCACGAAGTTTCTTAAACATACTCTTCGCTCATCCTGCAAAAATATAGAAGACAAAAATTGCTCTAAATGTACCAATGCCTCGCTGTCACAGCAAGGTATTGGTACACAAACATGAGCAGAAAGCCTCAATTTCTTGCAGTTTCCTAACTTAAGGGCAAAAACCTAAGTTGTTACTGTCCGGTTAACCCTGGCTCACCACGGTAAATCACGCGATCGTTACCACGATGAATACCGAAGGTGACGACGGTGGATGGGTTTTCTTCACCAGCTTTCTTATTATCCCAGTTGTACTTGAGCCAAGGTAGGCCATTTTTTGAATCATCAAGATCTAACCAAACGCGTGTTTGCTGACGGTATGGTTCAGCTTGAGTTGCAGTAATAGAGCGAGAAGAACCTGAAGAAACGGTACCACCGTCGCCTAGAATTACATCTTTTGCACTCTGATCTGTCGGCCAAATATGCACCTGAGAGTCATCTTCAATTTCTCCAAACACTTTAGTTTGGCTGTCATCAGGGTTAGCAATAAAGCGGCTACCATTCCAGTATTCAACTCGGAGTGGCACATGTAATGTCGTGCCTTGGTTACCACCAACATCATCTAGATCAACACGACCAAAGCGGATGTCGGGTTGAGGCTTCAATGTTGATTCTCTGTCTAACACCAATACTGGGTCTGCACTACTTGCCCCAGCAATTGACAGCTGCGTGTTTTGTCCTAGTTCGTTTAAGTTAAACGGCCCATCGGGATAGTTGGTATTACTGCCTTTCGTCATAATTAACCCATCAGCAGCGCTGCCTGTATATTCACCTACACTGCGAGATTCAACTAACGCACTTCCGTTCGCATTTTTCCACGTTCCTGAATACGTTTTTAACGCTTCAAAACGGTCTTTATGACTACTTAAATCAACAATATTGAATAAAGCCCACAGCTCACGATCAAAGAAAGAATAGTTAACAACCTTACCTTTATCGGCATTTAACGCCTCAACAAATAGCTTACTGACCCCAAAAGGCTGTGCCATGTATGTGAATGTTTGACCATTCGGATATGCCCAATCAGCGTCTTTGCTTTGATAAACCTTAAAGTACTTAGGATAAAAACGCCCCAAGATCTTTTGAGCGGGAGCAATGGTGAAATCATCGGCCCCCAAATAAAGCTCTGGAGGAGTAACAACAAACTTAAACGCCCCAACTTCAGATACGGTTTGTTCAATCGTTACTTTACTCGTGATATCTCCATCTTTTGGTATCGTATGGTTGTACTTATCGACCCCTAGTACGCCTAACGATACACCTCCAACTGCAGGGTATGTCACTGAATGACTAATTGTGAGTCCATCTTGTTGATAATTTTTAGCTAGTGAACCATCAAACTGATGAGCACTGACAACCATATCAAACGTGTCTCCAGCAGCAACAAAGCCATTGCTACATGAATTACTAGCACAATCCCCTTCCGTTGAGGATAAGCTTAAGTATGCAGGAAAACTCACAAAGCTATTTTCGCCTTGTGATTGGGTTTCGCCTTGGATTTGAGCACGAAGAACCGCTTTCCCTACCTCAGGATATTTCAAGTTAAATTCAGCTTGCCCTTTATCATTAAAGTAAACATTTTCTACTGTTACTGCCTTTCCTGGTGCAACGCTCACTTCACCGCTAAAAACACCATTTCGGTCCTTAAATGCAACCTTCGCAGGAACCGACACTCTGCGCTCACTAGGCTCAACTTGCTCCAATGACAATATGATATTGCGATCTTCACCATCACTATTAGATTGCTGTGCAGATCCACAATATGCTAAATAAGGTTGCCTTTCTGGTTGATAGTTAGTACTTCCGTTCTCATCAAAGAATGCTTTGCCCGCTACCTTATTTGGAATCTCAACACCTAACGCATCGCCATTGAAAAGAAGATTACAATTCTCCTCAGATAGCACACCACCCACACGGCACTTCGCGTTTTGGAATCCAAATTGAATGATGTTACTTTTTGCTATACCTAACTTCACGTGACCAGATTTATGCGCTTGCAAGTAGAGCTCTTTCGTATCAGAAAATGTCACAACATCTCCATCTCTCCAGGTATGTGTGGATGATGATGGTGGAGATAATGTCACAGTAACCGGTTTAACATCCGCATCAGGGTTATTAGCAATAATTGAACTTGGGTAAGTATCTTTACATGCTTCATCCATACAAGCTTTTAGTTCAATCTTTGAGGCCTGACAGATACTTCCCGTCCCCGTGTAATCAAACTCGAAGTGATGAATACCTTGTGTTATTTTTTGATACTTATCCGCACAAACTTGGAAGTTATCCATTTCGTGTACATTGGTAATGTCACCAGTCGAGGCGGTAATCGACACGCGGAAATTTTCTGGAGGCGTGGTTTGTCCAAAACCTCTCATAACATCAAATTTGGAGATCAATGTTGTCCAAGAGTTCGCACTACCTATCTTACGCTGAATCGTAATGTAGACTTTACCTTGTTGTTTAGAATCAATGATAACTTTGTATCTATGATTTGGATCGCGGCGTCTATCTAAGTCACCAACATTGTGGTTACCTTTGATATAGCGATAACCTCCCATCCATTGCCCAGACCCGTTCTTAATCCCAGAACCACGAATTGCGACTGTATTTGGCTTAAATCCTGGTCGGTAATGACTATCCTCAAAGCTACCTTCTCTTGAGTAGTTGCCGTATTCATCGATACCAAACCCAAGCCAACCGCCAGCAAAGCCCTGTATGTTAGGTTTCACACCATAGCCAAGTGGACCACCAAATGCCCCAGTTTGTGGCGGCACATTAGCATCAGATAAAACCAATGCCACACCATCAGCCCCAGAGCCGGAGTGCGCATAGTGGTCAAACTCCACTTCAAGGTAGTTATCTTTCGAAGGGAATAGATAGTTGTATGCCGATGCTGTTGCTTGATTTTTTTGAGACGAGTTTAAAACGAATCGACCACCAGACGGTTTAGGTTTAATACTTTGTCCAAAACCAATAACAGACCAGTTACTAATATCATTAGCATTGAAGTCTTCCATTGGTAAGTATTCACACTGTTTGGGAATTATATTTTCGTTATTAATTTTACTACTGTCAGTCAAAGTTAATATACGAGAGTTTACTTTTCCCAGAATAACAGAACCATTGTGGAGAGATATATCTTCATCTGCATAAAAATACCCCTCTAATGTTGAACTCTTGTGAACCGGCCAATAGCTATCATTCAGTGTTATAGAGTCTCGAGAAACAAAAATTAATTGTGAATTTTCATCTGCATACTCAATACTGGCTCCATTAAACTCTGCTTCATTCTTTAAATGTATCTTCACGTTACCATGAATGACGATTTTAGATCTGTTTTGCATAGTCAGTTTATCAATCCAGTACTCCCCACTAAAAAAATGCACTGTAGAACTACCGTACATATTCATTTTTTTTATCTTGTGCAAAGGTGAAGAAAACCAAGCATTACAATTTTGGTATCCATTAAAGGACTTAATATTTTCTCGATAAATACTAGTGCTACTATTACAATGAATCTTTTTATTACCTGTCGCTCCTTTAAATGGTTTTAATTTTTTAGGTGATAACTGTTGGTAACTGACATTACATTTTCTCAAACTACCATCGTTATTATCACAAGAAGTTTCCGACATATATTGAAAACCATAACAAAAATTTAAATCTAATCCTTCAGTCCCCCAAATTGTAGCTTCATTATAGACCTTAAGATAACTAGCGTTACCATATCCATTACAGAAGCTATTTCCATTACCATGCCCTTGCGCAACAAAAGGAAAATCATTGATCGTAATAGTGTCACTAGAAGCTCTAACGCTATTTGTTACAAGAAATGTTAATAACAATATGAATGGAATGAATTTATTATTTAAGCTTAACTTCATTGTTCTAATCCTTAACCCAAATCTCTTGTCTGCGTTCAACCAAACTCAATCCAGAACCACACTGGACCGCAGCTTCGATACGATAAAAAGTTTGGTTATCTAGCTTTTTATCACCCCCGTCACACACAAGTGAAACTAATCGGCAACTTCCGTAATTTACACTATCTGAGCTTGGAGCTTTGCCATTTACTTTGTTGTTACAGTTATCTCCAACTTTTGAGCTAGGCTCATTCAGCGGGTAAATCTCAGTAAGAGCCCACTCTGTTGAAGATTGAGCGTAAAACCATGCTTGTGTCCCTAAAAACTCACGAGTCATTGAGTTTTGATTAGACCAGTTCGTTTTTGTAAGCGTCGCGCCAAGATACCCCATAACAATGATCACAAAGAGGCATACGATAAGAACATTTCCACTACTTTTATGTTTATGGGACATTTAACACCTGCACATCTTGTTGGTAAGTGCTAACTTCACCATTTTGTTCAAAAGCAAATTTGAGATAAACAATACCACCAGTCTGCAAGCTCACATTCGTATAATCAAAATGACTTTCACTTGCTTTGATATTCTCTACTACAACACTATTTCTGGTTAAACTATCAATATTAACACCCGTTTTAATAATGCAGTACTCTACTTTTTTGGCTAGTTGGTATAGATATATACGGTGAGCTATTGATTGACTTAATAACGGCATATTTTGATTAGGTGTAAATCTATAAAAGTTTGCATTGCCATTTTTATCATCCGTCCTTAAAGGGAGGTCATTTTTTATTAAATAGCTACTTACCGCTCCAGAAACTAAATCATCAGAAACCAAATCGGTAAACCGTGTAGGGTTGATGACAAAACGAATATTTTCAGACGCCTTCAAAGTCCCACCAGGAACATCTCCCCCTGTAATAAACAACAAGTCATCACTGGTCGGTTCTTGAAAATAATAACCGGAGTTCAATGTTGGAATAAAAGACAAACAAGATTTTTCAGCACTGTTTTTAATATCAAAGCTATTAGGCACTGCGTGTCTAATTTCACGCGCCATTTTTTCTAGCACAAATTGAGCTTGGGTCTGAATTCTTTGTCTTGAACTCGCATCAACATACCCTTTCATCCCAACTTGAACATAACCCGCAATCCCCAGCATGATGATGCTACCAATAACAATGGTCAGCACGAGTTCTATGAGAGTGAAACCTCTTTGACTCATCAGTAATTGCCTCTGTAACCAACCAATGAAATCGCTAACGAGGGGCCCGCAAATATATCTAGCTTCACTTGCTTCAATTTAGGGACACTTCCTTCGTACTCTGTCGTTTCTACCACTACCTCTACACGAAAATTGATATAACTACTGTCTGCACTATTACCGACAACATCTGAGAGTTGGTATTTTTCGATCCCTGACGGACAACTATTCTGAGTATTTTCGGTGTACCAACAACCAATATAGTCATCAACGTCATTAAAAGCAGAGGGCGAAGTCTCTCCATCTCTTCCAAGAGGTGAGCAAGCGTCTGCCCCGCTTTCGCCGCAGCGGAGCATGCCACCATTGTCATCATAATAATGGTCAAAATTGCGGGCCAAAATTTGCGACATCATACTATGCCCTAAAGCAATGGCTCGACTTTGATAATGGGAGGTGGAAGCATCTTTAATTTGTGGTATCAATGCTGTCGAAAACATCACCATTGCGATTCCCATCAAGACGATCGCAATAATCATCTCAATAAGCGTCATTCCTCGAAGCGTTTTTTTGCATTTCATCGTCATGAACAGCCACCTTTACTTACGTAGCCTTGCTCATTAATTGTGACCGTACAGGTTTGAGAGCTATTGTTTTCGCTAATAGAGATAGTGACCGAAGAAGGGGTCGGATTTCCTAGAAGATCAAATTTAACCTCTTGAACAGGAGAAAAAGTAACACTGCTGTCTTCGACCCAATCACTACGACTACTGGACTGAGATGAGCAAGAGGCTTTTGAACCAATACAATTGGTTGCTATGGATAGAATAAAATCGTTATTTCCTACCGCACTACTGACATTTGATTGCATGCGATTCACCTGGACTTGGCGAACAACAGAAATGACTTGATCTTGAATTGCGACGGCAGAAATACCAGTGCGTATAAATCGACTGGATGCATAAAGCGATAATATAGAGAGGATGACGATTACCATGATCAGCTCAATGAGAGTAAAACCTGATATCGTTGAGCGCGACTTCATACTGAGGAACCTTCGGCTTACAACAAGCGATTAAATTATAAGCAAAAAAGCATGGTGATTTTGGACTAAAATCACACTTCTTTTACGTAGCAAACAAGATTGCTCTAGGTTAGTTTTTCGATCTATCGATTTCTTCTTCAATCCGATCGTAAGTTTCTTTATTGCTCAGCGTTTCAGAAACGTGCTCGGCGGTTTGCTTAGTTTGCTCCCACTTTGCTTCGTAAGTTTCTGGCTCGAAGCTGATAAATCTTGGTAATACTACATAACCGATCACACCTAAGATAATCAGCACAACGACAAACTCTATTGCACTAAGACCCGATGATTTACGCATATGTACTTAATCAAAATAAAGAGATAAAGGCCAGGCTAGCTGGCCTTTATGCTATATTAACAGCCTGTATTAATAACTGATGTCGAAGCTTGTTGCGTTGCCCCCGTACCAGTAGCTTCATTATAGGTTACATAGCAGTTGGCTTTAGTTATATTTTCTTCATTATTATTAGCATGGTAGCCTTTTTTGTTAGTATCTGAAATAAATGTAGCAACTACACTTTTACCCCCAGAAACAACGGCTAAAGCCCAATCGTCGCTTAGCCCCTGAACAGCTTTATCAATACCACCTGCTTCAGCCACAGGGAAACCGAAATCAGCAGTAATACCTTCGACGTCAGCGCCAGTCTCTCTATCTTTTCCATCAATTACCGCTTTTCCATATGTAATTCCCGCTGCACCATCAATAGCACCTTTCAACCCTTGAATAGACGCTTTTCTTGCATCATTTTGTAAATCAAGGAAACGTGGTGCTGCAGTGACCGCTAGAATACCTAGGATTACAATTACCACTACCAATTCGATAAGGGTGAAACCACCTTGTCTTTTCATTGTTTACTCTCTCTATGTAAGCATGCAGTACAACTGCAAAGTTTCGTTTAGGTCACGCGACCATTTTGGATATTGTCAAAACGGTTTGGGGCAGCAACGTTCACTAAAACTGACCGTGAAGTGGATACTGTATCTACCGCTTGAGCAGAATGACGATTCGCCATTATTCAGTTCATGCTGCAATGAGAAAAACACATTATTGTTTACCCTCTATTACAGCGTCTTACTTATGGTAATGATTGCATTATACCGACTTTGATTACCAATTATAGTGATTAGGTGTCAAAAAATTCACTCCGCCGACATTTCGACGTCTATTTTCAGTTGATTAGCTGTTGAAATAACTACAATCGACTGGCCATTTTCATAAGTATAGTGACAGACATAACGATCAGTTTTGATGGCTCCACTGATATCTATTAACTTATTGGTCATTATTTTACGTTGTGGATAATGCACTGCTAGCCAATAACCACAATCTAAAACACCTTGTTGAGTAAAGGGAGATACTAGCCCGCCCTCAGTCATCGTGAGATTAAAACCATCCATCAGCATATGTTCTGGCTCGCCTTTTACGAGCCAAGCTTGACGATAACGCTGAACACTATCTTGCATCCAAACTCTCGCCAACTTCGCTCCGGTCACTTGCGCCTGCTCGGTAACAGGACGTAATTTGACCGCCAAGCCAACAGCAATGATGGTAGCAATTACCCCAAAAACGATTAGCGTCGCTCGACTTTGATTTTCAACCACCTATTAGCCGCCTTTGATGATGTCTAGCATTCCCCACATTGGCAGGAAGATACCCAGTGCTAGCACCATGACCATGCCGGCGACAATCACCAAAAGTAGCGGTTCTATTCTTGCGGTTAGTGTTTTTAGATCGTAATCGACTTCTCGATCGTAAAAATCCGACACTTCTAGCAGCAGCTCATCAATACGACCGGTTTCTTCCCCTACTGCAATCATCTGAATCACCAAAGGGGTAAAGATTTTACTGTTGATAGCAGTCACTGAGATGGTGCTACCCGCTTCAATCGCGGATTTCATCTCAAGAATTCGATTTTCTAAAAAGCGGTTCCCTAGGGCTTCCCCGGCTAAAGCTAAAGACTGGTTAAGTGGAACGCCTGATTTCAGCATCAACGAGAAGGTTCTAGCAAAACGGGAAAGCTGCGCGCGATTAACGATATCGCCCACAATTGGAAGCCGAAGCCGAAACTTATCGAACTTTTCCCGACCATCAGCCGTCGCCACCCAGGCTCTGAAAACCGCAAACGCGCCAATCATTGCCACAATCAACAACACCCAATAATTAACAAAGAAATTAGAAGTAGCGATCAAAATACGCGTCGGCAGTGGTAACTCAACACCAAAGCGCGTAAACATCGATGCAAACTCAGGGATCACCAAGATGTTCAATATAAACATGGCGATGGTAATAAAGATAATGACAAACGTCGGATAACGCATCGCCGCTTTGATGCGTTTGCGAGTCTCGAGTTCCTGCTCGTAGTAATTTGCCAGTTGCAATAGCGCTTGATCGAGTCGACCCGTATTCTCACCTACATTGATCATAGAAACGAACAGTGGGCTGAATACTTTGCTGTGTTGCTGCATCGCAGAAGACAAACCTCGGCCATTACTCAGTTCAGAAACGACATCTTCCAGTGCCTCTTTGAGCTGTTTGTTTTCACAATTTTGCAGCAGGCCACGCATAGAACGCAGCAACGGTACGCCCGCTTTAGTTAAGCTAAACAACTGGCGAGAGAAAAGAATGATCACTTCCAATGGAATGGCTGGCACAAATAGCTTAGACAAGCTCATTTGGCTTTTTGCCGACTCTTTCTCTAACCGCACATTGAGCGGGATGATCCCTTTGTTCATCAATGCTTCCGCCGCAGCCTCTGAGTTCACTGCTTCGATTTTGCCGTTAGTGGATGAGCCGTCTAGCGTGCGGCCTTGATAACGAAAAGTTGGCATTCAATTACCTATATGAAAATGGGATCAGTCTTACCAGAAGCGTCACCTTCACCTAGGGTCATCACTTCATCCAAACTGACGGTACCTTGTAGCGCCAGTTCCATTGCAGAAGCAAGCAGTGGCTTATAGTTTTCTGAGCGACGCGCGGCTTGGGCAAAGCCAACCGCATCATTTGCGCGCAATTTATCCATCATTTCTTGCTCAAGTTCGAGCATTTCAAACACACCAATTCGGCCTCGATAACCAGTCAAGTTACAGTTTTGACAGCCTACACCTTTATAAAAAGTGGTCCCTACTTGGTTTGGAAAACGCCCAGCTAACCACTGTTGGCGTGACTCGTCTAGATGGTCTTCTGTTTTGCAGTCTGGACAAACACGGCGAACAAGACGCTGCGCCACCACGGCTCTGACCGCACTGGCAACCAAGTAACCCGGTGCGCCCATATCGATCATGCGTAACGCACTGTCGACAGCATCATTGGTGTGAAGAGTGCTCAATACTAAGTGACCCGTTAGTGCAGCTCGCAGACCAATTTCTACCGTCTCTTGGTCACGCATCTCACCAACAAGAATGATGTCTGGGTCTTGACGCAAGAAGGTTCGAAGCACACGCGAGAAAGTCAGATCGATCTTACTGTTTACCTGTACCTGAGTGATGCGAGGCAGACGGTATTCGACCGGATCCTCTGCTGTAATGATCTTTTTCCCTGGCTCGTTGAGCTCACTTAATGCGCCATAAAGCGTGGTGGTTTTACCTGAACCTGTCGGCCCCGTCACCAAGATCATGCCGTGCGGACGAGCCAACTGTCGACGTAAACGAGCAAGCAAATCTGGCGGCAAACCTGACTCTTCTAATGGACGCAAACCAGCAGACTGGTTAAGCAGACGCATTACTACGGACTCCCCGTATTGCGTTGGTAGCGTCGACATACGAATATCGATTGATTGACCACGCACTTTGATATTGAATCGGCCATCTTGCGGCAAGCGCTTCTCAGAGATGTCTAGGTGCGCCATCAACTTCAATCGAAGAACCAAAGCCGATGCGATATTTACTTCATTCAGGATGGTTTCATGCAGTACACCATCAATACGCTGACGTAAGCGCAAAATCTGATCGTCTGGCTCAATATGAATATCCGATGCCCCGACTTGTACCGCATCTTCAAACATGGAATTAACCAGCTTTACAACGGTAACTTCCTCACTGTCGGTTCCATCAATACCGTAATCGAAGCTTTGCTCGTCTTTATGCTCTTCATGCAACTGTTCCGCGAAAGAAGCGATCTCTTTAGTGCGGCGATAATAACGGTCAAAGCTTGAAATAAGTTGGCGCTCTGAAGCCACGATGAACTCAAGGTTGTATTCACCTAGCAAATTCATCAGTGACTCTTGGATGAACAAATCCGCAGGGTCACTCATGGCAACGCGCAACGTGTCCCCATTTCGAGCAACGACCATCGCACGTAAGCGACGTGCGTGTACCTCAGGTAGAATCTGTACCGCTTCCGCATCCACAGGGGCGCGACCAAGATCGATCAATGGCAAACCAAGTTGTTGGGACAAGAAGTCCAACATTTGCTTCTCAGTAATAAAGCCGAGATCAATTAACGCATCACCCAGCTTCTGCCCGGTACTACGTTGTGCGTTTAGTGCTTGCTGGATTTGCTCTTCAGAGACGATACCTTCTTCAACCAGAAGATCGCCTAAGCGTTTTCTCAACTGAATTTTCATTGTGCATTCTCCAGCTGTTTCAAGATGCTCAAACGGTCACGAATAAACGCTTGCGATTGATTCGAAATGCCAACTTTACCCAGAGCTTGGTTGTAAGAGTTGATCGCGGCGGTAAACGTCAGCGCGCGCTCTTGTTGAATCGCTAAACCTAGCCACCAGCGCGCATTTTCCGGCTCACGCTGAGTAAGGAGTTGATAACTCTCAAGCGCAATATCATTCTGCTTGTGTTTTTGTGCCAATGCCGCACGCATCGCCAAGTAATCTCGACTTGGTCTTGGAGGCAAATGCACAAGCGGACTCAGCGCCGCTTCAGGTTGATTGGCTTTCACTAACAACTTAGACAAGGCCAAGCGAAGTACTTGGTTGTTCGTGTCAAGGTTGATGCCTTCTTGGATAATCTCATACGCTTTACGCGTGTCGCCTTTGCCAAAGTACAACGCCGATAATTTTTGACGCGTGTCTGCATTCATTGGCTCATAACGTAACGCCTCAGCATAAGCCGACAACGCCGTTTGCATATCGTTAGCATCCAGTGCTTTTTCCGCTCGGCTAACCGCTTTAAGAGATAACTGTCGGTGCGTCAGCTCAACCTGCTCAATACGCATTGAACTGTTTTCTGCTGTCGTGCGGATTACATGATTAGATTGCTCATCGCTTGGCATCGTTGCCACTTGCGCGAGTAGCACTGCATCTTCAGAGACCGCCTGTACCTCCGCTCTTGGGGTGAACCTATCGGTCTCTGGCATATGAAGCTGTTGTTGCGCAGCCGGTTGTGTCACTGGCTTCGTGTAAACCACATGGGCTGTTTCGGGCGTCATTTTACTCGTTGGCGAATGAGTACGCTCTGATGATGTGATTGACGAAGCATTCACTGACGACGATGGCATGGTTTCTGTTTGAACTGGTGAAAGCTCGCCTGAAGGGATAGGATCGCGAGAGACCGCCCAGCTGCCCACCGCAAGGCTTAACGAGAAACCGGCAACGAGCCAAAGCCAAGGTTTACTGCGTGAAACGTTGGGAATGTCCGCACGAGTAAGCTCTGACGGTGATGTTTTTTCAGCGAGTTCTGATAATGCTTTATTGATGGCACTCAAGGTTGACTCCATCCCCAAAATACGGGTGTTTTAAACTTAGGTTTACGGGCATCAAACGTATCGTGCATAGCTGCGTAAACGTGATGATTTTTTAATAGTGTGCAACGATCATTAAATGCCGCAAGCAACGACTTGTGGCTAATTTGGTTGATCAAACGTGGAATCCCCATGGATGAACGCCAAATCGCTTTTTTCTGCTCAATAGAAAAAATGTGCGCTCCATTGCCTGCCTTGTCTAAACGATTATTGATGTAAGCCACGCCTTCATCGATAGAAAGAGGACGCAGCTGACAACTAAACGTAATACGTTGACGAAACTGCCTTAGCTCGTGGCTGGCTAACCGCTCATCCAACTCAGGTTGTCCGAATAACACCAGTTGAATGAGTTTATCTTGTTCCGTTTCTAGGTTACCGAACAGACGCAATGTTTCTAAAGCTTGTGGAGAAAGAGCTTGCGCTTCATCGACGATCAAGACGGTTTTCTTTCCCGCAGAATGCACTTGAATCAGGTGTTCTTGAATGAGAGAAACAATACGTAGCGGGTCATCGTTCTCGATGCCTAACTCTCTGGCGACAGCAAACTGCAACTGCTCTCCATTCAAAACTGGATTGGGTAAGTAAATCAGCTCGACTTCAGATTCAATCTGCTCAATTAACTTACGACACACCATGGTTTTTCCGGTGCCGACTTCTCCTGTCACCTTAATCACCCCTTCTCCCATTTGCACAGCGGCTAAAATGGTTTGGATCGCCTCATAGTGAGGGACTAACCCCAAGAACATTTCTGTGTTTGGGGTTAACGAAAAAGGCTGAACTCGAAATCCAAAATGTGACAAGTACATACTCGAATCACAAACTCATTGAAAAACGGAACCTTTCCCCGCGCTTATTGCGCATCTGGGAACCACTCTTGCAGCAGATCACGAGAGCGCTCTAGCTCTTTCTGCCAAGAGTTCACACCAACTACGGTCGGTTTTAGCAAGATGACCAATTCTGTTTTCTCAGTCACGTTATTTACGTTGCGGAACAAATGCCCCAATGCGGGCACATCGCCTAAGAATGGGACTTTAGAAACAAGCTCACGATTTTGCTGTTTCATCAAACCGCCGATAACCACAACATCGCCATCTTTAGCACGAATAACCGAGTCAGATTCACGAATAGAGCTTTTTGCCAATGGCAATTGGATGTTTTGGAACTCACCGCCCAAGTTCAATTTCTTCACTTCTTCCGAGACTTCAATAACCGCAGGGTGAACATGCAGGAACACATTGCCTTTGTTATCAATTTGCGGAGTCACATCGAGAGAGATACCTGAGAAGAATGGTGTCAATTCCACTTCTGGAACGGCATTTGAGTTTTCACCGTTGCCTGCATTGCTCGATAGCTCGGTAACAAAGTACTCATCGGTACCCACTTTGATGACCGACTTTTGGTTGTTGGCAGCGGTAATACGAGGGCTCGAAAGAACGTTCAAGTCACCTTGTGTAGACATAAAACTCAACACAGCATTGAAGTTGCCATCAGAGATAGTCACGTTGGTTTGACCGCCCAATAGCGTGCCAATCGCATCCAACGGTGGTAATGCCGACGCAGGGCGGTTCACTACGACACTACCCGAGTTACCAATTGACGCCGATAAGTTCGACCAGTTGATGCCTTGTTGGTAGCCATCATTCAACGTCACTTCTAGAATTTTAGCTTCAAGAATGACCTGACGCTGCATGCGCTCCTGCGATACACCTAAGAACTCACGGACTTCTCGAATATCATCTGGAAACGCTCGAACCGTAATCACTCCAGCTTGTGGTGTTACGACAACGCTTTGTCCTTTGCCTGAACCAATTAGATTCGCAACGGCTTGCTGCAGCATCGGCCAGAAGTCACTTTCAGTGATGGTTTCGATGCGCGTACCGCCCGTAGAAGTCGTCGAGCTATCGCCGCTGTTACTTCCATTGTCAGAGTCTGATGAGTCAGAACTGTCTGAGCTACCGCCAGAATTAGACGTACCAGCCGAGGTCACTGAGCCCGTGACAATGCTCGTCAATGATCGACCAGAGCGTTTGAACTGGAGGTAATCAACAGGAATGGTTACCGTACGCATACCAGCAGGGTAGATTTGAATAACTTTGCCAGACTTCACCACATCATAGCCATACATGTTCTGTACAACGCTCAGGACTTCATCCAACGTAACATCTGACAAGTTGACGGTGATATTACCTTGTACCGCTGGATGAATCGCCACGCTGTACTCAGTGCCTTTGACTAGCGAGGCAAAAAAGCTTCGTGCATCGACCGCATTCGCTTGAATACGGAAACGCTTCGAGGTGCCTTGCTCTGAAGCAACATTCGAGTCTAAGTTAGGCATCAGGTCCGCTTCGACAGAAGAAGGAATTTCTTCTAACGTGCGGCTGTTCGCTTGATTGATAGATTCATTGAGCGCTTCTTTGACTTCCACTGGGTCACGGTGACCCATTGAACATCCCATTAAAGAAGCAATCGTTATTCCTACAACTAATTTGCGCATATCTGATCAGGCTCTGGTTATTATTTTTTTACGTTTAAACCAAAAAGCTCTAGGTCCCACTGACGGTTACCACGCTTTAAAGTTACAAATTCACTATTAATGCTCGCGACGCGATAACCCTTAAATAGCTCGCCTTTTTCAACAAGCTTGTTATCCATAATCGCGACACAAGCAGTACTTGGCTTACACACAATACTGTTGAGCGTAGGCAGTCGGTACTGTTTTGCTTTTGGTTTCGCTGACGTTTCAACCGCAGGCTTTTCCCAGCCAAGTGGTGCCGTTGGATCTTGGTTCGCCCAAGCGGTTCCTGCCGCAGCCATGACAAGCAATGAGATGATGAGTTTTTTAACCACCAATAAACTCCTCTCGAGATCCTAGTGTGTAGACTTCCAACACAAGCTTCGCTTTCGGGTACTCTTCGACTTTGTAACTAAAGCTGCGCCAATAATAACTGGCAGGAAGGCTCTCCAACTTATTTAGATAATTGGCAATAGAAAAGTAGTCGCCAGTCAGCTCCATGCGTACAGGGTGCACGTAGTAACCAGAGTATTGCGATGCTTCTTTATCTTCCGTAATTGGCTCAGATGGCAAAGTTTGCAAAGACAAAAGGTGAATGCCACTTTGCTGCTCTAATACATTTTCCAGCAGCTCAGCCATTTGCGAAGGTGTAATAAGGTGTTCGATGATCTCCGCTAGCTGCATCGAAAGGTGCTGACTTTCTGTTAGCAGGTTAGATATCGCGCGATCAATCTCAGCGTTTGGATCTTTCTTCAGCTGCGCTTGAATACGTAGCGTGTCGATTTCAATCTTTTGATTGGCTTGCTTTAAATTGCTTAGTTGCCTCTCATTACTGATGATCTCGTTAAGCTTTGGTTCCAGTACCAGCGTAAAAAGCAACATGATCACGACAACTAAACCACACAGCGCGATAAGCACTTTTTCACGCGCGCTCATTTCGCCAAAGCGCTCTTCTAATGAGATCCAGAATTCGTTCATTTCTCTTTATCCTCGCGCGTTTTTAGTTCAAACGTCACAATATCCTTATCATTTCGGCCAATTTTGACGTCGTCAAATGTCCGGCCAACCAAGCTAATTTCATTTTTAAATTGGTTAACCCAACTTGGTACTGAGCTCGGCTTTTTCGCCAGTCCCTTCAGATCTAAGGTATGGTTATTGATTCGAATTTCGGACAAAGAAATTTCTTGGTTTCCTAGCTTAGCTAATGATTGCATAACGCCAGAGTAACCCGTGCGCTGCGAGTCATCGTATTTCCCGACGGCTTTAAGCGAGTCTCGCTTCGCCTTGACTTCACGCTCTAAGCGGGCTTTAGCTGCCAGCTTATTATTGTCGGGTTGATGCTTACGTAGCTTGACTTGATAGCGTTCAAGCTCTGACTTCATGATATCGCCTTTGCTTTTTACAATAGCAATTTCATCTTCTAAACCACTGCTCTGCCAAGTCACATAGCCGTAAGAGAGTAGAATGGCCGCAGCCGCGACACCCCAAGATAACGCGATATTTCTTAGTGTCAGGAGCTCTTTTTTCGGCTTTAAGTAATCAGGGTATAAGTTAACGCGTCGAGTATTAGAAGCCGCAGCAGCATCTGCTAAAACGTGTCCTGATAGCTCATGTTCTGGTGGTAATAACAGAGAGACTTTAGTGCTTAAACGGTAGTTCAGAGACTGAACAAGCTCACTCTCATCCTCCTCATCACAACACACTTTCAATTGATGCAGCTGCACATGGCGCAACTGAGAAGAAAGATAATCAATCGAACGTTGCAGTTCTAACGAGAGGCTATCCATCTGTAACTCGCTAGACGGAACCCCCGTTAACGGTGGCGTCACACTGCGAATCGAACGATGAAATGCGATAGTATTTTCGACAAAAGCGCTAATACGGAAGTGACCACGCACACTGCGTTGTAATAATAGGAAGTTACCTAGTTCACCTGCGGTCTCTCCCCAAATGTCGTCTTCAGGAAGAATAGCTTCTAATGGCAACTGGGCGCGACTGGCCAGTAACACGATCTTATCCAACATTTTTCGTGATAAGACGTAAGCTTGCACTTTGGTTGAATTGGGTAGCTCTACCGCATCTGCAATGATGTCAACGGCACGCTCAGAGATCAGTTCTTTCAACAAAAACGGTAATGCTGCAGGCCATTCTTGGCGCGGCATGACAGGTTTGTCGATTTGATACATCTGATAATAGTTATGAGAAAGGACAACCGTCAGAGAATCATACGCACTCGCAGCAACGCTCAATGCTTGCTCTACGGCTTTCTCCCAATTGGATTCAGAAATATCAAATTGGTATGGGCGACCACTTTTTATTGAAGATGATAAATAAACGGCGTCTGGCTGAATAACCAAAAAGCAGGAACGACCACCACCAGATGATCGTTTGAGCTTGTCGAGTAGTGCTTTGAAATCCATGATTATTATCTTTATTTTTTACGCCAGCGATTTCGTCTTCCCAATTTCACTTGGGATTCTGATTGAGAACTTGGCAATGCTTGTGGACGAGGAAGAAACTGCTGCTCTGCAGAGAAGTAGCGCCCTTGCCCACCATAAACCCCGAGCTCAATTAACGTGTTGAGCTCGTTTTGATTCTCAATTCCCACTGCTATGATTTTAGTTTTACTGTTTGCCGCAGCACCTAGCATGCTGCGGACAAATAGCTGGTTCTCATGTCGCTGGTCGATTTTTGCTACTAAACTGCGATGAAGTTTAAGGTAACGAATATCCACTTCTTTTAAATAGTGAGTGCTGACGATGGTTCGTCCAGCCTGCCCAACCATTAAGTGGCACCCTAAACCGGCCAGCATTTTAGCGACTGGTCGCATAAAGTCTAAGTGTCTTACAAATTGTGCTTCAACAAACTCAAAACTGAGACACTTTCTCTGTTCACGTGACAACTGTAAGAGTTCATCACGAAACCATTTAAAGTACTCTCGGTTAGAAAAAGGCGTTACATTCAAATTGAGCGCATACGATCTTGAGTTATCAAAATTATCCTTAAATTCTCTTAAGAATTTATTAATAACTGACTTATCCATTTGCGCTTCATAACCAACCTGTCTGATCGCAGAAATAAACCGAGACGCTTTAACAATACCATTCTCAGGATCGCGAATCCGGCATGTTAACTCTTCATATAATGATTTTTTATGCGTCGCGTCACTTATTGGGTGCACAGATTGTGCGTAGAGTATCACATTTTCTGGTGTAAGTGCTGTGTCAAATAACGTTCTCCACCTCACACTTCCGCGAGCTTCTTCATCGTGGTTCCATTTTTTGAAGCGACTCCAATTATTGTTATTTTGTAGTTGCGCACTACGCAAAGCTGTCTCTGCCTCATCGATGATTTGGCTGTGTCGCTCACCCTCTTTATAAGTAGTGATGCCTATATGGCACCAGTTGTCTGGGTCGAGTGGCTCTGGCGGAATTAATTTTTCTAACTGGCGAATGCATTGTGATGCCAAATTAGCCACATCTTTGGCACTTTGATGCGGCAGAAATAACGCAAAATCAGCATCGTAATAACGAGAAAACACAACATCAGGGTATCGCTGAACTAAGTTGGATAATAAACTCCCAACTTCAACAATAAACTCATCCGTAATTTGCTTATCTTGCTCTTCTTCAACCAGTTTCCAGTCTTGAATACGTACTAGCAAAACGGCGCCGCGAGCCCCACTTTCTAGTAACGCCGATTCCAGTTTGCTATCAAACAGCACTCGATTGGCTGTACCTGTTAACTTATCAAGGAAGGTTTGAGTTCGAATAAAGGTATCAAATCGGCTTCGCTCTTGACGCGCATCTTGTAACTCTTCAATTAATACATCGAGCGCTTCACTGGCAGTATAAGGCCATTCTTTTTTGTCGCCTTTTGCATACTGCTCTACCCGACCAGCAAGGATCATCCTGCCTCGCTCTTCGAGCATTTCAGAGCCTTCTAATTGCTCCTTAAGCCACGCAACGCCGCGCATTAAACAGAAGATGATCAAGATAACGGCAAGCGTGATCGACCAAAGCGCCTGCATTGAGTAGCTGTAACCTAAGTAAGGCGGGATCGCTTTAAAATGAATCGTGTAATCTTGATTGTGAGTCAGTTGGTATTCTGTCTCAAACAAGACTGACGCTTCCATTTGATGAGAAGTATCTTTGAAGCGATAAACAACCGCATTGTTGGTCGACAATGTCATTTCGACAATATTGGAAGCCTGCAGCATTTTCGGCATCCAGCGCTGCATAGAATAAGCAGCGTCAGGATCTTCCGTCTCCTTATCGACCACCTCTACGATCCCTTCTAAATAATGGGTGAGATATTCCTGCCCAAGACGTTTAAAAGAGAGGGTGCCACCGACAAACAAGATAAACATGGCGCAGATGACGATCATGGTGACAAAAGCCACCAGCCGTGTGCTTAACTTAAGAGTTGGGGTATACCTCATGAATACCAAATTCCTTTTTTATTCATCATATACCTTATTGAAATATTTATACTTGATAAGAGTTCATCAAACAATCGGATTCGTCTGATAGTGAGAGGCTGGAGCATAAAGAACATCACACTCATTGATAAGTTTTATTGTTACGCCTAACCTTGCTGAGATAAGCCTTTGAGATCATTAGATAGTGACAATAAAAAAGACCGCGATATTCGCGGCCTTTTCGATTCAAGCATAAGCAGAATTTAGAACGGGATATCGTCGTCAAAATCCATTGGTGGCTCATTGTACTGCTGCTGTGGTTGCTGCGGAGCCTGCTGTTGTTGCTGTTGCTGAGGCGCATTGTACTGCTGCTGAGCTGGTTGTTGAGGCTGACCCCATCCACCTTGCTGCTGCTGTTGACCGCCCATTGGTGCGCCGCCACCTTGACCACGACCGCCAAGCATTTGCATTACGCCGTTGAAGCCTTGAACAACGACTTCAGTTGAGTAGCGATCTTGACCGCTTTGGTCTTGCCATTTACGAGTTTGCAGTTGGCCTTCAATGTATACTTGAGAACCTTTACGCAAGTACTCACCTGCTACTTCCGCAAGTTTGCCGAACAACACAACACGGTGCCATTCCGTTTTTTCGCGCTGTTCGCCAGTCGCTTTATCACGCCATGAATCAGAAGTCGCAATAGTAATGTTTGCTACTGCACCGCCGTTCGGCATGTAACGAATTTCAGGGTCGTTACCTAGATTCCCCACCAAAATAACTTTGTTAATTCCACGGCTGGCCATGATGTGCTCCGTTTCACTCTGGATATATAAAATTTTAGCGCATTAGAATAGCACGCTTTAATGTTTTGATTAAAGTCTAATACCATTGTGATCTAATGAGTCACCTACTAGAACCCAAATCGCATTTCAACTTACGCCTGTAGCATTTTTGATTCGCGTTGCAGACATCGTTTCGTGAAGCTTTGAATTCGAACGCATTTATTCAGTAAAGCTATGGTTATAACCTCTCTTTAATGCCAACTTATGGCCTTTATTGAACACTGGGAGATTTGAACACGTGAGAAAGTCGGCTTACGCAAGAAAGCTATTTCTGATCAGTATGGAAGATAATGCGGAAAAAAAGGTGGCGGCACTCGAAAAGTACATTGATATGAGCATCCCGGTGATTTCGACCGAAGCACTCATGGAAGCTAAGCCACAGCATCGTAACAAAATCCTACTGATCGACTTCAGTGAACATAAATCACTCGTTCAATCGATCAAAAACTTACCGCTGGTATGGAAGAACTTTGAAACCGTTGTGTTCAATGTCCCTAAAAGGCTGACCACGGATGAGCTTCTTTCATTTGGTCAATTAAAGGGGCTGTTCTATTCCGAAGATACGCTAGAGCAAATTGGAGAGGGATTAAAAGGCATTGTTAACGGTCAAAACTGGCTGCCGCGTAATGTAACCAGTCAACTTTTACACTATTACCGTAACGTCATTAATACTCATACTGCCCCAGCCACGGTAGACCTAACCATTCGCGAGCTGCAAGTACTGCGTTGCTTGCAAGCTGGTGCCTCGAACGGCCAAATGGCCGAGGAATTATTTGTCAGTGAATTCACCATCAAATCGCACTTGTATCAGATATTCAAAAAGCTATCAGTGAAGAATCGCGTTCAAGCAATCGCGTGGGCAGATCAAAACTTAATGTCATGATGCGATGCCGCGACTCTAATGACTGAAATGACGAGTCGCTCATCTTTTTTCCGCACTGAGTCTCACACTTTTTCCTACTTTATTCATGATTCATTGACGACTCTCGTGTTAAAGTTATGCGCAGATTCTTGATAATAACGAGATAGGATATTCCCCCAATGATTAAAAAATGTCTGTTCCCTGCTGCAGGCTATGGCACTCGCTTCTTACCGGCAACGAAATCTATGCCAAAAGAGATGATGCCAGTCGTGAATAAACCGCTTATTGAATACGGCGTTGAAGAAGCAATTCAAGCTGGTATGAACGGCATGTGTATTGTGACAGGTCGTGGCAAACACTCTATCATGGACCACTTTGATAAGAACTACGAACTAGAACACCAGATTAGCGGTACCAATAAAGAAGAGCTATTGGTAGATATCCGTGAAATCATTGAATCTGCAAACTTCACTTACATCCGTCAACGCGAGATGAAAGGCTTAGGCCACGCGATTCTGACCGGGCGTGAACTGGTGGGTGACGAACCATTTGCCGTCGTTCTTGCTGATGACCTTTGTGTCAACGAAGAAGAAGGCGTGCTAGCTCAAATGGTGGCGCTATTTAAACAGTTCCGTTGTTCTATCGTTGCCGTACAAGAAGTCCCAGAAGATGAGACTCACAAATACGGCGTTATCTCTGGTGAAATGATCAAAGATGACATCTACCGCGTAGACGACATGGTAGAAAAACCTGAGAAAGGCACGGCACCAAGCAACCTTGCGATCATTGGTCGCTACATTCTGACCCCTGATATTTTCGAACTGATTGAAAACACAGAGCCAGGTAAAGGTGGTGAAATTCAAATCACTGACGCGCTACTTAAACAAGCAAAAGCGGGCTGTGTCTTGGCTTACAAATTCAAAGGCAAACGCTTTGACTGTGGTAGTGTTGAAGGTTACATCGAAGCAACCAACTACTGTTTTGAAAACCTTTATCTAAAAGATGAAAAAGCCTCAGAGTTAGGTAAACACGCAACACAAAAAGCGGTATAAAGCATCGTCGTAGTACGAAATTATTGTTTCTAAAGCCCAGCATTATGTTGGGCTTTTATTTTTACTGTTTTTTTATCCAGTAATTTTCTTTGCACATTTCTCACACTATGTAATACTTGCCCCACTTGGTTATACATAGAGCAAAAACGATGGATAAAATAGAAGTTCGCGGTGCCCGAACCCATAACCTCAAAGACATTAATCTTACAATCCCTCGCGATAAACTGATTGTCATTACTGGACTAAGTGGCTCCGGTAAATCCTCTCTCGCTTTCGATACATTGTATGCAGAAGGCCAACGACGCTACGTAGAGTCTCTCTCTGCCTACGCTCGTCAGTTTTTGTCTCTGATGGAAAAACCCGATGTCGACCATATTGAAGGGTTATCACCCGCAATTTCTATTGAACAGAAGTCTACTTCTCATAACCCGCGTTCAACCGTCGGTACAATTACCGAAGTCTACGACTACTTGCGTCTGTTGTATGCTCGTGTGGGCGAACCCCGCTGTCCAACGCACCATGCCCCTCTTGCTGCGCAAACCATCAGCCAAATGGTGGACAAAGTCCTAGAGATGCCAGAAGGCAGCAAAATGATGCTGTTGGCCCCTATTGTCAAAGAGCGTAAAGGTGAGCATGTTAAAACGCTTGAGAACCTGGCGGCTCAGGGCTTTATTCGTGCGCGTATTGATGGAGAAACTTGCGATCTTTCAGATCCTCCAACGCTAGAGCTACATAAAAAGCACACCATTGAAGTCGTGGTAGACCGCTTTAAAGTTCGTCCCGATCTGCAACAGCGCTTAGCGGAATCTTTCGAGACCACGCTCGAGTTATCAGGCGGAATTGCGGTTGTCGCGCCAATGGATGGAGACGGTGAAGAGATTATTTTCTCCGCCAACTTCGCTTGTCCACAATGTGGTTACAGCATGCAAGAGTTAGAGCCGCGACTTTTCTCATTCAACAACCCTGCTGGTGCATGTGGCACTTGTGATGGTTTGGGTGTGCAGCAATACTTCGATCCAAGCCGAGTAATTCAAGATGATTCATTAAGCTTGGCACAAGGTGCGATTCGCGGTTGGGATCAAAAGAACTATTACTACTTCCAAATGCTCACGTCATTGGCTGATCATTATGGTTTTGATCTCCATGCACCTTTTAATTCTCTGCCAAAGAAAACGCAAGATGTCATTCTAAAGGGCTCAGGTCGTACTGAGATTGAGTTTAAATACATCAACGATCGTGGCGATATTCGCGTTAAACGCCATCCATTCGAAGGTATTCTGAATACCCTAGAACGTCGTTATCGTGATACAGAATCCAACTCTGTCCGTGAAGAGCTTGCGAAATACATCTCCACTAAATCTTGTTCAAGCTGTGGTGGTACTCGTCTGCGCCTTGAAGCACGTAACGTGTTTATTGCTGATACGACACTGCCTGAGATTGTTGAACTCAGCATTGCTGATGCATTGGAATTCTTCCATTCCTTGAAACTGGAGGGTCAACGCGCCCAAATCGCTGAAAAAGTGATGAAGGAAATCAACGATCGCCTGCAGTTCTTGGTTAACGTTGGTTTGAACTATCTGAACCTGTCTCGCAGCGCCGAAACGCTCTCTGGTGGTGAAGCTCAACGTATTCGCTTAGCCAGCCAAATTGGTGCGGGTCTTGTTGGTGTGATGTATGTTCTGGACGAACCTTCGATTGGTCTCCACCAGCGAGATAATGAACGCTTATTAAAAACGCTTACTCATTTGCGCGATTTGGGGAATACCGTACTCGTGGTAGAACACGATGAAGATGCTATTCGCTGTGCGGATCATGTCATAGATATCGGTCCTGGCGCTGGCGTACACGGTGGTAATGTTGTCGCGGAAGGCACCATGGAAGAGATAATCGCAAATCCGAATTCTCTGACAGGTCAGTACTTAAGTGGCGTTAAAGAAATCGCAGTACCGAAAGATCGCACGCCGCGTGATCCGAAAAAAACGGTTGAGCTCTTAGGCGCAACAGGTAATAACCTTAAGAACGTTAATCTCTCTATTCCTGTTGGGTTATTCAGCTGTATTACAGGGGTATCTGGCTCAGGTAAATCAACGCTGATTAATGATACTTTCTTTAAAATTGCTCACACCCAACTCAACGGAGCAACAACGGCTCAACCTTCACCTTATAAATCGATTAAAGGCCTAGAGCACTTCGACAAGGTTATCGATATCGATCAAAGCCCAATTGGTCGTACACCTCGCTCTAACCCTGCAACCTATACGGGGATCTTTACCCCAATCCGTGAACTGTTTGCAGGCACACAAGAGTCGCGTTCTCGCGGTTACAAGCCTGGACGTTTTAGCTTTAACGTACGCGGTGGTCGTTGTGAGGCCTGTCAGGGTGATGGTGTCATTAAAGTTGAAATGCATTTCCTACCAGATGTTTATGTGCCATGTGATGTATGTAAAGGTAAGCGCTACAACCGTGAAACACTTGAAGTACGTTACAAAGGCAAAACCATTGATGAAGTGCTAGAAATGACGGTCGAAGACGCCCGAACGTTCTTTGAACCCGTACCTGCTATAGCACGTAAGCTACAGACTCTAATGGATGTTGGCTTGTCTTACATTCGCCTAGGTCAAGCGGCAACGACACTCTCCGGTGGTGAAGCTCAGCGTGTGAAACTAGCGAGAGAGCTATCCAAGCGTGATACAGGAAAAACCTTGTACATTTTGGATGAACCAACAACCGGCCTGCACTTCCATGATATCCAGCAGTTGCTCACTGTATTGCACAGACTTCGCGACCACGGAAATACTGTCGTGGTGATCGAGCATAACCTAGATGTCATTAAGACTGCGGACTGGATTATCGATCTAGGACCTGAAGGGGGACAGGGTGGCGGCGAGATAATCGCTCAAGGCACACCGGAAGATGTGTCGCAAATCGAGGGCTCGCACACAGCTCACTTCCTTAAGCCTATGTTGAAGTAGAAAAAACAGGTAAAGTACCGAGACCAGCAAGTGCTGGTCTTTTTTCATTCAAAACAACGCAATAACTATGGCTACTATACATGTAAGTGGAACAAAGCTTTCTCCCGAAAAAGTACAGGTTCCCCTCAATCGCAAGTTTCTCATTGCCTTGGCAACACTATTTGTGTTGGCAATGCACTTTTTCATGCCCAACCCCGGCGGTTCAGGGCTTTCACTTTCCTTCAATGCGACAACTTGGATTGCTTTTAGCTTTGCATTAGGTATTGGGTGCTACCAACTCTCGAGTAATCGAGCGCTACGTTACTCAAAATTAACCATCGGCTTGTTCATTAGTGCTTTTATCATGACGGTGCCCATTCTGTACCCAAATGCGAATAGCAGTTTGGCAGCCAATAAGCTCATTGGCCTGTGGTGTGGCATCCTGTTTTTTATTGTCTTACAACAATTTCATTTCAGTAATAAACATCGCCAACGCCTGTTATGGTTCATTGTCCTTGCGGTTGTTATCGAAGCCATTTTTGGTCTGACACAATATCTGTATCTCAAACCAGGCAATCCGTTTGGCTACGACACTGTGGCCAATCGTCCTTATGGTATTTTCCAACAGCCCAATGTAATGGCCAGCTTTCTTGCGACAGGATTGGTGATTGCCAGCTATTTACTTGCACGTCAGCCCTACAAATACGACCGTAAGTTAAGCGATGTTTATCTTCTCTATGCCGTGCCAGTTTTAACCTTACCACTAATTGTGGCGTTGGCTTCACGCACTGGTTGGTTAGCATCGATCATCGCCGTGTTGTTGGTCATCCCATACATGTATCGCTTTGCGACCAAAGGGCGCTTTATCCGCTGGGTTACGTCGCTTGTCACTGGGCTCGCACTCTCAGTCGTTGTCATGTATCTTGCCTTTCCTGATGGAAGTGGGTTAGCCGCAGAAAAAGTAAACATGGAGTCTCCTCGAGCGTATACTTTTCCGCAAACATTAGACATGGTGATTGAAAAGCCTTTTACTGGCTATGGATATGGCAAGTTTGAATCTGAGTACATGCTGTATACGGCTCGTCAACATGCCCTAAATGAGAATTACCCAGCTGGTTTGCCAGCCATGGATCATCCGCATAACGAGCTACTTTACTGGGGAGTAGAAGGTGGTTTGCTGCCAATACTCGGCATCTTCTTAGCGATGGCACTGGTACTGTATCGAATCTATCAAGCCAAACGCGGAACTCGTCTTGCGTTGCTGGCCTTGTTTATACCTATCGTATTGCACTCACAACTGGAATACCCTTTCTACCACTCTCTCGTACATTGGTTGATCTTCGTTATCCTGCTGTACTGGGTCGATCAGCGCGTCTCTCGTTATCGACAAGTCGGCTTTAGTAATGTGACCAAAAGCTTGCTGCGAGTCTTTAGTTTGGTAATTCCCGTTACGTTTACGTTTTACATGGTAAGCGCATTGCATACGAACTATGTATTGACGAAGTTTGAGACCACTAGGCCAACTAACCCTGATATTCTGAATCAAGTCAGTAACCCTGTAGTTTGGAAAGACAGGTTTGATTGGGATGTCTATAGCACGTTTTTAAACATTGGGCTGTACCAACAAGACGCAACCTTGATTCAGCCTTATATCGATTGGTCGCTAAAAATCATCAAAGATAAGCCTCGCCCTGCATTTTATAATAATTTGATTTTGGCCTACCAAGGCTTAGATGACTCAAGTAAAGCGGAGCAAATCAGAGCTGAAGCGCAGTTTTTGTTCCCGAAGATTGATTTCAGTGACGTCAATTACCGACCACCTTCTCAAGCAATCTCTGCCTCACCAGCCCCCACTTCAAGAGCAGAGTAATAAGTACAAAAAAGCGAAGGGATGGCCTTCGCTTTTCTTTATCTCATTGCGGTATAGCTTTATTCAGTGAGTGACTCTTCTAACGCTTTTAAGCACAGTGCAACGTTTTCAGGTCGAGCGCCGTAACCCATTAAGCCAATACGCCACGCTTTACCAGCTAATGCCCCGAGGCCTGCACCAATTTCTAGGTTATAGGTTTCTAGCAAGTGAGCACGAACTTTTGCTTCATCAATTCCTTCAGGCACGTAAATCGCATTTAATTGCGGCAAACGATGGGCTTCGTCCACAACAAATTCAAAACCTAGCTTTTGTAGGCCATTTTTGAGTTTTTCATGCATCAGTTGATGACGAGCCCAAGCGTTTTCTAATCCTTCATTTTTCAGTATCAATAAAGCTTCATGAAGCGCATACAAGCTATTAACTGGCGCCGTATGATGGTAACTACGCTTACCTTCTCCACTCCAATACCCCAATACTAAACTCTGATCGAGGAACCAACTCTGTACTGGTGTTGTTCTTGCTTGAATCTTTTCAATCGCGGCAGGAGAAAACGTCACTGGTGAGAGCCCTGGTACACATGACAAACATTTTTGACTGCCAGAGTAAACCGCATCCAGTTGCCATTCATCCACTTTTAACGGCACACCACCAAGTGACGTCACCGCATCAACAATAGATAATGCATTATGCTGTTTCGCCAGCTTACCCAATGCTTGAGCATCACTGACTGCACCAGTTGAGGTTTCCGCATGCACAAAAGCAAGAATTTTTGTATCTGGGTGCTGTTCGAGTGCTTGCTCGACTTTATCAATGGAAACAGGCGTCCCCCATTCATCATCGACGATAACAACTTCACCACCAGCACGGACGACATTTTCGCGCATGCGTTCACCAAATACACCGTTACGGCAGACGATCACTTTATCGCCTTCCTCGATTAAGTTTACAAAGCAGGTTTCCATCCCTGCACTACCTGGCGCTGAAACTGCAATAGTGAATTCATTGTCAGTTTGAAAGGCATACTTCAATAGCTGCTTGAGCTCATCCATCATACCGATAAACAGAGGATCAAGGTGACCTACCGTAGGACGGCTTAGTGCTTGTAACACTTGAGGATAAATATCAGAAGGACCAGGTCCCATTAAAATACGGTGAGGTGGAATAAAGCTTTGGATCGACATGTCAGCTCCTTGATTATCTTTTATCCTGAGCATTCTAAAAGTTCTATTCAATAACATGGCTCAGGTGTAGGGTTCTTCACCCTAATAGATTTTTCCTCTATCAGCAATTAGCCGTAAGTATGGAGGTCAAACCAGTGTCACAAAATCGTTAATAAAAAACACCATAAAGGTTGAAATATTGATTGACATTAAGGCCTCAAAACCGTTCAATGTTTGAGCTTTATGTAGAAGAGGAGCGCTACCCAGGTAGATGATTTGTGGAACCGCAATTCCAACACCAATCATTGAGGGGGAGTAGTGCCGAGGTAAGTCAAAGTTGCAGGATTTGACTTGTCGGTTGAATTGGGCTGAATCCCATCAACTGTCATCAGCGCAGTCTGATGAAGGGCTTCTGAGGGTAAATTTTTCAAATAGCATTCTAAATACCTCTCTTTTTGCTCTGTTCCTTTTCTCACTAAACATTGGATGTACAATTTTTTAGGAAGTCGTGGGAGAACGCAGTGAGCGCATTTAACGTAGCTAAATTCGGTGGAACCAGTGTTGCCAACTTTGAGGCAATGAGTCGTTGTGCCACCATTATCGAAAACAATCCAAATACTCGCTTGGTCGTGATCAGCGCTTGTTCTGGCGTCACCAACCTATTGGTGGAACTCGCCAATGGTGTACAGGATCAAACGCACCGTACTGAGCTGCTGCAAAATCTGGCCAATATTCATGACGCCATTTTAACTCAGCTCGAAGACAGCACAAAAACTGCTGCCGAGGTGTATGCCATATTAGATACCGTAACCAGCCTTGCCGAGGCTGCATCTATCCAAGCTAGTGCGAAGTTAACCGATCATTTAGTCGCATGTGGTGAGCTCATGTCGACGCACATTCTAGCTCAGTTAATGTGTGAGCGAGGCATTCAAGCAGTGCGCTTTGATATACGCGATGTGCTGCGTACTGATGACAACTTTGGTCGCGCGGAGCCAAACATTGAAGCAATTTCGACGCTTGCGCAAGATAAACTCGTACCACTTTGCCAACAATCCGTTGTTGTTACTCAAGGCTTCATAGGATCTGACGAAGCCGGTAATACAACAACACTAGGTCGAGGAGGCAGCGATTACAGCGCCGCCTTAATTGCTGAGAGCGTCAAAGCGGCAGGGTTAGAAATCTGGACTGATGTTCCGGGCATCTACACAACAGACCCGCGAATTGCGCCAAAAGCCTCACCAATTCCCGAGATCAGCTTTAGTGAAGCTTCAGAAATGGCTAACTTTGGCGCTAAAATCCTTCACCCTTCTACGCTAGTACCCGCATTGCGCCACGACATTCCGGTATTTGTAGGGTCATCGAAAGATCCAGAAAAAGGGGGCACTTGGATTCGCCACCAAGTCGAAAGCTCACCGTTATTCCGTGCGCTAGCTTTGCGTTGTAACCAAACCATGGTAACGCTACGCAGCGCCAATATGTTCCACGCATACGGCTTCTTAGCAAAGGTCTTTGAGATCCTTGCAAAGCATAAGATCTCTGTCGATTTGATCACGACATCTGAAATCAGTGTATCGTTAACACTTGATCAAACCGATACATCCGGCGGCGCGCCGCAGCTGCCGCAAGCTGTACGAGAAGAGTTAGAAGAGCTATGTAAGGTAGAAGTTGAACATGACCTATGCCTCGTTGCTCTCATTGGTAACAACATGAGTGAGAGTAAAGGCTACGCGAAACAGGTTTTTGGCACGCTAGAAGACTTTAACCTACGCATGATTTGTTATGGCGCTAGCCCTCACAACTTATGCTTCTTGCTCCATGAATCGGTATCGAAACAAGCCATACAAAAACTCCACACTGAGTTGTTTGAGAAGTAAGTTCAACTTAATAAAACAAAGGGCTGCGTATCTGCAGCCCTTTGTTGTTTCAATAGTTGTTACATTTGAACGAGGTAAACATCAATTTAACCGTTAATGTTTGGCCCTAACCATTTTTCAGCCTCGATCCTATCCCACCCTTTGCGATCGGCGTAGCTCTCTAGCTGATCTTCTTGGATCTGTGCGATCGCAAAGTAACGTGAGTCAGGATGAGAGAAATACCAACCAGAGACTGACGCGCCCGGATACATTGCATAGCTGGACGTTAGAGTCATGCCAATATTCTCTTCCACATTAAGTAGCTCCCAAAGCGGTCCTTTTTCAGTATGCTCAGGGCACGCTGGATAACCCGGCGCAGGGCGAATACCTTGGTATTTTTCACGAATGAGATCATCGTTTGATAAATCTTCATCCGCAGCATAACCCCAAATTTCTTTACGGACACGCTCATGCAAATACTCAGCAAACGCTTCGGCTAGGCGATCCGCCACCGCTTGAATCATAATTGCGTTGTAATCATCTCCCTGTGCTTTGTATTCATCAGCAAGCTCTCGTTCACCAATACCACCAGTGACAGCAAATGCCCCTATCCAATCATGTTTACCCGACTCTTTAGGTGCGATGTAGTCAGATAAACAATAGTTGAATCCTTTTGGTTTCTCGGTCTGTTGACGCAAGTTACGCAGTACTTTCACAACGTCGGTACGAGTTTCATCAGCATAAACTTCAATGTCGTCCCCCACGCTCGCAGCAGGGAATAAGCCACACATTCCACGCGCTTTTAACAGGCCTTCTCGCTCAACTCGATCAAGTAACTCGTTGGCATCTTCGAATAAACGTTTTGCTTCTTCACCAACTTCTTCATGTTGGAAAATTGTTGGATACTTACCCACAAGTGACCAAGTCATAAAGAATGGTGTCCAATCGATGTATTGACGTAATATAGCCACATCAAAATCATCGAAGATATGAATACCAGGCTTAACAGGCACTGGAGGAGTGTAAGCTTCCCAATCGATCGCAACTTTATTCGCTCGAGCCGCTTCTAATGTCACTGGTTTAGTTCTCGGTTTCTTTCGATTATGTTGATCACGTACTCGTTCGTAATCAGCTTCAAGTTTTTCAACAAATTCAGGGCGACGTTCATCTGACAATAGAGAAGTACATACGCCCACTGCACGTGAGGCGTTGTTCACGTAAACCACTGGATGCTTGTAATTTTGCTCAATCTTAACTGCTGTATGGGCTTTTGACGTTGTTGCGCCACCGATGAGAAGAGGTAAGTTAAAGTCGAGACGCTCCATCTCTTTTGCAACATGCACCATTTCGTCTAATGAAGGCGTGATCAACCCTGACAAACCAATAATATCGACGTTCTCTTCTTGCGCTACTTTTAAGATCTTTTCGCAAGGAACCATGACACCAAGATCGATAATTTCATAGTTATTGCACTGCAATACAACGCCTACGATATTTTTCCCGATATCGTGTACATCACCTTTTACCGTCGCTAACAAGATCTTACCGTTTGTTTGTCCCACCTGCTTTTCTGCATTGATGTAGGGCTCGAGATGCGCTACCGCTTGCTTCATCACTCGGGCAGATTTTACGACCTGAGGAAGGAACATTTTACCTTCACCAAACAAGTCTCCGACGACGTTCATCCCATCCATGAGTGGGCCTTCAATCACCTCTAATGGCTTTGAAGCATTGACACGTGCCTCTTCGGTATCATCAACGATAAACTCGGTTATTCCTTTCACTAACGCGTGTTCTAAACGCTTTTCAACAGGCCAAGTTCTCCACTCAAGTGCAGAGGCATCCTCCTCTTTACCTACCCCTTTGCCTGCGTATTCCGCCGCGATATCTAACAACCTCTCAGTGGCATCATCGCGACGGTTAAGAACGACATCTTCCACAGCCTCACGCAGCGTTTCAGGCACGTTATCGTAGATTTCTAACTGACCCGCATTCACAATCCCCATATCCATACCATTTTTAAAACAGTGATAGAGGAACACCGCGTGAATCGCTTCACGTACATAGTTATTGCCACGGAATGAGAAGGAAACGTTAGAAACACCACCCGAGATCATAGCGTGTGGTAAATCACGTTTGATATCGCCAACGGCTTCAATGAAATCCACCGCGTAGTTATTATGCTCCTCGATACCCGTAGCAATGGCAAAAATGTTTGGGTCAAAAATGATGTCTTCTGGTGGAAAGCCCACTTCATCAACGAGAATTCGGTAAGCGTTGGTACAAATTTCCACTTTGCGCTCACGTGTATCTGCTTGCCCTATCTCATCAAACGCCATCACAATCACAGCCGCACCGTAACGGCGGATCAACTTAGCTTGTTCAACGAATTTCTCTTTACCTTCTTTGAGAGAGATCGAGTTAACAATGCCTTTACCTTGGATGCACTTAAGACCGGCTTCAATAACCTCCCACTTTGAAGAGTCGACCATGATTGGTACTTTTGAGATTTCAGGTTCTGACGCACAAAGGTTTAAAAATCGAACCATACAAGCTTGTGCATCCAACATGCCTTCATCCATGTTGATATCGATAATTTGAGCGCCATTTTCAACTTGTTGACGAGCCACATCGAGCGCTTCATCGTACAGCTCTTCTTTAATCAAGCGTTTAAAACGCGCAGAACCAGTAACATTCGTACGCTCACCGACATTGATAAATAAAGAGTCTTTATCAATAGCGAGTGGCTCTAGGCCAGACAAGCGACAAGCAACGGGAAGTTCAGGTAATTGACGAGGGGCGATATTTTCAACCGCGAGTGCCATTTGGCGAATGTGCTCAGGAGTTGTACCACAACACCCACCAATTAAGTTTAAAAAGCCACTTTGAGCCCACTCTTTAACATGCTTAGCCATATCTTCTGGCGACAAATCGTATTCGCCGAATGCATTCGGAAGCCCGGCATTTGGGTGAGCGGAAACAAAAGATTCTGATATACGCGAGAGCTCTTCAACATAAGGACGAAGCTCATCTGGGCCCAGCGCACAGTTCAAACCAAACGAAATCGGTTTAACATGACGTAATGAGTTGTAAAACGCTTCTGTAGTTTGACCTGATAATGTTCTACCGGAAGCATCAGTAATAGTCCCCGAGATCATCACAGGTAACTCAATACCCATCTCTTCAAACACACTTTCAACAGCAAATGAACAAGCCTTAGCGTTAAGAGTATCGAAGATGGTCTCGATAAGAATAAGGTCAGAACCACCTTTAATCAGCGCTCGAGTCGATTCAGAGTAAGCCTCAACTAACTCGTCGAAAGAAACATTTCGATATCCGGGGTCATTTACATCAGGAGAAATAGAACAAGTGCGGTTCGTCGGCCCTAAAACCCCTGCGACATAACGCGGTTTATCGGGTGTTTTTGCGGTCCATTCGTCTGCAACTTCACGTGCAAGCTTGGCAGCAGCAAAGTTAATTTCTTCACTTAGGCTTTCCATCTCGTAGTCAGCCATCGCAATGGTTGTTGCGTTAAACGTGTTGGTTTCGAGAATATCTGCACCCGCTCCTAAATATGCAGCGTGAATTTCCTTGATAAGTTGAGGCTGACTTAGAACCAACAGGTCGTTGTTACCTTTTAGATCACAATGCCAATCCGCAAAGCGCGTTCCTCGATAGTCTTGCTCTTCAAGTTTGTATCCCTGAATCATGGTTCCCATACCACCATCAATCAAAAGAATACGTTGCTTCAATTGAGCTTCAATCTGTTGTCTTACATTACTTCCCACAGTACAACCTCATTCCTTTAGTTATCATTCCATCCTATCACACAAACTTCAGGAGTCTAGACGTCTAAACGTGGAATTAATGATTATTTTATCTCCTTCTTAACTTACAAAATAATCGCGAAAAAATGTTTGCTATTTAAGCAGCATCAGTCGAGAATCCCATTCATAAAATGTTACAAATAGAGAGCTCTATGTCGGTCTATCATACTTTATGTTTTCTATCCGCAGCTGCAATGCTAATTGCTTTTGTAAACAGCAAGATAGGAAAGATGCAAACCACCATTGCGATTACCGCAGGTTCAATGGTGCTTTCACTTCTAATCTTAATTGCGGGTCAAAACAACTGGTTCCATCTCACCGAAATTGCGACGGAGACGGTCACAAGGATCAACTTCGAAGATTTCTTGCTCAAAGGCATTCTTGGCTTCTTACTATTTGCGGGTGGATTAGGCATCAAACTCCCGAACCTTAAGGATCAAAAATGGGAAATTACCGTTTTGGCTCTTGGAGCCACCCTGTTTTCCACTTTCTTTATCGGGTTTGCGCTGTATGGGTTTTGTCAGTTAATTGGCATCCAATTTGATTTAGTCTACTGCTTACTTTTCGGTGCACTTATATCGCCAACTGACCCAATCGCTGTACTCGCTATAGTTAAAAAGCTCGACGCTCCCAAGCGTATCTCCACCCAGATTGAAGGAGAGTCGCTCTTCAATGATGGCTTCGGTTTGGTTATCTTTGTCACTCTATTTACGATTGCATTTGGTACTGAGGCACCAACTGTAGGTAGTGTCACCTTACTCTTCATCCAAGAAGCTATCGGTGGTATCACTTATGGTTTCGTACTCGGTTTGCTATTCCACTACTTAATCAGTGCCACCGATGATCACTCAATGGAGTTATTACTTACCATTGGTGTCCCAACGGCAGGTTACGCATTTGCTGAATACATCCATGTATCAGGACCATTAGCGATGGTTGTATCTGGTATTATGATTGGCAACTGGACACGTTTTATTGGCTTTTCGAAAGAGAGTGAAGACCACCTTGACCACTTTTGGGAGCTCGTCGATGAGTTCTTGAATGGCGTGTTATTCCTACTTATCGGTATGTCGATGCTGCTATTTGAATTCCACAAAGAAGACTGGATCATGATGGCTATATCAGTCCCTCTTGTACTAGCAGCTCGCTATCTAAGTGTATTTCTTTCTTACATAGGCTTTAAACGTTACAGAAAATATAATCCATGGTCAGTGCGTATTTTGACGTGGGGCGGTTTACGCGGAGGCCTGGCACTAGCGATGGCACTTTCTATTCCATCAGGTATTTGGGTGATTCAAGATAAGTTAATCGATGTAAAAGAGATTATTCTTGTAATGACCTACTCCGTCGTTGTTTTCTCTATCCTCATTCAAGGCTCAACAATCACCCCAATGATTGAAAAAGCAAAAGATGAAGAGAAGAAAATGGAAGAGAACAACCAAGCAATAACCACTCCGGAACATACGGAGCCAGTGGACTCTTAAGACACGTAACTTAATAGATAAAAGCAGCTAGGTAGCTGCTTTTTTCATAGCTAATTTTCAGACTCTCCTTCAACAACGAAGGCTCCTTATTCTTTGATATACCATCAAATATACGAAGAATCGCTACGCTACATTTTCATAGATACTAACTATTGCCGATAGATAGTGTTCATAGACGAGCCTTTTAATTTACCCGTTTTCATCTGTATCACTTCTCTTTCCTTGGCAATTAGGCTCCTCGCAAACATCAAAGCTAAACTTTCACAATACTTAGCAATGAGCGAGTTTGTATTTTTATGAGAAAGAGACATTTAGGATGATTGCGAATCACTATCCAAACGGACTAGAAATCACACAGAACTGCGCATCAACTCGTTCATGAAAGGGCCTAGAAATCATAAAAAGAAAGGAGTATATCTCTCGATACAAGATTTCAATATGATGGAAATGAGGGTTAAGGGATGTCGGGTAACCAAAACGAAAAAAGCCCCAGTCTTTCGACTGAGGCTTAATATAAGTGGCGGAGTGGACGGGACTCGAACCCGCGACCCCCGGCGTGACAGGCCGGTATTCTAACCAACTGAACTACC
>NZ_WBOH01000013.1:0-81635 GCF_032648565.1 Vibrio sp. 2-1-2a
TGATTTTTTTATCGTTCGGATAAATTTGCATCAAAAGCGGTCAAAAGAGCACGTTATTTCTACAGTTCTCTGAATTTATCTGCGAAAAGAGCCACTTTTTCCCAATTGGTGTATTCCACTTCTTTGGTCGTATCGGTTTCGCCACCTGTCATCGACATAATGAACCTAATCATAGTTCTGTCGAACCAGCCGTAACGTGGGTAATAAAGTGCACCAGCAAAAACACCGATTAGCGTTGGTCTCCAAGGCGACTTAATTAGGAACTTGCGAATGTAGGCACTACCTTCAGGTGTATCCTTTCCTTGGTCCTCTTTACGAGCGGTTAGGTTTACGCAGAAAAATGCCACTTTATTTTGCTCCAATTGATTGAGGTTTCGCTCAATAAACTGGTATAGCTTTTTATTAAGATGGCCATAGCGAATAGAGGCGCCTATCAACACTCTGTCGTATTGACTGAAGTCAATCGTCTCGACATTATGTAAATCCACCAGCTCACAATCGAAGTCTGGAAGTTGTTCATCTATATAGTGGAGAATTTTTTTAGTCTGCCCTTCGCGGGAAGAGTATAGAAATAATGCTTTTGCCACGATTTCCCCTTAGCTACGCCAAAACGTCGGCGTAAGTAGAATAAGTAAGGTAAAGATTTCCAAACGACCAAACAGCATAGAAACTATCAATACCCATTTTGCTTTGTCGTTAACATCACCAAAGTGAAGCGCCACTTCTCCCAAACCAGGACCGAGGTTGTTCAGAGTCGCAGCCACCGCCGAGAACGCACTTAACTCGTCCATCCCTGTAGCAATCAAGCCCAACATACAAACCACAAATACCAATGCGTATGCGGAGAAGAAGCCCCAAACCGCATCGACAACACGTTGCGGTAGGGCACTACCACCCACTTTGATGGTGTAAACCGCGCGTGGATGGACTAAACGTTTTAGTTCACGCGCACCTTGTAAGGTAAGAAGCAGGATACGGATCACTTTCATGCCGCCGCCTGTTGAACCAGCACAACCACCGATAAAAGAGGAGAACAATAACAGTACAGGTAAGAAGAGCGGCCAATCCGCAAAACCTGTCGTCGTAAAGCCCGCAGTTGTCGAAATTGACACGGTTTGGAACAGAGCCTGATCGAAAGCATCGTATGTCGATGTGTAAGAGTGATGTTTCAGTAATAATAGAAAGCAAATGACAAATAGTAGCACTTGAATAAACAAGAAGGCGCGAAACTCAGGATCTTTCCAGTAATACTTGGGATGTACACCACCTGATGCAAATGCAGCAAAGTGCAGTGTGTAGTTACATGCAGATATAAGCAGAAAAACCACGGTAATCAGATTAATCGCGTAACTATCAAAGTATCCGATGCTGGCATCGTGGGTAGAGAAGCCACCAATGGCAATGGTTGAAAAGCTGTGACTGATAGCGTCAAATGGCGTCATACCAGCTAACCAAAAAGCCGAAGCACAGGCGATAGTCAGGCTCAAATAGATGTACCAAAGCGCTTTAGCGGTTTCTGCTATGCGCGGCGTCACTTTAGTGTCCTTTACTGGGCCAGGGATCTCAGCGCGGTAAAGCTGCATACCACCAATGCCCAACACTGGCAAAATCGCCACCGCTAATACGATGATCCCCATACCGCCGAACCACTGCAGTAACTGTCGATAGAATAGAATTGCTTTAGGTAACTCATCCAAACCAACAATAACGGTCGCCCCAGTCGTCGTGAGAGCAGAAAACGATTCAAAAAACGCATCTGTCACTGAGACGTTCGGGTTGTCAGCAATGAGAAAGGGGATCGAGCCTGCGCTGCCAAGTACTGTCCAGAACAGAACGACAATAAGAAAGCCATCGCGAGCTTTAAGCTCGTGCTTATACCTGCGGTTTGGGTACCAACAAACGGCCCCGCAAAACAGCAGAACAAAAAATGTCGTGACAAAAGGCACACCAGCACCATCTCGATAAATCAGCGCAACGAGTGCTGGCGCAAGCATAGTGACACTAAAAAGTGCGAGCAGTAGCCCGACGATTCGAATAATTGAACGAAATTGCATGGATAAATTGACTAGCGAAGCTGTCCCTGTTGCTTCCTGTTTTTCATTATTGTCCGTCTAGCGGAGTGACAATTGCCTTTGCCCCGCTTTTATTGATGATTGCTTGGGTAAACGCGCTCACTTCTCGAAGCTCAATTTCCACCACTAATACGACCTGATCGCTGTATTCAGCCTCGACTTCTACCGCACCAAATTGCGGCATGATTGACTGTGCGATCGGCATAAACCCATAGTCTAACGTTAGTCTGAGCTTTGTGGTTATTTTTTTCTCAATAGTTTGAAGCAGCTTGAGCGCTTGTTGTACCCCGCCCCCATACGCTTTAACCAAGCCGCCTGTACCTAACTTGATTCCACCAGAGTATCGCGTGACCACTGCCGTGATCTCCCCCACCCCAGATCCAGACAACTGCGCCAGGATCGGTTTGCCTGCAGTTCCGGACGGCTCCCCATCATCACTAAAGCCCCATTTCATTGAATCTTCCGGGCGACCTGCAACAAAGCCCCAACAGTTATGTCTGGCATCAGCGTGTTTAGCTTTGATTTGATCAACAAATGCTTTTGCTGCTTCGATACTTGGCGTGTGTGCCAAATAAGTAATGAAGACGCTCTTTTTAATTTCTTCTTCAAATTGAGCGGGCTCTGCTGGAATCAGATAAGGCTTGTCATTCATAGGATTATGGATTCAGGTCTATTTGCCTGAAGTCTATCACGAGTGTGATTTACCCGTCGCATAAGATCTGCCACAGCGCACAATGTTAAACACTTGTTTAAAAAATGTATTGAAATTAGACAATCCACGATCCAAACTAACTTTACTGGTCAAACCAGAACAAAAATAAAACGACTTCCTCGATACCTATTTGCCGAGGTACACGGCGTCGTTGAAATAGGTATACAGACAATCCACGATTGTATGTCATGGAGATAGACAATGATTTACCAAGCCGAAACCCTACAGGTAAAGGAAATACAAGATGGTATTGCAGAGCTAAGCTTCTGCTCTCCAAAATCCGTCAACAAACTCGACCTAGCGACATTGGAATCGCTAGATAAAGCTCTTGATGCGCTCATTGCCCATCAAGGCCTCAAGGGGTTGTTGCTCACTTCAGATAAAGACGCATTCATTGTAGGCGCAGACATTACCGAGTTTTTAGGTCTGTTTGCTAAAACGGATGCCGAGCTCGACCAATGGCTGCAATTTGCTAATAGCATCTTTAACAAATTAGAAGACTTACCCGTTCCGACCATCTCAGTGATCAAAGGCCACGCTCTTGGTGGCGGTTGTGAATGTGTGCTAGCAACAGACATGCGTATTGGTGACAAAACCACCAGCATCGGCCTACCAGAAACGAAACTGGGAATCATGCCTGGCTTTGGTGGTTGTGTACGCTTGCCTCGCGTTATTGGCGCAGACAGCGCAATGGAAATCATCACCCAAGGTAAAGCATGCCGAGCTGATGAAGCATTGAAAATTGGCTTACTCGATGCTGTTGTAGAGACTGATGCTTTATACGAATCAGCACTACAAACGCTGAACTCTGCAATTAACGAGAAACTTGACTGGCAAGCACGCCGAGCACAGAAAACATCTCCGCTAACGCTGAGTAAGCTTGAATCAATGATGAGCTTCACCATGGCGAAGGGTCTGGTGGCACAAAAAGCAGGTCCTCACTACCCTGCCCCAATGACAGCCGTTATCACGATTGAAGAAGGTGCTCGCTTTGCACGTAATAAAGCGTTAAACATTGAACGTAAGCACTTCGTGAAATTGGCTAAATCGGAAGAAGCAAAATCACTCGTTGGCCTATTCCTTAATGATCAATACATCAAAGGCATTGCGAAAAAATCAGCGAAGTCAGCAAGTAAAGACACGCAACGTGCAGCCGTATTAGGTGCAGGTATCATGGGTGGCGGCATTGCTTACCAATCAGCGCTAAAAGGCGTGCCTGTCTTAATGAAAGACATCGCACAAGCGTCGCTCGACCTAGGCATGACTGAAGCATCTAAGCTGCTGAATAAACGCTTATCTCGCGGTCGTATTGATGGCTTTAAGATGGCGGGTATTTTAGCGTCAATCACACCGAGCCTACATTACGCAGGTATTGAAAACTCTGATGTGATTGTTGAAGCTGTCGTTGAAAATCCGAAAGTAAAAGCGGCGGTTTTGAGTGAAGTCGAATCCCATGTCGGTGACGACACCGTTATCACCTCAAACACCTCGACTATTCCTATCAACCTATTGGCAAAATCACTAAAACGCCCAGAAAACTTCTGTGGTATGCACTTCTTCAACCCAGTGCATCGTATGCCTCTTGTTGAGATCATCCGTGGTGAGCACACCTCTGATGAAACCATCAATCGTGTTGTGGCGTATGCTGCGAAAATGGGCAAATCACCAATTGTCGTTAATGACTGCCCAGGGTTCTTCGTTAACCGCGTATTGTTCCCATACTTTGGCGGCTTCAGCATGCTACTTCGTGATGGTGCTGACTTTACGAAAATCGACAAAGTCATGGAGCGTAAGTTTGGCTGGCCGATGGGACCAGCGTACTTGCTTGACGTAGTCGGCATTGATACCGCGCACCACGCACAAGCTGTGATGGCAGAGGGTTTCCCTGAGCGTATGGGTAAACAAGGTAGTGATGCGATTGATGCACTATTCGAAGCAGACAAATATGGTCAGAAGAATGGTAATGGCTTCTACAGCTACACCATAGATAAAAAAGGTAAGCCGAAGAAAACCTTCTCTGAAGAGATCTTGCCGGTGCTCGCTGACGTTTGTGCCGATAAGCAGGACTTTGACGATGAGACCATCATTCAACGTATGATGATTCCAATGATCAACGAAGTTGTGCTGTGCCTTCAAGAAGGCATCATCGCTACTCCGCAGGAAGCAGACATGGCATTGGTTTATGGTCTTGGTTTCCCTCCATTCCGCGGTGGCGTATTCCGCTATCTAGACAGCGTGGGTATTGCTGAATACGTTGAAATGGCAAAACAACACGCCGAGCTAGGTGCGATGTACCAAGTACCGCAAATGCTGATTGATATGGCGGCGAAAGGTGAAAGCTTTTACGGTGCACAACAGCAAGGTTCTATCTAAGGAGGGATTCTAAAATGACTAATCAAACAAGAAATGTTGTCGTAGTCGATTGTCTACGTACTCCAATGGGTCGCTCTAAAGGTGGTGCTTTCCGTCATACACGAGCAGAAGATCTATCTGCGCGTCTAATGAAAGGCATTCTTGCACGTAACCCACAAGTGAACCCAAGCGAGATTGAAGACATCTACTGGGGTTGTGTACAGCAAACACTAGAGCAAGGCTTTAACGTTGCACGTAATGCCGCGCTACTCGCGGGCCTGCCGATTGAAATTGGCGCTGTGACGGTTAACCGTTTGTGTGGCTCATCCATGCAAGCGCTGCATGACGGCACACGTGCCATCATGACTGGCGATGCTGAAATCTGCCTAATTGGTGGCGTTGAGCACATGGGGCATGTGCCAATGAACCACGGTGTAGACTTTCACCCTGGTATGTCAAAGAACGTAGCAAAAGCTGCGGGCATGATGGGCTTAACGGCTGAAATGCTTGGTAAATTACATGGCATTAGCCGTGAGCAACAAGACGAGTTTGCCGCGCGCTCTCACGCTCGTGCGCACGCAGCAACCGTAGAGGGTCGCTTTAAAAACGAAATCCTACCAATTGAAGGCCATGCGGCTGACGGTACACTGTTTACTCTCGACTATGATGAAGTGATTCGCCCTGAAACATCCGTTGAAGGTCTATCTCAACTTCGCCCAGTGTTCGACCCAGCAAACGGTACAGTAACAGCCGGTACATCATCGGCTCTGTCTGATGGTGCATCAGCGATGTTGATCATGAGCGAAGATAAAGCCAACGAGCTTGGCTTGAAAATTCGCGCACGTATTAAGGGCATGGCGATCGCAGGTTGCGATCCATCCATCATGGGTTACGGTCCGGTACCGGCGACGAAAAAAGCGCTCAAGCGTGCCGGTCTTTCAATTGAAGACATGGATGTGGTTGAGCTAAACGAAGCATTTGCAGCGCAGTCTCTGCCGTGTGCTAAAGACTTAGGTCTGCTTGATGTGATGGATGAGAAGGTCAACCTTAACGGTGGTGCGATAGCATTGGGTCATCCACTAGGCTGTTCTGGTTCACGCATCTCAACAACGTTGATCAACCTAATGGAAGCGAAAGACGCGAAATACGGTCTAGCCACCATGTGTATCGGTTTGGGTCAGGGTATAGCGACCGTATTTGAGAGGCCTTAACGCTTTGAGTGAAGTAGGCTCAAAACGACGATGGTCGTAGTGATCTACTCAACAACCAGCATGAAATGAATAAATACTAAAATAATTTAGTATTACACTTAAGGGCGACATCAGATGTCGCCCTTTGTTTTACGCCAAACACAGTAAATATGCATACAAAGCATACATGAAATGAGTAACTTTCATTTTATTCATAGATAGAGAAGACATAGACTTATAGACAGTTAATATCTTGCTGTATGTGGCAACTGAGTCACGCTAACGCAATTTCGGAGAACCTTATGTTTAATGCTCTAGTTCTAAACCAAGAAGACAAACGCACTATCGCTAGTATCGAGCAAATCGATGAAACACAACTGCCGGAAGGTGACGTTCTGGTTGAAGTCGATTACTCATCGTTGAATTACAAAGATGGTTTGGCGATCACAGGTAAAGGTAAAATCATCCGTAACTTCCCGATGGTACCTGGCATTGATCTAGCGGGTACGGTTGTAAGTTCTGAAGATTCGCGTTACCAAGCTGGTGACAAAGTGGTCTTAACTGGCTGGGGCGTGGGTGAAAACCATTGGGGTGGCATGGCTCAACGTGCTCGTCTAAAAGCGGATTGGCTAGTGCCACTACCAAAAGGTCTAGACAGCAAAAAAGCAATGATGGTTGGTACTGCTGGCTTCACTGGTATGCTATGTGTTCAAGCACTGCTTGATGCAGGCATCAAACCTGAAGCTGGTGAAATCCTAGTAACGGGCGCAAGTGGCGGCGTAGGCTCGGTAGCAGTAACGCTCCTAGCGCAGCTTGGCTACAAAGTTGCAGCAGTGACAGGACGTGTAGAGAAAAACGGTCCGCTACTTGAAAAACTAGGTGCTAGCCGCATCATTGACCGTACTGAATTTGAAGAACCAGCACGTCCACTTGAAAAGCAAGTATGGGCAGGTGCGGTAGACACCGTCGGCAGCAAAGTACTAGCAAAAGTATTGGCGCAAATGGATTACAACAGTGCAGTCGCCGCTTGTGGTCTTGCAGGTGGTTTTGATCTACCAACTACAGTGATGCCGTTCATCCTACGTAACGTTCGTCTACAAGGTGTGGACTCAGTAATGTGTCCAACAGAGAAACGCATCGCAGCATGGGAAAAACTGGTTGAACTACTACCAGACAACTATTTCGAGCAAGCGTGTACTGAAGTAGAACTAGCAGAAGCACCAAAATACGCAGAAGACATCACTAACGGTCAAGTAACAGGTCGTGTGGTTATCAAGCTATAAACACTGACTCAGCGTAAACAGACGAAGAGCCGGCATTGCTGGCTCTTTTTGTTAGCAGTTTAGTCCCATATCTTCGATACGCTTAGCTATTAGACGGCTACATTCTTCACGCACAATCGTTCTTAACCATTCTTGAGCAGGAGAATGCTCGCAACGCGCATGCCAAATCATCGAGTATTCAAATGGAGTAAATTGGAATGGTAATGGTTTCACCACCAAGTCATAACGCTCGGCAACCAGATACGCCAAGTCCGCTGGCACTGTGATGATAATTGGCAAGGTATCCATGATCGCCAATGCGGCTTCTAAATGATAAGCCCGCAGAACCATTTTACGCTTAGGTTTCTCCATCAAAGCTTGTTCGATCAGTGCCTTAACACCATCACTGATGGCGATCATGGCATGTGGATGACTCAGATAATCATCCAAGCTCATTTCTTTATCCGCTAATGGATGCTGTTTTGAAAGCATACACAGCACCCCCACTCGCCCCAACACTTCACTACGTAGCGGCTCCACCGGACCTGTCGGGCGACAAATCGCTAAGTCTGCACCTTCATAAGTGAGCTGATCTGATAAACGGTCGTGTTGCAGTGGTAAGAAGTTAAAAGACACGTTTGGCGCTTCTTGGTAAATTCTCGGCAAAGCAAACGGCAGAATGGTTTGCATGGCATAGTCGGTGGTCACGATGTTGAAAGTCTGTACGCATTGCAATGGGTCAAACTCAACCGGAGATAACAACTGACGTAAAGACTCTAATGGCTCGCCTAAAGAGCGATCGATCTCTAACGCTTTCTGAGTTGGGATCAAATGCTGCCCCTGACGAGTAAACAGTGGGTCTCCCAATAAGTCACGCAGACGACCAAGCACACGACTCATTGCCGATTGACTCAAATTCAGACGTGTTGCCGCCTTACTGACACTGTTTTCTTCTATCAGTACTCGCAACGCAACCAGTAAATTTAAATCTCGGCGATAGATGTCTTCCAGTTCCACGAATTAGCCACTTATTTTGTATGTGTTTGGGTAAATTGTACTCTTCAGGCAAAAAAAATCCCGCCTTTCAGCGGGGAAGCCCAAGAAAAATGGGGATAGTGTCGGAATGAAGTGTCGGTAAAAATAGGTGAGCGTTATTAAAGTATTCTGATCGAAGCAAAAAGCGCTAATTTTCTTGCTCAGATGCACCTGACCATTTGCGCATCTCGATCCAAATCCCAATAATAGTGGCAACCATGCCTACAAGAGGCATCAAAGAGGTGTCAGCTGGCGTTCTGAGTACCAAAGCACAAAACGAAATAAAACAAAGTACGGAGTAAATCGTAAGTCTGTCTAACGCTGTTAACATTGCCTCTCCCTTGCCAGTTGTTACCAAATTGTTAATTTAAGGTAAAACAAAAAATCCCGTTTGCCAAGTGGTTATTGAATATTTTTTCAACGAACGTAGAATTCACCGCTAAGTTAGTTACGAGAATCACACTATGAGCTTTAATCCTGAACTGGCAACAAAGACATTAGAGGCGGAAGGACTGCGCTGCCCAGAGCCAGTGATGATGGTCAGGAAGACAATTCGCAACATGCAAGATGGTGAGATTTTGCTGGTCAAAGCAGATGACCCATCCACGACTCGAGACATTCCGAGTTTCTGCCGTTTTATGGATCACCAATTAATTGCAGCACAAACGGAGCAAGTTCCGTATCAGTACCTGATCAAGAAAGGATTGGAATAATCTGGTCGAATTAAAAACGGCAGCCGATTGGCTGCCGTTTGTTTATTCATCGTATTCGAGTGTGCGAACTTCTGATTGGAGCTTGTTGAGTTGTTTTTTCATTGCCCGCATCTCTTCATGCATAGGAATGATGTGGGCTACGCGAATCCACGCCTCTACTGTTAATCCAGTAAGAACGAACGATCCTGCCACAATCGGCAACCACATATCAGTCAGTACCATCGCTAACAAGCACAGCGCCAAACCAAAGGTGAATAAATAACTCTGACTCTTTGGGGTCATCCCCATGTAACGTGTAAGCATAAACTTGCCCTCTCGCTATCATTCACACCATTAAACTACCATGACAAGTATGACACTAATATGTCATCCGTCACGCTACGGAGCGATTTTAAGTCAGAGTTTGAGCTACGCCACTAATTCGCTAGTTATTGATTATTTGCATCATTTTAACGATTGTTCGCGGATAACATTTTCCATTTTCAGGCTGCGTTATCCGCCTAAAAATATTAAAAGAAGGCCGCACCAATCGCCAACAACACGAACAAAATAGCGGTGACTTTACGAATCAACCCCAGGGGCATCTTGTCTGCTGAAAGCTTACCAATTAACACCACAGGCACGTTAGCCAACAACATACCAATGGTCGTGCCAAGTATGACCCAACTCAGCGCATCCGCGTATTGCGCCCCTAAGATGGAAGTGGCGATCTGAGTTTTATCGCCTATCTCCGCAACGAAGAACGCGATAAAGCTGGCAATAAATGGGCCTCGATTAGAAATCTGCTCGTCATCATCCAGTTTGTCCGGGATCAGAACCCAAGCCGCCATCGCGACAAAACTGACCACCAGCACCCACTTTAAAATCTCAGGTGATAAATAGTCAGCGACAACCACACCTAACCATGCAGCCAAAGCGTGGTTGGCAATGGTTGCCAAAAAGATTGCTGCAATAATTGGGATTGGTTTGCGGTAACGACTTGCGAGTAATAGAGATAGCAATTGGGTCTTATCGCCAATTTCTGCTAACGCTACAGTAGTAATTGAAATAGCTAAAACGCTCACGACATGCTCATTGGGGCAGGGATTATTATATTTAACCAAAGACAAACCTCACGCCCCTACCCCGGTTCGTGATGATTTGTCTAAGGTCTTGCTAAACTTGAAAGGCTTCAAGTCTCGAACGCCATGGTGATTTTGCACCAATTATGTTGACGGACGAACCAGATGAAACAGAAACTTCATCAGGTAAGCTACTCCCCAAAGACAGGCGCAATTCTAGCCACCTTTGTTGCGCTTCTCAAGAGCCAAAGCAGGCAAAAACTCCCTTTTAAGAAAAATACAGCAGATAACGCGGTAAAAATTCATTAAAGGAGAAAATCGCCCACGAATTAATCAAGATTAGCTCTACTCCCATGCTCAATATCTGGTTATACTAGATTGTTAATTTATTCAACCGTAATTACTCTTTATCGCCGTTGTTAGAGTTGAAAAACTCGGCATAGATGACGAATTAACGAGTAACAAGAGAATCGCGCGAACCTGACTTATGCAAAAATACGATATCAAAACCTTCCAGGGAATGATCCTCGCGCTGCAGGATTATTGGGCTCAAAATGGTTGTACCATTGTTCAACCGCTAGATATGGAAGTGGGTGCGGGTACCTCTCACCCAATGACCTGTCTACGAGCGCTTGGCCCAGAGCCAATGTCGACAGCTTACGTACAACCTTCACGTCGTCCTACTGATGGCCGTTACGGTGAAAACCCTAACCGTCTTCAGCACTACTACCAATTCCAAGTAGCGCTAAAACCATCGCCTGACAATATTCAAGAGTTGTACCTTGGCTCCCTTGAAGTTCTTGGTATTGACCCTCTTGTACACGACATCCGTTTCGTAGAAGACAACTGGGAAAACCCAACACTAGGCGCATGGGGTCTAGGCTGGGAAGTTTGGCTAAACGGCATGGAAGTGACTCAGTTTACGTACTTCCAACAAGTTGGCGGCCTTGAGTGTAAACCAGTCACTGGCGAAATCACTTACGGTATCGAGCGTCTAGCAATGTACATCCAAGAAGTAGACTCGGTTTACGACCTAGTTTGGAACATCGCACCAGACGGCAGCAAAGTGACTTACGGTGATATCTTCCACCAAAACGAAGTAGAGCAATCGACTTACAACTTCGAGCACGCAGACGTTGAATTCCTATTTGGTTTCTTCGAGCAGTGTGAGAAAGAGTGTAAAGAGTTGCTTGAGCTTGAAAAGCCACTGCCACTACCTGCTTACGAGCGCATTCTAAAAGCTGGTCACGCATTCAACCTACTAGACGCGCGTAAAGCGATCTCAGTAACTGAACGTCAGCGTTACATCTTGCGCATTCGCGATCTGACTAAGTCAGTAGCAGAAGCATACTACGCATCGCGTGAAGCTCTTGGCTTCCCAATGTGTAAGAAAGAACAAGCGTAAGGGGTAGAGAACATGGCAAAAGAATTTCTAATCGAGCTAGGTACAGAAGAGCTACCACCAACGCAACTTCGTACACTAGCTGAAGCATTCGCAGCAAACTTCGAAGCAGAACTAAAAAGCGCTGAGCTTGCTCACGAAGGCGTGAAATGGTTTGCGGCTCCTCGTCGTCTTGCACTTAAAGTCGCGGCACTAGCAGAAAGCCAATCAGACAAAATCGTTGAAAAACGTGGCCCTGCGGTTTCTGCAGCGTTTGACGCGGAAGGCAACCCAACCAAAGCGGCTCAAGGCTGGGCACGCGGTTGTGGTATTTCTGTTGACCAAGCAGAGCGCATGGTGACAGATAAAGGCGAATGGCTACTGTTCAAACAAGAAGTGAAAGGTCAGCCAACGTCTGAGATCGTTGTTGAACTTGCAGCGAAAGCACTAGCAAACCTACCTATCGCAAAACCAATGCGCTGGGGTAACAAAACAACTCAGTTCATCCGTCCAGTTAAGACGCTAACCATGCTGATGGGCAGCGACCTAATCGAAGGCGAGATCCTTGGTGTCGCTTCTGACCGCACTATCCGTGGTCACCGCTTCATGGGTGAACAAGAGTTCACTATCGATTCTGCTGAGCAATACCCTGCGATCCTAGAAGAGCGCGGTAAAGTAATGGCAGATTACGAAGCGCGTAAAGCAATCATCCTAGCTGACGCACAAAAAGCGGCAGCAGCGGTTGGCGGTATCGCTGACCTAGAAGATGACCTAGTAGAAGAAGTCACGTCTCTGGTTGAATGGCCAGTGGTACTAACAGCGAAGTTTGAAGAAGAGTTCCTAAAAGTGCCTTCTGAAGCGTTGGTTTACACCATGAAAGGTGACCAGAAGTACTTCCCTGTTTATGACGAAAACAAGAAGCTACTACCTAACTTCATCTTCGTATCGAACATCGAATCAAAAGAGCCTCGTTACGTAATCGAAGGTAACGAGAAAGTGGTTCGTCCTCGTCTTGCTGACGCAGAGTTCTTCTTCAACACAGACCGTAAGCGTCCGCTTATCGACCGTCTGCCTGAACTAGAGCAAGCGATCTTCCAAAAGCAACTGGGTACGATCAAAGACAAAACAGACCGCATCACTGAACTTGCTGGCTACATTGCAGAACAAATCGGTGCTGACGTTGAAAAATCAAAGCGTGCTGGTCTACTAGCAAAATGTGACCTAATGACCTCTATGGTATTCGAATTTACGGATACTCAAGGTGTGATGGGTATGCACTACGCGCGCCACGACGGTGAAGCAGAAGAAGTTGCAGTCGCACTGAACGAGCAATACATGCCTCGTTTCGCAGGTGATGAACTGCCATCAAACGGCGTTTCAACCGCAGTTGCAATGGCAGACAAGCTAGACACAATCGTCGGTATCTTCGGTATTGGTCAAGCGCCAAAAGGCAGTGACCCATTCGCACTACGTCGCGCATCTCTAGGTGTACTACGTATCATTGTTGAATACGGTTACAACCTAGATCTTGTTGACCTCGTTGCGAAAGCGAAATCACTGTTTGGTGACCGCTTAACTAACGAAAACGTTGAGCAAGACGTAATTGAATTCATGCTTGGTCGTTTCCGTGCTTGGTACCAAGACGAAGGCTTCAGCGTAGACATCATTCAAGCGGTTCTAGCTCGTCGCCCGACGAAACCAGCTGACTTCGACCAACGAGTTAAAGCGGTTTCTCACTTCCGTGAACTGGAAGCGGCAGAGTCTCTAGCAGCGGCGAACAAGCGTGTAGGTAACATCCTAGCGAAATTCGACGGCGAACTAGCAGAAGAAATTGACCTAGCATTGCTACAAGAAGACGCAGAGAAAGCACTAGCAGAAAGCGTTGAAGTCATGACTGAAGCACTAGAGCCTGCATTTGCGACCGGTAACTACCAAGAAGCCCTAAGCAAGCTAGCAGATCTACGTGAGCCTGTGGATGCGTTCTTCGATAACGTAATGGTAATGGCAGACGACGAAGCACTTAAGAAGAACCGTCTGACATTGCTGAACAACCTGCGTAACCTGTTCTTACAGGTCGCAGATATCTCTGTCCTTCAAAAGTAATTCATTACTGATTCAGAAGTGATTAAGAGATAAGTAAAGGGAAGCGTCGGCTTCCCTTTTTTGTTGTCTTTAAACGGAGATAATCGGTTCTTATTATTCATTTTGTGAACAAGGCAAAAATTTGTAGGGTGAGACACGTTTAACTTGTTGGTGCAGAGCTCGGATTGTAGAGGCTCAGTTTTGCTATAACTGGACTGTTTATTCGGGGGAAGGACACAATGAAAAAAACAATTCTCGCACTCTCTATTGGACTATTGAGCGCCTGCAGCCAGATTCCAGAAAATGCTATCGTACTGAGCGTCGGAGACGATACAGCCGTCTTCGAAGCAAACTCTAACGGCTTACTTGTCGCCGAGCAAAAACTCGAAAAAGGCAGCTATACCTTTACCATTGCCGACAGCAACCAAACCTGCGGCAGCAGCTTTGCTCTAGCAGAAGAAACTCGCATCAAATTCAATCGTCCATTAAAAATGGATAATTGCGCCACAGATGCCCAAATGCCGCTGCGCATCTTCAAAGCCAACACCTATCAATTTACGCTCAACCCAACTACTAACGAGCTAACTGTTAGGCTCAAACCCAAACAGAACCAAGACATCACCTACTCTTGCCCTGTCGCAACTGACGCGCCAAAAACCATCAACGTTGCTCAAACCTTTAATGATGGCACTGTCGTTCGTGATGCCTTAACCGGACAAGAAGCCACAGTCGCCAATGGCAGCGTAACCTTGCAGCCAGGCACTATGAGCCAAGGTCTGTTGTTACTAGAAGAGGTTGAGCAGCAAGCCGAAAAACCTTTCAGTTGGGACAACGCGACGGTGTACTTCGTCATGACTGACCGCTTCTATAACGGCAACCCAGACAACGACAACAGCTACGGTCGCAGCAAAGACGGAAAATATGAGATTGGTACATTCCACGGTGGTGACTTAGCGGGTCTGACGAAAAAACTCGATTACATCGAGTCACTTGGTGTCAATGCTATCTGGATAACCTCACCACTGGAACAAATCCACGGCTGGGTTGGCGGCGGCGATAAAGGCGACTTTAAGCACTACGGCTACCACGGCTACTACCATCAAGACTGGACCAAGCTTGATGCCAACATGGGTACCGAAGATGAACTCAGAACCTTCGTCGATACCGCTCACAAGAAAGGCATCCGCGTGATTTGGGATGTAGTCATGAACCACACTGGCTACGCAACATTAGCAGACATGCAGGAATTCGGCTTTGGTCAACTTTACCTTGATGACCAAGAAGCCAAAGAACTCCTTGGTGAAAAATGGACCGACTGGCAGCCAAAATCAGGACAAAGCTGGCACAGCTTCAACGACTACATCAAATACGGTGATAGCGAAGCGTGGGATAAATGGTGGGGCAAAGATTGGATCCGCACCGACATTGGTGACTACGATGCTCCGGGCTACAACGACATCACCATGTCTTTGAACTACCTACCGGATCTAAAAACCGAATCGACTCAGAAAACCGGACTACCAAACTTCTTCCGCAATAAAGACACCAATGCGCAAGATGAGCTACAAACCCCACGTGAACATCTGATTACGTGGTTATCCGACTGGGTACGCGACTACGGCATTGATGGCTTCCGCGTTGACACGGCCAAACACGTTGAAATGGAAGCGTGGACAGAGCTGAAAGCCAGCACCACCCAAGCGCTTGCCCAGTGGAAGCAAAACAACCCAGATAAAGCCTTGGATGACCTACCTTTCTGGATGACGGGTGAAGTATGGGCGCACAGCGTGGTGAAAAGCCCGTATTTCGATAACGGCTTCGATTCCATCATCAACTTCGAGTTCCAATCTGATGTAGCACCAAAAGCGCTGAAATGCTTTGCGCAACTCGATAGCGATTATCGCCGCTACGCGGAACGTATTAACTCCGATCCTGAGTTCAACGTGTTGAGTTACCTGTCTTCGCACGATACTCAACTGTTTTGGTCAGCGCGCAGCCGCAGCTTTGATGACCAAGCACGTGCCGCAAATGCACTGATGCTGGCTCCGGGTGCAGTGCAAATCTACTACGGCGATGAGATTGCTCGTGACTTTGGCGTGACTGGCTCCGATCCTACTCAAGGTACTCGCTCTGATATGCCATGGGATAAGATTCATGGCGAACGTGAAGACTTGCTGCAACATTGGCAAAAACTCGGCGAGTTCCGTCAACGCCACCCAGCGGTTGCGCAAGGCAAACACATCACTCGCAATCAAGAAGGGTATTACGCGTTCGAGCGCCAATACCACGACGACAAAGTGCTGATCGTCTACACTGGCGAATAGCCGATTCATTCCACCAGCAAGGGAAGCATTTCGCTTCCCTTTTCTGTTCACTGCTCATATCCCCATCATCTGGTCAGATGACAAACTTTTTTCTTCTTCGAGTAAATTCACACTTTGCGTCGTAATAACATTAAGGTAAGGTCAAGTATTACTCTATAAGCTGATGTTTCATCAGCATTCAATACACATAAGCAATCACAATGAATTAGGTATCAGTCAGCATGCAGTTCTCAAAGTTTGGTGAAAAATTTAATCAGTATTCAGGTATCACGCAGTTAATGGACGATTTGAATGATGGTCTACGCACACCAGGTGCCATCATGCTCGGTGGAGGCAACCCAGCCGCCATTCCTGCCATGCTCGATTACTTTCACCAAGCCAGTGAGGAAATGCTCGCCAGTGGAGAGCTCGTCGCCGCCCTAGCCAACTACGATGGGCCACAGGGTAAAGACGCGTTTGTGAAAGCGCTGGCTCAGTTATTCCGTGAAACTTACGGTTGGGACATTTCAGAGAAGAACATCAGCTTAACTAACGGTAGCCAAAGTGGCTTCTTCTACTTGTTCAACTTACTCGCTGGTAAACAGCCAGACGGTTCGCATAAGAAGGTGCTACTGCCTATCGCGCCTGAGTACATCGGCTATGGTGATGCTGGCATTGATGAAGATATCTTTGTCTCTTACCACCCAGAAATCGAGCTGTTAGATAACGGATTGTTTAAATACCACGTCGATTTTGAACAGCTAACCGTCGACGATTCTGTTGCGGCAATCTGCGCATCTCGCCCAACCAACCCAACGGGTAACGTACTGACAGACGAAGAAGTGCGTAAACTGGACAAACTCGCACGTGAAAACAACATCCCACTGATCATCGATAACGCCTACGGCTTGCCGTTCCCGAACATCATCTTTGAAGATGTCGAACCGTTCTGGAATGAAAACACCATCTTGTGCATGAGCCTATCCAAACTTGGCTTGCCTGGCGTGCGTTGCGGGATTGTGATTGCGAGTGAAGAAATCACTCAAGCGTTAACCAATATGAACGGCATCATCAGCCTAGCACCTGGCAGTGTGGGTCCAGCGCTGGCAAACCACATCATCGCTAAAGGCGACCTGCTTAAACTGAGTTCAGAGGTGATTAAGCCGTTTTACAAGCAGAAGTCGCAACGTGCGGTTGAACTGCTGCAAGAAGCGATTACCGATGAGCGCTTCCGTATTCACAAACCGGAAGGCGCTATCTTCTTGTGGTTATGGTTTGATGAACTGCCAATAACAACAATGGAACTGTACCAACGCTTGAAAGCGCGTGGTGTATTGATTGTACCGGGTGAATACTTCTTTATTGGCCAGAAAGACGAATGGGACCACGCTCATCAGTGCTTACGCATGAACTACGTTCAAGACGATGAGATGATGCAGAAAGGGATTGCGATTATCGCGGAAGAAGTTGAAAAGGCTTACCAGCAAGGTCTGTAATACGAAGCAATCGCTTCGGCTACTCCAATTAAAAAGAGCGCCAACTGGCGCTCTTTCTCACTCTATAGGGCAAATAACTTGCTGATTAGTTGTTTTCTAACAGGTTGTTGCCACCGATAGCAATTTTACGTGGTTGCATTGCTTCTGGAATTTCACGAACCAAATCAATATGTAATAAGCCGTTTTCCATTGATGCGCCTGTCACTTTGACGTAATCCGCTAGCTGGAATTTACGTTCGAAGTCGCGCTCAGCAATGCCTTGGTACACGTAGTTTTTGCCTTCTTCTGCTTTGCGTTCGCCCTTCACAATCAACATGTTTTCGTTTTGAGTCAGATCGAGTTGGTCTTCAGAGAAGCCAGCAACTGCCATAGTAATACGGTAGTTATGCTCGTCTTTTTGCTCAATGTTGTACGGAGGGTAACCGCCAGAAGTATTTTTCGCTGTATTCGCTTCCATCAGGTTTAGCAGACGATCAAAGCCAATTGCATTACGGTATAGTGGTGAGAAATCTACGTTACGCATAAATCTATCCTCTTAATTAAGCAATAGTCTTAGCTCAGATGACCTTCATCTCACAGGCGTGTTTATGCAAAAACCAACGCCGAGCTAAGAGATTCTTATCATTCCGCAGGCCATCATTTGGCTCGGAGACATGATAGGAAATCTAAAGGTTTAAGTTGTGTGCTAAAACGCCATATCCTCTTTTGAGCGATCTCGTTTTAGCGATTCCAGAGGGCTGTCTTCTAGTCTCTAGCAAGCCAGTCATCCTCTTCATAACTAGATATAAGGTCGTCAAAAATGACTTTCAAGGGAAAAAATAAAAAATTTTAAGTACGCTCGTTATCTCCCCAGAAAGGTCAGTTTACCCTCGCTTTGCAATCTATATTAAAAAGCCCACCTTTCTGGTGGGCTCAATCTGCACTCTACTTGCGGGAGGATTTACGCGCTTTTACAACGCTCTTTTCTGCCGCTTTTTCCTGTTTTAACTTACGCTTTTCTTTCAGACTCAACTGTGGTTGTTTCTTGTCTTTCTTACTCATGACTTCACCTCTATTTATTGACACAACAGACAGCCACACAGCATTCTCTGCGCTGGTGGCTGCGATTGATGAACAATTTCAGTAATCACAAAGCAGCGTCGCTGATTAAAAATTTCCACTTCGAGCGCATCATTTTTAGCTCGACCTAACAATCGAGACCCCAAATAAGAATCGACCGCGAGCATACCTGTCATCGGTTGCCCCTTGCGCGAGCTGACTAACGTCATGCGATATTGATAAGCACGCTCAACATCCACTAAGCGAACCGTGTCCCCAACCGCAATACGAGCTCGGTTACGGCAATGGGCTTGTTGCTCGTAAGTTTCAAAGAGTGACAACAACCTTAGTGGTGATTGATAGGTTAAAAAGCGACTGGTTAACCACCAAGTTCGCAGCGCCAAACAGTACGCCGAGAACCAGCGTTCAAACATGATTATTTCCTTCTTAATGCCTTGTCTTACAAATAAATTCAGTGCATTGAACCGGAAGTGCATCACCTCCGGCTTAGTTCAGGAAAGTCATCACCATTTTCTCAACCTCCTTATTCATCAGCTCTTCAGCACTATAGCGAGCAGAAAAAAGAAAGCAAAAGCGCCCAAGCGAACAAAATGGCGAGAAAAAAAGAAAACAGAAATAAAATGGCAAGCTTGATCAGGTTATTGGCAGTTAGCACCAGAAAAACCAAAGTCTTGGCAGAAAGTGGCGATTTTCATTGGTGGTTAAAACAAAAAAGCAGCGATTTCTCGCTGCTTTTTACTATCACGAACAGTGTCGTTATACGTCTAGGTTCGCTACTTTCAGTGCGTTCTCTTCGATGAAGTTACGACGAGGTTCTACTTGGTCACCCATCAGTGTTGTGAACAATTGGTCTGCGCCTACCGCATCCTCAATCGTTACTTGCATCATGCGACGCGTTTCTGGGTCCATAGTCGTTTCCCACAGCTGATCTGGGTTCATCTCACCTAGACCTTTGTAACGCTGACGACTCAGACCACGCATTGATTCTTTAACCAACCAATCAAGCGCTTCTGCAAAGCTTGCTACTGGCATCGTACGCTCACCACGTTTGATGTACGCGCCTTCTTCCAGAAGCCCATCCAGTGCTTCTGATAGATCAGCCAATTTGCCGTACTCTTTCGAGTTTAGGAAATCGATGCTAATTGCATGTTCGTGCGTCACACCGTGAGTACGAACCACGATCTTAGGCAAGTTTAAGCCTAGTTCTTCGTGCTGTTCAACTTCGTAGCTGTATTGGCTCGCACCCACTTCTTTCGCATTCAGCTGCTCAATAAGCTGCTTCGTCCACGCTTCAACAACTGATGCGTCATGGCATTGCTCAGGAGTTAGACGAGGAGTGTAAATCAGCTCGTTTACCAAAGCACTTGGGTAACGACGGCTCATACGTTCCGCCAGTTTAATCCCCGCATTGTACTGTTGAACAAGCTTCTCTAGTGCTTCACCTGCCAATGCTGGTGCTTCTGCGTTTACGTGTAGCGATGCATTATCCAGAGCCAATGATACTTGGTATTGGTTCATCGCTTCTTCGTCTTTGATGTACTGCTCTTGTTTGCCTTTTTTCACTTTGTAAAGTGGTGGCTGAGCGATGTACACGTAACCACGCTCGATAAGCTCTGGCATTTGACGGTAGAAGAAGGTCAATAGTAGCGTACGAATGTGCGAACCATCGACATCGGCATCGGTCATGATGATGATGTTGTGGTAACGCAGCTTGTCCGGGTTGTACTCGTCACGACCGATACCACAACCAAGTGCAGTGATCAGAGTAGCCACTTCTTGCGAAGACAGCATCTTGTCGAAACGTGCTTTTTCTACGTTAAGAATCTTACCTTTTAGCGGTAGGATTGCTTGGTTCTTACGGTTACGGCCTTGTTTTGCGGAGCCGCCTGCCGAATCACCCTCCACTATGTATAGTTCAGAGAGTGCCGGATCTTTTTCCTGACAGTCTGCAAGTTTACCTGGAAGGCCAGCTAGGTCTAGCGCTCCTTTACGGCGCGTCATTTCACGAGCTTTACGCGCTGCTTCACGTGCACGTGCTGCATCGATGATTTTCGAACAAACCATCTTCGCTTCTGTCGGGTTCTCAATCAGGAACTCAGACAGTTTTTCACCCATTGCTGATTCAACCGCTGATTTCACTTCAGAAGAAACCAGTTTGTCTTTTGTTTGGCTTGAGAACTTAGGATCTGGTACTTTCACCGAAACAACCGCAGTTAGACCTTCACGCGCATCGTCGCCTGAAGTCGCTGTTTTCGCTTTCTTCGAGAAACCTTCTTTATCCATAAAGCTGTTCAATGTACGTGTTAGCGCAGCACGGAAACCAGCAAGGTGAGTACCACCATCACGCTGTGGGATATTGTTGGTAAAACAGAAGATATTCTCTTGGAAACCATCGTTCCATTGCATCGCCACTTCAACTGAAATGCCGTCTTCACGCTCTGAGTTAAAGTGGAAGATTTTTTCGATGATTGGCGTTTTGTTGGTGTTTAGGTGATCAACGAACGCTTGAATACCACCTTCATACATGAAGTGATCATGTTTGTCCGCTTCACGCTCATCAACCAATTTGATCGATACACCAGAGTTCAGGAATGACAGTTCACGCAGGCGTTTCGCCAGAATATCATAGTGGAACTCAGTGTTAGAGAAGGTCTCGGCACTTGGCCAGAAACGAATTTGTGTACCGGTTTTATCCGTATCACCCACAACAGCTAGTGGCGCTTGAGGCTCACCATGGCGATAGGTTTGCGTATGGATATGGCCACCACGATGAATCGTCAGCTCAACTTTCTCAGATAGCGCGTTTACCACTGAAACACCTACCCCGTGAAGACCACCCGATACTTTGTATGAGTTATCGTCGAACTTACCACCCGCGTGAAGTACCGTCATGATTACTTCTGCTGCAGAGACATTTTCCTCTGAGTGGATTTCTGTTGGAATGCCACGACCATCATCGCTAACGGAAACCGAGTTATCCTCATGAATTGTCACAACGATGTCTTTACAGTGACCTGCCAACGCTTCATCAATTGAGTTATCCACCACCTCGAAAACCATGTGGTGAAGGCCGGTGCCGTCGTCCGTATCGCCGATGTACATTCCTGGACGCTTACGTACCGCATCCAGACCCTTCAGTACCTTAATACTCGATGAATCGTAATTTTCAGACATGAGTTTCTCTCTTCTAGTTTGACTCTATCCTGCCATGTTCCACATGAAACAATTTACCGTTATCGTCCAACATATCGGCGATTTGGCTTTCAGTGATAGAGCTTACAAATACTTGTGCGCCCGTCTCTTTTAAGCAGTCAGCAAGACGCTTGCGACGTTGGCTATCTAATTCCGACGCAAAGTCGTCAATTAGGTAAATGCATTGTTTACCGGTCATCTCTGTCAGGTGTTGCCCTTGCGCGACACGCAATGCACACACCATGAGTTTTAATTGACCGCGTGACAGAACATCTTCAACGGGCGTTCCGTTCACTTTAATGCGCAAATCAGCTTTGTTTGGGCCACTAAAGGTGTATCCCAATGCCTGATCACGCTCAAAATTCTTTTCTAGTATCTCGTGGTATGGGGTGTCTTTATCCCAGCCACGATAATACTTCAATTGGATCTCAAATTCTGGCAAAAATGTCTGACAGATAGTTTCTGCGACGGTTTTCATCTGCTCGATGTAACTTGCTCGCCATTGGCTGATGTTTTCAGCCAACCCTGCCATTTCCTGATCCCAATAACTGAGTTCACGATAACTATTGGCGGTTTTCAACAACGCGTTGCGCTGCTTGTTAAGGCGCTTGAACCTTCCCCATGCTTGATAAAAAGCGGGCTCGGTATGAAACACGCCCCAATCAATAAACGCACGACGATGTTTAGGGCCATCTGTCAGTAAATCAAACCCTTCTGGGTGTATCAACTGCAGAGGCAGAACTTGTGCCAACTGCGCTAATTTTTGTCCAGATTGACCGCCTATTTTAACCTCTGTTGAGCCATCACGCTGCTTATTAATGCCGATAGGTAGCTCAAATTGATCCGAGTTCAAAAAACGACCATGAACAAACAGTTCGTCACACTCATTTTGTATCACTCGTCCGGTGAGAGAGCTCTTGAATGAGCGGCCATGCCCGAGCAGGTAAACCGCTTCTAAGACACTGGTTTTACCGCTGCCGTTCGGCCCGATAAGAAAGTTAAAGCCTGCTGATAACTCAATATCACAGGCTTTAATGTTTCGAAACTGCTGAATGATGAGACGAGAAAGAGGCATTCAGTTGGCTTATAGACGAATTGGCATCACCACGTACATGGCACTGTCATCGTCGGCATTTTCAATCAATGCGCTAGCGTTAGCATCCGACATCGACACACGTACATTTTCACAACGCAACGTGTTCAGAACATCAAGCACATAGCTTACGTTAAAGCCGATTTCGATGGCGTCACCTTCAAAGGTCACATCAAGCATCTCTTCCGCTTCTTCTTGTTCTGGGTTATTCGCGGTTATGCGCATTTCAGTATCAGCCAGATTCACACGCACGCCACGGAATTTTTCGTTGGAAAGAATCGCAGCACGAGAAAAGGCTTGGCGCAACTCGTCACAACTTGCTATTAGGGTCTTATTGGTGCTCTGAGGCAATACGCGGCGGTAGTCAGGGAAACGACCATCAACCAACTTAGAGGTAAAAGTAAAGTTATTCACCTCAGCACGAACATTGGAGCTACCGATCTGAAGTACTACGGGCTGCTCTGGCGCGTCCATCAACTTCACTAATTCTTGCACACCTTTGCGTGGCACGATGATTTGCTTCTGCGCAAAATCCGCACCTAGCTGAGTTTGCGATACCGCCATACGGTGGCCGTCCGTCGCCACGCTGCGTAGCGTGGTACCGTCAATTTCAAACAACATACCGTTGAGGTAATAACGAACGTCTTGATTCGCCATCGAGAACTGAGTTTTGTCGATCAGCGTACGTAGATCGGCTTGGCTCAGTGATACTTCCACTTCACTTTGCCAGTCTTCAATATTGGGGAAATCGTTCGCAGGAAGCGTTGCCAATGAGAAACGGCTGCGACCAGAGCGAACTTGTACGCGATCACCTTCTAAAACAAATGTGATGATCGCATCGTCCGGTAAACCACGGCAGATATCGAGAAACTTACGCGAAGGAACGGTAATGCTGCCCGCTTCAAAATCACCTTCTAGCGTCACTTTGCTTACTAACTCTACTTCAAGATCGGTTGCCGTCATCGACAATACGTTCTCTTCTACTTTAAGAAGTAGGTTACCTAGGATTGGCAGAGTTGGTCGGCCACCTAAAGCGCCCGAAACCTGCTGTAGCGGTTTGATTAAATGACTACGTTCAATGGTAAATTTCATGCTTGGCTCTTTACGCTGTCAGCTCAATAAATGATTTGCTTAGAATACCGTTATTCTAACCGATTACGAGGACAGGGTGCGAATCAAGTTAGAGTAATCTTCTTTAATATCGTGGCTCTCTTCACGCAGCTGCTCAATCTTGCGACACGCATGAAGTACGGTCGTATGGTCTCGGCCCCCAAACGCATCACCGATTTCTGGCAAGCTGTGGTTGGTTAGCTCTTTTGCTAACGCCATGGCCAGCTGACGAGGACGCGCTACGGAACGAGAGCGACGTTTGGACAGCAAGTCCGCCACTTTTATCTTGTAGTATTCAGCCACGGTCTTTTGAATGTTGTCGATAGTAACCAGCTTCTCTTGCAGAGCAAGCAGATCGCGCAGCGCTTCACGCACAAAATCAATCGTGATTGGACGACCAGTGAAATTCGCATTAGCGATAACACGGTTCAGTGCACCTTCTAGCTCACGAACGTTCGAACGCAGACGCTTGGCAATAAAGAACGCCACTTCATCAGCAAGGTGGATTTGGTGATCTTCGGCTTTTTTCATCAAGATCGCCACACGCGTTTCAAGCTCAGGCGGCTCGATCGCAACAGTAAGACCCCAACCAAAGCGAGATTTAAGACGATCTTCAACGCCATTAATCTCTTTAGGATAACGGTCAGACGTTAAGATGATCTGCTGGTTACCTTCCAATAGTGCGTTGAAGGTATGGAAGAATTCTTCTTGCGAACGTTCTTTATTAGCAAAGAATTGGATGTCATCGATAAGGAGTGCATCCACACTGCGGTAGTAGCGTTTGAATTCTTCAATCGCATTGTTTTGCAGCGCTTTCACCATGTCTTGCACAAAACGCTCTGAGTGCATGTAGACCACTTTCGCGTTCGGGTTGTTATCCACAATCGCGTTACCCACCGCATGCAATAAGTGGGTTTTACCCAAGCCCGTACCGCCGTATAAGAATAGTGGGTTGTAAGCTGCACCTGGGTTATCCGATACCTGACGCGCCGCAGCCAAACCCAGTTGGTTCGACTTACCTTCAACAAAGTTGTCGAACTTGTGTTTTGGATTCATGTTTGAGCGGTGATTGATCGCCGCAATCGCTTGAGCGTCGTCATCCCAAGTTTTGTGTACTGGCTTACGCGCCTGTAATTGCGCAGGTGCAGATGACTCCGCAGCCACATCTGCAGGCGTACGTGTCGGCGCTGGTTTTGGAGCAGAGACAGGTCGGCTCCCCACTTCAAAGCGTAAGTTAGGAATGTCGCCACCACAGTATTCCTGCAGTAAGCGAGTAATATTGTTCAGATACTTATCACGCACCCAGTCCAACACAAAGCGGTTTGGCGCGAATAGAGTGAGAGTATTGTCATTGAGCTCCGCTTGTAGCGGACGAACCCACATGCTGAATTCTGTAGCTGGTAGCTCTTCTTGAAGCTGCTGCAAACATTGCAGCCAAAGCGAAGATGACACGGTGCCCCCACTGAGTAATTGAATTATCGGAAAAGACTGGCAATTTTACCTGTTGATAACCAAGATCGCCAGCGATTGATCGACGATCCAGTGAATAAGATCCAAGTTATTCACAATTATTTCTGCAAACTTGATGAGATCAACACACCTTGCCCCAAATTTGCCCACACAACGATCCACAATTGGGCAAAATTCACAAGATCGAGCGATTGGTGATAAGTCTGTGTATTATTTTATTCCCAATGCTGATTTTGTCGATCATTTCCCCTGGTTCAGTTCGCATTTTCGTCACATTTAACATTCTTCTTCTATTATCTAATAACTCACAGGTCTAGGTTATTGCTCTTGGTTATTTATTTAATTGAGCTAACTAACAGTAGTATTTCCAACCATAAAATTATGGAGATGTATTATGAAAAACTGGATTAAGGTTGCCGTTGCAGCCATTGCACTGTCGGCAGCAACCGTACAAGCCGCTACTGAAGTCAAAGTAGGTATGTCAGGTCGCTACTTCCCGTTTACTTTTGTAAAGCAAGATAAGCTACAAGGCTTTGAAGTAGACATGTGGGATGAAATCGGCAAACGCAACGATTACAAAATCGAATACGTAACCGCTAACTTCTCTGGTTTATTTGGTCTGCTAGAAACCGGTCGCATCGATACGATCTCCAACCAAATCACCATGACTGATGAGCGTAAAGCCAAATACCTATTTGCTGACCCTTACGTTGTAGATGGCGCACAAATTACCGTGCGTAAAGGCAACGACAGCATCAAAGGTGTTGACGATCTTGCGGGCAAAACCGTTGCTGTGAATCTAGGATCTAACTTCGAGCAACTGCTTCGTCAGTACGACAAAGACGGCAAGATCAACATTAAAACGTACGACACAGGTATCGAACATGACGTGGCGCTCGGTCGTGCAGATGCATTTGTAATGGATCGTCTTTCTGCGTTAGAGCTGATTAAGAAAACCGGTCTTCCTTTGGAATTGGCGGGCGAACCGTTTGAAACCATTCAAAACGCATGGCCTTTCGTGGACAACGAGAAAGGTCGTAAGCTGCAAGAAGAAGTAAACAAAGCACTGGCTGAGATGCGCGCAGATGGTACAGTAGAGAAAATTTCCGTGAAGTGGTTTGGCGCTGACATCACGAAATAAGAACTCTTTGTACTTTAGGCCGCAAAGTGGTATCACTCTCGGACTAAAATAAACTTACGTAAAGGTGGAACTTGTTTTCCACCTTTTCTTTTCTCTAGCCTTTAGGTAAGCCGTATGGGATTTGACTTTAATTACATGTTGGAACTGCTGCCGATATTGCTGAAATATCTTGGCACTACCATGGAAATGGCGACATGGGGATTGGTGTTTTCACTGATTTTATCCGTCATTTTAGCCAATATTCGCGTATTTAAACTGCCAGTTCTGGATCAATTAAGCCAACTGTACATCAGCTTCTTCCGTGGCACCCCTCTCTTAGTTCAGCTTTTCCTGCTTTATTACGGCTTACCACAAATTTTCCCATTGATGGTGGGTATTGATGCCTTCTCAGCAGCGGTGATCGGTTTAACGCTGCACTTTGCCGCTTATATGGCGGAAAGTATTCGTGCCGCCATTATTGGTATTGATCGTAGCCAGATGGAAGCGAGCTTGTCGGTGGGTATGACAACATCTCAGGCGATGCGCCGAGTGATTTTACCTCAAGCAACGCGTGTCGCACTGCCTTCATTGATGAACTATTTCATCGATATGATCAAGTCAACGTCTCTCGCCTTCACGCTTGGTGTGGCCGAAATCATGGCGAAAGCACAGATGGAAGCCTCATCAAGTTTCCGTTTCTTTGAAGCTTTCCTTGCGGTTGCTCTTATTTACTGGGGCGTGGTGGTGATTCTGACTCGCGTACAAATCTGGGCAGAAGCAAAACTGAATAAGGCGTACGTACGATGATTAAGTTAGAAAATATTCACAAACGTTTTGGTGAGACTGAAGTACTGAAAGGCATCGACCTCGATATTAAGCAAGGTGAGATCATCGTGATTATCGGCTCAAGTGGTACGGGTAAATCAACCTTGCTGCGTACGGTGAACTTTCTAGAACAAGCAGATGAAGGTCGTATCACGATAGATGACATCTCCGTTGATACTCAAAAACACACTAAAGCCGAAGTATTAGCGCTGCGTCGTCGAACTGGCTTTGTGTTCCAAAACTATGCCCTGTTTGCCCATATGAATGCGCGCCAGAACATTGCCGAAGGTCTAGTGACCGTTCGAGGTTGGAAAAAAGTCGATGCTCTCAAACGAGCGCAACAAATTCTGGATGACATAGGCCTTGGGGATAAAGGCGATAGTTATCCAGCGGCATTGTCTGGCGGCCAACAACAACGTGTGGGTATCGGCCGAGCGATGGCGCTGCAACCAGAACTGCTGTTATTTGACGAACCAACTTCTGCGTTGGATCCGGAATGGGTTGGAGAAGTTCTCTCATTAATGAAGAAGTTAGCTAATCAGCATCAAACCATGCTGGTGGTGACGCACGAGATGCAATTCGCGAAAGAAGTCGCAGATAGAGTGATCTTCATGGCGGAAGGCAATATCGTTGAGCAAGGTTCTCCACAGGATATCTTCGATAATCCACAAGATCCTCGTTTGAAAAAATTCCTTAACCAAGTAGGAATAGAGTAACGATCAAGCATCAGGATCGATTGATCCTTGAGATTTTACTCACACTACGTATAATCGCCCGGCCGGAATTTCGTACTCATTGAGTCATTGACACATTATGTGAGTGTGATTACAATTCCGCCTCTTTGTTGAGAGGCGTCGGTTGTCCTTCTCTATATAAAGAGCTTCTTTATATAAGAAAGCAAATACCCACGCCGGGTTTAACAAGAACCTAAAACTACTGATCAGTAAAGGTAATTATCATGAAACGCACTTTTCAACCTACAGTTCTAAAGCGCAAGCGTACTCACGGCTTCCGTGCTCGCATGGCAACTAAGAACGGTCGTAAAGTTATCAACGCACGTCGTGCAAAAGGCCGTGCGCGCCTATCAAAATAATCGCTAGTTTATTTTGAACACGTACGCGTTTAATCGGGAGTTACGTTTGTTAACTCCCGAGCATTATCAAAACGTCTTCCAGCAAGCTCATCGAGCTGGCTCGCCTCATTTCACCATCATTGCTCGCAATAACAAACTTTCTCATCCACGATTAGGTTTAGCGGTTCCAAAAAAGCAAATCAAAACGGCTGTCGGTCGTAACCGATTTAAGCGTTTGGCTCGTGAAAGCTTTCGTAACAATCAACATCAGCTTCCAAACAAAGATTTTGTTGTGATTGCGAAGAAAAGCGCGCAAGATTTAAGCAATGAGGAAATTTTTAAGTTGTTTGATAAGCTATGGCAACGCCTGTCTCGCCCTTCACGTGGATAGCCATTGGGCTCGTTTATCTGTATCGCTGGTTTATCAGCCCTTTGATTGGTCCTCGTTGCCGGTTCACACCAACCTGTTCCACTTACGCGCTAGAAGCTTTGAGAGCTCACGGTTTTGTAAAAGGATGTTGGTTATCAGGCAAACGTCTATTAAAATGCCACCCTTTGAATGAAGGGGGGTATGACCCCGTTCCACCAGTCCAAAAACAAGACAGAGATAACTAACGATGGATTCTCAACGTAATATCCTGCTCATCGGTTTGGCCCTGGTTTCTTTTTTGCTGTTTCAACAATGGCAAGTTGCAAAGAATCCAGAACCTCAAGCAGTTGAACAGGCTCAATCAAGCAGCACTCTACCTGCACCATCTTTTGCTGATGAACTTGACCCAGTTCCTGGTCAACAGCAAGCTTCTGCAAAAACTATCACAGTAACGACTGATGTTTTAACTCTGTCGATCGACACCGTTGGTGGCGATGTGGTACATGCCAACCTTAACGAATACTCTGCTGAGTTAGATTCATCAGATTCCTTTGTTCTGCTTAAAGACGCTCAAGGTCACCAATTTATCGCTCAAAGCGGTCTAGTGGGTCCTCAAGGTATCGACTTGAGCAGCACAAATCGCCCTCACTACAACGTAAGTGCAGACAGCTTCACAATGGCTGACGGTCAAGATGAACTTCGCGTTCCGATGACATTCACTGCAAACGGCATCGAATACACCAAAACTTACATCTTTAAACGCGGCAGCTACGCGCTTAATGTTGAATACGATGTAGTGAACAACTCAGGCAACAACGCAACATTTGGTATGTACGCTCACCTACGTCAAAACCTAATGGACGATGGTGGTAGCATCACAATGCCTACTTACCGTGGTGGCGCATACTCAACAGAAGATACGCGTTACAAGAAGTACAGCTTTGATGATATGCAGGATCGCAACCTGTCTCTTAACCTAGCCGATGGCCAAGGTTGGGCAGCAATGATTCAGCACTACTTTGCCGCAGCTTGGATCCCACGTAACGAACCAGGTACTAACCTATACACTCGTGTAATTGGCAACCTAGGCGACATCGGCGTTCGTATGCCAAACAAAACTATCGCAACAGGCGATCAGGCTAAGTTTGAAGCAACACTTTGGGTTGGTCCAAAACTGCAAGATGAAATGGCAGAAGTGGCACCTAACCTAGACCTAGTAGTGGACTACGGCTGGTTATGGTTCATTGCGAAGCCTCTTCATATGTTGCTTTCATTCATCCAGAGCTTTGTTGGTAACTGGGGTGTGGCAATCATCTGTCTGACCTTCATCGTTCGTGGTGCTATGTACCCACTAACAAAAGCGCAATACACCTCTATGGCGAAAATGCGTATGCTTCAGCCTAAGCTGCAAGCTATGCGTGAGCGCATCGGTGATGACCGTCAGCGTATGAGCCAAGAAATGATGGAACTGTACAAGAAAGAGAAAGTGAACCCACTAGGTGGCTGTTTACCTCTTATCCTACAGATGCCTATCTTCATCGCACTATACTGGGCGCTAATGGAATCGGTAGAGCTTCGTCACTCACCATTCTTTGGTTGGATTCACGACTTGTCAGCGCAGGACCCTTACTACATCCTGCCGCTATTGATGGGTGCGTCTATGTTCCTAATCCAGAAGATGAGCCCGACAACGGTAACGGATCCAATGCAGCAGAAGATCATGACCTTTATGCCGGTTATGTTTACCTTCTTCTTCTTGTTCTTCCCATCAGGTCTCGTTCTGTACTGGTTGGTGTCGAACATCGTAACGCTTATCCAGCAAACTCTGATCTACAAAGGGTTAGAGAAAAAAGGCTTACACAGCAAGTAACCTTTTAGGAAATGATTGAGAAAGGCGGCCAAAAGGTCGCCTTTTTGTTTTTGGCTGATTACAATTCAGCTAACTAAAGTTATGGCTCAATTTGAGCCCAGCTCAAAAGGCAAAATTATGACTACAGATACGATTGTCGCTCAAGCGACCGCGCCTGGTCGTGGCGGTGTCGGTATTATTCGAGTATCAGGCCCTAAAGCCAACCAAGTGGCGTTAGAAGTCACGGGTAAGACACTAAAGCCCCGCTATGCAGAGTACCTGCCGTTTAAGTCAGAAGATGGCACTGTGCTTGATCAGGGCATCGCTCTGTACTTCCCTAACCCGCACTCATTTACAGGTGAAGACGTACTTGAGCTGCAAGGCCATGGCGGCCCCGTCGTGATGGATATGCTGATAAAACGCATTCTAGGTATTGATGGTATTCGAGCAGCTCGCCCTGGTGAGTTCTCTGAACGCGCGTTCCTGAACGATAAACTCGACCTCGCTCAAGCAGAAGCAATTGCAGACCTCATTGATGCAAGTTCTGAAGAAGCAGCAAAATCGGCGCTGCAATCCTTACAGGGCGCCTTTTCAGGGCGCATTAATACCTTAGTTGAGTCGCTGATTCATTTGCGTATCTATGTTGAGGCAGCCATCGACTTCCCAGAAGAAGAGATCGACTTTCTGGCCGACGGCAAAGTGGCTGGTGACCTACAAGCCATCATCGACAACCTAGATGCGGTGCGTAAAGAAGCCAACCAAGGCGCGATCATGCGTGAAGGGATGAAAGTCGTGATTGCAGGTCGTCCAAATGCGGGCAAATCAAGCCTACTGAACGCGCTATCAGGCAAAGAGTCTGCAATCGTAACCGACATCGCAGGTACCACGCGTGACGTACTGCGTGAGCATATCCACATTGATGGTATGCCACTACACATCATTGATACAGCAGGTCTGCGTGATGCCTCCGACGAAGTCGAGAAAATCGGTATCGAGCGCGCGTGGGATGAAATCGCTCAAGCAGACCGCGTCTTGTTCATGGTGGATGGCACCACAACCGATGCCACCGATCCGAAAGATATCTGGCCAGACTTTGTGGATCGCCTACCCGACAATATCGGCATAACCGTGATCCGAAACAAAGCGGATCAAACGGGTGAAGAAATGGGGATCTGCCACGTCAATAACCCTACCCTCATCCGCTTGTCAGCGAAAACTGGTGCAGGGGTTGAAGCTCTGCGTGAACACCTAAAAGAATGCATGGGCTTCTCAGGCAATAATGAGGGTGGCTTTATGGCTCGTCGCCGTCACCTCGATGCGTTGGAACGCGCCGCACAGCACCTTCAAATAGGCCAGGAACAGCTTGAAGGCTATATGGCTGGTGAGATACTGGCAGAAGAGCTGCGCATCACCCAACAGCATCTCAACGAGATTACCGGAGAGTTCAGTTCTGACGACTTACTGGGCCGAATCTTCTCTTCATTCTGTATCGGGAAGTAAATAATCGAACGCGCGGTGCTGAGCTTAACTCACACCGCGTTTCTTTTTGTACGGCAAGCCATCCATGAGCTTTAGCCGTCGCATTCAATAAGGAAGAAGTATGATCCACATTATTACAGGCAGCACGCTAGGTGGCGCAGAATACGTAGGGGATCACCTGAGTGATCTACTCAACGAGAATGGATTTGAAACAACGATCCACAACCAACCGTCCCTCGATGAGATCGAAAATCAAGGAACGTGGTTGGTGATCACCTCAACCCATGGGGCTGGTGAGTACCCTGACAATATTCAACCTTTTATCGCGGCATTACAAAATACCCCGCCGAAAATGACCGACGTAAAGTTCGCAGTGATTGCGATTGGTGATTCAAGCTATGATACGTTCTGCGCCGCTGGTCAACACGCTTATGATTTACTAGAGGACATTGGTGCCACACCGCTCGCTGATTGTCTTAAGATTGATGTACTGAGCCATGCAGTACCCGAAGACGCCGCTGAGGCATGGTTAAAAGAGAATATCGAACGCTTTTAAGCTCCCCGCTTTCCCTTCAACAGAGTCGAAATTCGGCTCTGTTTTCCCCAATGTGAATAACTCCCGTCAAATTATTTTGTTTAACTGCTCAAAAACCAACCAAACGAGCTGTGGATAACTACGATAAGATCCAGTGATTTTCCTTTAGTTATCCCAATAACAACTTTGATCAATTTTACCCCCTGTGCATAACTACCACTTTTGATCCCAGGTAATCCTCGATCTGATCCAATCATGATCACAAGATATGATCCAAAGAAGATCCATGATCTTGTTGATCATTTTTAGGTTATCCACAGAAATGGTCGATCCTAATAGTAGATCTAATAAAAGATCATATATATAGATCTTATATATATTTATCTTGAAGCTTAAAACGGATAAAACGAGAAAACGTTTTTCTCTGTGGCATAAAGCAGGTAAAATACTGCTCCTTTATCTGTCCATTAAATCCCTTTGAATACCTGAGGTCAGTTCATGCTTTATCACGAAAACTTTGACGTCATTGTTGTCGGTGGCGGACACGCAGGAACGGAAGCCGCGCTCGCATCTGCACGCACAGGACAAAAAACGCTTCTCCTTACCCATAACATCGATACATTAGGCCAGATGTCTTGTAACCCGGCGATTGGTGGTATTGGTAAAGGTCACTTAGTAAAAGAAGTGGATGCTATGGGCGGTTTGATGGCTGAAGCCATCGACCATGCAGGTATTCAATTCCGTACACTAAATGCCTCCAAAGGTCCTGCAGTTCGAGCGACTCGAGCTCAAGCGGATCGTGCTCTGTACAAAGCGTACGTCCGTAACGCATTAGAAAATGCACCTAACTTAACGCTGTTCCAGCAGTCAGTGGATGATCTGATTGTTGAGCAAGACCGCGCGGTTGGCGTGGTGACTCAAATGGGACTTCGCTTCCATGCGAAAGCCGTCGTACTAACGGTAGGTACGTTCCTTGGTGGTAAGATCCACATTGGCATGGAGAGCTCTTCAGGCGGACGTGCAGGGGATCCACCGTCGATCGCATTAGCGGATCGATTACGTGAACTGCCATTCCGTGTGGATCGTCTAAAAACGGGTACCCCACCGCGCATTGATGCTCGCACTGTTGATTTTTCAGTGCTTGAAGCTCAGCACGGTGATAACCCTACCCCTGTATTTTCATTCATGGGTAAACGCGAACAACACCCGCGTCAGATCCCATGTTTTATTACGCACACCAATGAGCAAACGCACGATGTGATCCGTAACAACTTGGATCGCAGTCCGATGTACGCGGGTGTGATTGAAGGCATTGGTCCGCGTTACTGCCCGTCGATTGAAGACAAAGTGATGCGTTTTGCGGATAAAAATAGCCACCAAATCTTCATTGAGCCAGAAGGTTTAACGACGCACGAGCTATACCCTAACGGTATCTCGACTAGCTTACCATTTGATGTGCAAGTACAAATCGTTCGCTCAATGAAAGGTTTTGAAAATGCGCATATCGTTCGTCCTGGTTATGCGATTGAATACGATTTCTTCGATCCACGTGATTTGAAGCAAACGTACGAAACCAAGTTTATTCATGGTCTGTTCTTTGCTGGTCAGATTAATGGTACGACTGGCTACGAAGAAGCCGCAGCGCAAGGCTTGATGGCCGGTCTAAACGCAAGCTTGTACAGCCAAGACAAAGAAGGCTGGAGCCCACGTCGTGACCAAGCTTACATGGGCGTATTGATTGATGATTTATCGACCATGGGTACCAAAGAACCGTACCGCATGTTCACTTCTCGTGCGGAATACCGCTTGTTGCTACGTGAAGATAACGCCGATTTACGTTTAACGGAAAAAGCACGCGAGTTAGGCTTGATTGACGATGTTCGTTGGGCTCGCTTTAACGAGAAACTCAATAACATGGAAACGGAACGTCAGCGTTTGAAATCAACGTGGATGAATCCGAAATCAGAAGGCGTTGATGAGCTGAACAAGCTGCTGAAAACCCCAATGGCACGTGAAGCGAGTGGTGAGGATCTTCTGCGTCGTCCAGAGATCACTTATTCGCAACTGACGCAACTTGAAGCGTTTGCTCCTGCACTTGAAGATCAGCAAGCGGCGGAGCAAGTTGAAATTCAAGTAAAATACGATGGTTACATCAAGCGTCAGCAGGAAGAGATCGAAAAATCATTGCGTCACGAAAATACCAAGTTACCTGCTGATTTGGATTACCGCGATGTAAAAGGTTTATCAAACGAAGTCGTTGCTAAATTGAGTGAGGCCAAACCAGAGAGCATCGGTATTGCATCGCGCATTTCTGGTATTACGCCTGCAGCAATCTCTATTCTTCTTGTTCACTTGAAAAAGCATGGTTTGCTGAAGAAAGGTGAGGAAGAATAAAATGAGCGCATTGCGAACAAAACTGGATTCACTGCTCGCGAAAACCGATTTAGAAGTGTCAGAGCAACAAAGAGAGCAATTGGTCGGTTACGTCGAACTGCTCGACAAGTGGAACAAAGCGTACAACTTAACGTCGGTGCGCGATCCGCTTGATATGTTAGTGAAACATATTCTTGATAGCATCGTGGTGAGCACACACCTGCCCGGTGAGCGCTTTATTGATGTTGGTACTGGTCCGGGCTTACCGGGCATACCTTTGGCAATCATGAACCCTGAGAAGACCTTCTTCTTGCTCGACAGTCTTGGCAAACGCATCCGTTTTATCAAGCAGGTCGTGCACACATTAGGGCTGAAAAACGTGACACCAATTCAAAGTCGCGTCGAAGAATTCCAACCTGAAGAAAAATTTGATGGCGTTTTGAGTCGAGCTTTTGCTTCAATGACAGACATGGTGGAATGGTGCCACCATTTGCCGAAACAAGAGCATGGGGTGTTTCTAGCGCTGAAAGGACAGCACCCTAAAGATGAAATGGATCAGCTTCCTGAATGGTGCAGTGTGACAGAGATCATATCTTTAGCTGTTCCTGAGTTGGAAGGTGATCGTCATCTAGTAATCTTATCGCGCAAGGAAAATTAGCGAGGTAATCGTGGGTAAAATTGTAGCAATCGCCAACCAGAAAGGTGGGGTCGGCAAAACAACAACGTGCATTAACTTAGCGGCTTCGATGGCGGCAACAAAGCGCAAGGTTTTGGTGATCGATCTCGACCCGCAAGGCAATGCTACGATGGCCAGTGGCGTGGATAAGTATATGGTCGATGCCACCGCATACGATCTTTTGGTCGAAGATACACCGTTCGATCAAGTCGTATGTACCCAAACCACAGGGAAGTATGATTTGATCGCGGCGAACGGTGACGTAACCGCGGCAGAGATCAAATTGATGGAAGTGTTCGCTCGCGAAGTGCGTTTAAAAAATGCATTGTCGTCAGTTCGCGATAACTATGATTTCATCTTTATTGATTGTCCTCCTTCTCTAAACCTTCTTACAATCAATGCGATGGCGGCAGCTGATTCTGTGCTGGTGCCGATGCAATGTGAATACTTTGCGTTAGAAGGTTTAACTGCTCTTATGGACACAATCAGCAAGTTAGCGGCTGTGGTTAATGAAAACCTCAAAATCGAAGGTTTACTGCGTACTATGTACGACCCGCGCAACCGCCTATCGAATGAAGTGTCCGATCAACTTAAAAAACACTTTGGCAATAAAGTTTACCGTACCGTCATTCCGCGTAATGTGCGTTTGGCCGAAGCGCCAAGTCACGGTAAACCAGCGATGTACTACGATAAGTACTCTGCAGGGGCCAAAGCGTATCTTGCTCTAGCGGGCGAAATGCTCCGCCGCGAAGAAATCCCAGTTTAACTCTAACCTAAGGAATTCAATCCCATGTCTAAGCGTGGTCTCGGAAAAGGACTGGATGCGTTATTGTCGACCAGTTCGTTTGCTCGTGAAAAACAGCATATTGCATCGCATAGCCAAGAATTATCGGCAGACGGTGAGTTAACCGACTTAGCGATTGGTCAATTGCAACCGGGCGTATACCAACCGCGTAAAGATATGGCGCCCGAAGCGCTAAAAGAATTAGCGGCTTCGATTCAGTCACAAGGCATTATTCAGCCAATCGTGGTTCGCCAGGTTGAAAGTGGTCAGTTTGAGATCATCGCAGGTGAGCGCCGCTGGCGTGCGGCAAGGCAGGCTGGTTTAAAACGCGTGCCGTGTTTGGTGAAGAAAGTCGAAGACCGCGCGGCAATTGCCATGGCGCTGATTGAGAACATTCAACGTGAAGACTTGAATGTGATTGAAGAAGCACAAGCGCTTGAGCGCTTACAAGACGAATTTACGCTTACGCATCAACAAGTCGCAGAAGTGATTGGTAAGTCGAGAACGACAGTCAGTAACCTGTTACGTTTAAACCAGCTTGAGTCCGATGTGAAAAGCTTGGTTGCGGATAAATTGCTAGAAATGGGTCATGCGCGAGCGCTATTGGCCTTGCAGGGTGAGAAGCAGGTTGAGGTTGCTCAACAAGTCGCGAAAAAGCAAATGACTGTTCGCCAAACCGAACAGTTAGTAAAAAAGTGCTTAGCCCCACAAAATGAGCAAAAAGGGCAACAAGAAGATACCGAAGCTGAGCAAATGTCGCATAAATTGAGTCAGTTGCTTGATGCAAAAGTTTCTTTGACCCGTTCTGCAAACGGAAAAGCGAAATTGACGATAAGTCTTGATGAGCCTCACAAATTGGACCAACTAATTGCCAAGCTTGAGGCCTAGATGAGATAATTGATTTAGGTCAATTAATCTAATTAATCGAATTTTGTGCGAAAGTTGTCGTTTTGTAAACAAAACTGTAAGTTTTTGATGCAATCGAATTGCTTTACGTTGAACTGAACGTATAATTTTCGCCAATTTCCCAGCACAGAGAGTTTAGTGCGAAGTGGATATTACTAGAGGTACGAATACATGGTAGCTGCGTTAGCTAGACCAGGACGAGAGCTCGCAAGGCAATTGTTAATGATCCAGTCTGGCGCGGTTATTTTTGTGGCAGCAGGAATGGCGGTAGCCATAAATCCTGACTGGGGATTTTCAGCGCTGATTGGCGGAGGCATTTTTGTTGTTGCCAATGCAGTATTCGCGCTGTGTGCTTTCATGTTTAGTGGGGCTCGCGCTGCCAAGCGCATCGCGGCTTCCTTCTATACGGGTGAAGTACTGAAAATTCTCATCACGGTTGCACTGTTCTATGTTGCCTACATGTATATGCAGGTGGAACTTGTTCCCCTCAAACTAACCTATTTGCTGGTACTAGGTATTAATATCTGTGCACCAGTGCTATTCATTAACAACAAAAAATAGGATGAGTTATGGCTGCGCCAGGTGAAGCGCTAACATCGTCCGGTTACATTGCCCACCACCTTTCTAACCTATCGCTGTATAAGTTGGGTTTAGTAGGGTCGGAGACAAGTTTCTGGAACGTACATATCGATAGCCTGTTTTTTTCTTGGTTTACTGGTTTAATCTTCCTCGGAATTTTTTACAAAGTAGCGAAGAGAACAACAGCGGGTGTACCGGGTAAGCTTCAGTGTGCTGTAGAAATGATCGTTGAATTTGTCGCCGATAACGTCAAAGACACGTTCCATGGACGCAACCCACTGATCGCGCCTTTAGCACTGACTATCTTTTGTTGGGTATTTTTGATGAACGTGATGGACTTAGTTCCTATCGACTTCTTACCGTACCCAGCAGAACATTGGCTAGGTATCCCTTACCTTAAGGTTGTACCGTCTGCTGATGTGAATATCACCATGGCTATGGCTCTAGGCGTTTTTGCATTGATGATTTACTACAGCATCAAAGTGAAAGGTCTAGGTGGATTCGCAAAAGAACTTGCACTACATCCATTCAATCACCCACTTATGATTCCGTTTAACCTACTGATTGAAGTGGTATCGCTATTGGCGAAACCTCTATCACTTGGTATGCGTCTATTCGGTAACATGTTCGCGGGTGAGGTTGTATTCATTCTTTGTGCGGCAATGCTACCATGGTACTTACAATGGATGGGTTCACTACCGTGGGCAATCTTCCATATCTTGGTTATTACGATTCAAGCCTTCGTATTCATGATGTTGACAATTGTTTACCTGTCAATGGCACACGAAGATCCTGATCATTAATTTTTTTAAAGCTTTTTATTTGGGCACTAAGCCAACAACTATAAATTGGAGATAGTAATGGAAACTTTACTGAGCTTTTCTGCAATCGCCGTAGGTATTATCGTCGGTCTTGCTTCTCTTGGTACAGCGATTGGTTTCGCACTGCTAGGTGGTAAATTCCTAGAAGGTGCTGCACGTCAACCAGAAATGGCTCCTATGCTACAAGTTAAGATGTTCATCATCGCGGGTCTACTTGATGCGGTTCCAATGATCGGTATCGTAATCGCGCTACTATTCACTTTCGCAAACCCATTCGTTGGTCAACTAGGTTAATCACCTTTAACTCGGGACGAGCGATTAGCGCTTGTCACTGATTAACACTAAGTCCAAATAGAGGGGTAGCTGTTGTGAACATAAACGCAACTCTGCTAGGTCAAGCAATCTCGTTTGCACTATTTGTGTGGTTCTGCATGAAGTATGTATGGCCACCATTGATGAAAGCGATCGAAGAGCGTCAGAAGAAAATTGCTGATGGCCTTCAAGCAGCAGAACGTGCTGCGAAAGACTTGGATCTAGCACAAGCCAACGCTTCTGATCAATTGAAAGAAGCGAAGCGCACAGCAACTGAGATCATCGAACAAGCGAACAAGCGCAAGTCTCAAATTCTTGATGAAGCTCGCGAGGAAGCTCAGGCAGAACGCCAGAAAATCCTAGCGCAAGCAGAAGCAGAACTTGAAGCTGAACGCAATCGTGCGCGCGATGACCTGCGCAAACAAGTTGCTACTCTGGCTGTAGCTGGTGCTGAGAAAATCCTTGAGCGTTCTATCGATAAAGATGCGCAAAAAGATATTCTCGACAACATTACTGCAAAACTTTAAGTCTGGGGGCGCATATGTCTGATTTGACTACTATCGCACGCCCCTATGCTAAAGCAGCCTTCGACTTTGCTTTAGAGAAAGACCAGTTGGACCAATGGGGCCAAATGTTATCTTTTGCTGCTGAAGTGGCCAAAAACGAACAAATGAACGAACTTCTAACCGGTTCGGTTTCTGCTGATAAAATGGCAGAGATTTTTGTTGCAGTTTGCGGCGAACAAGTTGATACGCACGGTCAAAACCTTTTGAAGGTAATGGCTGAGAATGGTCGTTTAGCGGCCCTTCCTGATGTTTGCACAGAGTTTTACACTCTGAAGAAAGAGCATGAGAAAGAAATCGATGTTGAAGTCATTTCCGCTACAGAACTTTCTGATGAGCAACTTGCAAACATTGGCAGCAAACTTGAAAAGCGTCTTGAACGCAAAGTGAAGCTGAATTGCAGTGTAGATGAGACCCTACTTGGTGGGGTTATTATTCGAGCCGGAGACCTAGTCATCGATGACTCAGCGCGTGGTCGTTTGAACCGCCTGAGCGATGCATTGCAGTCTTAATGGGGATTGGAGCATGCAACTTAATTCCACGGAAATTAGCGATCTAATCAAACAACGTATCGAATCTTTCGAAGTTGTTAGTGAAGCTCGCAACGAGGGTACTATCGTATCGGTAAGCGATGGTATCATCCGCATCCACGGCCTAGCGGACGTGATGCAAGGTGAAATGATTGAATTACCGGGTGGCCGTTATGCACTGGCACTTAACCTTGAGCGTGACTCGGTTGGTGCGGTTGTAATGGGCCCATATGCTGACCTTAAGGAAGGCATGAAAGTTACAGGTACTGGCCGCATTCTTGAAGTGCCAGTTGGTCCAGAACTACTAGGCCGCGTAGTAAACACGCTGGGTGAGCCTATCGATGGTAAAGGTCCTATCGAAGCGAAAATGACTTCGCCTGTAGAAGTGATCGCACCAGGTGTAATCGACCGTAAATCGGTAGACCAACCTGTGCAAACTGGTTATAAGTCAGTTGACTCAATGATCCCAATCGGTCGTGGTCAGCGTGAGCTTATCATCGGTGACCGTCAGATTGGTAAAACAGCACTGGCGATCGACGCGATCATCAACCAGAAAGACTCTGGTATTTTCTCTATCTACGTAGCAATTGGTCAGAAAGCATCGACTATCGCTAACGTAGTTCGCAAACTAGAAGAGCACGGCGCACTACAAAACACGATCGTTGTAGTTGCATCAGCTTCTGAATCTGCAGCGCTGCAATACCTAGCGCCATACGCAGGTTGTGCGATGGGTGAATACTTCCGCGATCGCGGTGAAGACGCACTGATTGTTTACGATGACCTATCTAAGCAAGCGGTAGCTTACCGTCAGATCTCTCTACTACTTAAACGTCCACCAGGCCGTGAGGCATTCCCAGGTGACGTATTCTACTTACACTCGCGTCTACTAGAGCGTGCAGCTCGTGTAAACGAAGAGTACGTAGAACGTTTCACTAACGGTGAAGTGAAAGGTAAGACTGGTTCATTGACTGCTCTTCCTATCATCGAAACTCAAGCAGGTGACGTTTCAGCATTCGTACCGACTAACGTAATCTCGATTACCGATGGTCAGATCTTCCTACAAACTGAGCTATTCAACGCCGGTGTTCGTCCAGCGGTTGACCCAGGTATCTCAGTATCTCGTGTAGGTGGTTCAGCTCAGACGAAAATCATCAAGAAACTATCAGGTGGTATCCGTACAGCACTAGCTGCGTACCGCGAACTAGCTGCATTTGCTCAGTTCTCTTCTGACCTTGATGAAGCAACGAAGAAACAGCTAGACCATGGTCAAAAAGTAACAGAACTAATGAAGCAGAAGCAGTACGCTCCAATGTCTGTATTTGACCAAGCTCTAACTATCTTCGCCGCAGAGCGCGGTTACCTTGATGATGTAGAACTTAACAAAGTTCTAGATTTCGAGGCGGCTCTACTATCGTACGCTCGCGGTCAATACGCTGAACTAGCAGCTGAGATCGACAAGTCTGGCGCTTACAACGATGAAATCGAAGCTCAGTTGAAGAAACTGACTGACGACTTCAAAGCAACCCAAACTTGGTAATTAGGTCGGTGGCAGTTTCTGCCACCAACTAACGGAGAGTAACGATGGCCGGCGCAAAAGAGATACGTAATAAAATCGGTAGTGTTAAAAGCACGCAGAAAATTACGAAAGCGATGGAAATGGTAGCAGCTTCAAAAATGCGTCGTTCTCAAGATGCAATGGAAGCTTCTCGTCCATACGCTGAAACAATGCGTAAAGTGATCGGTCATGTGGCTAACGCAAACCTAGAGTACCGTCATCCGTACCTAGAAGAGCGTGAAGCTAAACGTGTTGGTTACATCATCGTTTCGACAGACCGTGGTCTGTGTGGTGGTTTGAACATTAACGTGTTCAAAAAAGCCGTTACAGACATGCAAGCATGGAGAGAGAAAGGTGCTGAGATTGAGCTTGCCGTTGTTGGCTCAAAAGCAACAGCTTTCTTTAAACATGGTGGCGCAAAAGTTGCGGCACAGGTTTCTGGCCTGGGTGATAACCCAAGTTTAGAAGACCTAATCGGTTCTGTTGGCGTAATGCTGAAGAAATACGATGAAGGTGAACTGGACCGTCTATACGTAGTATTCAACAAGTTTGTGAATACTATGGTTCAGCAACCAACGATCGATCAATTGCTACCTTTGCCTAAATCGGACAGCGAAGAGATGCAGCGTGAGCACTCATGGGACTACATCTATGAGCCTGAGCCAAAACCTCTACTGGATACGCTACTAGTGCGTTACGTAGAGTCTCAGGTATACCAAGGTGTGGTTGAGAACCTTGCTTGTGAACAAGCGGCTCGAATGATTGCGATGAAGGCTGCAACGGATAACGCAACCAACTTGATTGACGATTTGGAACTTGTGTACAACAAAGCCCGTCAGGCTGCGATCACACAAGAACTATCGGAAATCGTTGGTGGTGCAGCTGCGGTTTAAGCTTAGGTAAAACGAAATAGTTTAGAGGATTAACGATGGCTACAGGTAAGATCGTACAGATCATCGGTGCGGTAGTCGACGTAGAGTTCCCACAGAGCAATGTACCTAGTGTATATGACGCTCTAAACGTAACGGACTCAAAAGAGCGTCTAGTTCTTGAAGTTCAACAACAGCTAGGCGGTGGCGTAGTTCGTTGTATCGTAATGGGTAGCTCTGATGGTTTACGTCGTGGAGTTGAAGTGGTTAACACTGGCGCTCCAATTTCAGTACCAGTCGGTACTAAAACTCTAGGTCGTATCATGAACGTCCTAGGTGACGCGATTGATGAGCGTGGTGAAGTGGGCGCGGAAGAGGTTTACTCTATCCACCGCAGCGCACCAAGCTACGAAGAACAATCAAACGAGATCGCACTTCTAGAAACGGGCGTTAAAGTAATCGACCTAATTTGTCCATTCGCTAAGGGTGGTAAAATCGGTCTATTCGGTGGTGCTGGTGTAGGTAAGACCGTTAACATGATGGAACTTATCAACAACATCGCACTACAGCACTCAGGTCTATCCGTATTTGCGGGTGTTGGTGAGCGTACTCGTGAAGGTAACGATTTCTACTACGAGATGCAGGAAGCGGGCGTTGTAAATGTTGAGAAGCCTGAAGAATCGAAAGTAGCGATGGTTTACGGTCAGATGAACGAGCCACCAGGTAACCGTCTACGTGTTGCACTGACTGGTCTAACAATGGCAGAACGTTTCCGTGACGAAGGTCGTGACGTACTACTGTTCATTGATAACATCTACCGTTACACACTGGCAGGTACAGAGGTATCGGCACTGCTAGGTCGTATGCCTTCTGCGGTAGGTTACCAGCCAACTCTTGCAGAAGAGATGGGTGTACTTCAGGAGCGTATCACGTCAACGAAATCAGGTTCTATCACGTCTGTACAGGCGGTATACGTACCTGCGGATGACTTGACTGACCCGTCTCCAGCAACAACGTTCGCGCACTTGGATGCAACGGTTGTACTTAACCGTAACATCGCGGCAATGGGTCTATACCCTGCGATCGACCCACTAGATTCAACATCTCGTATGCTTGATCCACTAGTAGTTGGTCAAGATCACTACGAAGTTGCTCGTGGCGTTCAGCAGACACTTCAGCGCTACAAAGAGCTGAAAGACATCATTGCTATCCTAGGTATGGACGAGCTATCTGAAGAAGATAAGCAAGTTGTATCTCGTGCACGTAAGATTGAGCGTTTCCTAACTCAGCCTTACCACGTAGCAGAAGTATTTACAGGTGACCCTGGTATTTACGTACCTCTAAAAGAGACTCTACGTGGCTTTAAAGGTCTACTAGCTGGTGAATACGACGACATTCCTGAGCAGGCATTCATGTACTGCGGTAGCATCGACGATGCTATTGAGAATGCGAAGAAGCTATAAGGCTAACTAGGAGGCGATATGGCAGCAATAACCTTTCACCTAGACGTAGTAAGCGCTGAGAAGAAAATCTTCTCTGGTCGTGTTGAAACGTTTCAGGTGACCGGTAGCGAAGGTGAACTTGGTATTTTCCATGGTCACACACCGCTGCTGACCGCTATCAAGCCTGGTATGGTGCGTATTGTGAAACAGCACGGCCACGAAGAAATCATTTATGTTTCTGGTGGTATGGTAGAGATTCAGCCTGGTACAGCGACTGTACTGGCTGATACCGCTATCCGTGGTGAAGAGCTAGACGCAGCGAAGGCAGAAGAAGCCAAGCGCCGCGCTGAGGAGCAAATCCAGAATCAGCATGGTGACATGGACTTCGCACAAGCGGCCAGTGAACTGGCTAAAGCCATTGCTCAGCTACGAGTTATCGAGCTGACAAAAAAGCGTCGCTAAGCTCAATTAGCAACGTTGCATGACAAAAGGCGGCCAAATGGTCGCCTTTTTGATTAATTTTAGTTGGAAATTTACCTTACTCCATTAACTATTTTAAAAGAGCTGTTTAAAATAACGGCCAATTAACATAAAACGTCAATAGGTTCTCAATGAAATTCAGTGCTGTGATTCTTGCTGCGGGTAAAGGTACCCGTATGCATTCGAACATGCCTAAAGTGCTACACACTTTGGCAGGGAAGCCAATGGCAAAACATGTGATTGATACATGTACTGGTCTTGGTGCACAAAATATTCACTTAGTATTTGGTCACGGTGGTGATCAAATGCAAACTACTCTTGCTGAAGAACCAGTAAACTGGGTGCTGCAAGCGGATCAGTTGGGAACTGGCCATGCAGTTGACCAAGCATCTCCTCGCTTTGAAGACGATGAGAAAATCCTCGTGCTTTATGGTGATGTGCCATTAATCTCAGCCGAAACCATCGAGAACTTGTTGGATGCTCAACCAACGGGTGGTATTGCACTGCTTACAGTGATGCTTGATAACCCAACAGGTTATGGTCGTATTATTCGTAAAAATGGTCCTGTTGTTGCGATTGTTGAGCAAAAAGACGCAACGGAAGAACAAAAACAAATTAAAGAGATCAACACTGGCGTGATGGTTGCGACTGGTGGGGATCTTAAGCGTTGGTTGTCTGGCTTAAACAATAACAACGCGCAAGGCGAGTACTACTTAACTGACGTTATTGCAGCCGCACACGATGAAGGTCGCGCCGTTGAGGCAGTACACCCAGTAAACGCCATTGAAGTGGAAGGGGTCAACGACCGTGCTCAACTGGCTCGTCTAGAGCGTGCCTTCCAATCAATGCAAGCTCAGAAGCTACTAGAGCAAGGTGTGATGCTACGCGACCCAGCACGCTTTGATTTGCGTGGTGAGTTGCAGTGCGGTATGGACTGTGAAATTGACGTGAATGTTATCATCGAAGGTAAAGTATCACTCGGTGATAACGTGGTTATCGGTGCGGGTTGTGTACTGAAGGATTGCGAAATCGACGACAACACCATCGTTCGCCCTTACAGTGTAATTGAAGGTGCAACGGTTGGTGAAGAATGTACCGTTGGTCCATTTACTCGCCTTCGTCCTGGTGCTGAGATGCGTAACGATTCCCATGTGGGTAACTTCGTAGAAGTGAAAAATGCGTGTATCGGAGAAGGCTCAAAAGCGAACCATCTAACTTACCTTGGTGATGCTGAAATAGGTCAACGTACGAACATCGGTGCCGGTACGATTACTTGTAACTACGATGGTGCGAACAAGTTTAAGACCATCATCGGTAATGATGTATTTGTTGGTTCTGATAGCCAGCTGGTGGCTCCCGTCACTATCGCTGATGGCGCAACCATCGGTGCAGGCACGACGCTGACAAAAGATGTTGAAGAAGGCGAGTTAGTGATTACTCGCGTCAAAGAGCGCAAAATTAATGGCTGGCAACGCCCTGTAAAACAGAAATAAGCAGTACCTGCACTCTGTCGCTATATTGTCAAAGCCGCTCAACAAGAGCGGCTTTGTTGTTTCTAGCTAAAGGCTTCATCGTTAGTAACTGGGAATGGCGATGCGTTTTTCGAGCCAACGAACAGCTTGGGATACGAATAGAATGAGCAACAAGTACTCCAAAACGAGGAAGGTATAAATCTCTAGGGGTAAGTACTCATTCACCACCAGCTCATTGGCACGGCGAGTGAGATCGCTCAAACCAATCACACTAACCAAAGAACTCATCTTCAGGATATACACAAATTGATTTCCCAATGGTGGGAGAATTTGTCGAAACGCTTGGGGAAGAATTACCAAGTGCATCTTTTGCCAATAGCTTAAGCCCAAAGATTCAGCCGCTTCATGCTGGCCACGACTGATGGCTTGGATTCCGCCGCGAAACACCTCCGCCATAAACGCACTCTCAGCAATGGTCAGGGCAATAACACCCGCCCAAAAGTGATTGAGTGAGACATCCAACAGCGTTGGCATGCCGTAATACACCCAAAGTAGTAAGACTAAAACAGGCACTGAACGGACTACCTCGACATAAATGCGGTTGATCCACTTCAAGTAGGGAGAGTTCGACAGAGCCGGTAGGGCGATGATTAAACCTAAGGTCATCGCAAATAACATACTGAGGAGTGATACTTGGATGGTGTCACTAAATCCGGCGATTAAAAACTTCAGATTGGTGAGTCCTTGCTCCGTGGAGGGATCGAGCACATACCAGCCCCATTGATAATCTGAGCAACCTGTGAGCAACAGCAGCGAAATCAGCCATAGAGTTCGAAAGGTCACATTTACTCCCTGAATTAACTAAAAAACTTCCATTGTTGCTGCTATGTTATCAATAGAGCTTTAATAAAGGTTAATCATTAAACCGTATAAGGTCATTATTTTTAAGGGAATAAAAATGAAAAAGATTTTACTAGCGCTAGGAATGTGTTTACTTGCTGCAACTCAAATTGCTCATGCTGAAAGCCGTCTTCAATCCATTTTAGACAGTGGTGTACTCCGTGTTGGAACGACGGGAGATTGGAATCCGATGACGATGAAAGACCCTGCAACCAACAGTTATCGTGGCTTTGATATCGACGTAACGACAGAGCTTGCTAAAGATCTCGGTGTAAAAGTAGAGTATGTAGCCACGGATTGGAAGACGCTAGTCAATGGCATTACCGCCAACAAATATGATATTACTGGCAGCGCGTCCCTGAATATGTCGCGCGCGAAAGTCGCTGGATACAGCCAACCGTATTTCTACCTTGCCTTTGTACCCGTTGTGCAAAAGAAAGATCTCGCCAAATTCTCTGATTGGGCAGATTTTAATACGCCTGATGTGAAAGTCGCGGCGACACTAGGAACGGTGCAAGAAAAAATGGTGAAAGAGTTTTTCCCGCTGGCTCAACACATTGTGATTGAAGCGCCAGCGCGCGACTTCCAAGAATTACTAGCTCGCAGGGCCGATGTATCGGTGACGTCCAATGTGGAAGCAGCGACGTTGGTGGACAAGTTTAAACAACTAGCGATAGTACCAGTGGCCGCTCCGCGTAAACCGACACCAATTGCGATGCTGTTGCCGCAAGACGATCAAGTATGGATTAATTACATCAACCATTGGGTTGAGCTGAAAAAGACCCAAGGCTTTTTCAAGCTGACTGCCAAGAAGTGGGGGTTGAAAAGCTTATAAACAAAAAGAGCCGCATTACGCGGCTCTTTTTTATTATCTGAACAATTAAAGTTCGTCTTCACTCACTACACGAGCATTGTCTGGAGTCGTGAAGTGCTGAGACAATTCACGGTTAGATAAGATGTAACCCATCCAAAGACCACCCATACAGATGATGATTGCAACGCCCGTTACCATTTGAGCTTGGCTTGCCATTGCAGCAACTAATGCGCTTGATAGACTGCTCACAGTAATTTGTAAGCTGTTTTGCAGGCCTGCAGCTGTTGCAGGGCTTTGCTTAGCACTTGCCAACGCGCGGTTTACTACGATTGGGTATAGCGCACCATTGGCTACCGCAATTAAACAGAAAGGCGCTAGAATTGGCCAGATAGAAGACAGTTCCCATTGTGAGGCAATGAATATCATTATTGCCGCGACACTAAATAGTCCAATCAATTGACGTAGAACTTTTTCATCACCAAATTTACGAACGCCGACTTTACCCAAGTAACCACCAGCCATAAACGCGATAGTTTGTGGGATAAAGCTCAAACCAATATCTTTTGCTTCATAGCCTAGTTGCGCCATGATTTCTGGCATACCAGTTAGGTAAGCAAAGAATGCAGCCGAAGCCGTCGCAAACATAAATACGTTGCCAAGGTATTTTTTAGAACTCAGCAGCGCTTTGATGTCGGCAGACATACTGGTTTGTTTGATTTCTGCTTTCTCGTCTTTTTGGGCCATTGTCGCAAAGACCAAGAAGACACCAACTAGTGTTAGCGTAATAAAGATACTGTGCCAGCCGAAGTTATCTGCCAACACTACCCCTAATTGAGGTGCTAGTGCTGGTGATAGCGCGACTAACGGCATGATCGTTGCGAAAATTTGCTGACTGCTGCTTGAGTAGCGTTTAATGACCATGGCTTGCCAGATCACGGCTGGTGCACATACACCGATAGCTTGGATAAAGCGCAGTGTCAGTAGTTGCCATACTTGGTCACAGAAAGCCAAACCGAATGACGCGATAGTAAACAGCACTAATCCGGCCGCGAGTGTATTGCGGTGGCCAAATTTATCGGATGCCAATCCCCACATTAGCTGGCCAACCGCCATACCAACTAGGAATACCGTTAAAGAGAGCGCTATTTGCTCTGGGCCTGTTGCAAAGTCGATTTCCATCGCTTTGAATGCTGGCAGATACATATCGGTAGCAACGAAGCCAAGCATCGATAATGCTGCCAGATAAATGAGCTGTAGTTTTGATATTTTCATGATTCAACCAGTCAAATTATTTAATCATTTTTTAATCAACATCAGTTGGCGCCAACCCTGATTTATTTACCTTATTATTCTATTTTTCGATTTTGATAAAATAAAACGCTAAAATTGTTGGTTATCAATCAAATTTTTTGAAAGGTTAAATCATGTTCTCTAAAGCGTCTCTGGAAATGCTGGATACGGTTGCCCGTTTAGGCAGTTTCACCGCTGCGGCTGAGGTGCTGCATAAAGTCCCTTCTGCCATCAGCTATGGAGTAAGGCAGGTCGAGCAAGATTTAGATGTGGTGCTGTTTCGACGCTTACCGAGGAAAGTGGAGTTAACTCCAGCAGGTGAACTTTTTATGGCTGAGGCTCGCTCTTTGCTGCGTCAAATGGAAGAGGTGAAAGCACAAACACGCCGAGCAGCTCAGGGATGGAAGAGCACGTTAAAGCTGACCTTAGATAACGTGGTGAAGTTAGAAAAACTCAAACCTTTGGTGGAAGACTTTTATCGCGAGTTTGAATTTGCTGAATTGCAGATCAATATGGAAGTATTTAATGGCTCTTGGGAAGCCATAGCACAAGGTAGAGCCGACATTGTCGTTGGCGCCACGTCTGCGGTTCCCGTTGGTGGAGATTTTGAAGTCAAAGATATGGGCGTATTGGATTGGGCATTTGTAATGTCTCCCGCTCATCCCTGTGTTCGCCAACAAGTGCTTACTGAAGAGTTTGTGAGTCAATTTCCGGCGATCTGCCTTGATGATACTTCGAACGTGCTGCCAAAGCGCCATACTGGCCATTACCCGCAACAACGCCGATTGTTACTACCCAACTGGTACAGTGCAATTGAATGTTTGAAAAATGGAGTTGGCGTGGGTTACATGCCACGTCATATTGCAACGCCACTGATCAATGATGGTGTGCTGGTGGAGAAGGTTATGCCAGATGATAAGCCGCTCAGTCATTGTTGCTTGGTCTGGCGCAAAGATGATAACCATAAATTGATCCAATGGATGGTGGATTACCTAGGATCGCCTAATCAACTACATCAAGATTGGTTACAGTCATAAAAAAACACCTCGCAATAGCGAGGTGTTTTATTTGATATGTTTGGAGCGTGGCGTTTTATGACAGGAAGAACTTGTAAGACGGGTTGTCTGTTTCGTCTTTGCATTGATAGCCAAGTTCGCGCAAATGTGCCGAAAACTGAGCTAAATCTCCTTCATCTAACTCGAAACCACATAAAACGCGTCCGTAGTCTGCGCCGTGGTTACGGTAGTTGAACAAGCTAATATTCCAATGGGTACCAAGAGTGCTTAAGAATTTCAGCAAGGCACCTGGGTACTCTGGAAATTCAAAGCTGTAGAGTCGCTCTTTGAGTTGCTTCGATGGCTTCCCGCCGATCATGTAGCGAACGTGTAGCTTCGCCATTTCATCGTCAGAAAGGTCAACCACCGGATAGCCACCTTCACGTAGATCGTGAATGATGTTTTCCAACTCTTCTTGACCGCCTTGCAGACGGACACCGACAAAGATATTAGCGAGTTCGTCATCGTTATAACGATAGTTAAACTCCGTAACTGCACGGCCGCCAATCAAGTTACAGAACTCAAAGAACGCTCCTTGGCGTTCAGGGATCGTCACTGCCAATAAACCTTCACGTTTTTCACCTAGCTCGCAACGTTCTGACACATAGCGTAACCCGTGGAAGTTGGTGTTTGCGCCAGACAGTACCGTGCCTAGGTTTTTGTCTTTCAGATTGTTCTGTTCAGCAAACTTTTTCAGCCCCGCCAGAGCAAGCGCACCCGAAGGTTCAGCAATCGCACGGGTATCTTCAAAGATGTCTTTTACTGCTGCGCAGATTTCATCACTGGACACTGCAATATGGCCATCAATGTACTTCTGGCACAGACGGAAAGTCTCTTCACCAATGCGCTTTACTGCAACGCCATCGGCAAACATGCTGACTTGGTCTAGTACGACAGGTTCACCTGCATCTAGCGCGGCTTTCAGACAAGATGAGTCTTCCGGCTCTACGGCAATGACTTTTATTTCTGGCATTAACTGCTTCACGAGTACCGCAACACCAGCGGCCAAACCGCCGCCACCGACAGGAACGAAGATGTAATCAAGATGACCATTTTGCTGCAGCATTTCCATACCAATGGTGCCTTGACCTGCGATCACCAGTGGGTGATCAAAGGGGGGCACAAAAGTATAGCCATATTGCTCTGACAAACGTTCGGCTTCTGCTTTTGCTTCATCAAAGTTGCTGCCGTGTAGTACCACATTGCCACCAAAGCTGCGTACGGCGTCGACTTTGATATCCGGCGTGGTCTTTGGCATCACGATGGTGGTTTTGATGCCCAGCTTAGTGCCAGACAGCGCCATGCCTTGAGCGTGATTACCTGCCGATGCTGCAATCACCCCCGCTGCTTTCTGTGCTTCAGTTAGGCTTGCCACCATGTTGTACGCACCGCGTAATTTAAATGAGTGCACGGGTTGGCGATCTTCGCGCTTGATCTGCACATTATTCCCGATACGTGCAGATAAACGAGGCATTTCTTGCAGTGGCGTCACTGTTGCGACTTCATACACCGGAGCGCGGAGGATTTGGCGCAGATAGTCTGCGCCAGTTTGATTTACTTTCTTTTCGGGTTGAGATTCCATCATTGCTAGCCCTCTAGCTTCGACTTGTCTCGTACTGCACCCTTGTCAGCACTGGTGGCCATGCTCGCGTACGCTTTAAGTGCAAAGGAAACTTCTCTTTGACGATCAACAGGTTTCCAGCCAAGTTCGTCTTGTTTTGCACGGCGCTCTGCAAGTTCCTGTTCAGACACTTCGAGTGAAATTGAACGGTTCGGAATATCAATCGCGATCATATCGCCCGGTTTCACCAGTCCAATAGCACCGCCGTTAGCGGCTTCAGGAGAAGCATGGCCGATAGAGAGTCCTGATGTACCACCAGAGAAGCGACCGTCAGTCAGCAGTGCACATTCTTTACCAAGGCCCATCGATTTTAGGTAAGTGGTTGGGTAAAGCATTTCTTGCATGCCCGGACCACCTTTAGGGCCCTCGTAACGGATAACAACCACATCACCTGCTTTGACTTTGCCACCCAAGATGCCTTCCACCGCATCTTCTTGGCTCTCAAATACCACCGCTGGACCAGTGAACTTAAGAATGCTCTCATCGACACCGGCTGTCTTAACGATACAGCCATCCAATGCGATGTTGCCTGATAGAACGGCTAGGCCACCTTCTTGGCTGAAGGCGTTGTCTTTCGCGCGAATACAACCTTCAGCGCGGTCGTCATCAAGGCGATCCCAGCGGCAATCTTGTGAGAACGCTTGAGTGGTACGAATACCCGCAGGGCCTGCGCGGTAGAACTTAAGTACTTCTTCGTCTTCAGTTTGGATAATGTCGTATTTTGCCAGTTGCTCTTTCATCGAAAGGCCAAGTACGGTGCGCGCATCATTGTGCAGTAGACCTGCACGGTCAAGCTCACCAAGAATCGCCATTACGCCACCAGCGCGGTGTACGTCTTCCATATGATATTTCTGGGTAGATGGTGCCACTTTACATAGGTGTGGCACTTGGCGAGACAGGCGATCGATATCTTCCATATCGAAATCCACTTCACCTTCTTGCGCTGCAGCTAACAGGTGCAAAATGGTGTTGGTTGAACCACCCATGGCAATATCCAGTGCCATTGCATTTTCGAAGGCATCATAAGTTGCGATGTTGCGTGGCAACGCGGATTCGTCATCTTGCTCGTAGTAACGACGAGTCAGTTCAACGATGCGACGACCTGCATTAAGAAACAGTTGTTCACGGTCTGCGTGCGTCGCCAGCATAGAACCGTTGCCCGGCTGAGAAAGACCCAGCGCTTCCGTTAGACAGTTCATCGAGTTTGCCGTGAACATGCCTGAACACGATCCACAGGTTGGACATGCGCTGCGTTCGATCTGCTCACTTTGCTCATCAGATACTTTTGGATCCGCACCTTGGATCATTGCATCAACAAGGTCTAGTTTGATGATCTGATCAGAAAGCTTGGTTTTACCCGCTTCCATTGGGCCACCAGAAACAAAGATAACCGGGATGTTGAGACGCATGGATGCCATCAACATTCCCGGAGTGATTTTGTCACAGTTAGAGATACATACCATGGCATCGGCACAGTGCGCATTGACCATGTACTCTACAGAGTCTGCGATAAGTTCGCGTGAAGGCAGTGAGTACAGCATGCCGCCGTGACCCATTGCGATACCATCATCAACCGCGATGGTGTTGAATTCTTTTGCGATGCCGCCGGCTTTTTCGATTTCACGTGCGACAAGCTGACCCATGTCTTTAAGATGTACGTGACCCGGAACAAATTGAGTAAACGAGTTCACCACGGCGATGATTGGTTTACCGAAGTCTTCTTCTTTCACACCCGTTGCACGCCACAGCGCGCGTGCCCCCGCCATGTTACGACCATGTGTGGTGGTAGCTGATCTATATTTTGGCATTTCTTAAATCCTTCTTACTTCTGTTCTGGGTACACATAGTCTAACCAGCCCCACTTATCTTTCGTGGTGCCGTCAAATAGGCCAAAGTAGGCTGCTTGTAGTTCTTTAGTGATTGGGCCGCGTTTACCTGTGCCCACTTCAATTTTGTCGATGGTTGCCACAGGCACAATTTCAGCCGCAGTACCTGTCATGAAGACTTCATCGGCAAGGTAAAGGGCTTCACGAGCAATGTTCGCTTCACGCACTTCGTAGCCTTTATCGCGTGCAATCGTCATGATCGAGTCACGAGTGATGCCCGGCAGAATCGCGCTAGTTGCTGGTGGTGTGGTGATCACGCCATCTTTGATAACGAAGATGTTTTCACCGGCGCCTTCCGATAGGTAACCATCTACGCTTAGCGCAATACCTTCGTCGTAACCGTGACGACGCGCTTCACCACCAACCAGTAGTGAAGATAGGTAGTTACCGCCTGCTTTAGCCGCAGTTGGGATGGTGTTTGGCGCAGCGCGGTTCCAGCTTGAAATCATCGCATCGACACCTTTTTCTAGCGCTTCTTCGCCTAAGTAAGAGCCCCAAGGAAATGCCGCAATGATTAGATCCATTTCAGTGCCAACTGGTGGGCACACGCCCAAACCAACATTACCGACAAAACCTAATGGACGAATGTAAGCGCTATCGAGTTTGTTTTGGCGCAGTGTTTCGCGGGTCGCTTCCATGATTTCTTCTACAGAAAAAGGGATCGGGAAACGGTAAATCTTGGCGGAATCTTTTAAACGTTGTGCATGCTCACGGTGACGGAAGACAATTGGGCCTTTTGGTGTGTTGTAACAGCGCACGCCTTCAAACACGGATGTACCATAGTGCATTGCGTGAGTCAGAACGTGAACGTTAGCCTCTGCCCATGGAACCATCTCACCATTAAACCAAATGAAATCTGCAGTTTTCGTTGCCATTTGTTGCCTTCCTTATGCACTTACGTGTTGTTGTAAGTTATGATTTGGCAGTTCATCGTTGCGGATTTTTAGCACCTCAACCTTACGAACGTCCCACAACTTCTCTATTTGATTGATCAAAAACGAGATTGGTCGATCGCTGTCGACGATGATCTCGACGCTGGCTACTTTGCTTTCGTGGTTTTGCGTAGCAGCGACTTGTTTGATCACGAAGCCTCGGTGACGAATCACACGTAGAACGCGCTCCAACAGTACCGGTTTGTCATCGGCTTTGATGTCGAGTAAATATCTGTCCATGCGATTGTCTCCTATGTATTTTCCAACATATCACTGTTTGATGCGCCAGGTGGCACCAATGGCCACACGTTTTCTTCTTCATCAATCAAAACGTGAAGCATGTAAGAAGTTTCACTCGCTAGCATCTCTTTGAGAGCAGGTTCGACTTCTTCTTTCTTGGTGATGGTTTTGCCCGGGATATCGAACGCTTTGGCAAGCATCACGAAGTCTGGGTTGTCATCAAGAATGGTTTCGCTGTGGCGGCCGTCAAAGAACAATGACTGCCATTGGCGAACCATGCCAAGACGTTGGTTATTAAGAAGGACAATCTTCACTGGAATCTGACGACGCTTCAGCGTGCCCAATTCCTGCACGTTCATCATAAATGAACCGTCACCTGTAATAAGGATAGACTGATCATCAGGACGTGCGACTGCTGCACCCATCGCTGCTGGCAAGCCAAAGCCCATGGTGCCAAGGCCAGCAGAAGTGATGAAATTTTGTGGTTCGCGTGGCTGGATATGTTGCGCTGCCCACATCTGGTGCTGACCTACATCAGTCGAGACAATTGAGCTGTCTGGCATCATGTCTGACAGTTGTTTAAGCAATAGCGGCGCGTAGATTAACTCGCCCGGGTGGTCGTAACGCCACTTAAAGCCGCTGCGCAGACTTTCACTGTGATGTACCCACGGTGAGATATCTTGAGTCAGCTCTAGCTGAGGAAGAATGGTGTTGATGTCGCCACGCAATGGTGCGTTGGCGTGGCGCAGTTTATGAATCTCCGCAGCATCAATGTCGATGTGAATCACTTTCGCATTTGGTGCAAACGTGTCGAGCTTACCCGTCACACGGTCATCAAAGCGCGCGCCAACCACGATCAATAGATCGGCTTCTTGAACCACTAGGTTAGCGGCTTTGGTGCCGTGCATGCCCAACATACCAAGATAGTGAGGGTCATGGCGTTCAATGGTACCGAGGCCTTTTAGTGTGCTAACTGCTGGCATTGGGTTTAAGCGAAGGAATTCGCGTACTGCATCGGTTGCTTTCGCGAGTTGCACGCCACCACCAACATACAACACTGGGCGAGTTGATGCTGCCAGTACATCTTGCGCGCGCTTAATGTCTTCAGCGCTGACGTCTGCGATTGCAGGCGCTACGTATGGAGGCAGTAGATCTGTTGGGGTTTGAGCCAGTTGAACGTCTTTGGCGATATCGACAATGACTGGACCCGGACGACCCGTTTTGGCCACTTCAAAGGCTTCGGCTAGCGTTGGCGCTAGGTCTTCAATTTCGGTCACGAGATAGCTGTGCTTAGTACAGGCTAGGGACATTCCGATCACATCCATTTCTTGGAATGCATCGGTACCGATATGAGAGCTAGCAACCTGGCCTGTGATGGCAACTAGAGGTACGGAGTCAAGGAAAGCGTCGGCAAGGCCGGTAACAAGGTTAGTGGCCCCTGGGCCGGAAGTTGCCATGCATACAGCAACGTCTTGAGTGGAACGAGCCATACCAATTGCGGCCATGGCGGCCCCTTGCTCATGACGGCATAGGATGTGCTCCACCCCTCCGTCATACAAAGCATCGTAGATTGGCATGATGGCCCCGCCAGGGTAGCCAAAAACGGTTTCGATGCCTTGCTGTCTTAAAGCGGCTACGACAAGTTGTGCACCAGTCATCGTAAACCTCCTTTGCTACGTTGTGGCTCGTAGCGATTGCCATATTTATTGCACTTCATGTGCACTCCCATTCTTCCCGTTAAACTGTCCGAGGATTAGACAGATGACAACTTGTAGTTGTAAAAAAACCCCCGGACTTTTCAGTGCGGGGGTTTTTTGTAATTTGTGGTTACCTTTCGCCCACAATACCCCGCGCGGTGCCAATAATGACCACGATAATCAGGGCTAGCAGTGCGTTGATATGAGCGAAAAGGTTCATCTGTCTGTCGTTCTTTTTTCGTTAAAAAATGTTGTGTAATGTTCTACGAAATTGTTTGCGTCATTAGTGGTATCACACAATTCCGCTGCATGACAAGCAAAAAGTCATTCTTTTTTCACATTAACTCTCAATTGGGACGCGGTATATAACATAACCAACTAGATAAAACATTTGTTTACAGAGTGTTCAATAAATTGAGGAACGTATGGGGCTGGCAATCATTCATAGTCGAGCAAGCGTCGGGGTGCAAGCGCCATCGGTTAGTGTAGAAGTTCATATTAGCAATGGTATGCCCGGGTTTACCTTGGTAGGGCTGCCAGAGACGACGGTAAAAGAGTCCAAAGATCGCGTTCGTAGCGCGATCATTAATTCTAATTTTCAGTTTCCAGCTAAGCGGATCACCGTTAATTTAGCTCCAGCAGATTTGCCCAAAGAGGGAGGGCGTTTTGATCTTCCTATCGCATTGGGGATTTTGGCCGCTTCGGAGCAAATCGCGACAGATAAGCTTAAAAACTACGAATTTGTTGGCGAGTTAGCGCTATCTGGTGGTCTGAGACCTGTAAAAGGTGTGCTGCCTGCTGCGCTGGAAGCCAGTAAGATTCAACGTCATTTAGTGGTCCCACATGTGAATGGCGATCAGGCGGCGCTGGTGGGGAAGGAACAACATAAATCGGCCCAATCATTACTGGAAGTATGTGCTGAGCTTTGTGGTCAACATCGACTGAATCTTTTTCAAACGCCTAAGCGCAAAATAGTCGAAAAACATGGTCGAGACTTACAAGATATTATTGGCCAACAACAAGGTAAGCGCGCACTGGAGATTGCTGCCGCTGGAAACCACAACTTACTTTTCCTTGGCCCGCCAGGTACCGGGAAAACCATGTTGGCTTCGCGCTTGTGTGACTTATTACCGGAAATGAGTGACGAAGAAGCAATGGAAACCGCTTCGGTGGCATCGCTGACACAAAGTGAAATTAATGAGCATAATTGGAAGTCGCGTCCGTTTCGTTCGCCGCATCATTCAAGTTCAATGGCGGCATTAGTTGGCGGTGGCTCGGTACCCAGACCCGGGGAGATCTCTTTAGCCCACAACGGCTTGTTGTTTCTCGACGAAATGCCCGAATTTGACCGAAAGGTGCTGGACTCGTTACGCGAACCGCTCGAATCTGGTGAGATCATTATCTCTCGAGCGCAAGGTAAAACACGCTTTCCGGCTCGCTTCCAATTAGTTGGAGCATTGAACCCAAGTCCGACAGGGTATTACGAAGGCAATCAAGCTCGCACCAATCCACAAGCCATTTTGCGTTACCTTGGTCGATTATCTGGACCGCTGTTAGATCGCTTTGATATGTCTTTAGAAATCCCTGCTCTGCCCAAAGGGACATTAGCAGAAGGTGGTGATCGCGGTGAGTCGACCGCTATCGTTAAAGAACGTGTGAATCATGCGCGTACCAATATGCTGAACCGCAGCGGTAAGGTAAATGCACTGTTAGGCAGTCGAGAAATCGAGGCGTTTTGCCCCTTACACAAAAGTGATGCGGAGTTTCTTGAAACCGCTTTACATCGTTTGGGGCTTTCGATTCGCGCGTATCATCGCATTATCAAAGTAGCACGAACGATAGCAGATCTTGATGGGGCGGAGCAGATTGAACGAGCGCACTTAGCCGAGGCGCTTGGGTATCGAGCGATGGATCGCTTACTGAAACAACTCACGGCGCAAGCGGTATAGAGACGTGCAAATATCACCGCAACAAGTGTTGTAAGTGCCTTGTTGCGATGAAGGACGTTAGAAGGTGTAGTTGAGACCAAGAGACAACAGGTACTCTTTCTCATCATAGAACGTGATATTGGAGTCCGTTTGGCTGTAGCCGGCTAAAGAGATGAACGACCAGTTTTGCCAGTCAAATACGTTTTGATATTCATAGGCTGCAAATAGGCTGACGGTGTCGTCATTTCGTGTTTTAGCAAAAGTTTGGCTAGCGGCTTGATAGTCTTTCCATGCATAACCTGCGGTGAGGGCCAATCGATGGCGGTTGATAAATTTAAACCAGCTAATGTCAAATCCGTACGAATCAAATGACTCCGCCTTACCGTCGGCATCTTGATTAATGTAGGTAAACGCCGGTTGCAATATGGATGTTTGATTAAGTGAAATCCGATAGTCACCTTTAACGTAGTAAAGGCTCGCATCGCGAGCGAGTGAACGGTCCGTTACTTCTTCTTGCTCAATGTCTTTATCAGCATAAGCGAGATCAAGGTTGAAGTTTTTATCAATCAATCCTTTGATTTGAAAGCGATAGGCATTGCCGTCCACATCCGTTTCTTGACGGGCGGTTCCGACTTGATATGGGTTACGCCAAGTTTCGCTTTTGAGCACGGTCGGTAGATAGGAAATATCGAGCACGGTGCCGGATGGCAACTCGTGTTGATAGCCCAGCTGAAAAGCGAGTGTACCAACCGCGACATCGGAACGTGTGGTACCCGCGTACACTTGGTGATTGAGTCGGTTACCAAAAGTGTAAGTAATGCTTCCTAGCGGCGCAGCGATAACGGAACTGTCACTATCGGCGCGCTTATCGAGAGAATCGATGGTGTTACTATTTTCCGTATTGAAGTTGGATTCTGATGATACAAATCCGGCATTCAGCGAAATTTCACCGCCAAAACCTGCGGTTTCAGCGAGTTGAGCCTGAGCAGAACTGACGACAAAGGCCAAAGGCAAGAGAATTAGCCTTGGTTTCATTCGTTATCTCCTTATTGTCGAATGAGTGGTGCAAATATTGGTTGAGGTAACAAATCTGACCATTCCCACGCATATTCCAATGTGGCAAAGGCGCAGTATAATTACACGCTGTTTTATTCTTCACACATTATCACTGTTGTTTGACTATCATGTTGGCATATTTGTTATTTTTTTTTAACGCTTCTTTTGTGATTATCAATTCTGCGCTGTGTTCACTCGCAATTTGTATTATCGCTGTGTTTAAAGTATTGCTTCCAAGCGTGGAGCTAAAAGCGAAAGCGACCGCTTGTGCCAACAAGGTGATGTGGTTATGGGCTACCGTCAATGCGGGCATTCTGGCGGTTTCTAACCGTGTTGACTGGGATGTTCAGGGCGGTGAGGCGCTGAAAAAAGACGGGTGGTATCTGTTGATCAGTAATCATCTCAGTTGGACCGATATTGTGGTGCTTTGCTGCGTGTTTAAAGACCGCATTCCTATGCCGAAGTTTTTCCTCAAACAACAACTGTTGTATGTGCCTTTCATTGGGATGGCGTGTTGGGCGCTCGACATGCCATTTATGCGTCGTTATTCGCGAGAGTATCTGATCCGCAACCCGCACAAACGAGGTCAAGATTTAGAGACGACACGTCGCTCGTGCGCCAAGTTCAAACATGCACCAACCACAGTGGTTAATTATGTCGAAGGCACTCGATTTACCGAAGAAAAACAGCGTAAGAGTAAGACGAGCTACCAATATTTGCTGCAACCAAAATCGGGCGGGATCGCATACACGTTAGCGGCAATGGGGGAGCAGTTCGAGAACATTATCGATGTGACGCTTGCGTACCCAGAAAATACAAATAAGCCATTCAAGGATTTATTAATGGGCCGAATGGGCAAGGTTGTTGTGCGTGTGAATGTGTTGCCCGTCGATGAACGAGTGCTTGGTGATTACTTTAACGATAAGCCCTATAAGCGACAATTTCAGCAATGGTTGGGTGATGTGTGGCAAGAAAAAGATCGGTTGCTACAAGAGATTTACAAATAAACAAAGGGGAGCGATGAGCTCCCCTTTTGATTGATATCGATGCGCTTATTTTAGTGTCAGCAAGTAGTTCACCAGAGAGAAGTACTCATCCATCGTCTTGATGCTTTGTGCTTGAACTAGGTATTTGTTGTTAACGATAACCGCAGGAACGCCGGTTAGACCGCTGTTTTCAAATTGCTTGTCCATACGGCGAACCATGGAATCAACCGCAAAGCCTTTGAATGCAGAGTCGAATTTCTTCGCGTCTACACCTTCATCAAGGAAGATTTGGCGAAGCTCTTCATCGTTACGTGGCGCCTTCTTTAGATTGTGGATGCGGTTAAACATCACTGGCACCATTTTGTCTTCCACTTTTAGTGCAACCATGGTCGCGTAGGCTTTGCTCATTGATGGGCCCATGTTGCCACCCATGAAAGAAACGTGGTTTTTTAGTAGTTTAGTGCCTTCTGGCAACTGCTTTTTCAGTTGCTGGATAACAGGTTCAAAGCTATTACAGTGCGGGCAGTAGAAAGAGAAAAACTCCGTCACAAGAGGTTTTTTTGATGCCTCAAGATCCAATACTTTGTAATGTTCACCTTCTTTGAATTGCGCTGCATGTGCCGACAGGCTTAGCATCAGCATAGAAAACAGTGCGAACAGTTTTTTCATCGAAATATCTCCATTTTTGAATTTGTGGCCTGACTTACCATTGAGGCATTAAAGACAGCGGTGCTTCTTCTAAAGCGGCGATCTGCTCTTTAAATGCAAGGACCTGACCTTCCCAGTATTTTGGCTCATTAAACCATGGAAAAGCGAGAGGAAACGCAGGGTCATGCCAACGTTTTGCTAGCCATGCCATATAGTGCACCATTCGTAGACCGCGAAGTGGCTCAATTAGTTTCAATTCTGCGGGGTTAAAGTCGCAAAACTCTTGATAAGCTTCTAAAACAATATCCAGCTGCATCAGTTTGTCTTGGCGTTCACCGTTCAGTAGCATCCATAAGTCTTGTACTGCAGGGCCGTTACGAGCGTCATCCAAATCAACAAACATAGGGCCATCTCGCCACAAAATATTGCCTGGGTGGCAATCGCCATGCAAACGAATGATATTGAAGCCTTCTTGCCAGTGGCTTTCAATTGATTTGATCAGCATATCCAAGTCATTGAAGAAGCTGTTCTCCAAGTGCATTGGAATCATGTTGGCGTTTTGCAGAATCTCTCTTGGTTGATACAGGTATTCTTGCAAGCCAATCGTTGGGCGATGTTGGAAGGCTTGGCGGCTACCCACTTTGTGGATGCGACCAAGGAAACGCCCTACACCGTCGAGCTGATCTAAGTTGTCAACCTCGTACTGGCGACCACCCACGCTCTCAAACAGCGCAAAGGCATAGCCTTGATAGTGATGAAGGGTTTCACCGTTGATGCGCACAGGTGGTGCGACGGGGATTTCGTTGCCAATTAATTCTAAAGTGAAGTCGTGCTCCTCTTGGATCTGTTCGCTGCTCCAACGTTCAGGGCGGTAGAACTTGACGACATAACGACGACGCTCTTCGTCAGTGAATTGATAAACACGGTTTTCGTAGCTATTGAGGGGAAGAAAGCCTGATTCTGCGCGAACGCCGATGCTTTCTAACGCGTACCACATAAAATCTGGGGTAAGGGCGTCAAAGTTAAACATACTTTGGGACATATAAACAAAAAGGCTCATTGCTGAGCCTTTTTCCATTAGTCACTGAAGTAGACGCTATAGTTTTTTTATAAAGCGGCTTTCCACTTCAATGGTGAATTCGTTGCTCTTATCGGTGAGTATAAACTGAATTGTCGTAATCGCAGAGTTTAGCTTGTCAGGATTGGCGCCAAGACTCATTGGTAAGTTCAATACTTCACCTGGCTGTACCTGAATTGTCTGCTTACCGTACCAGCTTACATCGGATAGCCCTTCAACATCCAACGAGTACTCTTGTACTTGCTGAGTTTTGTTGATTACTTTGAGGGTGTAGGTGTTTTCTACTTCGCCTGAGCTATTAACGCGGAACAGTTGGTTACGGTCGCGAATAACACTCATGCCTGCTGGGTCTACCGCTGCGATTTGGGCAAAGAACAGACCAATCATGACCAGTAGCACAGCTCCATAGCCCAGCAGCTTCGGACGCATGACTTTGGTACTCTTACCCGATAAGCGGTGCTCGGTGGTGTAACTGATTAGTCCTTTCTCGTAACCCATGCGATCCATGGTGTTGTCACACGCATCAATACAGGCGCCACAGTTAATACATTCATATTGTAAGCCGTCACGAATATCGATACCTGTTGGGCACACCTGCACACACAAATCACAATCAATACAATCCCCCAAACCAAGCTGCTTTGGATCGGCTTTGCGTGGACGTGGACCACGCTTTTCACCACGTTTTGCATCATAGCCAACGATGAAGGTGTCTTTATCAAACATGGCAGACTGGAAGCGCGCGTAAGGACACATGTGAATACACATGATGGAACGCATCCAACCAGCATTACCATAAGTACAAATGGCAAAGAACATTACCCAAAAGACGGGCCAGAAGTTGGCGTTAAAAGTGAAAAAGTCGATAACCAATTGCTTCATTGGAACGAAGTAGCCAACAAAAGTAAAACCAGTAGCGAGCGCAATGGCAAACCAAGCGATATGTTTGATGGTTTTGCGCATCGCTAAATTCGCCGTTAGCTTATTGGAGTCCTGCTTACGACGCTTATTGGCGCTGCCCTCTAGCTTCTCTTCAAACCAGATATACATGAAGGTCCAGACGGTTTGTGGGCAGAGATAGCCACACCAAACTCGACCTAAGAAGGTGGTAATAAAGAACAACCCAAATGCCGCGATCACAAATAGCAAGGCGAGTAGGGTAAGATCTTGCGGATACAACGTGGTACCGAAAAAGTTGAACTGCTGGTTGCCAATATCGAGCAAGATCGCTTGACGTTCACCGTAAGGGATCCACGGTATCAAAGCGAAGAGAAGCAGTAAGAACCAACCACCGTAACGACGCAGTTTCTGGTAAGTCCCTTTGCTTTCGCGTACATAGATGCGATTACTTGGATTGAACCGATCCCCATTCCCTTTATGAGTCTTGGGGTTGTAGGTTTTAGGAGTCACATCTTTGATATCGATCTTATCCTGACTCATGCACTCATCCTTCTTAGGCTTTTATAATGTACGGCGTCATTTCTATTGATGTCGCTCGATGACATTGCTACTTCGTCCTTATCATAAATCATGACCGGACATAATTATTTTAGTAAATACTGATGAACGGCGATTATACAATCAATAACAATTCCTTTTCTTTAACGCAGTCAACGTTTAACAACAAAAGTCAGTACAGTTAACCTGATAATTGGCTGAACAGTTATAACCAACTATGGGACTAAAAATTTTAGTTATAAAAAAGCGACTCATTTGAGGGAGTCGCTTAAAGAATACTGGGTTGTTGATCCGGTTATTTGATGATGCCACGAGCGCGCAGAATCGCAGTTTTAAAATCATCTTCTTGGTCTTTCTTAAGACCTGGGATCATTTCGTCTTTGCTGCTGTTACGCATTTTAAGGTGGTAGATCAGCACGTCGTCGGTCAGATCTTCTAGCTTACCTTCGTAGCCTGCTTCTTTCGCTAGCTTCACGATGAACTGCAGTAGGTTCATTTCTTGGTCTTTATGCCATTCAGGCTCTAGTAGCTCAAGCAGCTCTTCAATGCGATGACACTTCATTTCTTTCTCCACAGAATTTATAGGTGTAATTAGCTGTAAAGGTACCAAATTGCTTTGCGAAGACCAAATAGGAAAAACTATCTATTTCACTGTGTTTTGTTCTAAGTCGTTGAGGTGGTTTGAGTCGCGTGCAAAGAAAAAAGCGCAGCTGGCGCCGCGCTTTTGATTAAGCTGCTTTGATAACTTTGGCCGGAACACTCGACATCATTGCTGTCTTCTCAACCAATGTCATTGCTGGCGCAACTTGCTTTGCCTTTGGTGCAGTAGTAAAGCCACTGCGGCGGCGCATTGCACTAGTATTAGTGTGTGCGAACCTGACTGTTGTTGGGCGCATTAATTTACCTAACTGTCAGGCATATCCATTGCCGATGTAATGGCCTGAATCATTATGAGCTAGGCTCCAACAAGATTGAAGAATCACTCTTCTGGCTCTCGCCAATCCAGTTAATGAATCAGGAATACCGATATGCATGCATATCACGTATAAGATTAGCATCCTTGTAATAATTGGTCGATAGTTGAGCAATTGAATTGTTTGGATTTTGTCATTTTGTCGCGATGATCGAGGCAATTTTTGTTTGATCCCTCGATCAGCAGTAGTAGTATGAGATCTCGACGAAGGAGGTGCCTATGTCATTTTTGAAGAAGACACTTGCCAGTTTTGGGATTGGGAGTGCTAAGGTTGACTCAATCCTAAATCAAGACGTGCTATATCCTGGTCAAAGTGTGGATGTGTCTATCCATGTTTATGGTGGTGCCACTGAACAAGCGATCGACAACATCGATTTAAAACTGTGTTGTCGCTATATCGCGGAAGCTCCTGATGACCGTGGTGCGCGAGAAGGACACAGCATGCGCCGAGTACCTCAGACTCATGTGCTTGCTAAGTGGAGCCTCCCTTATGCGTTTACCATCCATTCCGGCGAAGAGCGTACCTTCGATGTTCAGCTCGATGTGCCTTGGAATACGCCTGTCACCATTGGTGACGCCAAAGTGTGGCTCGAAACCGGCTTGGACGTTGCTGCTGCTTTAGACCCGACCGATAAAGACATCCTCACCGTTCGACCTGATCCACTAATGGATGCGGTGTTATCCGCATTTGAAGCGCAAGGTTTGCGTATTCGCCAAGTGGAGTGTGAGGAAGTAAAAGGGTTCGACCTGCCATTTGTGCAAGAATTTGAGATGGTGCCGACTGACGGGCCATACCATGGCGTGTGGCGTGAGTTAGAATTTGTCGCTCATCGTAGCGAGCAAGAACTTAAATTATGGTTTGAAGTTGACCGCACACGCAAGGGCGAGGGTGGCATGCTCGCAAGCTTACTGGGTAGCGGAAAACTCAAACGAGAGTTGACCATTCCAGCCACAACTAAGCTTGATCAAGTGGGCGAACTTGTACTTAATTACCTCGACCAAACCACGGCCGTTCATGAGTCTTAATTTAAGCTTACACGTGTAAGCCTAATGTGCCATACTAGAGCAAATTTCAAACTCTAGTATAGGCGCATTGATGTCTGAACTGCAGAAACCTCAATACAGTCAACGCGAAGAACTGGCCAATACCATCACTCATGGCATTGGGATGATTTTTGGTATTGTTGGCTTGATACTGCTGCTAATCAAAGCCATAGACCAGCAAGCTGATACGCTGACGCTGGCCAGTATGGCTGTCTATGGTGCGAGTATTATCGTGCTATTTTTGGCTTCGACGCTGTATCACGCAATTCCGCACCCCAACGCCAAACGCTGGCTAAAAACTTTCGATCACTGCGCCATTTATCTGCTCATTGCTGGCAGTTATACGCCTTTTTTGTTGGTGAGTTTACGTACGCCGCTCGCGTTTGGTTTGATGATTGTTATCTGGACCATCGCTCTACTCGGCATCATCATGAAAGTCGCGTTTGTTTACCGATTTAAAAAGCTTTCCTTGATGACGTATTTGGTCATGGGCTGGCTGTCGTTGATTGTGATTTATCAGTTGGCGATTAACTTGGATATTGGCGGACTGACATTACTCGCAGCTGGTGGGATAGTGTATTCACTGGGGGTGATTTTCTACGTTGCGAAGCGTATTCCATTCAATCATGCGATTTGGCATGGCTTCGTTTTAGCGGGTTGTGTGTGTCACTTCTTCGCAATTTATTATTTTGTCGAGCCTATCTAACGGATAGATATGAACTCGACAAAACATGTGTTATCACATTAACGAGTTTTCACTTCTAACACTTTGGCTGAAAACTGGTATTGCTGAGACTGCGGCACTGCCAGTTTGATGCTTTTACCCTGTTCTGCTTGTTGTGGTCGCAGGTAAGTATCCGCCATTCGCTTGATGGATTGCCAAACTGTGACTTTTTCTTTCGCCAGTTGCTGGCCAGACATATCAAATACCAGAACTTCCACTTCAACTTGAATCACCGATTGTGAGCTTTGATTGGTAATGGACGTTGGCAGTACGAGCTCACCATCTTGATAGCTCGCGGAGCCAATCAGTACGTCGACACCAGAGTCAGACAGCTGCATGGTTGGCTTTTTGGCGTTTACCACCACAGTAGTGCCAACAGTTTTCGTCACAACTGGAATTGTCGCAATTGCGGGAGCTGCGATCGTTTCAACCGCGCCTATTGTCGCTTGCGTCTCTGTTGCTTGCTGCGCAGGTTTTTTCATGACGTATTCCCAAGTAAAGTCATCGTTTAACTTCACTTCTCGACCATCGGCTAAAGTGATGACTTCAGCGGCGTATGTGGATGAGGCGGCAAGTAGGGTCGCCAGAGTGATCCATGTTTTCATTGTTATACCTTTTATTTGTGTCTGCTTAACGGCGCCAAAACGCAGGGAAGAACAGTACAAGAATAGTCAGAATTTCCAAGCGGCCCATCAACATGCCAAAGCTCAGAAGCCACTTGGCGGTATCTGGCAGAGGCGCGAAGTTACCCGTCGGTCCAATCACGCTTCCCATACCCGGGCCGACGTTGGCTACCGCAGTGATGGCACCAGAGATGCTAGTGATGGGGTCTAAACCCAGCGCACTCAAGCAACCCGCGATGAAGATTATAGTGATAAAGAACATCAAGCCAAACGCGACCACCGAGCGAACAATGTCATCATTCACTGGGCGTTGGTTGTAGCGCTGTACAAACACACCTGAAGGGTGAATCAATTTCATCATCTGTTTGTTCAGCAGTGTCATTGCGATTTGGAAACGGAAGATTTTGATCCCGCCAGACGTTGATCCTGAGCATGCCCCCGCCATCATTAAGAAGGCAAAAAGAGTTGTGGGTAATGCGCCCCACGCGGTGAAGTCCTCTAAGCCAAAGCCGGTTGTGGTGACGACAGAGACGATATTAAACATCGACACTCGTAGCGCATCCAAAATGGTGTATCCGTCTCGAATCACTAACCAGGCTGAAATCACTAAGCTTGAGAACACGAACAGGTACGCGAATCCTCGAACTTGAGCGTCGTTAACTAACACATCAATACGGCGTTTACGTAACGCGGCGATGAAGAGCAAAAATGGCAAGCCACCTAAGAACATAAAGGTAGTGGCCACCCAGTGTGCGCCATTAGAGAAGTGGTTCATCGACCCGTCGGATGTAGAGTATCCGCCCGTTGATAGCGTAGTAAAGGCGTGATTGATCGCTTCAAACAGGTTCATGCCGGTGACCAAGTAGCCCACAATGCATAAGCCAGTAAGCATCAAATAAACCGCTACGATGTTTTTGGCGACCGTTTTTGCTCTCGGGCTACTTTTATCCGACCAATCGGATGATTCGGTTTGGAATAGCTTCATACCACCGACATTGAGCATAGGTAGCACCGCCACCGCCATTACGATAAAACCAATCCCCCCAAGCCACTGCAAAATAGAGCGCCACAGCAAGATGCTCGGCGCCATGTTGTCTAGGCCACTGAGCACCGTTGAGCCCGTCGTGGTGATACCCGACATCGTTTCGAAGTAGGCGTCGGTGAAGCTGATGTGGTTGATGAACACAAACGGCAAGGCGGCAAACGCACTGGCGATGGTCCAAACCAAACTGGTGATGAGGAACATATCGCGTACGCTGAGTTTGAACTTGGCGGTTCGACCGATCGTTAGGCAAATGAAGGCGGCAAGGTGCGTGATCACAACGGCTTGGGCGAAATCGAGGAATCCCCCCGTACCGGTAAAGAAAGCGACCAAAGTCGGCACGTACATAAACAGGGCCAGTTTGGATAAAACCAGCCCGATAACAAACAGTACGGGACGTAAGTTGACCATAGGAAAATCCTAGAGGAAGAATGGACTCGGCTGGAATAGCGCTTCGACGTCTGATACGTATTTTTTGTTGACCAGGAACATCACCACATGGTCATCCTGCTCGATGACCGTACGGTCGTGGGCAATAAGGACTTCTTCGCCACGAACGATAGCACCAATGGTGGTCCCAGGTGGGAGTTTGATGTCGCCAATCGCGCGCCCAACCACTTTCGATGTACTTTCATCACCGTGAGCGACGGCTTCAATCGCTTCTGCAGCGCCGCGGCGAAGTGAGGATACGTTCACGATGTCGGCACGACGAACATGCGTCAGCAAGGCGGAAATGGTCGCTTGCTGAGGTGAGATTGCCACATCAATTACGCCGCCTTGTACCAGATCTACATAAGCGCCACGTTGGATCAGCACCATCACTTTTTTCGCACCCATGCGTTTTGCCAACATCGCAGACATGATGTTGGTTTCATCTTCGTTGGTCAGTGCGATGAAGACGTCGACTTGGTCGATGTTCTCTTCCGAGAGAAGCTCTTGGTCTGCCGCGTCGCCGCAGAACACAATGGTGTTTTCTAGCTCTTCTGACAGTTTCTCTGCACGTTGGTAGTTACGTTCAATCAGCTTCACGCTGTAGTTTTGTTCTAAGCGCTTTGCGAGACTGGCACCGATGTTACCCCCGCCAACAATCATGATGCGGCGGTACGGTTTTTCTAGGCGCTGAAGCTCACTCATCACTGAGCGAATATGATTACTTGCTGCAACGAAGAACACTTCATCGTCTGCTTCAATGATGGTGGTTCCTTGAGGACGAATCGGGCGACCTTGACGGAAAATCGCCGCCACACGGGTATCAATGTGCGGCATGTGCTCACGCAAAGCAGACAGCGCATTACCCACTAGCGGGCCACCGTAGTAGGCTTTTACTGCCACTAGGCTGACTTTCTGTTCAGCAAAGCTCACCACTTGCAGCGCGCCCGGGTATTGGATCAGACGTTCGATGTAGCTCGTAACGAGTTCTTCTGGGGCGATAAGGTGATCGACAGGAATGGCGCCAGATTTAAACAGGGCTTCTTTTTCTGCCAAGTATTCTGGAGAGCGAATACGCGCAACGCGGTTTGGGGTGTTGAATAGAGTGAACGCGACCTGACAGGCGGCCATGTTGGTTTCATCAGTGTTGGTCACCGCGACGAGCATATCGGCGTCTTGTGCGCCCGCTTCGTGCAGCACGTCTGGGTGGCTCGCATGGCCATTGACCACACGCAGGTCGTATTTGTCCTGTAATTCGCGCAGTCGGTCGGCATTGTTGTCGACGATGGTGATGTCGTTGTTTTCACCCACTAGGTTTTCTGCCAGTGTGCCGCCAACCTGACCTGCACCAAGAATAATGATCTTCATACTCTTTTCTCGTTATCTGAAAAAGGCGATTGAAATCACTCCAATCGCCCTATTTAGCATGCTGTTACGCGTGTGTTTTGGTTAGCACTGCGTAGTAGAAACCATCCATGTCTTCTTCGCCTGGTAGAATTTGACGACCAGGCTGGTCGGGATCAGAATCCAGCAGTTGCGCATCCGCGGTACGTGCTAAAAACGCTTTTACTTGCTCCACGTTTTCTTGCGGTGTGATTGAACAAGTCGCGTAAACCATTGTGCCGCCAGGTTTCAGTTGCGTCCACATGGCATCAAAAATTTCACTTTGTAGCTCTGCTAATACGGCGATGTCGTCTGCACGACGTAGCCATTTTATGTCTGGGTGACGACGAATCACGCCAGTCGCAGAACATGGGGCATCCAGCAAAATGCGATCAAATTGCTCGCCTTGCCACCATTCTTGTGGATTACGCGCATCACCGCAAACCACTTTTGCCTGAAGGTTGAGACGCTTCAGGTTTTCATGCACACGTTTCAAGCGTGTGTCGTCGCAGTCAATCGCGACCACTTCACTGCCCGACGTGCGCTCTAGAATGTGTGCCGTCTTGCCACCTGGCGCTGCACAGCAATCTAAAATCAGTTCGCCGTCTTGTGGTTTTAGGTAGTTGATCGAGAGCTGCGCTGCCGCATCTTGGACTGAAACCCAACCTTTCTCAAAACCAGGTAGCTTCATCACGTCACATGGCGCGGCCAATTTTATGGCGTCCATTGCTTCTGTGTGTGGCGTGCTATCAATGTTTTCATTTTTGAGTAGCGCAAGGTATTCATCACGAGTGTGGTGCTGATGGTTCACACGCAGCCACATTGGTGCTTTTTGGTTGTTCGCTTCAACAATGCTTTCCCATTGCTGTGGGTAGGCCTCTTGCAGCAGTTTTAGTAACCAGCTTGGGTGACCGTACTTGCCAGCGTTGTTGCTGACGGCCATTTGGTCGAGTTCTTCTTGGTTGCGTTGGTAGTTACGCAATACAGCGTTAATCAAACCACGCAGACGAGGACCTTTCAGCTCTTTAGTGCCTTCAACCGTTTCACCGACAGCTGCGTGCGCAGGAATACGCATGAAGCTCAGTTGGTAAATACCAACCAGAATTAGGTGATGGAATACACGTTGTTTGCCTTTGAGCGGCTTATCCATCAACTGGTTTGCGATCATTTCTAGGCGAGGTAGGTAACGTAGCGCACCGTAACAGATCTCTTGTAGCAGAGCGTGGTCACGAGGTCGTACCGTTTGTTGAGCCGCTGGAAGAGCGCTTGAAAGTGAGTGGCCCTTGTCGACGACAAGATACAGGACGTTAGCAGCCGCAGCGCGAACATTCATGATGAGTACCTTAAAGTAAAGGAGGGCATCTCTGCCCTCTAAAAGTTCGTATTATTGGGGATGATAACCCCTAGTATGGCTTAAACCAGCAGAGTGCCGACTTCAAACCAAGCTGCACGTGAGTTCAGAATATCCTGAACTGACATGGCTTTTTTGCCAGGAACTTGCAGTTGCTCTAGCACCAGTACGCCGTTGCCTGTCGCAACATAGATACCGGTTTTATCTGCTTGCACGATGGTGCCGGCTGGCTTGTCACTGGTTTGCTCTGCCACACGGCTTTGCCATACTTTGATGCTGTTTTCTGCCGCCTCAAAGTGGCTCATTGGCCATGGGTTAAATGCACGAACGCAGCGCTCAATGTGAGCCGCATCGTCGTTCCAGTTAATGCGTGCTTCTTCTTTGCTGAGTTTTTTCGCGTAGTTCGCTAGCTCATCGTCTTGCTTCACTGGCACTGCTTTACCCGCAGCAATGTCGGCTAAGCAGTCAATCAGGGCTTCTGGGCCAAGCTCAGCCAATTTTTCGTACATTGAAGCGCTGGTATCTGTCGCTTCGATTGGCAGCGTGGCAATCTTCAGCATATCACCAGTGTCGAGACCGATGTCCATCTGCATGATGGTCACGCCAGTTTCTGCATCGCCCGCCCAAATAGAGCGTTGGATTGGAGCCGCGCCACGCCAACGAGGTAGGATAGAACCATGTACGTTGATACAACCCAGTTTAGGGGTATCAAGAACCGCTTGTGGCAGGAGCATACCGTACGCCACGACAACCATGAGATCGGCGTTCAGATCGGCAAGTTCTTGTTTCGCTTCGTCGGACTTAAAGCTTTCAGGTTGGTAAACCGGGATGTTGTGTTCCAGCGCCAGTTGTTTTACCGGTGGCGCAGCCAATTTCTTGCCACGACCCGCTGGACGATCTGGGTTTGTGTAAACCGCGATTACTTCATGCTCCGAAGACAACAACGCCGCCAAGTGACGGGCGGCGAAATCCGGAGTACCTGCAAAGACAATACGTAAAGACTGACTCAAGGTAGACTTCCTTCTAATTGGTATGGTTCGAGATTAAGCGTTTTGCTGCTTCTCGTTAAAGCGTTTGATTTTTGCTAGCTTGTCCTGAATGCGTTTGCGTTTCAGTGGTGATAGGTAATCCACGAATAGCTTACCTTGTAGGTGATCAAGCTCGTGTTGAACACAAATCGCTAGCAGGTCGTCGGCTTCAAAGGTGAACTCTTTGCCATCACGATCCAGTGCTTTAACGGTAACTTCTGCAGCGCGAGGCACAAGTGCGCGTGCACCTGGTACCGACAGACAGCCTTCTTCGATGCCATCTTCGCCACGCTTTTCCAGAATCTCAGGGTTGATTAGCACCATCGGCTCATCGCGAGTTTCTGAAATATCAATCACTACGATACGTTTGTGGATATCAACCTGCGTTGCAGCAAGGCCAATACCTTCTTCGTCGTACATGGTTTCAATCATGTCATCGACGATTTTTTGAATCTCAGGAGTCACCGCGTCAACAGGCTTCGCGACCGTGCGCAGGCGATCATCTGGGAATGTTAATACTTGTAATACAGACATATTCACTCGAAATATTGAACTGTGCCGAAACAGCACAAACCTTGTTGGCTCAATTCTAGACATTTTATAGCCTAAATGACAGCATCCTTGCACCAATTTCCATTCTGGTTCCTGCTTAACAGACCAAGGACGAGGGTCATGAATCGAATTTTCCGCAACGTTGCCAGTGTTACGTTGCCGTTACTTTTCTCTTTCAACGCTGTAGCAAATGTGGATGCTAAACCACTGACTGTTAAAGATGATGCGCCACAAACTTATGTAGTCGTGAAGGGCGATACGTTATGGGATATTTCGGCCATGTACTTAGATAGCCCGTGGTTGTGGCCTCGTTTATGGCAAGTCAATCCAGACATCGATAATCCTCATTTAATTTATCCCGGAGATAAGCTGTCTTTGGTGTGGATTAACGGTCAGCCCGTGTTGAGCCTAAAACCGGTTAAGAAGCTGAGCCCGAAAGCTCGCATCACAGAAAAGAAAGCCGTACCAACGGTCGCGGAAGGTTTGGTGATGCCGTATCTCAAATCGGATCGGTTGCTGGATCAAGATGCGTTGAACAATGCTGCAAAAGTGATGGGCAGCAGCAAAGGCAGTAAGTATCTGACGGCAGAAGATGTGCTGTATATCGATGGCAAGCAGACCGCGACAGGCTGGGCTATTTACCGGCCGGTAGAAACCTTTTCGCGTGACGATGTGTCTAAAGAGATCACCGCGCTGCGTTTGATTGCCAAAGGTGAGCTCGTTGAAGCTTCGAGCGATTATTCAGGTTTGAAGCTTACATCGCAGATGCAAGAAATTCTACGTAACGATATCGCGTTGCCAAATCAATCGGTTGAGAATACTGACTTCACGACTACGTTCTACCCGCTGCCGTCGCCACAAGGCAGTTCGGCAAAGTTGCTAGGTAATATCGAAGGAATTCGCTTTAGTTCAACTAACCAAGTCGTGGTGATTGATAAAGGCACGTCAGACAATCTCAAGCAAGGCAGTGTGTTTGATTTAAAAGAAGACGCGCACCCAGTTTACAAAGACGGCGATGAGTTCAAGAAAGAGTTTGGCGTGCTTGATAAGAAAATCACTCTGCCACAGAGTAAAGTTGGCGAATTGCTTGTGATTCGTCCGTATCAGTACTTTAGCTTGGCACTTATCACTAACAGTACGAAACCCATTAACCAAGATGTTTCGGTGGTGTCACCGTTGGCGAACGAATTAACCATCGATGAATCGACGAAATAACGATGATCTCGCTGCCTGGTTAAAACTGAGTTGTTTACCAGGCATTGGCGGGGTCAAAATGAATAAGCTACTGGCAAGAGACACGCCGCGTAACATCGTAAACTTCTCTCCCGAACAGCTACAACAACTTGGGTTAACAACTAAGCAAATTCAAGCTTGGGCTTCAACAGATAAAGAAGTTGATGCCTGTTTAAGTTGGTTTGAGGCTTCTACAAATCATCATATCCTGACACTGACTGACCCGCTTTATCCACCTCAACTCAAACAAATCGTTGCGCCGCCTCCGTTGTTATTTGTTGAGGGGAGTCCCACCTTTTTATCGCAACCACAAATTGCCATGGTGGGTAGCCGAAATGCGAGTATTGATGGCTTACAGCATGCACGCCACTTTGCCGCAGAATTTGTTCAGCACGATTTTATTGTCACCAGTGGTCTCGCTTTAGGCATTGATGGCCATGCGCACGATGGTGCGTTGCAAGCAAAAGGTAAGACGATTGCGGTGCTGGGATCTGGCTTAGAACATATTTATCCTGCTCGTCATCGTGGTTTAGCGCAACGTGTTATTGAACATGGGGCTTTGGTGTCTGAATTTCGTCCCAACGCCAAGCCGCGCCCGGAAAACTTCCCGCGTCGAAACCGCATTATTAGCGGATTATCGCTAGGTGTGTTAGTTGTGGAAGCGGCGGAAAGGAGTGGCTCGTTAATTACTGCTCGTTACGCGCTTGAGCAAGGTCGAGAAGTATTTGCGCTGCCAGCTTCGATAAATGCCCCTAATGCCAGCGGTGGCAACCAGTTGATACGTCATGGTGCTTGCCTCGTAGAAAAGACGAAAGATGTCTTAGATGAAATACAGTCTTTGCTTGATTGGTCTATTAATCAGAGTACCGATTTATTTTCTACGTTAAATGATGAAGAAGAATTGCCATTTCCTCAGCTGTTAGCTAACGTAGGAAGTGAAGCTACACCGGTTGATATTCTTGCAAACAGGACCAATATACCTGTCCAGGAAGTCATGATGCAGCTCTTAGAGTTAGAACTCTCTGGGCATGTCGTTGCGGTTTCAGGTGGCTATATTCGAAAGGGGAGGGGCTAGCTATGATGATGGATATACTGATGTATCTATTCGAAACCTACATCCATAGCGATGCAGAGTTACAGGTCGAACAAGACGAGTTGGAAGAAGAGCTGCTCCGTGCAGGCTTCCAACAAAAAGATATCTACAAAGCCCTTGTCTGGTTAGAAGAGCTTGCCGCATTGCAGCAAAGTGACACCTCTTCTGCAATCTCGACTTGCATGGCTTCGTCATCAACTCGTATCTACACAGCGAAAGAGATGCAGCGTTTAGATTTGGAATGCCGAGGGTTTTTATTGTTTCTCGAGCAAATCAATGTGTTAACCACAGAAACTCGCGAAATGGTGATTGACCGAGTGATGGGATTAGAAACGAGTGAGTTTGAGCTTGAAGACCTCAAATGGATCATTCTGATGGTGCTGTTTAATGTGCCTGGCAACGAAAACGCTTACACGCTAATGGAAGAGCTGTTGTACACCAAGGAACAAGGGATTCTTCACTAACCATCTGGGCAAGTTCGAGTTTAGCTAGAATAAACGCGAGCTTGTCTTTTTGTGTGTTTTTCACGAAACGGTAAGTATGAGTAGTAAAATCGACAACACCCTTTTCTCTGCCCATGAACACGCTTTGGAACACGAGCCGTGTCCTAAATGTGGCAGTGAATTGATCCTCAAACATGGCAAACACGGTCCCTTTCTTGGCTGTAGCCACTACCCAAGCTGTGATTACATCAAAGCCCTGCACAACAATGATGGACACATCGTCAAAGAGCTTGGCGTTCCTTGTCCAGATTGTGGTAACGAGTTGGTATTACGCCAAGGGCGTTATGGGATGTTTGTTGGTTGCAGTAACTATCCGGCGTGCCATCATATTGAGTCGATTAATCAACCAGAGCCAGAAAAGCAGTCGCAAGAGCACCACGCGTGTCCTGAATGCGGTAAAGGTCATTTAGTTGAACGTAAGACGCGTTTTGGTAAAACTTTCTACGCATGTGATAACTACCCTAAATGTAAATTTGCAGTGAATCTCCCTCCGGTAAAGGGGAGGTGCGAAGAATGTGGTTTTACTCTGTTGGTGGAGAAGAAACTCGCCAGTGGTGTGAAATTGCAATGTGCCAACCGTAAGTGCCAGCACACTCAGCAAGGGTAAATACATCAAAGGAATTAAAAAGGGTCGCATCGTGCGACCCTTTGTGGTTTTTGGGGCTAGATTTTAGAGTTATGCTTGTTTCGCAAACTCGTGCACGGCTGGGAATGCCATTGGATCTAAGGCATCCGCGAGAGCGCACAACCTACGGTGCAATTCTCCTGGGTAGTCACCACATACGTTGATGTGACCCATTTTTCGCCCTTCACGCTTCTCTTTGCCGTACCAATGGATGTGACAACCATCCATGGCGAGAAGCGCTTCTGGCAACGTATCTTCACCAAGAATATTCACCATCGAGGTTTCGCGAATCAGTTTGGTGCTGCCTAACGGCAAGCCGCATACGGCGCGCAGGTGGTTCTCGAACTGACAGGTTTCTGCACCTTGCTGTGTCCAGTGACCGGAGTTGTGCACTCGTGGGGCAATCTCATTCACTAACAGTGTGCCATCGACATCAAAGAATTCGAGCGCCAATACACCAACGTAATCTAGGCTATCTGCGACGGCCGTGAGCATCTGCTTGGCTTGGGCTTGCAGTTCTGGCGCATCAATTGCGGTGGATAAGCTCAGTACGCCATTGATGTGAACGTTTTCTGCTAGAGGGTACACTTCAACGCTGCCATCTTTACCGCGAGCACCTACAAGTGATACTTCGCGGTTAAAAGGAACAAACTCCTCAGCCACAATGGCTTGAGTTGGTGTTGCTGCAATGCACTCCGTCATTTCTGCCCAGATCGTCTCGATCTGAGCCGTTTCTTTCAAGCGCCATTGGCCTTTACCATCGTAACCACCCAATGCACTTTTCAGCACCATAGGCATGCCAACATGTTCAATTGCGCGTTCAAAATCTTCACGTGTTTCAATCACGTAGTACTTGGCATTACGCACGCCAGCATTATCGAGTAGCGCTTTTTCAACACGGCGGTCACCGCCTGCTTTGATGGCTGCGGTACTAGGGAGGAGCTTGCCACTTGATTCACAGATGTCGAGTACATCGTGAGGAATATGTTCGAATTCTGCGGTGATCGCATCCACTTGTTCAATGGCATTTTCCAAACCATGACCAAGCACCTGTTGGGTAAGAGGATGGACAACGTTACCGCTGCCGACATCGTAAGCCGAGATTTGGATGTTCAGTGGTGCACCAGCCAGAGACATCATGCGAGCCAACTGACCTGATCCGAGAACCAGTACATGCATCTGATTAATCCTCAGCTGGATTTGGGTTAGCCAGTACGGTTTCCGTCTGTTCATTGCGGAACGCTTCTACCTTCGCCATGATGTTTTCATCATGAGTGCCTAGGATTTGCGCTGCTAGGATACCGGCGTTTGCTGCGCCCGCTTCGCCAATCGCTAACGTACCGACGGCAATGCCTTTTGGCATTTGTACAATAGATAGCAGAGAGTCCATGCCTTTTAGTGCGCGAGACTGAACTGGAACACCGAGTACAGGAATGCTAGTAAATGCAGCTGCCATACCTGGTAGGTGAGCTGCACCGCCTGCACCGGCGATGATCACTTTGATACCACGTTCTTTCGCGCTGCTGGCGTAGTCCGCCAGTAATTGAGGAGTTCGGTGTGCTGACACGACTTTTGTTTCGTAAGGTACGCCAAATTGGTCTAGCATGTCTGCTGCTAGTTTCATGGTTGGCCAATCGGATTTAGAACCCATGATGATACCGACTTTCATCTCAAACTCCTTCAAGCTGCAAAATTAGGTGAGCTGATAAATTTGTGCGCATTATACGGGGATTTTTATCTCAAGCAAACGTTTGCGTCTTGTTGTTGACGCTATTGATACATTTTATAAAAAAATTGCTTTAGTGTCTGAGAATGAATATTTGTACACTTAGTGAAAATAATACAGTCAGACAATCAGGAAGTAATCGGTGGATAACTTTGAACAAGTGCTCAACGCACTACAACAAGGCGAAGTGATTGCCTACCCAACAGAAGGGGTTTTTGGTGTCGGATGCGATCCAGATAACCCAGAAGCAATTCAAAAACTGCTGGAGCTCAAGCAGCGCCCGGTGGAAAAAGGGCTGATTCTGATCGCTGCAAGTTATGAGCAGCTCTTGCCGTATATTGATGAATCTCAACTGACTCGAGAACAATTAGCGACCGTTCATGCAACTTGGCCAGGTCCATACACTTGGATCATGCCTGCGAGCGATAAAGTCTCCAACTGGGTTTCAGGGCAGTTTGATTCAATTGCAGTTCGTGTGACTGATCATCCTTTGGTTCAAAAGATGTGTAATGCATTCGGAAAGCCGTTAACCTCTACCAGCGCGAATCTTTCCGGCTTGCCACCGTGTATGACCACGGAAGAAGTCGAAGAGCAATTGGGTGACAAGCTGGTGGCCATTCTTCGTGGTGAAACCAGCGGTCGTGATAAACCCAGCGAGATTCGTGACGCCAAGACTTCACAAATATTAAGACAGGGCTAACCCTGCTTGCCAGTCATCAACCGGTATCACGTAATAGGTAATAACGTATGTCAGCAATCGATAAGCACGCCGTAAAGCAGTTCCTGATGTCACTTCAGGACTCCATTTGTCAGCAGTTAGAACAAGAAGATGGAGAGGCCGTCTTTGTCGAGGATGCATGGCATCGTGAACCGGGCGAACGTCTTGGTGGCGGTGGGCGCTCACGTGTTATGCGTGATGGCCTTGTTTTCGAGCAAGGTGGGGTGAACTTCTCGCATGTAGAAGGGAAAGAAATGCCAGCATCTGCGACGGCACATCGTCCGGAGCTAGCGGGTCGCCGTTTTGAAGCGATGGGGGTCTCTTTGGTTATCCATCCCAAAAACCCTTACGTCCCAACTTCTCATGCGAATGTACGTTTCTTTATCGCAGAGAAAGAGGGCGAAGATCCAATTTGGTGGTTTGGTGGTGGTTTCGACCTGACTCCTTTCTATCCTTTCGAAGAAGATTGTCAGTCATGGCACGATACAGCTAAGGCCATCTGTGCCCCATTTGGTGAAGAAGTATATGCTGAACACAAAGCCTGGTGTGATAAGTACTTCTTCTTGCCACATCGAAACGAAACTCGTGGTGTCGGTGGTTTGTTCTTTGATGATTTGAACCACTGGGAGTTTGATAAGTGTTTCGATTACATCAAAGCGGTGGGTGAAGGCTATTGCCAAGCTTACTTGCCGATCGTGTCTCGTCGTAAAGACATCGAATATGGCGAGCGCGAGCGTGAATTCCAACTTTACCGTCGTGGTCGTTATGTTGAGTTCAACTTAGTGTACGACCGTGGCACTTTATTCGGTTTACAAAGTGGTGGGCGTACCGAGTCGATTCTGATGTCGATGCCGCCGTTAGCGCGATGGGAGTACCGCTACGAACCAGAAGCAGGAACGCCTGAAGCCGAACTTTACGATCGATACCTGAAACCACGCGAATGGTAAGCACGGAATCTCCTTTTCTATATAGATAGATAGTGATAGGGTCATCTGTAATCAGATGGCCCTGTTCTCTCTATATCTAAGTAAGGAATAAAGGTAAGGAAATGACCCTGCAAATCGATCGTTACGCCGTGTTTGGTAACCCTATCGGGCACAGCAAGTCGCCATTTATCCATACACTCTTTGCTCGTCAAACGAATCAGTCCCTAACATACACCGCAGAATGTGCGCCTGTGGGTGGATTTATCGAGGCGGCGAAAGCATTTTTTGCTGACGGCGGCAAAGGCTGTAACGTGACCTTGCCTTTTAAAGAAGATGCCTATCAATTTGCCAGCCGTTTGACCGAGCGTGCTCAGCTTGCTGGAGCAGTGAATACACTTAAGAAGCTTGATGATGGTGAAATCATTGGTGATAACACTGATGGTGCAGGCTTAGTGCAAGACTTGTTGCAGCATCAAGTCGTTTTAGAAGGTGCACGTATCCTGATCATAGGAGCTGGTGGTGCCGCTCGAGGAGTGATTAAACCATTGCTCGAGCAAAAACCAACATCTCTAACGATAACTAATCGTACATTTTCCAAAGCCGAAGAATTGGCAGAATTGTTTTCTGCATATGGCCCTGTTACAGCAAAAGAGATGAATACCATTGCTGAAGAGTACGACGTCGTAATCAACTCCACGTCTGCATCATTGAGTGGTGAGTTACCTGCGATCTCTTCCTCGGTGTTCGCCGCCAATAGTACAAGCTACGACATGATGTATGGCAAAGGTGATACCACATTTAACCAATGGGCTAAGCAACATGGTGTCGCACATGCTTATGATGGTTTAGGTATGTTAGTTGGCCAAGCTGCTGAGAGTTTTATGTTATGGCGCGGTCTTCGTCCTGGAGCTAAACAGATTTTGCGTGAATTAAGAAAGAACCTTGAAGGTCAATAAGCGATGAATCAATCCATCTTATTCCCAGACATGCAATCATGGGATGAAGTATCACAATCAGTAAACTTTGCGGCGCAACAATCTGGTGCGCTAATAGAATGCTTTGTGACGAAACAAAAGTTAGAAAAGTTATCTGGCTCAGAGTTAGATACGGAGCAGGCCGTGATCTCTGCTTTTATTGACTACCGATTTGATCTGGAAGAAATAGCAGAAGAGTTAATAGAAGATGAAGCCTTCAATGAAGAAGGCCATATCATCATTGGTTAACAGACCTTTAGTTCAAGTCTTCTACTTCATGTAAGTAGTCGTTTTTGTTTTGAACATAGTTATTGGCAGACTTTTGCAAAAAAGCTCGTTCTGTCTCTGATAGAGGGCGAGCTTGTTTCACTGGACTACCGACATAAAGATAACCGCTTTCTAATCTCTTTCCTGGCGGTACTAAACTGCCCGCTCCAATCATCACCTCTGATTCAATAACGACAGCATCTAAAACAATCGCCCCCATACCAACCAATACACGATCGTGTATCTCACAACCGTGCAGCATCACTTTGTGGCCAATCGTAACGTCATTGCCAATAATAAGTGGATAGCCGTTTGGGTTTTCAGAGTTCTTATGGGTGACATGCAAAACACTGCCATCTTGAATATTAGTTCGATCACCAATGTGAATGTGGTTCACATCGCCTCGTGCCGCTACTAATGGCCAAATGCTAGAATCGTCCCCAATACGGATATCTCCGACTAACACTGAGGTTGAGTCAACGTAAACACGCTCACCAAGTTGGGGCTTTATACCTTTGTAGCTTCTAATTGAGCTCATCTTTTCTCCTTATTAGGGGCGATTACTGGGGATATGGAGGTAGAATAGTAGTGAAAACTCGCCTTTTAGAATAAAAAACACCCAAACGATAAAAAAATC
>NZ_WBOH01000014.1:0-75599 GCF_032648565.1 Vibrio sp. 2-1-2a
ATCAAACTCTTCAATTTAAGATTTTGTTCGGCTCAATGAATACTGAACATTACATAAAGTAATGTTTGAATTGACTGTGCTGAATCTTTCGATTCAATGGTCACTTCGTTTCATTGAAACCTAAATTGTTTCCGAAGAAACTATTTGGATTATCATCAACGAGTGCCCACACAGATTGATAGGTTTATATTTTTAAAGAGCTTTTCTAACTTATCCAGCAACTTAGTTGCTCGTCGTTAGGGGTGCGTATCTTACTCCGCACCGTGAGAGAGTCAAGCATTTTTTCAAATTTCTTTTTCTCTCACTTCCGATTCGCTGTGTGACTTTCGTCTCACTCCGTGTCGGTGGATGCGCAGTATAGGGAGTTGAGAAATTAGTACAAGCGTTTTTTGCAAAAAAACTTTCAACAGGTCATTAGTTAGCCAAAAGCGTGATATTTGCATATTTCTTCGTCACATTTGAGACATATCACAGCAATTGGTTGGAAAAACACCAACCATATACGTAAGATTCATGTGTCTATTCTGTTAATGGACAATCGATCTCTTTATCACTATGTGTAGTAATTAAAATGACGTCTAAAAAAAATCTGATTTTATGTGCTGGGCTGGCCGTCGTTGGGGGAATCGTCTTCTCTCAAGTCACCATCCCACCAGCCTTGAGTTTTCTCATTGGTGTTATCGCTACTGCTTTTTTATTTTCATTTTCTAGCCAGACACCTTCTATTCAATCAACAGACTCGGATCCATCAACTAAAACTCTGTATGTCGGCAACCTTCCTTATAAGGCCAATGAGAGTCACGTTCGCGATTTGTTTGCTGAATATGGACAGGTCTATGCAGTACGCTTAATGAAAGATAAGCGCACTGGAAAAAGAAGAGGGTTTGGTTTTGTCGTGATGGCTGCGGCAGATGCCAAGCCAGCTATCGATAAACTTAATGAAAAGGAATATATGGAGAGAACGCTAAAAGTGAGAATTGCGAACGATCCTAAACACCCGGATGGTGGTAAACCAGAACAGGATTAAAACCTAGCTTCTTTAAACAAATGTTCAGTGCATCTTCCTGCCAAGGAGTTGCACTGGCATAAATCGACTTACTTCCCTCTTCCGTATCCTCAATTTCATCACTTAATAGTAATGCTTTTACTCGACGTGCAATGGCTGCACCCGAATCAATTAAAGTAACGTCCCCACCCAAAGCTTGATGAATTTCCTCTTTGATTAAAGGGAAGTGAGTACAACCGAGCACCGCAACGTCTACTTTATCGCGAAGCGGAAGCAGGATTTTTGTCAGTTCGTCTAGAGAAACGCTGTTGCCTCGCAACTTCTCTTCGGCCATATCCACCAAGCGAGTTGATCCCAACAGCTCAACTGGTTTGCCTTGCGCAAAGTCTCGTATTAACTCTTGAGTATATTGGCGTGTTACTGTCGCCGGAGTGGCGATCAGCCCCACCCCTTTTGATGCCAAAAGCGATGCGGGTTTAATCGCTGGGACAACACCAACAACGGGAATCGATAGATTTTCACGTAAGGAAGGAAGCACTATGGTGCTTGCCGTATTACAAGCAATGACAACAATGTCGACTTGGTGTTCTTCGACTAATGAAGAGACCAGTTGGTTAACTCGTGAAATGAGTACCGCCTGATCGAGTTCACCATAAGGGTAAGCCTGATTATCGAATAAGTATAAGTAGTCAAGCTGCGGCAATAGGCGATGTATCTCTTGGAATACAGAAAGACCACCAACACCGGAGTCAAAAACTAGGACTTTTTTCTTACTTGCTACTCGCACGAGCCTTACCTAAAGAACAGAAACGTTGCGATCATACTGCTTAGATTTGTTTTGGCAATGCTTTAGCATGGTATCTTTGATGGCTGAATCTATCTCCAGATTCTACATCTCGCTTCGTTAGATCGATATGCCCTTGAAAAGACGGCGAAGACGTGACCAATGTGTGAAATTCACCATTTTCCCCACAGGGATCAATTTGACTTGGTAATGACTCTATTAGGGCTTTGTCATACCAGCGACCACACCATTCTGGAGGGAGAACACTTCCGTCGATGGTGATCAACATCGTTTGAATACCACGCTCTATGATTTCCATCGCTAGTTTGTCGCTGCTCTCCCCTAATAGCGGAAAGACGCACTCCCAGCCAGCAGGTTCAATATAGCTGCGTCGGTACTCGGCAATGCCATTGCAAAACATATCGCCAAATGCGACAGCTTCTATATTCAGACCACTACTTTGTAATACATTAACGATGGTCGATTGATAAATGTCGTTACTCGGAAAGACTTCAGGTAGCTCGATAGTAATGAGCGGAAGCGCAAGTAAGTCTGCTTGCATTTGTACAACCTCAAGCGGAGTTGCTTGGAAAGGGACTTCTTTCCCTACGTAAGTCGTGTACAAACCGACAACTTGATAATTTGGATTCTCGTTAAGGCGCTCAAGCGTTAATGTCGAATCTTTGCCACTGGACCAACTGATCACCACTTGCTTAGGTTTCGTCATTCGATTTTCCATCACAAAAATATTAAAAACCGCCCGAAGGCGGTTTGTGTTCATTCACGATTAGAATTCGTAGCCAACGTTTAGATAGTACGCTCGCTCCGCGGCAGGGTAACCTTTTGCCATCTCATACTCTTTATCAAATAGATTATCGATACGAGCGCTAATAGAGGTCGACTCATTCGGATAGTAAGTCACAGCCGTATCAACCAACGAGTAAGAAGAAAGCGTGATATCTTGTGAAGGCCAAGTGCTGTAATCCACATCTGGACGCTTACCTACATACTGATAGCTAACCGACCAGTCCACTTTATCGAAGCTCACTAAAGCGTTCCACTTATACATTTCTTTAGCGCGGCGCTGCAATTGATGCCCTTTATCGTCTTCAGCATCTTTGTAATCCGCACTCAACTGGTGCTGCACAATCCCTGTATCAAACTCAGCAACAAGCTCCACACCTTGGATATGTGTTTCACCATCGACATTCAAATATTTGTATGTGGTTGGATGGTAATCGATAAGATTCGTGATTTTATAGTCATAACCCGTTACGGACCAAAAAACGCCTTGGACATCACCGCTGAATGCTAGCTCCCAAGCATCTGACTCTTCCGGCTTCAGATCTTTCTCACCGTATGTTGGGTCATACTGTTGATATAGGTTTGGAGCCTTAAACGCAGTACCAAAAGAAGCTTTAACCCCAAACTCTGGCACAAACTGGTAACCAGCCGCTAAGCTGTAAGTGAACTCACTACCGTATTCTTCGTTATCATCCAAGCGAGCACTGCCCTCAAGCATTGCTTTATCAATGCTAGTGGTTGCCATACCAAACAGAGCGCCATTGGTACGATCAAACGTTTTATTCGCACTCTTGTCTTTATAAGATTCGTTGCGCCAATCAATACCACCAGCAAACGTCGTATTGTTGTTTAGCAAGTAACTGTTGGTCCACTGGACATTTTGCTGCTCAAGTTCATCTTCAGTACCTGAGTGTTTGCCTTTTGCTTGCTCATAGTTCCAAGACTTCTGTTTCTGTGCCGTTACTTGTAGTTCTGACATCACATTATCAGACTGATACTTACCGCCCAGAGTGGCAGAAAGGTCGTCTTTTTCTGCTTCGTAATAACCGCGACTGCCGTAGCTGCTGTCATATTGATAAACATTTTCGTAAGCACGTAGGTTACCAAATACAGACCACTGGTCATTGAAGTTATGCACGTAACCTAGCAGACCATTCTTTGTATCAAAGCCATGGCGGTCGCCGTCATTAACTCCCGGTACAGGACGAACGTTATAACCATCATCACTTTCACTACCAAGCGCGATATTCAGTTGGCCGCTCTCTGTGACTTTAATGCCAGATGCCACACTCAATTCTTGGTAATCTAAGCTACCTAAACCAGCGCTTAACTTCGTTCCTTCTTCGTCAGCACGCGCAATGGTGATGATATTGATCACGCCACCAATCGCTTCTGAACCATAAAGTGACGCACGCGCACCACGCACGTACTCAATCCGTTGAACGTAAGTAAGTGGGATTTGGTTAAAGTCCACAGCGCCCTTCGCTGCACGCGCAAAACGTACGCCATCAACCAGTACTAGAACTTGGTCGGAACTGGTACCACGAACAAATAAAGACGCTAACTGACCACGACCACCATTTTGTGAAACTTGAATCCCCGTAAGACGGCGCAACACATCTGGTAGGGTTTTCGCTTGAATGCGATCAATGTCTTGTCGAGTAACCACTTCGACATCTGCCAACGTACGGCTTTCGGCTTGCTCAAAACGGTTTGCAGTAACAACGATGGTTTCGTCAGTGGAGGTTTCTTGGGCCTGTAGATAAGAGACAGGTGAAAGCAGCGATGCCAAAGTGATCGCCAGTGCGGATTTTCTCATTGTATTGTCCTAAATCGCGTAATTCCTTCCGAGCCCTGTCATCATGACAGTCCAGTGCTGTGGCTCAGTTGTTGGCAGGTATTCGGACTCAAGAGCACGGGTGTACCGCCTACTTGCTCGACTTCCCACATAAACTAATGCAGTGTCTGATGAGCGTTCGTTCTCTTTTACCGCTGCGCGTCAGTTCTGGATTCACACCAGATTCCCATTTCAGCCATCTAGATTGCTAGATAGCACCAACTTGAGGCAAATATTATTCAGCTATTGATTATTTGTCCAGCCAATATTGCCCTTACAAGTTGTAACGTTTTGATTGATTTTGCTTTCTACTCTGTCTGTACGCACTATCTTTAAATCAATTCCAGTACAAAACTGGACATCCTATTGAGATTGAATAAAATCTGCGCTCTTAAATTGAATGCACTATAAAAGGTAAGATCATGGCTACTCTTGATGTAAACCCACAACGCTACCAAGAACAACTGGCTGAAAAAGTCGAACGTCTCACGGATATGTTCGCGCCATACAACATGCCAGAACTGGAAGTGTTTGAATCACCAGAGCAGCACTACCGCATGCGTGCTGAGTTCCGTGTTTGGCATGAAGGCGAAGATCTTTACTACATCATGTTCAACCAAGAAACTCGTGAGAAGTACCGTGTTGACCAATTCCCTGCAGCAAGCCGTCTGATCAACGACCTGATGCCGCTATTGGTTGAAGCGATGAAAGACAACGACTCACTACGTCGTAAACTGTTCCAAGTAGATTTCCTATCGACGCTAAGTGGTGAGATTCTGGTTTCACTCCTTTACCATCGCCAACTTGATGAAGAGTGGATTGAAAACGCGAAAGCCCTTAAACAGCGTTTAAATGATGAAGGCTTCAATCTAAACATCATTGGTCGTGCTCGTAAGATGAAGATTGTCCTAGACCGCGACTACGTTATCGAGAAGCTCGATGTAAATGGTCAAAGCTACATCTACCAACAAGTAGAGAACAGCTTCACTCAGCCGAACGGCAAAGTCGCAGAGAAGATGCTGGAATGGGCGGTCGACTGTACCCAAGAAAGCACTGGTGACCTACTAGAACTTTACTGTGGTAACGGTAACTTCTCGCTGGCCTTGGCACAGAATTTCGACCGCGTCCTGGCAACTGAGCTAGCTAAACCATCGGTGGTATCTGCACAGTACAACATCGCTGCCAATAAGATTGATAACGTACAAATCTTACGTCTATCAGCAGAGGAATTTACTCAAGCGATCGAAGGTAAGCGTGAATTCCGTCGTCTACAAGATGCAGGTGTGGATCTGAAGAGCTACAACTGCAACACGATTTTTGTCGATCCACCACGTGCTGGGATGGATGCCGATACTTGTAAAATGGTGCAAGGTTACGAGCGCATCATGTACATCTCTTGTAACCCTGAGACTCTAAAAGAGAACTTGGACATTCTATGCGAAACACACAACGTGACGCGTTTTGCTCTGTTTGACCAATTCCCTTATACCCACCATATGGAAGCGGGCGTGCTATTGGAGCGCATCAAATAAGGGATCTCACTGTTTTTTTATTGTAGAGAAATCGCCACGGGTACGGCTTAGGGTACGGGGATATTTCAATAGTAGCAAAGACGCTTTAGTATCTAGCTTGCAATGTTGGGGACAATAAAGCTCTCAATCAATTAGTCGTTACAAGGTAAAATACAAAGGCTTCTGATAACATGGAAATACAAACCAGAAACCATATGAAACTGCCACCCCATTGGAATAGCTGCTCTGACAAAAAAGTTATATCTTGATGAATTATAGAAAAGAGGATGCTATTCGCACCCTCTTTTCTTTTTATAACTTTTATCTAGTTTTATGCGTAGATCTCAACCCAAGATAACTGGTGACTACTAGAATGAAGTAATCTTCCCAATTTCCATTAGCGATTGAATCTAGAACTCACGCGTAAATGCATCTCTGGCTGATTCGATTTAAGCAAATATTCATTAATCAACATTGAATCCGGCTCAACTTGACAAGCATGTGAGAGGAACTCCCTATCAATTAATCCAGGAAAACAGCCCAGTGACAGCTTTTGATGATCATAAGAAACGATAACTGGACTCTTTTCAGTGTTACCCATTGTACATTTATAGCCATCTAGCTCTAGTAAAGAACATAGCTGAGACAACTGTCTAGCTTGCTCACTAAAATGAGCACTTTGAGGTATCTCGCCATAGATTGCATAACGCAATAATGATGCCCCTAAATATCTATCTAGCCTCGTTTGTAGGTGTTGATTGTGGAAGTGGTTTAAACAATCTGTACAAGAAGAATCACACTCGCAACCTTCGAGAAGCTCCAAAGTCGTGGACAGGATTTCATCTAAATTGTTAGCAGCGATTTCCGCATACCCCGCACCTCCCGATAACGTATCGTAAAGAAACAGATCGACTAAACGATCTTCTCCTTGAAGGGCAGGCACAACTCTGAAGCCAGCCCCAAACTCTGCAGGGTCGACATCTAACTGTCTATGTCTACTAGCAGCAAGACGAAGAGCTTCAGCTATTGTATGCATTGAGTCTTCTAGAATATGTAATGAAATGCTATCAGAAGTATCTGTAATCAAGGGAGCCGATATCTTAAACCTTATCAAAAGCAAATCTGTCGTAAAGTTATGCCCTAAGAAAACCCTTTTAAATTCACCAGCACATTTTTGTGGCGTTCCTTTAGAGTGTAGCGCTTTGTACGGTCGCTCATGCTCACCACTAAAATTAGAACGTTCATCAAAAACCGAAGCTGCTCCGCAGTCTTCACACACGGAAAATCCACCTAGTTCATTGTCTTTTTTCCCACGGTTAACAGTGACAAGTCGTTGACCAATTTCATGTGTATAGCTAGCGTTTGGACCACAAGGTTTAAAAACAAAATCCTGCTCATTGACCGGTTGAGGGAACTGAGCCATCGTAGCAAAAGTAATCTCCTGTTCCCTATCTTCTTCCGGGAGATATCTAGCTTTTTCTGGCCCAAACACTTCTGGCTGGATCATGGTTTCTTCCCTGAGATTCCCCGAACAAACTGGGCAAATGAGTTGTGTATCCTGCGTTATATAAGGATCTCGTACAAAAGAGCAGTCCTCACAATAAACCAGGGTCTTAGCTTCCTCAAATAGAGGCCGGGCTCGGTTAACCTCATATGGAGGCATATCGGCAAAAACACCTCCGGATCGATACGTTTTTTTATCTATAACTATTAGCCTTCCAGGAGCGTACTCACTGAGAGCTTTTGAAATGGCTTGTTGAGGTTTTTGAACCGTTTTAACTTTCCAGGTACCTTTTTGTTTCTCCAAAACTTCTACTAAAAAGCTACTCAAACTAGTGGGGAATGCATAGCTTGGAAGTAAGTCATGAAAAAATAAGAAGTCTAAGAGTTCTTCTTGCTCTAACTCATCAACAACCTCATTATCAGTCGCTATTTCATCCTTATCTACATCAATGACTTGAGGGATATCTTTACCTAAGCATTTCAGCTTTTCTATAAAAGCTGTCACTGTATTCAGCAGCCACTGCTCTAGATTATGCGGCCCCGTTGATAAAGATGTCGGTAGCCAATTAAGGATGGATTTACGTAAGTTACCGTCTTCCGCTAGCACTTTAACGGATACCCATTGCTCAAACGCTAGTAAACTAAGCTCACTATCCATACTGCCAAAGAAAAAGTCTCGAGTTTTACCTAAAGCTTTCTCTAATACAGAAGTCTCATCACTCGGTTTTTTATGAGAAAAATCAATATTTTCATGGAAGAATGTTTGTATTAAATACGAATGGACGTGCCTCGTAGCAATTCTTGCATTATCAACTTTTACTTCAGGGGTCCTAGGTGGCCCAGCAACAATATTATGCGGATTAAGGAAGTAGTGACTATCATGCGGTCCATTCTGACAATAGGTGATAACCGTAGAGACGGACGATCCTCTTCGTCCTGCTCGACCAGCCCTTTGCTGATAGTTCTCACGCTGAGGTGGAACATTACGCAACGATACTGCTGTGAGAGAACCAATATCTACACCTACTTCCATAGTAGTCGTACAGCTTAAAACATCGATGGGTCTACTATCAGCATCAATCAAAACATCTTGAAACCTAAGTTCATAAAGCTCTGTGGTTGAGTGAACACTGCTTCTATCTCTATTTGATAACTGTGCTGTATGCTCTTCTACGGAGAGAGTTGAAAGTCGAGTTTTATTAACTAATGCGTCTTCAACCGGGGCTCTCCAAAAACCCTTCCTAGCGTTAATATAAGTATCACTGCGTGGATCGAGTGCTATCGCTGTATTACTTCCACATGAAACACATATATCTTCCTTTAGAACTATTGGCATTAAAGAAGTACAATCTGCACACTGATACCAAATGTGTTCCATATCTATATATACAACTAGAGAGTTAGGCGACAAAAAATATGTATTACCTTGCTCTAGAGTCAACTGATCCCTGAAAACACTCTCGACCTCTTCAATTGTATTATCACACCAAGAAAGCCTTTGCGTTAAGCTATCACGAAATGCCCTTTCAAAACGTCCACGACTCCCCCAGGTTGGTTTATAGTAGCTTGCAGCTTTGTAACGCAAATGTGAATCGATAGAAGAATCGAAAGCAAAAGCTCTTAGTTGAGAGTCAATCCAAGCAACTGAAAGAGCTGAGACATCGCTATCCGATAAACCAAGCCCTTTGCTTTTAAAATTATTAACCAATCGCTTAAACTTTGCTTTACTTGGCTCAACGAAGCCAACGGTGGTACCGGCTAAAGAGTAGTAAGTACCACACAGAAGTTTGAGCAATGCTACTTTATAACGACTAGGTGGCGGCTCAGAAGGCTCAAAATTATCCTCTAGAGCCTCTTCAAGGTCTCCATCGTAGTCACGGCTAAACTCATTTCTTGCAGCAATAAGCTTTAAGGCATCCGAGCCATCAAACATTTGTAAATCATGCTCAGAGAGAACCGACAAAAACGCTAGGTAAAGGCTATTATTAGGCCTAGGCTCTTTAGAGCATTCTCTCAACCGAACACACGCTAATGCTATCGCTTGACGAAAAACATCCAACTCTATATCTCTAGGTATATCACGAGCTAGTCGCGCTGCTTTTTGTCTGCCATCTGAAAATATTAGTACTTTTCGGCCACCATTGGGATGTTTGGCATCAGCAGTTCTATTAGGGGCCTGATTGGACATTTGTGTTCTGACTAACGCAGTAAATGGAGCCTCACCTTTCGTAACATGATCCATGATCTTTGAGCTTTCACCGTTTGACAGACTGGTATTACGCATACAAACGGGACACTCATCAAATAGCAGAGGCTCACCTGTCGCTAGTCGATCTGGAATAAATACTTTTCGGTAACCATTGAGGTCTAGTGGACAAGTATCAATAAGCTTGCCACTAGACATATGTAACCACATTTCTCTATAACGTCCACGTGGATGAACTTTATCCTCAACCAATATATCTATAGGGACTAAATCCAGTGCGCCATTTTCAGTTAGGGGGCCATTTGCTTCATGCCATAGAAAGTTCAAGTCAGAACTCACAAAACCTCTAAGAAATGCAGCACCACAGTCTCGATGAGTAAACAATTCATAAACTCGAGATTTACCTAAACAATCACACTGTCTCCGCGATTTAGTATGTAGACGTCCTAAGATAGGGGAGTCCTGAGTTCCTAAGCGCGCAGAACAACTAGGATCAACACATGCATGGAGACCAGGTAAACCTCGGTGAAACAAGTGCAGTCGTGTCGGTAGTAGTACCCTTCCGTCAGAAAGTCTTTTGGCATAACAGCCCAAAGCAAGCAACGTATCGGTAGCTCTAGGCGATATTTCTTCTGATATCCCTGGGAAGAGTTGCTCACTCAGTTCATCCAATCGAACAGCTTTTCCTGACACAATAGACACTAAGCTTTCCAATGGACCAAACCCTGTCAAGTTACTAAATAACCAATCCTTGGTTTTTTCAGGGCAATCTCCAGGTGGAGTTGACCACCCCAACTGCACAGCTAGGTTAGTCAATGCTATTGAAGCATTTTTCAGGTCATTGGCTATGCCTTGAAAGGCATTCAAATCGAACTCAGCGAGTACATTTGCAATTGAGGAATCACAGAACTGTGTCACCGTTCTCTCTTCAGCAGTTCCTTGGATAATTTCAAATTTACGGGAAGATGAGCTAGATAAACCTGTTAGATCACACGCAAATTGAACACCATCTTCGACAGTCCCCAAACTTGCACTAGTCAAAATACATCTCATACGTTCACGAGGAATGTCTAAGCGAGCACACAGACGTCTTATGAGGAGCGCAACCTCTGCTCCCCCAGTGCCTCGATACATATGGGCTTCATCAATGACCAAAATAAATTCATTTCGCAAATCATTCTTTAGCCACTCACGCGTTTGTTCGAAAATATCTCGCTCTATTGGGCGCATTAGCATGTATTCGAGCATAGAGTAGTTGGTAATGAGCAGTTCAGGACACTCAGTCTGGATTTCATGACGAGTCATTAGTTCTCTATCAGAAGCTTGGGTAATTAGACGTTCATGCCAGTTTTTTCTCGAATACTGCTTACCTTTCTTAACACCTTTCTCATAAGTTTTCTGCTCAATAAGTTCTGCACCATAAAAACCACTCAGATCCTTACTAGGCCAACGGCCGATTTTTTCTAACTGAGTTTTTATAACCGACTCACCACCCACTTTATTATAAAAGTTCTCAAAAAGTGGCTTTATGAACTGCTCATCTTTAGTTGCAGTACGGCTGCCTGGATATGGCGTTCTACCTGTATAACTACCGAACCGGATAGGCTTTGTTCTCTTATTTTTCAATATTTCGGATGCACGGGGATCACCAAACATCCTGCGAATCCGCGATAACTGATCATTAACGAGCGCATTCATGGGGTATAGTAGCATCGCGCGACAGCCAGGTAGATTGGCTGATTCAGGTCTTTCCTCTCCTTCAAGAGCTAAATTACCTATGATTGGCATTAAAAAACTTTCTGTTTTACCAGAACCAGTACCAGTTGCTACTACTATGTCTGCCCTATCCTTTCCGAAAAAAGAGGTAAGTGCTTGAGATTGGTGTTCATATGGTCGAGGGTACAAACCAACACCTATTTGGGATAGCTCTGTTAACGTCTCGGAAACGGGGGCTGGGATATCAAGTTCTGAATACGACCTTCCAACTTTATAAACCTGTGTAGCTTCCACGTAAGGAGATTGAACTATTGTGGGTTCTTGGTCTAGTAATAAGCTTCTTTCTTCAACGAGCGACTCATTACGAATATGATACTGAGCCTCAATATACTGTTTTAGGCTTCGCTTTAAATTAGCCACGGTTTCATGAACACTACTAGCTACTTTTTGATTTGCCAAACTATCCATCTATTTATCCTTATTCTACTAAGACCAACACTATACGAAGCCTATCGAGTACTTCTCTGATAATCGGAACTACCTCTACTGGAAACTCATAGTAAGTAGCTTTGTCGTATTCTCCCTTTTCAACCGGAACCCGCCAGCCAAGGTTTTGAATTATTGACTCTTCTATAGGTAATGGTCTAACTATCTGCATACGAATTAAGTTCCGAGAAACGTATTTCGCACTTATACAGACCGGCCTACCATCCTCAGCATCACGATAAAAGCGGTATCTCCTAGCTTCTTGGCTCGTTATTGAGCAAGCTCTTTCTAAACGACCAGCAATCAACTCACCAAAGAAGTATAAGAAACAAGCAGAACCACGCATTCTGCATATAGATAAACTATTAATGCTCACAGGCAAGTCATCGAAATCAACCCACCTTCCTTTCAGATAAACTTGCACTTGCCTTGAATCATATACAGATTCCACTAAATTTTTTGATGCCTTATGCTGAAGGGAATTTGCCCAATGACTTAGGCTTTGATGATTAAATTGAACCCACTTATCGATGTCCCAGAGTTCAATCTCGCCTTCACACGCTTGTTGATTAACAAGCCTTAAACTGCCAACTGTGGATACTACTGAACGAAGAGAGTTAGGCAAAATAGTGGTTGGACCACCACCTAAGAGCAAGGCATGTTCATCACCACAACGGATTGCATGTATGGGGGGGATTGTCCATTGCCCCCCGCTGGATTTATGCAAGTCACCTAGTCTATGTAGACAATCCGCTAGCTTTAATACATCTATTTGGTTGTTACTTTTTCTATTTGTTGAATGACCATACTCAAAAAGAAATTTCAGTTTATCTTTGACTATTCTTGTTAACTGTATTGTGGATACTGGCCCTTTATAGAAATCACCCTCAGAACCGTGAGAATAAAAAAAGAGCATAGATCTCAGGCATTCTGAGATTATAGAGATCTCCCTACCTCTATCAGCCAGTGGGCAATTAATTTGGCGAGCTAGAAAATCTAATGTGGCATTTTTTGACAATGAGGATAACTTCATAAACCTATTGGACCATAATCTCTTGATCTTTAATTGAGCAGTCTTGTTCCAAAGCCCGCTCTATGCCATCTGTTTTATTTCCACTAGCAATAGCCCATGGCAACGCCCAATTGAGCAAAATTGCATGTAAGTCTGACTCTTCATTTCCTCCAGGTACACTGCGCAAAGCTTTGTAAGCTCTTGAAACACAGCGAGCCCATAAGTTCCCACCATGAAAGCCTGTATCTTCTATGAGTTCATCTAAATCCTCTTGATTTGATGACACATTTCTATCTGCTTCATCTAGCATCGCTTCATAATCAAGTTTGCCAAAAATAAATTTATTGCTCCTAGGAGGAGTAAGTCGAATGCGAAGCTCATCAGTATTAAATAAAGGGCCTATTTCGGTGATCGAACCGCCATCGGGAAAAACAGCAGGACCTTGTTTGACAGTTGCAAGAAAAAATGTTCTGGAGGAACTTGATAAAAAGCATTGTCTACGAATCACCTCCTCTCGAATGGGGGCCCCGTAAACTTCAAAAGCTGATAAATTTACACCTTTAATCACCGCACAATATACTTCAGTTTTGGCGCTACTAGAGATAAATTTCTCAGAACTAATACTATCGACTAACCCGACAGGAATGGACCATTCCAACACTTTAGAACCGCTTATCGCAGCAGAGACTGCATCACACGCTAAATCAGCTAAAGATCCCGAGAACTGAATAATTTGACCAGAAAGGATTCCTGCTAGAATCTTACGAGATAGTGAATTGGTTTCTGATTTAGTGAAACCAACAACATGAAGATTAGCAGCTATCGCTTCATAAGCTTCTGATATAGAGCTTAAATTTACAGTTTCATCTGCCAGTTTTTTCAGTTTCATGCCAGAAGGAATAGCCTGCGTTGATGTTTTGGGTACGTCTTCACCCTCACAACGTAAATCTAACTGACTAATTTTACTAAACATTTCATCAAGACGACTTCGAACATTCACGAAGTCGTCGATTTGGTCTAAGTTATCAATACGAGATTCAAGGCCCTCAATAGCCACAGATATAGTATCTATTTCAGTTGTTCTTTGTGATTGCCTTTTTAACTCACCTTCTATACTTTCCATTCGTCGCTCTAGGCTTGTGTTCGCATCTGAAAGCACAGATAAGCTATGATCTAACTTATTTTGCAGTATTCCTACTGAATCTAAGCGCCCTTCAACTTCTCGCAAGCTTTGCTCATTATCAGAACTAATAAGAGATGTGACTCTCAAAACCTCTGTAGTTTCCTCTGAGATAGCTTTTACTCTGCCTAGCTTTTCCTCAATAGAGTCAAATTCGACTTCTGATTCCAAGTGAAGTGCTTCAAACTCTCGGCAACTACTTTCGATTTTCTTGACTGTACTTTCTAATTCGCTTAAGCGCAGCGGTAACTCCATGACCATTTGGTCACGTTTAATATCAGCTTTTTTCTTAAAACTAGAAATTAGACTATTAACCTGCTCACATGTTACAAACCCACTAAACTTGTATAACTTATCTGCATCTTCTTGCGAAAGGTTGGGATAATTCTCACTTAACTTGTTAAAGAAATACAAAGCCTTCTGAACATCATCAAGATTTTCATCCACTTCGGGTAAGTCTATACCTAGATTTTCTTTTGCCCATAGCTCCCATATTTTACCAAAAACAGTCCAACCTGGATTCACCTTTGAGCGTTCATAACGAGTCAAGTGCATAATCAGCCGTTTTTGCTTCTCTTTGAACTCAGCAATACTATTACGGCGAAAACCATCGACCTTGGGCAAGGCTTTAAAAACCACTCTTAGAATACTTTGGGGTAACTCTTCAATGAAACTAGTAATCTCTGCTTGAGCAAACGATCCTATTCTTTCTTTAGCTGCATTACTAAACTCATAGTTCATATTGAATTAATGCCTATCTTTAAGTTACTCCCACACCGAAGAATTTCATTTTTTATCGAACGGTAATTAGGTACTAAACCAACTGTTGGTTTTGTAATTTCGAAAGCTCGAATTAATTCTTCATCTGTGAGAAAGTTATTTACGGGCGCTGCAGATATTTGTGATAGAAAAAACAATAGTCTACTTCTCAAAAATGGAGGTAAAGTTATCGTCTCCTCTCCTTTATATTCATTTTCATTATATCTAGCATTGGTTAAATACAGATTGCCAAAACCACCAAAGTCTAATTCAACTGATACAATCTGCTCAGAGATTAAGCTAGATATGTGGTTATTTATATCTGCTTTAAGTAGCAGCGCTTTAGGATTATGAGGAGCTGGCTCACTTCCAGCTACAAGAAGTTTTCCAGTATTTTCTGATGGATATACTTTAACTCTCCCTTCAACACCTTTGGGCATCGAGATGTAAGAAAATCGATACCCACGCTGCAAGAGGTTAGAAGTTAAGCTTTCACACTCAGCAATATGAAGAGAAAATATTTGTATATCTTTTTCATCATTTGTAAGTGCTATATCAACCGTTGGCTGAGAAGGCACTTCTAAGTTATTTTCTTTCTTATCGATTGATAAATATCTATGCGTATTCGAATCATCGTCAAAAAAAAGCGCAATTAATTCCAAATGATCTGGCTCTAGAGCAAAGAACTTATCAGCACCTCTCAAGCTTGGGATGGATAACTCTTTTTCCGCACTAATTGCCTTGAGTCTTTTTCTCGCAGACTGCTGATGATGAGGGAGATGATCTATACCAAGCAATACTTCATTTGTTCGCTCTAAAACAATTTCATCAAGATTAGATCTTCTCGTTACAAACGGCCAAATTACGTTGATTGAAGGGACAGAGTGAGAAACCTCTAGTCCTGTAAACTCTTTCAACCAAATAGTTGCCTCAATTGATATGTGGCTTGGAACAGTTATCATGGCTAAATGCCACTTTCCTCTATTAGTCAAAGAGTCAACCGTAATCTCTTCAGGAAAAATTACGGAACTAGGCAATGCCCAAAGCATAGCGAACGAACTATTTAATCTGATTTCTTTTGAAACAGAAAAGCCTTGTCTTTCGCTACTTGGGGTTGGACTAAAAACGGTAGCTCCGAAAGCTTTAAGAGCTTGACACTCTCGCTCAACACCGTTAAAAAATTGCGGATCAGGTGTTCCCGTAAAACTTACTATACGGTAGCTTTCAGTTACTGGTTCGGCGGTTACCCTTCTCGGTTTTGACATACCTTTCATGTCAAGTGTTTGAAAACGACCTCCAACATCTATCGTAACGGTCGCATCTGACTCTCGGCATGGGGGAATAGTTAATTCTAGGTACCAAGAAGAATGTTTTGTACTTGGTATCTTTAGCCACAGCTCTATTCGCCCCATTGTAGGTAGATCGGAAAGTTCGTCCTCTGGAGCGCCTATGGACACGCCTCCAGGCACAAAATTTTCACATTCGGGGCCCCCATAACCCGGCCAATGAGCAAAATAGGCTTTTCTCTTTCTCCCAGATCTCAAGCTCACTGGTTTTCTGCATTCGTGGCATATATATATACCAAAAGTATTTGCCCGTTCTGCAAACTCGACCTTTCCAGTAAACTTATTTACCGCATATTCCATCTTTCCTCAGTACCATTTATGTATCATTAAGCTATATTTTTTTTATCTATTAGTTGTTTAGTTTTATATCCCAATAGCTCTGTGACCGAAGAAGAGTTCCATTTAAGATAACTTTTGTCCCATGCCGCTCTTGGTATCACCCACCTTTGAAGAGCAGATTCAGCGACTTCTCCCGAAGATTTTAAGTTAGATATATCGGGCACCCCTTGCCCTGTTCGGAGTATATCTAAACTATTCTCAGCCAATTGAGATATAAAGACTTCACGTTGTATACCATGTTTGAGCAAATCAGCCTTGAACCCCAGAGTAGATAAAGCAGCCTTTGTTGCCCTCAGTCGCCAGTTTGGTCCCTGACCAAAGGAATATTGATCTGCATATCTATGATCCTTTTCTCGCAAGTATTCCCTCAATTCTTTGAACAACCACTCAGGTATATGAAAATGTCCCCATCCACCTGTATAACCCAGAGATTTGAGATATTCCGTATTGTTAAGCCTTACTCGATTGTAAACGGATGAACGTCCCATCGAGGAGGAAGTCGTAACAGCAAGTAAATTAGCCTTTTTCTCTGACTTAGATATCACTCCGGTGGTAGAACCATACTTGCTGCTAAAATCATTATAAAGCTCTTGGGTTCTTAAAAGGCTGGCTATGAGCTTACCGCAAAGCAATGAATTGTATGGTGGGATTGCACCTAGTACATAAGCGTCCATAACATTTACTAGTCGATCACTGCGATCATGAGTATTCCAGCCAATATAATTGTCACGGACTGCTAAGTTAAAAACAGGATCACCAATCGCAATTAGCCCCATAAGCTTTCCATTACTTTCATCCCAAACTAAGTAACGTAGGCGCCGTCCAAAGCCATTGGATACAGGAACTGACCATGTTAAAGATGCTAGACGAAAGAGGTCCCCTGACCATGCTTTAGAGTCCACTCGCTCCAATACTGGGGATATTCTTTCAGGAACAATATCAGAGCCTGACGCAAAGTGACCAAGCAACTTGTCATAATTATTTACGATAAAGTTACGACTAGCTTCAAGTCGTTCCTTTCTTTGCGCTTGGTGCATCGAGCGAATAACTTCTTTACTATTCCCAGGAGCCAAGAGAGATCCATCTTCTGATTTTGTAAAGCCAAGTGAATGTAGGTGTTCTCGGAGTTTTCGTTTTAGTTGAGCTTCCTTTAAATTGACGCTCACAACACTCTTGGACATATGTACCCTTATAAAACTTATGCCATCGATTAACAATTCACTCTAAACACGACTATCCAGAGCTCAAACATCTAATGAAATGCAAGCAGGCAAAATTGGTCAGCTATAAGCCACCAATATCATACTAATCTCATGGATTTAAGACTATAGAAACAGTAAAAGTTAAGAGAGATTTTATTGAAGGTGTAGATCTTATCACCATAATTAGCCAATTTCTTCTGTAACGTGAGCGACTCATACACCCTCCATAGTCATATCCACATGTATTGCAAAATCTGTAGGGGCATCATCAATAGCGAAAAAGCGACAATGTGGGGCAATTGCGTTTCCCCTTTTTTGTATCTCTATGTAACTTTCTTATAAAGCACTTTAGGGCAGGTATGAGTTGATACTGGTGCTTAACCCTATATCAATCCTCATGGATATAGGGTTAAGCTTACAGGAAGCATTGAATTATATAGATTTTTTAATCGCTGGCTTTTGCCTGACTAACTACGATGTAGGTGATTGCTACAATATGAATTAGATTCAGTATGACCTGTGATAGCACTATTTTCAGCCACCACATACTCATACTTGTGAGAAGCATCATCAAGCAAGTACCAAAAGTAGCGAGCAAAAAAATAATAGATACACCATACAGATTAAAGAACACTGTGAGGTAGCCTTTATTTCTCCATTCGCTAAACGTTGGATTTCTTGATATAGAGAGCAAATATGCTCCAATTGCGGCTATAAAACCTGTCATAGTGATACTAAAAGTAGTTATGATACCAAGCATCGTAGATATATTTTCAGGGTTTATAGCTGGAAACAATGAAGAGCCTTTCCACATGAACAAAAGATGGTAGATACCAAGAATGATAGGGACTCCTAACGCCGAGAGTAACCATATGACTCTCTTCCAGCATTTTTCATCATTCTCTGTAAGCATTTCCATTGTCATTACTCTAATAAGAATTCTGATTTTTCAAGTTCGCCCATTGCGAACAAGGCGCGACTGTTTTTAGTTTTGCTCCATATTGACTAAACTCTTGATTCGCTAGAGTATCAACTTGAGCATTAGCATATCTCTTATCTTGAATTTGAGTCTCAATTGTATTTCCAGACTTCGGATAAATAGTATCAAACACAATCATTGCCTGATCTAACAAGATATCTTTGATTGTCTCTTGTGCTGAGTGAGCTTTACCTCTAAGGTAAACTTCAGCAAAGTCTCTATCACTAGGGTCATTTTTTATGATATCTAATAGAGGGTCGATCTGCTGCTTAATGTCTAATCTACTATGAGCCTTGCGTTTCACTCGAATCTCAATTTCAAGATTGTCTGTGTTACTAGCAGCATTAAAGAAGGAACTTAACTTACTAAACTGACTCGAACTATTTCGCAACAGTACCTTTGCTTCAGATAACATATTAATGCTTTTAACGTTGCTCTTAGCAATCCCGGTGTTAATCGGCTTGAGCTCTAAAGTGTATTCCGATGACGAGATTAGTCCATTGAGTACTTGATTTAAGTAATACTCAACATCTTCCTCTGTCGCACCACCATGAGAAGCAGCTATACCTATAACTGGTAACTGATCATCTAGATGAACATAAGTTACTTTCTCTAAGCTCGCATTCCCAATAATAGACTGTAAATCTTCAACAGTGCCAGAAGCCTTATCTAGTTTACGATAGTTATGTAGCTCTGTCGGTGTCATTAAGTAATAAACAGACATGTAGCTCGCAGCCTTAGCAAAGTAGAGCTTTCTGGAAGTCTTCTGATTAGTCTTCTCAAGGATAGCTTGCTGTTTCTGATGCGTGCAGTAAAGGTCAATGATATCCTTCACACAGATTTTACAGGTTGTCCCAGATGTCTTGAATTTAACGGTATAGGTATAATAGTTTAGCTTCATATGTGATGTATTTTAGTGCGATTATATACATACAATTATACATAATACTGGTATGAGGAAAAATAAGCGAAATTTTTTGCATATGTCTTATCGATAAATTACTGTTTTTTGTCCAACGAATAGTAAAAGCCACTGCGTTATTTTTACTTTGCCTACTCACCTACTCTGAGACTACAGCTAATAGTCCTGTACAGATCAGCACACAAAGATGAATCACTTGCTGGCAGTACCAGCAAGTGATTCATTGTCTTTACAACTGACGTTTCGTCGCTAGGAGAGCATATCTATAAGCAGCATCTTTCCCAGCTGAACAGGCAGCGACTTTTCTCACCTCAACACGCTTCTCCGCGCTTCTTTCATCCACCAGCCGCCAGAGCTCTGCATTAGCTATCGCTTCTTTATTTGCCTTACGCCAATCTCCTTTCTTCCAACCTTCTAGCCACTCATTAAAGCCTTTGACGCAATAATCGCTACTTGAATAAATAATATCGCCATCTCTCGCATGCTTTAATCCAAAAGCAAGCGCTGACAGATCTAGGTAAGCCTGGTCAGTGACATAGTCAACAGGCTTCCAATCTTCATCATCAATACATCCATCAGCATCGAGTGCTATGTACGCAATACCACCAACAAGACGACCTCTTTGCTTTCTCACCATGGCCGCTTCTACATAAATTTCTATACTCATTGTCATACTCTCCAGAGACTAAAAAGCCGATACATTCTTTGATTCGGCTTGGTTGTTAATAACTTGCTTTACAGCGATTTCTACATAACAACGGCAAGTCAGTTATTTTTTACCTGTCTCTGGGCACGCTTGCTTTCTATCCTCCAATTCCTAACAAGCCTGATTTAAAACACTTTCAGATATATTTCATCAGTACGCATAACCAAACAGATAGTCTAAGGAGCCCTTATGCGTACCCCAAATACTGACCATGACTACCCCTTTGAGACTTCAGAACTCAATGAGCTGCTAGAGCGCGCAGCCGAAGCTCTAGCTACGAAATACAAACGTGAAGGCACGTTCACTAATCCAACCAATGTCAAAGAGTATTTAAAACTCAAATTAGGAGCACATGACCGCGAAGTATTTGCGGTGATGTTTCTTGATAACCAACATCAATTGATCAGTTTCGAAGAGTTGTTCTTTGGCACGATTGACGCCGCTTCGATTTATCCACGTGAAGTGTTAAAGACAGCACTAAACCACAACGCTGCCGCGGTGATTTTTGCCCACAACCACCCTTCCGGTATTGCTGAACCTAGCCAAGCCGACAAACGCATTACACAGCGACTTATCGACGCTCTAAAGCTTGTGGATATCCGTGTCTTAGACCACATCGTAGTTGGTGAAGACTGTGTCTCATTCGCTGAAAAGGGGTGGATATGAGTGATTTTATTGTTTCCAGGCTTAATGATGAGCTCGTTACTCCAATGCATTGCTTTCTTGATGCCCTGCTATTGGACAGCACCATTCCTAATACAGTTGAACGATTGGCGTTAAACATTCGTTCTCAAGAGACTGACCAACGATTTCAGCCGATTGAAATTCAATTAGAACGCACATCCAGTGATTCGCCCTGGCGGCTTCGCTTTATCGCCACCTTTGATGTCGTCGTCACTGGCACGCCACAAAAAGAGTTATCGCTGTATTTCAACTTCGCAGGGTGTTGGTTCTATCACCCTGAAATTAAGCAGTGCAGCTTACAACGGCCAGAAGTACAAACCTTACTCGCCAGTTGGCTTAAAGCAGTCACTCGCTCGCTCATCGCACACTCTGCAATCTCAATCGACATTACCCCCATTCGCTAATCTCAATTTCCCTCAAAGAGGTCACTATGAATCAAGCTGCTAACCTGGCTATGTTCGCATGCAAGCGAGCCAAGCCTTCATACCAACTCAAAGACTTAATCAAACGCTCTATTCATGATGTTAATTACCGAGGGCGGCTAACTATCCGTTTTAAGGACACCAGTTACCATCCGAAAGACGGCGGGTTTCATCCAGTCTCTATCACCATCGATATGAAAGACAGCCATATTGCCATTAGGGAGATAACGGACCGTGTTTATGTGGGTGATGAAACACCGGAACTGGTTACCGATCTGACTTTTGATTTTGCTAACAACGTTGCTTTCGCACGCTTTAGCGGCTGGCTGGGCATGCACCTACAAGAAACCACGGAGCTGTATGAAATGTGGGAGTGTAACTTTCTAGCTTATGTTGCAATGGACGCTTACAACCAAATTCAGATTAAGTGTGGCTAGTAACCAGAGCCAATCCACTTACCACCCCGGAACACTCCCCTCCGTAACCAAACATTCAACAAAACCACCAGCATAGAGCTGCACCGATGCCTGCTTCCCATATTGTTAAAACGGGAAGCTTCAATCCCTTATTGCACAAGGGTTTCTTGATATCGTCGGCTCTGTGCTTCCCAAAACATCCTTATACAGACAAAAAAGGAAGCAGATTATGGCTGAGGTCCAAGCAATCAAAGATGATGACACCATACGCCTGATTGGTCATTTACTGAGTATTCGTTGTAATCCACAAATGGCCGATGTGTGGCATATCGGATTAAACCTGGCACTTCGGATTTCTGATTTGTTATCGATCCGCTTTGAAGACATTCATGGTGACCGACTCATTATTCGTGAAAGCAAAACCGGCAAGCTGGCAAACATTCAGCTCAATACCAAAGCGCAGCAGTATATTGCTAGATTAAGGGAGCAACATCCCGACCACATCTATTTGTTTCAATCCCACCGATGCCAACAGTTGAAAAACAAACCACCGCAGCCAATCACGCGACGTGCTGTGTCCATGGCATTTCAACAAGTAGGCCAAGAGCTAAATATCGCTTTAGGTACTCATTCGATGAGAAAGACGCGAGGTTACTTTCTTTACCAATCTACAAAGGATATAGGCCGTGTCATGAAAATGCTTCGTCACACATCTGAGGGCGTCACCCTTCGCTATATCGGTATCACTCAAGATGAAGTCGATAAAGACTTTGTTTCTCTTGAGCTTTAAGCCTGGTCATTTAGTGAGGGAGCGGGACCGTCAATCCCTTATAAACATTAAGCTCAGAGCCTTTTTTAGTTTCGCGATTATTACATTTGAGAGCAAATAACATGAACCCATATAACGCAATAGGAAGCTTTGTTGTAGGCAGCTTATCGAAAAGCTTAATCCAAAATTTATTCTGGAAAACGGATACCCCAGTAAGAGGGAGCATTGTGTATTGCGATCTCGCGTTTGGATATGCTGAGCATTCGGGTGTCTACGTGGGAAATGGACGTATCATCCACCGTAATGGCAAAGGTCTTATCGAAGCTGTATCAATTCATCAATTCCTAGCAGATACCACAGCCCTTTCCATTTACGTGAGTTGCAATGCTCAGGGCCATTCCATTGGTAATGAGCAATGCGCTCAAATAGCAGAAGCTATGCTAGGTGTACAAACAAACTATTCCCTGTTAAATGAAAACTGTCATCAGTTCTGTAGCCACTGTCTAAGCGGTGATATCTTCTCTAACACTTTCACATTGACTCAGCTTAAAGGTGACGCTCGTACGCACCTTCAAGCCAGTCAGTGGCGTGTATGGGACTTAAGGCATCGTCATAAAGGATAAGCAAATCATCTTTCTCAGCTAAACAAGTCCGCTTGCTATATTCCATAGCAGACATTGTTTGTCACCGGTCTTCCAGCGCATAAAAAGGCTAGGTCTCCCTAGCCTCATTACATATCAACTCAAAATTACCTAACATTCACTGCGCTCTGCTAAGCGAGCTTCCATCCACTCATTTATCTCAGATTCCACCCATGCCACAGCTCTACCACCAAGAGGTACGCTTTTAGGGAATGAACCCTCAACCATAAAATTGTAAATGCTTGAACGCCCTAGACCTGTCATGTTAATCACTTCTTTTAATCTGATAAATCTCACTGGGAAATCTCCTATGTTCTTCTTCCTCGTAGGATTCCGTGTGATGTGATTATTTAATGGATTCTCTAGCCAACCCCATGATTAAGCTAAAAGCACAAGTACGACGATTGGTACGTGATTCCTAATAGGAGTTTAAGGCTTTCGTCTCGCAGAGCTCATTTATGGTTCTCTCTTGATCCTGCTACATCCAAATGAGCGTACCCCTTCTCCAAAATTCTTCGTCTCTCTTTTGGCCAAATAACACATTCGGAAAAGTAAGGCGTCATAGTTACTCTTTGTGTCATACCTATTTTGTACAACTCTGAATTTATTATTATTAGGGAAATGAACTAAGCCTCTCATACCACAATATGAATACCCTAGAGCGTCAGACCACGCTTCTTGAACCAATACCGCTAAGCTTTTTTGGGGCTCAGGGCTGGTAGAATAGTGCCCTAAAGATCGGAAGTTTTCATTACTCATTAGAATAAACATATGATAGTGATCATTATTGCCACGATCCCTTTCTCTGCACCAGATATTAAAAGCCTTATTTCCTTTCTTAACATGATGAACTCTAGTTTTTTCCTTTTTTTTCTCTTCCAAAGTAAAATCAATCTTCGTCTGAAATATCCTTCTAAACTTTGTTATATATGAAATATCTCTATCCTGCTCAAGATCTTGAGGAAATCGTAGAACAAAACTAAAAGCAATAACCCGATTGTGTTCAGTGGTGACATAATCAAGAAGTTCTTTCGACTTTATCAGGTAAGGCTCGTAGTATTCCCTTTTTGGATTAAGTTTTATATCGTAAAATAACTCTCCCTGGTAAATTTTCGGTTCCCTTACTCTTACCCTTTTCTCTTTCTTCATTCTTATACCTATTAGATTATCTATCTCATAGGTTAGGTATATTGGTAATAATTTATTAGTTTTGTTAATACTGCTTAAGAATAAAACATATATAACTATATACCGACGGTTTATCAGCGACACTAAACTATATCAGGCTAGAGGCTTCGGTGCTTTATTAAGCCATAAGCTGCTCGGATACTCTGTCTAATTGTTTCCACATATAGTACAAGACAGTGTCACCTTTGAACCTCGCTAGACTCAATAAAAAGCAGCGCATATCCATACATAGTACCACCCACTAACAGACTTCCCCTTTTAAAAAGAAGACTTACCACAAGAAACAACTTCAATAAACCATTGTAAAAACAACTTTAAATCACGATAATAACCAATTAAAAACACATAGAAAACTCAATAATAACTCTGTGTAATTTTAACATTTATATAACAAGGAGTGAGTTATGGATAGCAAGTTATCAGTTGAACCACCCAAGGCCCAAAGTGACAGGGAAGCAAATTCATACATCTCTTTACTACTTAAAAAGAGAAAGTTACACCGATATCAAGCTAAAAACTTTATCGATTTAGATATAGAAAAAAAGAACTCCCTCGTAAGAAAAGCATTCAAAGGATTAGAAAAAAACGATGCGAAATTTTTGAAGGATGAATTAATCAAAGAATATAATGAAAATGACTTGCTAGAAAAAATAAGATGTAACTTTGACCAAAAAGATAGTAGAAAAATAAATTGGCTATGGGGATTTATTATCTATAACTGTAGATATATAGAAAAGGAATTCCTTGACGATGCTAAAAGTGAAACAAGTGTATTTGAAACATTAGCTGTAGATAAAGAAACAAAATATAATCAGGCAATTAATTACATAGATAAATTAAACATCACCCCTCATAACTCAGTTAATTTTTACAACGACTTAATAAAAGAGTGGAACTTTATAAGTAAAGACAACTCACTCAATAAGTTCTTAGAAAGAGATCAAGATAGATTAAATGAAAAGTCTACAGAATTAGTGAGGTTCATAAGTAAAAACCATAGATTATATCCTGAAATTAGAGTATTCAAAAATATTGAAAATACTCATCCTTATGACACTTGCTTAGCAGTGTACGACCTTATTAATGATGAGATAATTAAAGAAAACCTATTATTAAAATTTAGTAAGGCATGGAGTCAGTATAAATACAGAACCAAAAATAGTGGTAAAAAGCAATACACTTTTATTCTTCCACCTGACGCCAAAAAGAAACTAGATAGAATAGTTGATCTTTCTGATAAAAACATAGGCGACACTCTAACTGATATCATTGAGAAAGCCTACCGAGAGCTTAGTTAGATATATCCGTTTTACAACTAAATCAAAGCAGTAGAGATGCAGTTCCTCGAATCATTAGAAAGAGGCTGCATCTTCCTTACAAGTTGGACTAAAACTCAAGCCGATTTCGTCGGTGATAAAGGAACAATATTCTCAACTGTCAAAGTCTGAAGCTTGTCGCCCCACGCCTGTAAAACGGCTAGTTGCTCATCAAGATAATCATGGTGATTATAAACTCGAAGCATACCCGGTAACTGGTGACCGACTGTCTTTTCAATCGCCACGATATCTAACCCCATTTCACTACAACGGCTGATAAAGGTACGACGCAAATCGTGGGGTGAAAAACGCTCTAGATCGGCTGGTAAGTTACGTTTGATCAATGCCCGTACTGCCGCAGGCTCTTGAGCTTTATCTACAGTGAGCTGAGGCCAAACCAACTTCCATTTACTTGGAACATTTTCACGTTGCTCTTGCAACAACTCAATAAGATAATCACTGAGCGGTACTTTGCGACTGTCCGGACTTTTAGTATGTCGCTCTGCTGAACTGGCTGGTAGAGTCCAGACCTTGTTTTCTAGATCTAACTCACCCCAGCACATTTCTAGGACAGCACTGATACGTTGACCGCATCCCAACAAGAAACGTATTAAACGCACGTTAGAAGGAGCTGTACGCCACTCTCCTAAGCTAATTAGCAATATCTTCAACTCAGAAAAGCTAAGGTTTCGTTTTGTTACTTTAGATCCCCCTCCAACATCCTTTGCTTTAAGTTGTGGGGCCGGATGAAAATCAAGCATATTGAGGGCTAAGGCATGGTTAATCACTTGATTGATGATTTTATGGCAAGCACCGATAGCACCAGCCATACGGTTACCGTCTTTATCAACCTTCGCATCAAAAACCTTATTGAGATCATATATGCTTAAATCCGCCAATTTAACATTACCGATAATTGGCTTTATATCTCGATTGTAAATGGTTCTCGACTGAACGCCTCGTAATTGCTTAGAAAGACGCTTCTCATCAAAACTTTCAAATGCATCGTGAAAGGTCTTTGCCTCATCTTGTGCACGTTTTTCTTTATCAAGTTCAACTTTTGGATTCTTATTGTTCTCCAACCAACTCCGATAACGACCAGCTTCCACTCTTGCCTGCTCTAATGTCATACCCCGCTCAGGTTTTGACTGAACATATCGCCCCATAGAGATTTTTTCGTGTTTCTTTCCAATCTGAAACCGAAATGTCCATGTCATTGTACCGGTAGGACGAACGCGTATATTTAGCCCTTCAATTTTTTTATCTGGGATTAAGTACTCTTTATCTTGTGGCTTCAGAGCTTGTAGCGTGGCATTGCTGTTTATTCGTTTTGTCATTATAAGCAACTCTCTAAAATTCTGGGTACGGCTCGGGGTACGGCAATGGTGAGGTTTTTATTGTACCCATAAAGACTTTAATGGACAATGAATCTAAACAAACCAATATAAGTCATTGATTTATATAACAACAACAAACATTAGTGGACGTTAATGGAATTATGTCACCATATACCCACCATATGGAAGCGGGCGTGCTATTGGAACGCAAAGCGTAACCCACCGCGTCAAATACAAAAAAAGCGAGCTCAATGGCTCGCTTTTTTAATTTGATTCGTTTTGCTTATTCCGCAGAAGTCTTCTTGCTGACAAAACCTAGCTTCTTACCAATCCATGCGAGTAAGATCATTGAAACCATGATCGCAAAGAAGTTTGAGCCTGCTTCTGGGTATTGCGCTTTAATAAACGCAGAGTGACCAAACGCACCTACGAAGAAACACGCCAAGCCAACTAATGGGATATCTTCTGATACCGGATTATTTAGGTACTCTTGGTAAAGAGCTTGTACAGCCAGTACGAGTGCAATCAATGGGAAGATTGAAAACGATACTTCACTCATGGTCAACCATGACAACAAAGCATCACCACACATACCTGCAACCAGTGCCAAAATCAGCGTTTTCTTTTCAGATTTATTTCCATTCGACATTATTCTATCCCGCCTTTTAATCGGTTACGTTCACGTTCTTTGCGATACCAATAGGCCCCTTTGGCTATCATTCGCAATTGCATGATCAATCGCTCGGCGAGTTCATCGCGCTCACGTCGATCTAAATCTAAAGCTTCAGCCCCCGAACTGAAAACCAAAGTCACAGACGCTTCTGCTTGAGTATACGCCTCTTCTCTGGTCACGCCGGTGCTCATTAAATACTCGGTTAATTCTGCCGCAAAATGCTGGATTTCTCGAGCAACAGCGGTACGAAATTCAGCAGAAGTGCCGGAGCGCTCACGCAACAACAAACGAAAAACGTTCGGACTACTTTCAATGAATTCCATAAAGGTTTCGACCGAGGTACGAATTACGCTACCTTCTTTCACAATACGTTGACGCGCCTGACGCATCAGTTGACGTAGTAGCAAACCGCCTTCATCGACCATAGTTAAGCCTAGCTCATCCATATCTTTGAAGTGGCGGTAAAAAGAAGTCGGTGCAATCCCTGCCTCTCGGGCGACTTCTCGCAAGCTAAGGCTGGAAAAGCTGCGATCCGCACTTAATTGACTAAATGCCGCATCGATCAATGATCGACGTGTCTTCTCTTTTTGCTGTGCGCGGATTCCCATCGATTTCATTCTTAACTTGCTCTTTTTCTGTAGGGTACAAGAGCCTCAATATAACGCAATTTGCTCCTACGGAGAAAGATATGTTGCTTCGCTCGCTCTGAGCGCGGAGAACGTTACTATTGGCATGCATCTAATTGCAATGTTCTCGATGCAATTTATAGACATACAACATACCAAATCACCCTTTTGGTCGATTCTGCGTGATCACTTCCACTCTCTAACAGGCATTACGTGTACCAATAGAGTAAATGAGTTAAAATCGCGCTAAAGCAATGTTAAGCAAATATAACAAGGAAGGCATCATGGCGCATGTTAATCACTATGACGTGATCGTAATCGGTAGTGGCCCTGGCGGAGAAGGGGCTGCAATGGGATTAACCAAAGCGGGACTGAATGTTGCCATTGTCGAGAAAGAAAGCAGTGTCGGCGGCGGTTGTACTCACTGGGGTACCATTCCATCAAAAGCACTGCGTCATGCCGTTAGCCGCATCATCGAATTTAATAGCAACCCGCTATTTTGCCGAAACAACACCAGCGTTCATGCAACATTTTCTGACATTTTAGGTCATGCCAAGTCGGTCATTGATAAGCAAACTCGACTTCGTCAGGGCTTTTATGACCGTAACTCATGCACACTTTTGTTCGGGACCGCGCGATTTATCGATAACTACTCTATTGCAGTGATGCAAAGCGATGGTACAGAAGAAATCTATTCTGCGGATAAGTTTGTCATCGCGACGGGTTCTCGTCCGTATCAGCCTAACGACGTTGATTTCTTGCATGAGCGCATCTACGACAGTGATTCCATTTTGAGCCTGAAACACGACCCTCGCCATATCATCATTTACGGTGCAGGCGTTATCGGTTGTGAATACGCTTCTATCTTCCGCGGCCTTGGAGTGAAGACTGACCTTATCAATACCCGCGACCGCTTGTTGGAGTTTTTGGATAACGAAGTGTCAGATGCGCTGTCTTACCACTTCTGGAACAGCGGTGTGGTAATTCGTAATGATGAGACCTATGAAAAAATCGAAGGCACAGAAGATGGCGTGATTATTCACCTACAATCTGGCAAGAAGATGAAGGCGGACTGTTTGTTGTATGCGAATGGTCGAACAGGTAACACCGATAAGTTGAATTTGGGTGCAGTGGGTCTGGAAGCGGATTCTCGCGGACAACTAAAAGTAAACCGTAACTACCAAACCGATATTGAGCACATTTACGCTGTAGGCGATGTCATCGGTTACCCTAGCCTTGCAAGCGCCGCTTATGACCAAGGGCGATTTGTCGCACAAGCCATTACGAAAGGTCAGGCAGAAAACTATCTGATTGATGATATTCCAACAGGTATCTACACCATCCCAGAGATTAGCTCTGTGGGTAAAACCGAGCAAGAGCTAACAGCTGCGAAAGTACCGTATGAAGTTGGACGCTCTTCCTTCAAGCATCTAGCTCGTGCACAGATCGCTGGGAAAGACATCGGCAGCTTGAAGATATTGTTCCATCGTGAAACCAAAGAAATTTTAGGGATTCACTGCTTTGGCGAACGTGCCGCGGAAATTATCCACATCGGTCAAGCCATTATGGAGCAAAAAGGCTCAGCGAATACCATCGAGTATTTCGTCAATACCACCTTCAACTATCCGACGATGGCCGAAGCGTATCGTGTCGCTGCGTTGAATGGTTTGAACCGCTTGTTCTAATCTATGCTTCTTGATAGCAAACAGAAAAACAGCAGGCTTGGACCTGCTGTTTTTATATCAACATTGTGCGAGGAAAGTATCCTTGCGCCATTGGTAGAGAAAGATAACCCCCAAACCAACACCCCGCATCAACATAAAGCTCGTCATTGCAAACCACAGCGCGTGATTTTCCCACTCGGCGAATAAGTAAAAGACAACGAAGAAACTGCTGGTCGCGACAAACATACTATTGCGCATGTCTTTGCCTTTGGTTGCACCGACAAAAATGCCATCCAATAGAAAGCACCACATCGACGCAAGTGGCATCACCACCAGCCAAGGTAGATACACCGATGCTTGCTGTTGTACCGCCTCAATTGAAGTGATCATGGCGATCAACTCCGGTCCCGCCAAACCAAAGAGCGCGGTCAGTCCTAAGCAAATAATCAAACTCCAAAAGAAAGTGCCGACAAGCGATGCACTCAATTGTTGCCTATCTTTGGCGCCAATCGCCTTCCCGACCATGGCCTCCATTGCATAAGCAAAGCCATCCATGCCATACGAGATAATCATCAGGAAGCTCATCAGAACCGCATTTGCAGCGACAATCTCATCACCAAAGCTCGCGCCTTGGAACGTCATAAAGCTAAAAGCCGCTTGCAGACACAAAGAGCGTAAGAAAATATCGCGATTCAATTTCACGAAGCGCCCTAAACCGTGTTGAGTGCTGGCTAGCAACTTTTGAGGTGATGGTAATTGCCTCTCTCGCCAGGTTTTCCAGACACACATGAGACCAAAACCCATACCTGAGTAGTCAGCAATCACCGATGCCAGCGCAGCGCCTTCTACTTTCCACCCCAAACCGATCACAAACAACAAATCGAGGACAATATTAGTCACGTTAGTGATGATCACCATCCACATTGGTGCTTTGGAATTTTGCGTTCCGAGCAACCATCCCAACAACACAAAGTTCATTAGCGCAGCGGGGGCACTCCACACTCGGATAGAGAAATATTGCATGCCGTAGTGCTTCACTTCAGCACTGGCGTCACTCCAACCAAAGATCAAATCAGCAATCGGGTTATGGGCAATAAGGAAGACTAACGCAAACAACAGTGCCATGAGTGAGCCTTGCATGAACACCAAGGCAAGTTGCTTTCGGTCTTCACCGCCATAGGACTGCGCCGCCAACCCAGTAGTCGACATACGCAAAAAACCAAGCAGCCAAAATGTCACGCTGATCATGGTACTGCCCAACGCAACACCGCCCAAATACCAAGCGTGGTCTAGATGACCAATCACCGCAGCATCGACCAAACCGAGCAATGGAACAGTAATATTCGACAGCACCATAGGTATCGCTAAAGCTAAGACTTGGCGATGAACTTTTGGGTTAGATAAAGGAGAGAAGATTGAATTTGTCACAGGCACCTCATCAGTAAGATCGACGAGTGTACCTGAGCGCTTAACGACTAGCCAATTACCACTTGATATGAACGAGTACTGGCGTGAGGCGATGCTTCAACATTGGAATCTTATTAAGCCAACGCTGCCAAGCTTTCCAACGAGAACAGAATCTATCGAATGGCGAGAAAGCTTTCACCCACTGTGCCCATGGTAACCATTGCAATATCTGTTCTGCAGGCGCTTCAAAGCCATGAGCATAACGATCAGAACCAAGCTTTTGTCCCCACTTGGTTTCCGTTAAATCTCCTGCCAGCACCATACACAGTTCAGCAGAGACAAAATGTCGACCCAAGGTTTGAATAAATTTCGCGACTTGACGCTCTGTGCAATCGAGCAGTGCCATTTCACATAAAATGAGTACCGGTGCTTGCTCTGGAATGGCTAACGTCTCTAGCCACGACATTTCATCCACACTGCCACAGCGATGTTCATAGCGTTCATTTTTGTGGAACAAGCGCTGACGCCATACCAAATTTTCCGTCACATCCAGCTCTATCCAATGGCAGCGTCCATTATCCAAACGATAAAAGCGGGTATCCAGCCCAGCTCCGACATTGATTATCCAAGCATCGGGATACTGCTGTAAGAAGTGACTAACCTGCTGGTCACAAAGCTGGGTCAGCGTCACGTGCAGCAATTGCTTCTGCGCAATATCACCACTCAAACAATCCGGCGCCATTTTACAGCTCAAACACGCTTTAGCAGCTATCGGATCGTACACCAAGCCATTGTCGACCATGCTTTCACGGCTACGCAATAACAGTGGCTTTAATAAATGGTTAGGAACTTGATGTTTAGACTGAGACATGGGCATTTCCTGCGCCAGAGAGAAAACATAGACATTAATAAAGATGATAATGAATATCAATTACATTATCAAGCTTATAAATTGCTCAAAACAAACAAGGTCAAGATGATAAGCAAGCTTTTGGAGGAAGTAGAACAAAGAGAAGAGAAAAGACAAAACAGCCCAGAAGAACTGGGCTGCTAAAACACACTTACATCCAATCGGTATTGCGAATAATACCAACGGCTAAGCCTTCAATCGTAAGGTGCTGAGACGTTAAGTCCACTTGAATTGGGGCAAACTCTTCATTCTCAGCATGCAGTAATATGGTTGAACCTTTGCGCTCCAAACGCTTTACCGTCACATCATCATCAACGCGCGCAACGACAACTTGACCATCTCTCACGTCTTGGGTCTTATGCACCGCGAGCAAGTCACCATCCATAATCCCGATGTCTTTCATACTTTCGCCATTTACACGAAGTAAGAAATCCGCTTGCGGTTTAAACATCGCAGGATCGACTTGGTAATGCGCTTCTACGTGTTCCTGAGCCAGAATCGGCTCACCAGCAGCAACTTGACCAATCAAAGGCAAGCCCTGTTCGTCATTAGCGGCAGAGTCATCAAGTAGGATACGAATCCCACGCGATGCACCTGGGATAATTTCAATTGCTTGCTTACGAGCAAGCGCTTTTAGGTGTTCCTCTGCGGCATTCGCAGAGCGGAAGCCAAGCTCACGCGCAATCTCTGCACGAGTTGGTGGCATTCCGGTGTCATCGATTTTACTTTTGATCAAATCGAAGACTTGTTGTTGGCGTGGCGTTAACGGCTTCATGTCTCACCTGTCTTTTTATACAGTTAACTGTGAGTATATCCAGTAAATGCTCAAATGAAAACCCAATTGGTTGTTTTTTAATTTATTTGTGGAGTGCACTTCGTTTGCTGAATAAGTTCATTATTCATGCGTTTAAAACACCGCCTTTTCAGTTAATCAAAGTAAAGCAACAACTTAGGAGTTCGACTAATTTACAGCCAATAAAATTAAAAGGTTTGACCAGTTTCTGGTATCCTTGCTGCGCTTAAATTTTATCGCCTAGGCTTATTTCTTTTGCCGTACTCATTTCTTTTTCTATAGAAGACATGCAAAGCGGACACTGAAATAAGGTTAGGCCTGTTTGAATACCTATTGAGGCTGTGAACTTTATGTCTTCTGGACAATCATTTTCACGTTCATTACTAAAACTACCTTTATCGGTACTGGTAAAGGGCACCACAATCCCGTCGAACCCGATTGAAGATCTGAATATCGACCTCGCTAAGCCGATTGTATATGCCCTACCGTTCCGCTCGAACGTGGATTTGCTGACACTGCAAAAACAAGCCATGAGCCTTGGTCTACCCGACCCGCTCAGTCCGCTGGAAATCAATGGCAAAACGCTGAACCGTTTCGTCTTTATCGCTGCGCGTCCAACTGTGATGAACAACGATAATGATGTCCCAACCGACTCTGTCTCTCTGTTCACAGACTTGCTGGAACTGCATAAACTGGACAGTGAGTTGGACGTTCAAATGATCCCTGCAACCGTGCTTTGGGGTCGTAAACCAGGTAAAGAAGAGAACCAAAAGCCTTACCTTCAGCCAATGAATGGCCCGCAAAAGGCGAAAGCGGTAATGGCAGCAGGACGCGACTGCTTGGTTCGCTTTAGTCCCGTGGTATCTCTGCGTTATATGGCAGACTCTCACGGTACCGACAGCGCAATTGCGCACAAATTGGCTCGCGTGGCGCGTATCCACTTCTCTCGCCAAAAACTTGCTGCTTCAGGACCAAACCTGCCACAACGCCAAGTGTTGTTTGCTCGTTTACTAAAATCTCCAGCTATTGAACTGGCGATCGCTGACGAAGCAAAGAGCAAAAACATCTCGATTGATAAGGCACGTAAAGAAGCACATGACATCATGGATGAAATCGCCGCCGACTTCTCCTATGGTCTAGTGAAAAACGGCGACCGCATACTGAGTTGGCTATGGACCAAGCTATACCAAGGGTTGCACATCAATAACGCCTCGACTGTGCGTCGTTTAGCGCAAGACGGCCACGAAATTGTGTACGTTCCGTGTCACCGTAGTCACATGGACTACCTACTGTTGTCTTACGTTCTATACCATGAAGGCATGGTGCCTCCGCACATTGCGGCAGGCATTAACCTGAACTTCTTCCCGGCCGGTCCTCTTTTCCGTCGCGGTGGGGCGTTCTTTATTCGTCGTAGCTTTAAAGGTAACAAACTGTACTCAACCATTTTCCGCGAGTATCTAGCTGAGCTGTTTGCCAAAGGCTATTCAGTCGAGTACTTCAGTGAGGGTGGTCGTTCACGTACAGGTCGCTTACTGCAAGCGAAAACGGGTATGCTGGCTATGACCATCCAAGCAATGCTACGTGGTCTAAACCGCCCAGTAACACTAGTGCCGGTCTACATCGGTTACGAGCACGTAATGGAAGTAGGCACTTACGCGAAAGAGCTGCGTGGCAAACGCAAAGAGAAAGAAAACGCAGGGCTTGTACTGCGTACTCTGCGTAAACTGCGTAACTTTGGTTTGGGCTATGTGAACTTCGGTGAGCCAATTCAGCTCAACCAATACTTGAACGAGCATGCTCCTGAGTGGACGAAAGACATCGACAGCATGGGTGGTAACAAACCACAATGGATGAATCCTGTGGTCAATGACCTTGCTAATAAGATGATGACGCACATCAACGATGCGGCGGCAGCAAACGCGTTGACCTTGTGTGCAACCGCACTGCTTGCTTCTCGTCAACGTGCACTTTCTCGTGACTCGCTGATCAACCAGATTGAGTGTTACTTAAAGCTACTCAAAAACAACCCGTACTCAAGCACCTCCACTATCCCTACCGAAAGTGCTGAGGAGTTGGTCGATCATGCGATTTCACTTGATAAGTTCGTGATTGAAACCGATAGCATGGGTGACATCATTTCGCTGGATCGTAGCCAGTCAATCCTGATGACCTACTACCGCAACAACATCATCCACTTGTTTGCTCTGCCATCATTAATTGCTCAGATGATCATTCGTCAGCGCAACCTTTCGGTAGAAAAGATTCAAGCGAATGTCGCGCAAATCTACCCATTCTTGAAGAAAGAGTTGTTCTTAAGCTATCAAGAAGACGAGTTGGATGAATTGGTCGTTAAAACACTGCATGAGTTTGCCGAGCAGAAAATGATTAGCCTCGATGGTGATAAGCTGGAGATCAATCAGTCGAACAACCAGCCTTTGGTTCTGCTAGGTCGTACAATCACGGAAACACTGCAGCGCTACTCTATCGCGATGAACTTGCTTGTTGCTTACCCAGAGCTCGGTAAATCGGACCTAGAACAGAAGAGCCAAGATATTGCTCAACGTTTAGGACGCTTACACGGTATTAATGCGCCAGAATTCTTCGATAAAGGTGTGTTTACCGCTATGTTCAATACGCTCAAACAGCAAAAATACCTCGATAACGATGGTAACTGTGACACGAAGAAAACGCAGCAATTTGCACGATTACTATTCACTCTGCTTTATCCAGAAGTGAAACTGACGATCGAAGAGAGTATTCATCAACTTCAGTCGTAACCGTTTTACCTTCTTCCAAAATAAGAAAAAAGGCATCCAATCGGATGCCTTTTTGCTATTTCTTCGCTTACCAAAATGCGACCAATAACCCTATCGCTATCACCATGCCAACATAGTTGTTGTTGAGGAAAGCCTTAAAGCACAACTCCCGCTCGCGGTGACGAATTAAGTGCTGCTGATAAACAAACAACGACGCTGCAATCAAAAGGGTCCAGTAGTAACTTTGCCCCAATTGGTAGAACTGCCCTAACCAAACCAACATCGCGAGCGTAATCAGTTGCAATACCCCAATGATGAGTTTGTCATGACGACCAAACAAAATTGCCGTCGATTTAATGCCAATCTTTAAATCATCATCGCGATCGACCATCGCATACTGAGTATCATAAGCAATGGTCCATAAAGCGTTAATCAGAAACACAAACCAAACTATCAGTGGTAGCTCCCCGGTTTGTGCAGCCCACGCCATTGGAATTGCCCAGCTAAACGCCAAGCCTAAAAAGAGCTGTGGAATATGAGTGTAACGCTTCATAAATGGATAAATGAACGCTAACACGATGCCAGCGAAGGATAGCTGAATCGTCAACGGGTTCATGGTCAGCACTAACAAGAATGAGCTGATACCCAAAACCAAAAATAATCCAATCGCTTCTTTTGCTGTCACTTTCCCTGATGGCAGTGGGCGTTGCTTGGTACGTTTTACATGGCCGTCGACTTTGCGGTCAGCAAAATCATTAATCACGCACCCCGCGCTACGCATTAGGAATACACCCAATACAAACACGATAAATACATCCCAACTCGGCATCCCTTGGGCTGAGATAATCAGCGCCCAAATCGTTGGCCACATCAGTAACAGTGAACCAATTGGGCGATCCATGCGCATCAGTTGCCAATATGCTTTGGCTTTTTCTGCGGACATTTACACTGTCTCCTTAGCGTAAACTGGTGAATTAGATAAGAATAACTCGGCGACCAGCATCGGTTTGTGATTCATCCACAACCTTGAGCGTCGCGCTAACAAACGTCCTTCTGGTACGGCTACCCATCCCATTTGCAAAGAGTCTCGCTCAACGTTGTCTGCGCTGAACACTGTTAGTCCTAATGGGATATCCCCTTGTTGAGCCAAATCATACTGCTGATCAACTAAGGTTGAGCGAGGAATTAATGTCCGTCCGATAACCCAGTTATCATTGTCACCACACAAAATTACCTCTCGCAGTAAGCAATCTTGTTCGGACAATAACTGGCTTTCGTCCTGTTTTAACGTCGCCGCAGTGACGATCTGATTTTGTAGCAATTCTACCGTTAATGCTTGGCAGTGTCGCTTTAAACGACGTGACAAAGACCCTTGCTCTTCAAGCCAGTGCTTGGCAAATTCATTTGGAAATTCGAATTCTTCGGGGTTTTGCCACTCTACTTCCAATAAAGAAGCAAGATAGAGTGATGTTGGCTGATTCATACTAGTATTCAATTGGAGGCTTTATGCGTACAATAAAGCAACAACTTACCGTCCATAGTAATGTATGTAACCGTAAGTTCCGTTATTTGTTATAGACGGCCCATTGTATCAAGACTGAAGCGATTCGAATATCGCGATCCAGAGAAAGAAAAGTTAGAAATATGTACAAACGTTATATAGCCCAAATTATTTTTGCGTTAACCATACTGTTCGCCGCACCAAGTTGGGCTGAAACGGAAGAAGCTGGACCTAAGTTGGCATACTTTACCCTTGAGCCTGATCTGACTACTAACTTTTACACCAAAGGCAAAAAGTTAGGTTATGTGCAAGTGCGCATCGACATCATGGTAATGAGCCAACAAGATTTATCGATTGTTGAGCATCACCAACCTTTGATTCGCGATGCAGTAATTGAATTACTGGGTAAGCAAACAGAAGATACTATTAAGTCCCTTTCTGGCCGAGAAGATCTGCGCAAAACCTTAGTGACAACCCTCAACGAAACACTTTTGCCCGAAACAGGTAAAACCATCATTGCGGATTTGTTGTTTACAAAATACCTTTACCAATAAACCCAAATCGTTTTGAACATAAAAAAGACCGCTCTTGAGCGGTCTTTTCATTTCAGCTTTAGGCTTGCTGTTGGTATTTCATCTTGCCTGAATCAAACAGCGCAATCGCCATCCCCGACAGTAAACCCACTAAGTGAGCGGTGTTTGCAATCGCCATGAACGGCTGCACAAAACCAAGAACTAACCATACCAACATAAAAACGATGATTGGCTTGGGTAGCGTAAGGCCTAAATGTGGCAAACGGTAACCCAATATCCACAAATAGCCAAGCAGTGCATAGACCACGCCAGACAAGCCACCGAAGTTTGCCCCTTCAACATAGAATTGGCCAGCCCCAGAAAGCGCTGCTGATACTACAAAGAGTTGCAATAGCTTACCGGAACCGAGACGACGTTCGATGTCGCCCCCCAACTGCCACCACCATAGTAAGTTGAACACGATGTGAGTCACTGAAAAGTGCAGTAACGCATGGCTTAGCCATCGCCACACTTGCCATTGTTGCCCCTCAAAAGCCGGGAAGTGCAACAACTTAAACACTCCATTGCCAAAGCCAAACATTTGTAACAAGTAGATGATGGTACACACCGTCATGATCAGCAAAGTCATTGGGCCTGCTTTTGCTTTGACCATGCTCATGATACTCGGGCTAGAATAATGAAAGGTGCTCTTGCGAGTATCGGCAACGTCCCACGAGGCGGCGCTGTATTTTGAATCAGACGGGTTAGCAAGGAACTGCTTAAGTTCGGCTTCCGCTTCTATTTCATGCTGGCTATCAGTCAGCCACAGCGCAAATTGCCCGTCTCCTTCTGGCATCATTTCGATGTCAATTTGGCGAGAGGCCATATAATCAATAAAGGCTTGCGCCATACGTGGATTATTTAACGTTACCAATCTTTTCATTAACTTCTCACTATCGGTAGTTCTGCTCGGTGCCAGGCTTCAAAGCCACCATCGACACTGTACACCTGTTCAAAGCCTTGGTTAACTAAATATTGTGCGGCACCTTGGCTACTAATGCCGTGGTAACACATCACCAGAATAGGTTGTTCGAACTCCACTTCATCCATAAACGCAACGATCGTATCGTTGGTTAAGTGATACGCGGACTCCGCATGCGCAACGGCAAACGATTGAGGGTCACGGATATCTACAAGCTTCGCATCACCCTGCTCGAGCAGCGCTTGCGCACCTTGTACATCGATATGCTTAAACTGATCCATTTACTTTCTCATTGTCTTATTAATATACCCAAGCAACCTCGAATCTAACGTGCTAATCAGCACCCGTGGTACAGCATAAAATCTATATTTGAAGCCGCTTGGGTATACTGCCGCTATTGTAACCTATCCAACGGCAAACTTAGACACATGGATCATCAGGGTTTTAAAAAGTGTACACATTCCAACCATTTGTGGATAAAGCTGTGAATTGCGTTGATAAAGTGTATTTGGATCTTTTGATCCACAATATGTAGTGATGATCCTGATCTAACTGTGTGTATATCTATAACTATCCCCAGATGGAAAAGTGCTTGAATCCCTTATTTTGTCCGGGTTTCGAACAGTTGATAAATAATTACTTCACAGAGTTATACACAGGTAGCACATAAAATCCGGATCGCAAACGCTATCGATTTTCGATCGACAATAAAAAAGCCGAGATCACATGATCTCGGCTTTCTATGAAAATCTTACTTTCAATTAGCAGTGGAAATTAAAATTCACCCACAGCCAATTTTAGTTTCTTCATTGCGTTTTTTTCTAGCTGGCGAATACGCTCGGCAGAAACACCGAACTCATCAGCTAAGTCTTGCAATGTTGCTTTCTCATCGTCTAACCAACGAGAACGCACGATGCGCTGACTACGCTCATCCAAACTCGCTAATGCATGACCCAGACGATTGTTGGTATGCATTTCCCAGTTTGCAGCTTCGATGTTGTCAGCCACATCAGACGATTTGTCTTCTAGGTATAGCATTGGCGCTGTGTAAGCGTTTGAGCTGTCGTCTTCGTCAGTTGGCATATCAAAGGTTGAATCCACCGCCGCTAAGCGTGATTCCATCTCGCGAACTTCAGAAGGTTCAACACCTAACTCACGCGCAACGGTTTCGACTTCACCGTTGTTAAACCAACCCAAGCGCTTTTTCGACTTACGCAAGTTGAAGAACAACTTACGTTGCGCTTTAGTGGTCGCAATTTTCACGATACGCCAGTTACGTAGCACGTATTCGTGGATCTCTGCTTTGATCCAGTGGACAGCAAAAGACACCAAGCGAACCCCTACCTCTGGGTTAAAACGCTTAACGGCTTTCATTAGACCGATGTTACCCTCTTGCACAAGGTCCGCCATTGGCAAACCGTAGCCAGAGTAACCACGAGCAACGTGAACAACGAATCGTAGGTGCGAAAGAATTAGACCTTTTGCAGCCTCAATCTCACCTTTGTAGTGTAATCGTTCTGCCAGCTCACGCTCTTCGTCTGCAGTCAGCATTGGGTAGCTGTTTACTGAGCGAATATAGCTATCAAGGCTATCTTGCGTGACTAGAGCCATCGGATACGCTTCTTTTGTCATTCAATTCCTCATCAATCTCTGATCTGGAGCATTACATTGCAAATTTAGCTTCGATATCTTGAACTCAAAATGAACAAGTTTCAAGAAGGGGAAGCAATTATCCATAAACATTCGGTCTAAACAAGGGATCCAGATTAGCTAGTGCTAATAAAATCCAAGTAGTAAGACCTTCATCACTTAAACTGGTTCAATTTCTTTTAAATGTCGTTGCGCCGAAAAGCGCGCCGCAATGCATCCCAAAAGACTACCAATGATGATTAATAGCAAAGATTCATCCCAGCTTAGACCAATCAGGCGAAACTGGCTGTCGTACAACGCAGCAAGATCTTCCACCGCACTATTCATAACAATGGTCACTAAAGCCGTTACCAACCACGCGATGGTGGCACCTAATACGCCAAACCACATCCCCGTGTACAAATAAGGACGCAGAATAAAACTGTCCGTCGCACCGATCAGTTTCATGGTTTGAATCTCTTCTTTATTCGCCAGCACATTAAATCGCAACGTGTTGCCAACGATTAAAAATACCGCACCGAGCATCAACACTGTCAGAGTAATGACAATAATACTCGCGAGAGTTTTGATCGCATCAAGACGCGCCAGCCAGTCTTCGTCAAGTCTCACATCGGTCACGTCTTGTTGCTCTCGAACGTCTTTGGCTAATGACTGAATATCACTTTTTAGCTCCGAGGCTGGCGTAATCACCAACACACCGGGTAGCGCATAGCCACTTAAAAGGCTGATAGCCTGATCGAATCCTGCATATTGGCTCAAATCAGACAGACCTTGCTGTGGAGAAATATATTCTACTTCTTTTACCAAAGGCCAAGTTTCAATTTGATCTTTGAGAACCATCACACGTGCATCCGGCATGCCTTCTACTAAGTAAGCACTAACTTGCGAGGGAGATGCCACATCTTCCGCGGCACCCGCGACGTTTTTGCCCAGTAGATACAAACAAGCTGGCATAGCAAGTGCCATTGAGATAACGGCTAGGGTCAGGATATTACCTAAAGGTCGTTGCCATAAGGCGCTAAAAGAGGATTTTGCTTGTTTTGCGTGGACAGAGAAAAAACCATCGGTATTTGCACGCTTGGCACTGCGGCCTTTCCCCTTCTTTTGGGAGTGCTTGTTACCTGCCATAGTCTTCTACCTCACTTAGGAAGCCTTGGTTTAATTCAAAATGACGATACTGTGGGCGAGTATTTACTAACCCCACATCGTGCGTGGCGAGTAAGATGGTCACTCCCGCACGATTAAATTCTTCGAATAGACGCAACACACGGTTGGATAATTCTGGGTCAAGGTTACCTGTCGGCTCATCAGCCACCAGCAACGTTGGTCGATTGACTACGGCACGAGCAATACCGACGCGTTGTTGCTCACCACCAGAAAGTTGACTAGGTAGGCAACGAGCTTTATCGAGTAAGCCCGTTTTATCTAACGCCGCAGAAACGCGGCGTTTGATTTCGTTTTCAGAAATCGATTCGATGCGCATCGGCAGAGCGACATTGTCGTATACGCTGCGATCCATCAATAGACGATGATCTTGAAAAACAATCCCAATATTGCGGCGCAAAAAAGGGATGTCTTTGCTTGGAATACGCGTGATGTCGTGGCCATTAAAATGGATTTTCCCATCAGTTGGTCGCTCTATCGCGCAGATCAATTTCAGCAAGGTACTTTTACCAGCCCCGGAATGCCCGCCTAAAAACGCCATTTCACCGCGCCTCAGGTGAAAATCGACTTTTTGCAGTGCTTGTCGACCACCTCGGTAAGCTTTGCTTACTTGCTGAAATTTGATCACCGTTGATTTCCTCTAACTCTTTTTATTCTTCACGACTAAACAGTGCGTCAATAAACTCTTGAGTTTCAAATGGACGCAAGTCTTCGATACCTTCACCCACACCAATGTAACGAATTGGAATACCAAACTGATCAGCAATAGCGAAAATTACGCCGCCTTTCGCTGTACCATCCAGCTTAGTCAAAGTAATCCCGGTTAGAGGGGCAACATCACTGAAAAGTTTCGCTTGGCTGATGGCATTTTGCCCTGTACCTGCGTCTAGCGTTAGCATGATCTCGTGTGGTGCAGAGTCATCAATTTTCTTCATCACACGTACAATCTTACGCAGCTCTTCCATTAGGTTCGCTTTGTTCTGTAGACGACCCGCTGTATCAGCAATCACAACATCCACACCACGTGCTTTTGCCGCTTCAATCGCATCATAGATAACAGAAGCACTGTCTGCGCCAGTATGTTGAGCAATCACAGGAACATTATTACGCTCACCCCATACTTGTAGCTGTTCAACCGCCGCCGCACGGAAGGTATCGCCCGCCGCTAGCATCACTTTTTTGCCTTGAGTTTGGAACTGCTTGGCAAGCTTACCGATGGTCGTGGTTTTACCCACGCCATTTACACCAACCATTAAGATGACGTAAGGCGTTTTGTTGCTGTCGATTTCTAGTGGCTGTTCGACTTTAGAAAGAATCTCAGCCATTTCTTCTTTCAACAAACCATAAAGGGCTTCGCCGTCTTTCAGATCGCCACGTGTGGCTTTTTCTGTCAGGTTGTTGATGATTTTTGTTGTGGTATTCATGCCCACATCAGCAATAAGCAGTTGCTCTTCTAGCTCTTCAAATAAGTCCTCATCGATTTTCTTACCGCTGAATAGACCGAAGAAGCCAGCACCAATATTTGCTTTTGTTCGGCTTAGGCTACGTTTAAGACGAGCAAAAAAGCTTTCTGTTGGCTTTTCTTGTTCTTGAACACGAGGCGCGGCCGATACGACTTCTGGCTCCTCTGCTTCTGCTTCTGCTTCTGCTTCTGCTTCTGCTGGGGCAGCCTCCGCTTTTTTCGATTCTTCTTCAAGTTCTGGCGTTGCTTCCGCTTGCTCAGCAGCCGCGTCGGTTTGCTGCTCTTCAGAAGGCGCTTCCACTGCTTCTTCTTTTACTGTTTCTTCAGTTTTTGGTTTTGGGCTTTGTTCTTCGTCACCAAAACCTAGCCACGAAAGTAATCCGCGCTTCTTTTTTTCCGTCATCTGGGGCTATCCTAGATTGTTCTTTTATCTATTAATGACTCTTTTTTGACAAGATTATTATCTGTCTAAAAAAGGCTAATGACAAAGTTGTGAAAACTTTCCGATTAGGTAATTCTAATCTTATTAGTGTTACACTCTGTCATCTTGAATATTCTGGGCTGTATCCAAGCTCCAAGCTCACGGCTTGGGCGATTAGATATAGTATCACTTTATTAGCGGTCAAAAAATCTATGGTAAGACGTCGCCAGCAAAACTCATCACAAAAAAAGCCAACAACGGGCTTTGTTCGCATTATTAGTGGCTTATGGAGAGGCAGAAAACTTCCTGTACACGATGCTGAAGGCTTACGCCCAACGACCGATCGCGTCAAAGAAACGCTATTTAACTGGCTGGCTCAAGATGTGCCGCAAGCAAAATGTCTCGACTTATTTGCCGGCTCCGGCGGCTTAGGCTTTGAGTCGGCTTCGCGCCAAGCAGAGCAAGTGACCATGGTCGAGCTGAACCCACAAGCTTTCCAACAGTTACAAAAGAACGTGGCGTCTCTTAACGCGAACAACATCCAAGTGGTAAATACCGACGCACTGAGCTTTTTAGAACAGCCGGGTACTGCTCACCATGTGGTGTTTATTGACCCACCGTTTCGCAAAGGTCTATTGGATGAGACCGTGGCTCTGCTAGAACAAAATGGCTGGCTCGCGGAAGATGCGATGATTTATATTGAAACAGAAAAAGAACTCAATATTGCCGACTTACCAGAAAACTGGCAGTTACATCGAGAAAAAACAGCAGGCCAAGTGAGCTATCGTCTGTATGAACGTACCTCCGCATAACGCCTCGATTTAAAAGGACACTTAAATGAAAGCATTAATTATGCTGGCCAAAGCGGCTATCGCCTTTGTTTGGTTAGTATTGATCCTCAATATCTTTATGCCGTTTCCCGGCAATGCCGCGATTGCGCTGTACATCATGACCGCTTTTTTGTTCATCATGCACGGTTTGCAAATGGCCATCTTCATTGGCGCATTTGGCGACAAAATTAAAATGAGCAGTTGGGAAAAATATTCTATCCTGATCTTTGGTATTTTTGCCCTGCTCGATATTCGTCGTAAACACATGATGTAATCGCCCAAATACTAAAAAGCCGCTCACAAGAGCGGCTTTTTTATTACGTTTATTCCATCACCCAAGATAGCTCTTAACACCATCCAAAAACATTTGAGTAGAGATCATCACCAGCAACAAGCCCATTAAACGCTCTACCGCTTTTAAGCCACGCTCGCCCAACAAACGATTAAAGAAGCCATAAAACATTAGAATAAAAAATGTTGCGCCCCACGCAATCACAACTGATGCGGACATTTCCAACATTTTTTCTGGATGCTGTGAAGATAGCAAAAGCAATGCTGCAATCACTGAAGGGCCCGCGATCATAGGAATGGCCATCGGAACAATAAAGGGCTCCTCGCCTGCCGCCAGTCCAGTGATGCTGCCAGCACTCGGAAAGATCATCTTAATCGCGATAATGAAGAGAATAATGCCACCTGAAATGCTGAGCGTTTCTGGCTGGACATGCAAAAAACTTAAGATGCTTTGTCCTGCAAACAGAAACAACATCAAGATTAGTAAGGCAAACAGTAGTTCACGAATCAATACCTTACGGCGACGCTTAGGATCGATGTGCTTGAGAATAGACAACACAATCGGCAAATTACCGAGAGGGTCCATGATTAGAAACAGCATGGTCGCTGCAGAAAGAATGTCCATATTCTGGCCTCACCTAAAAAATGGCGGCCAGTGTATAGCAAACTGACAACGTGAGTACATGGCTGAGGGCGAAAACAGCATATTCACCCTCGCATCATAGCCGCCGCTTAGTGATTGCAGACACGCGCCATATTGACCACAAACTTACCTTCAAGCTCACGGATTTTGTCGCGCTTGAGCAAAAATGCTAGCAATGCATCTAAGTCTAGATCATTCAGTTTACAGGTGTGAAAGCGAACGGTGTTGCCAAAGTGCTGTGCCAGCGCTTCGCGATCCATTGGCGTTTCTCGAAGTAGGTTTAGCAGCTCGTGGGCATGGATTTCACTCATTATTGACTCCAGTCATCAAGAACAATACGTCCAGTTTACTGAAATCTTCGGGAGCTGCTTTGACTTAAATTAGTAAATGATAGAGGCAACAATGAGGGCGTGGGCAAAGAAGTAGCTACCACTTACCCACAAATAGGCGTGTTTCATCGGTTTTCGGTAACCGTGTATCGCATACGCCAACGCCGAATAGATCAAAACTAGGGTTCCGCTGAAACCGATAGCATTGGCATAGCTCGGGGCCTGCAACCAAACTTCACCCGCCGCCCAAGCAAGCTGAACCAACATCATCCCCATGATCACAACAGGAAACACCAGAGAGTCGAGTTGAGGTAGCAACAAAAAGAACGCCACGATACTCGCTGCGAGCAGTAGGGCCAACAGCCACCAGACAATCTCACCATTAAGCTGCACCCAAAATGACTTGCTATAGCACACCTGAGCAAGCAAATACGCAGCAAAGTAAATTAGCTTGCGAGTTTTAAACGAGTGCAGCGTATCTGCCACCATAGAAACAATAAGCCCACCCGCAATCCAGTAGGTATATGTTGCGGATGCGCCTTGAGTTAACACCAACACAAGAAGAAGTAGCAGAGTAAAGATTTTAAACACGAGGGATTGTGTCGGGTTAGCTTGTTTTGCTCCCAACACGGAATACACACCTGATAGCCCTATCGCCAGCCAACTCCACATGCCGTATACACCTTTTACTTAAACTCGCCGCTAGTCTAGGTAGACCAGTTTTGATGTAAAGACACAATCTGCGAAAGTTGGATCTCGCTAGCGATTCGAAACATTTTGTAACCCTCAGTCTGCACAACAATTAAGTCGATGAGCCTTAGTGACGGCCATAAATATGGGGCACTGCCCTATCCCATGAGCCAAGTTCATCAAATCACACGGCACAGTAACCCGCGCTTATTAAAACAATTTAACTAAAAGCCAGCCCAATGGCCTTGGTAACCCATCACGTCAAAAACTGATGACTAAACCATCAGACTGCATACATCACAGGCAACAAGAATAAATAACAGACACAAAAAAGAAAATCGTCTTGGTAGCGAGCTAAAATAGTAGAAACCACCGATGAACAGATTAGAACAACATGAAAAATCAAACTTAACTCAATAACAAAAACATCAAATAACGAACGTAAGCTAATGATAAATAAAGCCACATTCTCAATAACCATTGAAAACACCGACTTCATAAACCATCAAATCACTAAACACTTTTTAAGCCCATATTTTCTCATTAGATAAGAAAATTCCCCTTCCACACCTCAACTCAATGATGCACCTCCATAGCACATCTTTTTATTTTCTCAATTTTTGAGAAACACAGACAAAATCGGCAATCAACATACCAACCGAAACAAAAAACAATTTCAAAGCCAACAACAAACCAAGATTGACACCTTAAAATCATACACTTAAATAAAATACGAACAACAATCACACAATACGAGCATTTTAAATACAACACAAAAAACACAGTTTCATTAGTCAAAAACACGTAAAAAAAGACAAGTTAAGTGTATTTTTTGAAAAGATTATCGAGCATATGTTGATCAAACCCCAAAAACAGTGCTATATTAAATTCATCGAGTTCATCAAAGATTAAGGGGTAGTGTTATGATTTCATCTTCTCAAAAACAAGGGCTGGTAATGATTGCAGTGGTTGTGGGTTTAATGACACTGCCAATGATGTACTAACCTACTGATTAAAAATAAAAAAGGACGCAAATGCGTCCTTTTTTATTTATCTGTGCTTTTCTACTGTATGTGTTTGGACAAGATATCCCAATGCATGTAGTAGAAACCAAGAGCGGCGAGCGTAATCAACGTCATTAGCAAAATTGCTGCACGCCAAATAAAACGAGAGCTTCTTGGCGTTAGCTCTTTTTCACAAGCGTCACATGCCGCCATAAAGCCTTTCCGATCATCCAGCTTATAATCGTCTTCGTGAACCACTTTATTACGCACAGTAGCGATAAAACGAAGCTTCGCTATCACGTCATGTGGTAAACGTTCTTCACAACTATTAATAAGTTGGTGTAACCCTTTCCCTTCTGCATGGTACTGAGTACGCAAAAGTTTTTCGATCGTTCGGGTACGCATGACTACTTTTTCAATATCTGACATCGTAACCCTCCTTACCAGACCCTTCCCGTGTTCGTTATTTTTATTCTTCTATAAATTTAGAGCTTTTTCGAGCCGTTAAGTGCAATTTTACTTTCAATTTGTGCCCTTGAGCGCATATAGCCAGACAAGTGAAAGCTGCTTAGTTCAGCTTTAGTGACGTAGCTTGCAGATGAAACAACGATTTCATCGCGCGCCCATTGAGGTAAACCGTGAAGTGCGCCGAATAAAATTCATGTCCCTTTCATTAGATTATGAATAAGTTATCTCAACTCATCGTTTCATCAGTGAGTTCTGTAGAATAGAGCTCAATGAAACATCGGAGGTTAACATGCCAATCTCACTTATTGTCGCCCTGTTCGCCCTTATTGCTTTGGGCGCATGGGTATTTTTTCGTTTCTATAGCAAGCACTATGTGGGCGAAGACGCTCCAGAACAAAGTGCACAGGTAACTATTTTAGATAAGCAAGCTATCGACATCCCAGATGCACCACCAGGCCAAGACGACCAAGAATATTGGATTTATGTCCAACGCGGTTCTATTGGCCCTAAACGAGAGTTCCAAATTGGAGTGCACTACTACCATGCACTCAACCCTGGAGATAAAGGAACGCTAACCTATCGTGGTAACAAATTCCTTCACTTCGCCATCAAACGTTAAGGCAGTAACCAACGAGTCTTGGCAGAGCGAGAAAATAGATAGCTCATCGCCAAGGCTCCAGCTCCACTGATAATGATCCAGACTGGAATCACCCATGCGGGATGTCCGGTGTACCAACCAAAGGCTTTCATCGGCCATAAGAAAATTGGGTGAAGTAAGTAAATCCCCAAGCTGTGCTGACTGATCACACTCACCACTTTTTGTACTTTTGGTGACAAGCCTTCCCCAAAGTAACGACCGATCATGAAAATCATCGAAGCTGCTAGAATGACATTCAGTGTTTTGTAAGATAGCCAGCGTCCAACCGTGTACTTCTCAGCCTCTAGACTGTTTGTCACGACCATAGTAAATGTCACAGCCAACGCGACGAGACCAAACCCTGTAAATAAGGTCACCATAGAGCGGTTCAAAGGCACCTTTTGAAATAAAACATACCCCAGAGGAAGGTAACCCATGTAGAGCCACATTTGGTTACTCCACGGACCATCAATCTTGAACAAAAACAGCGTGCTGGTGAAAATCCAAAATGCGAGATAGGTATACAACACATTGTCATCAACGTTGCGTACCATCCATTGGAACAACGGAATCACAAAATACAGCGGTATAAAGTAATAGAAAAAACCGAGGTGGTAATACGTTGCGTGAAATGGGCTATTGCTTAACACCTCTTTTACGGTTTCAAAGTCAAACCCTTGAGCCGTCCAGCCAGAGAGGTATGCATAAAACATCGACCAAATAAGAAATGGGACTAAGACTTTGCCTAAACGCCTTTTGATATAATACTTACCGTCAAATGGTCGAGTGTCACTGAGCATCAACGCTCCGGTGATCAGAATGAAAACTGGCACCGCCCAGCGGGTAACGCTATTAACGCCTACGGCCGTCAACCACTGGTCAAACGGAATCACTCCTAACTCATTTCGATAAGGGGCCAAGACGTGAATGGCGATCACTGCCACCGCAGCAAAGCAGCGCAATAAATCAAAAAACAGAACCCTTTCTCTCATACCTTTCCCTACTTTGAGTCGCTTATCGTTTATAGCATAGGGTAAATCTCAGCCAGTGAAATGGTTAACAATCTGTTTTTGCTTATTTTTAACGCAACAATGACCTACAACGGGGATTTCATCGCCACTCTAATCAATTAACGAGAACCAAACATCAGCATTCACCCTCGATGCCAAACCCACACAGTTTGATTACATCAAACGGCGCATAAGAAACAAAAATGGCTCCAAGTTGGAGCCATTTTGTACGATCTACAGATAAAAACACCGGGCAAAATTTACGCTGTGGCAACGTTAGCTTTTGGCAACTTAATCGAAATCAACGTCGTCAGCGCCAAGAAAGCAAAGGAGACCCATAAGCACGCCGCAAGACCAGCCTCTTGGTAGATCCAACCCGATAATACCGTGCCAATCAAACGTCCCATCGCATTGGCCATGTAATAGAAGCCAACATCCAGAGACACACCATCGCCTTTGGCATAGCTCACAATCAGATACGAGTGAAGTGAAGAGTTAATGGCAAACACAGCACCAAAAATCATTAACCCCACAACAATTACCAACTCAGGCTGCCAGCCGATTTGCACACCATAAGCAATACCGCCCGTAATTAACGCAAGAATTCCTGCCCATACTAATGCTGCACTACCATCAGGCACGCGACCTTGCGCTTTGCCAGTAATACGCGGCGCAAAGCCTTGCACAAACCCATAAGCAATGACCCATGCGGCTAAAAAGCCACCGACCCACAAGTGATCCCAGCCAAACACACTGCCGAGATAAATAGGCAGAGCGACCACAAACCACACATCACGCGCCCCAAACAAGAACATACGTGCCGCAGATAAAATATTTATAGATTCAGATTTGGAGAAAATTTGGCGAAACTTAGGTTTGCTCTTTGCTTTACCCATGTCAGCTTCTAGCCAGATCATGCTGCAAACAAACACCAATGCCAGCACACTCGCCATAATAAACATCGAGTTTTGGAAACCCACCCAAGACAACAACAAGCCACCGACAAAGAAACCCGCTCCTTTGAGCGCGTTCTTCGAGCCCGTCAAAATGGCCACCCATTTGTAAAGCGCGCCTTGCTGCTCGTCTGGCACTAGCGTTTTAATCGCACTCTTGGCACTCATCTTGTTGAGGTCTTTGGCAATCCCCGACAAAGCTTGTGCCGCCATCACCCAAGGAATCGTCAGCCATGCGTTGGGTACTGCCAGCATCAACAACGCAAACACTTGCATCGCTAAACCAATGTTCATGGTTTTGTTCAAGCCTAACCTTGCGCCCAACCAACCACCAATCAAATTGGTCACCACACCAAAAAATTCATAGAAAAGGAACAGTGAGGCAATAGCTAACGTGGAATAACCCAAGTCGTGAAAATAGAGCACCACCAGCATACGCAGCGCTCCGTCGGTCACGGTAAAGTTCCAATAGTTAAACGTCACTAACATGTACTGACGAATACTTTTGCTCAATTGAGAAATCATATTGACCTCTTATGTACAGCGATAGAAGCATTTAGATCATCATGTGCCAAATGCTTATTAACCTGTACACCAACCATAAGGCGATACAACCTTAGTTCGAATTCACAAACACACCAAAATTTACAAATGGACAAAGATAACCAATAAAAACAAAAACTTAAATTGAAATTTTTAGTTTTACTGCTGACCTATTTTCCATTATATAAACTGGAACATAGCTTTTGGATCATGATGTTCCAAAAGCTATTTAAGCTGATCAAGCGTCTTTCGCCACGCGTTCGATGTACTCAAGCTGCACCGGTTTTGTAAACGCACCAGGGCGAAGAGCCTGCACTTCTCGCACGATATCTTCTAACTGCCATTTCTTCTCTAGCAACAAGTGAGCCGCAAACAAACCTGTGCGACCCGAGCCGCCCATGCAGTGCATCGCGACTTTGCCACCTTGAGCAAGAATCGCATGCAGTTCCGGACTGGCTTGGTGCCACTTCGCCGCAAATTCTTCACTTGGTGCGCAGTCATCTTCAATCTCGATCTGGAACCATTTCATGCCCAGCTGCTGAGTGGTGTCACCCAAAGCCGCAACGTCTTTCGCTGCTAACTCGCTATCGTCCAATGCGGTAACGACCGCTTGAACCCCCTGCTCCTTCAACTGTTCCAACGACGCTTTCAACTCGACGCCTTTGGTACCCGGGCACGGTGTCAGAACTAATGCACCGGAGTCCAAATCTAATTGCCATGTAGGATGAGACATTGTGAACTCCTGTTATGCCAGACCAACGTTTCGAACCAATTCTGCGGTGCGCGTTGCGTATCCCATTTCATTGTCGTACCAGGCGTAAATCTTCACCATTCGTGAGCCAACCACCATGGTGGATTGTGCATCAACGATGGTTGAGCGTTGGTCGCCTTTGTAATCGATCGACACTAACGGACGTTCCTCAAAGCCAAGAATGCCTTTTAGCTCCCCTTCCGACGCTTCTTTCAGCAAAGCATTCACTTCTTCTGCTGTGGTATCGCGTTTTACATCGAAGATGATGTCGGTCAATGACGCATTCGCCAACGGTACACGTACCGCGTGGCCGTTAATCTTGCCTTTTAAATCTGGGAAAATTTCCACAATCGCAGTCGCACTACCGGTAGTGGTCGGGATAAGACTCATGCCGCACGCACGAGCACGGCGCAGATCTTTATGTGGCGCATCCAAAATGGTTTGCGTATTGGTCAAATCGTGAATTGTCGTGAAAGAGGATTGCTCAATGCCCAACTTCTCATGAATGACTTTCACCACAGGCGCTATACAGTTTGTTGTGCACGAAGCGGCTGTCACGATACGATGTTTTTCAGGGTCGAAAATATGATCGTTCACGCCAACAACAATGTTCGCAATGCCTTCTTCTTTCACTGGCGCACTCACCACCACGCGCTTCACACCTTGATCGAGGTATTGGTCTAGGTACGAGGTTTTGCGGTGTACACCTGTCGCTTCAATCACAACATCGCAGCCAGACCAGTTCACAGCGTCGATATCACGTTGCTGAGTCGTGGCGATGCGCTTGCCATTGATGACGAGCTCATTGCCCTCAACCTGCACTTCATGGTGCCAACGACCTTGCACTGAATCGAACTCTAATAAGTGGCCAAGCGTCGCTGCATCACCTGCGACATCGTTGATTTGCACAAACTCTAACTCTGGCCAATCGAATGCCGCTCGCAGTGCTAAACGACCAATTCGGCCAAAGCCATTAATGCCTACTTTAATTGTCATAGTTTTACCCTTTAATCTTCTACCTTGAATCTCTGTTTGCTATTAACAGCAAGCCTCACGACTTTTATCGTGCAAGCGTGTGATGTCGTCTTGGTACTCTTGCTTCAAACAGTTTGATGCCACTAAGTCTTCAATCAGCTTACGCATCCAACCTGGTAATTGCTGCGATAACTCGTAGTACACCCATTGCCCTCGGCGTTTATCCACCAAGATGCCACTGGAGCGTAACTGAGCAAGATGACGAGAAACTTTCGGCTGACTCTCTTGCAACGCAAACGCCAAATCACCCACGCAAGTTTCGCCTTCACGGGCCACCAGCATTAAACAACGTACGCGCGTTTCATCGGATAACAGCTTGAAAAACTGATGTGGAAGCATAATAAACATACCTATATATGGATATGCGTATATATTTATTTAACTCTGAGATGTCGTCAAGAGTGATCCCAGAATCGTCATAAAAGTTTCACATCGAAAGAGCTAATAAAGATTGAGAGAAGAACGGTTAGAGAGAATAAAGATACGGCAGAAATTTACGCGGTTGCGACGTTTTGACTCCAGCGAACCGCTTCGCCTAACGAGAGCTTGACCTCTTCCAAAGACAATCCCAACTGCATCGTGATTTTTTCAACGCCTGACCAGTCGGCACGCTCGTAACACTCTTCGAGAGAAATCAGCGCACCATAAACCCCCTTGCGATGTAATAAGGCTTGTTGTACAGATTCGCTAAGTGGCAATTGCTTGACTAAAGATTCCACCGACAAATCAAGCATCGCATCTAAAATCGATAATAAGCCGACCATAAACCCCTGTTCGTTGAGGTGGGAAAATGGCTGATAACGCGACATTAATTGGCAGAACTGCGCTCGTTGTAATGAAAGGTGGTAAAGTTCTCGAGGCTTGTTACTAGAGATATACGACGCCACGACCAAGGAGACAAACTGCTTAAGATTATCCTGACCAAGGTAGATCAAGGCCTGACGAAACGAGCTGATTTCGACAGCCAGGTTCGGCGCTTGCGTATTTACAAAGCGCAATAATTTGTACGACAACGCGACATCTTGCGTAATGATGGTTTCAATACGAGTAAAGTCTGGCTCTGGTGAGCAGACTTCACGAAAAAGCTGTAGCGCTAACACTTGCTCAGGGCTCACGTATTTTGTTTGCGAAACTAATGGCTTACTAAAAAAGTAGCCTTGGAAAAACTTAAAGCCAGCCGCTTTGGCTTGCTCAAACTCTTCTGCGGTTTCAACACGTTCCGCCAAAAAGTGATACTTGACGCGTTTAGCAAGGTGAGCTTTGACCAACGCACACGCTTTTTCCAGCCCCATTGCCATGATATCGAGTTTAACGATGTGCACGTAAGGTAAGAAGCGACGCCACTCCGGCGTTAAGGTGAAATCATCCAGCGCGATCAAATAACCTTCTCGATACAACTCGCGAATCGCATCGAGAAGATCATCGGTCGGCTGGCAAGTTTCCAGGACTTCGACGACGATTTTGTTTTTTGGCAAGCTGCGCGGTAAGCGGCGCACCAAGCTTTGATGAGGAAAATTGATAAAGCATCGCGAAGAAGCAATCACTGGGTTAGTGCCCAGTGATAGGAAATTCTCGACAATTAATCGGTATGTTGCTCGGTTTGACTCAATATGCGAAGGGTATGCGTTACTCTCCCCATCTCGAAACAACAATTCATAACCCAGCGTCTGTCTTTTGCGGTTAAAGATCGGCTGGCGAGCAACATACGTTGTATTCATGCTAAAGAAGGACCTATAAATGGCTTATGACTTTGCAGCTGCTAATAATGCACCACAACCCATAAACATTGAACCGAAGACTTTGTTTATTTTCCCCATGATTTTATCGGAGCGAATAAAACGTCCCATTTGCGCCGCCAAGGTGGTGTAACCCAACATCACGCACGCGTCGATCACAACAGTCGTAACACCAAGCACCAACAGTTGCGTCAGTTGGTCTTGTGCCGGGTCAATAAACTGTGGAAACAACGCCACCAGAAAAACAATCGATTTAGGGTTCGTCAGGTTAATCAAAATAGCTTTGTACAAGAGTGCCATGCCAGACATGTCTTTGTGGCTCTCAGCCGCCACCAAGCTGGAAGTGTCTCGCCATTTCTGGATACCCAACCAAACCAAATAAGCCGCGCCAACCCATTTAATGACAGAAAATGCCGTTGCCGATTGTGCGACTAGCGCACCAATTCCTGCCCCAACTAACGCAATGTGAATAGCCAAACCAATTTGGAGACCGATCACAGCCCCCAAAGATTTGCGAGTACCGTAACTCAAACCATTGCTGATTGAGTTCACCGTGCCAGACCCCGGAGCCAAACTAAAAACGATTGCAGTTACTACATAAGCTAACCAGACGTGGGTATCCATTGCATTTCCTCACTAATTCTTCGATGATACATCGCGTAAACAACGTATCTTCAGGTAATCGACTAATGGCTACTAACCATTCACCTTTGACTTATACTCAAGAGTCATTATTTGAGCAAGCAATTGGTGGTCCGATCGCGGCACTTTGGCAAACTCGCCAAGAAGGCTTTGTTAAAGGAACTGAGAAAAAGAACATCTACTGGTGCAAACTGACCAATCCAGAACATAAAAAAGCCGTGCTCATCGTTAATGGGCGCATTGAATCTTCCTGGAAATACCAAGAACTGTTTTACGATCTCTATCGCCAAGGCTTCGACGTCTATTCCTTTGACCACCGCGGACAAGGTTTATCAGATCGTCTATTGTCTGACTCAGATATGGGTCACGTCTATGACTTTACTGATTATATTGACGATATGGACGTGGTCGTAAACAAACACGACCTTAGCGACTATCAGCAATGTTTCATCATTGCCCACTCCATGGGCGGCGCAATCGCTACACGTTATCTGCAAACTCACCCAGAACATCCCTTTACCGGCTTGATTCTTAGTGCGCCTATGTTTGGTATTAATCTGCCATGGTACTTATCGCCAATAGCGATTCCAGTGACACAAATTATGTCAGCGGTATCGACTTTGCCACGCTATGCACCAGGACATCAAGCCTACTTCCCTAAACCCTTTGAAGATAACCCACTCAGCCAAAGTTACGGCCGCTACCAATGGTTCCGAAATCTCTATACGGAAAAACCGGAACTGCAAGTCGGTGGACCGAGCACACGATGGGTATGGCAAGGGCTAATGGCAGCAAAACAATGCTTTTTATTGACTCGCCAAGTCAAAGTACCGGTGCTCCTGATTCAAGCTGGGAACGATCGTATTGTCAGCAATCTGGCACAAAAACGTTTTATCGATAAATTGCGTAAAACCAACCCACATGCGGAGCTACTTTCTATCGAAGGCGCACAGCATGAGATCTTATTCGAGACCGACCAGTATCGTAATCAAGCACTCGATGCGATCTTCCGCTTTATGAATGACCCGAAATCATCGCCAAACGAAAAAACATAATAAGAACTCTAGGCGACCATTTCACGGCCATGATTAAAGAGGAAATGTCTGCACATTGATTTACCCTCTTTTTCATCCTCATTTTGACGTACACTGCTTGGGTCTGGCTGCGTTGAACCATGCAGATGCAACCGACCAAAGTTCCCCCGCATTCGGAGCAGCATGATCTAGTCAGTCTGCTGTACTCCGTTTGCAATCACCTGTTCCACACTATCCAAACCGTTTACGAGGACTTCATGAGCACATCGCTACCTTGCAAAGAGATCACTAAAATCGTTGCCTCTGATCTGGATGGCACGTTACTCGCACCAAACCATCAGCTCAGTGCTTACTCAAAAGAGACGCTAAAAGCGCTGCATGAAAAGGGTTACACCTTTGTCTTTGCAACAGGCCGTCACCACGTAGACGTTGCGAGCATCCGTCGTCAGGTCGGTATTCCGGCTTACATGATCACCTCGAACGGTGCCCGTGTGCATGACCAGGAAGATCAGTTGATGTACAGCGAGAATGTCCCTGCAGAACTGGTTCAAGGCGTGATCGACACGATCAAGCACGATCAAGAAATACTTATCCACATGTATCAAAATGACAGTTGGTTGATGAACAAAGACGACGAAACGTTGCGTGATTTCCATGACGAATTCACATACGTCTTATTCGATGAAGACCAAGCGCCAACTGACGGTATTGCGAAAATCTTCTTCACCCATCCGGCACAAGATCACGAACGCTTGGTGGTGTTTGAAAACAAACTACGTGAACAATTTGGCGATAAGCTGAATATTGCGTTTTCAACACCATGGTGCTTGGAAGTAATGAGTGCAGGTGTGTCTAAAGGCCATGCTCTTGAAGCGGTAGCGAAAAAGCTCGGCCTCACGTTAGAAAATTGCGTGGCATTTGGTGATGGCATGAATGACGTAGAAATGCTGTCGATGGCAGGTAAAGGATTGGTCATGGGTACATCACACGAGAAAGTGATGAAAGCATTGCCAAATAACGAAGTGATTGGCAGCAATGCAGAAGATGCGGTTGCACACTACCTACAAGATCACTTGCTGTAAGCTGCAATACTCCAAATAATAACAAAGGGCTGCACATTCGCAGCCCTTTTCTTTTATCGCTGACTTGGCAACTTCTCTTTGCCAAGGATCGCTTCCCACTCTTCTTCTGTCACTGGCATGATCGACAAGCGATTTCCACGTTTCACCAATGGCATGTTCTCAAGTTCTGGCATCGCTTTCATCACCGATAACGGAATCACTCGCGCCGTTTTACGCACGAATTCGACATCCACCATAATCCAACGCGGGTTGTCTGGGTCTGACTTTGGGTCGAAATAATCGCTTTCAGGATCGAACTGGAAATGATCGGGATAGGCTTCTCTCACGACTTTAGCAATACCGGCAACGCCAACATTCTTGCAAGAAGAGTGATAAATCAGGACGAAATCGCCCACCTTCACTTGGTCACGCATCATATTGCGCGCCTGATAATTACGAACTCCCTCCCAACATGAAACCTTTTGGGTTCGAAGCGTGTCAATAGAAAAGGTATCTGGTTCAGTTTTAAATAACCAATATGCCATAATGCCATCCGATGCCGATTGAGTAATAATAATGAGGAAGATATAACATGAAGGCTTTGAAAAACCCAGTGGCGCTTGCCACTCTGCTGGTTCTGCAAGCATGTAGTTCGCAGCCGCCACAATCTGGCGCTGCCGACCCATCTTCTCCACCAGCCACCTTAGATAAGCCTGACAACATTCAACCTCAAACCTTTATGCTACGTGGAAAAGTGATCGTCGGTCACGAGAGTCAATACATCATGCCTTGTGGCAGCGACAAGCAATATTGGTTACAACTGTCACCACAGCAAATGCAACGAGCAATTCAGTTAAATAACGAGCCTTACCAGACCATGTATGGCGAGGTTATCGGCCATCTCAACCCACCGGGCATCGATGGGTTTTCTGCCGATTTCGATGCTAACTTTGTCGTGGAACAAGTGAACTTCCTGACAACGGAAAACCCAAACCGTTGTCAGCAACCAAACAAACCAACTCGCGTGTTTGGTAATGAGCCTTCTTGGTCGGCAAGCTTTGAGGCTAATGGACTGACATTCCAGCAAATCGGCAAACAAACCAAAAAATTAGCGATTAAGAGCAGTCAACTTCAACCTCGCCAGCGCACATATCAACTACAAGATGGTGAACTTCGCCTAACAGAAAACCTCTGCTTAGATACGATGAGTGATTCTTTGTATGGCTGGAAAGCGACGCTAAAACATGATGGCGACACTTATCAAGGTTGTGGTACAGCTGCAAACGTGGACGCTACGCTTGGCTGGGCCAATACCTATGTCGCGACTTCAACCCAATCACAAGGTTTTGAGGTGCAAATGACCTTAAACCCAGACCACAGCGCCACAACAAAATACAGTTACGCCAATGGGCAAGCACCGTTAATCGAGCGTGGGTACTGGCAACAATTAAGCCCGTCTCAGGTTCAAGTCGTCATGACACATCATCAACAACAAAGACTGATGTCAGAGCGACTGTTTACGCGAGAAGGCAATCAGCTCAAAGCGACCAAAGAAAAAGTCGGTAACTTGGTATACCCAATCGCCGATGGTGGTTTAGTGCTTTACCCTGCCACCGTTCGTGATGAGGGCATGATGCAACCAGCCGAGAAACGCGCCAACAAGCCCATCAGCAGTGCAGACGTACCTTCTAGTGCGGAGTTTGACTCCAAAGTAGATGCCGCCGTGCGCAACTACTTCTTCATTCACCAAACCAACCCCAACAACAACCAGTACCGTTGGCTAACTTATGACCTCAACGGCGATGGTAACGAAGAGCTATTAGTACAGCTGGATTGGTGTGGTTCCGGTGGCTGTACATTGCTGATCTTTGAACATCACGAAAAAGAGTGGCGCTTCAATAGCCGCATCACACTGGTACAAAGCCCGATTATGCTCGGCCAACAAACCTCTCATGGCTGGCGAGATCTAATTTTTAATGTCAGCGGTGGCGGAGCTAAGGCAGCGCAACACGTGATGCAATACAGTGGGGTTAGCTACCCACTCAACCCAAGCATGGCACCAACGGCAACGCCAAACCAAATCAGTGGCGTGCGTCTGTTCTCGGATGGGGTTAGCCCTGTGCGCGAAGGAGTTCGTCTGTAATGTCGCAACCGTGTCCAAATTGTGGTTTTAAATTCAACTGTATGTGCTCATTGGTGCCGAAACTTACCAGCGAGCACAACATCTTGCTGTTGATGCATCCGAATGAACTGACGCGTGATACTAATACCGGCCAGCTACTAGAGCAGTGCCAACTCAATATTGAGCGAGTAATCTGGGACCGAAAACAACCACCAGCAGAATTGCTCGCTCGATTAGCTGATCCGTCGCTGTATCCAGTGCTTCTATTCCCAAGTGAAGAAAGCGTCACACTCGAACATGTGGCGCTCCAAAGCCAACAACAAACCAAAAATCCGCTGTTTATTATTTTGGATGCCACCTGGCAAGAGGCGCGCAAGATGATCAACAAGAGCCGTTGGTTAGAAAGTATCCCTACTATGGAGCTGTCTGCATCGGCAGACTCGCAATATCAGCTGCGACGCAACCAACAACAAGGTAACTTGTGCACGTTTGAAGTCGCCGCACATTTACTCGGACAACTAGGCGAGCAAAATAACCAGCAAAAAATGCTCACATTCTTTGCTCACTACCTTGCACTATTTCAAGCCGAAAAAAGTGGACACGCTCTCAAGCAATCACCGAGCTCACGCAACTAAAACCGAATTACTCAAAATAAAAACGCAGCCAAGGCTGCGTTTTTATTTAGAATGGTTTCACGTGAAACAGCATTAAAATAATCGGGTCGGCTCACCCAGATAATAGCCTTGCAGATAGTCGACGCCCATATCCTGCGCGATTTTGCACACCTCTCGATTGTGGACAAACTCCGCCACCGTCTCCGCGTTAAACACCTGACATAAACGCACCAACTGAGAAGCTATTTTGCGCTGCTTTAAGTCTTTATCGATATCACGGATCAAGCTGCCATCGAGCTTTATGACTTCCGGCTCCAGCTTTAGGATTTCATCAATATTGGAATAGCCTGAGCCAAAATCATCAACAATGATACGCGCTCCTAAGCTTCTGAAATGACTGCATACTTCGATCATTCGACCGTAGTCTTTGATTTGCTCAGATTCCAACACTTCCAAACCAATTCGCCTAGGGTCATTGAGCTGACAAATTTCATGCTCTAAAAGCATTAAAGTTTTATCACTAAGCAAATCTTGCGGCGACAAGTTAATAGAAAAGTCACCTTGCTTATCTCGCATGTAATGTAACGTAGAATGGATCATGTGCCGACTCAATCGAGTATAAAGATGCGTATCGGAAATAATAGGCAGGAAGCGCCCTGGCGCAATCACCGTTCCATCCTCCTCCAAAATGCGAACCAAACATTCTTGGCTTGCCAATTTATGGCTATCCGCATGCACTATCGGCTGGCTATAGGTGATGATGTTCTGTTTGAGAATGGCTTTACTGACGCAACTCAACCATCCAAGTTGCTCTTTACGCACATCCTCACTGACTTCGATGTCTTTCGCATTGCAGATATGGGTATTACTGCGCACACCGGAGCGCCTCGCTTCAATGCCTTTGAGCAATAGCTCATCCGCAGAAGCTGATGGAAAATCTCGACGACTCACTAAGCCACCGCACAGCGAGATAGAAAGATAATCTATTTCGCGCAGACCAATTGGCTCAAAATTAGTTTGCTCTACCGCGTCGGCAAAACGAGTAAAGTGCTGTTTGATGGTTTCACTGCTTTGGTCAGCTTTAAATATGAACGCCCACTCACCAACCCCAATACTATAAAGCTGCAAAGCCGTTGGCATGCCAAAACGCTTTCGCAGTCGATTCGTAAAATGCATTGAGAGGTCTTTAAGTAGCTGATCCCCTACTCTATAACCGTATTTTTCATTGATATGGCTGAAGTTAAGTAGCTTTAGAGTCAGCAAGTGCTCATCCAAATCGATGCTACTCAGCCGCTCTTGCAGCGCGACTCGGTTTTGTAATCCAGTGCGACTATCTCGCCGATAGCTTTCTTGTAACTTGCGCGTTTGGCGATCGAGTTGATACCCCATATGCGCGTTCATATGGTTGAGGTCGCCAATCGCATTTCGAATCAAGCTAAACAATGGTGAAATAGAGGAGCTAACGGGCGACTTAGGCAAGTTCAATGCTTGTACTTCGTCTCCCTCTCGCATCGCTAAATACGTCAGACTGTGATGAAGAATTTCTGGCTGTCCAATACCGCCATGCAGTTCCCCCATACAATAACTACCAAACGTCGTCGCGATATCTTTGAAGGCTTGGACTTCGTCGCTGCTGTCAATAAAGTCTAACCGTGACGCGCAGTTAAAAATCATCACGACTTCAGGTTGGTGCATGGCTAACTCAACCACACCATGTCGCACCTGTTCGAGCGTTAATGAGGGGTGGTTATAGCAAAATTGTACTTCGTCACCAAGACACCAAGGCCTGTCGAAACTCATACTGCCATCAGCGTGTAGCTCCGTTACCGTGCAAACTTCCTTACGCCCCAAACTTTCTCGATACAAAGGAAAGCTGAGCAGTTGACTCAGCGTCACATCATGGCCATCCGCCAAATAACGCTTGTATACGTCCAACGCTTTCTGTTCACCTAAGCAATACAAGCGCGTTCCTTTTGCATGGGTGACTTTATGTGGCATGCCAATCGGGTTCCATTCCGAATACGCATCCGTCCATAGCTTCAAGGTATCACTGTGCAAAGCTACGGCGACCACGGCATTATCGTAAACTCGGTTTTGATATAGCACCCAACAGCCATCATCAATACTTTGCGCCAACCCTCCAGAGATCACGACTTCTTCACTGGCGAAGGTTTGAAACAAGGGATAGTCACGTCGTTCAATTTGCACAGCAAAGCTGAGGATCACTTGCGAATTGTGCTGCAACAGAAGCGAGCGTTTGAGCTCTCCACCATCAATATCGGGGGAGTAAGAGTAGGTTTGGACGGCAGAAGTAAGCGTGGTTTGTTCGAACTCAGTCACACTGATCAGGCAGCCAGAGGTAAATATCTCCCCCTCCAGAATGACATTACGCGTACTATGCCCCATGACATGAGCATTCGGCAGCAACAATAAAACAGCGTCCGCAAGTGTGGTCGCAAAGTCGCGTGATTGAGTCGACAATATTTGCACCAAATATTGTTTACTTGAAGAGAACTGAGAAGTGACTAAAAAGTCATTTAACTGACTGACATCATAAACCAGTTTTGAAAAAGCTCGCATGCACCTACCACTGCCGTAACACTATCTTCACCACGACGTGTGGCGTTACTCTTTTTACTTAATAGTGAATAATTTACGTGGCTTTACGCTGCTTTTCTAGACACAAAATGAGATTAGAATGGATTAATGCGAAAGCAATTAAAAAAGTGTGAGTAACGGCTGCAAACTATTGATTTCAATATCAGGTAAAGTACGTGTTTTTGAATGGTTAATGACATTTTTATTCATATCATTGAACCAACAAGCCGCAAAACCAGCCGACTTTGCACCATGCACATCCGTGGTTAGGTGATCCCCGACATGCAGAATATTCTCTGCTGGAATATCCAAGAACCGTTTCGCCTTAGCAAACATATCGGTGGCGGGTTTCGCCAACCCATCAGGCCCTGCTTTGAGTACACATTGAAAATACGGCGTTAAGCCAATTTTATCTAAATCGACGTTTCCGTTTGTGATCGCCACGAGCGGAACTCGCTCTCCCAGTTGTGTTAAAACATCTAAGCTTGATTGGGGCACTTCAAACTGACTGCGCCAATCCAAAGCGAGCTGCACACCCTCTTCAGCTGCGGCTTGAGCTTGCGCTTCATCATAGCCAACTGAAAGAAAACCATGCTTTAGCTGCACTAAACGCCAAAGCGTCACATCGCTTCTGAGATCCGGTCTCTGCTGGAGCACATGTTTTTTTACCTGCATCCAATCAGCCTTATCCATGTGCGCCACGGCTGGATGTGTTTGTTGCAACCAAGCCAGCAACTCACGCTCCATACGGATAATCACCGGGTAATTGTCGTACAGCGTGTCATCAAGATCGAAGGTCATGGCCTTAATAGGTTCGATACGGCGATAAAATTTCATACTTCGGCTCACTCCCCGTTCTTTTTACGTGCGCGTGGGTGGGCTTGGTCGTAGGCTTGCGCTAAATGTTGGAAATCCAAGTGCGTGTAGATTTGGGTCGTCGAAATGTTCTCGTGCCCTAAAAGCTCTTGCACCGCACGTAAGTTATTGCTGGATTCGAGCATATGTGTCGCAAACGAGTGACGCAATTTATGCGGACTAATATGGCTCGCCACAGACTGTTTCTGTCCCCATTCTGCCATACGTTTTTGCACGCTACGGTGCGAAATACGCGTTCCGAGTTTAGACACAAACAAGGCGGGTTCACCTGGTGCAGCAAGATCGCCCCTGACTTTCAACCACTTGGCAACCCATTCAGTTGCCATGCCAGAGAATGGAACTTTACGTTCTTTGTCGCCTTTACCGATAACACGAAGCTCGCCACTGCGCAGTTGTACATCACGTACATCCACACTCACCAACTCAGCCAAACGCAAGCCAGCACCGTACATCAGCTCCATCATGGCACGATCACGCACAGCCAACGGGTCGTCTTCGTTGACCTCAAGCAGTTGGCTCACTTCATCAACATCGAGGTTTTTCGGCAACGGGCGCTTTTTACGTGGCGCTGAAACCCCTTTGGCAGGGTTAGCTGACATCTCGCCACGCAGAATAAGGAAATCGAAAAAGCTACGCAGCGATGAGAGGCGCGTCGCCAAACTGCTGGCTTTCATGCCTTCCCGCATGCCCTTACCTGCTAATTGGCGCACCCAGCCTGCATCCACTTGAGACCAATCTTTAAGTCCCATTTCAGCCAAGTGCTGCGCCATGGTTTCTAGCTGCTGTTTGTAATTGCGTTGAGTATGTAGGCTGAGCCCCTTTTCGCTTCGTAAGAATTCATAGAAGCGCTCAAGAGGCTTTTGCAGACTATTTGGCAGAGGAGTGTTGGGAGTTGTCGTCATCGTAACTTTGCCATACCAATGTTTGAGCGAGATGTGCCACTACTAATGATAGGTGACGCAAAAACAAGGTATCCATATCTGGTTGAAAATGACCGCCATCCTCACTAGAGAACGCAAGCACGCCCAGTGTTTGCTGTTTCACGAGCGGTAGTACCACATAGGACCCCATTTCCGGCACATCCATATTGCCAAACAAAGCTTCACGATCCACTTTTCTCAGACGCCCTAAGTACGCACCTTTGCCATTTAAGTGAGTGGTCGCAAAACGTTGATAACTTTCCTTACTCAATTGAATCGATGCGTCGCATTGACTAAACAATCGAACAAACGAGCGTAAGCCAAGTGCTTTAGCTTTCTCTTCAATAGAATGAATGACTTGTTTAAAGTCACCACACTTTAGAATCTGCCCCTGCAAATCCATAAATTCGTAAAAGGTGCGATCGTTGTTCGCCGCAAGCGACATCAGTGTGGTGATCTCTTCCTCTAACTCTTCAATGCGCTGACGTTGGCGATTCATTTGTATGTGCACCAAAGACACCGCACCCAAGTCTGAGTGTGGGAAAGATAGACGATCCACAAGCTCTGGACGCTGCACAAAAAAATCGGGATGATCTTTGAGGTACTCGGCCACCACTTCAGCCGTTAAGGCATCTGCTTCTACTTGAGACAAACCGTTTCCTTTTTCTTCTACTAGCAAGACAATTGACCATCAAATACATGCGTTGTAGGTCCGGTCATAAACAACGGCTTACCCGGACCTTGCCACGCAATTCGCAGTTCACCACCTGGTAGAGAAACCTTAACGTTTTCATCCAACAGACCCTGAAGAATCCCTACCGCTACCGCCGCGCATGCGCCGCTACCACAAGCTTGTGTTTCACCTGCGCCTCGCTCGTAAACTCGAAGACGAATATGGTCACGACTCACCACCTGCATAAAGCCAGCGTTGACGCGCTCTGGAAAACGCTCGTGTGACTCAAGCAGCGGCCCTAATGTATCGACATCAGCAGTATCCACGTCATCGACCACCGTCACCACATGCGGGTTACCCATGCTTACCGCGCCACAGAACAGCGTTTTTTCACCAGCGCGCATGATGTAGGTCTTCTCTTTTTGCTTGGCTTTAAAAGGAATTTTGTTCGGCTCAAACTCTGGCACACCCATGTTGACCGTCACTTCTCCATCATCTTCGATGTTGAGAATCATCTTTCCTTTTTTGGTGCTCACGCTGATACTGTATTTATTGGTCAACCCTTTCAAGCGAACAAAGCGCGCGAAGCAGCGCGCGCCATTCCCGCACTGCTCGACTTCACTACCATCGGCATTGAAAATCCGATAATGGAAATCAGTTTCAGGGTCGTAAGGGGCTTCTACCACGAGCAATTGGTCAAAACCAACGCCGGTATGACGATCCGCCAAACGGCGGATCAGGTCTTGCGAGAAAAACACGTTCTGGGTAATACAGTCGACGACCATGAAGTCGTTGCCCAAACCGTGCATTTTGGAAAAGTGGAAATGCATTTGTTGTGTGTTACTCCGGTAGAATCTGTTCCAGCTGCCACAAACTGGTCAGCTCCTCACGCTGGCGAACTAAGTGGCTTTGTTTACCATCCACCATTACTTCTGCCGCTCGGGTACGAGTATTGTAGTTCGAAGACATAACAAAACCATAGGCACCTGCTGAACGAACCGCGAGTAGATCACCTTCTTGCAAAACGAGTGCGCGATCTTTACCCAAGAAGTCGCCGGTTTCACAAATAGGGCCAACCAAATCGTAAGTCTGAGCTTCACCCGTGCGCGGCGAAACTGGCACGATATCTTGCCATGCTTGGTATAGTGCAGGACGCATCAAGTCGTTCATTGCCGCATCGATGATGGCAAAGTTCTTGTGCTCAGTATGTTTTAAAAACTCAACACGCGTTAGCAAGATACCTGCATTCGCAGCAATTGCTCGGCCCGGCTCAAAAATCAGCTCCAAGTCTTGGTGATTTTCAAGACGACCAAGTAACGCTTTGGCGTAATCTGAAGGCTGTGGTGGTAACTCATCACGATAGACCACACCCAAACCACCGCCGACATCAAGGTGACGAATGTTAATGCCTTGCGCTTTTAAATCATCAATCAGGGCTAATAAACGGTCTGTCGCGTCGATAAATGGGTCGATATTGGTGAGCTGAGAACCAATGTGGCAGTCGATGCCTTGCACATTCAAGTTCGGCAGGCTTTGCGCGAATTTATAAACATCTGGCGCACGATCAAACGCAATGCCGAATTTATTGTCGCGAAGACCAGTCGAAATGTAAGGGTGTGTTTTCGCGTCGACATCTGGATTGATACGCAGAGAAATTGGCGCAATCACACCAAGCTCACCCGCAACCTTATTCAAACGTTCTAGCTCGGGCTCAGATTCAACGTTGAAACATTTGATACCCAGCTCAAGAGCACGCTTCATTTCTGCAGGTGTTTTCCCAACACCAGAGAAAACGACTTTCTTCGGATCACCGCCTGCGGCAATCACACGCTCAAGTTCACCACCTGATACGATATCAAAGCCCGAACCCAAACGCGCCAGTGCGTTCAATACGCCTAGGTTTGAGTTCGCTTTCACCGCGTAGCAAACTAGATGAGGATGTTGACCCACAGCACTATCAAACGCCTTCCAGTGGCGCTCTAGCGTGGCTCGAGAATATACGTAAAGAGGAGTGCCATATTGCTCTGCAAGAGCTTGAAGTGGGACGTCTTCGGCCCAAAGCTGGCCATCATCCTGATAGTTGAAGTAATCCAAAATTCGCTTCCCTTATTTTATTCGACTGCTGAACCCTAATTTCACCCTAAGGCGCGGTTATTTATTGTGATTGCTCACTCTGTTGAGTGTCATCTGGAATGTATAGTGAGCCAGACTGGCCACATCCCGCTAACGTCGCGGCAACCATCACAAACAACACAGTAACTAATTTTTTCATTTCGCATATCGTGATTATTGAATCAATGCCCCCTATAATCGCACCACACTCAGGAAAAGCAATAGGATAGACGGATGAACGATACTGAATTTCATCAACTGGTGGATGCACAGATGCAAATCATCGAAGAATCCATCGATGATTCAGGCGCAGACATTGATTACGAAGTCACTGGCAACGTAATGACATTGGAATTTGAAGACCGCAGCCAAATCATCATTAACCGCCAAGAGCCGATGCATGAGATCTGGCTAGCGTCCAAATCTGGTGGTTTCCACTTCAAGCTTATTGAAGATAAATGGACCTGCTCAAAAACGGGCATGGAGCTATTTGAAATGGTGAAGCAAGAGTGTGAAAAGCACGCGGGCGAAGCCATTGATTGGGCATAATGTCCGTCAATCGTCACCAAAACAAAAAGAGCACCGAAGTGCTCTTTTTGTTTATTGATACGGGTTTAATTACGCGTTCACCGCTTTCGTCGGACGATGCGGCGAGCAACCATCATTACGATAAGGGATGATATAAGCATTGCCCTCTTCAGGATGGATAATCTGGTAGTACTGCGGCAGGTTAAAGTTGATAAATTTCGACGCAACACGACTGTCATCTTTTACGGATGTGTAAAAGCTGTTCACAGACGAAATCATCTCGTCTTTAGAGCCACTGAATTGGTGATACACTTCAACTTGGTTTGACTCATCCAACACATAAATATTGAAGCCATCTTCATTATCTTCAAAGAAGAATTGCACCAGACCTTCACTGGCAAAACCATCCACCGCTTCTGGCATTTGATACTCTTGCTCACGATCGAGCATTAATAGCGGCGAGCCTTTAAGTTTGTTAGTAGAAATGCTGCGATAGAAATCAATGGAGTTTTCTAACTTCTGCACCGACACACCACGACGTTCAAAGAACAGCCCGTAAGTTTGGTTACCGAGGCGCATCGCTTTAAAGCGGCGGCGTTTTTCTTGCTCTACTGGCTTCAAGCGTAAGTCGATACATTCCGCTAAAAGCTGGTAGACCATATTACGCATAACACCACGCATGTTCTTCGCATAACAGAACACATCCACCGATTCTGGTGGCAACGCGTCTTGGTGCATTTTGCCCAGAATAGTTTTCAGTGCGTCCAGCATCGCCGTTTCCCCTTTGAAATGCAGCGTACGCACTTCATGCCAAGAGTTACGGTAAACCAAGTCGACACTGCCGACTAAGTTTTTATGTTCCGGACCAAAACTGAAGATATCGGTATTTTTCACATCCACTTTCAGTGAACGGCCCGAAAGCTCTGACGTAGGATCATTTTCAAAGTTGATGAACATCGCTAGCTGGCTGATCTCACATGGGCTCGCTAATGCCTGCATCGTCGGACGGCGCTTACGCAGCGCAAAGGTATTTCGTAAGTCGCTCACCATTTGGTAGAACTTATCGATATCCAGTTGCGCTTCACGCACCACCGCGTGCAAACGAGTCGACTCGGTGATTAAACCATTAAAGAATGCCCAAGAGACTAACTTGCTCAAGTATTCATGATGTTCTAAGTATGGCTGCCCCAAAATGCGGTGCGCGATCAGAGGTTGTTTATAGAGATACCAACCAGACTTGTTCACACCACCATCTTTCACTTCGATGAAGCTTAAATCCGGTTCATGCAAATCAGGGGAAATCTGTGGGTTGAGCAACGTCACTTTGCCCGGCAATACTTCAAAAGCGGCGTAAAGCTTACGAGCCAAAATACTGATGTCTTGCGGGCTGATAGCGGAGGTAATGTCGTTGCGACGCGCAAATTGAATCAAATTACGGTAGCTCTGCATCAACGCATCCAGCAACGCATGATGCACCACTTTTACCTGTTCAACTTTCCAGTTGCGGCGATCATCGAGCTCAGCAACAACGCTGGCATCCCAATCCCATTTTGCAATCATGTCGCTCAGCGCTTCACGGCGCCAAGCCACTGAACCGACATCCGGTTCACGCGACAACTTTTCGTGGGTTTTGAGATAGAAGCAACGGCGCACCAAATCCAAACGAGTGTCATCTTGGATTCGCTCTAAGTAGCGGGTCACTTTTTCCAACATTAAGTAGTACGCATCCATGCCGTAAAGGTCTGGCTCATGGGCAAAGAAACGACGTTTGGTGTCGATGCTTAGCAGTTGCGTATGCGGGTATTCCCACGAATAAGCTTCAAGCAGAATGGCTTTTAATACCGATTTGTAGGGAGAATCGATACTTTTGTATAGCTGCCACAAGTTCGAGCCGAAGTACTCTTCAGCAGGAATGCGGTTCAATTTACCAAAGTCGATCCATTCACTACAGTCAATGTAACCTTCACTGCACAATTGAGAAACGTACTCGTCGTAACACTCTTCCATTTCTGGCGGCACTATTTGCCATAATAAACGCTGTCCAGCAATACGCACCGCGCTGCGATAGAATTCATCAAGCAAAAGTAAGTGCTGAGATGAGCCACAGTTATCACCCGTCATCTCTTCAGAATGGTTGCTTCTAAAGCGTTCTTCATCCATTAAGAAGAAGTTCGCCTCCACCCCTTGGCTTTGTGCCCAGTCGGTGATCAGCAAGCATTTATTGGTCAGCAATTCTCGCTCGTCACAATCCATATCTGGCGAAATACACACCCAAATATCTAAATCACTAGAAGTACTTTGACCAATTGATGAGGTACTGCCCATGGTGTATAAGCCCAAGATAGCCGGCTTCTCTGCCGTCTTAAGTGGCTGACCAATCGCAAGTTGAATGTCATCAATGAATTGCTGCTGAATGCTATTTAGCGCCAGCCCATGCACACCAAACGGGACATCGGCATCGTAATAGCCAGGAATCACAGGGTGGTTGTAGTTCAACAAGGCAGGAATCAAGTGGAAGACTTGCTGGCTTTGCGAATCCATAAGCGCCAGCGCGCGATCAACTCGCTGCTGATTCAAATTATCTAGTCGCTGAATGATTTTTTGGGTGTAAGCCTGCAAGGGGAATTCCTTGGTTGAACAATCACGAAAATCTGCTGACGTTTTAAACCAAAACGGCCTAAAAACGTGATCAATTTAACACTTTTATTGGTGCGGGTAAAGTTTCACGCCCACGCACCACTCAGGATGCAAAACCATACTTTAGTCACAAAATTAATCGCGCGGTAGTGTCGCTCTTATTACCTATTACTAATAATAGTCCTTAGTCTAATTGAGAATCCAGTCACACTATTTTCATAACGTCATGTAATTCCATTCATAGCTCTCAGAGATAACGAACTAACAGTAAGCATTTCTTGATGAGAATGGTAGGATAAACCCAAATCCAAACAGCATTGAGAAGATCATGACACAATCCACACCTATTCGCATTGCAACTCGAAAAAGCCCTCTTGCTTTATGGCAAGCTTACTTTGTCAAAGACGCCCTTCAAGCCGCTCACCCTGGTTTGGAAGTCGAGTTAGTAACCATGGTGACCAAAGGTGACGTGATTTTAGATACACCGCTAGCAAAAGTTGGCGGCAAAGGCTTATTCGTAAAAGAGCTTGAAGTCGCAATGCTAGAAGGCCGTGCAGACCTTGCCGTTCACTCAATGAAGGACGTGCCCGTCGATTTCCCGGAAGGTCTTGGCCTCGTGACCATTTGTGAACGTGAAGACCCTCGTGATGCTTTCGTCTCCAATACCTATAGCAACATTGATGAACTCCCTCAAGGTGCAGTGGTTGGTACTTGCAGTTTGCGCCGTCAATGCCAACTGAAAGAATATCGTCCAGATATCATCATTAAAGAGCTTCGCGGTAATGTGGGCACTCGCCTTGGTAAACTAGATGCGGGTGAATACGATGCGATCATTCTTGCTGCGGCTGGCCTTAAACGATTGAAACTTGAAGAACGCATTCGTAGCTTTATCGAGCCAGAGAAATCGTTACCTGCGGTAGGCCAAGGTGCTGTCGGTATTGAGTGCCGCCTTGACGATGAAAGGCTGCTTAAGCTACTTGAGCCGCTTAACCACCAAGACACCGTAGACCGCGTTTTGTGTGAGCGTGCAATGAACCTGACGCTAGAAGGCGGCTGTCAGGTACCTATCGGCAGCTATGCCCTGCTAGATGGCGATAACATTTGGCTACGCGCATTAGTTGGCGAACCAGATGGCAGCGAAATTGTTCGTGGTGAAATCCGTGGCCATCGTAAAGACGGCGAAACGTTAGGAGTGCAGTTAGCCAATGAACTACTGGATAACGGCGCTCGTGAAATCCTAACTAAGCTGTACGCAGATCACGAATAATCATGGCAGTGTTGGTCACTCGGCCGGGAGAGCAAGGCAACGCGCTTTGCTCTCTGCTCGAAAGGCACGGCATTTCCGCATATCACCATCCTCTGATCGACATTGTCGCCGATCTCACGGACACGCACCTCTCTAAACACCTGCATCAAGCTCAAATTGTTATCGCTGTTAGTCGACATGCCGTGCAATGTGCACAGCAAATCTTAGCCAGCAACGAGACATCATGGCCGAAACAAGCCATTTACCTTGCCGTTGGTCAAAAAACAGCACACTATTTAAGCAAATGTACCCAACAGAAAGTACACTATCCCCAAGTCAGTGATAGTGAACATTTATTGCGACTGCCAGAGCTCAATAATGTGGCCCAACAACAGGTTCTTATCCTTCGTGGGAACGGTGGAAGAGAGCTGATCAAAGATGCATTGGTGAGACGTGGCGCAAAAGTTCACTATAGTGAGACTTACAAGAGAGAATTCATCCCATTCGATCCAGTAAGCTGTATCTCACTATGGAAAACCCTACAAATTGACCAGATCATCGTCACCAGTGGTGAGCAACTGGATTATTTGTGCAGCCAATTGACGTCAGAGCAATTGACTTGGCTTAATCAACAAGAGTTGTATATCCCCAGTCAGCGTATCGCTGACATCGCACTTCAAAGGGGGTTCACTCGGGTGAGATGCACGGGAAGCGCATCCAACCAGGAATTACTGGCGGCTCTCCAGCCCTAGCTACACAGGATATAGGCATGACAAGTAAAAATAACGACCAAAAAAATAACGATAAAAACCTTTCCGAAGAAACCTCATCGGCACCGCTAGCCGAAAAAAGCACATCGCAGCAGGATGCGGCCCCTAAAAAAGAACAGCCAAAAGTGGCCGAGCCCCCAAAAACAGCCGAGCCAACCAAAGTCGAATTTGAAGAAAAACAAGGTAAGCGCGGAGTTAAACTAGGCACAGTCGCTATCATCTTATCGATTATTTTTGGCGGTGGCCTCGCATACAAGCTGCATCAGCAGCAAACCGATTACCAAGCGCAGATCGCCCAACTAAAAAGTCAGCTAGAAAGCACTCAAGCTTCCATGAAGCAAGAGCTCAGCCGGGTACAAGAAGAAACCATCGAGAAAGCAACGACCGTGACACACAAAGCGGAAGTGGTACTTGGGCAGCAACAGAAGAGCATTGAAAGCTTACAGCTTGCCGTTGCCGATGTGAAAGGTCGCCGACCAAACGACTGGCTACTTGCTGAAGCCGATTACCTCGTCAAATTAGCAGGTCGTAAACTGTTCTTAGAGCATGACGTAGAAAGCGCAACTCAACTAATGGAAAGTGCTGATCAACGCATTGCAGCACTGAATGACCCTAGCCTCGTCAAACTACGCAAAGCAATGGCGAACGATATCACCAAACTTCGTACTATCCCGCTGATTGACCGTGATGGATTGGTACTACGCTTAACTGCTCTGCAACAGCAAGTAGACAAGCTACCACTCGCCAATGCACTACTCCCAGAAGCAGAAGTCGTAGAGAACACTGAAGTGTCTGAAGATATTGCAAACTGGCAAGATAACTTAATGACCTCTCTGAAGGACTTTTCAGAAAACTTCATTACGTTCCGCACGCGCGATGGTAACGTCATTCCACTGCTTTCTCCTGAGCAACACTTTTACCTAAAAGAAAACATCAAAGCCAAATTGGAGACCGCAATAAAAGCGGTGTACCAAGAGCAAGGTGAAATTTACACTACGTCTCTAAAAACGGCCGATAAATGGGCATTAGCTTTCTTCAACCAAGACGATAATTCCGTTAAAGAGTTCAACAAAACTGTTAACCAGTTAAGCCAGCAAAACATTCAAGTGGAATACCCAACGAAACTGCAAAGTCAGTCTCAACTATCAGATGTCATCCGTGAGCGCCTACGTCGCGAAGTCACAACGATGACAGGTATGGAGGATAAGTAATGTTTCGTCTTATTTTCCTATTTGTTGTACTAGGTGCAGGATTATTTGTTGGCACTCAATTTTCTGGTCAGCAAGGCTATGTACTCATCTCCATCGCTGAGAAAACGATCGAGATGAGCGTAACGACATTGGTCGTATTCGTTATCGCAGCACTCGCAGGCCTTTTTCTACTTGAGTACCTAATTAAAAAGCTAGTTTACGCAAGTTCTACAACATGGAACTACTTCAGCGTGCGCAAAATGCGCCATTCCCGTCGATACACCAATGAAGGCATTATTAAACTCCTAGAAGGAGACTGGAAAGGTGCCGAGAAAAAAGTGACTCGTTGGGCGAATCATCACGACATGCCACTACTTTGTTACTTAGTTGCGTCTGAAGCTGCACAAGGTCAAGGTGATAAAGCAAAACGTGATCACTACCTAGAGCTAGCAAGCCAGCAAGAGAATGCTCATCTCGCAGTAGAGCTAACTCGTGCTAAACAGTTTATTCGCGATAACGAGTTCGAGGCTGCTTTCGATACTTTGCAATCGTTAAAAGGTCAGTATGCGAGTAATTCGATTGTATTGAACTTGCTGAAAACAACGTACATGCAGCTAAAATTGTGGCAACCTCTTATTGACCTCTTGCCACAACTCACCAAAGCAAAACTCATCACGGAAGAAGAACACGCAGAGCTGATTCAAAAGGCGCAATGCGGCTTACTCCATGAAGTGGCACAGCAGCAAGGTAGCGAAGGGCTTATTTCTCATTGGAATGGCCTTGCACGCAAAGTAAAACAAGACACACACCTAGTCGCCTGTTTTGCTCGTGAGTTGATAGCCCGGAAAGCAGATGCTGAAGCCTTTACTGTACTAAAAGAAGCATTGAAAAAACAACCGGCTCCTGAGCTTTATCAACTACTGCCAGATCTAAACCTGCCAGATATCCACCCTGTCGTGGTTTTCTTAGAGGGAGTAGTGAAGAAAGAGCCAGATAACGCCGCAGCGCATAGCGCATTAGCGCACTTCTATTTCCGTCAAGAGAAGTGGCAAGAAGCCCAAGACCACTTTGAGATCGCCTTAAAGCTTCGCTCTGACGTCTCTGATTATGCATTCCTAGCAGATACACTAGAGAAGCAGAATCTAACTAAAGCCGCTCACGAAGTCTCTCGTAAAGCTCTCACGCTCGTCCAGAACGACTAAGTAGCGGTCATTTAACCAAGCCGGCAGTTTACTGTCGGCTTTTTTATTGCCTGTCATTTATCAACACTCCACAAACCTGCAATATCCACTAGAGCTAATGCCCTGCAATCGCCTGAACTTCATTAGGAGGCCCCAGCAAAGCTTCTTTAGTTCGTTCCCAGCAGCACTCCATTAAGCTCACTAAAAGCTTCTAAAAGATAGCTTGCTCACTTTCTTCAAGGCGAACAACCAAATATAAGTTTCTAGGAAGGAACTCTACTAGCAAAATGCAGATAACTTGAAATAGTGTAGGAAGCAAAATAGGTACATAAGCTCCGATACTCTCCATTCTCTTCAATGAAGGACTGTCCTATACAATACTTAGAACGTGTTTATTGTACCAACTAGAGCAAGATAGCGAATAGCTATTAGGTAACACGAAGAGCGCTAACGCACGTAACATCGAGTAAAGAGTAAAGGCAAGTCTCTTGTTAACAGAAACACTTTACCCTTAGAGGTAGGAATGCCAATACTCAGACTTGATGGCTCTCGTTAGAAGATAAAGTTATGAACTTCTGTCGCAGCACAACCCGTGGATAACGAGAACGCGCTTAAAGCAAGGCTTCTCAAGTGACATAGTGCGGGGATACCTAGTCCGGGGATACGATCAGCTAAGGGATTGATTCCAGTCCCTAACGAATTTCCAAGCGTCAGAAACGAAGAAAGCCTCGCTATTTCTAGCGAGGCTTCTGAATAGTGGCGGAGAGATAGGGATTTGAACCCTAGATACGCTATTAACGTATGCCGGTTTTCAAGACCGGTGCTTTCAACCACTCAGCCATCTCTCCACAAATTGTCACTAAAACTTAGTCTTATACTATCG
>NZ_WBOH01000015.1:0-51897 GCF_032648565.1 Vibrio sp. 2-1-2a
CGCCGCTCGACGCCGTTATCGTTCCCCGAAGGTTCAGATAACTCGTTTCCGCTCGACTTGCATGTGTTAGGCCTGCCGCCAGCGTTCAATCTGAGCCATGATCAAACTCTTCAATTTAAGATTTTGTCGGCTCAATGAATACTGAACATTACATAAAGTAATGTTTGAATTGACTGTGCTGAATCCGAAGATTCAATGGTCACTTCGTATCATTGAAACCTAATTTGAAACCGAAGTTTCTAATTGGATTATCATCAACGAGTGCCCACACAGATTGATAGGTCTATATTGTTAAAGAGCAACTCTTCTTTGTGATTGACATCACTTCGGAAGAGGCGGCCATTCTAGCGAGATAATTTATTGTGTCAAACACTTTTTCAAATTATTTCGTTTTTCTTTTCAGCCTTGCCGACTTTGCTTAAACCCTTGTGAGCCCTTGCCCTGTCGACGAGGAGGCATTATAGAGATCGCGCTCACATTGGCAAGCGTTATTTTTCAAAAATTGCAAAAATAATGGTTAAGCGATGACTTTTCGATCAAAGCTTTATTTATTCAACTTTACCCCAAGAACTCGCACAACTTATCCACAGAGTTATTCTATAAAGCGTGTTTTTCAGGTGCTATAAATAAAGAAAGCTGCTTTATTGCAGCTTTCTTTATTTACTCTAAACTCGATTTAAAGGTCACTATGGTTATGGTTATATGCCGGACCCATCTTGTTCTGAACCATCATCTTCATGTAAACCACACTCTCGTTTTAAACCAAAGAATCGAGTTTCTTCCTCTGACATTCCCGGCTCCCATTTACGAGTGGTATGAGTATCACCAACTGAAAGGTAACCTTCATCCCACAATGGGTGGTATTTAAGGCCGTGTTGTTCTAAGTAGTAATGAACGTCTTTATTAGTCCAGTCAATTACTGGCAAAAACTTAAACACACCGTTCTGAATTGATAGTATCGGTAAACCTGCTCGTGATTTACTTTGCTCTCGACGTAGTCCAGAGAACCACGTTCCAACATTAAGCTCTTTTAGCGCTCGACGCATTGGCTCCACTTTATTGAGCTTGTTGTATTTTTCAATTCCCTCTACACCCTGCTCCCATAACTTCCCATATCGAGCCTCTTGCCAATTCGCACTTTCTTTCGCTCGATAAACTTTTAAGTTTAGGTTGAGAGCATCTGTCAGCTCATCAATGAATTGATAGGTTTCAGCAAACAGGTATCCTGTATCGGTTAGAATGACGGGGATATCCGCTTTGACTTGAGTAACTAAATGAAGCATAACCGCGGCTTGAATACCAAAACTAGAAGAAACCGCAAACTCGCCCTCTAGATTCTCTAAAGCCCACTTTACTCTATCTTGTGCCGAAAGCTTTTCGAGCTCGACATTAATTTGAGCAAGACGGAGGATTTGCTCCGTCTTTGTTAATGTCAATAACTCTGTAAGCTCAAGCCTGGACGCTACAGAATCAAGCATGAAAGTCCCTCTTTGATACGAGCACTTCTTGGATAATACCAGCACGAATTGTGAAATCGCCGAAGGCTTCGCCTTCTTTACGCTCTTTCGACCATCGAGCCACCAGCAGATCAATCTCTTCTAAGATTTGCTTATCCGTGATGTTCTCTTTATACATTTTTGGTACTCGAGTACCAGCACGGTTACCACCTAAATGTAGGTTGTAACGACCTGGCGCTTTACCAACTAAACCAATTTCAGCCAACATGGCACGACCACAACCGTTTGGACACCCAGTTACACGCAAAATGATGTTGTCATTTTCTGGTAGGTTGTGCTTTTCCAAAATCCCCTCCACATCAGTAACAAACTGAGGAAGGAAACGCTCTGCCTCTGCCATTGCTAGCGGACACGTTGGAAAGGCAACACACGCCATTGAATTTTTGCGCTGCTCACTGATATTGTCATCCATCAAGCCATGTTCACGAGCGATCTTTTCGATCTTCGCTTTTTCGCTTTTAGGTACCCCCGCAACAATTAAGTTCTGGTTGGCAGTCATACGGAAATCGCCTTTATGGATTTTGGCAATTTCAGCAACACCCGTTTTAAGTGGTTTACCTGGAAAGTCCAGCAGACGACCGTTTTCGATGAAAAGTGCTAAGTGATGTTTACCATCAATTCCTTCTACCCAACCAATACGGTCACCACGCTCAGTAAACTCGTACGGGCGGCTTGCTTCAAACTGAATGCCTGCTCGCTTTTCTACTTCGGCTTTAAAGACATCAGTACCTACACGGTCAAGTGTGTATTTGGTTTTGGCATTCTTACGGTTTGAGCGATTACCCCAATCACGCTGAGTGGTAACCACCGCCGCTGCAACATCAAGCGTTTTCTCTAATGGGATGAAACCTAAGTCGTCAGCGCGGCGCGGATAAGTTGACGTATCACCATGTGTCATCGCTAGACCGCCGCCAACTAGGACGTTAAAACCAACCAACTTGCCGTTATCCGCAATTGCTACGAAGTTAAGATCATTGGCATGCACGTCTACGTCATTTTGCGGTGGGATCACCACCGTCGTTTTGAACTTACGCGGTAAATAGTTTTTACCCAGAATAGGTTCATCTTCTTCAGTGCTTTCTACTTTCTCACCGTCTAGCCAAATCTCAGCGTAAGCACGTGTTTTTGGAAGCAGGTGTTCACTGATCTTCTTCGCCCATTCATAAGCTTCTTGATGAAGTTCTGATTCAACCGGGTTCGTGGTACACAACACGTTTCGGTTTACATCACCCGCGGTTGCAATCGAATCAATGCCAATACTGTTGAGCGTTTGATGCATCAACTTAATATTCGGTTTCAATACCCCATGAAACTGGAACGTTTGGCGAGTTGTCAGACGAATACTTCCATATAAAGAGTGCTCCGTTGCGAACTTGTCGATCGCTAACCATTGCGTTGGCGTGATGATGCCTCCAGGCATGCGAGCACGAAGCATCACGTTATGCAATGGCTCTAGCTTTTGCTTTGTGCGTTCATTACGGATATCACGATCGTCTTGCTGATACATACCGTGGAAACGAATTAACTGGAAGTTGTCGGCAGTAAAGCCACCAGTAATACGGTCCTGTAAATCTTGCTCAATGGTGCCACGTAATAAGTTACTTTCTCGCTTCAGGCGCTCGTTATCAGATAGCGGCCCTAGCTCTTCGCCTAATACAATCTGCTTGTTATTTTCAGTAGAAAAAGTCATTAGTACACATCCCTCTGATAACGTTTCGCTTTACGTAGGTCATTAATAAATTGTTCTGCATCGTCACGCGGCATCTTGCCTTCTTGTTCAGCAACGATAACCAGTGCGTCGTGCACATCTTTTGCCATACGCGTTGCATCACCGCAGACATAGATATAAGCGCCTTCTTGGATCCACTGCCACACTTGAGCTGCGTTTTCTAAGATGCGATGTTGTACGTAAACTTTTTCTACTTGGTCACGACTAAAGGCAACATCCAATCGGCTTAGTACTCCTGACTTGAGGTACTTTTGCCATTCCACTTGGTACAAGAAGTCTTGAGTGAACGTGCGATCACCAAAGAACAACCAGTTTTTGCCTTCAGCATCACGGTTTTCACGTTCCTGAATAAAGCTACGGAATGGTGCGATCCCAGTGCCCGGACCAACCATGATAATTGGAGTGCTATCATCTTCCGGCAGTTTGAAGTTGTTGTTATGCTCAACGAATACTTTAACTTCATCTCCCTCTTCGAGACGCTGTGCTAAGAAGCTAGACGCACCACCATATCGTTTTTCGTCGTTTTGTTCGTACTCAACCAAAGCAACCGTTAGGTGTACTTCTTCATCGACCTCTTCTTGGCTTGATGCAATAGAGTAAAGGCGAGGAGTAAGACGACGAAGCAAACTAATCAACTCATCTGCGGTTAACTTGGTTTTCTTCTCTGCCAATACATCAACAATTTGAGTATTGGCAGAGTACTCGCGAAGTTTATCTTTATCGTCAACCAGCTTTTGTAGCTTCTTACTACCGGATAACTCGGCAAACTTTGTAATGAGCTGTGGGTTAGATGTTGTGATTTCATATTTACTCACGAGAGCACTATGAATTGACAAGCTTTCACCATCAACGTCAACGGTCTCAACCCCAGACAAACCGACCTTACCAAGAATGGCATTTGCAAGTTCTGAGCTATTTTCAAACCACACACCTAGCGCATCACCAGGCTGATACGTTAACCCCGAACCTTCCAAGTCAATTTCTATATGACGAACATCCTTTCCAGAATCACGCCCCGTGATTTTTTGACTGGTCAGTAACGTCGCTGTGTATGGGTTTTGTTTATTGTAAGGAGAGTGCGCAGTCGCCGCCTGACCCACCGGAAGTTGAACCACATCCGCTTCAGTGCCAGAAGAAAGCGTATCTTTTACCTTACCTAACGCATTCTTACGCCATTCAGCTGCTGGTGCTTCATAATCCACATCGCAATCAAGACGATCGATAAATGGGGTCGCGCCTAACTTTGATAGGTAAGCGTCGAAGTCTTTACCGGTTTGGCAGAAGAATTCGTAGCTCGAGTCACCCAGAGCAATAACGCCATATTGAAGGTTTGACAGCTTAGGAGCTTTCTTAGACTGCAAAAACTCGTGTAGCTCTATAGCGTTATCTGGTGCTTCGCCTTCGCCGTTCGTCGATGCCACAATAATGACATGTGTTTCTTTGGCTAAGTTTTTACCTTTGTAATCACTTGCATCAAAAAGTTCGACAGCAATTCCTTCTGCTTTTGCTTCCTGTTCTAGAGCTTCAGCAACGCCTTTAGCGTTGCCAGTTTGGGAAGCAAAAATAATACTCAACTTACCTGCAGGCTTCGCTGATACGGCTGCCGTCGTTTGTGCAATTGGCGTTACCGCTGTATTTGGTTGATTTTGAGCTAATCCCCAAAAATACCCACTGACCCAAGCAAGTTGCTGTGAAGACAACTCAGAGACAGTTTGTTGGAGTGAGCTAATTTGTTGGTCATTCAGAGGGCTTGCGATTGGAGGATTTCCTCCTTGCCCATTATTATCTTCAGACACATTCTTGTGAGAATACTCATTCTTTTGAAAAGACATTATCACGACATCCCTATTCATTGCGTGACGATAGAGTACCCACTCTCCTTAATAACAAGAAAGAATAGAAGTGAATGTTTTATAACTTTTTGGAAGTAAGAACGGCTTACTTTTTGCTCATCGATCTTCAATGCGGACTTGTTGAAAGCCTACTGCCATTGCCGATTTTGACGCTGCATCCAAATCTTCATAAAGACATTCTTCACCATGAGTGTCCGTCAGAAAAACAAAACCACCGCGCGCATGTCTGAACTCCACAACCCAGCCACCCTCTTGGATTGCAGGTTCAATAATCGCTTCGACAAGCTGGTTTTCACGGAATAGATGTCTTAGTTCGTTTATTGTCATCGCTATCCCTGCTTTAACTTTCACATTGCTCCTAGGTAAGCATGGTCTAAGTCAGCAAAATAGGCAGAAAATTCGATTGGATATAATGAAGTGATATAAAAAAACGCCGCTTATAAAGCGACGTTTTAAAAAATCGAGTATCTAATCTGGCTGCATTTAGAATGCGTATTCTGCACTCACAAAAAAGCCGTTAGCAAAAATAAACTCTTTCCCTAGATCCGACATGAATTTCTCGGACTCCAAATCAATCACGCGGTAACCACCACGAAAAGCCAGTTGAGCTTTTTCGAGCGGTACATGGTATTGAACACCGGCCATGAAATCGGTGCTTTTGATACCTTTGTTGTCACCAAAGTTTATCTCACCAATCACATCAAAATTTGTGTCCGGAACTTGAATCTCTGCGTAACCGTACCAAGCCCAAATCAGCTCATCAAACTCTTCTATACGCTTGTTTGAGCCAGCATCAATGTATTTAGTGTCACTTAAATTACTGAATGTAACACCCGCATCAAAATGCAATAAATCATGCTCCAGAACTTGGTAGTACATGGTGAAATCGAGCTTATCGAACCCCATATAATCAGCATCAATGCTCGAGTAACGAAAACGCGCATTAGGAACGTATTTCACATCATGCTCAATCGCCGCGTAAAATGCGCCTGTTGTGCTGCTATCTCGTCTTACTTCATTTACTTTAGTGTCAGCAGCCCAGATCTCTGCGCCGACTTTCGTCGATACAGAATATTCTGCAAAAACAGGAAAAGATACTGCCAACGATAATGCTGTTAAAGCGATGGTCGCTTTATTTGTCATGTAGTGTGTACTCCGAGATAGCTGATGTTCACGTTGAAGACGTGAGAGGAAATATACCATACTCTCACGTCTCTCTATCAACTAAATCATGTCACTCGTTATTTATAGCGGGGCTGGGCAACGTAATTCTTGAAGAACCAAACACCCAATGCAATCACGATTAACCATGGCAATAGTTTGAGTACCGCTCCGACCATTCCTAGTAAAAACATCACAACTAACGCGATACCGGTTGCTGCGAATACGGTCATCATTGTGATACCGGTAACCAATAGGGTCGCCGCAAAGACTAAAATAAAGATTAGCTCCAACATAATCACTTCTCCATTTGTTTTTAATAAACACAGCAGTTTCCATACCAACTTGCCAAGATGACTATAACACATTGATTTTATTCAAAAATAAAGCCAGAGGCATTTCTGCGTTCTGGCTTTATCATTCTTTAGTTGGCAATTTTAGCCAACCACTGGTGAATTTTACACATTCAATTCTTTTGGAATCTTCGCTAACGCGTCTTGCAGCACTTCTAAACCAGAACCCGGCTTGTGCGCATTTTCACTGATATGACGACGCCATTGACGAGCACCTGGCATGCTTTGGAATAAACCTAACATATGACGGGTAATATGACCAAGGTACGCACCTTTCGCTAATTGCGCTTCAATGTATGGGTACATTTCTTCAACAATTTCGCTGCGTTTCTTCACTGGAGCATTAGAGCCAAATAACTCTTGATCTACCGATGCCAGTAGATATGGGCTTTGGTAAGCCTCACGACCAATCATCACACCGTCAAGATGCTGAAGATGTACTTTTGCTTCTTCTAATGATTTCACGCCACCGTTAATCGCAATGGTTAAGTGAGAAAAATCTTGCTTCAATTGGTAAGCTCGTGGGTAATCCAATGGTGGGATCTCACGGTTTTCTTTCGGACTAAGACCACTTAACCAAGCTTTACGCGCGTGGATAGTGAACTGCTCACAGCCCCCCTTTTCTGAGACAATAGAAACAAAATCCGTTAGGAACTCGTAAGAATCATGATCATCAATACCAATACGAGTCTTGACTGTCACAGGAATATCAACCACGTCCTTCATTGCAGCGACACAATCCGAAACCAACTGTGGTTCCGCCATTAGGCAAGCACCAAAGCGACCGTTTTGTACACGGTCAGACGGGCAACCCACATTGAGGTTAACCTCATCGTAGCCACGCTCTTGAGCCAGTTTGGCACACTTTGCCAAGTCTTCTGGATTTGAACCACCCAACTGAAGGGCCAACGGATGCTCTTCTTCGTTGTAAGCCAGGAAATCTCCTTTTCCATGAATGATCGCACCTGTTGTCACCATTTCAGTGTACAGCAGGGTTTCTTTGGTCATTAAGCGATGGAAGTAGCGACAATGACGATCGGTCCAATCGAGCATTGGTGCTACGGAGAGCCTGCAAGAATGAGTCATGATATAAACACCCGTTTTTATGTTGCCAAGGTCGAGCGCAGCAGTACGCTCAAAAAATAAGTCGGGTATTGTATACCCAAGCACCTCTAGGTGCTAGTTTCAGCGAGAATGATTTGGTTGGCTGGCTAGCCAAATGCTTAGGAATATGCAGCAGTAATACGAATCTGTCACTCGTTGATTCATTCTGTGATGACTATTCCGACTTCACACCACCACCGACTTGCTTTAATTCATGATTTTCGTTCTGATAGTGGGTAAAATGAAGCATTTCTAAACGAACTTCGTATAGAAATGATTTATCATAGAGCACGTCCGATAGTTATGGTGAAAGGTTTGAACCCAACAATCATTGAACAAATTGAAAGTATCTGCGCAGAGCGTGGAGTACGATTGACTCCGCAACGCCGACGCGTATTTGAACTCATTTGTTCTAATCGCCGCGCCTCAAGTGCGTATGAGCTATTGGAGCAACTAAAAGAGAGTGAGCCTCAGGCTAAGCCTCCCACTGTTTATCGAGCATTAGATTTTCTCCTAGAGCAAGGCTTCATCCACCGAGTGGAATCGACAAATAGCTTTATTACTTGTTGTTCTTTCAATACTCAGCAGCACTTTTTCCAATTACTAATTTGCGATAAATGTGGTGATGTCGTTGAACTCGAAGATGAGACGCTGATATCCTTGTTAGCCGAAAACGCCGAGAAGCATGGATTCAAACTGACCAACCAAGTTATTGAAACTCATGGTGAATGCCAGGCCTGTTCCTCCGAGACGAAAGAAAAAGTATAGAAGAACGTTATGCGCGCTGAATTTGTAAACCCGTTTTTAGCTTCTTTAATGAACGTGCTAAAAACCATGGCTTCTCTTGAGCTGAAGCCACAAAAACCGCGAATCAAAAAAGATGAGATCGCACGAGGTGACGTTTCTGGTCTGATTGGCATGGTAGGTCCACAAACTCGTGGTTCAATGTCGATTACCTTTGATGAAGCGCTAGCTCTAGAAATCATGCAGAACATGCTTGGTGAGCGTCCAAATGGACTCAATGAAGAGGTCACCGATATGGTGGGTGAGATCACCAACATGGTTACTGGTGGTGCGAAACGCATTCTGGCGGAAAGTGGTTTTGATTTTGATATGGCAACACCGGTAGTGGTTTCTGGCCGAGGCCATACCATTCGCCACAAATGTGAGGGCTCAATCATCATCATGCCTTTCTCTTCCCAGTGGGGAAATGCCTTTATCGAAATCTGCTTCGAATAAAAGAGAAAAAATAGGTTGGCACTGGCCAACCTATTTTGTTTCTGCCTCAGGCAATAAAAAAGGTCAGCACTTGCTGACCTTTTCTTTATCTATTCAAACCAAACATTAAGCTTTGAACGCTTTAAATGCGTTGATTAGACCATTTGTTGAGCTGTCATGCGAGCTGATTTGAGACTCGTCTGCAAGCTCAGGTAGGATTTGGTTAGCCAGTTGTTTACCTAGCTCCACGCCCCATTGGTCAAAGCTGAAGATATTCCAGATAACACCTTGTACGAAAATTTTGTGTTCGTACATTGCGATCAAGTTACCTAGCGTACGAGGCGTGATTTGCTTCACTAGGATAGAGTTTGTTGGACGGTTACCTTCAAACACTTTGAATGGCGCAATCGCTGTCACTTCTTCAGCGTTCTTACCTGCTTTCACCAACTCTTCTTTCACTGTTTCTTCACTCTTACCAAACGCTAGTGCTTCAGTTTGTGCAAAGAAGTTGGACATCAGTTTTTGGTGATGATCGCTAGCTGGGTTGTGGCTGATTGCAGGTGCAATGAAGTCACATGGGATCAGCTTAGTGCCTTGGTGAATCAGTTGGTAGAACGCGTGCTGACCGTTGGTACCTGGTTCACCCCAAATAATAGGGCCCGTTTGGTAAGTCACAGCATTGCCTTCACGGTCAACGTATTTACCGTTTGATTCCATGTTACCTTGTTGGAAGTACGCCGCGAAACGGTGCATGTACTGATCGTAAGGTAAGATAGCTTCTGATTCCGCACCGTGGAAGTTGTTGTACCAAATACCGATCAGAGCAAGGATCACAGGGATGTTGCTTTCTAGGTCCGTTGATACGAAATGTTTGTCCATCTCGTGAGCACCTTCAAGCAGCTCAACGAAGTTGTCGTAACCTACCGCTAATGCGATTGATAGACCGATTGCAGACCATAGTGAGTAACGGCCACCAACCCAGTCCCAGAATTCGAACATGTTCGCGGTATCAATACCGAACTCAGACACGGCTGTCGCGTTCGTTGAAAGCGCAGCAAAATGCTTAGCCACGTGCGCTTGATCACCCGCAGACTCTAGGAACCAATCACGAGCAGTGTGCGCGTTAGTCATGGTTTCTTGCGTTGTGAACGTCTTAGACGCGATCAAGAATAGCGTCGTTTCTGGGTTAACTTTCTTCAACGTTTCAACGATGTGAGTACCATCAACGTTAGATACGAAGTGAAGGTTTAGATGATTTTTGTACGGTGCTAGAGCTTCCGTCACCATGTAAGGACCAAGGTCAGAACCACCGATACCGATGTTCACGATATCTGTAATTGCTTTACCTGTGTAACCTTTCCACTCACCGCCGATAACGCGTTCAGTGAATGATTTCATTTTTTCTAGAACCGCGTTCACTGCTGGCATTACGTCTTCGCCGTCTACCATTACTGGTGTATTCGCGCGGTTACGTAGTGCAGTGTGAAGAACAGCGCGACCTTCTGTTTGGTTGATCGCTTCACCACTGAACATCGCTTCAATTGCAGATTTCAGCTCAGTCTCGTTCGCAAGAGCGAACAGGTGCTTCAGAGTTTCCTCATTGATGAGGTTCTTTGAGTAATCGACTAGGATGTCTGAGCCGAAACGTGCAGAGTATTTGTCGAAACGCGCTGCGTCTTGAGCAAATAACTCTTTAAGATCCATATCTTGTGCTGATTCGAAATGCGCAGTTAGCGCTTTCCAAGCTTGTGTTTGCGTTGGATTGATATTTTTCAACATGGTCTTTATCCCGATGTTACAGTAGGTTCCATTCCTTACAGTCTAGCGAAAACTGTGGAATCCCCGATTTAGCAAATAGAATATTAATTAGATGTTTGGGCGAATTGCCACAAAACAAGTCTTTGTAATTTTTTTTCAGGTGCCAATTATGACTGAGAGATTTTACACTCACATTGAGTTAGGTCACGTTCCCTACCCTGAAAATGAACAATTCATTTACGATGACAAGAATCATATCACTTACTAATGACAGGCTCTAATTGGAATAGGATAGACGCCAATTTATAAATTTCCAAAGGAACACGTATGTGGGCACAAAAAACACTGCAATTAAAAGCGAGAAGCCGCGGTTTTCACCTAATAACTGATGAAATTGAACAACAATTACCACAAATAAACGAGCTTTCGGTAGGTTTATTACACCTATTTATTCAACATACCTCCGCCAGTTTGACCTTAAATGAGAATGCTGATCCAACCGTGCGTATGGATATGGAAGCGCACTTCAATAAGTTTGTGCCAGAGCGTGCTCCTTATTATCAGCACACCTATGAGGGGGATGACGACATGCCAGCACACATAAAAGCATCCCTACTTGGCAGTAGTGTGACGATACCAATCCAAAATGGTCGATTAGCTTTAGGAACATGGCAGGGCATTTACTTAGGTGAGCACCGAGACTATGGCGGCGGCCGCCGCGTTATTGCTACGATTAACGGTGAGTAGATAAAACAAAGGCTAACCTTAGGTTAGCCTTTCGCTGTTTATTTTGAGTACTCCATCTCGACGCGAGGCGTTAGCTTAGTCACGAGTTCATACGCAATGGTACCAATGTGACCCGCCACTTCTTCTACTGGGAGCTCTTTCCCCCAAAGAATCGCTTCGTCGCTGACTTTATCCGTTGCATCTGGTCCCAAATCGACCGTCAGCATATCCATGGAAACTCGACCTGCGATAGGTACTTTACGACCATTTACCCAAACCGGAGTGCCATTCGGGGCACTTCTTGGGTAACCGTCGCCATACCCTACTGCGATGACACCGACTTTTGTATCTCGCTTACTGGTCCACATACCGCCGTAGCCAACACTTTCGCCCTTCTTAACTTCACGTACCGCAATAAGATGGGATTTAAGTGTCATCACGGGTTGATACCCCAGATCTTGTGCGGTCTTGTCATCAAATGGCGATACACCATACATGATGATGCCCGGACGAACCCAATCCAAATGGCTTTGAGGCCATGCCAACAACCCCGCAGAGGCCGCAAGTGAACGCTCCCCCTGACAACCAGAGGTCAACGACTTAAACAGCTCAATCTGTTGGGGAGTGATATGGCTATCCAGCTCATCTGCACAGCCAAAGTGACTCATGTAACGTAACGGCTTGGCTACGTTTGGACACTCTTTCAACCGCGTGACAAACTCATCATATTGCTCAGGGCGAACGCCAAGACGGTGCATGCCACTGTCAATCTTCAGCCACACGACAACCGGAGTTTCAAGGTCGGCTTGCTCCAAGGCGATAAGCTGCTCTTCACAGTGCACCACGGTTTGAATGTTGTTCGTCACAAGAACAGGTAAGTCACCTGGGGAGTAAAAACCTTCTAGCAATAGAATTGGCTTTACCACGCCACAAGCGCGCAGTTGCAACGCTTCTTCAATGCGAGCTACGCCAAAGGCATCCGCATGGTTGGCATGTTTTGCAACGTGACGTAATCCGTGACCATAGCCATTGGCCTTCACTACAGCCATCACTTTACTTTGGGGCGCTTGCGCTTTCACGCGCTGTAAGTTGTGCTGCAACGCAGACAAATCAATGCACGCCTTGGCCGCTTTCATATAGCTCATGGGGTTACTCATCATCAATATCGAATGCAGGACCCGCGTAGTTGTCAAAGCGCGAGTGTTGACCTTGGAAGGTGAGACGTACAGAGCCGATAGGGCCGTTACGTTGCTTACCAATGATGATTTCTGCCGTGCCTTTGTACGGGCTATCTGGGTGATACACCTCGTCACGGTAGATGAACATGATCAAGTCGGCATCCTGCTCGATAGAGCCCGACTCACGCAAGTCCGAGTTTACTGGGCGTTTATCTGAACGTTGCTCTAGGGAACGGTTAAGCTGAGACAGCGCCACGACGGGCACATTCAGCTCTTTTGCCAGCGCTTTCAGAGAGCGCGATATCTCCGCAATTTCCAGCGTACGGTTATCAGAGAGTGCAGGCACGCGCATAAGCTGAAGGTAGTCGACCATGATCATCGACAGACCGCCATGTTCACGTGCGATACGGCGAGCGCGTGAACGCACTTCGGTCGGAGTTAGACCGGAGCTGTCATCAATGTACATGTTTTTCTTCTGCATCAAGATACCCATAGTAGAAGAAATACGCGCCCAGTCTTCGTCATCCAACTGACCCGTACGGATCTTGGTTTGGTCAACGCGAGACAAAGAGGCCAACATACGCATCATCAACTGCTCGGCCGGCATCTCTAGCGAGAAAATAAGCACAGGTTTCTCTTGTTGCATGGCCGCATTTTCACACAAGTTCATCGCAAAGGTCGTTTTACCCATCGATGGACGCGCCGCGACAATCACCAAATCAGAACCTTGCAAACCTGCGGTTTTCTTATTGAGGTCAGTGAAACCTGTGTCGACACCCGTTACACCATCTTGCGGTGTTTTATATAACAACTCGATACGTTCTAACGTCTTTTCGAGGATGTTATCAACATTTTGTGGCCCTTCGTTTTCACTGGTTCGTGACTCAGCGATGGCGAAAACTTTACTCTCCGCCATATCAATCAGATCTTCCGAACTTCGACCTTGAGGATCGTAACCCGCATCCGCAATCTCATTCGCGACACCGATCAAACCACGGACGATCGCACGTTCGGCAACAATATCAGCGTACGCATTAATGTTAGCGGCGCTTGGCGTGTTTTTCGCCAAATCTGCAAGGTAAGCAAAACCGCCCACATCTTCTAATTGCTCGTGACGCTCCAGGTATTCCGATAAAGTAATAAGATCGAGAGGCTTGCCCGCTTCAAGAATGGTTTTTACACCTTCAAAAATTAGGCGATGCGGACGACTATAGAAATCACTGCTTACAACACGTTCGGCAACGGTGTCCCAACGTTCATTGTCCAGTAAAAGACCACCAATTACTGATTGCTCGGCTTCTAGTGAGTGAGGTGGCACTTTGATTGCGTCGACCTGACTGTCTGAAGGTTTGCGATTTCTGTTTTCCGCCATGACTTTGCTCGATAACTACTATTGACCCACGATTATAACCTTAACCTAACTGAGATGCTTCCCCGAAGCGACAATTACTTGTTAAGAAATCAACATGCGAACCGCACAAGTAATAGCCTGGTTCTTCCGCCCAGCTCTAATAAAAATTAACCTACCATTGACCCAACAAAATATCTGTATCAGTATCATGCCCCTCCTTTTTAATTACGTTCGAGGTTGATGTGTCCCGATACTGGTTACTTAGCTTTAGCTTACTATGCGCTAGTGCATCGTATGCTGACGAATCAGTACAGCCAGAGCAAAATATTGATGTGCCTGACCCATTAAAAACCGAGGTGGAGTTCGGCTATCAAGCTCACACAGGTAACACGGACTCTCGTTCCCTGAATGCTCGTTTGAGTGCTGAATATACGTCAGGTCGACACCGTTCTAATGGTGAGTGGAAGTACTACAATTTGTACAAAGACGGTGAAGAAGACAAACGCTCATCCACCTACGCCCTACAGAGTGACTACAAGTTAGGCCCTAAAACGTATTTGTATGGCAGCTTTAAAGGGGTGGATTCTCGTTACAGTGCCTATTTTAAAGACTACACCTTATCAGGCGGTTTGGGTTACCAGTTTTCCTACACTGAAAACTTCATTTTAGAGGTAGAAGTCGGTCCTGGTTTTCGTTATCAAGAACCAAATTTAGATGAGATAGATGATGACGACATTGTCTTTCCCGATATCGTTCGAGAAGGCATTTTTCGAGGGAATATCAATACGACTTGGCACGCACTAGATAATTTGAGTTTCGCGGCTGATATTACGTTGGTAACAGGTAAAAGTAATACACGAGCCGATAGTGAGCTCAGCGTGACCAATGATATTACTGAAGATATCGCACTAAAACTGGCACACTCTCGTCAGTATCACGATAAAGTGCCTGAAGGCTTAAGCAAAGCGGATAGCGTATTTTCCGTTAATTTACTCTTCGCTTTTTAACCTGTTTTTTCTCCCAGTTTTAGAAATAAAAAAAGCACCTCCGAAGAGGTGCTTTTTAGTATTTCGTCTTGATACTGAATTACTCAGCAGCAACAACTTGTAGGTTCACAGTTGCGAAAACTTCAGAGTGAAGTTGAACGCTGATCTCGAACTCACCAGTTGTACGTAGAGCACCTTCAGGAAGGCGAACTTCGCTCTTAGCAACTTCAACGCCTGCAGCTGTGATAGCGTCAGCGATGTCACGAGTACCGATAGAACCGAATAGTTTGCCTTCGTCACCAGCTTTAGAAGCGATAACTACAGCTTCTAGAGCGTTAACTTTCTCTGCGCGAGCTTCTGCAGCAGCTAGTTGCTCAGCAACTTTAGCTTCTAGTTCAGCACGACGAGCTTCAAACATTTCAACGTTAGCTTTAGTTGCCATAACTGCTTTACCTTGTGGGATAAGGAAGTTACGAGCGTAGCCAGATTTAACGTTTGCAGTATCGCCAAGACCACCTAGGTTACCAATTTTATCAAGTAGAATAACTTGCATTGCTTAATCCTCTTTCTTAATAAAATGAACCGATTACTGATGCTTGTCAGTGTACGGTAGTAGAGCTAGGTAGCGTGAACGCTTGATAGCACGTGCTAGTTGACGCTGGTACTTAGCGCTTGTACCAGTGATACGGCTAGGTACGATTTTACCAGCTTCAGTGATGTAGTTTTTAAGAGTTGCTACGTCTTTGTAATCAATCTCTTGTACGCCTTCTGCAGTGAAACGGCAGAATTTACGACGACGGAAGAAACGAGCCATGGGCTATCTCCTGATCTTAAATTTGAGTAATGTTGTCGGCGTGTAACACTAATTTTCCCACGCCATTTCGGCCGGTTTGATAAGTGACAAAACCACTTACCTTAATGTTACTGCCTTGAACTAAATTCTGAGTTAGTGCTTGTGACCCAAGCCCGCTGACGACTACCGGCATACGACAATAAACTTGTCGAGGTAAGTCAGCTTCGATAATAGTAGAGCGATGCTCCAGCCAAAACCGACAGTGTTCAATGCCACCAGGGCTTTTACTACGAATGGGCGGTTTGGCAATGGTGCCGCTCAGCTCCATTCGATTGGCCATAAGAAAACTTACTCAGCAGCTTCTGACTTAGCTTCAGGCTTAGCTTCAGAACGCTCTTCACGACGTGGAGCACGCTCTTCTTTTTGCTTAAGCATGATAGATTGCTCAGTGATCGCTGCTTTAGTACGCATGATCATGTTACGTAGAACTGCATCGTTGAAACGGAAAGCAGTTTCTAGCTCATCAATTACAGCTTGGTCAGCTTCAACGTTCATAAGAACGTAGTGAGCTTTGTGAAGCTTGTTGATTGGGTAAGCCAGTTGACGACGGCCCCAGTCTTCTAGACGGTGGATTTTACCGCCAGCTTCAGTGATTGAACCAGTGTAACGCTCGATCATGCCAGCAACTTGCTCGCTTTGATCTGGGTGCACCATGAATACGATTTCGTAATGACGCATTGGTTGCTCCTTACGGATTATTCAGCTTCCACAAATGGCTCAGTCGTCCAGAGGAAGCAAGGAACTAAAGATAATTGACTGAGTTTAAGGAGCACGAATAGTACAGAAAGGGCGCAAAATAGGCAAGTGATTATTTGCTCAACGCAGGGGATATTTTATTTCATCCAACGCTAGAAATAACAAAGGCTGCCAATAAAGTGACAGCCTTTAAAATCAGGGCATTATCGCGCGTATATCGGGGCTTATTTTACTTCAGCCAGCTCCGTGCGCATTTGGTCGATCACTTGTTTGTAATCTGGCTGACCGAAAATCGCCGAGCCTGCAACGAACATGTCTGCGCCCGCTTCTGCGATTTCACGAATGTTGTCAACCTTCACACCGCCATCAATTTCTAAACGGATATCACGACCAGACTCATCGATCATCTTACGAACTGCACGCAGTTTATCTAGCGTGTGAGGGATGAATGATTGACCACCAAAGCCAGGGTTTACCGACATCAGTAGAATCATGTCGACTTTGTCCATGATGAACTCAAGGCTCGCAAGTGGCGTTGCTGGATTTAGTACCACACCAGCCTGACAGCCGTGCTCTTTAATTAACTGGAGTGTTCGGTCTACATGATCAGAAGCTTCCACATGGAATGTAATCATCGACGCACCCGCTTTTGCGAAATCAGGAATAATGCGGTCAACCGGTTTCACCATTAGGTGAACATCGATTGGTGCGGTGATGCCGTAATCGCGTAGTGCTTTACACACAGGTGCACCAAAAGTCAGGTTTGGTACATAGTGGTTATCCATAACGTCGAAATGCACCACATCCGCACCCGCTGCGAGTACTTTCTCGACATCTTCACCGAGACGAGCAAAATCTGCCGATAAAATGGATGGAGCAATAAGAAAATCTTTCATACCTGACCTCAGTAGTAATGAGCAAACAATCTGCGCGCAATTCTACCGAAGCCAGTGGGGAGATCCACTATTTAGATTTAATAGTGTGAGAACTAAGAGCTTGGTTGATCCATCTCAGGGGCATGAAAAAGCGCAAGCAGCTCATCGACTTTATTACGACCACTGCCATTTCGGCTAATGGTGCGCTTCACTTTTACTACATTGAGATCCGCACCGTGATACAACCGACGCGTCAGCGTAGTGTCGTGGTTAGAAATCAAAACCGGAATACCACGCTCAGTCGCCGTTCTTTCAGCAATGTCGGCTAATGCAGCCTGGTCATCCAACGTGAAACCATTACCTGCGTATGAGGTGAAATTTGCCGTGTTTGAAAGCGGTGCATAAGGAGGATCGCAATACACCACACTCCCCTTACGTGCTCGGCGAAAAGTTTCTGGATAACCTTCACAAACGAACGTGGCTTTCTTGGCTTTTTCGGCAAAAAACTCCAATTCCGCCTCTGGGAAGTAAGGCTTTTTATATGAACCAAACGGAACGTTAAAGCCGCCTTTTTTGTTGTAACGGCATAGGCCATTAAAACCAAAGCGGTTCATGTACAAAAACGCCAAAGAGCGGTACATCACGTCATCGGTTTTATTAAACTCAGCGCGAATGTGTAAGTAGGCTTCTTTACGGTTATTCTCGGCAACAAACCAACGTTTCGCTTCAGAGATGTACTCTTCCGGGCGCTCTTTTAGTAGGTTGTACAGATTGATCAGATCTGGGTTGATATCTGCCAGTAGGTAATGGTCATAGTCGGTATTCAGAAACACTGAGCCCGCGCCAACAAAAGGTTCAACTAGCTTTCGAGCCGGCGGTAAATGACGTTGGATGTCTTCAACCAGTCCGTATTTTCCTCCTGCCCATTTAAGAAAGGCTCGTTGCTTTTTCATCTACTGCTCTATCTATCGACCAAAAATTAAGGCTGCGGAATGTAACATATTTTTCAGCGAAGCTCAGGTTTATTTCACGCGATCAATTTCGCGATGAACCTGACGGAGTGATTTTGCCCAAGGACTCACCGACTTAACCGAATCAGGCAAGCTTGCAACGGCATCGCGAGCCATTTGAATTGTCGGATAATCTTGGTATGTGATGATATACCACTCGGTGTCATTGCGAACGGTAGGATAAATTCGTACTTGATTATTCAGCTGATGCTCATCGAGGAAGGCTTGTACATCCTCCATTGACGTCATAGCAGCAAGCTGCAGTGTATAGGCTCTTGGTGATAGTGCTTTTAATTCTTCGCGAGCAAATGAAAACTTAACCACAGGCTGCTTCGCACCGTCTTCTCCTGACTGAGCAGAAGTTTGCGTCATACCTTGATTTGGTTTTACGACTTTAATCAAAGGAGAGTCAGTTTCATCAGCAGTTTCTGCTTTATCAGTACCTACGATATCATCAATCGCTTTTGTGTCTGCTGAATCAGCTTTACCTTCAAGCAATGCATCGACCACATTCGACTCAATCACCACTCTCTGTTGATTGTCATCACTGCCAACGCTCGCCACTTCTTCCGTTACTGCTGGCGGTAATGAATCAGAATCATCAATCGCGCCAGAGCCATCAAGGCCACTGCTAGTGTCATCAGTCACAGATTGTAGTGAAGACTGCGCAGCACTGATTCCTGACTCTTCAAAAGTTGGAATAGCCGTTTGCTCTAAACTACCAGCAATTTGCTGCGCTTTATCATCAGGGCTTGGTTGATTATACATCCACCAATAGCCACCAGCAGCAAGCAACAGTAATGCTAATACCACTAACGCAATATTCAGCGGTGAACCGACAATCGAGCGGATAATGATCCTTTTTTCCACTTTCATCTCTCCTAACGCCATGATGTCACCCGGTACTGGGTCAACTTTTTTAAATGCATCTCGAACCCGCTTCTCCGCCTCATCATCAACATAGCGCGCAACAAGTGATTCAAAGAAACGACGGGCTTCCACTTCGGACAACATATCAATATCAAGCTCAACAGGCTTTATCTCTTGTCCGTAACTGAGACGTGACAGCAATCCTTCTAAGCGTCCAGACTGCGTAAATAATAAGACATTGATGGTCCAATTCGGCTTATGATGCGCCTCTAAAACCAGCATCCAAAGCTCAGAAACGAGCGTCTCACTTAATAAATGCGCATCATCAACCACAATTGCGATATCACAAGGCTCATCACCCAATAGTCTTTCGAGGCTATCAAGTAAAGGCTCTTGCTGATTAAACAATGCGTCCGAAACCAGTTGACTCAAAATAAGGATGCGGCGCTGCACATCATCTTGATTAGAATGACAAAGTAACAAACATTGATTCTTGTTACTGGCACCCACTTCAAGGTATCGCTGCGCTAACCAAGATTTTCCATAACCATCATGACCATTAATCGCAATGAAATTGGAACCAAAATTAGTCAGCAATCCTAACCTATCAAGCAACTCGATTTGAGAATCTAATTCCAGAACGTGAGCAACACTCATCTAATAACCTTAATACACTACAAGAATGACGCCCAAAGGCGCCATTACAAGGTTAAATATCGCGACCGAAGTCTATCGCCTGTTTGAGTACGTCTTGTGTCGTATCAGCAATGACCTCGGCACTGCCAATGCCTGTAGGTAGAACTAATCTTAATTGACCAGAGAGGACTTTTTTATCTCGCATCATATGTTTGAGGAAGTCATCGAAGCTCATACTTTCTGGAGTATGAACAGGCAGTTTGGCACGACGCAAAATCGCAACAATACGCTCAAATTGCTCTGCTGAGATAAGACCGCGCAGATGCGAAGTTTTGGCCGCCATAACCGTGCCAGCAGAAACCGCTTCACCATGCAGCCAATTGCCGTAGCCAAGCTCAGCTTCAATCGCATGACCAAAGGTGTGACCTAAGTTGAGCAGAGCGCGGATGCCCGATTCTTTCTCATCCTGAGCCACCACTTCCGCTTTTATTTCACAGCAACGTGCAATGGCATAAGTTAGCGCTTCTTCATCCAACGCGTACAAGCGTTCAAGGTTTTCTTCCAACCATACAAAAAAGTCTACATCGTAAATGATGCCGTACTTAATGACTTCTGCGATACCTGCTGCGAATTCACGCTCAGGCAACGTCGATAAACAGTTGGTATCGATGATCACGGCTTTAGGTTGGTAAAACGCACCTATCATGTTCTTACCCAACGGATGGTTAACCGCGGTTTTTCCACCCACCGAAGAGTCCACTTGAGATAGTAATGTCGTTGGTATTTGAATAAAGTCGACCCCACGCTGGTAACAGGCAGAAGCAAAACCCACAAGGTCGCCAATAACGCCACCACCTAACGCGATGATCACAACATCACGAGCGTAATTCCCCTCGAGGAGGAAGTTCATCACTTGGTTAAACACATCCAAGTTTTTGTACTGTTCGCCGTCAGGCAATTCTAACAAGGATGCACTACAACCGAGCTGCTCGAGTTGCTTTAAAATTTTGTCTGCATACAAAGGCGCCACTGTGACATTACTGATCACAACAACTTTTTGTTTTGCATTTTTGTTTGAGAGAACTTGAGAGAGGTACGCCGGGTCCTCAAATAACCCGGCGCCAATAGAGATTGGGTAGCTACGCTCAGCTAGGTTGACCGTAATCCGTTCCATCGGTTTGCTCCAATTAAAAAAAAGATAAAAACTTATCTCTCTTCTAGCATTTTTACGATCTGGTTGGCTACCACTTTTGCACTCTGATCGTCAGTGCGAACAGTGTAATCCGCTACTTCTTCATACAGAGGATTACGTTCTTCAGCTAATTGCTCCAATACTTCGCGAGGGTTGTCCGTTTGAAGTAGAGGACGCTTCTTGTCACGGTTTGTGCGCGCAAGTTGCTTTTCAATCGTCGTTTCTAAGTAAACAACAACACCACGTGCCGAAAGACGATTACGGTTTTCTTTGCTCTTAACAGAGCCACCGCCAGTCGCAAGCACGATGCCTTGCTCTTGTGTTAGGTCTTCAAGTACCGCTTCTTCACGCTTGCGGAAGCCTTCTTCACCTTCTACATCAAAAACCCAAGAGATGTCTGCACCAGTGCGTTCTTCGATCACTGTATCGGAGTCAACAAACTCCATATGCAGTTGCTGTGCTAGATGTCTACCAATTGTACTTTTGCCGGCGCCCATTGGGCCAACAAGGAAAATATTACGTTTCTCAGCCATGTTTAGCAGTAATTTACAACATTGATTCAATAAGATCGCCACAAGAAAACACAGCTAAATCGCTGTTCTACAAGGCTTGTGGCACCAGTTCCTCACAGATAATTCGTGATAAGACCCGAAATTATCCAAGCATGGTGCCACTATTGCAACTTTATTTTTGATTTAATCAGTTTTTCACGAGGTAGAACTACTGAATCACCACCTTAGGGGTGACGAAAATTAACAGCTCACTTTTGCCAACATTTTCATAACTTCGACGGAAAAGCGCACCTAATAGTGGCAGATCGCCTAACAAAGGCACCTTGTCCACCGAGTTAGTAATGCTGTGCTGGAAAATACCACCAAGAACGACGGTTTCACCGTTATTTACTAACACTTGCGTCCCGATACGCTGAGTATCAATCGCAACGGCTTCACCAGTGCCTGTTTTCACGACTTGTCCAGGTCTATCTTGCGTAACGCTTAAGTCCAACACAAGACGGTTATCCGGTGTAATTTGTGGCGTCACCTTCAAACTCAATACTGCTTTTTTGAACGTTACCGTCGTAGCACCACTTGATGAGGACTCTAGATAAGGTATCTCGGTACCCTGCTCAATATAGGCAGGCTTCTTATTGGTAGTGATCAAACGTGGGCTTGAGATAATCTCAGCTTTGGACTCTTGTTGCAGCGCAGAAAGCTCGAGGTCTAACAAGGTGTCTGAGCCTAATTTTGCAACCTGAAAAGCAATGCTAGTCGCGTTTGGACTGGTTGCAGCTAAGTTTACGTTTAGGAAGTCATCGATACCTACTCCATCACCGTCACCACCGTCTTCTCCTTCACCACCACCGTTATATAAACCGATCGTGGCAAGGTTGTTTTCGATAGAACCACCAACCGTGTTATTGCCATTAATAGAGGTAAAGCCCCAGCGAATTCCCAACTCGTCCATGTTGCCTTCATTGATGGTCACAATACGCGCTTCAATTTGAACCTGCTTCACCGGGATATCCAAAGATTCTATAATTTCTCGAATCACTTCAATGTTTTCAGGTAGCTCACGAATCAATAACGAGTTAGTCCGCTCATCAATGGTCATACTGCCTCGCTCAGACAACATACTGATGTTCCCTTCTCCGTTGATCATCTCTGCAATATCTGATGCTTTAGCGAAGTTTACCTTGATGATTTCAGACGAAAGCTCTCCCATCGTTTGTTCTAGCTGCTGCTTTTCGAGTTGCTGTTTTTCGCGCAGATCAAGCTCATCTGTTGGAGCAACCAGAATCACGTTGCCATCCACACGCTTATCTAACCCCTTAACTTGCAAAATAATATCCAGCACTTGCTGCCACGGAACACCATCAAGACGAAGTGTGAGGTTACCTTCTACGGAGTCTGAAACAACCAAGTTGAACTGGTTGTAGTCGGCAATCAGCTGTAACACGTTACGTACAGGAATATCTTGGAAGTTAATCGAAATGAGCTTGCCTTCTTTTTCTAGAATGCTTTTATCCGGAGCTTTCTCATTGGGTTTGATCTTAGCCACTTTGATTTCCAAGAATCGCCCCGTTAAACGGTAATCATGCGTATATTCTTCATTGATGTGCGCAACCAAGCGCGTAGTTGAGGTATCGCGAAACACCTCTACGCTTTCAACCACAGTCGAGAAATCTTTTACGTCTAGGAGATACAGTTGCTCGTCTTTTACCGAAGTATTAAGCAAATCGATACTTAACCCTTCCTGTACGCGTTTGACATCGACAATCGCGGCAGGTGACGCCAGTTCAACGACAATAACGGCGTCTTTATCTTTATTAGTGCGAAAATCGATACTCTTTAAGGCATTAGACGATACTTCTTCTGCTGCCACTAAAGGGGCTAAAAATACAAACAACCATAAGGAGAAGAGCCCAGTTAGTATCCTTGGTGTACGTGTTAATCCTTGTCTCATTTTCATTACTCAATATCAAAAATAAATGGGGCTATCTCAAAGCCAACTTAACTTTACGCTTCTGCCAACACCCTAAGCCGTCGGGCAACGTTTCATTAATTAACAAATAGGAATGGCTGACGTGGGTCACTTTGCCATTGTTGCGTCCGAGGTATTGCCCCGGCTTCACTTTATAAACGGTGCCGTTGGGTGCCTGAACGAGACCAGAAACCGTATTACCCATGCCCATAACTCCTTTCAAACGTAATTGGCTTAATGGGAATTTTTCTAATTTGCCAGTGCGCCTTCTTGAAGGCGGTTGCCAGCAATCTTTTCTTGCAACGGGCTGAGTGGCGATCGTGGCTTCTTTTGGTAACTCAAAGGGCGCACGCTGTACTTCAGGTGCGTACGTGACGGCAACATACTTATCTGCAGGCTTAAGTTTCTCGACATCTCGACGCGCCTGACTCTCCACCCCTCGAATAAAATCCGTTAATGACTCATCATTCGCCTGACATCCAAGTAGCAGAGACCCCATCAGTACCAGTAACAAATGCTTACTTGTCATTGTTCGTCTCCTCTGGCTTAAACTGATAGGTATTGGCTCGTACCCTAAAGTGCAGAGTTTCACTTTCTTGGCTGACACGCTGCCAAGTCACATCTTTAAACGTGATGATTCGAGGTAGCGTTGCTATCGCCTGAGAAAAATGTCCGATGTCATGAAAATCTCCCGTTAACTCAATGTTTAAAGGAAGACGATAGAGGAAATGCTCTGATTGCTTTTCACCCCAGTCGATACGGGTAAAGGTCAACTTATTGTCGATACCGAGTTCATTCACCGAAGCGAGCATCGTAGCCAACTCTTTTTGCGCGGGCAGTTGTTGTAGCAATAACTCGTAACGCGTGGTGAGTTCATCCAATTGAGATTGAAGCTGAGGCAATGCAGCTACTTTGTTCGCTTTGATCTTCAGTGCTACCTTGAGCGTCTGCTCCTGCTGGACCAAGTTATTCAATTGCTCTTCTTTTGGCTTAAGGTAAAACCAATAGCCAAAACCTTGAATGAGGAAAATCAGCAGCGCGATAACCACAAGCTGAGGCAACAATGGCCACTCTGCCATTTCATCTATTTCGAGATCCTGCCAATCAACCATGCTGGGCCTCCGCTTTTTTCTCCGGCACTTTGAACATGAAAGACACTTTGAACGTTTGGAACTCTTTTCCAAAACGCGCTTTTCCGTGAACGATGGAGTGCATTTCTACATCATTCAACTTGGCCGAACGCTCCATGTTGTCCAGCATCGTGGCAAGTTTTGGAGTGCTATCAGAGATCCCTGAGATCTCAATTTCCAGATCATTCATTTTGATCTTGTCGACATATACACCTTCAGGAATGACGGCTGGCATCAAGTTCATAAACTCGGTCGTTTTGTTTCTACCGTTTTGTAACCCTTCAACCACTTTTAAACGTTCGAGAATTTTGCTGTGCTCTTGCTCGGCGATTTTCATTGCTTCAATACGCTGGTCAAGCTCAGCAATGTAGTGAGTAAGGTAATCAAGCCGCTCCTGCTGCTGATCTTGTTGGTACTCAAAAAACTTTCCAATACCCCATTGAATACCAATAGCGACCAACATGCCTAACGCGACCAAGCTAATGAAACGACGTCGGTGCTCTTCTCTTTGGTTCTCTCGCCAAGGAAGTAAATTAATGCGATAAAGCACGCGCACCTCCTAGCCAATGAATGCCACGAATCGCGAGTCCTGCGGCTGTAGAGAAATGCTGCCAATCCGCGGCACGACGTTTACGTTTGGACACCTTCATCTCAAATAGCCCTAGCGGGTTTAGCAATTCACACTCTAGTGACAGTTGCTGAGATAACTCTTCCGCGAGCATTGGTGTCGAAGCTCCTTCCCCTGATAACCAGATACCTTTGATATTTTGCGAGCCATTAATTGAGGTGTAGAGCTGCATCTGACGTTTCACCCGTTCCACGATTTGGCGATTAAACAGCTCTGTTTTCTCCTGAGCATCATCGGACATCAAATCATCTTGAACAGGGCTGTTTGCTCCGCGTGTGCCGCAAGCAAACTCTTTATGAAACAGCTCACCTTGTTCGGTAAACATGGTAAAGGAGCTCGATGAGGTGCCAATATCGAGTAAGCAGTACTTATTTTTGTCAGGAAAGCGATCGGCGGTGAGCTTCCAGATATGACCAAGACTTTGTGAATGCACGTCCACTAAAACGGGTTTTAGTCCGGATTTTTGTAATGCATCCACGCGACTATCGACCACATCTTTTCTTGTCGCAAACACTTGATAGTTATCAGTCCCACGCAACCCATCTTCGGCACGAAGACGGACGAAGTCTAAACTCAGCTCTTCGACAGGGAATGGCGATTGATGAGAAAATGCCTGAATCACAGCAAACTCAACTTCGCTATCTTCAAGGTTTTGTTCTATTTGCAGTTTTTTACTTATCACCGAATTATCAGGCACTGAAATTGCGACCTTTTTAGCACCAAAAGGCAGTTCTTTTTTAATCAGCTTTAGGGTCTTTACAATTTCTTGATGATTTATAGTGTTATTTTCAGCGACAATACCTTCCTTTAGTAATATTTCTTTGTAACCCAACAGAGCGTAATTGTTGCCTGTGGGTTTAAGTACTACGGCTTTGAGGCTGTTATGGCCTATATCGATGCCGGTAACGATTAGCTTATCCATCTCTTACTCTCGCTCCGAAATTTCTTCGTGCAAAGGTTGTTATTAGCACCCAAATAAGAGTTAATATCTCTATGTGCTAAATTTTTGACCTAAGAGTACAAGGGTTTGCCGTTACACAGCCTCAACCAATCAGGGATTCTCCGGTGAAGTTCATAAAGCGTTTATTATTTTTAACATTGATTTGCATAATTCTTGGAGTCACCACAATATTTGGCTTCTATCAGTACGTGAAGCCTGAATTGCCAGATGTTGCAACTCTAAAAGACGTTGAATTACAAACACCTATGCAGGTGTTTAGTCAAGACGGGAAGCTGATCGCACAGTTCGGTGAAAAGCGTCGTATTCCTGTTACTTATGATGAAATTCCTCAAGACTTAATTCATGCGCTGATCGCAACCGAAGATAGCCGTTTTTACGAACACCCAGGTATCGATCCTATCGGCATCACTCGTGCAGCCGTTGTCGTTGCGATTTCAGGTTCCGCTAAGCAAGGCGCAAGTACCATTACGCAACAGCTAGCGCGTAACTTCTTCTTATCTAATGAGAAGAAGATCATGCGTAAGATTAAAGAGATTTTCATTGCTATCCACATTGAGCAGCTTCTGAGTAAGCAAGAAATCATGGAACTTTATGTCAATAAAATCTTCCTTGGTTATCGCTCATATGGTTTTGGTGCGGCCGCTCAAGTTTACTTTGGTAAGAGCCTTGATGAATTGACGTTAAGCGAACTTGCGACACTCGCAGGGATGCCAAAAGCGCCATCAACGATGAACCCAATTTACTCTCTTGAGCGTGCGACAAAACGCCGTAACGTCGTGTTAATGCGAATGCTTGATGAAAAATACATCACGCAAGAACAGTATGACGAAGCACGCAACGAACCTATCGTGGCACGTTACCACAGTGCTGAAATTGAACTTTCCGCACCTTACGTAGCGGAATTGGCTCGTGCATGGGCCGTGAAAGAGTACGGTGAAGAAGAAGCCTATACCTCTGGCTTGAATATCTACATGACGGTGGACTCTAAACTGCAAGATGCCGCGAATACATCCGTGGTAAATAATCTGCTGTCATACGATGAACGTCACGGCTACCGCGGTGCGGAGAAAGTTCTTTGGAAAGAAGGTGAAACCGCTTGGAACAGCGAGCAAATAGAAAAGCACCTTAAGAAGCAGCCAACTTATGGTGACCTTTACCCTGCCGTCGTGACAAAAGTCGATGATAAAACTGCGCAAGTTTGGGTTAAAAACCATGAAGAGCAGACCATTCCTTGGACTGGAATGCATTGGGCACGTAAATACATCACCGAAAACCGCCAAGGTTCAACACCAAAATCAGCGCATGATGTGCTAGCGACGGGTCAACAAGTTTGGGTTCGCGAAGTGAGCGAAACCAATGAAGATGACAACACGACACAAAGCTGGAAACTGAGCCAAGTGCCAACAGCGAACACCGCGTTTGTCGCGATGAACCCGGAAAATGGTGCGATATTATCGTTAGTGGGTGGCTTTAACTTTGTTCATAGTAAGTTTAACCGTGCCACTATGTCAGTGCGTCAGGTTGGCTCAAGTATCAAACCATTTATCTACTCAGCCGCAATTGACAAGGGACTTACCCTGGCCACTCTGATCAACGATGCGCCGATTAACAAATGGGACGCAGGTTCTGGTTCTGCTTGGCGACCTAAAAACTCACCACCAACCTATGGCGGTCCAACTCGCCTTCGCCTCGGCTTAGCTCAGTCAAAGAACGTGATGGCAGTGCGTACGCTGCGTGAAGTAGGCCTTGATGAGACTCGTCAGTACCTTACTCGTTTTGGTTTTGATATTAACCAAGTACCACGTTCAGAGACCATCGCGCTCGGTGCTGGTAGCTTAACACCAATGAAAGTGGCACAAGGCTACTCTGTATTTGCGAACGGAGGTTATTACGTCGAACCGTTCTACGTAGAACGCGTGGAAGATGCATTCGGTGAAGTGCTGTTTAAAGCGAATCCAAAGAGCGTTTGTCATAAGGATTGCCCACAAATGAGCGATGAGCCAAACAATCGCTATGCCGATGAGTTTGGCGAACAAGACGTCGCGATTGATGGTTTGGCAACAGACAACGCACTGGAAAATGATGAACCTCAATATGCTCCACAAGTTATCTCTGAGCAAAATGCATTCTTAATGCGTGAGATGATGTACAGCAACATTTGGGGTGGTGGTAACTGGCGTGAAGGTACGGGTTGGAACGGTACTGGCTGGCGTGCACAAAAACTGGGGCGTCGTGATATCGGTGGTAAAACGGGTACAACGAATGACTCCAAAGATGCTTGGTACAACGGCTATGGTCCTGGTGTTGTTGCCATTGCTTGGGTTGGTTTTGATGATCACTCACGCGCACTTGGTCGCACAACAGTTAATAGCAACCTAGGCAAAGGCCAAATTTCTGGTGCTGAATCGGGTGCGAAAACCGCAGAACCCGCTTGGATTGACTTTATGCGCGTTGCACTAGAAGAAACACCTGAGCAAGGTAAAAATATTCCAGATAACATCATTCGTGTTCGTATTGATCGCAACACTGGCATGCTAACGCACAAAGTAGACAGCACATCAATGTTCGAATACTTTGAAAAAGGCACTGAGCCTACCGAATACGCTGGAGACCGTTTGGAAGACAGTATTTATTCTTCCGGCTCTGGCGCAGAAGAGCTGTTCTAAATCACTAAAGCAAAAGGGAGAGCATTCGCTCTCCCTTTTTTATGTCGGCTTTTACGCCGCGGCGTTCAATGAAGGATAAGAAGCCAATACTTCTTTAATCTTCGCCGCCAAAGCTTCAAACCTTGCACGCAGTGGTGAACCCGGGCGATATACAAGGACTATATTGCGCGAAGGCGTAGGGTTAACGGCTGGTACATAGCACACACCATCTTTTTGCTTCTCATTGGGGATAGAAAGCTGAGGCAATAACGTAATCCCAGCACCAGCAGCGACCATATTCCGCAGTGTCTCCAAACTGGTTGCCTTAAAGCGTTCATCGTCTTTCGCTCCGGCAGCAAAACAGAAACCTAACGCTTGATCACGAAGACAGTGACCGTCTCCTAGCGCTAAAACGGTTTTACCATTCAGCTCCAACATATCAACATAGTCGAGAGAGGCCCACTCATGATCACATGGCACCGCAACGCTTAACGGCTCGTTATACACTTCGATTTCTTTAAAAGGTGCCGTTTCATCAACCGAAGCCAAGACCAAGCAGTCCAATTTACCTTCTTCTAATTGACGCACCAACTGATGTGTTTGAGCTTCGTGCAGGAACAGCTCCAGTTCAGGAAATGCTTCTTTTATCTGCGGCAGAATTTTGGGTAGTAGATACGGACCTACCGTCGGGATGAAACCGATATGCATAGGCCCAGTCATTGCTCCGCTCTGACCACTCGCCATATCTTTAAAAGTTTTCACTTCACTTAAGATACGCTTAGCTTGCTCCACCAACTGCAACCCTGAATCGGTAAACAAAACGCGACGGCTGCTTCGCTCTAAAAGCGTGGTACCGAGTTCATCCTCTAGCTTACGAATTTGTCCACTCAATGTTGGTTGGCTAACAAAACATGCTTCTGCCGCTTTGCGAAAGTGCTTATGTTCCGCAAGTGCAACTAAGTACTCAAAATCTCGAATATTCATAACTCACAATTCGCTTCTTTTAACAATAGCCAATACCTATCAAAACCATAACACCAAACGATTAGAGCTATCAAAGGATTTTTACAATAATGGGCTCAACAGAACGAAACAGAGCAAAGAAAAACGCTAAGCTCTATACGCATAATTTAAAATAGTTAAAGGAAATCATTATGTTTGTATCTAAAGAAGGTCAACAAGTCCCTCAAGTTACTTTTCCAGTTCGTCAAGGTGACTCTTGGATGAATGTAACGACTGATGAGCTATTTAAAGGTAAGACCGTTATCGTATTTAGCTTACCGGGTGCATTTACTCCAACCTGTTCATCAAGCCATCTACCTCGTTACAACGAATTGTTCCCTGTATTTAAAGAGCACGGAGTGGATGAGATTATTTGTGTCTCAGTCAATGATACGTTCGTGATGAATGCATGGAAACAAGACCAAGAAGCAGGAAACATCACCTTCATTCCTGACGGTAATGGTGAGTTCACCGATGGCATGGGCATGTTAGTGGATAAAAACGACATCGGCTTTGGTAAACGCTCATGGCGTTACAGCATGCTAGTAAAAGATGGCGTAGTGGAAAAAATGTTCATTGAGCCAAACGAACCAGGCGACCCATTCAAGGTGTCAGACGCAGATACGATGCTGAACTACATAGCGCCTGACTACAAAACGCAAGAATCCATCACAGTGTTCACTAAACCAGGCTGCCCTTTCTGTATGAAAGCGAAACAAAACCTGATTGACCACGGTCTTCAATATGAAGAAGTGATTCTGGGTAAAGACGCAACGACAGTTAGTCTACGAGCTATATCTGGTCGCACGACTGTTCCACAAGTCTTTATCGGTGGCAAGCACATCGGCGGTAGCGAAGAGCTAGAAGCGTATCTAGGCTAAGCTGTCCATAGCCTACACCCTCGGTCTCCGGTGCCTTTGGCTCGGAGGCCAACCCTAACTCACTTCTTCTACTAGTCTAGATAAGTAGTCGTCTACCGATAAGGTGACTCCTTATACAGATTCAACGCCCCAATTCACTCTCCAAGCTCAATGTAGCTAGCTTGGCTTAAAAACAAAAAGCGAGAGTTCACGATGAAACAAGTTAATGTCGACGTAGCGATTATTGGTGGTGGTACTGCTGGTCTTGGCGCTTATCGAGCAGCAAAAGCTCATACTAATAGCGTAGTAATGATTGAAGGCGGCCCTTACGGAACAACCTGTGCTCGCGTCGGTTGCATGCCCTCTAAGCTGTTGATTGCGGCCGCAGAAAGTGCCCACCAAATCGAAAAAGCGCCTGGATTTGGGATCCATCCGCAAGGTGAAATACGCATTAACGGACAAGAAGTCATGGATCGTGTAAAACGCGAACGTGATCGTTTTGTTGGCTTTGTGCTTGAAAGCGTCGATGATATTCCCGCAGAAGACAAGTTATCAGGTTACGCGAAGTTTGCCGATGATCATACACTTATCATAGATGACCATACTCAAGTCACCGCAAAACGGATTGTGATCGCGACGGGCTCTCGTCCTGCCTATCCAGCAGCTTGGAATGAGTTGGGTGACCGTCTCGTAATTAATGATGATGTCTTTGATTGGGATGATTTGCCTGAGTCCGTTGCGGTATTTGGCCCCGGAGTGATCGGACTTGAACTCGGTCAAGCATTGCACCGCCTAGGGGTGAAAGTGAAGCTCTTTGGTCTTGGTGGTCAAGTTGGTCCACTGACAGATCCAGAGGTGATGGCTTACGCAGATAAAACTTTTAAAGAAGAGTTCTATCTTGATGCCGATGTAAAAGTAGAAAGCATGAAGCGCATACCATCATCGAATGCAGCAGGCGCAGACAAAGTTGAAATCCAATTCATTAACCACGACGGTGAATTAGAAACCTTTATTGTTGATTACGTTTTAGCAGCCACTGGACGACGTCCTAACGTAGATAAGCTAGCGATCGAGAACACCAATATTGCCCTCGATGAACGCGGTGTACCAACCGCAGATCACTACACATTGCAAACCTCCGTAGAGAGTATTTTTATTGCGGGTGATGCAAGTAACCAAGTTCCATTGCTGCACGAGGCCGCTGATCAAGGTCGCATTGCTGGTGATAATGCAGGTCGCTTCCCGGATATTCGTGCAGGTCTGCGTCGTTCGCCAATTTCAGCTGTATTCTCCGATCCGCAAATAGCTATGGTCGGTGAAACTTTCAAACAACTGGAAACTCGCTTAGGAAGCTGTGGTTGTTTTGTTACTGGTGAAGTCTCTTTTGAGAATCAAGGACGTTCGCGTGTCATGCTACGAAACAAAGGGATGTTACATGTCTATGGCGAGCAAGGTACTGGACGCTTTTTAGGTGCAGAGATGATGGGGCCGAACGCAGAACACCTCGCGCATCTTTTGGCTTGGGCACACCAAAATAGAATGACGGTTTCTGAGATGCTAGATATGCCCTTCTATCATCCAGTGCTCGAAGAGGGTGTCCGCACCGCTCTACGTGATTTGAATGCAAAACTACACTTAGGGCCAGAAATGGTGAAACATTGCCTTGACTGTGGGCCTGGTTGCTAACGATTTCATGCTCAATCGAGCCAGTCTTTACATACCAAGCAAAACAGAAAGCCTCGTGATAAACGGGGCTTTCTGTTGACTACTTTGAGGCGATTACATAAGTACCACACTGCCATCATTGCGTAACGACTTACCATGATGATCGCGACTACACCGATCGTAAAAAAACCACCAGCGATACTCAGTGCAAATTTCAATTCTGTCGACATGATTATTTTTCCTATTAAAGACTGACAGCGAACCATACATCAATCACGTGCCACATAAGCTCTACAAAGCTAACTTTCCATTTTTGGTTGTGTTCCTGCGCCTAAGCTGCGACAAAAAACGCTTTCTCTCTTTGTGTTGGGTATATAATCTGAAGCAACACTGATGCCTTGGAAAACACTATGACTTGTCGCCGCTGCGAGGAACATTGGTTTTGGAAAAAGCTTGGGCGTTGCCAACGATGCTTGGATCAGTTAACGGTGCTTTCGGTACTGTGCTGGATTGTGTGGTGGTTTGCGTTCAAAGATGATCCACAAAGCATCGAGTCGATCGCTTTGATCTTTGCTGGTTTCGCTTTCAATATTTTATTGTTTTTGCACTTATGGATGCGTTTTGTCATCTTGCCGTGGCAACGTCGGCGAGGACGAAAAGAGACGGATAAAAAAGAGTAAAGTGGCAGATAGAAAAAAGCCCCAAAACCAATATCAGTTCTGGGGCTCTCTTAGATTCTTCTAAGAAAAAGCAGTGGTACTTTAATAGACCGAGCTTCCTCTCAAAGGTTCCAAATTTTTTCGATTTTTTTAGCAAATACTGATGTAAGTGAATCAGAAAATAACTATGTCATTGAATGCTAATAAAATCACTCCGAAATTTCAGCTCATGCCACATGCGATTTTTGGATCACTTGCTCCATTAAATTGATCTCTAGCGCCACTTCATCACACGCGTGCTGACGTGGACACTGATCGCAATCTTTCAAGACTTTTTCTGGCAACAGCGACTTCGATGTTGGTAAGAAGCTCTGCTTCATAAAGAACTCTGGCGTTCGAGTGAGGACAAAGACCTTCTTTATCGCCATTTGACGTGCTTTCTCAACCAAGTGATTTACGATTGCACTACCCTGCCCTTGACCTTGCCAGCCTGCTTCGATACCAAGAGAGCGTATTTCAGCCAACCCTGAGTCATACACATATAGAGAAGCGCAACCTGTCACTTCACCATGATGCTCTGCCACCGCGAAGGAGCCAATATCTCTCACGAGCTCATTACGAGAGCGGGGTAGATTCTCACCGAGGTTCGCCCAATAAGCCACCATGCCCTCTAGTGTTTCAATGTCCGTCAAACGTGCAGGACGCACTTTCACTGCCGAGCTGTCACGCTGGCTCAGACGTTTATCCGCTTGCTCTACCGCATAAGCGACTTGGTGAGGCGAAACGCCACCCAGCGCACAACGTTTTTCCAAACAAGACTCTATCGTCAGAATGTCATACACATCATCTTCAATCACCTCAGAGAAGGCTTTTAGCTCTTGCAGAGACAATTCTTCCAGCGCACAGCCTTTGTCAATTGCCCCTACCACCGCTACGCCCACAATATGGTGCGCCTCACGGAATGGGATGCCTTTCGCCACTAAGTAATCAGCTAACTCAGTCGCATTCGCATACCCTTGCTTCGCAGCTTCAAGCGTACGCTCACCATTCACTTTAATGCCATCAAAACACAGCGCTGCCATTTCCATGCAATCATTCCATGTGTCTAACGCATCAAACAACCCTTCTTTATCTTCTTGCATGTCTTTGTTGTACGCCAATGGTAAGGCTTTCACTGTCATCATCATGCTCGATAATGCGCCATAGACACGCCCTGTCTTACCACGGATCAACTCAAGTGCATCCGGATTTTTCTTCTGTGGCATCAATGACGAACCAGACGTCACCGTATCCGCTAACTCAATGAAGTTAGACTCCCCTGAGTTGTAGAAGATCATATCTTCTGCAAGACGAGAAAGGTGCAACATAGAAATCGAGGCCACCGACATCAGTTCCATCACATGATCACGATCCGAAACCGAATCGAGTGAATTACGCGTAGCGCGGTGGAAACCAAGGTTATGAGCTAACTGTTCACGATCAATCGGATAAGCCGTGCCAGCTAAAGCACCCGAGCCAAGTGGACAAGTGTCGAGGCGCTGTAAGGCATCATTCAGACGAGAGTAGTCACGCTCGAACATTTCAACATAAGCCAAACACCAGTGAGCAAAGGTGACAGGTTGAGCGCGCTGAAGATGAGTATAGCCAGGCAATACAGTGCCTTGGTGCTGCTTAGCAACATGAACCATTTGTGCTTGAAGACGATCTAAAGCAATCAACAGTTGCTGGCCTTGCTGACGACACCAAAGTTTTAGGTCTGTCGCTACTTGGTCATTACGAGAACGCCCAGTGTGGAGTTTTTTACCTAAATCTCCCACTTTACTAATCAGCTGCTGTTCAACCCACGAGTGGATATCTTCTGCATCTGAGCGAAGAATTTGATGAGGATCTTCCATCACTTCTAACTTCAGCTCGTTTAAAGCAAGTTCCAGCTTTTGCTGTTCTTCTGCCGATAGAACATCTACAGAAAGCAGAGCTTTAGACCATGCGATTGAACCTACGATGTCTTGCTCAGCCAATCGGTAGTCAAAACGCAACGAATCGTTAAACTCTTTAAATCTAGTGTCTGCCGCTTGGGTAAATCTTCCGCCCCATAATGCCATTGCGTTTCTCCTGATGACTATTGCTTACTCTAACGTTCTCGAATGAGTAGTAACCAATTTGATGGTCATTTGCTCACTTTTTCTTATGGGTCAACGTTACGGCAATTTCGACAAAAAATAAAGTATAAATTCAATATTTTTACATATATATTCAAACAGAATGTATTTGCATCTTTGTGCTCATAGACGTAAGCCAACAAAAAAGACCTGCTATCCAATAGCAGGTCTTTACTCAATCCGAGATGTGGAGAGATTATTTCTTCTGGCTGTTCAACGCACGGATACGGCTTGATAGCGAGTAAAGACGGATGAAACCACCCGCATGGCTTTGGTCGTAAACCTCATCTTCACCAAAAGTTGCGAACTCTTCTGAGTACAAGCTGTTATCAGAACGTTTTTGCGTTACCGTGGCTTGGCCTTTGTAGAGCTTAACAACCACTTCACCATTCACGTCTTGCGCTAGCTCTTCTGAAGCGGCAAGGATCGACTTACATAGCGGCGTAAACCAACGACCATCGTACACAAGGTGAGACGCTTTTAGCCCCAGCTCTTCACGGAATTCGAATGATGATTTGTCTAGCACGAGCTGTTCAACGGCACGCAGCGCTTCCATCATGATGGTGCCTCCCGGTGTTTCGTAGCAGCCACGAGATTTCATTCCTACTAGACGGTTTTCAACGATATCGATACGACCAACACCGTGCTTCGCACCTTTTTCGTTTAGATAAACCAACGCGTTGTATGGTGTCATCGCTTCGCCATCAACTTCGACCACCTCACCTTTTTCTACTTTCAGCGTGACGTATTCCGCTTCGTTTGGTGCTTGCTCTGGGTCTACAGTCCATACCCAGCAATCTTCGTTTGGTGCGTTCCACGTATCTTCTAGGACGCCACCTTCAGTAGAAATGTGCCATGCGTTTGCATCACGTGAGTAGATCTTAGTAAGAGACGCTGAACAAGGAATGTTACGCTCAGCTAGGTAATCCAAACATTCTTCACGGCTCACTAGGTCCCATTCACGCCAAGGGGCAATCACTTGTAGATCTGGTGCTAGTGCTGCGAATGCGCCTTCGAAACGAACTTGGTCATTACCTTTACCTGTACAGCCGTGACACAATGCGTCCGCGCCCACTTTACGTGCGACTTCAACCTGTGCTTTAGCAATAATTGGACGCGCCATTGATGTACCCAGCAGGTACTTACCTTCGTAGTACGCGCCCGTTTTTAGTGTCGGGTAAATGTAGTCTGCGACCATTTCTTCTTTCAAGTCAGCGATGTAGCACTCAGAAGCACCAGAGGCTTTTGCTTTCGCTTCAATGCCTTCTAGCTCTTCAGCACCTTGACCAACATCGGCAACGAAAGCAACGACTTCACAATCGTAGTTCTCTTTTAGCCACGGGATAATTACTGAGGTATCTAGACCGCCTGAGTATGCGACTACCACTTTATTTACGTTCACTTTGCTCATCTTTCTTCTCCAAACTTAACTGGCGCTGCGCTCGGCGGTCAGTGCCAACTACTACTTCCTAATATTGAATTCTTTTGCTGATGCTTATTGAGGCAAAAATTGCGTTCCAATACTTTCACCAGCGAATAGCTGTACTAATTTTTCTGGGTAACGCCAGGTGGCGACTTCGATAGGGCGACCAAGATCATTGGCCGCCTCCAAAGCAGCTTTAACTTTGACGATCATGCCGTCTGTGATCACATGCCCTTTGATCAATGCATCGGCTTCTTGCTCAGATAGCGTTTTGATCAAATGCCCTTTGCCATCGAGTACGCCACTCACATCTGACAACAGGACTATTTCAGCATCGAGAGCACCTGCCACCGCGACTGCGGCTTGGTCAGCATTCACATTCATCATCTGGCCATCTGTGGTTAAGCCAATTGAACTGATGATCGGCAGTGCGCCTGTGTTTAATACCGCTTGTAATAGCGTTGAATCACCCGGTGATGCTTTACCTACCGCGCCCAACTCTGGGTCAAGTTCTTCAACAAGACACAAACCACCATCCGCAAGGCTAAGACCTACTGCATTGAGTCCATCTGCGATGGCTTGACCTTGAAGTAGCTTATTCGCTGTGCCTGCAAGCGCGCCTGCAATCACCGGAATTTGATCGTAAGGCGTTACGCGTAAACCGTTTTTCTTTACGGTTTCAAGCTGAAGCTTTGCCATCAACTCATCAACTAGGTAGCCACCGCCATGAACGATGGCGATTTGTCGCTGTGCCGATTTTTGGTAAGCCGCAATGGCACCAAACAGTTGGCTTAAGGTTTGAGTGCAAGATAGAGCAGCACCGCCTAGCTTAATGACTAAAGGAGCTTGATTGGTTTGCGTCATCGCATTTCCCTCTTTCAACGACTACAGCAACGCTGTCAGTTCTGGGTAACCATAATGAATATTGAGACATTGCATCGCTTGACTTGATGCACCTTTGAGTAGGTTGTCGATGGCTGAAATCACAATGATATGTTCGCCTTGTACCTTCCAGCCGATATCGCAGAAAGGGGTATTTTCGACATCCTGAATACGTGGAATACCATCGCCTTTTAAACGCACGGCTGGCTTTCCTAGATAAGCTTGTTCAAATGCTTGAGCGACTTGTTGCTCTGTAACGCCTGATGCTAGCTTCATGGTGATCGTGGCAAGAATGCCGCGTTTAAAGTTGCCTAGGTGCGGAGTAAAAATCACATCGCAACCTAAGTGCTGAGCAATTTCTGGTTGGTGACGATGAGTAAATACACCATAAGGTTGCAAGCTCACTTCACAGAAACTGTTCACCATAGAGGCTTTACGCCCAGCTCCGGACACACCGCTGGTCGCGTTAATGACAGGCCATTGATTGGTATCCACTAATGCATTTTCGAGTAGAGGTTTGATGGCTAACTGCGAAGCAGTCGGGTAGCAACCTGCTACAGCAACTAAGGGAGCAGTTTTAATTGATTCCTGGTTCCACTCTGCTAAGCCGTATGCAGCTTTATCTAGCCAGTTATTATGTTGATGCTCGAAGCCATAAAAAGTGTTGTAAAAACCTTCACTTTGGACGCGGAATGCCCCCGATAAATCGAATACCTGACAGCCTGCCTCCAAGAAAGTTGGGGCTAGATCGTGGCTCACCTCATGAGCCGTTGCTAAAAACACCACATCCGATTCTTGAGCGATTTGCAGTGGATCCGTTAGTGGCGAGACCGGCATATCAATGATGCCTGCTAACTTACCGTGCAGCTGCGCAATATTCTTTCCTGCATCAACACTGTTGGCGGAAACATATAAACCTGATAGCGTGAGTTGTGGGTGTTTATTAACCATTAACGCTAACTCTGCGCCGGTGTAACCGCTGGCTCCAATAATCGTGGTTTTTAGCATTGTGTGACATCCATATACTTAAAGGCTCAAATGACTATTCATATTTAATTTTTGCTTTATTTTGATTTTTTATTCATTAATTATGATTTAATATGTGTTTTACATTTTTGTGGTCTGTCTGTCAACAGGAGATTTGAAGAATCCATGCAATTACCAACTTTTCTAGAGGTCTATGAAGGACTCATCAGCACCTCTTCTATCAGCTCCACGGATCCGAGCTGGGATCAGGGCAATGCAAAAGTCATCGAAAAACTCGCATCTTGGTTTAAAGATCTGGGTTTTAGCGTTGAAGTGATCGAAGTCGAGCCAGGCAAGCACAATATGATCGCACGTAAGGGAGAGGGTGAAGGCGGCCTTTTACTTGCTGGCCATAGTGATACCGTGCCATTCGATCAAGGGCGCTGGAATTTTGATCCACATAAGCTGACTGAAAAAGACAACCGCTTTTACGGTTTAGGCACGGCAGACATGAAGGGCTTTTTTGCCTTTATTTACGACGCCGTCAAAAAAGTCGACTGGAGTAAGCAAACCAAGCCGCTATACGTATTAGCCACTTGTGACGAAGAAACCACCATGTTGGGTGCACGACATTTCACCGTAAACGCCCCTTTTAAGCCGGATTACTGCATTATTGGTGAGCCCACCAGCCTCGTTCCTATTCGCGGCCACAAAGGTCATGTGGCGAATGCAATTCGGGTCACGGGTAAGTCAGGCCATTCATCCGATCCTGCCTTAGGCGTTAACGCGATTGAGATCATGCATGAAGTGATGTTTGCCATGATGCAACTGCGCGATAAATTGGTGAAAGAATACCACCATCCGGGTTTTGCCATTCCAAGCCCTACCCTAAACCTTGGACACATTCACGGCGGTGACAGCGCTAACCGTATTTGTGGTTGCTGTGAGCTGCACTATGATGTTCGCCCACTACCAGGGATCAGCCTGGATGGCCTAGAAAATATGCTGCGCGGAGCATTAAAAGAAGTCGAAGCAAAGTGGCCTGGACGCTTGGAGATAATTCCGTTACATGAACCAATTCCGGGTTACGAATGCCAACATGACCACCCATTTATCGGTGGTGTTGAAGAGATCTGCCAAACCAGTTCAGAAACCGTGAACTACTGTACTGAGGCGCCCTTCTTACAACAGCTCTGTCCAACCTTAGTTCTTGGCCCGGGTTCAATTGACCAAGCGCACCAACCGGATGAGTTTCTCTCATTTGATTTTATCGATCCCACAATTGATGTGCTTTCAAAGGCAATGGTCAAGTATTGCTGTTAATACGCGAATAAACTCAAAAGTCAGTGCAGCTCGATTGAGCTGCATCTTTTTATCTTCACAATTTAGCGCTAGCCTTAACACTTCTTTAACTTGTTATTTTGTAATTAATTTTCACTTCTTATTCTACAGCTGCCGTAAATTTGCTCTAAATCAGGAGACAGCGGAATAATTGCAAACTTAGTCTGCTTTATTTGACTATAACTGGTGCTTTTCGCTAGATTGGAGTCTTAACAAGGACAATGGATGTAGTTTTTTTACGAGGCAGGACGACAATGAACGAGAAATACGCCGCACTCAAAAGTAATGTGCGCATGTTAGGCCACTTATTGGGTAACACCATTCGCGATGCCCATGGCGAAGAAATCTTCGAGAAAGTGGAAACCATTCGTAAATTATCCAAATCGGCTCAAGCAGGTAATCAAGCAGACAGGGAAAGCTTGATAGAAGAAATCAAACACCTACCCGATGAGCAACTAACGCCCGTTACCCGTGCGTTTAACCAATTTCTAAATCTCACCAATATTGCTGAGCAATACCACACCATTTCACGCCACTGTGAAGAACACATCTGTGAACCAGACGCGATTAACTCGCTGTTTTCTAAACTGGTACAAAAAGATGTGAGCAAACTGGACACTGCGCAAGCGGTTCGTGATCTGAATATTGAATTGGTATTGACGGCTCACCCAACGGAAATCACGCGTCGCACGATGATCAACAAGTTGGTCAAGATCAACGAGTGCTTATCAAAGTTGGAACTGAGTGATCTTTCTTCTAAAGAGCGCAAGAAAACCGAGCGTCGCTTAGAGCAACTTATCGCACAAAGCTGGCATTCAGACGTAATTCGACAACAACGCCCTACTCCATTGGATGAAGCGAAATGGGGTTTTGCAGTCGTTGAAAACTCACTATGGGAAGCGGTGCCAGACTTCTTACGTGAAATGCACGATCGCTTGAAATCTTACTTGGGTGAAGGTTTACCAATTGATGCTCGCCCTGTGCACTTCTCTTCTTGGATGGGGGGTGACCGCGACGGTAACCCGTTCGTCACTCATAGCGTGACGCGTGAAGTATTGCTTCTGTCTCGTTGGAAAGCCGCAGATCTTTATCTCAATGACATCAACGAGTTGATCAGTGAACTGTCTATGACGGTTTCAAACGATCAAGTTCGTGAACTTGCTGGCGAAGATCAACACGAACCATACCGCGCTATCTTAAAACAGCTTCGCACCCTGTTGAATGAAACCAAAGATATTCTCGATGCCAAGATCCATGGTCAAAAACTGGCCGTTAAAGCTCCGTTGCAAAAAGTCGAGCAACTTTGGGAACCTCTGTATGCCTGTTACCAGTCGCTAAATGAATGTGGCATGGGTGTGATCGCAAATGGCTCTCTACTGGATACATTGCGCCGCGTAAAAGCGTTTGGTATTCATCTTGTTCGCCTTGATATCCGCCAAGAGAGCACGCGCCATTCAGACGTATTGTCTGAATTAACCCGCTACTTAGGCATTGGTGATTACGAACAATGGAGCGAGCAAGATAAGATTGCTTTCCTAACCAACGAACTCGCATCTAAACGTCCTCTTCTGCCTCGTGATTGGGAACCATCAGAACCTGTCAGAGAGGTTTTGGACACCTGTAAGATTATTGCAGCACAACCGCGTGAAGCATTCGGTGCCTACGTTATTTCTATGGCACGCACTGCATCGGATGTGTTAGCAGTCCACCTACTTCTGCAAGAAGCTGGCTGCCCATATCGTATGGATGTTTGCCCGTTATTCGAGACGCTAGACGACTTGAACAATGCAGAATCGGTCATCAAACAGCTGATGGGTATCGACCTATACCGTGGCTTTATCCAAAACCACCAAATGGTCATGATTGGTTACTCTGACTCAGCGAAAGATGCGGGTGTCATGTCTGCAGGCTGGGCTCAGTACCATGCGATGGAATCGTTAGTAAAAGTGGCGGAAGAAGAAGGTGTTGAACTGACTCTATTCCACGGTCGTGGCGGTACAGTAGGCCGCGGCGGCGCACCAGCACACGCAGCACTTCTGTCTCAACCACCAAAAAGCTTGAAAGGTGGTTTGCGCGTAACAGAACAGGGCGAGATGATCCGCTTTAAACTGGGCCTTCCAGATGTCGCCGTAAACAGTTTTAACCTTTACGCGAGCGCGATTCTAGAAGCCAACCTATTGCCACCACCAGAGCCAAAACAAGAATGGCGCGACTTAATGGAAGTGCTATCAGAAGTTAGCTGCGAGTCTTATCGCAACGTAGTTCGCGGCGAGCCTGACTTTGTGCCTTACTTCCGTCAAGCGACACCAGAGCTCGAGCTCGGTAAGTTGCCACTTGGCTCTCGTCCTGCAAAACGTAATCCGAAGGGCGGAGTGGAAAGCTTACGTGCAATCCCGTGGATCTTCTCATGGAGCCAAAACCGTTTGGTACTTCCTGCATGGTTAGGTGCGGGTGAAGCGATTCAATACTCGATCGATAAAGGCCACCAAGCGTTGCTCGAAGAGATGTGTCGTGAATGGCCGTTCTTCTCGACTCGCCTTGGCATGTTAGAAATGGTGTACTCGAAGTGTAATATCGATATTTCTCGCTATTACGATGAGCGATTGGTGGATGAATCACTCCGTCCACTCGGTGAAAAGCTTCGCGCTCAGCTTCAAGAAGATATCAAAGCAGTACTGAATGTAGAGAACAACGAAAACTTGATGCAGCATGACCCTTGGGGACTCGAATCAATTCGCTTGCGCAACATCTACGTTGAGCCATTGAACATGCTACAAGCCGAGTTGCTATACCGTACACGCCAAACCGAAGAAGCATCTGCAAACCTAGAAGAAGCACTAATGGTGACAATTGCTGGTATTGCAGCTGGCATGCGCAACACAGGCTAATCGCTTCATTTGTAATAAAAAGCTGAGCAAGTGCTCAGCTTTTTTTTGGCGCTGGATAATTGCGCAACCAAAAGACAGTTTAATAAACCATAAAACCCCCAAAAATTACCACACAAAAAGAATAAAAAACCACAAGTTAACACTATTGATTATTATGTTAGTTTTTTAGGGTAATTTTGTCCTACTATTCCACTTCATGCTTATTATTTATATACTACTTGCCTGCTGAGAGCTCATAAATCCAATCATACCTGCTCCAGCCATGATGGGACTCCCCATCTCTCTAGGTGATAAACGGCTTTAAGGTGACAGGACCAACATTGTTGGTGCTACTTATACATTAAAAAACTCAAGTGCCAGAAAGAGCACAGCTGAAAGTATAAGTAGCTTGTTTACAAGTTTATTGACCATTTGGATTGAAGACATGTCATTACCACACGTAATCTTAACTGTTCTTAGCACTCGCGACGCAACCGGTTACGATATCACTAAAGAATTCTCTGCTAGCATCGGTTACTTCTGGAAAGCAAGCCACCAACAAGTGTACCGTGAACTCAATAAAATGGCCGAGAAAGAGCTGGTTACTTGCGTATTAGAACCCCAAGAAGGCAAACCAGACCGTAAGGTTTACTCCATCACAGATGCTGGTCGCAGCGCTCTAGGAGAATGGTTTGATCAACCAACTGCACACCCGACTGTTCGTGATGAATTTTCAGCGAAATTGATGGCATGTGCCGTTCAACCATCAACACCTTTCCGTGATCAACTCGCCGAACTGGTTGAAGAGTCTCGCAAACTGGTTTCTCACTACAAAGAAATTGAAGCGGCTTACTACGCAACGCCGTCAACTTTAGACAAACAAGCTCGCCTAGAGCGTTTAACGCTTCGTCGTAACCTACTGTTACGTGAAACGTGGATCACGTGGGCTGAAGAAGTCCTAACAGAACTTGAAGTGATTGGTTAATTTCCTTTTACTTTGATACAACGAAAAAGGCTTGCCACTTGGCAAGCCTTTTGTCTTTTTGAAACCCGATTTATGCACCTACTACAGCGCGAGGACGAACGCCTAGCGTATGACATAAAGCGTAAGTCATCTCTGCACGGTTTAGGGTGTAGAAGTGGAAATCCTTAACGCCTTCACGACTAAGTACGCGCACCATATCAATAGCTTGGCTTGCTCCCACAAGCTGACGAGTCACCGGATCATCATCCAAGCCTTCGAACTGTTTACTCATCCAGCCTGGTACTTTCACATTGTTCTGCGCAGCAAAGCGAGAGGCTTGCTTAAAGTTCGATACAGGCAAAATTCCTGGCACAATTTCCACGTCAATTCCTGCCGCCACACAACGGTCACGGAATCGCAGATAAGACTCAACATCAAAAAAGAACTGAGTAATTGCACGGTTTGCGCCAGCATCAACCTTACGTTTTAGGTTCAATAAGTCAGACTGCGCACTTTTAGCTTCAGGGTGAACCTCAGGAAATGCGGCAACTGAGATATCAAAATCGTGACGTGATTTCAGCAACTCAACCAGATCCGAGGCATACATGTCAGGCGCACCGCCACCAGGAGGAATATCACCACGCAGAGCAACGATATTTTCAATGCCATTATTCCAGTAATCATCGGCAATATTAATCAACTCTTCGCGAGTCGCATCAATACAAGTGAGGTGAGGAGCAGCAACCAATCCGGTTGTTGCTTTGATTTCTTTAATGATGGAGTGCGTTCTGTCACGCTCGCCAGAGTTCGCGCCGTAAGTCACAGAAACAAATTTAGGTTGGAGCGTTTTAAGACGGTGCACTGAATTCCAGAGTGTCTCTTCCATCTTAGCGCTGCTTGGTGGAAAAAACTCAAATGATACATTGATGTTGTCTGACAACTCAGCAATATTCTGGTTCAAGGCGTCAATATGGCCTGCGTGCGTGTATCCCATCTTACTCTCCCTGTGGCACTCCGCCACGAAAACAAATTCCTTAAATCGACGTTTAGACGTCTATATGTCTATAGAATGTATTGAATACGATTTAATGTCAACCTTGTAATTATGAATTTTTCTCAAGTTAATAATGAGGATAGTTCAAGTTATTACTTGAACGTTATTTCACCACTTATCACAAGCCGATACTTCAGTATGGCACTGAAGGCAAAATAAAAAACCCTGGTCAGGTTCCAGGGTTTTAGGTATCTCGCAACTTTAGAATAAACCGGCTAATCGGTTGAGGTCGGATTGAATCGCGCCGGCTGTCACTTCTCTTCCTGCGCCAGGCCCTCGAATAACGAGTGGGTTATCTTTGTACCACTTACTTTCAATGGCAAAAATGTTGTCGCACGGCAGTAGGTTGGCGAGCGCATGTTCACGAGATAACGCTTCTACTCCCACCGTCGCTTTACCATTTTTTTCTAAACGAGCAACGTAGCGAAGCACTTGATCGTTTCTCTGTGCTTTTGTCAGGCGCTCTTGCAGTATTTCACTCAACAGTCCTCCGTTATCGAAGAAGTCATCGATGCTAAGTTCTGTTAATTCTTCTGGTACCAGAGATTCAACCTTAACGCTGCCCGGCTCAATATCGAGACCAGACTCTCGAGCTAAGATAACCAGCTTACGCATCACATCTGAACCATCTAAATCAGAACGAGGATCAGGCTCTGTTAAACCTTGCTGCCAAGCGAGGTCGACTAAATCATTAAATGGTACTGAGCCGTCAAATTGTTGGAATAACCATGATAACGTCCCTGAGAAAATACCCGATAGAGCAACGATCTCATCCCCACTTTCACGTAGATCTCGCACGGTATGGTTTATTGGTAACCCTGCACCAACCGTCGCGTTGTACAGCCAATAACGACCAATTTTAGCGAATGCATCTTGAACCTGATGGTAATACTGGCTATCTGCCGAACCCGCCACTTTGTTAGCGGAAATCAAATGAATGCCCTGCTGCGCAATATCAACATAACGGGCAGCGAGCTCCTTGCTTGCCGTGACATCCAGCACAACCGCTTCATCGTAATTTTGCAGAGCGCCCAGTTTATTGAGCCAGTGACCGTCATTCTCTATGCTTTCATCATCGAAGCGCTGTGCAACCGTTGCTGCATCAATACCTTGTTCATCGAACCAGTAGGTTTGACTATCCACGACTGCGACAAGGTCAAAGCTCATTCCATGACGTTTTTCGAGTTCACCTTTTTGAGTTGCAAATAGATTTAACCAACTAGAACCAATGTTGCCCTTGCCACATAAAGCCACCGCCACGCGCTTTTGCGCTTGGAACAACTGGCTATGAATCGTTTGAACCAACACTTCGGTATCAGTACGACGCAAAACGGCGACTAAACTCAGCCCCGACTCAGTTTCAGAAATAAATTCAACCGGAGAGTGTTTTAACTTCTGATAAAAACCAAAACAATGGTTGGCGTTTTTCGTAACGCCAGCGCCTACTGCCGCTAAGAGCGAGTAGCCTTCTTTGAGCTTAATCTCCGCTTCAACCGCAAGCTCTTGTAAGTGTTTCAGTGCGCCACCGGCAATTTCTGCGGTATACGCCAAGCGCAACGTGTGTTGATCGGGCTGTGCCTCAAATGCCAATGGCTCCAATTGCGCTCGCTGCAACGCTTGTAATACATCATTCTGTGTTTTTTCGAAGTCGTGCCCATGCATGAAAGACAGCTGCACCAATAAAACATCATCCAGCGAGGTAATAATTTTAGCGCCACGGCCAGATGCTAAGACACGCTCAATACGAGTAGAGCCCGATTCCGGCAGATAGCTACATTTGAGGTTGAGATCCATAGTACTTTGCGCCACAGGCTGAAGTGTACGACTGTGTAGGACTGGGGCGGCTAAACGGGCGAGTTCGCTGGCTTCATCCAATCGAAGTAACGGTAACAGACACGCGTCTGCCACCAAACGCGGATCGGCACTATAGACACCGGCAACGTCACTCCAAATGGTGACCGTGCTCACTTCAGCCAGAGCACCAATGACAGTTGCAGAATAGTCAGAGCCATTACGACCAAGTAAAATGGTTTCGCCCGCCTCGTTCTGAGCCATAAAGCCAGTAATTACCACACGTTTATGATTGTGTTGCGCGAGAACTTCTTTTATCAAAGGATATGAACGAGCGCGATCAACTTCAGGTTGAGTCCCGGCTTCCGCACGTAAAAACGCTCGTGCATCTTGTGCGACAGCGGGGATAGAACGTTGAGATAATAACGCGGCCAATAGGCGAGCAGACCAAACTTCTCCGTGTCCTAGTACCGCGGCTTTTTGCGCGCCAGTGAGTGGTGCTGTCAGCTCAGATAAGGTACTGAACTCATCATGCAGTAACGCTAATAGCTCTTCTTGTACTTCATTTTCCAACAAGTTTTCTATTAGCTCAGTTTGGAACTGTCTTAGGCTTTGAAGTGCTTCATGCGCGATTCGGCCATCTTTGTCTAACCCTTCTAGGAACTCAATCAAGCGGTTAGTGGTTTTTCCTGCCGCCGAGACGACCACAAGATCATTTTCCGTCGAATACTCCTTAAGAATATCCACAACGCGTAAATAGCATTCTGGGTTTGCTAAGCTACTGCCACCAAACTTATGCAGCTGACGTTGTAAAGTCATTATTATCGTCTCCTATTGTTGGGCAGCTTTAGCGAATGCTTGCTCTAAATCTGTGATGAGATCTTGTGCATCTTCCAAGCCGACAGACAAACGCAATAGTTGATGCGACACCCCCGCTTCTGCAAGTGCTTCCTCTCCCATAGCGCGATGCGTCATGGATGCCGGATGACAAATCAAGCTTTCAACTCCACCTAATGACTCAGCCAATGAAAACAGTTGGAGCTCTTTAACGAACACTTTTAACTGCTCAAACGAACCGGCAAACTCAAAGCTCAACATAGAGCCAAAACCAGTTTGCTGCTTTTTAGCAATGTCATGACCTGGGTGCTCCGGCAGGCTTGGATGATAAATGGTTTTAACTAACGCTTGCTTCTGGAGATAAGCCAGTACCTGCTGTGAACTCTCTTCATGCACTCGCATGCGAGCACCAAGTGTACGAATGCCTCGCAACGTCATATAACTATCGAAAGGTGTGCCAGTCGCACCAATGCAATTGCCCCACCATGCAAGCTCTTCTGCATGCGCTTCTGTTTTGGTGATGATCACGCCACCAATCACGTCTGAATGACCGTTGATATACTTCGTTGTGGAGTGAATGACGAAATCTGCGCCCAAGTCCAAAGGCTTTTGGTACACGGGTGTCAAAAAGGTATTGTCCACCGCAACTAACGCGCCGACTTGTTTCGCTTTTTCACAGGTAGCTGCAATATCCACTACGCGAACCAGAGGGTTTGACGGAGTTTCTAGCAAAATGAGTTTTGGTTTTTGTGCTAATGCTGCATCCAAAGCTTGCTCGTCTGATTGATCGACAAACTGAACCTTAAAATCGCCTTTGTTGGCTCGGGTATTAAAAAGACGATAGGTGCCGCCATAACAATCGTGAGGAGCAATAATGAGATCATCAGGGCCAAGAAAAGCGGACACCCATAAATTTAATGCCGACGTACCGCAGTTCGTGACAACCGCTCCTTTTCCAGACTCGAGTTCAGATAACGCACTTTCCAACAGTCCGCGGTTTGGATTTCCAGATCGCGTGTAATCATACTTAGGTACTTCACCAAAAGCAGGAAAACCATAGTTAGTGGAAAGATAAATAGGTGGAACGACAGCGTGATATTGGCTGTCTGATTCAATACCAGTGCGTACTGCAATGGTCGCAGGTTTGCGAGAGCTCATGGGTGTATCCTTTCACGGGTAATGACTTCTAAATGGGAATGCGCTATATCTAATGAGTAAAATAAAGTGATCAACACGCTTCCTTTGCTGTTCTGTTCACTTTACTCGTCAAAAAATGAGACGTCAACACTTCTAGACGTCTATATGTCTTTGCTTATGGCGGTAAATGCAGCTAAAATCAGCACCTAAATTATTTTTAACCGATTACATAAATGAAGGTGTGCAATGGCTGACTGGAATGGCGAATACATTAGCCCATATGCAGAGCACGGCAAAAAAAGCGAACAAGTAAAAAAAATTACCGTCTCTATCCCGCTAAAAGTTTTAAAAGTGCTAACTGATGAGCGTACTCGCCGTCAGATCAATAACTTACGCCATGCAACCAATAGTGAATTACTATGCGAAGCATTTTTGCACGCGTACACAGGTCAGCCACTTCCAACAGATGAAGACCTTCGTAAAGACCGTCCAGATGATATTCCAACAGAAGTAAAAGCACTGATGACCGAAATGGGCATCGAATTTGAGTCGTTTGACGAAGAGTAAAAAGCGAGACTGGAGGCTTCAGATAGCAATTCTTATCTCGAGCCAAAAGAATGATATAAAAAATGGGACGCGATTGCGTCCCATTTTTTGTACATCACATCTAATAGATATATTACTCTGCCATGTAGTTTTCAGGCATCTCGATACGAGCAACACCTGAATCAACTGCCGCCTGAGCCACAGCTTTTGCAACACGTGGTAGTAAACGTGAATCCATTGGTTTTGGAATGATGTAGTCTGCACCAAACTCAAGCTTATCGACGCCTGCGGCCTTCAATACAGTTTCAGGTACAGGCTCTTTTGCTAGCTCACGAATCGCCTCAACGGCTGCAAGTTTCATTTCATCATTGATTTCACTTGCGCGCACATCAAGAGCACCACGGAAGATGAATGGGAAACACAATACGTTGTTTACTTGGTTCGGGTAATCACTACGACCAGTCCCCATGATCAAATCATCACGAACAGCGTGGGCAAGTTCCGGCTTAATTTCAGGATCTGGATTCGAACATGCAAATACGATTGGCTTATCTGCCATCAGCTTCAACGCTTCCGCTGGCAATAGGTTTGGACCAGATACACCTAGGAACAGATCCGCGCCTTCAATCACATCTTCTAATGTGCGTTTGTCCGTGTTGTTTGCGAATAGCTGCTTGTATTCATTAAGATCATCACGACGAGTGTGGATTACACCTTTACGATCCAGCATGTAAATTTTTTCGCGCATTGCACCACATTTAATCAGCAGCTCCATACACGCAACGGCTGCAGCGCCAGCGCCAAGACAAACGATCGTTGAGTCTTCAAGCTTCTTACCTTGAAGTTCGATCGCGTTCAGCATGCCTGCCGCCGTTACAATCGCAGTACCGTGCTGATCATCGTGGAATACTGGTACATCACAACGCTCAATTAGACGCTTTTCAATCTCAAAACAATCTGGTGCTTTAATATCTTCAAGGTTGATACCACCAAAGGTGTCTGCAATGCTTGCAACAGTATCAACAAATTCATCGATCGTGCGGTGCTTAACTTCAATATCAATAGAATCAAGACCTGCAAAACGTTTAAACAGTAACGCTTTACCTTCCATTACTGGCTTAGATGCAAGTGGACCTAGGTTACCTAGACCTAAAATAGCGGTACCGTTAGAAATAACAGCAACCATGTTGCCTTTCGCTGTGTACTTGTACACGTTATCAGGGTTTTGTGCGATCTCACGCACTGGTTCTGCAACACCAGGGCTGTAAGCAAGGGCAAGATCACCCGCCGTTTCCGCAGGCTTTGTCAATTCGACAGCAATCTTCCCTGGGGTTGGATAAGCATGGTAATCCAATGCTTTTTGGCGATGTTCTTCTTCTGGAGTGGCTGCTTGGCGATTGTCTTCAGACATGGACGTTTCTCTTTTTTATTTTTAGGTAAGGGGGCATAAATTCTATCGGATAGAAATCAAACTTCATAGGCAAGATTGCGAGCAATATCCTTAAAAAGCCGATAATAAAAGAGATTAGACCAGATAGCGGGGATAAGCACCTGATTTTCGAGTCAGGTGCTCTTTTCTTCTTACAATTGAAGTGCGCAAAATCCTGGACGTTATTACTCTTCGTCTACGTATTGCGCTTGGAGGTAGTTCTCAATGCCAGACATTTCAATCAAGCCAAGTTGCGTCTCTAGCCAATCAACATGCTCTTCTTCATCTTCAAGAATATCTTGAAACAGATCGCGAGACACATAGTCTCGAATGTCTTCAGCATAGGCAATCGCATCTTTTAAATCTGGAATGGCGGCCATTTCAAGCTTTAAGTCACACTCGATCATTTCTTTAGTGTCTTCACCTATCATCAACTTGCCTAAATCTTGTAGATTCGGTAAGCCCTCAAGAAACAAAATACGCTCAATCAGATGATCGGCATGTTTCATCTCATCGATAGATTCGTGATATTCCTTATCTGCTAGGTGCTTTAACCCCCAGTCCTTATACATTCGAGCATGAAGAAAATACTGATTAATAGCGATGAGCTCATTTCCGAGCACTTTATTGAGATGTTGGATGATGATTGGATCGCCTTTCATGACAAAAACCTCCTCTTTAGCTTCATTTAAATGTAGAAGCAAATGAGAAGGTGTCAAAACGCTAGGCAAATAATTACTTAATTACCGCATGCTCACAGTAATTAGCTAGCTTGTTTGAATACCGTGTAACTGGTTTCCGCTAAAATATCCTTGGCCTGTCTGATGCACTTACCACATTGGCTACCCAATGCTGTGCATTTTTTGATTCCTTTAATATCCGTTACGCCTTCATCTATCGCCAACTTCCTAATTTTCTTGTCGGAGACCCCATGGCAAAGACAAACGTACATACTCAAAAACCTATTAAATTAACCTGTGGCAACCAATATAAACAAGAATAGTTCTTGTTACCAGTCGCATTGATAGGCCTGTTCAGAATATTTTGTTATATAGATTTGGTGACAGTAGGCAAAGATCAGAGGGTTAGGTGTTACGACTAAAGGTGTTGAAAAATAGAGCCGGTAATATTCTGTTTTTAAATTAAAAAATTAACGAATTTCCTACGAACACTTATAACCAAATATAATTTAGATATAAAAAAGGGAAGCCTAAGCTTCCCTTTCTCGATGCGCTTTCTTCATAAAGAAGAAGAGTGCAAGATTTCGTTTAATTCGTTATGAATTAGTCGAAGATCTTAGCAACAACACCAGCACCTACTGTACGGCCACCTTCACGGATCGCGAAACGTAGACCTTCGTCCATTGCGATTGGTGCGATTAGCTCAACAGTCATCTGTACGTTG
>NZ_WBOH01000016.1:0-36746 GCF_032648565.1 Vibrio sp. 2-1-2a
GGTTCAGATAACTCGTTTCCGCTCGACTTGCATGTGTTAGGCCTGCCGCCAGCGTTCAATCTGAGCCATGATCAAACTCTTCAATTTAAGATTTTGTTCGGCTCAATGAATACTGAACATTACATAAGTAATGTTTGAATTGACTGTGCTGAATCCGAAGATTCAATGGTCACTTCGTTTCATTGAAACCTAAATTGTTTCCGAAGAAACTATTTGGATTATCATCAACGAGTGCCCACACAGATTGATAGGTCTATATTGTTAAAGAGCTTGCTTTGGGAGAAGTTTTTCTCTCAAAGCGGAGGTGCATTCTAGCGATTTAATTGGCAGTGTCAAACACTTTTTCAATTTTATTTTTCGTAGAAGCTTTTTACCTCTCCGACCCTGCTGAAGCCTTATCGCGTCTGCCGTGTCGGTGGATGCGCATTATAGGGAACTCAGATCCGTTCGCAACCCTTTTTTGGAAAAAAATGGGAAAAACCGACTGTTCGATGACTATTTCATCAAAAAAGCAAAAAAGAGGGTAAAAAACCCTCTTTTTCTGCCTCATAAGCCGTATTTAAATGAATGCGTACGCGTCTGCGAACATACGTTCGCTCTTCGCTTTCTTGTTCTGAGTGAACTGTTCACGTGCTGCGCCAGCCATTTCGAATCGACCTGCAATATAGATATCGTAGTTTTCTAAGCTTTCGAAATCTTCACTCACCGCTTGTAGCACGTTACCAACCTTACCTTGCCAATCAGCAGGTGCTTCTTCTACAACTGGAACAAAGTGAACGTTAGTAAACTTATCGGCGATCTCGACCAGTTCTTCTTTTGCATAAAGTTGGCAGTTATCGCGCGCCCCCCAATATAGATAGATAGGGTTGGTTTTATTCTGCGCTACGCAGTGATCCAGAATCGAGCGCACGTAACTAAAACCTGTACCACCAGCAATTAATAATAGTGGACGTTCACTTTCTTCTTGAACCCAAGCATCACCATGCGGGGCATCAATTTCAATCTGACCATCAGTTTCAAGCGCCGCTTGCATTGCTTCGACAACTTCTTGAGCGTAAGCGTTGTGTTCCGCCGCACCGATATGCAGTTCAAGTTCACCTTCATGACGGCAAGGGCTGCTCGCGATAGAGAAAGGACGTTTGTCTTTTTCACCCATCACCACCATTAGGTACTGACCCGCTTTAAAAGGCACTGGTGATTCTGGATGAAGAAGGATTTGGTAAGTATTACAAGCTAACGGCTGAATAGACTTTACTTTACATTGGATGGTCATGGTGTTCCTCTCGCTTACTCGTCAAAAGTAAGCACTAAATTACTTTCTGTATAGGCTTGGCAAGGGAATATCCAACCTTGCTGTTGCTCTTTTTCGGTTAGCATAGGTTCGAGGTGATAGCTCACCTCGCCCGTTAGCTTTTTACACATGCACATGGCGCAAGCGCCAACTTGGCAACGGTGTGGGAAGCAAATATTGTTGTTGAGCGCAGCTTCCAGCACCGTCTCCCCTTCTTTTACTGGAAACGTAACGTCCATTGGTAAAAGGTGGACTTGATGACTCATAGAATACCTAACTGGTCCCAAATCTCATCGACTTTAGCCACAAGTTTAGGATCTTTTTTGATAGGCGTACCCCACTCGCGCGTGACTTCAGATTCGAACTTGTTGGTCGCATCCAGTCCTAATTTGGATGAACTCTCAGTCTTACCAAGCACTTGAATCGTGTCTCTATCTGGGTCCATTCGAGTTGTCACCGCCCAAATGATGTCATTCCAATCTCGTGCATTAACGTCATCGTCGCACAAAATGATGAATTTGTTATCCGTGTACTGAGCAAAGAAGCCCCATAGATATTCCATCAATTCTTGGGATTGACCAGCTTGGTCTTTCTTCATAGTTACGACAGCAAATTGGTTGTTTGCTGTAACTGGAAGATAGACGTCAACAATCTCAGGGCGTTGCTGTTTCAACTCATTCAGTTCTGCTTCGGTAATCGCTTTGCTGTCTCGCTCAGTGACCTCGGTTCGCGTCGCCAGCTCAGCATCCCATTTAATGGTCGCATCCAAGCCCATTTTGGAGCCAAGCCCAACCACTGGTGAAGCAAAGTCGAGCGAGTCGATTGGCGTGTTGTCTATCATCAAGGTATCACGTACAGGATCCATATGCTCTGACATGGCTTTAACGACATCATTCCAATCTCGCGCGTTTACCGATTCATCGCACACAATAACAAACTTGGTGTACATGAATTGACGTAAGAAAGACCACACACCCATCATTACGCGCTTGGCATGTCCTGGGTACTGCTTCTTCATGGTGACGACTGCCATTCGGTACGAACAACCTTCAGGCGGTAGATAGAAGTCTTCAATTTCTGGGAACTGCTTTTGCAGAATCGGCACAAACACTTCGTTTAATGCCACACCCAATACAGCTGGCTCATCTGGCGGACGGCCTGTGTAGGTACTGTGGTAGATTGGGTCTTTACGCATGGTAATGTGCGTAATGGTAAACACGTGGTGCTTTTCTTTTTCATTATAGTAACCAGTGTGATCACCATATGGGCCTTCATCAGCAAACTCGTTTGGGTCGATATAGCCTTCCATGACGATTTCCGCGCTTGCTGGCACTTCCAAATCATTGCTGACTGACTTAACGACTTCAGTTTTGCTGCCACGCAGCAAACCTGCAAACGCGTATTCCGATAGCGTATCTGGCACTGGCGTTACTGCGCCAAGAATGGTTGCTGGGTCTGCACCAAACGCGACCGAAACTGGGAAAGGTTTACCTGGATTGGTTTCCATCCAATCGCGCAGGTCAAGCGCACCACCACGGTGAGCTAACCAACGCATGATGATTTTGTTCTTGGCAATTTTCTGCTGACGATAAATGCCTAGGTTCTGACGTTTCTTGTTTGGACCTTTGGTCACGGTTAAGCCCCACGTAAGCAGTGGTGCAACGTCTTCCGCCCAGCAACTCATTACCGGGATTTTGTCCAAGTCGACTTCATCACCTTGCCACACTATCTCTTGGCACGATGCTTTTCTTAAGCGCTTGGCTGGCATGTTCAATACTTGCTTGAACACTGGCAATTTTTCCAATGCGTCTTTGAAGCCTTTTGGTGGCTCAGGTTCTTTCAAATAAGCCAGCAGCTTACCGACTTCTCTTAATTCTTTAACGTCTTCACGTCCCATACCAATCGCGACACGCTCTGGTGTACCAAATAAGTTAGTCAGAACGGGGACGTTGTAGCCGATCGGATTCTCGAATAACAAAGCAGGGCCACCAGCACGCAAGGTGCGGTCACTGATTTCTGTCATTTCGTAAGCGGGATCGACTGGGTGAGCAATGCGTTTAAGTCGACCTTTCTGTTCTAGGTGGTCGATAAATTCGCGTAAATCCTTAAAACTCATAGGCCTTCATGACTGGCTGATTAAACTGTCCGCAGTATAACAAATAGGAGGACGCTAAGATCCTCCTATTTTGTGTGGGTATGTGAGCCAGATTACTTTAATACTTGCTCTATCTGCCGGGTCTTCACTTGATGGTTGTTAGAGACTAACTCTTCCAACCAGGTTTGATGCCCTTGCTGCGCCAGCTCTCGAGCGACCATTGTAGCTTCTTCCGATAGTGCCATTTTGCTCACTAGAAACTGTTTCACTTGCGGAGATAAAGGGTTGGATTTTGTGAGTAGACTAATGGCTTCTGGTTTGAGTGACGGATTGACGGTGGAGTTCATCAATTGCTGAATTGAAAAAACGTCCCCAACCGTAGCTAAACGCTCGAGTTCGGACTGGCTATTGTAATCCGCTCTCATCCGCCAGAGTAAGTTGTACACTTCCTCATCTTGACTTACTTGCGCTAATCTCACGATCACGGCTGTCGATGGTAGCCAACTGGTCACATTCGCTTTGGTTAACTGAGTGGTTAATGCGGCAAGCGCATGCGGTGATAAGCTGTCCAACTCTCGAATCAAAAGTGCTTCACGCGCCTGAGCTTGTTGAGATTGCCCTGTAAGCCATTGCTTTAAGTCGAGCTCTTTCCGCTCAGCTTGTAGTACAAAGTCCAAGGTACTTTGGTCTTGCTTCCAACGCTTAATCAAGCGGCTTGCAATGGCAGGAAAGTTAAAGGCAGGCACACTAAACTCATACCCGTCCCCTCGCTCTAGAACCTGATAAGTAGGAGTCATACGGATCTGAGACTCAACAAACAGAGCCATTCTAGGCGTGAGAATCACATCTTGCTTCTCAAGCTTTTCCAATAACCGAAAACGCACGACCTCTTGTTGAGGTAAAGCTAGTCGATCAAGGGCAAATTTAAGCGAGTCGACCTCATCCCTGACAACGTAATCAAGCAGTTCAGAGACTTTAGCCTGTATTTGAGTATCCTGAAGCCACTGTTCTACTACAGACTCCTGCATTTCCTTGGCAGATAACGTCGCGGGTAGTGTGATAAGTGACAAGCTCAGGAGTAATGACGACAACATTCCTTGTTGCATGTTAACCTCCCGATAACATTTCTCCTCATTCTGATGCTTCCATCGGGAGAAAGCAACAAAAAAGCCACCGTTAACGGTGGCTTTTTTAGAATAAGGACTCAGCTATTACTGACGACGCATCGCATCGAAGAACTCATCGTTGGTCTTCGTCATCGCTAGCTTATCAATGAGGAATTCCATCGCGTCGATTTCGCCCATTGGGTGAACGATCTTACGCAGAATCCACATTTTCTGTAGTTCATCAGTCTTCGTCAGTAGCTCTTCACGACGTGTACCTGAACGGTTGAAGTCAATCGCAGGGAATACACGCTTCTCAGCAATCTTACGGTTCAAGTGCAGTTCCATGTTACCTGTACCCTTGAACTCTTCGTAGATAACTTCATCCATCTTAGAACCAGTATCTACTAGTGCCGTTGCGATGATCGTTAGGCTACCGCCCTCTTCAACATTACGTGCTGCACCAAAGAAACGCTTAGGACGGTGTAGTGCGTTTGCATCCACACCACCTGTCAGTACTTTACCTGATGAAGGTACTACGGTGTTGTAAGCACGAGCGAGACGAGTGATAGAGTCAAGCAGGATAACCACGTCTTTCTTGTGTTCAACAAGACGTTTTGCTTTCTCGATTACCATTTCCGCTACTTGTACGTGACGAGATGCTGGCTCATCGAAAGTCGACGCGACTACTTCACCTTTAACTAGACGCTGCATCTCTGTTACTTCTTCTGGACGTTCGTCGATAAGAAGTACCATCAACTCACACTCTGGGTGGTTGTATGCGATGCTTTGAGCAATATTTTGCAGAAGCATTGTCTTACCCGCTTTTGGCGGAGCAACAATCAGACCACGTTGACCTTTACCGATAGGCGATGCCAAATCTAAAACACGTGCTGTGATGTCTTCTGTAGAACCGTTACCACGCTCCATTACCATGCGTTCATTTGCATGTAGAGGGGTAAGGTTTTCAAATAGGATCTTGTTACGAGCGTTGTCTGGTTTGTCGTCGTTAACGGTATTGACTTTTAGAAGGGCAAAGTAGCGTTCACCGTCTTTTGGTGGACGAATTTTACCAGCGATAGAGTCACCAGTACGTAGGTTAAAGCGACGAATCTGACTTGGTGATACGTAGATATCGTCCGGACCCGCAAGGTATGAACTATCTGCACTGCGTAGGAAACCAAAGCCGTCTTGCAGAATTTCCAGAACCCCATCGCCAAAGATGTCTTCGCCGCCTTTAGCGTGCGCTTTTAAAATCGCGAAGATGATGTCTTGTTTTCTTAAGCGAGCTAGGTTCTCTAATCCTAAGCTTTCGCCCAGTTTTACAAGGTCAGACACAGGTCTGTTCTTCAGTTCGGTAAGGTTCATGGTGGTGGATTCTTGTTTAGTCAAAATAAGATCTGTTTTCTAGTTAAGATGGATTTGGTCTCAGGATCGACCAAGAAGAGAAATTTGTTCAATTAACGCGCGATAAGTTAGCACTAATTAGTATTCTAGTCCAGAGTTAGAAAAACAAAACCGTGCGTTGTTACTTTGCACGGTTTTATCTGTAATCACTTGGTGATTATAAGTTTGCGTCCAAAAACTCTTTTAGTTGAGTTTTAGACAGAGCACCAACTTTCGTTGCCGCTACGTTGCCGTCTTTGAATAGCAGTAGCGTTGGAATGCCGCGAATACCAAACTTAGGTGGTGTACCTGCGTTATGGTCGATGTTTAGTTTACCGATAGTGAGTTTGCCTTCGTACTCGTCTGCGATTTCGTCCAGAATAGGAGCGATCATTTTACAAGGACCACACCATTCTGCCCAGAAATCCACTAGAACCGGGCCTGCAGCGTTGATTACATCGTTTTCAAAACCGTCATCAGTTAGCTGCAAAATCTTATCACTCATCTTCCACTCCAATGTGTTTTTCGAAACTGGTTGGATGATAACCAGTAATTAGATGCCCTATTGGAATGTATTTACTTTCGTATTGCAAGCTTTAGCTGATATTCTATAGCCATGAAAAAGACGCATATCACAGAGCAAAAGTTCGCCGATTTGGGCTTAAAGCCCCAAGTTATTGAAGGATTGGACAAAAAAGGGTTCGAATTTTGTACCCCTATCCAAGCCTTGGCGTTGCCGGTCCTGCTCACCGGCCAAGACATCGCAGGCCAGGCCCAAACGGGTACTGGTAAAACGCTCGCGTTTCTTACTGCTACATTCAACCACCTTCTGACGACACCAGAGCATGAAGGTCGTAAACCTACGCAGCCACGCGCAATCATTATGGCGCCAACACGTGAGCTTGCTATTCAGATTTACAATGATGCAGAAGCATTAACTGAGAGCACTGGTCTCAAAACCGCTTTGGCTTACGGTGGTGAAAGCTACGATAAGCAATTGAATAAGCTGCAAGATGGTGTCGATATTCTGATTGGTACGACAGGTCGTATCATCGATTTCTACAAACAGCGCGTATTCAACCTTAACAACATTCAAGCCGTTGTTCTGGATGAAGCCGACCGCATGTTCGATCTTGGCTTTATTAAAGACATTCGCTTCTTGTTCCGTCGTATGCCTGAGCCAAAAGAGCGTTTGAACATGCTGTTTTCAGCGACGCTTTCTTACCGCGTTCAAGAACTGGCATTTGAGCACATGAACACCCCTGAGCATGTTGTGGTAGAGCCAGAACAGAAAACTGGTCACCGCATTCAGGAAGAACTTTTCTACCCTTCTAACGAAGATAAAATGGCCCTCCTTCAAACTTTGATTGAAGAAGAATGGCCAGATCGCGCCATCATTTTTGCGAACACGAAACACAAGTGTGAATCAGTTTGGGGTCACTTGGCTGCCGATGGACACCGTGTCGGTCTTCTTACTGGTGATGTACCGCAGAAGAAACGTGAAAAGATTCTTGAGCAATTCACCAAAGGTGATGTCGACATTCTTGTTGCAACTGACGTTGCTGCCCGTGGTCTGCATATTCCTCAAGTGACGCACGTTTTCAACTACGACCTTCCTGACGACTGTGAAGATTACGTTCACCGTATTGGCCGTACAGGTCGTGCTGGTGCAAGCGGCCACTCGATCAGTTTTGCTTGTGAAGAGTACGCAATTAACCTGCCTGCAATCGAAGAATACATTGAGCACACTATCCCAGTTTCAGAATACGATTCGTCAGCGCTGATCCAAGATCTGCCAGCGCCAATTCGTATGCGTGCGCCACGCAACCAACAGCGTCGTACGAATACTGGCGGTACTCGTTCAGGTTCAGGTAACCGCAAGCCGCAAGGACGTCGTCCGCGCCAACCGCGTCAATCGGCACCAAAACAATCGTAAAAGGAAACTGAGTTCGTTTATGAGTCAAGCAGGATCATCGCCGCTATACGCCGCCATCGACCTCGGGTCGAACAGTTTTCACATGCTCGTTGTGCGTCATATCGATGGCAGCGTTCAAACAATGGCTAAAATTAAGCGCAAGGTTCGTCTAGCAGCGGGCCTAGATGAACATAATTCTCTTAGTATGGAAGCTATGCAGCGAGGATGGGACTGCTTAAGTCTATTTGCGGAACGCTTGCAGGATATTCCTAAACAGAACATTCGTATTGTAGGCACCGCCACTTTACGTACCGCCACGAATGTAGATGTGTTTCTGGAGAAAGCGAACCAGATTCTTGGTCAACCAATCGACGTTATCTCCGGTGAAGAAGAAGCGGCCACTATCTATAAAGGTGTCGCACACACTTCTGGAGGCAGCGGTCGCCGTCTTGTGGTCGATATTGGTGGCGCAAGTACAGAACTCATCATCGGTGAAGGTTTCGAAGCCAAAGCACTGACCAGTTTAAAAATGGGTTGTGTGACTTGGCTGGAAAACTTCTTTAAAGATCGCCAGTTGAATGCGCGTAACTTTGACGCAGCAATTGAAGGCGCGAAGCAGACAATCCAGCCAATTCTAGAACGCTATACAGAAATCGGTTGGGATGTGTGCGTTGGCGCATCAGGCACCGTTCAGGCATTGCAAGAGATAATGCTAGCGCAAGGTATGGACGAAGTAATCACTCACTCCAAATTGAAACGCCTGCAGAAGCAAGCCATGTTAGCCGATCATTTAGAAGAGCTCGACATTGAAGGCTTAACGCTTGAACGTGCGTTAGTATTCCCTAGTGGCCTATCTATTTTGATTGCCGTTTTTGAATTACTGGAAATCGACGCGATGACACTCGCGGGCGGCGCACTACGTGAAGGCTTAGTCTACGAGATGGTTGAAGAGCTACGTCAAGAAGACATCCGTGCTCGCACAATTGCCAGCGTACAAAGTCGTTATCAGCTCGATCACCAATACGGTGAACAAGTTGCGACACTGGCAAGCAAACTGTTGAAGCAAGCCGGCGGCGATGAGTGGATTACGGAACCTCAAGGCAAGATATTGCTTGAAACCGCCGCAAAGCTGCATGAAATCGGCTTAACGATCGATTTCAAAAAAGGCGGTGAGCACAGTGCTTACCTACTCCAGAATCTGGATTTACCTGGCTACACTCGCGCGCAGAAGTTCTTTATTGGTGAGATTGCCCGTCGTTATCGAGAACAACTCACCTCACTGCCTGAGCAACATGCGTTATCAGGCTCAAGTGCCAAGCGCGTACTGCGGTTGTTACGCTTAGCGGTGTTGTTGACTCACCGTCGCAACCAAAGCTTAGAGCCAAACGTCGTATTAACGGCTGAAGGTGACAATCTAACATTAAACATTGATGCGCAGTGGCTAGCGGCCAACCCGTTGACCGCCGCTGAGCTAGAAATCGAATCCAACCGTCAAACTGATATCGGTTGGCCATTAACGATTACCTCTGATTAATGGTTGTTATCCCATGACAAAGGCTCCTTTTGGAGCCTTTTTAATACCCGTTATTATCCTATGTACAACTCATAGAGTTTTGAGACACCAATGATCTAAATACTCATTTCGCTGTACATTTGCTTTAGAAACAACAAAGCCGCTATCAAAAGCGGCTTTGTTGCTATTAACTGATGAAAACTATGCCGTCGTCGTAACTTTAAAGTTAGGGTTCACTGCCGTTAGCTTCTTAATTAAGTAATTCAGTAGTACGCCGTACATAGGCACAAACAGACCAAGACTAATCACTAACTTAAAGCCGTAGTCCACCAGCGCGATTTCCGTCCAATGTTCCGCCATAAATGGATCTGGACTTTGGTAGAACGCAATCGCGAAGAAGGCGATGGTATCCAGTGCATTACCAAAAAGCGTTGAACACGTTGGGGCCACCCACCACTGTTTCATTTGGCGTAGGCGGTTGAACACGTGCACATCCATAATCTGACCAAGTAGATACGCCATGAAGCTAGCAATCGCGATACGAGCAACGAATAAGTTAAATTCCCCTAGGTGACCAAAACCTTGGAACTGCCCCTCGAAGAACACCACCGATAAGAAGTAAGAGACAGCCAAAGCAGGCAACATTACTAAGAAAATGATCTTACGCGCCAACTGAGCACCGAAAATACGTACGGTTAAATCCGTCGCAAGGAAAATAAATGGGAAGGTGAATGCACCCCAGGTGGTATGTAAGCCAAAGATAGTAAACGGTAGCTGAACTAGGTAATTGCTGGATGCAATAATGACTAGATGAAATAAAACCAGATAGATAAGGGCGTTGCGCTGCTGCGCAGGGGTAAAGTTACTCATGCGATACCTTTTTAGTTTGGTTTGGGGGCGAGGGAACCCAAATCGAGCGCTTTCTACAGAGAAAAGCACTCTTACCAACAATGTAAAAAATGACGATTAAACTAACTTAACTCATTCAGAGTAAAGCGGTGGGCGATTATACATTAACCAATTTTACTCACAAGCGGTGTTTTATACGCAAACGTTTCTTCGCGAACATCACGTCAAAACCAAGCTCTTTGATGCAAAAATAAGAAAGGGGGTTTCATGTGAAACACCCTTTAAAGAATAGATAACTTGAATTTAGAAGCCACGTTGGAACAATCCGGCTAAATAGTCGAGCTCTTCCCTACTCTCTTCTATTGTTAGCGCTTCAAACCAAATCGCTTCGCTGTAGTGCTCCGCTTTCATAAATAAGCGGCAGCCTTCAAAATCGATCAACCAAGAGTGAATATCCGCATCCCACTGTTTTTCTACCACAGACGCAGATAATAATTTCACCAAACGCTCACCCAATGCCGGAAAAGTATCGAGGTCGAAGCTTGGAGCGGTAATAATAAGACGCCCTTCTTCAACAATGTAATCAGCGAGACCAAATTCCTTGTACATATGGGTTCCTTATCCGTGGTGAGTAATGTGTTCTTGGATCAAATCCAAGAATGGATCGGCGTATTTTTCTAGTTTACGTTGACCAACGCCACTAACCGCTAACATTTCGCCGTATGACGTTGGCAGCATTTCTGCCATATCAATCAAGGTCGCATCACTGAATACCACATATGGTGGTAAACCATCTTCATCGGCGATCGACTTACGTAGCTTACGTAGTTTGGCAAACAACTTCTTATCGTAGTTTTTGCTGGTCAGTTTATCCGACTTCGCGGCACGTGCTGCGGTATCTAAACGTGGAACTGCAAGTTCTAAAGACACATCACCACGTAGTAATGGACGTGCTTCTTCGGTTAATTGCAACGTCGAGTTACGAGTGATGTTTTGAAATAGCAGCCCTTTATGAATTAACTGGCGGAAGATACTCACCCAGTAATCATGGCTGTGATCACGACCAATGCCGTAAGTCGAAATTTTATCGTGGCCATGTTCGCGCACACGAATGTTTTGCATCCCACGCAGCACCTCAACCACATACGTCATACCAAAACTTTGGTTAACGCGGTAAACACACGACAACGCTTTGCGCGCTTCTTCGGTCGCATCAAAGTGTTTTGGTGGGTCCAGGCAGATATCGCAGTTACCACACGGCTTTTCGCGATACTCTCCAAAATAGTTGAGCAGTACCTGACGACGACAGGTTTGCGCTTCCGCAAAAGCACTCATCGCATTGAGTTTGTGGCTTTCTACCTGCTTCTGCGGTCCATCATCTTTTTCATCCAACATACGACGCAACCAACTGATGTCCGCTGGGTCATACAACATCATCGCTTCGGCAGGCAGGCCATCTCGCCCTGCTCGACCGGTTTCCTGATAATAGGACTCGATGTTACGTGGAATATCAAAATGCACAACAAAGCGCACGTTTGGCTTATTGATACCCATGCCGAATGCAACCGTCGCAACGACGATTTGAATGTCATCACGTTGAAAAGCTTCCTGAACGTAAGCTCGCTCTTCAGTATCCATCCCTGCATGATAACCAGCAGCGCGGATATGGTTGTTGCATAGCTTCTCAGTCACCATTTCAACTTTCTTACGACTGCCGCAGTAAATAATGCCGCAGCTTCCCTTCTGGGTGGCTAGATAGCGAATGATTTGAGAAACCGGTTTGTGCTTTTCCACCAAGGTATAACGAATGTTGGGACGATCAAAGCTTCCTAGATACACCTGAGGCTCATGTAAGCGTAAGCGTTCTAGAATATCACGACGCGTCGCATCATCGGCGGTGGCAGTGAGTGCCATAAAAGGTACATGTGAAAAGTGTTGCTTTAACTGACCTAACGCCGCGTATTCTGGGCGAAAATCATGTCCCCACTGAGAGATACAATGTGCTTCATCCACGGCGATCATAGATAAGGGTAAGTTTTCTAAACGCTCAATAAAGTCACGCATTAACACGCGCTCTGGCGAAACATACACTAGCTTAAGCTGACCAGAGTGCATGCGATTATACACACTCAGTAGCTCTTCTCGATTCATGGTCGAGTTCACACACTCCGCTGCTACACCATTGGCTTTCAGTTGATCAACTTGGTCTTTCATCAATGAAATCAGCGGTGAAATCACCAAGGTAATCCCTGAGCGCACTAACGCCGGAATTTGGTAACAGAGAGATTTACCGCCACCAGTCGGCATGATGACTAAGCTGTCTTTGCCTTCGATAGCGGCTTCAATAACTTCTTGCTGACCATCACGAAACGTCTGGTAACCGAAGACTTCCTCCAACACACGTTGAGGCGTTACAGGCGTATCTGATTGTTCGGCTAGCAAGGTTGAGGTCATGAATAATCTCAGATTGAGTGATCGTAGAAATGCTTTTGCATGCCCAGGCACACAAAGTGAGGGCACATTGTAATGGGGTTTCGTGGTGAATAAAACCGCAAATTGCTAGGTGTTTCGCATCACGACTCGTATACTGATTTTCTGCTCTATAAACACACAATTAGGTGACACCTCATGACACCAGAAGACGAACAACAACGCGCTCGGCAAGGTATCTTGCTGGCGATTGGTGCCTATACCATGTGGGGCATTGCGCCGATGTATTTTAAATCCATCGCACAAGTATCCCCTTTGGAGATTCTGAGCCACCGGGTGATTTGGTCTTTCTTTTTGCTTGCCGCACTCCTTCACTTTGGCCGTCACTGGCGCTCGGTTTACTACATCGCGAAAGACAAAACGAAGATCGCTTACCTGATCGCAAGTTCTGTATTAATTGGCGGAAACTGGCTGATTTTCATCTGGGCGGTCAATTCCAATCATATGCTTGACGCGAGCTTAGGCTATTACATTAACCCATTAATCAATGTCTTGCTCGGCATGGTCTTTTTGGGAGAACGACTTCGTAAGTTGCAATGGTTTGCTGTCGTATTAGCGGGCTGTGGTGTACTGGTCCAATTGATTGTATTCGGCTCCGTGCCCGTTGTTGCGATGGCGTTAGCAATGAGTTTCGGCTTCTATGGCCTCTTAAGGAAGAAAGTCAGTGTCGATGCAAAAACAGGATTGTTTATCGAAACATTACTCCTTCTGCCTGTCGCCGCCGTGTATCTGCTGTTTATTGCAGAAACCCCAACGTCGAATATGCTCACTAACCCGTTAGCATTAAATAGCTTGTTGATTGCAGCAGGTGTGATTACCACACTGCCCCTGCTTTGTTTTACGGGTGCGGCAACAAGACTCAAATTATCAACGTTAGGCTTTTTCCAGTACATCGGCCCAAGCTTGATGTTCTTACTGGCAGTACTGATGTATGGCGAACCCTTTACCATGGATAAAGCGATTACCTTTGCCTTTATTTGGGGAGCGCTAGTCGTATTTAGCTTTGATGGACTGCGCAACAACCGTCGCTCACGCCGAATCGTTCAGCCACAGTGATCGTTTTTTACAAGACAAGTTAGAAATTGCCAGATAAGCTTGGTCATAATGTGACCAAGCTTTTTTGTATGTAATGGAACAGATTCAATACTACGCAACCGACCATGATCAGCTGAGCCTGATCGAGGCGAAATACCAGAAGTTTGCCTTCCAAAGGCACTATCATCTGGACTTTCACCTCGGTCTGATCACGCATGGCACGCAAAAGTTCCAATATCAAGGCTGTAGCCATCAAGTGGGTCATGGGCAAATCGTAATTATGCCGCCAGATGAACTGCACGACGGGCACTCTAAGCTCGAAAGTGGCTATGAAGTGAATGTATTTGCGATCGAGCCGCGCCTACTCAGCGATCTTGCCGATCTTAGTCAAAATGGTCAAATAATCCGCTTTAATGAATTGATCATCTCCGATCCACAGATATTTTCACAACTTAGTAACTTGCATGCTCTTCTTCGCCGCGAGAACCTCAGCCAACTCACCAAAGATTGCCTTCCTTTTGAAGGATTTAATCAACTTTTTGATCGCTACGGATCACTCGCGAGGCAAAAAGTGGTTCCGCTTGGAAAACAGTCTTTGCATACCTTAAAAGATTACTTAATGGCGAATCTCGACCAAACAGTTCGTTTAGATGCACTATCAGAGCTCTGTCAACTGAGCCCCACGCAATTTCAACGCCATTTCAAAGCGCAAACGGGGATGACTCCCTACGCTTGGTTTGCTCGCTTGCGATTAGAGCAAGGAATGAAACTACTCCAAGCAGGATGGTGTGGTACGGACGTCGCCTATCAAGTGGGTTTTTATGATCAGGCCCACTTTAGTAAAGCGTTTAAACAAACCTATGGCGTCTCGCCTTCACAAGTGGCACGCTAATATCTCATACGCTGTGGTATTCAGTACTGCTAGTTTTTTACAAGCACTACCGAATAAGAATCACGACAATAACTCATATCCACTATGTTTTGAGATGTGTTATGAATGAATCGACTATCCTTTTAACGCTTGCCAGTATCCACTTCATTGCCTTAATGAGCCCAGGTCCGGATTTTGCGCTTGTGGTACAAAATGCCACCCGTCATGGCCGTCAAACCGGCTTATACATTGCGCTTGGCTTATCAGTCGGTATTTTGCTGCATTCTTTATTCAGCCTAACGGGGGTGAGCTATTTAGTTCACCAGCATCCTCTGCTCTACTCCGTCTTACAATTGCTTGGGGGCAGCTATCTGTTGTATTTGGGTATCGGTGCACTGCGCGGCGTGATCGCGACGATCAAAAACCCACTTTCTGATCAGCCAAGCAAAAACAGTAACCTTGTGATCGGTAATAAACGTCAGGCGTTTACCAAGGGGTTCGCAACCAATATTCTCAACCCCAAAGCCTTAGTATTTTTTGTGAGTTTAATGTCGAGCCTTGTCCCAGTGGGCATGTCGGTGACAGGAAAAGGAATTGCTCTGGTGATTTTGTTTGGTTTGTCGCTACTCTGGTTTTCTAGCCTTGCATGGATGCTGTCAACGCAGCGCTTGCAAACAAGATTGCAGCAAGCCGGCATTTATATAGATGGTTTATGTGGTGTGGTATTTACCCTAGTTGGCAGCAGTATTTTAGTGCAAACCTTCCGCTCCTTTCTCGATAACTCTCTGATTTAAAAGCGTCGCACACTCGACATTTCTTTAATAGGAAACTCGACGACTATCTCCGTGGCTGCCAAGCTGAATAACCTTAGTTGGCAACATGGAGAGTCATCATGCAATGGACATTTAACCGACTCGTACTCTCGGGTCTTTTTCTTACTTCCCCTTTCACCTTCACTGGACAAGCCTTCGCTAACCAAGCTGCAGATTCGGTCGCACCAGAGCACAGCACTGGCATTGAGCAAAAGCAGCTGGTCAAAGCTAAAGATTATATGGTTACCGCTGCTAACCCACTGGCGACTCAAGCGGGTGCAGACGTACTTGAGCAAGGCGGGAATGCGATAGATGCCATGGTCGCGGTGCAATTGATGCTTGGCTTAGTTGAACCCCAGTCATCAGGTATTGGTGGCGGTGCGTTCTTAGTGTATTGGGATAGCGAAAAGCAAAAACTGACCACTTACGACGGGCGTGAAACCGCCCCCCTCGCCGTAACGCCAAAGCTATTTTTAGATGAGAACGGTCAGCCATTGCAATTCTACGATGCCGTGGTTGGTGGACGCTCTGTCGCAACACCAGGCACCGTGAAACTATTGTGGGATACCCACCAGAAATACGGCAAGCTGGAATGGAAAAAGATCATTCAACCTGTTATCTCGCTTGCGGAGCAAGGATTCAAAGTCAGTCCTCGCCTAGCAAGCTTGATAGAAAAAGACGCCGAGCGTTTATCACGCTTTCCAGTCACAAAAGCCTATTTCTTTAACTCGGATGGCTCGCCAAAAACCAAAGGTACGCTATTAAAAAACCCTGAATACGCACAAACGCTGAGTGCTATTGCTAAGCAAGGCGCCCAAGCCTTCTACCATGGGGATATCGCCAGAGACATTATCGAGACGGTACAAAACGCGCCAGGTAACCCCGGTGTATTAGCCCAACCCGACTTTGATACCTACCAAATCAGACAACGTGAGCCGGTTTGTGCAGCATACCAAAGCTATGACATTTGCGGCATGGGACCACCAAGCTCTGGCGCGCTCACCATTGGTCAGATTTTGGCGATCACTGAACAGTACGATCTCAAAGGCTGGGGGGCTAACAGCATTAAATCTTGGCAAGTACTCGCCGATGCATCGCGTCTAGCGTTTGCTGACCGTGGTAAATACATGGCAGACCAAGATTACGTGCCGATGCCAACGCAAGGCTTGCTTGATGAAAGCTACCTCCAGCAGCGAGCAGAGCTGATCCAAGTCGGCAAAGCACTAAGCAAAGTTGAAGCGGGCAATCCTCCGTGGTCGCACGCAATGAACTTAAGCATGGACGAATCCATTGAACTCCCTTCCACCAGCCATTTCAATATCGTCGATAAGCAAGGCAATGTGGTTTCCATGACGACCACCATTGAGAATGCGTTTGGCTCACGCTTAATGGTGCGTGGCTTCTTGCTCAATAATGAACTGACCGATTTTTCTTTCCGTACTCATAACGAAGGAATCCCAATCGCCAACCGCATAGAACCAGGCAAACGTCCACGATCTTCAATGGCCCCGACCATTATGATGAAAGATAACAAACCTTACATGGCGATAGGTTCTCCGGGTGGCAGTCGAATCATCGGTTACGTGGCGCAAACCATCATTGCCCACACGCAATGGGATATGGATATCCAACAAGCAATCAATCAACCACGATTACTCGACCGTTTTGGCACCTTAGATATTGAGCAAGGTACCGCGGCAGAAGGCTTACAGCCAGAGCTAGAGAAGATGGGCTTTAAAACCAATGTTCGTGATTTGAATTCTGGACTGCATGCGATACGCATAACAAAAGATGGACTAGAAGGTGCCGCAGATCCTCGTCGAGAAGGAGCAGCAATCGGCAAATAGGCCTGTTTTGCTCGACTCCTTGTGCGAGATATCTCACAAGGAGTGGAGCAAACCTCTCTTTTTTAATGGTAAAACAGCCCACAAATAACCATAAGATATTGAATAATATAAACATGTTTATTTTTCAAACGCTTTTGATTGAGAAAAATGTGGGCTTCGGCCATTGTTGAGAATCGTGAAGAGCGTAATATGAACCTTGTCGGAAGGATGCTGACACGGAACAGGAAACACCACGGATTTGGTGGACTTCAGGAAGAAGAAACGGGTATTCAGGATGAATAGTCGGGCATGGATTGCAAAACTGGACATTGAACGGAATCAATAGTAACTAGGACGGTTGCTACTAAGGACGGAAAATGGACACCTCTGGACGAGGAAAGGACTGAACATCAGGATGATGTCATGGACACCGCTCAGGGAACAAGTGATGAGAGCTAACGAGGATGGTTAGCAGACCAGGATAAGGTCAAGGACACCGCTAGGAAGGCGATGAAAGGATTAAGCTGAAGGAATGCAGCACGCTATCAAGGATTTGATGCATGGAGCACTTTTAGTAGCTGGATTGCTGCGAGTAAGACTATAACCCCGACGGGCGTAAGCCCTCGGGGTTTTTCTTTGTCTAAAGATAAGCGATTTAGACTAAACTCCTTTTCGAATAGCGTCATTTAGTTCCCTATCTTTCAACATTTTGTTGATTCAAAACAGCCAAAACAGAAAGAGCCACCGAAGCAGCTCTTATGTTCATTTTTTCACAAAGCCCTACAGCTTCTCCAGTCTCGCGTAAGCGGTGACTAACCATTTAATGCCTTCACCATTGAAAGCAATCTGCACTCGGCTTTGTGGGCCACTGCCCTCAAAGTTGATGATCGTTCCTTCACCAAATTTCGGATGCATCACACGAGAACCTAGTGAAAAACCAGTCTCATTGAAGTTTTCTTTTACTGCGGTTTGGCTAAAACGTCCACTACTTGAAGGGCGACTCACTTGCGCCTTCATGCGCACTTCATCCAAACACGTTTCTGGTAATTCACGAATAAAGCGCGATGGTTTGTGGTATTTGTCCTGGCCATATAGGCGACGCATTTCCGCGTAAGTAATGTAGAGCTTTTGCATCGCGCGCGTCATACCCACATAACACAGACGGCGCTCTTCTTCCAAACGCCCAGCCTCTTCAGCGGACATCTGGCTTGGGAACATACCTTCTTCCACACCGACCATGAATACCAATGGGAATTCCAAACCTTTCGCACTATGCAGCGTCATCAGTTGGACTGCATCTTCAAATTCGTCCGCCTGACCTTCGCCCGCTTCCAGAGCCGCATGCGTTAAAAATGCCGTCAGCAGAGACATTTCTTCCGCTTCTTCTGGTTTTTCGAATTGGCGAGTGGCGGTAACCAGCTCCTCCAAGTTTTCTATGCGAGCTTTAGACTTTTCGCCCTTCTCTTGCTCATACATCGCAAACAAACCCGAGTACTTGATCACGTGGTCCGTTTGCTCATGTAATGGCATTTCTAGTGTATCGTCTTCCAACGCGGTGATTAATTCGACAAAACGACTTAACGCACCAGCTGCTCGACCCGTTAATACTTGCTCATCGAGCATTGCCAGACTGGCTTCCCACATAGTGCACCCTCTATCACGAGCTGCACGACGGATAGTCTCTAGCGTCTTATCGCCCAGACCACGTGTTGGGGTATTCACGACACGTTCAAACGCGGCATCATCGTTGCGATTCGCCATCAAACGCAAGTAGCTCAACGCATCTCTGATTTCTTGACGCTCGAAGAATCGCATGCCTCCGTAAATACGGTACGGTAAGCCTGCCTGAATTAATGCTTCTTCCAAAACACGAGATTGCGCGTTGTTACGATACAGCATCGCAGCATCATTCAATGCGCCGCCATTCTCTTGCCACTCTTTGATTTTATTGACCGCAAAGCGCGCTTCGTCAAGCTCGTTATAAGCGCTGTAAACCGAGATCGGCTCTCCCACATTGCCATCCGTCCACAGCTCTTTACCCATGCGTTCAGTGTTGTTCGCAATCAAGGTATTGGACGCTTCAAGAATCGTCTTGGTCGAACGATAGTTTTGTTCGAGACGAATGGTGTTCACGCTCGGAAACTCCAGCGTGAACTTCTCAATGTTCTCGACTTTTGCACCGCGCCAACCATAAATTGACTGGTCGTCGTCACCAACAATCATCACGTGACAATCTGGGCCAGCCATCATGCGTAGCCAAGCGTATTGAATGTTGTTGGTGTCTTGGAATTCGTCAACCAAGATATGCTTAAAGCGTGCTTGGTAGTGTTCACGCACAAACTTGTTGTCACGCAGTAGCTCATGCGCGCGCAGCAAAATTTCTGCAAAGTCCACTAAGCCAGCACGATCACACGCTTCTTGGTAAGCGGTATACAGCTGCAAATAAGTTTTGGTCACTGGATCGTGATAAGCGTCGATATGCGATGGGCGTAACCCTTCGTCCTTCTTACCATTAATCCACCATGAAACTTGGCGTGCAGGCCACTGCTTTTCATCCAAGTTTTGTGCTTTGATCAAACGCTTTAACAAGCGCTGCTGATCATCGCTGTCTATGATTTGGAAATCTTCCGGTAGCTTGGCATCAAGATAGTGTGCACGCAAAATGCGGTGACAAATACCGTGGAAAGTCCCATTCCACATGCCAGATGCACTGCCCATCATCAACTCTTCAATACGACCACGCATTTCTGCTGCCGCTTTATTAGTGAAGGTGACCGACATGATCGAGAACGGAGAAGCTTGCTCGACTGACATAAGCCAAGCGATACGGTGAACAAGAACGCGAGTCTTACCACTCCCTGCACCAGCAAGGACAAGTAAGTTTTCTAGAGGAGCTGCAACGGCTTCACGCTGTTTATCGTTTAGACCGTCGAGTAATAGAGATGGATCCATCATGATGAGCTACTGGTTATTTATACATAAAAACCGATTATAACCTAAACAGCTGGGTGCTGTTTAGACAAAACTTGATAAAAAATTCGCTGTTTTTTTAATCTTTCATTCAAAGAGTTAACGAAGGTAATCATTCCAAAACCATTCGCGAGAGTTATTTTTATGAAAGTTTTTCTGCCTCATCTCTATCTTTTAATTTAAGCAAGTGGATAAAGGTTGTACGCCAAACGGCGAATCGACTTGCCGAATGAAAGTAAAAGGAAATCACTCAGAGGAAATTATGATGAAAAAATCGAATCTTGCTGTTACTGCTGCTGTTACTGGCCTTCTTGCTCTTGGTGGCACCATGCTCACCGCAGCCCCTGCTGTCGCAGCAGAAAAAGAAAAGTGTTATGGCGTGGCGAAAGCCGGTAAAAATGACTGCGCAACGAAAAACAGCTCTTGCGCGGGCACCTCTAAAGAAGACAACCAAAAAGATGCTTTTGTTGTCGTTCCTAAAGGATTGTGTGACAAATTGGCTGGCGGTAGCACCAGCGGCTCATAACTCAACATCACAAGTTTCTGTGGGGCGCGTTGCACTTTAACCAACGCCCCCAGTTACTCGCCAATCAGAAAAGGAGTTTCACGTGAAACATCACTCTTTCCATCCTCTTGCTGGCGTCGGATTACGCTCCCCTCATCTCGATTATTTTAGCCAACACAAACCTGAGCTGTCGTGGTTAGAAATCCACAGCGAGAACTACTTTCAGCCCAACTCAGTAGAGCACCATCAACTGCAAGCATTACGCGAGCACTACCACATCAGCTGCCACGGTATTGGTTTGTCACTGGGCTCGGTGGAGCGTGTGAATACGAAACATTTAGCACACCTAAAAGCATTGATAAATACAATTGACCCGCTCTTCGTCTCTGACCATTTAAGCTGGAGTGAAAATGGTGGTCACTACTTCAATGATCTACTTCCCTTGCCTTACACGGAAGAAGCGCTGCAAGTATTCACTCGTAACGTGCTTGAAGTGCAAGAATACCTACAACGTGAAATCTTAATTGAGAACCCATCTAGTTATGTGAAGTTTCACCATTCAACCATCAGCGAATGGGATTTTCTTACCGAAGTGCAAAAGCGCACCGACTGTCGTTTATTACTCGACTTAAATAACGTATATGTTTCCGCCTTCAATCACGGTTTTGATTGCGACACATACCTAGATGCGATTCCAGCCGACAAAGTCGACGAGATTCATTTGGCAGGTTTTACTATTAAGCCGTTGGATAAAGGTGAGATTTGGATTGATACCCATAGCCGTCCCGTCAGTGATGAAGTATGGCAACTGTTCGTCAGTTGGACACAAAAACACGGCCCTCGCCATACGCTGATTGAATGGGATTTGGATATTCCTGCACCAGAAATCCTCCTTGGCGAAGCAGAAAAAGCATCCTCACTATTGCAGCAAAACCATTTGATTGACCAAAAGAGCAAAAGGAAAGCGTCATGAATCTTGCGACCTTGCAGAGTCAATTTGCTAAAGCCCTACATTATCAAGCGCTCGGTGAAGAATGCGACATTGTGAGTGACAAGTTTACCGCAGATGAACGCATACAGATTTACCGCAATAACTTTATCATCAGCTTGAGTGAGATATTGGCAGCGACCTACCCAATGGTTGAAGCCTTAGTTGGAAAAGAGTGCTTCGATCAAATTGCTCGCCAACACGTACTTTCTCACCCCTTAGCTGAAGGTAATGTCGTACATTATGGTGCTGGCTTTCAAGATACGATTATGCAGTTTAGTCAGGTCATGACCCAAGCTCCGTACGCACCTGAAGTCGCAAGATTTGAATGGCATATGGACTTAGCTCGACAAATACAGAATGAGAAAGTCGAAAAACCAAATCGAATCCCTTTATCTGCACTTACCCAAGTGACGGAAGAACAACAACCTCAATTGGTGTTTCATTTGCTCACTGGCAGCCGCAGCTTTGACTCCAACTACGCCGTATTTGATCTCTTTCATGCGATTCAACACCAAGATTTTGAACAGCTCAATATCAATCAATTACAGCGAGGTGTCATCTCGATTCAAGCCAATGGAGAAGCTCAATGTCATGCACTCGATACCGATGTTTTTCAACTGCTGCAATGTTTAGAGCAGAAGCAGAGTTTGAGCGAAATACCCGAAGCTTTGCTCGTTCACCTTAATAGCATCATGGCACTCGATCTCGTTGACGGCTTTACATTGAAATCAATCTAAGGAGCACTCTATGACGAATACGGTTAAAAACTTAGTCAATCGGTACGACGACTTGATCAATACCTTACAAGCTGGCTTTGTCCCTTTACTACTTCTCTTTTGTCGCTTGTGGGTTGCATGGGTGTTCTTCAATTCAGGGTTAATCAAAGTTTCTTCTTGGGATAGCACGCTGTATCTATTCGAATTGGAATACCAAGTGCCACTTTTGCCTTGGGAGTTAGCGGCCTACATGGGAACGGCTGCCGAGTTAATTCTGCCAGTATTTTTAGCGTTGGGATTAATTACCCGCCCGATGGCTGCGATTCTGTTTGTGTTCAATATCATCGCGGTCATCTCTTACCCGGTATTGTGGGAAAAAGGGTTCTATGACCATCAATTGTGGGGATTCATGATTTTAGTGGTCATCGTATGGGGACCGGGAGTTATCTCTATTGACCATGTTATAAAGAACAAGCTGACGCGATAAAAAAATCCCCGCAGTGGCGGGGACTTTTTATTGTTTATTTAAGTAAGCAAGAAGCTCATCAGCTGAGATGCCCTGTTGAGCAAGATCTTTTGCCAACAGCTCAACTTGTTCGCCTTTGCGCGACTCAATCACTTGCTGGAATTGGTACACGATATCACGCAAAATTGGCAGAGGTACTTGTTTAGCCGCACTACGAATACGCTCGGAGCTTTGATTACCCAGCTCATTAAGCAACTTGCCAAACATCACCTTTTCTGGTGAATCTTCCATTTGCTCTAGAATACGAGCCATTTCATACGTGGTTAACGACATTACTTTTTGAGTTCCGTTATGGTGTCAGGAAAAGTCTGAACGACAAATATACACGCCTTACTTACATTGGAAAATACTAAATTACACTGTTTTACGCTTTCGCAAAGCTTGAATGCCAGTTCTTACCTGCTTTTGTAAACAGAACCACTAACGCAGGCAATAGAACCCACATATGAATTGCGATCAGTGTTTGAGGTTCCAAAGATAAACGCTGCAACGTACCAACCAACAAACCAGAGCCACTCATTTGGAACAACCCAAGCAGTGCCGCAGCCGTACCCGCTTTGTCACCAAACGGTTCCAATGCTTTCCCTGCCGCTGCACCCAGAATGAATGCAAAACCCACTGACGACATGAAAATAGGTAGCATAAAAGAAAGCGCGGTATTCTGACCATTCATCACTAGCATGATCACACCTGCGAGGCCCAGAGTCGAGATCCCCGTAACTAAGGTGTTGTGCGTGCCAACGCGCTCCATAAACTTAGGTGCAAGCATACAAGCCGCAATATTGATCACTGCATTTACACCAAACCAGAAGGTGAACTCATTCATCGACAACCCCATCCCTGTCATCAATACCGATGGCGCCGAGGTGACATACGCGAGAATAACCGCCATTGCCATTAAACACAGTGAAGCATGGAAGACAAAAGATGGCGTACTAAGCACTGCCCAATAACGGCTGAGCTTAAACACGGCTTGCTTTTCCGTTGATGGGTTGGTCTCTTTCATCATGAAAAACATCAATGAACCGGACACAACGGCAAAGCCAGCCATAAAGCTAAAGTTAGCACGCCAGTCAAATTGCTGAGTTAACCAGCTACCTAGAATTGGAGCTAAAGCCGGAATGAAACAAATCGCACCGTTAAGGTAGCTGATCATTTTGCCGCTTTTTTCCGGGCCAAAGATATCGCGAACTGTTGCAAAGGCTGCTACCGATGTCGCACAAGCACCTAAGCCTTGTAGCAGTCGGGAAACCAACATCCATTCAATATTTTGAGCACTCCACGCCAATAAAGCGCTCATCGCATAGATAGTGATACCACCCAATGCAACAGTTCGACGTCCGAGTTTATCTGCCAAAGGGCCAGCAAATAGTTGCCCGACACCCATCGCAAATAAGAACCAAGTGATCGTGTCTTGTGCTAGCGCATTATCGACCTGAAAAGTGGAAGCAATAAGAGGTAAAGCAGGTAGATAAATATCAATCGCAAGAGGACTGAAAAGAACCAAAAGGGTCAATAACGCCATCTGTTTTTTACTATTAGAAAACTGGCTAGGCACACAACACTCCGAATTGGATAAAGAACTTTGGATAGAGCTTAATCATCTGATGATATGAATGGAAATGATGTATAATCATGAGCATTATTCCTTAGAGGAAATTCACCGTGAACGTCGAAAAACTGGCTCGTATCGATTTAAATCTATTGGTCTGTTTTAAAGTTTTGATAGAAGAGTTAAACGTCACTCGCGCGGCTCATCGATTGTGCTTAAGTCAATCCGCCGTGAGCAAATCACTGGCTAAACTGCGCATCCAATTTGATGACCCGCTTTTCACCCGAAACTCACATGGATTAACACCAACGCCGCGCGCATTGTTTCTTAAACCGAAACTGGATCTGTTGATAAATCAGTTAGAAGTACTGACTCAACCAGAAGAGTTCTCTCCACAAAGCAGCGAATACCGTTTTCAAATAGCAGCGGTTGAAAGTGTTTACCCTCTGATTCTGCCTCATTTCTTACCGGCGATTTTTCAGCAAGCCCCTGGGGTGACGATCAGCACTCACCCTTGGTCCGATAATACTTTTAAAATGCTGCAACGTGGAGAGCTAGACTTAGGCTTAACTGGAAAAGATATCGATATTAATGATGCCAAGCTGACTCTGCTGCCACCCGATGACATATGCGAACTGGAAATTTATCGAGATCACCAGATGTGTATTATTCGCAAAAATCACCCAGCATTAAAACAGCCTTGGAACCTCGAAGCGTATCTCGCCCTGCGTCACGTACAAGTGCGTTGTGACGGCAACGACCGTTGGCTGTTAGATTATCGCCTTGCCGATATTGGAGCCGACCGCGATATTGCCGTCACCGTTCCCGACTTTAATAGTGCCGCAAGTTTATGTTCCTACACTGACTTTATTTTTACCGCCCCAAGCCATTTTGTGCAGCTCGCTGCTAAACAGCTTGATTTAGTCGTACTACCACTCCCGCTAGAATTCCCCCCTATGGCTTACACTTTATTCTGGCACCGAGACAGAGAAAACGACCCTGCATTGGGTTGGCTACGTGCGATGATCACACAAAAAACCGATCACCTTAGATAAAAATACCGCTCTCAATTTGCGCTTAGCGGGTAAAATGAGTAGCTTAACTATCGTAGTCCTTTTTGGCTCATCTATGGCCTAGTTGTACTCCGACTCAACCTAAGTCATTGCAAACTTGCGTTGATCATAAACTGCATGAAGCAGAAGGAAACAGCTCCCACACCTGAGCATGAAGGAGCGGTAATTTGAAGGAATAAAACAGATGCACAACGAAACTCTCAGCCGCGTGAATGCGATTCGCGAATGGCTTGTACAACATAATATTGATGCCCTACTGGTTCCGCACGAGGACGAGTATTTGGGCGAATACGTCCCAGCGCACAACGAGCGCTTACATTGGTTAACAGGCTTTACTGGTTCTGCTGGTGCTGCGGTAATCACCAAAGACAAAGCCGCTATCTTTGTTGATGGCCGCTATACCGTTCAAGTCACCAAACAAGTCCCTGGTGACCTATTTGAATATCGTCACCTTATTGAAGAACCAGCTTTAGATTGGGTTCTAGACAACCTGCCAACAAACGCATCTGTCGCAATCGATCCTCGTATGCACAGCTCAGCTTGGCTAGACATGGCACAAGCTAAACTGGCTGGAAAGCTTGAGCTAAATATTCTGACCAATAACCCAATTGATGAGTTGTGGCATGACCGCCCAGCGCCTGTTGTCTCTGATGTTCGCCTAATGCCAACAGAAGCCGTCGGTCAATCAAGTGAGAGTAAGCGTCAAGAGATCGCCCAACTGGTAAAAAAAGCGGGTGCAGATAGCGCTGTGATCACAGCACTAGATTCTATTTGTTGGCTGCTGAATGTACGTGGTTTAGATGTATCACGCCTACCAGTTCTGCTTTCTCACGCGATTCTGCACTCAGATTCAAGCGTGGAATACTTCCTCGATTCTGCTCGTTTACCTGCTGATTTTGACGCTCACGTAGGCACCGGTGTGACCGTTCACCACCCAGAAGCACTTCAATCTCGCCTTGAAGCCATGACAGGTAAAAAGGTATTAGTTGACCCTGCAATCAGTAACGCTTGGTTTAAGCTAGTACTACAAAACTCTGGTGCGTCCGTGATTGCAGCAGCAGACCCATGTCTGATGCCAAAAGCGGCGAAGAACGCGGTTGAAATCGCAGGCATGAAGGCGTGTCATATCCGTGATGGCGTGGCAATGAGCAAGTTCCTATGTTGGTTAGATGCGGAAGTTGCTGCTGGTAACCTGCATGACGAAGCGACATTAGCAGACAAACTGGAAGCATTTCGTAGCGAAGACCCTACGCTAATGGATCTCAGCTTCGATACCATTTCAGCGGCAGGCGGCAACGCGGCCATGTGTCACTACAATCACGAGAACCAACCTGAACCTGGCAAGCTAGAGCTGAACACACTTTACCTTGTGGACTCAGGCGGTCAGTACCTCGATGGCACTACCGACATCACGCGTACAATTGCGATCGGTCAGCCTTCACAAGAGATGATTAAACAATTCACTCTCGCGCTAAAAGGCCACATCGGTGTTGCTCGTGCACGTTTCCCGAAAGGCACACGTGGTTACCAAATCGATACTCTAGCTCGTCAGCACCTATGGGCGGAAGGTTACGATTACGATCACGGTACTGGTCACGGTGTTGGTCACTTCCTAAGTGTGCATGAAGGCCCAGCAAGCATTTCGAAGAAGCAAATTGATGTGCCTCTATTAGAAGGTATGGTGCTATCAAACGAGCCAGGTTACTACCGTGCAGATGCGTTTGGTATCCGTATTGAGAACCTAGAGCTTGTTGTTGAAACACCGACTAACGGTGACTTCCCTGTCCTGTCATTTGAGTCGCTAACACGCTGCCCAATAGACAAACGCAACATCAACGTTGATATGCTAACTCGTCCAGAACTTGCTTGGCTGAATGATTACCACCAGAAAGTATGGGATGAGATCAGCCCGCTAGTCGAAGGTGATGTTAAAGAGTGGCTTCGTCAGGCAACGCTACCTGTAGCACACAGCTAGAAGCTAGAAGCTAGAAGCTAGAAAAAATAGAGGGTTGATGTTTTGCATCAACCCTCTTTCTTTTCCTATGTTTCACGTGAAACATAGCGATGATCAGTGGCTTTATTTGTTGCTTATCCAGAATACGCCGAGTGCCAATCTCGCCATACAGGGTCAAAGCCTTTGGCTCTAATCATATCTTCCACAGAACTAGCACTTCGCTCATCACTGATCTCAAACTGCTCGAGCTCAACATCATCCATCGCATAACCACCCGGCTGAGTTTTCGATGCTGCAGATATACTGGTAATACCTAAAGCCAATGCGTTGTCTCTAAACTTCGGTGACTCACGAGTCGATAATGACAACTCCACTTCTGGATTCAACAAACGATAAGCGCAAATCAACTGAACAAGCTGCTTATCCGTCATTACTGATTTGGGTTGGAGCGCGCCCTCACAAGGACGCAAACGTGGGAAAGAAATTGAGTAACGAGTCTGCCAATACGTGCGCTCAAGATAGTCCAAGTGCGCTGCCACATAAAAACAATCTGTACGCCACTCTTCCAATCCTATCAAAGCGCCAATACCGATCTTATCAATGCCCGCTTTTGCGAGGCGGTCGGGTGTATCCAATCGGTATTCGAAATCCATCTTATTGCCACGTAAATGGTGCTCAGCATAAGTCGAAGGATGATACGTTTCTTGATAAACCATCACCGCATCCAAACCCAATGTCTTGAGCTCTGCGTATTCGTCTTGATCTAGCGGCTGCACTTCCATCGCCAAATAATTAAAGCGTTGCTTAATCATCGGCACCATTTCGCGAAAGTATTTCATGCCCACTTTGGTTTCGTGTTCACCAGTCACCAGCAATACGCTATCGAACTTCATGCGTTTAATGGCTTCAACTTCTGCAGCCACTTCGTCCCTATTCAAGGTACGACGCTTGATTCTATTCTCCATTGAGAAGCCACAATAAGTACAAGCATTGGCGCACAAATTAGAAAGGTACAATGGAATATAAAGCGACATGGTATTACCAAAACGCTTGCGAGTTGCCGAGTATGACAACTGTGCCATTTGCTCTAAGTACGCTTCTGCCGCCGGTGAAATTAGCGCCTTAAAATCTTCCAAATCACGCTTGGATTTACTCAATGCTCGCTCAACATCTTGTGCTGTTTTCGCATAGATCGACATCGAAATGTCATCCCAATTAAGCTGCTTAAATTGCTCAACGAAGCTCATGTTTTCCTCGCTTAATAGCTAAACCAATCTAGGGCTAAAGCTCATCTAGGAATGACGTCAGTGGACTCGACGCAACCGCATGAGAAACCTTACCAGCAAGTCCGGCTTCATAAGCCATACGCCCCGACTCTACCGCCAACTTAAATGCCTTCGCCATCGCAACGGGATCGCTCGAAGCTGCAATCGCAGTATTAACGAGCACGGCATCCGCGCCCATTTCCATCGCACGCGCGGCATGTGAAGGAGCACCAATACCCGCATCAACAATGACAGGAACATTAGCTTGGTCGATAATGATCTCTAGGAAATCGTGAGAAACTATCCCTTTGTTGGAACCAATCGGCGCACCTAATGGCATGACAGCAGCGCAGCCAACCTCTTCCAATCGTTTACACAGAACCGGGTCAGCATGACAGTAAGGAAGGACAATGAAGCCTTCACGAACCAGCTGTTCAGCGGCTGCAAGTGTCTCAATGGGGTCGGGCATCAAGTACTTCGGGTCTGGATGAATTTCCAGTTTTAGCCAGTTTGTACCTAACGCTTCTCGCGCCAATTGTGCTGCAAACACAGCATCTTTAGCATTCTTTGCACCTGAGGTGTTCGGCAATAAGTTCACCCCCGCTTCTACTAACGGCAGCAAAATATCGTCTTGTTGGTCGTTCACATCCACACGCTTCAACGCCATGGTCGCAAGTTGAGATCCCGACACTTGAATCGCTTCTGCCATTAATCGGCTGTTGGCAAACTTCCCTGTTCCCGTGAACAGTCTAGATTCGAATTGTTTATCTCCAATTTTAAGCATCGACTTTAACCCCCTGCGATCGCTTGAAACAAAGAGATGCTATCTCCCTGTGAAAGAACTGTGCTAGCCCACTCACTGCGCGGCACAACATTGTTATTAATTGCAAAACCACAGCCCATTTCAGGCAACGCAAATTGACTAATGATTTGCTGTAGATTCGACTCACTGGCAACTTGATGTGACTGGTCATTGATGACAATAGTGATCACATCTAGGTCAGCAGCGGTCATTTGTGTTGTTTGTTGTTCTGATAACGTCATTGCTTCCAACTCTCTTAATTCTGCCCATTACTCGTAAGCTAAATCTGAGCACACACTTGGCACTGTTTGTCTTTGCTTATCGCCATGGTTTGCCATTGCATTTTCAATCCATCAAACAGATGTAACTTAGCAGTCTCAACATGAAACTTTCCCGTCGCCAGTTTTTGAATTGCTGCTATCGCTTGGTAGTTGCCAAGTGTGCCCACCACCGGACCAACGACACCGCTGTCACTGCACTTTTGCGTTTGTGGTAATTCGTCAAACGGATACAAACAGCGGTAACAGGCTTTACTCTCTGCTTCTTGTTCACTCGGTGTTTGGTAATCAAAAACAGCAAATTGCCCTTGCCAACCAATTGCCGCCGCTGAGATGAGGGGTGTATTTTGCTCGAAACAAACTTGGTTAATTAACTGGCGTGTTGGCATGTTATCGGTGCAGTCCAACACCACATCCGCTAGCATCACCTCAAGCTGCAGCTGTGCTTTGTCTAATCGTTTATTGAGAGCACGAACTTGAACCATAGAATTAAGTTCATTGAGTTGCTTTACAGTCGCTTCTGTTTTCGCAACTTGGAGGTCTTGTTCACGATAAATGATCTGACGTTGTAGGTTACTGCTATCAACTTCATCATCATCAACCACAACCAATTTACCAACACCCGCTGATGCCAAGTACAAACTCGCTGCGCTTCCTAACCCACCACAGCCGATGATCAGCACGTGCGATTTACTCAAACGCTCTTGCCCACCTTCAGCAATTTCAGGCAAAGCGACTTGGCGTTGATAGCGAAGGAACTGCTTATCCGTGAGCATGCTCGCCTCTCTTGGTATCCGCTAATTCACTATTCTGATCAGTAAACGTTAGCTGTCTTTCTTTCATCAGTTGTGCAAAGAACTCGATGACGGACTGAGGTGATTCTGCCAACGTAATAGCTCGCACAACTGCCAAACTAGAAACACCTGTTAGCCAAACTTGGTCAGCATTAGATTGGTCGATACCACCAATCGCAACCGTCGGAAAGCCAAGCACATAGTCACTTACTTCTTTGTCTTTTGAAGGTCTGAAAGCAGCCTCTGTATTTGTATAAGGAATGCTATCAATCAGCTTTTGATACAAAGCCAAGCGCACCAAACCTTGTGGTTTCGATGGCATCTGTTTTGTGGTGGTTGGGAAAATATGCCCTAGTGCGATGTAGCTAGGATGAATTTGTACGATGCGCAGTAGTTCGTAATAACCATGCGTAGAAAGACCAAGACGAATACCGGCTTTAGTTATCTGAGCCAAATTCGATTCTTCTATGTCTTCTTGTCCTAGGTGAACGCCATAAGCGCCATGCTTGATTGCCAACTGCCAATAGTCATTGATGAACACTTGAGCTTGATACTGACGACCTAGCTCAATTGCTCGAATGATCTGTTGTTCTAAATCGGCTTGTTGTGGGTTCTTTATTCGCAGTTGAATAGTGTTGATGCCTAAAGGCAGTAAACGCTCAATCCAAGCAACATCATCAACGACTGGATAGAGCCCTAGACTTTGCTTAGTTAGAGTTGGAAAGCTAACGCTCTCACCTTGTGCAGACCAACCAACTTGAATACCTAGTCGGTTATCCTCCAGTACAGGTGTGGGGAAATCATCAAATTGGTCAGCCCACTGAGTAGATCGTCCCTCATCAAGGTTGTCATTCAACAGTGTTTCACGTGAAACATTCGCTTGTTGAGTTAGCATTCCTCGAGCAAGTGTTAACGCATCTTCGATAGGAAAATCGAGTACTGTCAGCGTTACTATCCAAGCAAGGTGATGTTCAGGATCGAACATTGCGTTGAATTTGGACTTAACGGAAAGCGCTCTCACTTCGTTGTTAATTGGGTGACGCCAGATATCAAGCTGAAGCATTTTCTCCTTTTCATCGGATACCTGAGTATCAGCAATACCAATATAAATCGCTTTCGACGGTTGCTTAGCACACGCTTCTACCGACAAAGCAGAACGGTAATAGAGCACAAATGAACTCTCATTCTCAGAGTCATAACCATCAATAAGATCTGTCGTTATGCGTGTGGTCTGTTGGTCGCGAACAAGCTGAATAGATTGAGTTGGGCTCACACCCAACTCAATGTCTTCGATGCTAAAACCCTGTTCTCTCGCCAACAACAAACATTGTTGAACTAAACCTGTTAGCTCAATCAATGATGACGGAATAAGGATTTTGCTCATTAGTCACTTACCTCGGCATGTGCTGCTGGGTGGTATAACTCAGAACCTGTGTCTCTAAATTCTTGAGATTTCTGACGCATCCCCTCAAGAGGATCATCAAGCATTTTGATAGAGATAGCTTGGTCCGCAGCAACTTGCTCAGTGTCTTTCGCGTACTCTCGTACCTCTTGCGAAATCTTCATCGAGCAGAACTTTGGTCCGCACATCGAACAGAAGTGAGCAACTTTGCCGGACTCTTGAGGTAAAGTTTCGTCATGGAAAGCGCGCGCGGTTTCTGGGTCGAGTGACAAGTTGAATTGGTCTTCCCAGCGGAATTCAAAACGTGCTTTAGAAAGCGCGTTATCACGAACTTGTGCGCCAGGGTGCCCTTTAGCTAAATCAGCGGCGTGCGCAGCAAGCTTGTAAGTGATCATGCCTACCTTCACGTCTTCTTTGTTTGGTAAGCCAAGATGCTCTTTAGGTGTTACGTAACAAAGCATCGCACAGCCATACCAGCCAATCATGGCAGCGCCAATACCTGACGTAATATGGTCGTAACCAGGAGCGACGTCTGTCGTCAGTGGACCAAGGGTGTAGAACGGAGCTTCATGGCAGTGCTCTAGCTGCTCTTCCATGTTCTCTTTGATCATGTGCATTGGAACATGGCCAGGACCTTCGATAATGACCTGTACGTCGTATTCCCACGCAACCTTAGTCAACTCACCAAGAGTACGAAGCTCCGCAAATTGCGCTTCGTCATTAGCATCGGCAACCGAACCAGGGCGCAGACCATCACCGAGAGAAAGTGCCACATCATACTTGGCACAGATTTCACAGATCTCTCGGAAGTGGGTGTATAAGAAGCTTTCTTGGTGATGCGCTAAACACCATTTCGCGATGATAGAACCACCACGAGAGACGATGCCAGTAACACGCTTTGCAGTCATTGGCACATAGCGAAGTAGTAAACCGGCATGGATAGTGAAGTAATCAACGCCCTGCTCTGCTTGCTCAATCAGAGTATCACGCATCACTTCCCAGTTAAGGTTTTCCGCAACACCATTCACTTTCTCAAGCGCCTGGTACATAGGTACGGTACCGATCGGAACCGGGCTGTTACGCAGAATCCATTCTCGAGTTTCATGAATATTGCGACCTGTGGAGAGATCCATAACAGTATCGCCACCCCAGCGTGTCGCCCACACTAGCTTCTCAACCTCTTCCTCAATCGAAGACGTCACCGATGAGTTACCGATATTAGCGTTCACTTTGACCAAAAAGTTACGTCCAATGATCATTGGTTCGGATTCTGGGTGGTTGATATTAGAAGGGATAATCGCGCGACCTTCGGCAACTTCTTTGCGAACAAACTCGGCGGTAATGTCTTTTGGAAGATTCGCTCCAAAGCTTTGACCAGGATGCTGTTGATTCAGCACATCATCACGGTACTTGGCACGACCCATGTTTTCACGCAGCGCGATGAATTCCATTTCTGGGGTAATAATGCCTTTGCGAGCATAGTGCAGCTGGGTGACGCACTGCCCATCCTTAGCGCGTCGAATACGTGGCAGGTTACCGTAACGCAGGTCGTCTAACGTCTCATCCTCTAAACGTTCTTTAGTGTATACCGAGCTTACTTCATCAAGTAACTCTGTATCACCACGCTCTTCAATCCAGCTTTCTCTTAGCTTTGGTAAGCCGCTATAAAGGTCAATATCGTAGTTCGGATCAGTATAAACACCTGACGTATCGTAGACTCGGACGGCTTCATTCGGCTCGAAAATAGGCGCTTCTTTTGTGCCACCAATCAGACTATCTGCTAGCGCTATTTCACGCATAGGTACACGAACATCTGGACGTGAACCTTCTACATATACTTTTGTGGAATTTGGGTACGGCTGTACCGAGAGTGTTTCAATAAACTGTTTTGCTTCCAGTCTCGCTTGTTTGCGACTCGACATAGCATTTTTCCTTGCTTTGTTATACTAGATAAAAAGTAATTGGATAAAAATGCTTGGCGGATAGATGCGACAAGAGGAGTCAAATTAAGGCTAAATAAAGCTTAAGTAATTTGCCTATAACAACATTCGACTATTTGATAGGTCAACCAGAAAGAACTCCGGTATAAATATCTTCTCTTGTTCCCTTCGCAGATTCTAATCTGATCAGGTTCAACGGATCCCGAATTAACGGTCTCAGCCTTATGGCACTCCGACAAGTGATATCAGTATATAAAAACGGCCTGGTTAAACCAAGCCGACCTGTTTAATTTTTAACTACTTTGCTAGCTGCGCATCAATAATTGGAAACCGATCCACGCAGCAGAGATGCTCAGCACCACATTTAATAAAATATTTAACCCCATCTTAAAAAATGCACCTTGCTGCATAAGTAAAACATTATCCATAGAAAAGGTGGAAAACGTCGTCAGTGCCCCTAAAAATCCCAAACCAATCACTTGTCGCCAAGGTTCTGTTGCCAACAGTTCATTGTCGAACGCAGCAATCAACAAGCCCATTATAAATGAACCAACCACATTAACGGTTAACGTACCGTATGGAAAACCACGCCCCAATAAAATGACACACAGTTCAGATATCAAGTAACGAGAACACGCACCAAAAGCACCACCTAGCGCAATAAAACCAAGAATGGAAAACTGCCCCATAATTCCCCCCAACACTATTGATGACGATATTGTAACCAAAACTAAAGCGATATTGATGGTGAAATTTTAGAATTCGACAACGTATTGCATTTAAAACACGCTGAGATTAAAAAAGTTACAGGAGTCACTTTACTTCAATATACCCCATCAAACCGGTTTTCATATGCTCAATAACATGGCAGTGATACATCCAACGTCCAGGGTTGTTAGCAACAAAGGCAGCTTTGGCACTGCCATTTTTTCCAAGTAAAACCGTATCGGTATGGAACGGTTCGTCAAGTTTCTTGCCATCTAACTCAAGAACAGTAAATGTATGCCCATGAAGATGAATAGGATGATGATATTGAGTAACGTTCTTCAAATTGAAGATATAGGTTTTTCCAAGCTCCAATGTTGAAAGTGGCGCAGGGATATTATCTATGCTCATTCCCTCCCAAGCCCGTTTGTTCATCAGCCAGAATTTAGGTATCGCTTTGCCCGATTTATCAGCAGGAGTGATCGCGCCCTCCCACTCAAACACATAATCGATTTGCTCTGCATTTTTCAAATCGAGAGCTGGCACAGGGTTGAGAGGTAATAAAGGCAGTTTCTGGTTGTTCGGCAGGTCAGACTCAACAACGTCAAACTCGCACAAAGGGAATGGGAAGCGTCCTTTCATTTGACGCACATAAACACGTTTTCCAGCCTTCGGAGCAATCAATCCGATATCCAATCTCATTCCCGGACCAATTTTGTGTTGAGTGAGCCTATAAGGCGTTTTAACTGGATTGCCATCGATAGCAATAACCCAAGCCTCTGTGCCTTCAATCGCGATCGGATAGGTAATGGTGTTATCGACATTAACAATTCTTAATCGCGTAGTCGCGTTCTGCTTCAGCGTATAAACAGGCTCATGAATACCATTGACGCTACTCCACTCTCCTGGCGTTCCCATACGTGCACTCAAGCGCGGCACCATTAGATTCTTCCACTGTCCTTGCTTGTCTAAATGCCAATGCTTGAGGACGACTTCATGCTCTTCATCAAACTGAACAGGCTCAGCCTCTTCAACAATTATTAGCCCAACCAACCCCATACCAAGCTGCTTAACGCTGTTCATGTGTGGGTGATACCAAAACGTACCTGCATCTGGCGGTGTAAATTCATAAACGAATGTTTCACCCGGCATGATAGGCGGCTGACTTAAGAAAGGTACACCATCCATTTCAATGGGGATTCGCAGGCCATGCCAGTGAATTGTAGTTGGCTCTGAAAGCTTGTTGGTAAATCGGATAATAACTTTCTCACCTTGGCGACAGCGAATCGTAGGCGCTGGAATCGAACCATTAAACGCGAGTACGTCTGTGTTAAACCCTGGGACCAATTCTGCAGTAGAAGGCTCTGCAGTGATATCGTATATATGTTGCCCCTTATTAGTACTCCGAGATAGAGAACATGCAGGTAGAACAGTAAGCGCGGAGATCGCTAAGGATGATTGAAGGAAGCGTCGACGAGATATATCCATACATAGTTACCCATTAATCCAGATCGGTTGAGTGTAACTAAATATAAATAATGATTCTCATTTATTGCTAACATTTCGGAGCACTTGGTTATAACGACTAGTCTAATAGGTTGGTGAGTTAATAAATACTTACAAAGAGCAGCAGGCAGCAGAAAGGCATATAGGTGGGATGCAAGCAGATACAAAAAAGGCTCTGACCTAAGTCAGAGCCTCGATATATGGCAGGGGTGGAGAGATTCGAACTCCCAACACGCGGATTTGGAATCCGCTGCTCTGCCAATTGGAGCTACACCCCTGTAGAATTCTTATATTCTAGATTTGACAAAACCTCGCATGGGCGAGGTTGTCGATATTAAGTGGCGGAGTGGACGGGACTCGAACCCGCGACCCCCGGCGTGACAGGCCGGTATTCTAACCAACTGAACTACCACTCCGCAGTGGTATCACCCGCTTGTAATCAGCAAGTGTCCATAATTTAAAGCCTGGCGATGTCCTACTCTCACATGGGGAAGCCCCACACTACCATCGGCGCTATTTCGTTTCACTTCTGAGTTCGGCATGGAAGTCAGGTGGGTCCAAAACGCTATGGTCGCCAAGCA
>NZ_WBOH01000017.1:0-30853 GCF_032648565.1 Vibrio sp. 2-1-2a
CAACGTACAGATGACTGTTGAGCTAATCGCACCAATCGCAATGGACGAAGGTCTACGTTTCGCGATCCGTGAAGGTGGCCGTACAGTAGGTGCTGGTGTTGTTGCTAAGATCTTCGACTAATTCATAGCGAATTAGCGATGCTTTCGGAAAATCTTGAATTAGATTTGACGAACCAGTAGCAAAAAGGGCATCATTTGATGCCCTTTTTCTGCACTCAACATTATTTTTGCTGTTTTCTTGTTCAGAAGTGGGTTGGGCGCAGAGCAAGATTAAGCAAAGATGCTTAATCTTAAGAAGAGTACGCTGATTTTTTCAGCGATATGGAGTTTGCCCTGCAACAGCGGGGTTGTTGTCGTCTATATTAAGACTTGTAACAGGTTGGTTTTATGAAAGCAAATAATGCTGAAACTCCTGATAGCTCAAACGCAGCAGATACGTTTAAGTGGTTAGCCGCTTTCGTATTGGCAGCTGCCGCTGTTGTGGGTAATTACCTGTATGGTGAAATGTCTGTAGTGGTTCGTGCTGCAGGCGTTGTTGTTCTTATTGCAGCTGCCTTAGGCGTTGCAGCAACAACGACTAAAGGTAAAGCAGCGATCAGTTTTGCAAAAGAATCGCGTATGGAAGTACGTAAAGTTGTTTGGCCTACTCGCCAAGAAACCATGCAAACAACACTGATCGTTTTAGCTGTAAGTATTGTAATGGCTCTAGTGCTATGGGGTATTGACGGAATTATGGTTCGTCTAGTAGCTCTAGCAACTGGGGTATAGAGGGTTTTTATTCATGAGTGAAGCTCCAAAAAAACGCTGGTATGTGGTTCAAGCCTTCTCTGGATTTGAAGGTCGTGTAGCTCAATCTCTGCGCGAGCATATCAAAATGCACGGCATGGAAGAGCTATTCGGTGAAGTACTGGTTCCTACTGAAGAAGTAGTGGAAATGCGCGCGGGTCAGCGTCGCAAATCTGAGCGTAAGTTCTTCCCAGGCTACGTCCTTGTTCAGATGATTATGAACGATGAATCATGGCACCTAGTACGCAGTGTGCCGCGTGTCATGGGCTTCATTGGTGGTACCTCAGACCGTCCGGCACCTATCACGGATAAAGAGGCTGACGCGATTCTTAATCGTCTTGAGAAAGCGAGTGAAGCGCCTCGTCCACGTACAATGTACGAAGCGGGTGAAGTGGTACGTGTTAACGAAGGTCCATTTGCTGACTTCAACGGTACTGTTGAAGAAGTGGATTACGAGAAGAGCCGCCTGAAAGTGTCTGTCTCGATCTTTGGTCGTGCGACACCAGTTGAGCTTGAATTTGGTCAGGTTGAAAAGCTGGACTAAGACTCTTCGTTAAAGAGTATAAAAAATCACCTTTTTAGGGTTGTATAAGGCGCGGATTATGACTATAATTTCGCGCCTTTTTACTTCAAGTGAAGTAAAAAGTTTCTTACACAAACGGGGAGCTGATCCGCGATTAGCGTTTGTACCCAAACTTAGGAATTATCATGGCTAAGAAAGTTGAAGCTTACATCAAGCTACAAGTTGCTGCTGGTATGGCTAACCCTAGTCCACCAGTAGGTCCTGCACTAGGTCAACACGGTGTGAACATCATGGAATTCTGTAAAGCGTTCAACGCAAAAACAGAATCTATTGAGAAAGGTCTACCAACTCCAGTAGTTATCACAGTATACAGCGACCGTTCTTTCACGTTCGTAACTAAGACTCCACCTGCTGCAGTTCTTCTTAAGAAAGCTGCTGGCGTTAAGTCTGGTTCAGGTCGTCCAAACACTGAAAAAGTTGGTACTGTAACTGACGCTCAAATCCAAGAAATCGCAGAAACTAAAGCTGCTGATATGACTGGTGCTGACATCGAAGCGATGAAGCGTTCTATCGCTGGTACTGCTCGTTCAATGGGCCTAGTGGTAGAGGGTTAATAAGATGGCAAAACTAACTAAGCGCATGCGCGTAATCCGCGAAAAAGTTGACGTAACTAAAGAATACGAAATCAACGAAGCTGTTGCTCTTCTTCAAGAACTAGCGACTGCGAAATTCGTTGAGTCTGTAGACGTTGCTGTTAACCTAGGCATTGATGCTCGTAAATCTGACCAGAACGTACGTGGTGCAACTGTACTACCTCACGGTACTGGCCGCGAAATCCGCGTTGCAGTGTTCACTCAAGGTGCTAACGCTGAAGCAGCTAAAGAAGCTGGCGCAGACATCGTAGGTATGGAAGATCTTGCTGAGCAAGTTAAGAAAGGCGAAATGAACTTTGACGTAGTTGTTGCTTCTCCAGATGCAATGCGCGTTGTAGGTCAACTAGGTACTATCCTAGGTCCTCGCGGTCTTATGCCAAACCCTAAAGTTGGTACTGTAACTCCTAACGTTGCTGAAGCGGTTAAAAACGCTAAAGCTGGTCAGGTTCGTTACCGTAACGACAAAAACGGCATCATCCACACTACTATCGGTAAAGCAAACTTCTCTGCTGAGCAGATCAAAGAGAACCTAGAAGCACTTCTAGTTGCTCTGAAGAAAGCTAAGCCATCTTCAGCGAAAGGTACTTTCCTGAAGAAAGTAAGCATCTCTACTACTATGGGTGCTGGTGTTGCTGTTGATCAGGCTAGCCTGAACACTCAAGCATAATTTATTTGCTTAGGCGCAAAATTAGTGTATAATTTTGCGCCTAATATTTGTGGTTGGGGCTGAACTTTGGTTCTTTGAACTGTCTCCTAGTTCGAAATGAATTAAGACCCAGTCTCCGTCCAAGACCGTAGGTGTTTGTGTAAAAGCAAACTTAATTATCCTACGTAGATGGTGCCCGAACTGACAGAAAGCTCTATGTAATATAGTTAACTTTCTTCTGGGGAAGCACCTCAATAGCTCTCACTGTCGTGATGATAGTGAGTGGTGTAACGACAACCAGGAGTAAATCCAAGATGGCTTTAAACCTTCAAGACAAAAAAGCAATTGTTGCTGAAGTCAACGAAGCTGCCAGTGGTGCACTTTCTGCAGTTGTAGCTGATTCTCGTGGCGTTCAAGTTGGCGCGATGACTTCTCTACGTAAACAAGCTCGTGAAGCTGGCGTTTACATGAGAGTTGTTCGTAACACTCTTGCTCGTCGTGCGGTTGAAGGTACTGAGTACGAGTGTCTAACTGACACTTTCACTGGTCCTACACTAATCGCATTCTCTAACGAGCACCCAGGTGCTGCAGCGCGTCTTTTCAAAGACTTCGCTAAAGAGAACAAAGATTTCGAGATCAAAGCTGCTGCTTATGAAGGCGCTTTAACTGACGCTGAAGTACTAGCAACACTACCAACTTACGACGAAGCAATTGCACGCCTAATGATGTGCATGAAAGAAGCTTCGGCTGGCAAGCTGGCGCGTACTATCGCAGCTATCCGCGATCAAAAACAAGAAGCAGCGGCATAAGCCTTGCTTTTTACTGGTTGCTTAATAAACTTATTGTTGACTTAAAAGAGAATTGTTATGTCTATTACTAACGAGCAAATCCTAGACGCAGTTGCAGAAATGTCTGTAATGCAAGTTGTTGAACTAATCGAAGCAATGGAAGAGAAATTCGGTGTTTCTGCTGCTGCTGCTGTTGTAGCTGGCGGCGCTGCTGGCGGCGAAGCTGCTGCTGAGCAAACTGAATTCGACGTAATCCTAGAAGCTGCTGGCGGTAACAAAGTTGCTGTAATCAAAGCAGTACGTGGCGCAACTGGCCTAGGTCTTAAAGAAGCTAAAGCTCTTGTAGACGGCGCTCCAGCACCTCTTAAAGAAGGTGTTGAGAAAGCAGAAGCTGAAGCTCTTAAAGCTCAGCTAGAAGAAGCTGGTGCAACTGTTGCTGTTAAGTAATTATTGCATAGTTTCTTAGCCTAACGGCTAATTGGCTGGTGGTTTTTTAACCACCGGCCTTTTTGCGCTGTAGGGTATAGGCGAATTTTCCCGCTGTTTAAGCGCCTGATATCCATGCAAAAAACATTTCATTCTTACGAAATGAAATGTCACTACAGTAAACAGCTATATTAGTCACTGTCCCTTACCCCCCTTAAGTAACTAGGAGCGGGCGGACAGTTTGGGTCACTTATCAGCGAGCTGAGGAACCCCATGGTTTACTCTTATACCGAGAAAAAGCGCATCCGTAAGGACTTTGGTACTCGTCCACAAGTTTTGGACATTCCATACCTGCTATCGATCCAGCTCGATTCGTTCGACAAATTCATCGAACAGGATCCTGAAGGTCAATACGGTCTTGAAGCCGCTTTCCGTTCTGTATTCCCGATTCAGAGCTACAACGGCAATTCTGAGCTGCAATACGTTAGCTACCGTCTTGGTGAGCCAGTTTTTGACGTTAAAGAATGTCAAATCCGCGGTGTAACTTACTCAAAGCCACTACGTGTAAAACTACGCCTAGTTATCTTTGATAAAGACGCGCCAGCAGGTACTGTAAAAGACATTAAAGAACAAGAAGTCTACATGGGTGAAATTCCACTCATGACAGACAATGGTACCTTCGTAATTAACGGTACCGAGAGGGTTATCGTATCCCAGCTGCACCGAAGCCCAGGCGTGTTCTTCGACAGCGATAAGGGTAAGACCCACTCTTCAGGTAAAGTTTTATACAACGCACGTGTTATTCCTTACCGTGGTTCATGGCTTGATTTCGAGTTTGATCCTAAGGATAACTTGTACGTTCGTATCGACCGCCGTCGTAAGCTACCAGCATCGATCATCCTTCGTGCACTAGGTAAGTCGACAGAAGAAATCCTAGATCTCTTCTTCGAGAAAGTGAACTTCGAAGTGAAAGACCAAACTCTATTGATGGAGTTGGTTCCAGATCGTCTACGTGGTGAAACTGCGTCGTTCGACATCGAAGCGAATGGTAAAGTTTACGTTGAGCAAGGTCGTCGCGTAACAGCTCGTCATATCCGCCAACTAGAAAAAGATGGTGTTGATCACATCGAAGTACCAGTTGAGTACATCGTAGGTAAAGTTGCATCAAAAGATTACATCAATGAAGCAACTGGCGAGATCATTGTTAACGCTAACCAGGAAATCAGCCTGGAAGCACTAGCGAACCTATCTCAGGCTGGCCACAAAGCGCTAGAAGTTCTATTTACGAACGATCTAGACCACGGTCCATTCATGTCAGAAACACTACGTATCGACAGCACGGTTGATCGTATTTCTGCATTGGTAGAAATCTACCGCATGATGCGCCCTGGTGAGCCGCCAACAAAAGAAGCTGCAGAAGCTCTATTCGAAAGCCTATTCTTCTCTGAAGAGCGTTACGATCTATCGACTGTTGGTCGTATGAAGTTCAACAGCTCTATCGGCCGTGAAGATGCTCAAGAGCAAGGCACACTTGATGAAACTGATATCATCGAAGTGATGAAGAAGCTGATCGCGATCCGTAACGGTAAGGGCGAAGTGGACGATATCGACCACCTAGGCAACCGTCGTATCCGTTCTGTAGGCGAAATGGCTGAGAACCAGTTCCGTGTAGGTCTAGTACGTGTTGAGCGTGCAGTTAAAGAGCGTCTAAGCCTAGGCGATCTTGACGCAATCATGCCTCAAGACTTGATCAACGCGAAGCCAATTTCTGCGGCAGTTAAAGAATTCTTTGGCTCTTCACAGCTTTCACAGTTCATGGACCAAAACAACCCGCTATCAGAAGTAACGCACAAGCGTCGTATTTCTGCATTGGGTCCTGGCGGTCTAACTCGTGAACGTGCTGGCTTCGAAGTACGTGACGTACACGTAACTCACTACGGTCGTCTATGTCCTATCGAAACGCCTGAAGGTCCAAACATCGGTCTGATCAACTCTCTATCTGCGTTTGCGCGTTGTAACGAGTACGGTTTCCTAGAGACACCATACCGTCGCGTTGTAGATGGCGTAGTAACAGACGAAGTAGATTACCTATCTGCAATCGAAGAAGGCCAATTCGTTATCGCTCAGGCGAACGCTAAGCTAAACGAAGATGGTACTTTTGCAGATGAGCTGATCACAGCTCGTCAGAAAGGTGAATCTGGTCTACACCCTCGTGAGCACGCTCAGTACATGGACGTTGCGACAAACCAGGTTGTATCTATCGCTGCATCGCTTATCCCGTTCCTAGAACACGATGATGCGAACCGTGCATTGATGGGTGCGAACATGCAACGTCAGGCAGTTCCAACACTGAAAGCGGACAAACCGCTTGTTGGTACTGGTATTGAACGTAACGTAGCCGTTGACTCAGGTGTAACTGCAGTTGCGAAACGTGGTGGTGTAATCCAGTCAGTAGATGCGTCTCGTATCGTTGTTAAAGTTAACGAAGAAGAGCTAGTACCAGGTGAAGCTGGTATCGACATCTACAACCTGACTAAATACACACGTTCTAACCAAAACACATGTATTAACCAGCGCCCATGTGTGATGCCAGGTGAACCTGTATCACGCGGTGACGTGCTTGCTGATGGTCCTTCGACAGACCTAGGTGAGCTAGCACTTGGTCAAAACATGCGTATCGCGTTCATGCCTTGGAACGGTTACAACTTCGAAGACTCGATCTTAGTATCTGAGCGCGTAGTTCAAGAAGACCGCTTCACGACAATCCACATTCAAGAACTTACTTGCGTGGCGCGTGATACTAAGCTGGGCTCTGAAGAGATCACAGCTGATATTCCAAACGTAGGTGAATCTGCTCTGTCTAAACTAGACGAGTCAGGTATCGTTTACATCGGTGCTGAAGTTAAGGGTGGCGACATCCTAGTTGGTAAAGTAACACCTAAAGGTGAAACTCAGCTAACGCCTGAAGAGAAGCTACTACGTGCTATCTTCGGTGAAAAAGCATCTGATGTTAAAGATACTTCACTACGTGTACCTAACTCTGTATCAGGTACGATCATCGACGTTCAAGTCTTCACTCGCGATGGCGTAGAGAAAGACAAGCGTGCGCTTGAAATCGAACAGATGCAGCTTAAAGAAGCGAAGAAAGACCTAACTGAAGAATTCCAGATTCTTGAGGGTGGCCTTCTAAACCGTGTTAAAGCTGTATTGATTGAAGGCGGTTACTCTGAAGCGAAACTAGACACGACTGATCGTAAGAAGTGGCTAGAGCTAACGCTAGAAGATGACGCACTACAAACTCAGCTTGAGCAACTTGCTGAGCAGTGGGACGAGCTAAAAGCTGACTTCGATAAGAAGTTCGAAACTAAACGTCGTAAGATCACTCAAGGTGATGATTTAGCACCTGGCGTACTGAAGATCGTTAAGGTTTACCTAGCGGTTAAACGTCGCATTCAGCCTGGTGATAAGATGGCGGGTCGTCACGGTAACAAGGGTGTAATCTCTAAGATCAACCCTGTTGAAGACATGCCATACGATGAAAAAGGTCAGCCTGTAGACATCGTACTTAACCCACTGGGTGTACCTTCGCGTATGAACATCGGTCAGATCCTAGAAGTACACTTAGGTCTGGCAGCGAAAGGTATCGGTGACAAGATCAACCAGATGGTTAAAGAGCAGCAAGAACTAGCGAAATTCCGTGAGTTCCTACAAAAAGTTTACGACCTAGGCGACACTCGCCAGAAAGTAGACATTGCTTCTCTATCTGATGATGAAGTACGTACTCTGATCAAGAACTTGCGTGGCGGTCTACCTATCGCGACTCCTGTATTTGATGGTGCTCCAGAAGAGTCAATCAAAGCACTTCTTGAGCTAGCAGATCTACCAACATCAGGTCAGCTAACGCTATTTGATGGTCGCACAGGTGATGCGTTTGAGCGTCCTGTAACTGTTGGTTACATGTACATGCTGAAACTGAACCACCTTGTTGATGACAAGATGCACGCTCGTTCAACTGGTTCGTACAGCCTAGTAACTCAGCAGCCACTAGGTGGTAAAGCTCAGTTCGGTGGTCAGCGTTTCGGTGAGATGGAAGTATGGGCACTAGAAGCATACGGTGCTGCTTACACGCTACAAGAAATGCTAACGGTTAAGTCGGATGACGTTAACGGCCGTACTAAGATGTACAAGAACATCGTAGACGGTAACCACAGCATGGAACCTGGCATGCCAGAATCGTTCAACGTACTGTTGAAAGAGATCCGCTCGCTAGGTATCAACATCGAGCTAGAAGACGAAGAGTAATCCTTTCTCTCTTGATGAAAGTCGAGAGAATCAAAGCGATTATTTGGAAGAAGGTGCTCACTTTAGCGAGTGAGCTCCTTTTAACTCCTTACAGGAGCTGATTGTGAAAGACTTATTAAACTTTCTAAAAGCACAGCATAAGACCGAAGAATTTGATGCAATCAAAATCGGTCTATCTTCACCAGACATGATCCGTTCATGGTCTTTTGGTGAAGTTAAAAAACCTGAAACGATCAACTATCGTACGTTCAAACCTGAACGCGATGGTTTGTTCTGTGCGCGTATCTTTGGTCCAGTTAAAGACTACGAATGTCTTTGTGGTAAGTACAAGCGCCTGAAGCACCGTGGTGTTATCTGTGAGAAGTGTGGTGTAGAAGTTACACAAACTAAAGTTCGTCGTGACCGTATGGGCCACATTGAACTGGCTTCACCAGTAGCTCACATCTGGTTCCTAAAATCGCTACCGTCTCGTATCGGTCTACTGATGGATATCCCTCTACGTGATATCGAACGTGTTCTGTACTTCGAAATGTACGTAGTAACAGAGCCTGGTATGACTGATCTAGAAAAAGGTCAGATGCTTACTGAAGAAGAGTATCTAGATCGTCTAGAAGAGTGGGGCGACGAGTTCACTGCTAAGATGGGTGCGGAAGCTATCAAGGACCTACTAGGTTCTATGGATATGCACGCTGAAGCAGAACAAATGCGTGAAGAGTTAGAGACAACAAACTCTGAAACTAAGCGTAAGAAAGTAACTAAGCGTCTTAAGCTGGTAGAAGCGTTCATCGCATCGGGTAACAACCCAGAGTGGATGATCCTAACAGTACTTCCAGTACTTCCGCCAGATCTACGTCCTCTAGTACCTCTAGATGGCGGTCGCTTTGCGACTTCTGATCTTAACGATCTATACCGTCGTGTGATCAACCGTAACAACCGTTTGAAGCGTCTTCTAGAGCTAGCTGCTCCGGACATCATCGTACGTAACGAAAAACGTATGCTGCAAGAGTCTGTTGATGCGCTACTAGATAACGGTCGTCGTGGTCGTGCGATCACAGGTTCTAACAAGCGTCCTCTGAAATCTCTTGCTGATATGATCAAGGGTAAACAAGGTCGTTTCCGTCAGAACCTTCTAGGTAAACGTGTAGACTACTCTGGCCGTTCTGTAATCACAGTAGGTCCATACCTTCGTCTACACCAGTGTGGTCTTCCTAAGAAGATGGCACTTGAGCTATTCAAACCATTCATCTACAGCAAGCTAGAGACTCGTGGTCTTGCGACTACAATCAAAGCTGCTAAGAAAATGGTAGAGCGTGAAGAAGCGGTCGTTTGGGATATCCTAGACGAAGTAATCCGTGAACACCCAGTACTATTGAACCGTGCACCGACACTTCACCGTCTCGGTATCCAGGCGTTCGAACCAGTACTAATCGAAGGTAAAGCGATTCAGCTACACCCACTTGTATGTGCGGCGTACAACGCGGACTTCGATGGTGACCAAATGGCGGTTCACGTACCTCTAACTCTAGAGGCACAGCTTGAAGCTCGTACTCTGATGATGTCGACAAACAACATTCTGTCGCCAGCGTCAGGTGATCCGATCATCGTACCTTCTCAGGACGTTGTATTGGGTCTGTACTACATGACTCGTGAAAAGATCAACGTGAAAGGTGAAGGCATGTACCTTTCTGGCCCAGAAGAGGCTGAGAAAGCATACCGCACTAAACAAGCTGAGCTTCACGCACGCGTTAAAGTACGTATTACAGAAACTGTTGTAGACGAAGACGGCAACAGCACTACAGAAACCAAGATGGTAGACACCACTGTTGGTCGTGCAATGCTATGGCAAATCGTGCCAGCTGGTCTACCGTACAGCATCGTTAACCAAAAGCTAGGTAAGAAGCAAATCTCTAACCTACTTAACGAGGCGTACCGTAAACTAGGTCTGAAAGACACAGTAATCTTCGCTGACCAAATCATGTACACCGGTTTCGCGTACGCGGCACTTTCTGGTGTATCTGTTGGTATCGACGATATGGTTGTACCAGCAGCTAAGTACACTGAAATCGCAGAAGCGGAAGAAGAAGTACGTGAAATCCAGGAACAGTACCAATCAGGTCTTGTTACTGCGGGCGAACGCTACAACAAAGTTATCGATATCTGGGCATCGACCAACGACCGTGTTGCGAAAGCAATGATGGAAAACCTTTCATCTGAAACGGTAGTTAACCGTGACGGTGAAGAGGAACAGCAAGAGTCATTCAACAGCATCTACATGATGGCGGACTCGGGCGCTCGTGGTTCTGCAGCACAGATTCGTCAGCTTGCGGGTATGCGTGGTCTGATGGCGCGTCCAGATGGTTCAATCATCGAAACGCCGATCACAGCGAACTTTAAAGAAGGTCTAAACGTACTTCAGTACTTTATCTCAACGCACGGTGCTCGTAAGGGTCTTGCGGATACGGCACTGAAAACAGCGAACTCGGGTTACCTAACTCGTCGTCTGGTAGACGTTGCTCAAGATGTTGTTGTAACTGAACATGACTGTGGCACTCACGAGGGTGTTGACATGATGCCTCACATCGAGGGTGGTGATGTTAAAGTTGCACTTTCTGAGCTTGCTCTTGGTCGTGTTGTTGCTGAAGACGTATTAAAACCTGGCACTGAAGACGTTCTTATTCCACGTAACACCCTGATCGATGAGAAGTGGTGTCAAATCATGGAAGAGAACTCAGTAGACAGCATGAAAGTGCGCTCTGTAGTAACGTGTGATTCTGACTTCGGTTGTTGTGCACAGTGTTACGGTCGTGACCTAGCACGTGGCCACCTAGTGAACCAAGGTGAAGCAGTAGGTGTTATCGCTGCTCAGTCTATCGGTGAACCAGGTACACAGCTTACCATGCGTACGTTCCACATCGGTGGTGCGGCATCGACAGCAGCGGCAGAGAACAGTGTTCAAGTTAAGAACAACGGTTCTATCAAGCTACACAACGCTAAATCTGTACTAGCAGATGACGGTAAGATCGTTATCACTTCTCGTGCGACAGAGCTAACTATTATTGATGAGTTTGGTCGTACGAAAGAGAAACACAAACTGCCTTACGGTACGCTACTAAGCAAAGGCGATGGCGATACAGTTCAAGCTGGCGAAACAGTTGCAAACTGGGAAGCGCACACACTACCTATCATTACTGAGGTAGCTGGTCGCATCCAGTTCGTAGATATGATCGACGGCGTAACAGTATCTCGTCAAACTGATGACCTAACTGGTCTATCTTCAAGCGAAGTAACTGACCCAGCAGCTCGCCCTTCAGCAGGTAAAGATATGCGTCCAGCTATCAAACTTGTTGACGAGCAAGGTAACGATGTAATGATCCCTGGTACTGATATGCCAGCTCACTACTTCCTACCTGGTAAAGCGATTGTAAACATCGAAGATGGCGCAGCAGTAGGTGTTGGTGCGACACTAGCACGTATTCCTCAGAAGTCTGGCGGTAACAAAGATATCACCGGTGGTCTTCCACGAGTTGCTGACTTATTTGAAGCACGTAAGCCGAAAGAGCCTGCAATCCTTGCTGAGCACACAGGTACTGTGAGCTTCGGTAAAGAGACCAAAGGTAAACGTCGCTTAGTGATCACACGTGAAAGCGGTGAAGCTTACGAAGAGATGATTCCTAAGCATCGTCAGTTGAACGTATTCGAAGGTGAAAAAGTTGAACGTGGTGACGTGATCGCAGATGGTCCAGAGTCTCCACACGACATCCTACGTCTACGTGGCGTACACGCGGTAACGCAGTACATTGCTAACGAAGTACAGGAAGTTTACCGTCTACAAGGCGTTAAGATTAACGATAAGCACATTGAAACTATCGTTCGTCAGATGCTACGTAAGTGTACTATTACTCACTCTGGTGACTCTGAGTTCCTACCTGGTGAGCAGATTGAGTACTCACAAGTTAAGATTGCTAACCGTAACCTAGAAGCTGAAGGCAAAGAGCCTGCACGTTTCGAACGTGAACTACTAGGTATCACTAAAGCATCTCTAGCGACTGAGTCGTTCATCTCTGCGGCATCGTTCCAGGAGACAACTCGCGTACTAACAGAAGCAGCAGTTTCTGGTAAGCGTGACGACCTACGTGGTCTGAAAGAGAACGTAATTGTTGGTCGTCTGATCCCAGCTGGTACTGGTTTCGCATACCACCAAGAGCGTCAAGCTAAACGTTCTGAAGCGCAAGATGGTCCTTCTGCTGAGCAAGCAACGGACAACCTAGCGGCACTTCTAAACGCTGGTTTCTCTTCTGAAGAGTAAGCCATTTAACGAGTAATCGTTAGAAGCTTAAGAAAAAAGGCACCTTCGGGTGCCTTTTTAGTTTTTATCCTGCCTTTTTCTTCGAGAGGGTTTTTAGAGAAGGTAATAGTGCTAAGGCTAGAAACAAAAAAGACCGACGATGATCGTCAGTCTTTTCTATCCTTCAGTCTCTGAATGTTCGCAAACACTAAGCCCCTGGGGGCATAGACAGACTTTCTGCGATCTGCTGTATCAGATAGTCCTCGACTTCAAATCGAGTCTCAAGAATTTCGCCAATGAGACACATATCAGAATCGAAATCATCTAATTCATCATCTTCAGTAACTTCTGAGTACTTATCGTTAAAGTTCAATAGTGGTTCAGTTGTCAGGACTATTTGACCATAAGTTTGATTGATTTCATTGGTCACGACAAAGCCAGTCGCTTTCCAGCGATCCATAACCATGTCATAGATTTTAAAATGGCCCTCGGAGATGTAATCAACGAGATGCTGACAGAAATCCTGCAATTCGGAAGGAGATGGGAGTTCAATAACATTGGTTTTCGAACAAGGTTGCAGTGCTGCAAGCTTACAATATTCAACAATCAGGGATTGTCTTGTCTCTAACCAGTGATCAATGACATCACTTGAGCCACCCCACTGGTCTTGTGTTTGTTTGAATTTTTTTAGCATGACCATGCCCTCATGATCTGATCGCCTGTTGGCGAACGTATCCTTTGCAAAGCAAAGTTAGTAAAGTTATTACAAACTCTTGTCCTTACTAGAATTTAGAGTGCGAATTTACTTAACGACAAACTCTAGTATGAAATTAGATTGCCAGTAAAATGAACGAACTTCAAGCAAAGGGATGGTGTAATGTTAAGAAAAGGTGATGTTAACCGCGCGATAAATGCATACTGGTGTGTTGTTGCAGGAAGTGAAATTTGGCTGGTGGATGGTGCTGTGCCTTTCGGGTCTGCAGAGCAGTTATCACTGCCTGAAGTGAGTGCAAGACCCATTGGTGAGTATTCTGGTTCGCCCGTCATGTGGCTTAATTTGTCTGATTTGGAGCATGATCTACCATTAGTCTCACTGCGTGACTGCCTGCATTTTCCTGAGCCATTATTTATGTTGTTAAGTAAAGCGGTTCAGTATGGGCACATGACGCAAAGTCTGCGTTTTTGCCCACAGTGCGGTGGAAGAAACTTTCTTAATAATAACCAGCTAGCTATGCAGTGTGGCGAATGCCGTACCCTCCATTATCCTCGAATATTTCCGTGTATTATCGTTGCTGTACGTAAAGAAAATCAGATCTTATTAGCCCAACATCCAAGGCATCGAAATGGTATGTATACGGTTATTGCTGGCTTCTTAGAAGTCGGTGAGACATTAGAAGAGTGTGTGGCTCGAGAAATTCATGAAGAAACGGGAATTCTCGTTAAAAATATTCGTTACTTTGGCAGCCAGCCTTGGGCTTTCCCATCGAGTATGATGATGGGATTTTTAGCTGACTATGAATCGGGAGAGTTAAGTCCAGACTACACTGAGTTATCTGATGCACAATGGTTTGGTATTGACGAGATGCCGCCTGTTGCGCCTAAAGGAACGATTGCAAGAGCGCTTATCGAACAAACGCTACAAGATATTGACTCTAATTATCTGATAAATAGATAAAAAAAACCCTCCGAGAGGGAGGGGGTAAGTAAGATGTCGTTATGAGATGCTGAGTACTGGGTACTCAGTTTATAATTGTAGTTTTCGCTAGCGAACAAATTTTTAACACTGATACCGATTGGGTGCAAATTAAGCATTGATTTAAAAGTTAATAACTTGATCCAGGTTGCAAAGCACACAGCTATTGGACTTAAATCAGTGATAGAATACCCCCTTTCACAGAAAGCCTAACAGTTGGAATTACGGAATGACTGAATTAAAAAATGATCGTTATCTGCGTGCGCTTTTAAAAGAGCCTGTAGATTACACGCCAGTATGGATGATGCGCCAGGCAGGTCGTTACCTACCAGAATACAAAGCGACTCGTGCAGAAGCGGGTGATTTCATGTCTTTGTGTCGAAATGCAGAATTAGCATCCGAAGTGACACTTCAACCATTACGCCGTTTTCCTCTTGATGCCGCGATCTTATTCTCTGACATCTTAACGATTCCAGATGCAATGGGGCTTGGTTTACGTTTTGCTGCGGGCGAAGGACCTGTTTTTGATAACCCAATTACATGCAAAGCTGACGTGGAAAAAATTGGTTTGCCAGATCCTGAAGGTGAACTGCAATATGTAATGAATGCAGTGCGCCAGATCCGTAAAGACCTGAAGGGTGAAGTGCCGTTAATTGGCTTCTCTGGTAGCCCGTGGACTCTTGCTACGTACATGATCGAAGGTGGCAGTTCTAAAGCCTTCACCAAGATCAAGAAAATGATGTACGCGGAACCACAAACTCTGCACCTACTTCTAGATAAGCTGGCAGATAGCGTTATCGAGTACTTAAACGCGCAAATTAAAGCGGGTGCGCAATCGGTAATGGTATTTGACACATGGGGTGGCGTACTGACGCCTCGTGACTACAACCTGTTCTCACTGCAATACATGCACAAGATTGTAGATGGTCTGATTCGTGAAAACGATGGTCGTCGCGTGCCAGTCACACTGTTTACTAAGAATGGCGGTATGTGGCTTGAGCAAATCGCAGCAACGGGCTGTGATGCGGTTGGTCTAGACTGGACAATCAACATTGCAGACGCGAAAGCACGTATTGGTGATAAGGTGGCGCTGCAAGGTAACATGGACCCATCAATGCTTTACGCTTCGCCAGAGCGCATCCGTGAAGAAGTATCGGATATCCTAGAAGGCTTTGGTGATACGGGTACTGGTCATGTGTTCAACCTAGGTCATGGTATCCACTTGGATGTACCGCCAGAAAACGCGGGCGTATTTGTGGAAGCGGTACACGAGCTATCGAAGCCATACCACAAGTAAGTTAGATTTTTTACAATCAAATGCCGGCATTCAGTGCCGGTATTTTTTTACCTAAAATTCAATTTTTTATCTGAAACTCAAGGCTGTACAGCTCTAGTAGCATTTGGCCTACTATGATCTAATTACTATTTAGTCTGTACGCTTATTGTTTAATCTTATTATAAACAACAGCTTAGCGGTTTGTGTTTGTGTGCTCATTTTCTTGTACAGATAAAAAAGCAATTAGATCATGGGTAACCTAAAGCATCGAGTGAACGCGTTTTTTAAGGTATGGCACGACTTCAGATTCAAACCAAGGATTCTTCTTTAACCACAATGTATTACGTGGAGAAGGATGAGGAAGCGGGATAAAATCAGGTTCCCAATCCTGCCATCGCTGAACAGTTTGCGTGAGTGTTTTGGGCTTATTGGCCAGGTAGTACTGCTGCGAGTACTGACCAATTAGTAGAGTGAGCTCTATATTGGGCAGCTGCTCAAGAATCTTTTTATGCCAAGTGGGCGCACATTCTTTACGAGGCGGTAAATCACCAGAGTTCCCTTTGCCTGGATAACAGAATCCCATTGGGACAATGGCAATTTTATTTGGGTCGTAGAAAACGTCTTTGTCGATATCGAGCCATTGGCGTAATCGATCACCACTTGGGTCATTCCAAGGTATCGAGGTTTTGTGCACACGCGTCCCCGGCGCTTGTCCGATGATTAGGATGCGTGCGTCTTTTGCGGCTTGTACGACAGGGTTTGCACCCAAAGGTAAATCATCCGCGCAAATCTGACAGGCCCTCACTTGCTGCAATAGCTCGTCTAACGACATTCTTAGTAACCCTTTTCGAAATCCACTTGATAATTTAATGAAAACCCATCGCGCCAGCGTAGATAGTTGTCAGCAAAAATCTCGATGACTTGCTCGGGAAAACTCAGCGCAGCAATGTGTGGAGTGATGGTGACTTGCGGTAGTTTCCAAAACGGATGTTCTACCGATAACGGTTCTTGCTCAAACACATCTAAGAAGGCGTGTTCTACCCAACGGTTTTTCAGAGCGAAGAGCAACCCTGCCTCATCCAGTACGTCGCCACGACCTACGTTAAACAATAACGCCTGACTTAGTTGGCTGAGTGTTTGACGATTGAGTAACTGTTGCGTCTCCGGTGTACTTGGTAGGGTATTCACAACAATGTCGGCTTGTTCAAATGCCTTACTTAGTTCAATGATATGAAAGGTCTGATGAAATTCACCACCTGAGGTCGGAATACCTGTGCGGTTCATACCGATGGTTTTTATTCCCATTGCTTTAGCGGCATTGCCCAAATAACACCCAATGCTACCAGTACCGAGAATCACCATGGTTTTACTTTGTAATGATGTATAGAGATGAGGCTGCCATCGTTTGTTTTGTTGTTGCTGGTGGTACCGGGCAAAGTGGCGGTAATGGGCAATACTGTAGCCCAGCACATATTCGGCAATCAGAGGGCCAAAAATGCCTCGAACATTGGTCAGGGTGTAGTCCTGACGAAGGTTAGGTAGCATTAGTGCATTGACGCCGGCAAACGTGGATTGCACCCACCCAAGCTGTGAAAACTCGTCTAATCTATTGGATAGTAATGGCGGTTCAGCAAGAACTATTTGAGCTTCCTCTGGCTTATCAGTGATACTCAGATCTGGTAGCTTTCTCTCCGTCAATAACGTTTCGTAGGTGTCACGATGCTCTGAGAGCAGGAAAATCTGATTTGAATGCGGCATTAACTTTTTTCCCTGTGATGAATCAAGTACACTTTCGCTGTTTTTTTCTTCAATGATTGAGTGACTATGCTTAAGAATCCTCTTCAGGTTCGTTTAGAAAAACTAGAACCTTGGCAACAAATTACCTTTATGGCGTGTCTATGTGAACGCATGTATCCAAACTATGCGATGTTTTGTGAGAACACAGAATTTGCTGACCCGCGTGCTTACCGAGCGATTCTTGATAGTGTATGGGAAATTTTGACAGTTAAGAACGCGAAAATTAACTTCGAACGTCAATTAGAGAAGTTAGAAGAGTTGTTCCCAAGTGCGGATGAGTTCGATTTTTACGGGGTTTACCCAGCGATGGACGCGTGTCAGGGTTTGTCTACGTTACTGCATGGCCTATTGGATCGCGACTACCTTTTCGATTCAATGCTTAAAGTGAGCCAACAGTCGGTACAAACCGTTGCTGATCTAGAGCAAGCGCAAGGTGCAGAGCCAATCACCAACGACAATCAGAAAGAAAATGAAGCCGTATGTGAAGAATGGGACGTGCAGTGGGCTATTTTCCGTCCACTGCGTGAAGCGGTAGAGCGTGACATCAGCTTGATTAAAGATTTACGTGAAGAGTTACGTGAAGAAGGTGTGAGCAACATCGGTATCGCACTTTAGTCGTTGAATAGATAGAAAAAGGCATCCTAAATGGATGCCTTTTTGTTTGCGGCGTTTGAGCGGTTATGCCCAATGCTGATTACGATTCTTTAGAGCCTGGTTTTGTCGCTTCTTGAGCTTCTGGCTCCTTGTGATGCTTCTCCAGTTCTTCGTCTTCTTCATCGTCATCGCGGCTTTCGATTACGCCGTGCATCTCTTTCCAACTTTCCCAACGTTGGTAAGCCAGCTCTTGCATGTCGGTACTTTTATCCGCTTCATCGATGATTTCTTCACCCACGAGGTGTTCAAAAATATCCTCCAACGTCACCAAGCCTTGCACAGTACCGTATTCGTCAACGACAAGGGCTAGCTGTAGGCGATGAGTCATCATTTGGTCAAACACTTTCGGTAAAGTCGTGTTGTTTAGCACCACTTGAATCGGGCGCATGATTGCTCCCAGTTGTTTCTGTCCACAACCTGATTGTTGGAGTTTGAACAACTCAAGGCGGTGCACAAAACCAATGATGTTGTCTTTCTGCTCGCTATAAACCAATGGGCGTGAGAAAGGCGTATCCTTGTGTTTTTCTAGGAACTCATTGATGGTCATCGTGGCATCGATACGGAATACCACAGGACGTGGCGTCATAACCTGCGTTACGGGTACATCTTGGATGCCAAGCAAGTTGCTTAAGATTTTTGATTCACCCTCGGCAAATTCACCGCTTTCACGTGCCAAAATCGCCATTGCAGACAGTTCATCACGCATTTTCGGAGCTTCGTGGTTACGAGCAAGACGCTTGGTGATTTGCTCTGAAAACCATACGAATGGCGTTAGCGCCCATACCATCCAACGTAATGCGACTGCCGCGGTTGGCGCCAATTGACGCCAGTAAGTTGCGCCAATTGTTTTCGGTACGATCTCTGAAAGCACCAAGATCGCCAGTGTGAGCACTGCCGAAAAGATACCTAACGCTTCGCTACCAAATACCACCGCAGCTTGTGCACCAGCAGTGGCCGCGCCGATGGTATGAGCGATGGTGTTTAGAGTCAGAATGGATGCCAATGGTCGGTCGATATCTGATTTTAGCTTAGCCAGTTGCCCAGCTGCGGGATGCCCCTGTTGATTGAGCTGCGCAATGTAGCTCGGACTGATACTCAGCAGTACCGCCTCCAGCACCGAACAGATAAACGAAATGCCGATTGCAATAGAGATATAAATGGATAACAGCAGCATAGTTGCCCTTGAATGTAGTTTGATAATGGTTATTTGCAGCTATTATAACCGCAAAAGTGCCTTATAAATTGGTCCAAATACCTTGGAAAGCAAGGGTTTTCAGGAGGTATGTGGTAACAAATTGTGAGTTATTACTCATATTATGGCTAAAAGTACGTCAGAAAATCGAAAGATCGCTTACAAACCTTTGCCAGATGGGGCATTTATGTTTTAGAGTGAGACGAATTCGATAACCTATGAGAAGGGAAACCTAATGAACAAGACCCAATTAATCGACTTTATCGCAGAGAAAGCAGACCTATCAAAAGCACAAGCAAAAGCTGCTCTTGAAGCGACTCTTGATGGTGTAACTGGTGCACTTAAAGAGGGTGACCAAGTTCAACTAATTGGTTTTGGTACATTCAAAGTAAACCACCGCGCTGCACGTACTGGTCGTAACCCTAAGACTGGTGACGAGATTCAAATCGCAGCAGCTAACGTACCTGCATTCGTAGCAGGTAAAGCGCTGAAAGAATCAGTAAACTAAGTTAGAATGCACCGAGGTATCCTGCCTCGGTGCAACTTCATGAAAAAACATCTACTCGCTTCACTTCTCTTATCTAGCTTTACCCTTTTTGGCTGTTCGTCGGTTGAAACTCCTAATTTAGAACAATTCACTCACTTCTCTGGCGGCAAAGTTGCTGGAGACGCAAGTAGCTTGTACTGGATGACCGAGAAACTCACTCGCGTGAGTACGGCTGCTGATTACGTAACGATGGGGGATAATGGCTGGTTTCAAAGTGACTACCGTTGGGATGAAGGTGAGCTTCGAGAGTTGATTCGAAAAGGTGAGCAAGTTGATACCAAGCAAGAGTTGGTGCCTTTTCAAATCCACATCCGTTTTAATAAAGATGGCGAAGCGGTTTACCAACAATATCGCGTTAATCGTAAAGTCTTACCACTTCAGCATGAACAATTAGAACGTTACAAGACAGAAGCGAATGATGTAGTGGCGTCGGTTAAGGCGCAGTCTCGTAACAGTCAGAGCCTCATTCAAGGTTATTGGAATGGCCAATCGTTTGAAACCTGCAAAGGTAAAGCGTTCTCGACACTCGAGTTTAATCAGACGTTGCCAAAATTTATTATCGAGCGTCTCTCATCTGTAGACAGTTACGTGGCTTTTGTCGGCAAGCAGTCACGAAATAAAGCAACGGTTGATGAACTGTTGATGCTCAATGATGATGACTTTGATTGTGTAGCACGACCAGCATTACTCGCTGAGTAAGCTTGGTGAGACTTACTAACTGACAGAGTAATAAAAAAGGCGCTGAATGCGCCTTTTGTTTTTTAGCCAACTTAAGTTGTTTTTATTTTTCTTGCTCACGTGCAATCGCACGGTAGCCGATGTCACTGCGATGGAACATGCCGTCCCAACTGATCTGTTTTGCAAGCTCGTAAGCGCGTTGCTGCGCTTCTGATACGCTGTTGCCCAACGCAGTTGCACACAATACGCGACCACCATTTGTTACGATGTTGCCATCTTTATTGTCTGTACCCGCGTGGAAGACTTTCTCGCCTTCAATTTCAACTTGTGGCAGACCAGAGATCACATCGCCTTTGTTGTACGCTGCTGGGTAACCACCGGCTGCGAGTACGATACCAATCGACGCACGTGGATCCCATTTTGATTCAACTTGATCCAGTTTTTGGTCAATCGCAGCCAAGCAAAGATCAACCAGATCCGATTCCATACGCATCATGATTGGTTGTGTCTCTGGATCACCGAAGCGGCAGTTGTACTCGATCACTTTAGGCGTACCATCTTTGTCGATCATCAGACCCGCGTATAGGAAACCTGTGTATGGGTTACCTTCAGAAGCCATGCCACGTACCGTTGGGTAAATGACTTCTTCCATGATGCGGTTGTGAATTTCTGGTGTTACCACAGGAGCTGGCGAGTACGCGCCCATGCCACCAGTGTTAGGACCTGTATCTTTGTCACCGACACGTTTGTGATCTTGGCTGGTGGCCATTGGCAGAACGTTCTCGCCATCGACCATCACGATGAAGCTTGCTTCTTCACCATCTAGGAACTCTTCGATAACTACACGACTACCAGCATCACCAAATGCGTTGCCCGCTAGCATGTCTTTGATTGCGTCTTCCGCTTCTTCTAGCGTCATTGCCACAATCACGCCTTTACCAGCCGCAAGGCCGTCGGCTTTCACCACAATCGGCGCACCTTGTTCACGCACGTAAGCAAGCGCTGGTTCAATTTCTGTAAAGTTTGCGTATGCACCGGTTGGGATTTGGTGACGAGCAAGGAAGTCTTTAGTAAACGCTTTAGAGCCTTCAAGCTGCGCTGCGGCTTGTGTAGGGCCAAAGATTGGTAAGCCCGCTTCGCGGAACGCATCAACCACACCAATAACCAATGGTGCTTCTGGGCCAACGATAGTCAGTTCAATCGCCTTCTCTTTGGCGAAAGCAACAAGGCCAGCGATGTCTTCTACATCGATGTTTACGTTCTCTAGTTTTGGCTCTAGTGCTGTCCCTGCGTTGCCTGGAGCAATGAAAATAGTCTCAACATTTGGGTTTTGCGCTGCTTTCCAGCCTAGCGCATGTTCACGACCGCCTGAACCAATGATTAAAACTCGCATATGAAAATCCTTAATCTTATAAATACTGTTTACTCAAAGTATTTGATGATGTGGCTAGGCAGCAATTGAGCCCATCCCGGAAACATAGCCAGCTACGTAACTGGGGTGGGCGAAAGCAGCTAACGACGCCACAGTGCCAAATACGAAGAGGAAATTAGTGGCGGAAGTGACGCATACCCGTGAAGATCATCGCCATGCCGTGCTCATCTGCTGCTGCGATAACTTCGTCGTCACGCATTGAGCCACCTGGCTGAATTACGCACTTAATGCCGGTTTCTGCTGCGGCATCGATACCGTCGCGGAATGGGAAGAAAGCGTCAGATGCCATTACGCTACCGGCAACTTCTAAGCCTTCATCTGCGGCTTTGATGCCGGCAATCTTCGCTGAGTAAACGCGGCTCATTTGGCCAGCGCCTACACCGATAGTCATGTCACCTTTCGCGTAAACAATCGCGTTTGATTTCACGTATTTCGCTACCTTCCAGCAGAATAGGGCATCTTTGAGCTCTTCTTCTGTCGGCTGACGCTTAGACACGACTTTAAGATCGTCTAGGCTTACCATGCCTTGGTCACGGTCTTGAACGAGTAGGCCGCCATTCACGCGTTTCACGTCAAAGCCAGTTGTCTTCGTTGACCACTCGCCACACTCTAGTAGACGGACGTTCTTTTTCGCTGCAACCACTTCAATTGCTTCAGCAGAAACAGAAGGTGCAATGATCACTTCAACGAATTGACGTTCAACGATAGCGCTAGCCGTTTTTGCATCTAGCTCTTGGTTGAATGCAATGATGCCGCCGAACGCTGACGTTGGGTCAGTTTGGTAAGCGCGGTTGTACGCTTCGAGGATGTCTTTACCTAGCGCAACGCCACATGGGTTGGCGTGTTTTACGATCACACATGCAGGCTCGTTGAACTCTTTCACACACTCAAGTGCTGCATCAGTGTCTGCAATGTTGTTGTAAGAGAGGGCTTTACCTTGGATTTGGCGAGCAGTAGAAACAGACGCTTCTTGTGGGTTTGCTTCAACGTAGAATGCGGCTGCTTGGTGGCTGTTCTCACCGTAGCGCATGTCTTGTTTTTTCTCGAATTGTTGGTTGAAAGTGCGAGGGAATTTACTCTCTTCATCACCTTCTTTGTTCTCACCGTAAGATGGAACCATAGTGCCGAAGTAGTTTGCGATCATGCCGTCGTAAGAAGCCGTGTGTTCGAATGCTGCGATAGCAAGGTCGAAGCGAGTTTCTAGTGTTAGAGATTTGTCGTTCGCGTCCATTTCAGCGATCACGCGGTTGTAGTCGTGAGCGTTCACAACGATAGTTACGTCTTTGTGGTTTTTCGCTGCAGAGCGAACCATTGTTGGACCGCCGATGTCGATGTTCTCAACTGCATCAGCAAGCGTACAGCCTTCTTTAGCAACGGTTTCTGCGAATGGGTATAGGTTAACAACAACCATATCGATAGGGTTGATGCCGTGTTTTTCCATCACGCCATCATCTTGGCCACGACGACCCAGCACACCACCGTGAACTTTCGGGTGAAGCGTTTTAACGCGACCGTCCATCATTTCTGGGAAACCAGTGTAGTCAGAGACTTCTGTTACAGCGATGCCTTGTTCTGCAAGTAGACGAGCCGTACCACCAGTAGATAGGATATCGACACCGCGCTCAGCAAGAGCTTGTGCAAACTCAACAATACCTGTTTTGTCTGATACGCTGATAAGCGCACGGCGAATAGGACGAGCGTTGTTCATGCTTCCATTTTCCTCAAATTCACGGAGTTAAAGATGTTTGCCAAAAATGAACTTGTTTTTACCTCTTGGGGTAAAATATTGGCCAGTTTTGGTAAAGACCTTTGCGGGGTGTTTTCATGCTTAGAAAACAGTCTCCACTATTTGATGGCGCGTATTCTAACCAATTTATTACAAAAAAGCTCGAGCAATCGTTTGGCATCTCAAAAATAATTGCAAAAAACTCGATCTTTGGCTTTAAAAGTAACGAGATAGTTAATAAGGAAAGTTATGTTTCAGATAGGTGAACTGGCGAAACGCTGTGGTGTGACTGCCGATACACTGCGATTCTATGAGAAAAATGCGCTCATCAAACCCGCAGGACGAAGTGATTCGGGCTATCGCCTGTATAACGAAGAGAACCAAAAGCAGGTGCGTTTTATTCTCAAAGCGAAAGAGCTTGGCTTGAGCTTAGATGAGATCAAGGAACTTCTTGGGATCAAATTAGAGGCAACAGAACACAGCTGTGCGGAGGTAAAAGCCATTACTTCTGCAAAGTTAACTTTAATTGATGAGAAGATTGCTGAACTAACGAAAATTCGTCGAGCTTTGAAGAAGATCAATGATGCTTGCTGCGGTCATACGGACGATGATGCTACTCATTGTTCTATCCTTGCAGCACTTGAGTAGTCTCATTTCTGCATCACTTAACTTAAGTTTGCATTTTTGGCGGCTTGCTTTTCTAGGTGCACGCCGTTTTCCCACCTATAATCTCGCCTTTAGTTACCAGTAGGAATTGACCATTGTTTGATTCCTACCGTAGCGCTGTCTGTAGATACGAGAGTTTTCATACATGGTTGGAGTCTATTTTCAAATCAATGACTGGGTTTTAAGCGTTGATGAAAATAAGCTGTATCGACAAGATAGGGAAGTTACTGTTGAGCCACGCTTAATTAATCTTCTGCATTTCCTAGCGGAGCATGCGAATGAGGTGTTCAATCGTGAGGAATTGATCCAATACGTTTGGGCAGGGGCGATTGTGACCGATCAAGTGGTGACTCAGTCCATTTTTGAGTTGCGTAAATTACTGCGGGACGGTCGGGAAGAAAATACCAGCTACGTCATTACAGTGCCGAAACGTGGTTACAAGCTGGTGGCGAATGTGACCCCAATGACACTCGAGGAATTCCTCGCAAGTCGTCATTGTGATTCAGAAACTCTTCCTCCTATTGTTGAAGAATCAGAAGAAGATACTCTACCTATCGCACCTGCCGTCACCTTTCCTGCAGGCCCTCTGACTCGCGCGGTCTGTGAGATGTCTAAAGAGAAAAAGGCCCCTCCGAAAAAAAATAAAATCAGTCCGTGGCGCCTGGGGATCATGAACTTCATCTGGATCAGTGTTTTGGTTGTGGTGATGGGTGTGTTTACCTACAAGCAATCGGAAGTGCGTATTACTCAAGCCATCGATACTCACCTTATCGAATTCAAGTTTCAAGATAACTTCACGAGCGAAGGGTTAAGCTACGACTTGGCAGACGGGTTTGCCCAAAAGTTGATGTCCGACATTGCTCAAGTGAGCGATTACCGAGTCATGCTAAAGAAGACGTCGTTTACCTCGGGTATTGTGCCGGGCAAATCGGTTGTGGTGCGGGTTCGTGAAAATGAGGGTGGCAGCTTTTTAGAGGTGGAATATCGGAATAACTCATCTGAAAAGGTGTTGTTTAGTCGTCAATACGCGTTAACCAGCAGCCATTTAAAGACAGTGCTTCAACAAGCGTCGTTAGACTTGATGCAAGTTCTGAAAGTGCCGGATGCCAAGCTGAAATCCACGATGCTGGTGGCGGGAATGCCAATTAACCCAGATGCTTTGGAGCTGTTTGTTCAAGCTAACCATTATCTCAATGTCTCGGATGCCAAGCAGTTTCGCCAAGGCGTCAACTTGCTGGAAAACATTTTAGAAATTGAGCCAGATAATGCTTACGTTCAGGCAGAGTTATTGATTGCTTACCACGTGCAGAAGGTGCTCGACTTTTCACAGGAGTTGAAGAAAGGGCGAGTGCAGCAGTTGAGTGACGCACTAGAAACTAACGTAAAAATGATGGTTGGGCCAATTCAACCGCGAATTTATGAAGCTTTAGCCCTGCACGAAACCATTATTGGTGACATGGCTTCAGCCAAGCAGCATCTTGGGCAGGCTTTGAGGTTACGTGATTCGGTGCTGTCTTATGTGATTCGTGGTAAGCACGCTGAATTGGATGGTGATCTGGATTTGGCCAGTGAGTCTTACAGCGAAGCTTTCTATATTGATACGTCGGTTGAGACGTACCTGCTGTGCGAAAACTTGGTCTTCCCAAGTAACATGAAGGCGATTGATTACGCCATGTATCGCGCTGTTCACCCTTCTGTCGTTCGAATGCTTTAATTCTCTCGCACTCAACGTCAGTTTAATACTAGCCCCTCATTTCGGTGAGGGGCTTTTTTGTAGCTGTCGAAAAGTGAAAAGGGTGGGCGGTGGGGTAATGACTTACGAAGGAGCCAGTAACGCAAGCTTGCAACGGGAAGACATATCCGGTTTTCTTCTCTATCTCTATCTCTATCTCTATCTCTATCTCTATCTCTATCTCTATCTCTATCTCTATCTCTATCTCTATCTCTATCTCTATCTCTATCTCTATCTCTATTGATTGTATGGAGTGTCTGGCTGGGTTATTTGGCGAGAATGATTCTGATACTTTCTTGCAGGCGAGATGAATATTGATGTGGGTCAAAAAGCGCGATCAGGGAGAGGTTTATGAAATCAACAGGTTCAGGGAATCAACCCTTCGGGGCGGGGAAGTTGATAGAGGTTGATAACTTTTGCCGAGATTACCAACGAGTTGATGAGAGTTTATCTATCGGTAGAAGGTTTGATGTTTTTATTATAACTATATGAATAATATAGTTTTATGTTTTTGTGTTCATCATGTTTATCTCAACTTGATGTTGATGAACTAATCATTTTATTGATAACGCCAAGTTTATTTTTTTCCCAGTTTTTGGGCGTAGTCTTCACTTCGAAATTTAGCGAGGTCGAGCAGGTATCTACTTCATAGCATCTCGCTAATAACCGTTCAGTTTGAGTCACGTTGACTTGAGTAGAATAGATTTGGAGATGTTATGTCATCGAATACGAAAAAAATTGGCCTAATTGCCTGTACGGGTGTAGTCGCCGGTAACATGATGGGTAGTGGTATTGCACTGTTACCTTCTAGCCTAGCTTCAGTAGGCTCTGTTTCAATTTTCAGCTGGCTGATCTGTTTGATCGGTGCACTGAGCCTTGCGTTTGTTTACGCTCGTCTGGCAACCAAAAACCCTCAAGAAGGTGGTCCTATCGCTTATGCGGGCGAAGTTTCCCCAGTCTTTGGTTTCCAAACGGGCGTGCTTTATTACCACGCGAACTGGATTGGTAACCTAGCTATTGCTATTACAGGTGTTTCTTACCTTTCAGTATTCTTCCCTGTGCTTAATGACCCAATCCCAGCAGGTATTGCGACGATTGCATCGGTATGGATCTTCACTTTCGTTAACCTACTTGGTGGTAGCTGGGTAAGCCGTCTATGTACGCTTGGTCTTGTTCTAATCCTCATTCCTGTTGTTGGTACAGCGGCGTTTGGTTGGACGCACTTCGACACTGCGCTATACAGCCAAAACTGGAACGTATCTGCGGGTACGGATAGCCATGCGATTGTGACTGCGGTTCTTATCTGTCTATGGTCATTCGTTGGTGTGGAATCAGCAGCAGTATCGACAGGTATGGTAGAAAATCCTAAACGTACTGTACCGCTAGCAACCATGCTGGGTACTGGTATCGCAGGTGTGATTTACATCCTATCAACTCAAATGATCAGCGGCATGTTCCCTGCTTCTGAAGTTGCGGCATCAGGTGCGCCATTTGCACTAGCAACCACTGAGCTATTCGGTAGCTGGACTGCACCATTCGTATCAGCATTCACAGCACTAGCATGTTTCACTTCGCTAGGTTCTTGGATGATGCTGGTGGGCGAGGCTGGTAAACGTGCAGCAAGCGATGGCAACTTCCCTAAAATCTACGGCGAAACTGACAAAAACGGTGTGCCTAAGAAAGGTCTAATCCTTGCGTCAATCAAGATGACTGCGCTAATGGTTGTACTGATGTTCTTTAGCTCTAAAACAGCACACGCATCAGACCTGTTCAACCAGCTAACAACTGACGCAGTACTACTAACTATGCTGCCTTACTTCTACTCAAGCATTAACTTGATTCGCTTCGAAGGTATGACAACACGCAACGGCTTCGTAATGTTGTTCTCTGGTGTGGCTTGTCTGTTCTGCTTCATCGCACTAGCGGGTGCAGAGGGCGGTACGCTAACAGCAACCTTCATCGTGTCTCTAGTTATCTTGATGTTCTACAGCAAAAAAGCAGGTCTTGCTCAGTACGTGAAAATGCACGCTGACGACATGCCTGCCCAAGCAAGCAACTAATCCCCAAAACACTGGCACTACGGTGCCAGCCCATAAAACCCAAATTCACGCGGCGCTCACCTTACTCATTGCCTGTAAATGGCAAAGAGCGCCCTCATTCGCCTTGGAGATGTCCAAATGAATATATTCGCTATCTTGAACCACATGGGTGTGTTCTTTAAAGAAGAGCCAGTTCGTCAACTTCACGCTGCTCTTGAGAAAGCGGGCTACGAAGTGGTTTACCCAGTAGATGATAAAGACTTGATCAAAATGATTGAGATGAACCCACGCATTTGCGGTGTGCTGTTCGACTGGGATAAATACTCACTAGAGCTATGTGAACGTATTAGCCAAATCAACGAAAAACTGCCTGTTCACGCATTTGCTAACGAACAGTCTACTCTAGACATTTCACTAACAGACCTACGTCTAAACGTGAGCTTCTTCGAGTACGCTTTAGGTATGGCTGACGACATCGCTATCAAAATCAACCAAGCGACTGAGGCATACAAAGATGCCATCATGCCTCCATTCACTAAAGCGCTATTCAAATACGTAGAAGAAGGCAAATACACCTTCTGTACTCCAGGTCACATGGGGGGTACAGCATTCCAGAAAAGTCCTGCTGGTAGCATCTTCTACGATTTTTACGGTCCAAATACATTCAAAGCGGACGTATCAATCTCAATGCCTGAGCTAGGTTCTCTACTAGACCACTCAGGTCCACATAAAGATGCAGAAGAATACATCGCACGCACATTCAATGCAGACAGCTCGTACATCGTAACTAACGGTACGTCTACATCGAACAAAATCGTGGGTATGTACTCAGCGCCTGCGGGCAGCACAGTACTGATTGACCGTAACTGTCACAAATCTCTGACTCACCTAATGATGATGAGTGATGTAACGCCAATCTACTTCCGCCCAACTCGTAACTCATACGGCATCCTTGGTGGTATTCCACAAAGCGAATTCAGCCGCGATGTCATTGCAGAGAAAGTGGCGAAAACACCAGGTGCAACAGCGCCAAGTTACGCAGTAGTGACTAACTCAACTTACGATGGCCTGTTGTACAACACGCAATTCATCAAAGAGTCGCTAGACTGTAAACACATCCACTTCGACAGTGCTTGGGTGCCTTACACTAACTTCAACCCAATTTACGAAGGTAAATGTGGTATGAGTGGTGAAGCGATGCCAGGCAAAGTGTTCTACGAAACACAATCAACACACAAACTGTTGGCAGCGTTCTCACAAGCTTCAATGATTCACGTGAAAGGTGACTTTGATAAAGAATCTTTCAACGAAGCATTCATGATGCACACTTCAACTTCACCTCAGTACGGCATTGTTGCTTCTACTGAAACTGCAGCGGCAATGATGCGCGGCAACACTGGTAAGAAGTTGATGCAAGACTCTATCGATCGCGCAATCCGCTTTCGTAAAGAGATCAAACGCCTAGAAGCAGAAAGCGACAGTTGGTTCTTCGATGTATGGCAACCAGAAAACATCGATACCACGGAATGTTGGAAACTAGACCCTAGCGACACATGGCACGGCTTCAAGAACATGGATGACAACCACATGTATCTTGATCCAATCAAAGTAACGCTACTGACTCCTGGGATGAATAAAGAAGGCGAACTAGAAGAATCAGGTATTCCTGCTTCGCTGGTGGCTAAATTCCTAGACGAGCGCGGCATCGTGGTTGAGAAAACAGGCCCATACAACTTGTTGTTCCTATTCTCAATCGGTATCGACAAATCAAAAGCAATGCAATTGCTACGCGGTCTGACTGAATTTAAACGTGGCTACGACTTGAACCTAACCATCAAGAGCTTCCTTCCTTCGCTATATAACGAAGACCCAAGCTTCTATGAAGGCATGCGCGTTCAAGAACTAGCACAAGCAATTCACGACCTAACTAAGAAATACAACCTACCAGAGCTAATGTACAAAGCGTTCGATGTACTTCCAGAAATGAAAGTAACACCACACGCAGCATGGCAAGAAGAGCTTCGCGGTAACGTAGAAGAAATCAAATTGGAAGAAATGGTTGGTCGCGTAAGTGCGAACATGATCCTTCCTTACCCTCCAGGTGTGCCACTAGTACTTCCTGGTGAAATGGTGACTCAAGAGTCTCGCCCTGTACTGGACTTCCTAGAGATGCTTTGTGAGATCGGTGCGCATTACCCAGGTTTCGAAACCGACATCCACGGTCTGTACCAACAAAAAGATGGTAGCTACACCGTAAAAGTATTGAAGAACTAAGTTCCTCTCGAAGATGACGCCATTGGGAATGCAAGCATGCTCCACTCTTACGAGCTCAATGTGTCATCGAACAACCACGACATTTAGATATACCCCTAGCTAATCTGTCGTAAAAGAGAAGGGCAAGGATGCTCTGATCTTTTCTTCTATATAGAAGAAGCAATTTCCAAGACTTCACCTGAAGTATCCCAAGTAAAAAGCAAAGACCAAAGAGCAGTTCGTTATCGTTCTGCTCTTTTTTTATCTTTTATACAGCAGGCAGAAAAGAAAAAGCGCGCTGAGCGAATATCATTTGCTTCAATTACATTAAATTTGAAGATCGTAATTCAGGTAGAAACGCCCTTTTTCTTGAGGAAAGATCCTTTTAAATGAGAGAAAATAGCCAAGATCGCTTGGTATACACACAAAGTGATTGCTATTTGTTCGGTTGAAAGTTTTTTTGCAAAAAACGCTTGTACTAATTTCTCAACTCCCTATACTGCGCATCCACCGACACGGAGTGAGACGAAAGTCACACAGCGAATCGGAAGTGAGAGAAAAAGAAATTTGAAAAAATGCTTGACTCTCTCACGGTGCGGAGTAAGATACGCACCCCTAACGACGAGCAACTAAGTTGCTGGATAAGTTAGAAAAGCTCTTTAAAAATATAAACCTATCAATCTGTGTGGGCACTCGTTGATGATAATCCAAATAGTTTCTTCGGAAACAATTTAGGTTTCAATGAAACGAAGTGACCAT
>NZ_WBOH01000018.1:0-22181 GCF_032648565.1 Vibrio sp. 2-1-2a
AAAAAGGCAAAATGATTGAGACGCCAATCCCATTTTATCTCTCATTTACTCCCTACGACTCCAATTTAATCCCTAACCAATCCATTAATATCTTGACTTTAGCTCTCTATTATCTTGGTTCTATACAAGATAAGCCCTCCTTGAACAAGGAGGGAATTCAGGCTTTATAATTCAGCTTCTTCTAGTATCTTTTGTTTGCATAGCTCGTCTAGCTGACGCGAAGATAAGTATTTTAAAGCTAGTACCTTAGCTGTTGCTGATGAGTGAGAATCTATTGCTAGCTTGCGTGTAGCATCAACGCTCTTCTTAAGCTCTTTAATGCATTTACTTAGTTTAGCTAATTTAGCGCTGTCAGCATCTTCAATGTCTTCTGAAAGCACCTGTAGGGCTTTTGATAGCTCTTTAGTTTCTTTAAAGTACTGTAAATACGCTTCGTCATTGTTCGGTCGCGGCTCGATTTGGTTTGAGATAATGTCTCTCAGAAAAGCAGCATTAGATCGGTAGTTGTTACTATTTCTGCACGCTATGAAGTGCCTATGTGCTTCTTTAGTTACATGTGTTTTTATTGCTACATTGCATAAGTCTTTAGTTTCTTTACGCTCTTCTTTGAAGCCGTTTTCTACTGCGTCGAGTATGTGACGCGAGTCATCAACAGCATTTTCATCAAAGCTATCTGCATTATGTTTAACGTAAATGCTTTTTACTATGAAGTTGCAAAAATGCGCATGAGAACTAAATGTAATTTTTGATGTGTTTGAAAATTGCGGAAGTAAAGATGGTACAATAAATTGTAATTCTTCTAAGCTGTAGTCTGTTTGCTCGATAATCGCCATTAGCTTATCTTTATTTTCTCTTTTTGTGTTAGCTACTACTTCTCTTACTATTTTATTTAAGTCTTCTTTTTCTGAAAGCTTCATTTTATTATTTCTCTTTTTATTATTATTTTATTTTTATTATCTATAGAGCAACAGCGTGCGACTTAGCGATAACTGCGAAGCATGTTAGCGCAACCGACCAAAGGGAGGCTAAAGCTACGAACGACCTATTTGGAACAAATAGGGAAGAGCAGTATCCGCTTGTTACTGTTTTTGTTCTATTTTTTTATTATAACAATATAATTTATGATATTAAATGTGCTTATTTAAAATAAACGAAATATATTATTGTATAATACGGAGTTCAACAGAGGAATACGATAAGGAATTTGTCGCATGCGACAGGGAAAGTGCGCGTTTAAACATCGAAAATGCCGTTTGCGACAAGGAATTTGCGCTGCACTCTCACTATGTCTCAGCCGCTTTCATCTGCTTTCACTTCGTATCACTGATAGTCAGTAAGTAGTTGTTGGGACGAATGTTATATAGTTAAGAAGCAATAGCATTAGGAAGTATGTTCGTGATGGCTGAGTCAAATATAAATAAAGGATGTACTTGTCATGTCTTTATTTTCATCACTTTGAATGATTATATTGTGTGATGTTTAATATACGGTATATGTATATTTTGTTCGTTGTTAAATATATAGAGTTTGTATATTTCCATTTCGTAAAATAAATTCGAAAAAAGTGATTGCTTTTGACTTCTAAATACGAATATTATATTTGCAACGGCTCTTGTAGTCATAAGAATAAGAATAAACGGAGGCGTCCAATGGCGCTTATACACCCAATTAATCAACTGAAAATAGAAAAGAAAGTCGATGTATTAAAACGCGTTGGTTTATCCCAAGCCACGCTTCACAGACGTATAAACGATGGCACATTTCCGCCCGCAGTACAACTGGGTCCCAAGGCTGTGGGATTCATGTCGCATGAAGTCGATGCGTTTCTTATTGCATGCGCTTTGGGAGAAGATAAAAAGCGTGTGGTCGCTGAGCTTCTTGCGCAGCGACAAGCGCTTAAGCAAGCGAATCCTTTATTGCAGTACATGAACTTTCACTAATTTATCTTTTAGTTCTGTGCATACGTTGCACAGAGCTTGCTCAACTTCAATGGTAATTGCAAGATTCGCAACGACTTTTGCGCTCAAGCTGAGGAGGATAAAAACTCTTGACATTAAAGTACAGGCTAAGCTAGCTTGATAAGGCTTCCATATCGCTATGCTCTTTGAAAGCTCTGAATAATAATATAACAGCAAAAATAATAACGATAAAAAACAAGATAAGTGGCTGAAAGCCATCAATAAAAGTTATTACGTTGTCACTCATTATTACTTCGGAGGAAACATGAAAGAGTTTAACGTCTTAAAGAAAAATCGAAAGTATTTTGCTGCATCGCTTGACGGCTACAAGTGCAGAATCTTAATCGATGAACTATCTAAGAATCTCTCAATCGGTACGCAACTGCTGGATGTCGAAGACATCTCCGTTCGTTCAAAGTATGGAACCGACCTAATATTCAAACTTAAATCCTCGGTTGAGGAACAAAATGAGTCTGGTTTTATTACTTTAACCAGTACTTACAATACCTATCTCGTTGATAAATGCCGCGCTCTTAGTGGGCAATGGGATAAGTCCAGTGAGTGTTGGGTGTTTAGTGGCCTTATCGAAGAAAAGGTTGATGAGCTGGCTTGTGTTTTCAATTCTCATCTAGTGCCTGTCGAAGTTACGATTAATGATGACTACGATGTGTACGAAGAAAAGGGGACACTTTGTTGCCTTGGCTACCCAATCGCACGCGCATTTGGGCGTGATTCAGGAGCAAGAGTCGAAGAGGGGGTAGGTGTCGTAGCGGGGGGCTTCACAAGCTGTGGTAGTAAGAAAAATTGGGTGACTCAAGCCAAATCTGGGACAGTGTTTCGCATTGAGGTGGCGGAGAAAGTGCTCACTCATTTTGCTGAGAAAGAGCCTCATTACCACTTTAAAGCTATCTGAAGGTAAGTGATATGAAATGGTTTCTACCGCATCTTGATGACACTGAAGCCATACTCAACAATGCTATTCTTTATAATAACGTTGTTTTGTTGCCAAACATCCCATGGAATGCCGCAACCGCATTTGTCTTGTATGACATATCACAATATGCGGCAACGTTAGGGGTTACCCTTGTTCGTTTACTCTCGATTGACGAGGGGGACGTACCAAGTTTTTGTGATGTAGTTTGGCAAAGGTTTGAGAGAAACAAGTGTATCGTAGAGCAGTTTTTGGCAGCGCAGTCCACGTATCGACGAGAGAGTTTAAAAGCAATATTAATTGACAGAAAATCGAATGACGCTTTAGGCCTGGGGCTATTTGACGCCTTTCAATTAATCTCTCTATCAAAATTCCTATCGGAAAGTATTGATGCATGTTTCACCCTTCAGAACGTCACGTTGTTATTAGGGTTTGAATACTTTTTAACGAAGTCATCCAATACTCGATTGATAGGTGCATGCCATGAGAACTTGTTAAACTCATCTCAGTTCACACATCATCAAGATGGTGTTTATCGGCTCAATAACTTTAATAATAAAGAACTGGTTAGGCATGCATTAAAGTGTGTATGTAGAGTCAGTCCACATTTCGAAGTAGTAGAAAGCACGTTAAAAGCACCTCTCAAACAATATCCTAGTTTTGAGGCATTTGTTTCAGCTGTCCAGTAAATGGTTTTGCACCAATGTAAGACGATTGAATAAAGAAGTCCGTGTTGTGTATTTATATCTTCAAAGGGTTTTGTCGATTAGATAAGCTGAAAGGTAAAATATCAGTTAAATTAATGTAAACGAATATTTTTTATTTTTTAAGGAAAACAGGAGTAAGATCATGCCTAACCATATTTATAATATCATCGAGTTTCGTACTAAAGATAAATGCTATGCTAGTTCTATTCGCGATTCGATCAGGAATGAAAGTAGTGATATGGATTTTAATAAGCTACTTTCCAACTCTTTGAAATCAAATTCTTTTGAAGGAGAGAGCAGTGTTATTCATGGTAATGTAGATTGGAATCTTCAGAATTGGGGAACAAAGTGGAATGCATGGGATAGCCAATGTTGCCTCGAAGACAGAGGTGAATATATTTACGGAAGAATTACATTTTTTACTGCGAATACTACTCCGTACCCAATATTTATTGCATTATCAAAGATGTACCATAAAATCAGATTTAAGATAAGGTTTGCTGACCAGCATGCTTTTGGCTGCGATTGTGGTTTCCTAGTTTTCCAGAATGGGCAGGAGATTGACCGTCATATCTCCCCAAATGAATTTGGCTCAGATGAACAATTGAACTATTGGGAAGATATTGCATTAAATATCTATTAACGTTTCAGTTAAATAGCTACAAAGCAAGCAACCGCCATCAAATTGAGAGGTTGCTTTAGATCAGAGGGCCTGGCAATACGCGACCCGCTTAGTTCGCTAACGGTAAGATGTCGATGAAGTTATCAATCATGTGCTTGTTTTTCTTCTGGCAGTCTATGGGCATTGCGGCATAGTTTACGGTATATTGAGTGCCGCACACTCGGCACCGAGTCAGATCGCCGTTGTTTCGATGTCGCATTATTTCAATGGTGTGGCCGTACATTGGACAATGTTGCAACGGGATCAATATAATGTGATCAAATTTACCGCCTCTTCCTAAGTGGATGAAAGCAGAATCAAATAGTGTCCCCAAATGTGCTTTAATGATGTCTAATGTTCTCTTTACTCATAGGATCGCGATAGGGACGTTGGCTGGTCATCGCATCAAACCGCATCACAAAGAGAAACCAGTTTGACCTGTTTGGAGACAGAGCTGCTGTCTAGCCCTTCAGGGCAGTCCAACATTTTGATTTTCAAAGTTAGATAGAGCTTAGTTCAGAGGAAGAGTGAATTTGGCCATCAGATTAGAGTATTTGCAATACCGCTGTTAATCCGTTAAATGCTAAATTAGTAAAGCCTCCATCAAGGTATTGTCCATGAGTAACCGTTCACCAGCAGTGCATTGACACAAAAAACGTGACCATTCGCACTTGATCCCACTTTGCCTATTGAGTGATCATCCATAGAGTTCATGCTGAGTGTATGACTAAGAAAAAATCCAAATTCTCATCTACACCACCTATAGCATCGGATATCAACGAAGCTAATGCGTTGATATCCGAGTTATGGGAGCAATTACGCTATTATGAAGATAGACTAAAAACGAGCAGTACTAATTCTTCGAAATCTCCTTCCTCCGATGGACCTAAGGAGCGGGCGGAACGAAAAAAGCTCAAAGCTCTAGTGGTCGCAATCCGAGAGGAGCTAAACAGGGTCACGAAGGGCATAAAAGACAACTCTCAGAACTAAAAGAATCCGATACCGTTGTTGATTGTTATCCTGAAAACACATGTCCTTGCTGCGGTGACACTGACCTCGAAATGAGTAACAACCCGTTTTATCGCCATCAAGTTCATGAAATCCCACCACCACGCATGGACATTACCGAATATCGGCTGTATTCAGGCAAATGCACGCAATGCGGAGAGGCCGTAAAAGCACAAAAACCCAGCGATATTCCTCAAGGGATTATGGGACCAAATTTAATGAGTCATATCGCCATACTGGCTGGTCAATATCATCTCAGCGTCCGAAAAATACGCTCCTTACTGCAAGAGCAGTTTGGCATGACCTTCTCAGTGGGTGCCATAAGTGAAGCGCAAAGCCGTATTGCCTCTATGCTTACACCACTGCATCAAGCAATCAAAACCAATATACAATCTGCACCACTGGTACATGTCGATGAAACCTCTCACTCGAGAAATGATGAAGAGCGCCTGCGTTGGTGCTGGCTAGTTGCAAGCGATGATTTAGTCTATGAAAAAATCCTTTACTCTCGCTCTACGCATTCAGCAAAAACGGTACTGGCCCCAGATTATTGTGTCATCGTGGTCAGTGACCAATATAGTGGCTACAACTGGCTTTCTCAGGAGAAACATCAATTATGTTGGTCGCATGTTATTCGCAATCTACAACAAATTGCTGATTACTCAGGTAAAGGTCATACTGCCCAAATAGGTCAGCGCCTTGTGTTACTAAGCAAATTAGTCTTTCGAACTCGCCATCGTTGGGAGGCTGGCAAAATCAATGACGCTCGGTATCTAAATCGACTGAGTCGTCTACGATGTCGTTTTAATCAATGGCTAGACAAGGGAGCAAAACAAATCCCGATTCAGCGTTATCAAGGGCGGTGTCGAAAACTTAAAGAGCATAGCCAAAGTTTATGGTTGTTCGTAACCAACCCCAAAATCCCTCTCACCAATAATGAAGCAGAGCGACGGCTGCGTGGCTTCGTTATTCAGCGAAAAATCAGCTATGGAACAACCTCAGATGCAGGCGATAAGTTCCGAGATAGGCTGCACTCGCTCATAGAAACGTGCAAGAAGAGGCAGATCTCTTCGCTAGAGACTCTAACTCGCATTGTAACAGCTGTGATCTCACGGCAACCATACCCTAATGTTCTTGACCTTAACGAAGCCAGTTTTTACGCAAACTCTTAGGTCAACAACCTGCTGGTGAACGGTTACGTCCATGAAGCTTGCTAGAGATTGATCAGACTTTATTGTTATGAATCCCCAAGGGTGTAACATTCATCATAATGGTCAATATCAAATATATATGTGGGTGAACTAAAAGAAAGCATAGTTCTTATAGGAGTAGTGTTTTCTTTGCTGATTGGGATCGATTTGGGGCGATGTTGGCAAACTCATATCTGCCCCAAAATCGTTTTCAGCTATAACATACATGTTAGAAGATAACCGGAATTTGCCCAAATCCTGCTCATGTGACGGCAACAACAATCATCCAGTAAAAATGATTTTTTATGTTGGCAAGGTCACTTCGGGACAAAAGCGCCTTACAAAAAGATCATCAAACTCAGATTTCAAGACTGGTTTAATCAAGTTCGAAAAGCAAAGGTTCTTGCTTCCACTCCGCAGGAAAGCCCATTGCAGATATAAAACGATTGGCTATCGGATATTTATCAAATAAGTGGGCTAACGCAGGTCCAAGCTTTTCGTCGAATTTAAGCCCTGAGTATATTCGTTGTAACGCAATTACCGAAGTATATAAGCGGTTCAACTGATCGTGAGCTTACGGGAAGATAGCTTACATCGGTGCGCAGAGTTGGCTCCAGACGAAGCAGGAGCATTTCTTGGTTAGATATTAGATAGGTAATTCCAAGGTAGGAACTGCTGTGGGTTCGCCTTTACTTCACCTTGTTTACGCTGCAGCGTATTGAAGTAATCCAAGACGTTGATACCGGCTTCGGCTGACGTCGCTATCATTCCCATCACCACATCAGCAATACTGGCGCCAGCTTGAGTTTTATGGAACATCGCATTCTTACGGTTTCTGGCGACCAGTTTGAGGGCTTGCTCCGCTTTGTTATTGTCTATCGGAGCCCCTTCGATGTGGCAGAACGCGCTAAGCCCGTCATAGTGTTTATTGAAGTATCCAATCGCTTTGCCAAGACCACTATTTTCTTCAACACGCCCTCTATTAAGTTCTGTCTCTCCCCATTCACGGATCTGCTCCATCACCGGCAGAGATACTTTCTTATGCCACGCAAGTCGCTGCTTACTGCTGAGTCTCAAGACTTTGGCCTCATGATCGTTATCCCAGATCATTCCATACCACGTTAATACCTGTTCAACTTCGGTTGGGAATGAGTGAAGCACTTCCGCGAACTGCCGCCGCCCGCATGCCCAATGTTCGTTTTGTATAACACCACATTGTGCCCGCCTTTTAACCCAGCGACTAAACCCGTACTGTAAACGCCGGTGCGCTCTCGCATTTTGGTGCCATTGCGTTGCGGTTTTTCGATTGGGACTTTGTCTAAGATTCGATTACTCGTGTCGTCTAAGTAGTAATGCTCGGCGTTGGCTGCAAAAATTCTAAGCAGGTTATAAACGGGTTGTAAGCTATTGGCTACCAACTCAACTTGGTCAAAAATGGTTGACGCTGTAAGCTTTACTCCCATCAGAGCCTGCATGCTTTCTTGGCAATAATAAGGCGCACCAGCACAAAACTTATGCAGAGCCATTAAAGTGCGAGCACTGTAACCGTATTTCTGACTCGGCCCTCCATCCTCAACGACATCATCAGGCAATGTCGCCTTGAAGTACTGACCGCACGCATTGCAGCGCAAGCGTTCCATAACATGCTGCTCAGCTACGAATGGGCTTTGCCCCGTGATACGCAGCAAGGTAGCCGGCTCATACTTATACAGCTTGCCTTGATGGCACTCCGGGCATGCATCGCCTTTCCTTAGGTCGGTTAATTTGTGCTGAGTAACTTTTGTTTTTACCGGCACATCAGGTTTAGTCGCTTTAGGTTTGGAGCGTTTTTGACCACGTTTTTTGTTCTTCTTGGCTTTCTGGCCAAGCAGGGTATCCATGGTCTCTGACGATCTGACCATCCCCACCAGTTTACGCAGTTTATGCAAGGTAATATCGTTATCAGATAAGCGCTCTTGTAAGGCCGCCAGCGTTTTTAATGCTATCAACAGGATATGACAATCTTCCGCGCTCAGTGCCAGGTCATGCTCTTTCGCCTCCTGCACTCGCTGGATAAGTCCATCCAACTCTTCGCTATCTATGTCGGTAAACTCTTGCGCCACTTTCTATCCTGTCGGCTAATGTGCTCTGATGATGTATCTCATTATTTCAGCTCAGCATGATCGGTCAACTCGATCGAAACGATCGTTTGTTTGAACCCGTAGACTGTGCGTTTGTTCACACTCTTTGCCAGCCTGGCAGCCCTGTCAGCAGGGCTTTCAATTGCCTAGCGACTAAAGGCGTGATCGTCTCTTGAGATTTCCTCGGCCAATCTTGAAAGCGCCCTTAACATGGTTCGGCGTCGATTGGTGAACACAAACAGGGTACCGCTACGTGGCTCTTGTTTGAGCTGATGACGACAGAGGGCGACAAAGCCATCAATTCCACAACGAAAATCGGCAGGCTTAATGGCCAGAAGGATTTGGGTCTGCGCAGTTAGATGGATCATGCTAATGCCCCCACATCTTGCAGCAAGGTTTGGAGCAGATGAAGTGACAGCTCTCCGCTAATACGAATTTGACTTGAGTTTGGTAGCGTCATTTCAATGCTCAAACGATGCTCTGTATTAGGCTCAAATTCGTGCTCGATAGGCAATGACATAAAGTCAGAGGGGGCGGTGGAACTGACAGCAGCATGGTCACACCAAATCTTGAGTTGTCGAGCGTTAATCCTCAACGCAGTAGCAATGTGATTATGGGAGTGACTGTCTGCTAATTCAACGGCCAATTGTCGAAGTTCGTTAGGAGTGTGAGTGCGTTTAGTTCGGTTTTGGCACCAGTGATCAAACGCGGCAATGGCTTGTTCTAGTTTATGTTGTGGCACGGTGTCGATCCTCTTAATGGACAGACACTCAGTAAATCACGACTTGTTGCTAAAAGTTGAGCTATGCTGCCGTAAGCTCACGGTTTATTTGCGCAAAAGTAGATTTAGATATCATTAATTCAGTCTCATTGTAGATATTAATCCTTCAGATTTGTACTTTAATATTTTAGTTATCACTTTGTTCTTATTGTTTTTGTAAGATTGAATTTTAATATGCTTTTAATTGCATAATAGGTGAGTTAGACGAATAGAGGAGAAACGCATGGATGTTTCAGATAATAGGCGGAGATCGACCGTTCTTATCCCCGTTTTTATACCTGCAGTTGTCGTTATTGTATTATTGGTAGTCGGTACCATTTCTAACCCAGAGAGAGCTGGGGACTTTTTTTCTCAATTATTATCAGAAGTAACCACTAATTTTGGCTGGTTTTATATGCTAGCTGTTGCGATATTTTTGGTTTTTATAGTAGTAGTGGCAGTCAGTAAATGGGGAGAGATTAAGTTAGGTCCCGATCATGCGGAACCTGAATACAGCTTCATGGAATGGTTTGCTATGTTGTTTTCGGCAGGGTACGGCATCGCACTTTTATTCTTTGGTGTAGCAGAGCCAGTTCTACACTATGCTTCACCACCAACCGCAGCACCCGAAACGGTTGAATCCGCCCGAGAAGCGATGCAAATTGCATTTTTCCACTGGGGTTTTCATATCTGGGCTATCTATGGTTTAGTCGGTTTAGCACTGGCGTATTTTGCTTTCCGCCATGGCCTGCCTCTTTCAATGCGCTCGACGCTTTATCCGTTAATTGGGGATAAAATTCACGGCCCGATTGGTCATGCGGTTGATGTGTTTGCGATTTTAGGTACGTTATTTGGTATCGCGACCACATTAGGATTGTCGGTTACCCAAATTAACACAGGCTTGCATTACTTATGGCCTGATATTCCAATTAATAGCACCGTGCAAATCATTGCTATTACGCTAATCACATTGTGTGCACTGGTTTCCGTTCTTGCAGGTATGGATAAAGGGGTAAAAAACTTATCGTTATTAAATATTGCTCTCGCAATATTGCTGATGGTCTTTGTATTTGCAGCAGGTCCAACTCTCTTTATTCTTAATACCTTTATGCAAAATACAGGTAGTTATTTAAGTAATATTGTTGAACGCACATTTAATCTACAAGCATATGTCGCCAGTGATTGGATCGGGAACTGGACACTGTTTATCTTTGGTTGGACCATCGCTTGGGCACCATTTGTAGGTTTGTTCATCGCGAAAATTAGTCGTGGTCGTACCATTCGGCAGTTTGTTGTGGGTGTGATGGTAGTACCTACTACCTTTACTTTTCTATGGTTCTCAGTGTTTGGTGATACGGCCTTGCACATGATCATGACAGATGGTTATCACCACATCATTCAAGAAGTGCAAAACAATAACGCTATCGCCTTATTTAAGCTGTTTGAACGCTTGCCGATGACTTCGATTATCTCGTTTCTTACGGTTATCTTAATCATTACCTTCTTTGTGACTTCATCTGACTCCGGTTCACTTGTGATTGATTCACTGGCTTCAGGTGGTGTGCACGATACGCCTGCATGGCAACGCACTTTCTGGGTTGCAACGGAAGGGATTGTCGCTTCTGTTCTACTCTTAGCGGGTGGTCTGGGTGCTTTACAAACGGCGAGTGTGGTGAGTGCTTTGCCTTTTGCCATCATTATGTTAGTTGCTATGGTGGGTATGATCAAAGCTCTCCGTATTGAAGGCCACCATGAAGACAGTCAGCAACAATATATGCAGTCTCAACAGTCTAGCTCTACGGGGGTAGGGAAAGGATTATGGAAAAAACGCTTAGCTAATTTAGTTGATTTCCCAGATCGCTCTGATGTTGAAAAATTCATTAGTGTTACTGTTCTCAATAGTATGAAACGTGTTGAGCAAGAGCTGGAAGAGCAGGATTGGGAAGCGGAAGTGAGATTTGACGAAGAGCTGTGTCGCGCACACTTTGAAGTGTTCAAAGAAGGGCAAGTTGAGTTCATCTATGAAATTCGCTTACGTGGTTATGACTTGCCTGAATTTGCTTATAATGAAGGTGAAGTGCCAGAGGATAAGTACTACTACCGTGCAGAAGTCTTTTTACGCCGCGGTGGTCAAGCGTATGATGTTTATAACTATGAACAACAAGATATTATTAACGACATCTTGAACCAGTTCGAACGTTATTTACACTTCCTACATATTTCGCCGGGCATCTTACCGTGGAATATGCAAGAGCATGATATTGATGTGCCACCGGAAGATCCATCGAACCTTGAATTAACATAATCTCCACTCAAAGCCTCATCAATCTGCTGAGGCTTTTTTAGATTGGTATAAAACAAAGCAGAGCCACATTAATTTTGCAGTAGCTGAGATAATTCCGGTGTTGCCCTGTGGCGTCGATATCGCAATTAGAGTGTAAAATTAATTGAAATAACAGCGCAAATATGACAATAAGAGAGAAGTTTCTCTCTTTGCTTGGTGGATCACCAAGGTGCGGTCGAAATCCTTCTGGTTATAGATACGGTCTTCAATCAGGTTACCCTGTTTGTCGAGCTGCCCTTTGGTTGGGCGCCAACCCTGCAGATCAACGTCTATATCGACCCGCACCACCTTGTAGGGGGCAAGAAAACCATCTTCGATCCCCTCTTTGAGGGAGTAGGTATAAACAGGGTCACCGAAGTAATCGGTACTGGAGACGGTTGCGGTCTCATTTAAAACGGTACAAACAGGGTTACTTGACTGCTTAGTATGAAACTTTATTCCTCTCCTACATTTAGCAGGACGGTACCTGAAAAGAATTGACTCAGGACTACGCAGGCTAGAAGCAAATCCCAGCTACTATCTTGATAGCTCTCCTAAAGAGGGCGTTGCATTCACAAAGATAGGTAACGATTACTTTATTATTACGGGAAAGCACCGGACGGTCATTGCCCGATTCCTCCAGTATTACAACCAGAATGTTTTCGCTTCAGCTTCACCGTTGTCTAACGTTTCGATTTACGAACGTACTGATCCGCCCCAGCAGTTTTGGACACCGAGTTAAGTGAGTACAATCACTAACGAGGTGAACAATGACAACTAAGAAAACTAGAATTAAACATTCCCCTGAATTTAAGGCAGAAGCCCTGAAGCTAGCAGAGAAAGTGGGAGTAGCTGCGACAGCAAGACAGCTTTCTTTACATGAATCTCAAATCTACGGGTGGCGGAAGAACTCGAAGAAAGACACCAATACTAGTCAGCGAGAGCAAGAGCTAGCCGCAGAGGTTGCCAAGCTAAAAAGGCAATTGGCTGAGCAAGCAGAAGAGCTAGAAATTGTAAAAAAGGCCGCCACCTACTTCGCGAAAAATCTAAAGTAAATTGCTATGAATTTATGCTCGAACACCTGCTGAGCTTCAGTATTGTGCGTATGGCTAAGGTGTTCGGGGTATCCCGAAGTGGGTTTTATTACTGGGTTAAGCATCGCCATAAGGCCATCCAACACGAGGCAATTCGCCAAAAGCTTGATACAAAGGTCAAAGAAGCTTTCGACAACAGCAAAGGCCGAGATGGCTCAAGGCGTATCCAAAAAGAACTGTCTGAGAGCGGTGATAACTACAATGTTAAAACCATTGCTGCCAGTATGAAGCGTCAAGATTTAACGCCGAAAGCTGCTCGCAAGTTTAAGTGCACTACGGACAGCAAGCATCAAATGCCTGTTGCTCCAAACCTGTTGGCTCAGAACTTTAGCGCATCGGCTCCGAATGAAAAATGGGCTGGAGACATCACCTATATAGCCACAAGCGAAGGCTGGCTGTACTTGGCGGTAATTATTGACCTTTACTCAAGACAAGTAATTGGATGGTCTATGGATACCAGAATGACGGCTACGCTGGTCTGTGATGCGCTATCAATGGCGTTGTTCCGTCGCGGATTCCCCGAGCAGGTTATCGTTCATAGTGATAGAGGTAGTCAGTACGTAACCGTTCACCAGTCCCTCATTGACAATCAAGTGTGACTCAACGCACTTGATCCACTATTTCTTGTTGAGTGATCATTTTCAGCCTTCATGATGAAGGGATGAAAAAGAAGAAATCCAAATTCGCAGAGGCTCCTCCTGTTGCCTCTGATATCAATGAAGCTAACGCACTCATCGAAGAGTTGTGGGAATAACTTCGCCATTATGAAGATAAGCTGAAAACCAGTTGCTCTAACTCTTCAAAACCACCGTCTTCGGATGGCCCAAAAGAGCGGGCTGAGCGAAAAAAGCTCAAAGCTCTGGTGGCCGCAATCCGAGAGGAGCTAAACAAGGTCACTCAGGGAGTCAACGACAACTCTCGAAGCTGAAGGATACTGACACTGTCATCGACTGCTTACCTGATTCAACTTGTCCGTGCTGTGGTAAATCAGACATCTTCGTTCACAATAACCCGTTTTATCGGCATCAAATTCACGAAATACCAAAGCCAACGGTCAATATCTCTGAGTACCGATTATTTTCAGGCCAATGTCGACATTGCCATGAGGTCGTTAGAGCCAAGAAACCTGACAATGTCTCGCAAGGTATTATTGGACCTAACTTGCTCAGCTATATCGCAGTATTGGCAGGGCAATATCATTTAAGCATCCGAAAAATTCGCTCTTTGCTAAAAGAGCAACTGGGTACGACGTTCTCTGTTGGTGCCATCAGCGAAGCTCAGACCAAAGTGGCTTCAATGCTGACCCCTTTACATCATGCAATCCGAGATAGTATCCAAACAGCACCGCTAGTTCATGTCGATGAAACTTCCCATCCTCGTAATGGTGAAGAGAGCTTACGTTGGTGTTGGTTGGTCGCCAGTGAAGACCTTGTCTACGAAAAGATCTTGTTCTCTCGTTCAACCCATTCCGCCAAGACCATGTTAGGTCCGAATTATAGTGGCCTTGTTGTCACTGACCAATGCCCAAGCTATAACTGGCTGAAGCCAGAAAAACATCAACTGTGCTGGTCACATGTGAAACGAAATCTTCAGCAATTCGCTGATTATACTGGGGGCGGTTATACCGCTCTCGTTGGACAACGGCTAACACTGATCGCCAATATGGTTTTCAGAATACGTCACCGCTTGGAAAATACAGACATCCAGTACGAACAGTATATTCGCCGCATAAATCGACTTCGAAAATCCTTTGACCACTGGCTGGGAAAAGGAAGTGGGATAGTCGTTCAGCGATACAAAGGTCGATGTAAAAAGCTACAATCTCATAGGCAAAGCTTGTGGTTGTTCTTAACCGATACCTCAATACCACTCACCAACAACGAAGCAGAGCGGAGAATACGTAGCAGTGTCATCCAGCGTAAGATTAGCTTCGGTACGACATCTGATGCGGGCGACAAGTTCAGGGGCCGAATGCATTCTCTCGTTGAAACCTGTAATAAACGAGGGATGTCGAGCTTGTCTGCTCTAACGAAAATCGTTCAAGCCGTTACTCTTCGCAAGCCTTACCCTAACGTATTTAACCTGTAATCCACTAAATCAAGGTCCTACTGGTGAACGGTTACGTCAGTACTGCTCAAAAGATTATCGAGATCTCATAACTGCTTATAATCTAAAGCAAAGTATGAGTAGGAAAGGAAACTGCTGGGACAATGCTTGTGTTGAGAGCTTCTTCCATTCTATGAAAGTGGAAGCGATACAATATGAGCCAATTATGACGAGAGACCAGATGCGCCAAACGATCTTCGAGTACATAGAGGTTGATTATAATCGGACGGGAAGGCACAGTGCTCTTGGGTATCTAAGCCCAGTTAACTTTGAACAGCAAAATGTCGCTTAATGAAGTGTCCAGTCTGGCTGGAGCAGATCAAGTATCACTCGTTTATCCGTTGATAGTATTATATCTTGGATAATGTCTTCTAGTTCATTAATCGCAATGCTTTTTAAATTTACATCTCTTCCTGTGAGAATTGACTTATATTCTTTTAGAACTTTAAGGTGATTTCTTATTGTATAAGATGATTTTCCAATGAACGCTACCTTGACCCACCAAAATACGATAGAAACAAAGTATAAGGATAGAGTCGCTTGCCAAAAGTTATAACTTGGAAACCATGTAGGTACAGGTAAACTTGAATTTATCCAAACTTCACCAATTAATAGCCCTAATCCTACTAATATCATGGATAGGTAGGCTATGAGCTGAAGATTTACTTTGTATATATTGACTTTAATTTTGTATCTATAGTCTGTGACTGTATACATTACGAAAATTAAAGCTAATGCAGACATAAAATCTGAAAAGCCAAAGAAAGGCTCTATCTCTGAGTTAGCCGAAACCCAACAAATCGAGAGAAAATCAGAAGTACACGTCACTATCATTCCTATTATAATCAGAGCCTTACTCATTAAAATAGCGTCAGAATTAAACAGAAACAAGACATTTTCTTTTGTTTCTAGCCATTGTGTCGCTGAATGTATGAATACAAACGCCCACCAACACACCGTCAAATCCACGATCTGCTTACTCAATATCGGTTCATTAGCAAGGAGGTCTCAGCCATATCAAGCAAAATCGTCTTAAAAACTTAGGTTTTCTAAACTTTAATATATCTGGCGCTAATAAATTAGAGCACAAGGCCTAACAAGGTTCTGTCCAGAGACGTGACAGAACGATTACATGCCAGCTTTCTTGCAAGAAAGCTGTATCTCTAGTTCTAATGCGATGTTTGAGGCGTTTAAGGAACCTAATTTGGTATTGTGGTGTTACGTGTATTTCTCTCAATCAGGGTTTTAAAATCAAGAATTTTTCTCTGATTTCTGAGCTTAGTCATGGCTTGAGCGTCATCCACTACACAAATCCCAGCGGCGGTGTTTTGACAAAATTTCGAAGCGAGGCAGCGAACCTCTATGACGGCGGCTTTATCGCGACGATGCGCTTGTAAAGTCAGGAGCGATTTCGATTCGTCATAATCAATAAACTCGTAGTCGCGGAACAGTAAAGCAAAACTCACCGCCGCTGCTTCGACGTCTGTAGCGGGAACGGTGGCGTAATGGCTTCGAGTGATAGGAACGGAGTGAATTGAGAAATCATCATTGAGTAACACCGATAAGTTTGGGTGCATGTCAGCAATATGGCCTTGAATGTAGTCTCTGCGTATATCTTGATAAAATTTCTGGTATTGGAAGTACGAGAGCGTAATGCTGTGGTTAATATCCCATTTGTTATCTCGCAGTAAATCGCTAAAACAATAATCATCAATCTTCAACAGTTGCTTGAAGTTGTCAAAACCACCCAACGTCCGTTGGATTTGTTTTTGGCTCACCCCACGTTCGAGCAGGTCAGTTTCATTGAGATACGGTTCAGTGCGTAATATCGTGGTGACCAGTTCAATTAGACCGATGTCCACGGCACTGATGCCTTGCATCAGAAGCGGTGCAAAGTAGTCTGAGTGGGAGTAAGCCAGACCGTCATCGAGTGCAGAAATGACGCTGAGGCGTATTGGGTTAGTCATCATCATGGTTAAACTCCTAATTAAGAGAAAAGAGGACGTGTCAGTTTTGGGGTAGTGTAATAGCCTCGATAGGTCACCCAACGGAAGTAAAAACGAATTGCGTCAATACGCCGTTTTTGCTCTTTGTGGCATATGTTCGATTGGCAGAGTGCCTTACGATATTGGTGAATGTCTCGCGTCTGAATGTATAACCTTTCTGTTCTGGTGGAGTGGTTGTCGTCAACGAAGCGTAAAAACTGATGAAGGTAGTCTGCAATCTGATTGAGCCTGAATCGAGACATCCCTGAATGCTCGCGCTCTTCCATCAATTCATTTAACCAGTTGAAGTATGGAAAACGAATGTCCTCTTCTGCAATGCTCAAGTCGAGAGGGGGCAAAGTTGGGAAATCGTCTTTTGTCGGTTTGTGTTTGTAAGCACGAACCACAGAAAAATGTTTAGCCACTAAGTGGATTTGCACTAATAATTGCTGACCCAATGACAGAGGGTCGGGAAGGGCATGGGGGATGTTTTGGAAAAAACACTTAGCTTGTAAGCGTACTGCTTTCGCTCTGCGTATTGCATGTTGTGGTTCGTCTGTTTTCAGTGCCACAACATAATGAGACTTAGTGCAGCCTGAGATTCTCAAGGATAATGGCGGTGTGATTTTGACTTGATAAATGCCATGCTGATTGGTGGAGATACGATGGGCGCGAAGCTGACGGTGTTGTTTTATTCCGATGTTTTCATTTTGATGAGTGACGGTTTGGCGGCCTTTTCGACGTATACGGCGTAGTGTTTGCATTTCACCAAAGCGTGGATGTTCGCTGATGGGTTTCACTTCTAATTGGCTTAAGTGAGTTTGATGTAAGTGTGAATGCGACATGAAGACTATCCTTCTTAGCTGAATTTAGGGTGCAGAAAGCTGCACCCTAAACTGGTTGAGGGTGTCATAAGTGACGGTGAGTTAATTAGTTGGAGCTAAGCCGTTTAGGCTCAGCAGTAATACCTCAGGTAGAGGTGGGTTATCACGCGCTCCGTCTACACTCGGTACGGTACTGTCCTGCAATGGAATAGTATTTACCTGTCGATTCGACGATATATTCACTCCAGTACTGATGAATCTCATATCGCTCATTGAGATACAACGCACTGTTGTATGAGGCACGAGTAGAATTTGCATCCAAATGAGCAAGACACATTTCGATGGCATCTACTTTGAAGTTAGTGCTCTCGTTGAGGTAGGTGCTTGCGATGCCTCGGAACCCATGGCTGACTAAGCGTCCTTTTAACGTGGTGAGATTTAATGATGAATTCACTGCATATGGACTAATGTGTGGAAATTTAGTGTTCTGTTTATCAGACGGAAATACATGCGCCAGGTCCCCTGAAATAGGCCTCATAAACGCCAATAAGCCAAGCGTGTATTCGTTCAGGGGAACGAGGTGCTCACGCCCACCTTTAGTGTAAAACTTAGGCACCGTCCAAAGCTTCAACTTAAAGTCAATGTCACACCATCGCATCGCGGCGAGTTCAAACGCACGTGTCATCGTGTGCAGTTGCATTTCAAACGCGCAGCGAGTGACTAATTTCATATTGTGGTTTGACATGGTAGCCATTACCTCTGCTAACTCATTGGGAGGGACAGCAGGCATATGCGTTACTTTTGGTTTAACAAACTCATGTTTGATATAGGCTAAGCAGTTACTCTTGATGTAGTTTCTATTAAGAGCAAAATACATGACTTGATTAACAAAAGTACAAGCGCGTTTTACGTTTTCTAGTTGTCCTTTTGCTTGAAGTGGTTTGATGACTTCAATTACGGCGGTTGTGGTAATAAAGCTCAGCGGTATGTGGCCTAGCTTTGGGTATAAATGACGCTTCAAGAACAAGCGCTTTCGATGACTTGTTCTCACCTTATTCATAATGCGTTTGATTTCTTCTTCACCAAAATCTGTACCATTCATTTCTGCTTCCTTTTGAGCTTCTTCAAGTAACTTTTTACGAGTAGTCGTCTCTTTTCCTTCGTCTCGTTCAAGCATAAGCTCGGCAACCGACTCAAAGGTAAGCTCACTGACAATGGCACCGTCAAGTTTTTGCTTATCACGATAGATTTTCGGGTCAATGTTATTTGCCATCTGTTCACGAAGCTCTTCTGCTATTTTTCGGACTTCGGCGAGTGCTAGGCTAGGGTATGAACCAAGCCCGATTTTCTTGCGTTTTTTGGTGTTAGATTCTGTATAGATAAATAACCAGTTCTTTGAGCCATTATTACGTACTCTTAAGTAGAGGTTTCCTCCATCCGATAGTGTGTATTCTTTATCATTTGGTTCTGCTTTTTTAATTTGTGTGTCTGATAATTTATAGATAGCAGCCATGCTGTTACCCTCCTTTTCTTGTGTATGTCCCCTGAACTTATCAATCGATTTAGGGGTACGCAAGGGGATACTAGAGCTGTGAGATGTAGTGAGAAATAATGATTATGAAAGAGTGTTATTCTATTTTAAATCAAGTAGTTAGGTGGTTGTGTGAGAGTTGCTGAGACCTAGTGAGTCGTGTCTGTGAATTCTCAAGAGGGATTCGCAACGCGTGGCATTTTTGCTATGCGTTGCGTTTGGTGTTTAAGGTGGTATGCGGGAGCTTATGCATTGCGTTGCTCACACCTTAACAGGGCGTTATGTGCTCAAAGTTAAATCTCTATATCAAAGGGTTATAATGTCTCTAATTGAATTTTTTAAATATATGCTAATAATAGCAACTTCTGCTCTAGGAATATACGGTACATTTTATGATTTCAAAGAATCTGGAAGAATCAATAATAAAGGGTTAATTGCAGCAGGGATTCTATTTGTGCTCTGTACAATTTCTATTGTGACTGAATTTCTTTCAAATAGGGAGTCACATAAGAAGTCTGAGATAGCAGCAAAACAGTTAAAGGAAGAGAATAATCAAAGAGAGATTCTTATTTCAAAGTCAGAAAATATTGAAAAAAGAATTAAATCAAGTGTTCAACAGTTATCAACGCTCAAGCAGGAATTGTCTGAAAATTACAAAGCAATTAAGTCTTCCGAGTTAAACTTACAAGAATTGTCAGAACTGCAACTAAGAAAACAAAAAGAACTCAATATGGATATAGATACTTTTAAGTCTGTAACTGAGGTAGAGTTGAGAAGGTTATCCTCACCACTTGAGGAAATTTATTATTCAACCGAGTTTAAATTTAAAGATCCTGTTTCTCAATTCCCGGAGTTTTACAAACTATTAATTCCGGAGTTCTATAATGATGATGGTCGATACGCGCTCACTGACAAAGAGATTCCGAGTGGTTTTGACTTCAGTACGATTTACTACTTTTCGCCTGACAGGATAAAATTTAACGTCTACTTAGGGGTTGACTCTGATTTGCTATCATTTGAACACCTTAAAAATAGAAAGCCAGAATTATCTTTTTCTTCTGCGCCATTAAAAAATGAACTGAGCTTTTTCGAGATGTACTCTGATGTTGCAGATAAGAGTATAAAAAGGAAAGTTAACCAAATGCCGTTAACACTTGAAAGTTCTACCGGTAAGCTAACAAGCTCTTTAGATTTAACCGAACTAGTTAAAAATGGTGACTACATAACATTTAGTTTTAGCTCTATCTATGATAGTGATATTGAAATAGATAGTTTAGAGTTACATACAAAAAGCTCGGCCTATGTTGGTGTCAAATTAAATCAATGTGATCTAATTCAAAAGCATGGTGGGGTAACTATTCATAGAGCAGATGGCGAAATAATTCAACATTATTACTACTTATATGCTTGTGAACTTTGGTCGCACGAAAAGCTCGAAAAAGGCTTTTGGTTGTAGAAGTTAAATATGCACATAACAAAGCGTTTAAGACAGATTCCCAACGCATGGCATTTTTCATTCCATCGTTGGGTTTGTGTTTACGGTGGTGTGGTTAAGTTTCGTGGTGGCGTTGCTCACTACTTAACGCGGCGTTAGGCTCCGAGGAAGCAATGAGAAAGAAAGTAGAAGAGCGCTTAAATAGGCTTAATAAAGGATGCTGTCCAGTTCATGGGGGTTTTATGTCTCAGGTTGAAGGGTGGTATAAAAATGATCAGGGCATAAACTACACTGTTGTCGGATGTTCTCGAAAGGCTTGCAAAATTGTAGCAAGAGCTTTTTCTTATGATGGTCCTTGGGAGATTGATGAAAAGTACATTCATTTGTTTGACGAAAACGAAGTAGATCCAGATTTCCTCGACCATACTGTTAAACCAAATGCCAGAAAGAGCGCCGTAAAAAAGTATAGGTCGGATGTTTTTAATAAAACCTCCGGTTTTTGCTACTACTGCGGGGTTGGATTAACGCTTGAAACGCTAACTGTTGATCATTTTGTCCCCGAGTCTCGAGGAGGTAAAACAGAACTCTCAAATTTATTTCCATGTTGTAAAACCTGTAATTCCTCAAAAGGAACCAAAGACATTGAGGAGTTTAGGTTTTTATGTCAAATGAAGGCGTTCAAAAAAGAGCACGGAGTAGAGTTCAATCGAGAGCAGATTAACTTTTTATCCAAAAGTGGATTTGACATTCAATTGAATCAACATGACTTCTGGTACGAGGAAAACAGAGCCTAACAATCTGTTTAAGAGTGATTCGCAACGCTTGGCATTTTTACTATGCGTTGGTTTTAGTGTTTAAGGTGGTATGCGGTAGCATCGGTATTACGTTGCTCACACCTTAACAGGGCGTTAGGTGAATTAATGGAATGTCACTACACAAATAATGATAGATTGATGCAGCTAAGCGACTTAAAAGGACACTTGACGCTTTTAATTGCTCATCTTCAACTAAACCATAACGGTGCCAAGATAATTTCAATATACGAGCGTGCTTTGTTTGACGTAGATGAGCTGATTTGTAATGGTTTTAACCAAAATCAATTGTTGAATGTTAGTGATTCAATCCCAGATCTTTTTAATCGGCACAAAGATTGGGTACCTCCCTTAGAAGTTGGTTCTGATGGTAAATTGTCTGAGCCGCAATGGTTTTTAGCGTTAGAGAACTATCTTCAACCTGTTCTAAAAAGTGCAAGGGAACTAAAGGAATTGGGTGCGCGATAATTCACCTAACAAATTGTTCAAGAGGGATTCGCAACGCGTGGCATTTTTACTATGCGTTGGTTTTGGTGATTAAGGTGGTATGCGGCAGCTTTGGTATTGCGTTGCTCACCCCTTAACAAGGCGTTATTTCCGCAACGGATCTCTCAGGCTGAATGTACGTGGTTGTAGCCTAAGAGTGAAAGTGGCGGGGTAATAGGTTGGAAAAGCGGCGAAAAGGGCGAATATTGGTCATTTCCATGCTAGCCTTAAAGCGCTTTAAGCGCACCTT
>NZ_WBOH01000019.1:0-21903 GCF_032648565.1 Vibrio sp. 2-1-2a
TTAGTTTCTGAAAGGGCAATGGTGTTGTTACAAAGATATCAACTAGAAAATTCTGACATCGTAGTGTACAAAAGCTAACAAAGCATTTAAGAGTGATTCGCAACGCTTGGCAGTTTCGCTTCGCTCAAGTATAGCCCAGCGTCGCTCACACCTTAATGCGGCGTTATGTGCTTTCGGAGAAAACGATGAATAAGTGTCTAATCATCATATTAGCTAGTCTTTCATTTGGTGCTCTTGCTGAAGAAGAGTCCATTGACTGTAATAATGCGATGACCACAATCGAGATAAACCAATGTGCCGCTATTGAACTAGAGTCAGCACAAGTTAAATTAGATAAATATCTAAACACTAGCTTTGAGCACAATGCTCATGACCCAGAACTGATCGCAGCAATTAAGCTTGCTCAACAGGATTGGCAAGCATATATGTCCTCTCACTGTGACTCGGTTTATACGCAATGGCGTGATGGAACTATTCGTGGAATTATGGCGATATCGTGCAAAACTAAGTTAACTAAGCAAAGAACGCACGAGTTATGGGAAAACTTTTTAACTTATATGGACAGTACACCACCAGTTTTACCGGAGCCAAGTGTGGAGTAGCTTTCAACCACGCACATAACAACGCGTTTAAGGCAGATTCGCAACGCGTGGCATTTTTGGTTTGATTCAGTTTTTGTGTTTTCGGCACAATGGTTTAGCTTAGGTGGTAGCGTTGCTCACTACTTAACGCGGCGTTAGTTCCCCAGAGGAAGCAATCAATCCGTAGGGAATTTTTGTTTCTGGTGTAGTACACGCATAACTCGGATGATATCGCCCTCAATCCAGTAAGAGACAATCATCGAAATCTCAGGAATGATGAGTAATCGTCCGCGGATGCCATCTCGTTGCACACCCATTAAAGGTTGTTCAAGCAAGTTTTCTACTTTTGCTTCAATGAGGTTGTCAGTTTTTTCTGCAGCATCAGGATTGAAGTCATAGAGAAACTCAAAGATCTTTTCACGATCATTAAGTGACACTTCTTCCCATAAAATCATTGCTTACCTCGATTACGGATTCTGGCTTTGCGCTCTTCCATTCGAGACTTAGCCGTTTGGTGCTCAACGAAAACGGATTTTCCTGAGTCAAACTTCTCAAATGCTAGGTTTACTTGTTCAGTTAGCCATGCATCGTGAGATAATGTTTTTCTTTGTTGTTCAGCGAGTTGCTCAGTAAGTTCACGGCATGCGTCACTCAGAGTGCGACCTTGGCTCTCAGCCATTTGTTGAGCTAGGCGTTTTGTTTCTTCATCAACACGAAATTGAATTCTAGTGTCCATGATGTATTCCTTTGTTGGTGTGTGTACAAATGTTAGCACTAGGCTTTGAGATGGGCAACTAACAAACAATTTAAGAGTGATTCGGCACGCGTGGCATTTTTACTATGCGTTGGTTTTAGTGGTTAAGGTGGCATGCGGAAGCATTGGCATTACGTGCCTCACACCTTAATTGGGCGTTATGGCTCACAAGGCAAGTAATCTCAGAAATGACGGTTTTCATATAGAATGTGCGTTATCATGCGCAATTAACCGAACTGTAGCTATTCATGATTATACCAACTAAAAAACCGTCTTCCTCAAATGTATCTTGCTCAAATTGCAAAGCTTGCTGCTGCCGCCTTGAAGTTATGATTATCTCGGATACTGGCGTGCCAGAAGAGTACATTGCACGCGATCAGTATGGTGGTGAAACTATGATGCGATTAAATGATGGTTGGTGTGCTGCTTTAGATAGAGACACTCTAATGTGTACAATTTATGAAAATCGCCCGTGGATATGCCGCGAATTCGAAATGGGTTCTAATGAGTGTTTAGATGAGCGAATTAAGCATATAAAACAATAGGTTATTTTTCTTGGGCTGTTAGCCATAACAAAGCGTTTAAGACGGATTCCCAACGCTCGGCATTTTGGGTTTGATTCAACTTTAGTGTTTACGGCACAATGGTTTAGGTAAGGTGGTCTGCGTTGCTCACCACTTAACGCGGCGTTAGTACGGGATTTGCATCAACGGTAAACATTTCGGTGTTTATCAGTTCCGTTTCTAGCTTTTCACCGGATCAAATGTGCCTTTCACGTTCTTTCCGGTGGCACTATGTGCGGAGTGTTCGCGTCGATTTCACCGTTTACGGTTTCTAACTTTTTGGCTATTTCGTTGGCGCGGTTTCTTTTGTGTTGTTGGCTTTTTAGCCTTCAACTCTGTACTTTGGTGTAGTTGTCAAAGTTCGGTGACCGAATCCTTTGCTAATTTGAAGCCAGTCAAAATAGGGTAGTTTGGCGTGTTTTTCTTCTAGCCAACTTGAGTTTTGAGATTGGGTTCTAGTTTGGTTGTTATCAGCTTGGCTGTCGCGTTTTTAGCCAACAGTTTCGTACTATATTTCAATATTTTGGTGCATGCTAAAAGGTTTAGGAACAGCGTACTAACAAACAATTTAAGAGTGATTCGGCACGCGTGGCATTTTTACTATGCGTTGGTTTTAGTGGTTAAGGTGGCATGCGGAAGCATCGGCATTGCGTGCCTCACACCTTAATTGGGCGTTAGGCGACGGGCAGGAAAATTCTTTTCTCAGTCGGCAATTTTGCATTATCGGCTCAATTTCTTGAATCTTTCCAACTGTAAAACATGCCAAAATCCGTGGGTTGTCTCATTGGTTTTCATTGTTGGCTAGCGGTGAATATCACTGGCTCAAAGTGTGGCAGGGGCAAGTTAATCGAGGCTTTCGTTCTCGCTTTTAGTTTGCAGCTTTACGTTTCGCTTCCTCAAAAGCAACTTGATCGCTGAAGGTCTGCATTTCGTGGCTGTCGAAATTTCACCTGAAACATAGTGACTTTTATGGTTCTTGAATCACAAAAAGTCAGTGGGTGTTTGGTTGCTTATAAGGTTTCGGGTAATCTGCTTTCAAACAAACTTAAACACCAGTGGGAAACTTCGCCTAACAAGGCGTTTAAGGCGGATTCACAACGCTTGGCGACCTTGGTTCAAGTTAACTTAAGTGTTTAAGGCACAATGGTTTAAGTTTGGTGGTCGGCGTTGCTCACCACTTAACGCGGCGTTATGCCTAAGGTGAAATTGATGATTAAGCAGCTTGATGTAAATGAAAAATCTGTGGTTGAACTGTCAGAGCGTTGCTTCGACGAACTTCGTCAAGTTTACAGGCCAACTGAGCTCGCAGTTAGCAATAAAAACAGCGCTAAAAGTGAGTGGAGTTGTTTTGGTTTCCATGTTGATGAGGTTTTAGTTAGAGTAGTTGAAGCTAAACAGGTTGGTTCAGAATTACAGCTTAGCTCGCTAGCAGTTGCACCAAGTTTTCGCCAAAAAGGTGTAGCTAGAAAGCTCGTCGATTTCGTTGTTACACAGTTTAAGCGTATTAACTCAGTCTCGGTTTGGTGTGTTGAGCAAACAGGTAATGTCGCTGTTTTTAAGGCACTAGGCTTTAATGTGGTTCAACGTTTTGATTCAGACTTTTTCATACTTTCCGATGGTTCAAAAGCGGTAGAAGTTCACTTAAAACAAAAAGTAACGGCATAACAAAGCGTTTAAGAGGGACTTGGCACGCGTGGCATTTTCAATTTGCGTTGGGTTTAGTGGTTAAGGTGTTATGCGGTCACTTTTGTATTGCGTGCCTGCGCCCCTTAACGCAGCGTTATATGGCTAAGAGGATTATCAATGAGTTTAGCGGGTACACCGAAAGAAATAGATGAAGTTGTCATGGCTTTTTGCAACGAAGTTGTGGCTGGCTCTAATCCATATTATGTCAATGTTTTACCTGATTCTTGGGCCAAGCCTAATGAATGCTTTCCTAATGTTGCTAGAAAGGTAGAGTCGGAGCAGGGGAATATTGTCTATGGTTGGCAGGTCTGGGTATGGCCTGACATCTTTATAGAGGCCGAGTTTCATGCTATTTGGCAGTCTCCTACAGGTGAATTTATTGATATTACACCCAAGCAATGTAAATCAAGCAACATACTGTTCATTCCCGCTCCTGAACTTAAATATCATGGTACAGATGTCGACAATATACGAAAGAGCCTTAGTCAAAATAAGTTGGTCGATGATTTCATATTACTTTCAATGTGTCGTTTCCAACTGCTATCAGCGGGTACAAATGCAGATAGTAGAAAGGTTCGGGTTTCTGAGCATGAATTGCTCGCGTTGACGCAGTTGCACCAGATGGTTTTTCAAATGTTAAAAGACGAAAAAACGTCTAACGCACAGTGTCTGTGTGGTAGTGGAAGTAAATTTAAGCATTGTCATAAAAAGCATGTACAACAGGCGGCGAAGCACTATGGGGTCGCCATATAACAATCTGTTTAAGAGGGATTCGCAACGCGTGGCATTTTCACTATGCGTTGTTTTTAGTGTTTAAGGCGGTATGCGGCGGCATCTGTATTGCGTTGCTCACCCCTTAACAGGGCGTTAGTAGCTAAATCTCAATACAAGACACAAATTCAAACAATAACGAAAGGAAAACAATATGGTTGAAGCAGAAACTCTTATGAGACAAGCAGGTGACACTGCGGAAATTTGGCTTAAGCAAGCTATAGATGCAACAGAGCATCTTCCAGTATCAGAAGACGCCCGAGCTACAATAATTGCAGCGTTTATCCAAGCTGCAGCACAGGATCAGCATACAATGACCGTAAGAGCACTAGCTGAAAATGGTCTGCTAAACAAAGTGGAAAGTTAGTTTCAGCATCGCTACTAACAAGCAATTTAAGAGGGATTCACAACGCTTGGCATTTTTGCTTCTACTTCAAATTTAGTGCTTATGGCACAATGCTTTAGGTTTGGGTGTAGGCGTTGTTCACCCCTTAATTGGGCGTTAGGTTGGTTCGTGAGCTGTGTCGACATAAACTATTGAACCATTTGATATGATTTCTCTTTCATATATTGCAATGGAGTTAAACATGGCGGCGACACATCAAATAAAATGTATCAACAAAACCGACAGACAAAGTGCACATGAAAGAATCAGTCATATAGGTGGCTTAAATGCTGACGGTACAAGATGGAAACTTACGCTTGATCGTGCCATAGAAGGAATAGAGTCTGGAAAATGGAAGTTTTATGTAAGTGCAGGTGGAAGCAGTGTTTGGGTTATTGTTGCAACGAGCTCAACAGGACGTAAATATCTAAAAACTGAAAATGATGGCGAGCAACCAAATAATTTAATTAGCTTACCAGAATGTCCATAGACGCAGTAGTTACAACCACCTAACAAAGCATTTAAGAGTGATTCCCAACGCTTGGCATTTTTCATTCCACCGTTGGGTTTCGTGTTTATCGTGGTATGGTTTAGTTTCGTGGTAGCGTTGCTCACACCTTAATGCGGCGTTATGACTTTCAAGGGAATTTATGAAAAGCGCATTACTTGAAGAACTTGTAGGTGCAGTTGAACACACAGCATCACTATCTAAAGATTGGTTTATTCAAAACTCAAGCGGTATTGACAGAACGGTATTCTTTGAACGAAATGGCTTGGGTGATAATGGGACTGGTGCTGTTTATGCGTATTTTGACACAGAGGGCACTTGTTTATATGTAGGTCAGACTGGTCGAAGAGTGAAAGCGAGGCTACACGACAAAACTTCCCCTCATAAAGATAAAGGTTGGTGGGAACAGTGGTCGGAAATGCGTTTTGTTCAAGAGCCAGAGGAAAGTAGTAGGTTATTGCTCGAAATGCTTTTAATTCAAGCCTATAAACCTAGCCACAATTCAAAGCCTAAACCAATTGATCTCCCTCTTTGGCTACAGTCATAACAAACTGTTTAAGAGTGATTCGCAACGCGTGGCATTTTTACTATGCGTTGCGTTAAGTGTTTAAGGTGGTATGTGGAAGCGACGGTATTGCGTTGCTCACACCTTAACAGGGCGTTAGCATTCTAGGAGAGTTAATGAACATCAGGGATCAATTTAAGTTAAAAGTTTTTCAATCAGAAGGCACTGAATATGAAAAATTATTTAATGACTTAATGAAACTAAGCACCCCAGGATTTAGAAGTGTAAAACCTCACGGGAATATCGGTGATAGAGGAAATGATGGCTGGGTGCAGAGTGAAGGGAAATATTATCAGGTTTATGCTCCAGAGGAATTATTTAAAAACACAGATGAAGCTATAAAAAAGGTAAAGTCGGACTTTGTAAAACTAAAGAAGTATTGGGATTCAATTTCACCTATTAAGTCATTTTATTTTGTTTTAAATGATAAGTTTAAAGGTGTATCACCTCACATTACGAAGATTTTAGAAGAAATAAAAAATGAAAATGGATTGGATGATGCAGGTGTTTTCTGTAACGCTAGCATGGAAGAGCTTGTGCTTACTTTGCGACAAGATGCAATATGCTCATTGCTAGGTGTGAGTCACACTGAAACAAACCCGCTTTACGAAGACAAAAAAAAGGTGAGGGAGTTTCTAGATAATCTATCGTTTGTAACTGAGGAGCTTTTTGAATCTGGACGAGAAGCTGGATATTTTTTTCCATCTAATGTGTTCTATTTTATACAAAACTGGAAAAACAAAGATTGGCAGTTTCAAAGGCTGCTATCATCCAACCCAATTACAAGAAACAATCAGTTAAATATGCGAGAGCAGCTTGTTCTAATGCATAACCAAGTAAGCTTTGATCAGAATTACGATGATATTGGGGTAGTGTTTAAGTTTAAGCCACCATACGACTTGGTTGGTAGAGATGAACTGATTGAATCAAATAAAGATTCTATGGGTGAATTTATACAGAAATTTGCTAATTCATATAAAATTGTTCGAGATTATTCGGTATAAAAATGCTAACAAAGCATTTAAGAGTGATTCCCAACGCTTGGCATTTTTCATTCCATCGTTGGGTTTAGTGTTTACGGTAGTATGGTTGAGTTTCGTGGTAGCGTTGCTCACACCTTAATGCGGCGTTATGTTTTAAGGAGGAATTATGGAAATCGAATCCATATCAGCTATTCAAAGCTGTATGCCTTCACTTGGGTTAAAGCGTAATGATCAGGCTTCTTATGAAATAACGGCTCGAATTAAAAACTTGAACAAAGCCACTCCTTTAGGGAAAGTTGATGTAACATTTTGGAGCAATGTTTATTCAGGTGATGGTCCATTCGTTTCTGTTGACGATACCATTAGGGGTTATGGTATTCCGTTTGAAGAGTTTAAGCCTAGATTTCAAAATTTTAGCTTCGATGAGAAACATAAAATACTTGAGGTTAAAGGCAGCGGGTATAATTTTCAGCTTATCTTCACGTAACAAACATAACAAACTGTTTAAGAGTGATTCGCAACGCGTGGCATTTTCACTATGCGTTGCGTTTGGTGTTTAAGGTGGTATGCGGGAGCTTCGGTATTGCGTTGCTCACACCTTAACAGGGCGTTATGTGCTTTCGGAGAAAACGATGAATAAGTGTCTAATCATCATATTAGCTAGTCTTTCATTTGGTGCTCTTGCTGAAGAAGAGTCCATTGACTGTAATAATGCGATGACCACAATCGAGATAAACCAATGTGCCGCTATTGAACTAGAGTCAGCACAAGTTAAATTAGATAAATATCTAAACACTAGCTTTGAGCACAATGCTCATGACCCAGAACTGATCGCAGCAATTAAGCTTGCTCAACAGGATTGGCAAGCATATATGTCCTCTCACTGTGACTCGGTTTATACGCAATGGCGTGATGGAACTATTCGTGGAATTATGGCGATATCGTGCAAAACTAAGTTAACTAAGCAAAGAACGCACGAGTTATGGGAAAACTTTTTAACTTATATGGACAGTACACCACCAGTTTTACCGGAGCCAAGTGTAGAGTGAGTTTCAACCACGCACATAACAAACTGTTCAAGAGTGATTCGCAACGCGTGGCATTTTTACTATGCGTTGGTTTAAGTGATTAAGGTGGTATGCGGCGGCTTCGGTATTGCGTTGCTCACCCCTTAACAGTGGGAGTGGGTAAAAACCTCCAGTAAACAACAATGAACAAGAATGAGCTAATACTCGCATAAAAACATGTACTTATATGTATGTTGTTTGTGCTTTGTTGTTCATGGGTATGTGTGTATGTACAATTATTCTGCTACATATATGCTACACAAAGGACTTGTGCATGCCCATTAAGAAGAAGATAACCAACACCTCAATCAAGGCGCTAACTGTCGAACAGGGACGGCTCAACGACACTGAAATCAGCGGGTTTCATGCTCGCATTTCACCTAAAGGCGCAATCAAGTATTACTTTTACTACCGTTTAAATGGCAAACAACGAAATTACTTCATCGGCTCGGCGGATTCACTCACACCCGCTCAAGCGAGAGATTTAGTCAAAGAGAAAGCGGGATTAGTGGCGAGCGGGGTGGATATCCAAGAATCTCGTCATGAAGCTAAAAAGACAGAGATGCGCAAAAACCTGACGCTTGGCCGTTTTCTCTCTGAGCACTATAAAGACTACCTTATCTCAATGAACCCCAAGCGGGCGGATCAGGCTTATGCTTGCATCGCTCATTCGTTTGTTCACTTCCTAGACAGACCGTTAGAGGAGATAAAAGCGTGGGATATTCAGCAGTGGATCACGGAGCGTCGCAAATTAGGGCGTGCCCCAGCAACGATAGAGTATTGTGTGAACCGACTTCGAGCCGCTTTAAATCGTGCGGTAGAGTGGGAATTCATCGATAGCCACAACTTAAGCAGTGTTAAACTCATCAAGCAAGATAACACTCGAATACGGTATCTCTCTAAGGAAGAAGAGAAGCGCTTACTCGATACCCTTGAAGGCCGAAATCAACGCGTTCGAAAGTCCAATAACAAGATAGAGCATCTTCAGTTCGTTGATTTCTTCGAGCCGTTAGTGATCACCGCAATGAATACAGGAATGCGTAAAGGAGAGCTATTAAGCCTTCGATGGGAACACGTTTCACTGCCTAATCGTTACTTAACTATTATTTCTGAAAATGCTAAGTCGAAGAAGACGCGAACGATACCGCTCAATGACACGGTATTAAAGCTTTTTGAACGCTGGCGAGCACAGAATCCTGATGCTGACTATGTCTTTATATCGAATAACCAGCCCGTTGAGTTCTTTCAATATCCGTGGCAATCATTATTGAAAGAGGCTGCTATCGAGAATTTTAGGTTCCATGACTTGCGGCACCATTTCGCAAGCAAGTTAGTGATGGCGGGCGTTGATTTGAATATCGTGCGTGAGTTGCTTGGGCATGCTGACCTCAAGATGACGCTGCGTTATGCACACTTAGCTCCAGAGCACAAAGCGGCGGCGGTGAATCTTATTGGTTAAATTGCAAGATAAATCGAGACATCACTCGAAGCATTAAAGGTATGGTTTTATATACAGTGGTCTTGGTGCTGTAATTCGTTGTTGAAATTGTTAACTCAACAAGGGATTGAAGTGAGCCAGTTTAAACGCCGCTATGTAAGGCTTGAGGAAGTCTGTGATAAAACCTATTTAACCCAATGGGACATACTAGAAGCCATTGAAGAAGAGAAGTTGTGTTTGTTTGCCGATATTTCTGCTTCGAGTCTTGGGGCTATTCATCCACCAAGTCAATGTGTCGCGGCCATCTTCGACTATCAAGGCATTGTCCAACTCACTGAACGCTCATCCAAGCGGTTTGCGCTTTCATTAGAATCTATACTGGTTCAACACGTCATCATCGTTGAGATGCATGGTATCAACCGTTGGCGTTCGGTTACTGAAGCGTTCGACAATGTATTACAAGCGCACTTTAAATACACACCTAATGCACTCTCCCAACCGAATAAAGCGTTTGTTGCTTATGCCGCGGTTAATGCCTCACCAACCACAGAGAGCGTGGTTGGTGAGTTCATTACTAAAGCATCCGCCATTTTCTCTAATGACGTAACGCATCAACTTGCTGAACACTACCCAAGTCAACGCGGTCAACGCCTTTCAACCGATGCGTTAACGGTTAAACCCAGTCAAATACGCGTTGATATGGAACAGGTCATTGATGTTTTTGGTAAAGCAGTACTATTGAATCGTGGTTGCCAAGCGGTTGATACGGTTAAGGCAACACTAGGCTCAACGGTTAGCCAGACTGCTGGTCAGTGTATTGAGTCGGTTAATGCGCCTACTGAACTCGGGTTGGATTCGGTTATCCAACCGATGCCAATCCACCCCATTGCACAAATTGCTCATCGAGTATTAACACTCAACCCTCAAGCCAGAGCGGATAAGGTTTGGAACATGATAAGGCAGGACGTGAGAGCGAACGAGTTTAACCGTCAATTTGATGTTGATGCGTTGATTGAAAGTATTACTCAGGACTCGGTGACGTGGTTTGGTCGTGGGGATAATGAAAACACCATGTCTTATGACTCATTCAGAAAGAATGTATTGGTCGACGTAAGGAGGCAAATTAGGCCGTCAAAATAAAACGTCGTCGTCATCGTCGTTGATAACGTCATATGACGTTTGTGGTCGTTAAGTTGAAACCTCAATGAACAAGAGGGAACAACAACATGACTCAAACCACACTTGATAAACGTGTATACACAGAACAAGAAACGGCGCTTTACATTGGTATGAGCCGTTCATTTTTACGCCAAGCTCGTATGGAAGGGCAGCGCAAGAACCGAACTGCTGCGCCTCCTTTCATTAAAATTGGTCGTGCAGTCCGTTATCTCAAAGAAGACTTAGACCAGTGGTTAGATAGTCATGTCAAACGTGACCACTTGCTGCAAGGGGAGGGCTTCCATGCCTAACGATGGCAATGCACCAGAATTTCCCCATGTCAGATACAAGGAGTCCGGCCAACAAATCGTATTGAACACGGCCGATAACTTGAAAGCATTACTGAAGAGTACGGGCTACCAAGCCAAGCTCAACAAAATGACGTTAGAGCCAGATATATTCAAAGGCAAAGTTTGTATGGGTTCGCCTGATATCGTCAGAAGTGAGCTTGTATCGTTGGCGTCAATTTACACATTGCCCAAATCCGCGATTGATGACCACTTTAACGCCGTGGCACATGAAAGTAGTTACCATCCAATCGCTGATTGGCTTGATGGCGAGTGGGATAGAAAGCCCCGCGTGGAAGCAGTGCTTAATTGCTTAGAGACTAAGAATCCCGCGCTCTCTAACATTGTGTTGCTACACTGGCTGGTGGGCTGTGTAGCATGTCTTTTTGTGGGTAGCTTTAAATCCAAGCTCGTGCCTGTTTTACAAGGTGAGCAATCCTTTAAAAAGACCGCGTTCGTTGAACGAATTGCCAATGTGATGCCAAGTGCGTTTCTTGAAGGGGCAGAGCTCAACCCTGATAACAAAGACAGTGTGCTGACCGTTATTCGCTCATGGATAGTGGAATTGGGTGAACTAGAACGCTCAACCAAAAACTGCCAAGGGGCGTTGAAAGCGTTCGTGACAAGAGCTTGCGATACGGTGCGTCCTCCTTATGCACGTAATGACATTAAGAAAGACCGACAAACCAACCTCATTGCGACGGTAAACGGCACGGACTTTCTAAAAGACGAAACCGGAAATACCCGCTACGCCGTCATTGAGCTGGTGGGCGAAACGGACATGGATACGCTTAATAACATATTGGGTTGGGAGTACAAAGCAACGGGTGAGTTAACGCTGAACCAACCAGAGAATCTGCGCCAATTCTGGTTAGAGGTGAAACACAAATTTATGGTTGAACACCATCCTTGGATGTTGTCGTCTGACATTCAAGCGCAAGTGTCGCAAGAGTCATCCAAATATGTAGATAAAGGCAACTGGTATAACTTGCTAAACGACCACCTAGAAGAATGTACAGGTAAAGCGAGAGAATGGTTATCAACCAAACAGATATGTGAAGTTATCAACGCTGATACATCAAAAGGAAATGTGATTGGCAAAGCGCTCAACCAACTGACTAAAGACGGTAAGTTAGAAAAGAAAATGCTCAATGGCTCAAACCGCTACTGTTTCCCTACAGTTCGTCCTCAAACGTCATTTTGCTAAGTACTTAAACTTACCCCACTTACTCCACTTGAATTGATATTAAGTGAGGTAGGTGGGGTAAGTTGTTTCACTTTCAGAAAGTGACGCACCACTCTCAGTATGTAATCAGATAAAGATGTTTCGTTTTTATGCGTCTAGTTTCCCATTTGTAACGACCACAGCTTGATAGAAATATTGCTTGGCGCAAAAATCATCGATGACACTGTGACCCTATTATTGAGGCTATTATGTTGATCCCTTTCGGGTTAAAAGATGGCAAGTATTATGATGTTAGCGAAGTAGAGCGCGGCAGGGCTTGTGGCTGTATTTGTCCTAGCTGTAAGCAAGTGCTCGTTGCCAAGAAAGGTGACCCTGAAAAGATGGCGCATCACTTTGCTCACGACAAAAAAGCACAAGAAGACCAAGATGAGAAAATAGAGTGCGATTACTCTTTTTGTGTGGTGGCAAGACTCGTCATTAAACAGTCGCTTAGAGAGCTAACAACCTTTGATATCAGCTCACCAGAATGGAAGATAGAGCTGTCTGAAAAGGATAAATATGACCGGACTCGGATTGTCACAGGCTATGTAACTCAAGAGCGAACGTTGACCTTTGAGGAATTTGAGGTTGAGCCTAGCGCACCCTATAGTGAAGTTGATGTTCTCTGCCGTATAAATGGATACGTTATCGGTATACATTTTAGTTATCAAGGTCGTCCAAGTTACAGTCCAGATAAGAGAGGAAAGCTCTCTATCTTAGAGATTAACCTAGAGCCACTTAAACAGCTTTATCATGAATTCAAAAACCAAAAATATGACTCGTTTAAAGAATTGGCACTAGCATATGTATTTGAAGACGGATGTCGGCGTTGGCTGAGCCATGCCCGCTTCGTTAGTCGAGAACGAGAACTAACAGCGACACTCAATGCTATGATTGAAGAATCAAACGCACAGCCACCTGAACCTATTGTTGATGTTACGGTTATTCCCCAAATCCGTCACCGACCATATAAAAAACCAAGAAAGAAAAAGGCTGAACGAGTTATGAGTGCAGTCACGAAACGTCCAGCAGTCGAGTCTTGTGTTCGTTGCAAGTTCAGGGTCGCTAACTATGTCGATAATCTTATCTGTGCCGATTGTTTACAGCATTACTATGGTCAGGGCATATTTCACATAGGTGCGATAAAAAAAGTCATAAAGCTAGAGCTTAATGTTTAAGCAATCTCGTTTCATTTGTTAGCGAAGTATCGAAACGTGAGATAACATATCGTGCGATAACTAGTTTTGTATAAAAAGATAATCTATGAGCTACTACAACCAGCATGCACAAGAGTTTTTCGATAGCACAGTCCACGTCGAAATGGATAGTCTTTATCGTGAGTTTCTGCCTTTGGTTCAAAAAGGTGGCAATATTCTCGATGCTGGTTGTGGGTCAGGGCGTGACTCAAAAGCATTTAAAGAGTTGGGCTTTCAAGTTCATGCAATAGACGCTAGTGCGGTATTGGCAAAACTAGCAGAGGAACTCATTGAACAACCCGTTCAAATTGCCACTTTTCAGGATTTTGAATCTGAGAAACGCTTTGACGCGATATGGGCGTGTGCTTCATTGCTTCATGTGCCGTTTGATGAACTTCCTCATTCGTTTCTTAACTTATCAAAATCTCTGAAGAACAATGGCGTATTTTATTGCTCCTTTAAATATGGCAATGATGAAGTCGAGCGCAACGGACGAAAGTTCACTAACTTAGATGAATCGTTACTTAAAAGCGTGCTAAGCAATACCCCTTTAATCATCAAAACGACTTGGCAAACGGGTGATTTACGAGAAGGTCGAGAAAGTGAAAAGTGGTTAAATGCAATTTTGCTAAAGGAAAGCGCATGAACTTTACCGACGAAGATTTCTTTAAAGGCATTGTACTGTTTGGTTTAAATGCCGCCACGTACAAGATGGGACTTGCTCAGACACTTCTTATCGCTTCAAGAAACCAGAAAAATGAGATTAATTGGGGAGACTTATCACAACTCTATTTTGATGCCTATTTGAACCGTCTTACAAACAATCCAATGCCACAACAGGGTAACCCCAACCGTCTTACTAAGATGGAACGTATTGTTAAGGAATATCAGTTAGGGGCGTTAAGTCGTAATGAAGCTATTCAAAAAGTGGGGGAAACTGCTTTTGAGGACGTCGTTCCACGATTTCAAACTATAGGCACAGACAAGAGTATTGTAGCCAACCATTTCTACGAAATAGATATGGGGAATAGGCTCGTTCTCAAGGACTCATTGCTCGGTTTAACATCCACTCAGATAGATACGTTAGATAATGAAATTAGCGCACGTTGGGGACTGCTAGAGGGCGCATTCAGTATTAACCAAACCGACTTTAAGCTTGCCAATGACATCCGTGAAATTTATCTAAGAGATGGATATGAGCGAAAAGCTTTAACGAACAACATCCCATTTTTGTCAGGTTATCAAGGGAATACCTGTTTCTACTGTGGCGAAGTAATGGACAGTGACATTCACGTCGATCATGTATTACCAAGACAGGTAGTCAATCATGATGAAATCTGGAACTTGGTGTTGGCTCATGGTGACTGTAATTTGTTGAAATCCGATAGATTGGTCGGTGAGCACTTCATTACCAAGCTTATTGCGAGAAATGAAAACATCATGGGGAGTAATCACCCTTGGAAAACTCAGATTCAAGCGGCGTTGGGCACAACACCTAAAAGACGGTCAAGCACATTACGACACCACTATGACAACGTAAAAATGGTACTCGGAAACTACTATTGGGGTGGTTCTGACTCCTACGACCCTGCCACTGATCCGTTCTATAGAAGGCTTATTACAGTCTTGAATAATCGATAATTTAAAACATTATGTTCTGACTTAATAGGAGTTTACCGACGTTCTTCTAAAACTAACTAGGCGTAGCTATCTTCTGGGTGATTATCCGATGTGCTAGTGATTTATTTTAAGTTTTTGATTTTAAATGGGTTTTAATTTTTAGTTATCCTAAGTGGTTAGTGTTATTCTCTTTTTTATATCAATCCGTGTATTTAGGTTACTAGTTGATTATCATGTTGGTGCATTCAGAATGAGGCTATAACATGCATATCAAAAGTTTAGAAATCACCAACTTTAGAAAATTTAGAGATAAATCTAATACAATAACGTTTGTTGAGCCAACTAGTAAAACCGACGATGAGTCAATGATTTCATCTTCTACTACACTGGTTGTTGGTAAAAATAACTCGGGAAAAACGACGGTTACTCAAGCCTTAAATATGGTTGTTTCAGAGCAAGGAAAGATCAATGGTCACGATTTTAACTACTCATATATTGATGGCTTACTCAATGACTACCTAGAAGGAAGGTTTAATCGATTTCCTAATATTAGTTTTAAAATAACATTTATAACAAACCCGAAAGAAGCATCCTTAGTAAACTCTAAAAAAGCAATATCACTAGGTCAAACTACAAATAAAAATAAAGATGTAGATAGTGTTAGTGAATTTTCTTTGGTAGTAGATTTTCAATTAAATAATAAGATAAAGTTTGAAGAAGATGTCAAAGAACTTTTAGATAAATTTCTTACTAAGGACAGGAGTTTTAAGTTTAGAAAATTGTTGGATCTGATTTCAGAGTTTAAATTTGAAAAATTTGTAAGGTCAGATGAAGGAGTTGCAAAGTCAATAAATATCTCTAGTCTTATTGAGTTGAAAGTAATATCTGCGGCTAATAATATTCATGATAATAGACTCTTGTCCAAAGCATTCAATAAAATAATAAAATATAAATATCAAACTGATAAGAATGATTTTGAAGAGGTAAATAATTTAATAGAAAATAATAATAATGGAATTACTACAAATATCAGAGAGACTCATGAGTCTGTCATTCAAAACGTATTACAAGGTATTGTAGGTACCGATAGTCTAGGGATAGATCTTAGGGCAGACCTGACATTCGACAAATTAATGGATGGCTTAATTACATACGAACATAAGGATGCAGGTTTCCTAGTTCCAGAAGGTCAGTTTGGATTGGGATATGCAAACTTGATTAGTATCGTAAGCGAAATTATTGACTATATAGAACGAAACCCAAGCGGAGAAAAAACCACAAAAGTTAGGTTGATCTGCATAGAAGAACCCGAAACGTTTATGCATCCTCAAATGCAGGTGAATTTTATTCGTCACATTGATAATGCTGTTAGAAAAATTATAGGCGAAGGGGAAAAAATAAAGAGTCAGTTATTAATAACAACTCACTCTTCACATATATTAAATAGTAAAATCCATTCAAGTAGTAGTCTTGATAATATAAATTACATCTATCCACATAAAAGTTTTTGTGAAAGTATTTCTATTAAGGACGAGGATATTAGTATTAAGTCAGGAAATAAAGATGAATTTTATTTTGTTAAGAAGCACATAAAACACCAAGTCCCAGAACTTTTTTTCGCGGATGGTGTTGTTTTTGTGGAAGGTATTACTGAAGAAAGGCTTTTAAATTTTTATATTGAAAGAGATGAGAAGTTATCAAAAAAACTAATTTCTGTTTTTAGAGTTGATGGTGCACATGCTAAAGTTTATGACAAGCTTATGAAACAGCTTAAAATTCCTTCTTTGATTATAACTGATATTGACTTTAAGAGAAGTAAGGAAGAATTAACTCAATCGGCTGAAACGAAAGATGGTAATCTTGTTAGTTGGAATATATATCCTCAAATGACAGAAATATTAGACAGTAGAATGTCAACAAACAAAACTCTGTCATATTATTATGACTCTAGCAAAGTTAAAGACTATAACCATTATTATGAGAGCAGTAATATTAAGGTGGTATTTCAGAAAGATCCAGTAAAAATAAAATTAGACGAAGAACATACAGCGGCTTACTATGCGACTAGCTTAGAAGAAGCTTTAGTTCTCGAAAACTATGACAACGAAATATTCAGAGGTGTTATAAATAGTACTGTACCTTCTGTTTATTCTGATGTTGTTCTTGAAGATACATGTGAGTATTTAGATTTAGCACATAACTCTTTCAGAATACAAAAGGAGCTCTCTTCTGCAAAATCAAAGTTTGCTAATAATATAATATATGAGCTTGTTGTTAATGAGGACTCGACTTCGCTACCAGTATTGCCTTCTTATATAAATGATGGTCTCCAATGGTTATCATTAAGGCTTGATGGCCAGCCAGAGGGAGTCTAGTCATGGTTGATAGAGTTCTGTTAGAAAAAGAGGCGAAAATCCAACAACTAATCTTTGACCAGTTGGATGAAAAAAAATCATTTTACTTTCTTGCTGGAGCCGGATCAGGAAAAACATACGCTCTTGTTGAAACTCTAAAATATAGCATTAAAAAAAATATGCATGATTTTGACAAAAATGGTAGTCATCTAGCGTGTATTACATATACTAATGCTGCAAAAGACGAAATAATAGAGCGTCTATATAATAGTAATTATATAGATGTTAGTACTATACACTCATTTTTGTGGGATATTATAGAGTCATATCAAGTAGAGCTAATTAAAGTGCATAGAAAAAATATTATTAATATAATTAATAAGTTGCACTACGAGCTATATGTTTGTGATGAATTCGGAAAGAAAAATGCGTTCAAAAAAATTAGAGCTTTAAACTATGAAGAAACCTTAGATCTTGAAACAATTGTAGTGGATAGAATTGATGACATCTACAATTGTTTTAGGGCTGAAGGAGCTTCTAAATTTTGGAGTGAGCTTGAAGGTGTTATAGGTAGTGAACTTCTATCTAAAATACAGTCCTCTAGAGGGGATGTGGAAAAAATAATGAGAAATATAATCAAGATTTCTAGATTGAAATATTGCACTAGAATGATTGATATTGATCATCCTGATTATTCTTATATTTCCTATAATGAGAAAGGAAGCAGAGAAATTCTTCACAAGAATTTGATTGGTCATGATACTCTAATACAATATTCATTAAGTATGGTAAAAGAGTATTCACTGCTTCTAAGAGTTATCATCGATACGTTACCACAGATCTATATTGATGAATATCAAGATACTCACTCTCAGGTGATAAAAATTATGGATATGTTAATTTCTTATGGAAAGGACAATAACATGCCATTTTTTGTTGGTTTATTTGGGGATCCAGTTCAATCTATATACTCTAATAACGAATCTTATAATTCTATTAACAATGAAATTGATATTATACATAAAGATATCAATAGGCGTTCTTGTCAAAATGTCGTGGATATTATAAATAAAATACGAGGGAATCACCAAGAAATACATCAGGAGCCATTTAATAGCAATATTAATGGTGATGTATCTTTATCATACTATGGCAAAGATAGTTTAGATGAAATTCCTTTTATTTATAATGAAATTGAACAGGTTAAAACAAGTTGGGGGATAACAGAGGACAATAAGTTGACCTGTATGGTTTTGCGAAATAAAACTATAGCTCAGCTGTGTGGATTTGGTAATCTGTATGACTTATATAGTGCAATATACAGTGATAAGTCGAGTTATCTTTCCTATAACCAAATAAATGATGAAGTCTTAAATAAGGATGTTAATAAGTTAGGTATATTTCCACTGTTAGTCCTAAATATAGCAGAACCTTTATTTAAGATAAATTATGATAGTTCGGCTCCTCTCTCCGATGTTTTCAGTGATGAGTCTTTAGATAATCATTCATTGGATGAGGTGGCGACTTGCTTGGATTATATCCGAGATAAGGATTATGTATCATTATGTGACGCTTTGTCAGACTTGCTTGTACAGACTTTTGAGAATACGAGTTTAACGAGTTTATACTCCGATTTATCGAAAGGATGGATGAATAACAAAAGAGATAAAAGAGATATAGGTTCAATCGACGATTTAATTACATACTTATGCAGTTCAATCTCTAGTTCTCCTAGTGATAGATTACGAGATAATGTTAAAGCTCTTTTATCCATGGACTTGAAAGAAGTATTTAACTGGATTCGTTTTGTTTCAGGAATTGAGATTGATAGCAAAGTCAACTACATAACATGTCATGGCTCGAAAGGTTTAGAGTTCGATAATGTCCTTGCAGTTATCGACGATAAGTTTGGAAAAGATCTAAAAAATAAGCCTGAGAAGAATAAATTCAGTAGGCTCCTCTCGTCTGGATTACACGAGAAGCATGAAGCAGATTTAGAAAATACAAGGAATCTCCTATATGTAATCTGTTCGAGAGCAATAGAGAACCTAAAAGTGATACTTCTTAAAGAGGGGGACGGTCAAGGAGCTATTTCTATAGAATAGTTTTTTGGGAGCTCAAAGTAGGGAAATTTTTTACCCTACTTTGAGTTTAAATGAAATATTGCTACACAATTGCTACATTATAATTTGTTTTTCGTTTCATGATTGCTATAACTTGTTGATAATAAATGATATTATTCCCACGTATTATCTCCTTAACAGGGCGTTATACGTAATGAGAGTATGAAGATATTTTTAATAGTAGCCACATTGGTTCAATTGACTCTCCTGAGTTTCTCGAAATATTATCGTTCAATTGCGAATGATGTGCTTAGAAACGCGGTGGAAACGAAAGAGGCTGATCTTTTATCTTCACTTGATAAGTTTGATTATTACAGTGACTTAGATAATGATTTATTTCTTGCTGCTGTTACGGTCTGGGTTATGGTCTTGGTCGTAACAAAATTGAAAAGTATATCAAGCACTGATATGGCTAATTTAGCGATTTGTTTACCGCTGTTCTTTAATATGATTTTGATGTCGATTTAGGCACCATAGCCATGGAAGGGCAATTACGTATAACAAACAATTTAAGAGTGATTCAGCACGCGTGGCATTTTTGGCATGCGTTGGTTTTTGGTGTTGAAGTGCCATGCAGCGGCTTAGTCATTACGTGCTTCACACCTTAATTGGGCGTTATGTTTACTTGAAATTCAAAGGCTTAAAGTTCTTAGGCTCTAGTTCTTTGTTCCTCTGGCAATTAGTCCCTAGTAGTCTCAGCAAATCCGCATTATCGATCTAAGTTCTTGAATCACTCTAGCTGTAAAACATGCCAATGTTCGTGGGTTGCTTCATTGTCAGGTCGTGGCGGTCGGTTTCTTGTTTAACTGGTTCAAAGTCGCTTTTAGGTTCTTCGCCAATTAGCATTTCGGTTTGGCAGTTGTCTCGGCAATTAATCGTTGTTTTGCGCTTTGGTTGGAAAGATAGGGCGCTCGTTGTGCCTCGGTCGGGTTGCCTTATTGGGCAGGAAGTGGAATTACACGTTTAAGGTTGGTCGCCTTTGACGGCCAAGTTGGTTCTTGCCTTGTGGTTTGGTTCAGAAAACTGGCTTGAAATAGCAGTTCTTTCTCAATTAAGTCAGTAACTTGTGGTAAAACATAACAAACAATTCAACAGTGATTCGCAACGCTTGGCGCTCTCACTTTGGGTTGAGTTTAGTGTTTACGGTGCAGTGGTTAAGTTTAGTCTCTGCGCTGCTCACACGTTAATTGGGCGTTATGCGTCCAGAGGTAATTTATGAATAAAGGTCAATCAACAATATTGTTGGATGAACGTTGGAAACTAGAAGACTTTACAATTCTTACTAAGGAGTACCAGCAGCTCTATGGCTTTTTCCATGCGTTGCGAGCAATTGATGAAGGAAAGTTTTCCAACCTAGAGTTTGAGCGGATGCCTTGGCTTGGGGGTGGAAGCGTTGTTGGCTTTTTCAGCATCGTAGGAAAGTTTGTTAGCCATGAGGATCAACCTGTGGTGAAACGGATTCAATATGCTTCACCAGGTTATATTGAATTAACACTTTTAACTGAAGTAGCCAAAGATATTGGCATCATCGTTAGTGCTCTTGCTGGTGCAATTACAAGTGCAGCAGGTACATATCATGTCATTTATTCTCAGTATCAAAAGCGAAAACTCACTCAGCTAAAGATCAAGGATTTGGAAGCAAAACAACTGAGAGACGAAATCACTTTTGTTAAAGAGTCGGTTGTAGACTTACATGAAACATTCAAGTTAACTCCAAAGCAAGTCAAAGCGCTACACCAGCTGTCCAAAGGTGATGAGCTAGTTCAGCTTAAAATGTTGCTTGCGTTATATCGAAGAGCTAAGCCTGTTGCGGAGTTGCAGGTACAAAACAAGGCAAATTTTAAAGACGCATAACAAACTGTTTAAGAGTGATTCGCAACGCTTGGCATTTTCACTATGCGTTGCGTTTAGTGTTTAAGGTGGTATGCGGCGGCTTTGGTATTGCGTTGCTCACACCTTAACAGGGCGTTATGTATTTTTTGAGGTGAAGAGTGTTTCTTTATATATCAATATTGGCAGGCTTTTACTTCATATACCGCTGTTATCAAAATGATTATGTTGGCATAAATAGGGTGTTGTTAACCGCATTTATGCTCGCGTACGCAACCTTGTATGTATTTGTTCCGCCATTTTTGGGAATGGCAAATCAATATGCAGGTCGAGCATTTGAGTTGTTTCCAATAGGGTGTTATTTTTTTGCCATGTTGCCGGACATGGATGAAGCGTCAGCAGAAGAAAAAGCACTGGTTTTTCTTGCTTGGAGTGGTCTTGTTGTAATGGCAATCTTTCTTGTGTATTTCAAGCTTTATGTTTGGTAGACGAAGGTTTCGCGTTATACACATAACAAACGCTTCAAGACGGATTCGCAACGCGTGGCATTTGTGGTTTGCGTTAAATTTAGTGATTTAGGTGGTGTGCGGAAGCATCGTATTGCGTTGCTCACCACTTAAGCGGGCGTTATGTGAATAGGGAAATTATGCAGCAAGCAATTGAAAGTGAGAGACTAATATTAAGACCATTTTCTATGTCTGACGCTGAGCGTGTTTCAGAGTTGGCTGGCGACAAGCAAATATCAGAAA
>NZ_WBOH01000020.1:0-18435 GCF_032648565.1 Vibrio sp. 2-1-2a
TAGTTGCGGAATAACAAGACGTTCAAGGCGATTCGAAACGCATTGGGGTTATAGTGCCCAAATAGGCACGGATTTATCAGAGTTTATTTTAGGTTAGGGTGCATGTGCGTCTCTCACACCTTAACTGCGCGTTAGTTGCCAACGAGGAAAACACAGCTTAAACAGAATGTTTAGAGTTAAAGTCAGTGTGTTTTTGGTGGGGTTTCGTACTTCAATTTTAAATCGTTCGGGTCTGTGAAAATCGTTCTCAGGTTTCTTTTGTGGTTGGATTTTCTTTTTCAGAAACCGATTTATTTGTTGAAAGTCAGCTCGGTGACATTGTCTGTCTAAAAGAGCTTTTTGGTGTTGTTGGTTTGTTTTCTGCGGCGCTTTGAGTTCCAAGTGGTTTCAGTGACAGTCGCTTTTAAACTACGCCTGATTTTAGTTTTTCAAAACACATAAAAACATAGTTGGCAAAGCAGTCATTGGCTTCAAATCAAAGCTTTAGGTTTGGCAACTAACAAAGCATTCAAGAGGGATTCACAACGCTTGCCAGTTTTGGTTTGAGTTAACTTTAGTGTTTACGGCACAATGGTTTAGGTTGGGTGGTTTGCGTTGTTCACCCCTTAATGCGGCGTTAGGTTTCTCCGCGGGAAACATCGAATTCGAGGATTTTGGGTCATGGATTATGAAACGAAGCTACAACTTGCACACAAAGAATTAAGTGACAAAGGTGTTTGGAAGTCGAACTACAATCCTCCACTTGTAAAGTTGTTACGTAAACTCGGACTGTGTTTTCCGCCGTCTTACTATCAAAGCTTTTTTGCAAACGTTATGCTTTGTGTGGCTTTCTTTGCTCCTGTTTGGGGAATCTTCCAATGGTTTCTTGTGTGGGACGAGCTAGGCAAACCAGTTTTAGAAGCGGTTTATATCTCGTTACTTACTGGCGCATTGTTTGGTTTAGTTATGGCAACCTTCTACTACATTAGGCGCAAACAATTAAATCTAACAGATTGGGGGTCATTGGGAGAATAAGCCCAAAACCTAACAAACTGTTCAAGAGGGATTCGCAACGCGTGGCATTTTTACTATGCGTTGAATTTAGTGGTTAAGGTGGTATGCGGTGGCTTTGGTATTGCGTTGCTCACCCCTTAACAGGGCGTTAGGCGATTAGGAGAGTTCATTGTTCGAAGCTGGTAAAATCTATAACCGTCGCTCTGATATTCACGGAGTATACAAAGGGCAACAGTATGGTGGTATTGCTACGCCAGCTAATCATCCTTATGTATTTATATTTACCAGCGATGCTGGTGAAGAGTTCGGCTATTCTGATGGTTTTGGCCCTGATGGTACGTTTAGGTATACAGGCGAAGGCCAAGAAGGTGATATGCAGATGGTCAAAGGTAATTTGGCAATCTTCGAACACCAGAAAAATAAAAAAGAAATCTTGTTGTTTGAGTCGACGACAAAAGGTTTTGTGCGTTTCGTTGGAGTATGTAGTTACATTGAACACCACATCGAGCAGCGACCTGACAAAAATGGTCAGCTTCGAGATGCTTTCATTTTTCACTTGGACGTACTTCCACAGTCAAGGCTACCAGGCGTGGTAAATGGAAGGGCTCCTTACTTAACAAAACCAACCAAAAGTAAATCACTTAAGCAATTACGCGATATTGCTACCGCAGTGACCCCGAGTAATGTGGATGTTATAGAACAAGTTGCTCATATCCGTTATCGTAGTGAAGCTATAAAGTTATATGCTAAAAAGCGTGCAAATGGGGTTTGTGAAGGTTGCAAAAGTAAGTCGCCCTTTGAAACTAAGACGGGACCTTACCTAGAAGTCCATCATTTAACCAGGCTTGCCGACGGTGGTGCTGATTGCCCGGAAAATGTTATCGCTCTATGCCCTACGTGTCATAGGAGAGCGCATTATTCAATCGACAACAAAGAGTTCAACGAAAAGTTGTTAAAAATAGCCCTTAGCATCGAAGAAAAAATCGCCTAACAAAGCGTTCAAGAGCGATTCCGCAACGCGTGCCAGTTTCGCTTCACTCAAGTTTGGCACGCATTACGTCACGCCTTAACGCGGCGTTATGCGCTCGCAGAAATGGAGATAATCAATCATGGAAGATTTAGCTAATTCGTTAAGAAGTTCTGGCCTAAAAGTCAAAATTAAAAAAGGAAAAATTGCAGTTCGGCTTGACGGGCTTTCAAATCCGGTTTCGATAATAAAAGATATACCTGCTGATGAGTATAAAGTGAAAACTAATGATTCGATTCTATCGATAATTGCCTGTCTTTTGCTATTTATTGGTCTGTCAGGTATTTATGAGTTTAGTGGTAATGCTTTGATAAATATTGCACTTATCTCCGTTTCTATATCGTCTTTTGTTACAGTGTTACTTACAGAGTTAAAGCTGACTAAATTACGCGCTACTGTAGTTGCGTTCAATCGTGGAGAACGCGCATAACAAATTGTTCAAGAGTGATTCGGCACGCGTGGCATTTTTACTATGCGTTGGTTTTAGTGGTTAATGTGGTATGCGGAGACTTAGGTATTGCGTGCCTCACACCTTAACAAGGCGTTAGTTGCCAACGAGAAAATCGCAGCTAAAACAGAGTGTTTAGGTCTAATCGTTCGTGTGCTTTGCTCGATTCTGCACTTTGAACTTCGGGCTCATGGCTCGCGGAATTGAGCTTCGATCTTTTCTTAGTTTGGTTTGCCGTTTCAGAAGCCGATTTACTTGTTGAAAGTCAGCTTTGTGGCATTGTTTCTCCAAAAGGTCTTTTGATGTTGTCAGTTCGTTTTCTACGGCGTTGCGTGTTCCAAGTGGTTTCAGTGACAAACGTTTTGAAACTACACCTGATTTGAGTTTCCCAACATACGTAAAGCAAGTGTTGGCAAAGCGGTAACTAACTTCAAATCAAAGCTTTAGGTTTGGCAACTAACAAAGCATTCAAGAGGGATTCACAACGCTTGGCAGTTTTGGTTTGAATTAGCTTAAGTGTTTACGGCACAATGGTTTAGGTCAGGTGGTGGCGTTGTTCACCCCTTAATGCGGCGTTATAGCGCAGGAGGTTTCTATGGCTAAACAAGAGTTTGAACCCTTGTTCAAATCGGATAGTGATTGGCATAATAATGCCTGTTTGAACTTTCATCCAGATATGTCACATGGCTATATCAATGGATATAAATTAGCTGCGGATTCGTTGGTGCTACAGGTAAATGATACGGGCAGAGACCAAGATTATTTGGTTTATCCGATAGTATTTTTATATAGGCAGCATATTGAGCTACTTCTAAAAAATATTGTTAGCAACGGTCGACAGCTTTTAGACCAAGATGGTGGTTATCCGAAACACCATAAAATCGATGAGCTTTGGAAAACGGTCAAAGGGATTTTACGTAAAGTCTTCGAATCTAATATTGATAAGAAGTTTGCCCAAGTAGAGCACGTTGTTAATGAATTGGCGAAAGCAGACTCTGACTCAATGAGTTTTAGGTATTCAACTGATCGGAGCGGCAAGGGGTCGACTGACGGGATCTTTTACATAAATCTCCGTCATCTTGGGCAAATGATAAATGATATCAGTGAAGAGTTAGATTGCGCTGATTCCGTTATAATGCATTACCTCGAAGCTAGAACTAATATGCAATCGTGGTGAGCAGCGCTATAACAATCTGTTTAAGAGTGATTCGCAACGCTTGGCATTTTTACTATGCGTTGCGTTTAGTGTTTAAGGTGGTATGCGGAAGCATCGGTATTGCGCTGCTCACACCTTAACAGGGCGTTAGTAGGTCAGGATGAATAAACAAAAACTCAAGCATCTAATTCAGCAAGTTCCTGAGTTAATAGAAACAGCTGAAGTGTGTCGGGAAGTAGGGCTTCCAAACTTCTATATCGCAGGTGGCGCTATTACTCAAATCATCTGGAACAGTATTGAAAGTAAATCGCTTCTTGCTCAAGTTAAAGACTTTGATGTCGTCTATTTCGACAGCTCTAGTCATGTCACTGAAGATGAATTCAAAAATCGTATTAGTTCACGGTTAAGTCATAGTGTCGAAGTTGATGTAAAAAACCAAGCAATCATACATGAGCGCTACTCTAAGAGGTTTGGTTGTTCCATTCAGGCATATGAGCGTGTTGAACAAGGTATCGAGTCTTGGCTTTCTGCCTTTGCTATTGGGTTCACTCTAGATAGCTCAGGTAATATTAAACTGTTCGCCCCCTATGGGTTAGAGGACGCATTTAATATGTTGATCAAACCAAACAAAAAGGCAATGACAGAAGCTAATTACAACAAAATGACTGCTGGCTATAAGGCTAGGTGGCAACAAGTACAGGTGCTCTCTTGGAGTTGACCTACTAACAAAGCGTTTAAGAGGGATTCTCAACGCTTGGCAGTTTCGGTTCAAAGTTTAGCTTTTGTGTTTATGGCACAATGGTTTAAGTTAGGTGGCATTGCGTTGTTCACCCCTTAACGCGGCGTTAGTACTGGGTCGGCATAAGAGGTCAAAAGTTCTGGTGTCTATTGGTTTCTTTTCTTAGCTTTACACCTGATCAAATCTGCCTTTCACGTTCGCTCCGGTGGCACTAGATGCTAAGTTTTCGCTTTAACCTCAACGTTTACGGCTTCTAACTTTTGGGCTATTTCTCTGGTGCGGCTTCTTTGGTATTGGGAAATATTTAGCAAAAACTGCGTTTCTTTGGCGCTGCTGTTAAAGTCTGAAGACCGAATCCTTTGCTAATTTGAAAACGGTTAAAAAGGGCAGTTTGGCATATTTTTCTTCTAGCCAACTCGCGTCTTTATATTGGTTTTTAGTCTGGCAGTTATCCGTTTCGCTTCGGTGTTTTTAGCCACAATTTTCGTGCTATATTTCAGTATCTTGGCGTGTGCAAAAGGCTTTAAGGGCAGTGTACTAACAAGCTGCTTAAGAGGGATTCACAACGCGTGGCATTTTTACTATGCGTTGATTTTAGTGATTAAGGTGGTTTGCGGCGGCATCGGTATTGCGTTGTTCACCCCTTAGCAGGGCGTTAGCTTTATTTATCAATATCGGAGTCAGAATTGAATAAAACAGGTGGTATTCAATCGTATTGGAATCTGAGTTTAAGTCGTGAAAGCGACGTAAAACCACATTCTACTTTTGAGGTTCCTTTATTTACTGATAGTTATATTACTGGTGAATTTAGAGAAGAGTCAGTGCCATATGATGTTTTAAACTTAATTCCATGGTACAGAAATAGCGGCGAAATTGTAGAAGCAATGATGTTAAGAGTTGAGTGGTTCCTTACCACTGAGCGCAGCTATGACTTAGACACCGATAGCTCATCATATCATGGTGGTTGGGCTCCAGATGAAATTGCAGCTTTGATGTCATTAATATTAGGCATTCGAGTGAAAGCTGGAGGAGTAGTAAGAGAGTACGGTGGTTTTAATTCAGATCCGCTTGGTACACCACGCTCTCCTGATAGATTGCCTCCTAACTTCTCGTCTAGAATTGCTAAGCCGATAGTCCCATCGGCTATCAAAACAGTAAATATTACTAATGCCTTTCCTTTTGGCAATTTACATAAACTTAGCGAAGAGCATTATGTTGCTTTAATACGCTGTGCAAGAATGTATCAAGATTCACTCTGGATGGTAGAAAGTGAACCAGAACTAGCATGGCTAATGCTGATCTCAGCATTAGAGACTGCAGCTAACTTTTGGGATAAGTCTAATTATCTTCCATCGGAAAAATTAAAGGCGAGTAAACCAGAACTATACCTAGCGTTGGAGTCTCAAGGTGGCGAAGAACTTTGTAACTTGGTTGCTCAGCACATCGAAAAGTCTTTAGGGGCGACTAATAAGTTTGTTAAGTTCTGTCTAAATTATATGCCAGAAGAACCTAGAAAAAGACCTAGAGATTGGGCTCGAATTAAGTGGTCAAAAACCAACTTTAGAAGCATTTTAACTATGCTTTACGGTTATCGCTCAAGCGCATTACATGGTGGTGTGCCATTCCCAGCCCCACTGTGTAGGCCGCCCTCACAAACTGAAACTGATATGCCACCTGCAGAGAAAGGGCTTTTGGGGTTAGCAAGTCACTCTTTAGGAGCGACTTGGTCATCAAAGGACTTACCAATCTCAGCTAACACCTTCTTCGAGTTTTCTCATGGAGTTCTGTTAAATTGGTTGAATGAGGCTATAGAACAACAAAGCTAACAAAGCATTTAAGAGTGATTCCCAACGCATGGCATTTTTCATTCCATCGTTGGGTTTTGTGTTTACGGTGGTATGGTGAGGTTTCGTGGTTGCGTTGCTCACACCTTAATGCGGCGTTAACTGGATTGATGATGAGGTAAGTCCGATGAAAAGAATTGCGGTCATTGGTTCCGGCGGTTCGGGTAAATCCACATTTTCGGCACTATTAGGTAAAGAGTTGAATTTGCCTGTTCATCATCTCGATCAGCTATATTGGAAACCAAATTGGGTTAAAACTCCAAAAGATGACTGGGTCAAAATTCAAAAAGGTCTTTGTGAAAGCGAGTGTTGGATTATCGATGGTAATTATCAGAGCACCCTTGATATAAGGTTTGAAGCTTGTGACACAGTAATATTCTTAGATGTAAACCGATATACCTGTATCTATCGAGCACTAAAGAGAACATTATTAAGTAGTAAGCGTCCTGATTTAGCTGAAGGTTGCGGTGAAAGGTTTGATATCGAGTTCATCAAATTTTTATGGGACTATCCCAAAAAGTCGAAACCCCTAATAATGGACAAACTCAAGACGCTTACAAGAAATAAGCGTGTAATTATCGCAAAATCGGGAGAGCAAGCGCTCCGCCTTTGCAAATCCAGTTAACAAACTGTTCAAGAGGGATTCGCAACGCGTGGCATTTTTACTATACGTTGATTTTAGTGTTTAAGGTGGTATGCGGCGGCTTTTGTATTACGTTGCTCACCCCTTAACAGGGCGTTAGGGCGCAAGGAGTAAAATGATGATTCATCACATAGATCATATTGTTCTCACAGTCTCCGACATAGAAAAATCAGTGGACTTTTATAAACGGGTTTTGTGCATGGAAGAGGTGACTTTTGCCAATGGCCGTAAGGCTGTAACGTTCGGAAATCAAAAGATTAACTTTCAGCTTCTTGGCCAAGAACCGCGAAATGTAGCTAATGTTGGTTCAGGTGATGTTTGCTTAATTTCAGATTGGCCGTTGACATCAGTGGTAAACCATTTAGTCAAAGAAAATGTCAAAATCATAGAGGGTCCAGTCGAAAAATCAGGAGCTGTTGGTGCAATCCAATCTGTCTATTTTTTGGATCTTGATAAGAACTTAATAGAAGTCAGCGTGTATCAATAGGCTCTGCGCCCTAACAAACTGTTCAAGAGGGATTCGCAACGCGTGGCATTTTCACTATGCGTTGGTTTTAGTGTTTAAGGTGGTTTGCGGCGGCTTCTGTATTGCGTTGCTCACCCCTTAACAGGGCGTTATGCTCTAGGAGGGAATTTTGCTCGATTTATTCAAAAAAGTGCTTCTAATTAACCTCTCAGCGGCTCTTATTGTTATCGCTCTAGCTCAGTTTGTTCCATTCTTTGCTACGACTCAGTTGGTCGACTTTCTTTTCTTTGCTGTCATCGTCATATGGGTTTTGGCTAAGCTAATGTGGGAAGGTGGTATTCATAGTAAGACGACTCGGTTAGATGACCCTAGAACAGACAAAGTCTACAGAATGGTAGAAGGGCATGATTTTCAAAAAGACGAACGCGAGCACTATCGAATGAACTACCAGACAGGTTTAGTTTTCTTTATAGCTGGTCTGCCAGCGTTTATAGCTTGTTTAGTCCTTCAATTTCTTTGAGCACGAGCATAACAAACTGTTCAAGAGGGATTCGCAACGCGTGGCATTTTTACTATGTGTTGATTTTAGTGATTAAGGTGGTGTGCAGTGGCTTCGGTATTGCGTTGCTCACCCCTTAACAGGGCGTTAGTTTGCAAGAGGAAAAACGCGCCTATATCGCAAGATCTAGTGGTAAAAGCTTAAAGTCGAAATTGTCTTATCGGCATTCAATTTCAGTGTTAACTTGCGTGCTGTAAACTCAAAATTGGTATCGTTTCAAGGGTTGATTTGTTCTTTGGTGCGGCGACTTTTGGGTTAACTGAGTTGAACTTTTTTGCTGAAACTCTGCTCGTTGAGTTTGTTGGTGCAAAAGCCGATCTACTCGCTGAAATGGCGTTTTCTATGGTGTGGTAAGTTCATGTGGTTTCAGTGGCTTTGTTGAAAGCCCGTATTGTGAGATTGGTTTTCCAAAAGCGCTTTTTGGTGTTGTTAGTTCGTTTTCTGCGGCGTTGTTTGTTCCACGTGGTTTCATTGAGTAGCCGCTTTGAGACTACGCCTGACTTAAATGCATCAAAACACATAAGGCTTATTGTTTGCAAAGCTTAAAATAACGTAAAATCAACGCTTTGGGTTTGCAAACTAACAAACTGCTCAAGAGGGATTCGCAACGCGTGGCATTTTTACTATGCGTTGGTTTAAGTGATTAAGGTGGTATGCGGCAGCTTCGGTATTGCGTTGCTCACCCCTTAGCAGGGCGTTATGTTTCATCTTAACAAGGAGTAAAAATGAAAATCTTAGCATTATTAGTTCCAATGATTGTTTCATTCACATGCAAATCTGAAGTGTTGTGGGATATAGATATTCAAGATTATTCAAAAAAGACAGGGAAGGTTTATGTATATGATCTTGTTGTAGGTGACAAAGCCAAGATTAATACGAACTACGCATTTTGTATAACCAAAGAAGGAAAGCTCGCAATAGACGAAACGGTTGAGGTTGGTTCAGGAAACACTCTTTTAACGATATTGCTAGGAAAGAAGGTTGCAGTTGACACCGAGGACGAAAAGTCGTTTTTAAAATCATTAATTAGCACAGACACTCAAGGTGGGTGCGCTTTCTGGACTGCACATCAAGGTAAATACATTAGACTTGTCGATTCAGTTAATGGCAAAACAAAGATATCCGAACTTGCGGTGGGTAATTAAACATAACAAAGCATTTAAGAGTGATTCGCAACGCTTGGCATTTTCGCTTCGCTCAAGTATAGCCAAGCGTCGCTCACACCTTAATGCGGCGTTAGTTGCCAACGAGGAAAACGCAGCTAAAACAGAATGTTTAGGTCTAATCGCACGTGTGCTTTGCTCTATTTTGCACTTCGAACTTCGGGATCTTGGTTCGCGGAAATTGAGCTTCGTTCTTTTCCTAGTTTGATTGGCCGTTTCAGAAGCCGATTTACTTGTTGAAAGTCAGCTTTGTGGCATTGTTTCTCCAAAAGGTCTTTTTGGTGTTGTTAGTTCGTTTTCTACGGCGTTGCGTGTTCCAAGTGGTTTCAGCGACAAACGCTTTGAAACTGCGCCTGATTTGAGTTTTCCAACATACGTAAAGCAAGTGTTGGCAAAGCGGTAATTAACTTCAAATCAAAGCTTTAGGTTTGGCAACTAACAAAGCATTCAAGAGGGATTCACAACGCTTGGCAGTTTTGGTTTGAATTAGCTTAAGTGTTTACGGCACAATGGTTTAGGCAGGGTGGTGGCGTTGTTCACCCCTTAATGCGGCGTTAGTTTGCAAGAGGAAAAACGCAGCTATATCGCAAGATCTAGTGGTAAAAGCTCAAAGTTTAAGTTGTCGTATTGGCTTTCAATTTTAGTGTTAACTAGCGTGGTGAAAATCCAAATGGCATCGTTTCAATGGTTGATTTGTTCTTTAGTGCGGTGACTTTGGGGTTAACTGAGTCGAACTTTTTTGCTGAAACTCTGCTCGTTGAGTTTGTTGGTACAAAAGCTGATTTACTCGCTGAAATGGCGTTTTCTCTGGTGTGGTAAGTTCATGTGGTTTCAGTAGCTTTGTTGAAAGTCCGCATTGTGAGATTGGTTTTCCAAAAGCGCTTTTTGGTGTTGTGAGTTCGTTTTCTGCGGCGTTGTTTGTTCCAAGTGGTTTCATTGACTAGCCGCTATGAGACTACGCCTGACTTGAGTGCATCAAAACACATAAAGTTTATTGTTCGCAAAGTTTAAAATAACGTAAAATCAACCCCCTGGGTCTGCAAACTAACAAACTGCTCAAGAGGGATTCGCAACGCGTGGCATTTTTACTATGCGTTGAATTTAGTGATTAAGGTGGTTTGCGGCGGCTTCGGTATTGCGTTACTCACCCCTTAGCAGGGCGTTAGCCATCAGGAGGTTACATGGAACTCAATTTCAGAGCTAAAGGTCCAGATCGAAAGGAATACGATCTCTCGTATAACGACGCTAAAGAATACGCTAACTGGATTGGTATTGAGAGATATATACCAAATGATCGCTACTCATTAGCATTGATTGCGGATATACATTTCCACGAGAAATTCTTCGGTATTTGTCCCGAGGAAATCCTTGATGCAATTGCTGACAATGAAGATCCCAACCGTTCAGCTGGCATTAAGAGTGCAACTGAGTTTAGAAAATTGCCTTTGAAAGGACTTTGGCACAAACACTATTTTTCGGCACGTTTCATTGGCCACAATCTGTGGAACCAAACTCGGAATGGTAAGTTAGAAAAGTTAGTCCGCGAAGTTTACGACCCCAAAGTTTCCCCTGTGGTAACAAAGGCAATGAATGAGGAGTTCGCCAAAAGGTTAGTTTCTGGTTCTCTAGAAGAGAGGCAAGACCAAAATAAGCTTACTGGCGAGTGGATAGTTTTTGCCAAGTATAAAGGTAACAACTACTACTTGTGTTTGGGAACTCACAATGGTGAAGACCAGTGGATTAGAAATAAAATTGAGCTGGTTTGCACCAAAGAGTTTTCCTTTTTGCACGAATTTCTTGCGTCTCAAAAAGACGGCTAACAAAGCATTCAAGAGGGATTCACAACGCTTGGCAGTTTTGGTTTAAATCAGCTTAAGTGTTTACGGCACAATGGTTTAGGTTGGGCGGTGGCGTTGTTCACCCCTTAATGCGGCGTTATGCATCAAGGATATTATGAAGTCTACTAAAGAAAAGGTTATTAAACATTACGCAGAGTTCTTTGAAGGTCATGATTTCGAGATATTGTCTTGGGAGCTTGGGCCAATTAAGAAAATTGTACCCGATTTTCAGGTTGTCAGGTTTGCACCTGGCCCTCAAATTAATATGTGGGTGTATTGCTCAGTAGGTGCATCAGAGATTACACACAGTGATTCAGCTCTTCACGAGTTTGTTGTCGTATCACCGATCGAGTCAAATCGTCTAGTTGAAATGCTGGCAATGGTAACTTACTACCATTCGAATCATAATTTGGGTTTTGGCCATACCTTGCCTATTGGTGAGCCTTGGCTTGAGGGTTCTAACTGTGAAAACTGGCTAATTTCGTTGCCGTATCCATTTGGAGAGGACTTGGAAATAATGCCTCTAAATAGTTCCTACGCTCACGTAGCTTGGTTACTTCCTATCACTGACGACGAACGAAATTTCAAAATCAAGCATGACCTAGATGCGCTCGAACAAAAATTTGATGACGCAGAGCTTAAGTACTGGGAAGTAAAGCGGTCTTCGGTAGTGTAAATGCATAACAATCTGTTTAAGAGTGATTCGCAACGCGTGGCATTTTTACTATGCGTTGGTTTTAGTGTTTAAGGTGGTATGCGGCGGCTTTGGTATTGCGTTGCTCACACCTTAACAGGGCGTTAGTTGCCAACGAGGAAAACGCAGCTAAAACAGAGTTTTTAGGTCTAATCGTTCGTGTGCTTTGCTTTATTTTGCACTTCGAACTTCGGGTTCTTGGTTCGCGGAAATTGAGCTTCGATCTTTTCCTAGTTTGGTTTGCCGTTTCAGAAGCCGATTCGCTTGTTGAAAGTCAGCTTTGTGGCATTGTTTCTCCAAAAGGTCTTTTTGGTGTTGTCAGTTCGTTTTCTACGGCGTTGCGTGTTCCAAGTGGTTTCAGTGACAGGCGCTTGGAAACTGCGCCTGATTTGAGTTTTCGAAAACACGTAAAGCTAGTGTTGGCAAAGCGGTAATTAACTTCAAATCAAAGCTTTAGGTTTGGCAACTAACAAAGCATTCAAGAGGGATTCACAACGCTTGGCAGTTTTGGTTTGAATTGGCTTTAGTGTTTACGGCACAATGGTTTAGGTCGGGTGGTTTGCGTTGTTCACCCCTTAATGCGGCGTTATACGCTTTATGGAAAATGATACAAAAAGGACGTTATGAAGTTATCTGAGTTACAAAGTCATATAAAAGAATTCGATTATGCGCCAGAGCAATCTGAACACTATTTTTTAAAACTAATCGAAGAAGTTGGCGAATTATCGGAATCTATTCGCAAAGGTAAAAGTGGGCAACCAACTCTAGATGAACTTAAAGGTTCAATCGCAGAAGAGTTATATGACGTCTTGTATTATGTTTGTGCTTTAGCCAATATTCACGGTGTAAACCTTGAGAAAACGCATGAACTAAAAGAAGTGTTGAACAAGGTTAAGTACAACCGATAGAACGCGTATAACAAATTGTTCAAGAGGGATTCAGCGCGCGTGGCATTTTTACTATGCGTTGGTTTTAGTGATTAAGGTGGTATGCGGTAGCGTTGGTGTTGCGTGCTTCACCCCTTAACAAGGCGTTATGTGCTCGGGTAAAAAATTAGGTCAGGCGATGAAAAGAATAAATGTAATAGGCACTAGTGGTAGTGGAAAAAGCACTTTTAGTCGCATGCTCGCGAGTGAGCTCAAGTACCCATATTTGGAAATGGATGCCCTGTTTTGGAAGCCTAACTGGCAGGAATCTTCTGATGAAGAATTCTTTGCAAACTTGGCTGACAGGTTAAGTGACGAAAAGTGGGTTCTTGATGGAAACTACAACCGAACCGCTGAAATCAAGTGGAGTAGAGTCGATACTATTGTCTGGGTTGATTACTCATTTGTAAGAACACTATTTCAAGCCGTGAAAAGGGCTTTAGTCCGCATAGCGACCAAACAGGAGTTATGGAGTAAAACAGGCAATGTTGAATCGTTCAGAAAGTCCTTTCTTAGCAAAGACTCAATCATTCTTTGGACGTTGAAAACATACAGCAAAAACCGAGCTCGCTACACAGAACTGCTTAATGATCCGAAGTATAGTCATATCAAATTCGTAAGGATAACAAGCCCAAAAAAGGCAAAGGCGTTCATAAGTGAGCTACGCACATAACAATAAATTTAAGAGTGATTCACAACGCTCGGCGCTTTCACTTCAAGCCGGTTTAGTGTTTATGGCACAATGCTTTAGGTAAAGTGTTAGCGTTGTTCACACCTTAATTTGGCGTTAGGAATTTAGAGGAAATAAAAAGTGCGGTGGATTGATTATGTAGTTCAAGCCATGGAAAACTTAGGCGGTGAAGCAGCATATAGTGACCTTTATGCTGAAATTGAAGAGCTAAAAGGCGGTAACTTAACTAAAAGCTGGAAAGCAACTGTAAGAAACACCGTTGAGAGTTACTCGAGCGATTCGGATAACTGGGCTCCAAGTCGAGATGACCTTTTTTACAGCGTCGATGGCAAAGGTAGTGGGCGCTGGGCTCTTAGGAACTTTGAAGAAAATCAAGTATCAGAACCGCCTGTCGACTACGATGGTGCAGATAAACAAGACTATACTGTAAGCCGTTTTATTCGGGACAGTAAACTCTCAAGACAGGTTAAAACGAAGAATAATTTCAAATGTCAAATTTGTGGTTTTACATTCCTGCTTCCAAACGGTAAACCGTATGCGGAGGCTCACCATTTAAAGCCCTTGGGTAAAGAACACAATGGTCCTGATATTGAGGGCAACTTAATATGTGTATGCCCAAATCATCATGCAATGCTAGATTATTGTTCACTAAAACTAGACCTTAGTTCTATCGTCAAGAACTCGAAGCATGCGATCATGAAAGAGTTTATTGATTACAGTAATGCACTTGTTGAACAACATTCCTAACAAGCAATTTAAGAGTGATTCAGCACGCTTGGCATTTTCGGTTTGGGTCTAGTTCAGTGTTTACGGTGACCCAATCAAATATTGTGGTCGCGTGCTTCACACCTTAATTGGGCGTTATACCAAGGAGTAGTATCATGGCTGTAGAGTCTACGGAATCTTTCCAATATATGTCTGAAATGATGGGTGTTTTACAAACTTTAGCAGGTGCGGGGATCGCCTTTGGTGCTGCGTATTTTACTACCAAATACACAAAAGATAGAGAATCTTTACTAGCACTTTCCGCTAGAGAAAGAGAAAGAATTGAGCGCATTTATTATTTGTTAGTGTTGGTCAGGAAAGATGTACTCGAAGATTCGCAACAATGTATAAGCCATATTAACTTTAACACTAAATATCAAGTGAGAGATGTTCGTGATTTTCCGCCGCTGCTTGAGCTCGAAATGTTAGTTGAACTGTACTTTCCTGTGCTGGATGAGTATTTGACTGCACTAAAATCCAGCGTAGCGAACTTTACTAATAAAAAAATTGGTTTCTTGTCTAACAGTTATGAATCTGCCCTAGAGCCCTTAAAGAAAAAGGATAGTGGAGAAATTGTAAGGTTAACAATGAAATTTAGTGAGACACACAAGCAGTTTCAAGCCAAATTAAAGGAGCTCGCAAAGGTATAACAAGGCGTTTAAGGCAGATTCGCAACGCATAGCATTCTCAGTTCAAATTAAGTTTTGTGTTTACGGCACAATGGTTTAGGTTTAGTGGAGGCGTCGCTCACTACTTAACGCGGCGTTATAAACTAGGATAAAAAATGCACAAAAAACATGACTTTGAGTCGTCTTATTTGCCTTTGTCGGAATTAGTGTCAATAGGTCTAATTGTTGGTTTTGGTGGGGCAGTGTTGGAATATATTGGCGTTATATATACAGCACTGACTCACTCTTGGGATGAGTTCCCTATACACTATCTTATCGTCAACCTAAGTGAGTTTGTAATTTCTCCTATCTATGGTGCAATTTCTGCACTATTAGCATACCCCTTTTATAAGCAATGGGTTAAAAGGAAAAATGGGTTAAAAATGACGGTTTTCTCAATGTCCGAAAATAAGTAACTATATTGTGTATAGTACGTTTATAACAAGGCGTTTAAGGCGGATTCACAACGCGTGGCGATTTCAGTTCAAGTTAGCTTAAGTGTTTAAGGCACAATGGTTTAGGTTTGGTGGTTGGCGTTGTTCACCACTTAACGCGGCGTTATGTGCTTGGAGGAAAAATGGAATATTTTCAGTACTATGGAATCGACTGGGTTGCAATGGTACTTACGTTTCTTGCAATTTGGCAAATTGGAAATAAGAACAAAATCGGTTTCATTTTAATGATGTGCGGTAACACTAGTTGGGTAGCAGTTGGTTATCTTACTGGTAGTGTGGCAATGATAATTGCAAATATCATCTTTTTTTCAATGAACCTTAGAGCAATCATCAAATGGTCGACGCCAGAGAAAGAGCCTAAAGTTAGTGTTGCTGAGCAGTCATCTACAAGCTAGAAGTTCGCACATAACAAACTGTTCAAGAGGGATTCGCAACGCGTGGCATTTTCACTATGCGTTGGTTTTAGTGTTTAAGGTGGCTTGCGGCGGCTTCTATATTGCGTTGCTCACCCCTTAGCAGGGCGTTAGCAGACAAAAGTAAATCAAGGAAGAGGGTACGTTATGTCTGATAAAGTAATTAAGTCTTCAACAGCTACAATTCAAGTCGGTGCGACTAAAGCAGATGGGAAATTAGAACTAACGGAGTCGGATTTAATTTTTATTCCGTACAACGAAAAGTTGGGTTTTGGTCCATATCAATTAAAGCGCCAAGACATTGCTGCCGTAGCTAAGAGCTTGGGCAAAGGTGGTGGTGTAATTCCAATCACTACGGATGCATTTCGTATAAAACTAGCCAACAATACGTGTTACGAGTTTATCGTAGCGAAGCCAGATCAATGGATAGAAGCACTCGGTGAAATTGTCAGCTAACAAACTGTTCAAGAGGGATTCGCAACGCGTGGCATTTTCACCATGCGTTGGTTTTAGTGTTTAAGGTGGTATGCGGTAACTTCGGTATTGCGCTGCTCACCCCTTAACAGGGCGTTAGCAGTGCTAGCGTAAAAATGAGTTTGACGCGATACATATATAATCGTGATAAGACTAGAGGCTTGGTTTTGATAAAATATACTTTCCGTTCTGATTTAGAGTGATTTTGTTCATGAACAACGTAAAAAATAGAACATCTCAAGAGCTAGTAGATTTTGGTCTTTTCTATACCGCAAAAGAGTTTTACGAGGCTGCGAAACTAATTAAAAGTAACACGTTTGTACGCAGACCGTATCATGTTCTCCTGTCATTCTCGATTGAACTGTTACTTAAGAGTATTAAAACTACAATTGTTTGGTCTGGCTCTACTGCCTCTCAAGTAAAACATACGGAAGGTCATGCTTTAGTAAAGATATTTAATTCAATCGAGCAAGAACACCCTAAAGATGCTGAGTACTTAGTGCAAAAATATGCTTCAAAGTATGGCTGCTCGTTAAAGCATGATTTGGAGTTAAATTCTGAAGTTTTCACCAAGCAAAGATACCCTTACCATTGGAATGGTGATATCCCGTCCATGTCCAAAGTTAGTATTGACTGCTTTGATATCCAGTATGGGAATGATATTGCCGTATACGTCGATGAACTGGAGAGAGTTGCGGCTTTTTTACACGATGAATTGATTGTCTATTTCCCCAGGTTTGTTCGACAAAGTAGAAAAGCACAGCTAACAAACTGTTTAAGAGTGATTCGCAACGCGTGGCATTTTTACTATGCGTTGGTTTTAGTGTTTAAGGTGTTATGCGGTAGCATCGGTATTGCGTTGCTCACACCTTAACAGGGCGTTAGAATTATTATTAAGCTAGGAGTAAGTTTTGACAAAATCCGGAGAGTTGTTTGAGCGTTCAATACAAGATCTGAAGAGATCTTAGAACGTTTTGACGAAGAAAAAAATGGTTCATCAGCCTACAATACGGAATCGCTGAAGCGAGCGGGGTTGGTGCTTACGCTCGCTGCTTGGGAAACCTACGTCAAAAATCGGTTTAATGAGGAAATTGAAGTTTGGCTATTCTCTGTAAAGGGAAGCCAGCTAGGGCATTTTGTTCAAAGAAAAGTAGACGAAGACTTGAAGCGCTTCTTCAATCCGAACACCGCAAAGACTAAGCAACTATTTAAAGCATATTTTGATATCGATGTTACGGAAAGTTGGAAGTGGGATAATTATTACCCATCGCAAGCAAAGAAAGTACTCGATCAGTTTGTATCTATGCGTGGTGATGCTGCACATCAAGCCAATACAAATCAACAGCAAGCTCACCTTGTAAAAAGAGAAGATCTGGCTAAAGCAATTCGCTTTATTAAAGGCTTAGTTAGAGCAATGGACGAAGTCAGTATAGCCAAGCGCGCTGCTCACACCTTAATGCGGCGTTATGTGCTATCCATCCACCTTTGATTCTTGTAGGTGAATCTCATGTCAGAAATGTATACGAAACATGCTGTTAAGTATGCTGAAGTCGTAAAAGACAATATTTACAACGCACTATTGGAGCGTCCGTCAACGATGGCTTTGTTGGGGGACCTACAAGGTAAAAATGTTATTGATATGGGCTGTGGTCCTGGGGAGTATGCTCAATGGCTGCTTGAACAATCGGTGGGTCGATTGACTTGTACAGACATATCAGAAGAGATGATAGCTCTAGTTAAAAATAAGTTTGGTTCCAATGTTCATGCATACTGCCAGAACCTATCCCAAGGTTTACCCTTGGAGAAAGACAATAGTGCGGACGTAATAGTATGTCCATTGGTGCTGCACTACATTGAGAATTTAACACCTGTTTTTGAGTCGGTTTATCGTGTTTTGAAACCGGGCGGCTATATGGTTTTTTCTACTCATCACCCTTTTGCTGATTTTGATGGCTCAGAGTCAGGAAACTATTTTAGTCGTGAGCTTGTTGAAGAAGAGTGGAATACTGTTGGGCCTCCAGTAAAAGTACAATTCTATCGCCGTTCGTTAACTGAAATTAGTGAAGCAATTACGAACACAGGGCTGCTGATATCAAAAATCAGCGAAGGTATGATTGATGAAAAGGCAAAAGAGTTGTCTGAATCAACGTACAATCACCTAAAGAATAACCCAAACTTCATATTCTTTAGGTGTGAAAAAGTGCGCACATAACAAAGCATTTAAGAGTGATTCCCAACGCTTGGCATTTTCAGTCCAAGGTTGGGCTTCGTGTTTACGGCATAATGGTTTAGGTTAGGTGGCAGCGTTGCTCACACCTTAATGCGGCGTTATTTCCGCAACGGATTTCTCAGGCTGAATGTACGTGGTTGTAGCCTAAGAGTGAAAGTGGCGGGGTAATAGGTTGGAAAAGCGGCGAAAAGGGCGAATATTGGTCATTTCCATGCTAGCCTTAAAGCGCTTTAAGCGCACCTT
>NZ_WBOH01000021.1:0-13560 GCF_032648565.1 Vibrio sp. 2-1-2a
TGTATAGAACCAAGATAATAGAGAGCTAAAGTCAAGATATTAATGGATTGGTTAGGGATTAAATTGGAGTCGTAGGGAGTAAATGAGAGATAAAATGGGATTGGCGTCTCAATCATTTTGCCTTTTTAAGAATATAAGCCCCCTCAGAGATGGGGGCAAGGGTGCTCAAAGCGTGAAGGCTAATCCGCAAGCTTCTTTTTCAATAACAGTAACTCGCTTTCGAGCTTCTTGACTTTTTCTGCTTCTTTAAGGTACTTCGTTACCATTTTGTCCACCTTATTTTCTCCATCTTTGAAAATAGGGGTTAAGCTTGCAGCCTGTTGAGCGATCGGAACAGTTATTTTCAAATAGCTCATTACGTCTATTTCCTCAACTTCAGACATGAACTTGTCGGAGCCGTTATTTTCGAAACCATCATTCACATACCTCAAAGAATCAGCAGTATCCAATAGCTTGTCAGTTAGTGGAATATTGAGTTCAGTAAAAACTGTCATGCTCTCGCAGAGTTTTGCTAAGTCACTAAAGCCAATAGCTATCTCAAAAGCGCCCCCATTTTGGAAATCAAAACCTGTTGCCCAACCGACTCTACCAGCGGTATATGAAGGTATATCTGGCTTTTCGTCGAGCAAGAGATCATCTGCCGTTACCCCTTCACAAGAGTAGTTTTCTACTATTCGTTTCAAAACGTCGATTGACGGCGTTAACTCACCTCTCTCATACCTACTTAAGGTGTCTTTACTGACACCAATTTGTCCAGCCATTTGTGATTGATTGAGAGTAAGCCTCGTGCGAACCGACTTAAGCCTCGAACCAAAATTAGATGCATTCGCCTTTTTTTCTGTTGACATGTAGATTCATCCGTCTATTATTTGTGACTAGTTAGTCGGATTAGTCTAATTCAAACCGAAGGAGGTTTAAAGTGGAAAAAGTAAAAACACCTTTATCCGTAGAACAATTTAACGCCATCAAGAGTGGATTTGTTAAGCAAGGAACATCATTTAGTCGATGGTGCCAAGAGCATGGCTTGCATCGAGCAAATACCAAGTCTGCGATTCTAGGTAGCTGGAATGGCCCCAAGGCTTGTGAACTTCGCACTAAAGCAGCAAAAGCATCTGGGTTATATGACGAACTAAAGTGAGGCAGATATGAGCACCCCAATAAAGACAGTAAAAGAGCACAAAGCTTTCGACAAGGTAGTGAAAACTTTGTCTTCGTTGAACATTTATCAGGCAAAAAATGTATTGGACTTAGTATACAAATCAATATCTTCAGGAAAGCTAGAGCTAGCGCCAATCCCTACTCGGTTCAAGAGCAAAATAGAACTAGACCGAGAATTGCATGACTTTATTTTAAGCATGGACTTGGAGTTTATGACTCAAAAAGATGTCCGTTTAGCTTGTCTGAACAAATTTGGGAAAGAAAGAGCACCATCAAGAACGGCGTTGAACCGAGCGTGGCCTAAGCTTCTCCACAAAAAAGAAATGGTGACTATCAATGGACAAATATAAACATTCAGTTGCTGGCGGTAACTTAAAATCAGCACGAATAGCACTTCAGATTCTTGAAATACTTGTTGATAACGGTGTGGAAGGAATGAGTCTCAATAGACTATCCGAACTTATGGCGACTCCCAGAACTAGCCTTCATCGATATCTTCAAATGTTGGTCGAAAGCGGTTGGGTAGAAACTGTGGGTGAGAAGAGCTCCATGCTATGGAAGCCATCTAATCACTTTATCAAACTTGCGTTCAACTACCGAGATGCTGTACGTGCTCAAGTTCAAGCCATTGAATCTGAGTTCAAGGATTTGACAGGAGAGGAGCTGTAATATGTCAAACGAACTAAAGAAACTAGAAACTGCTCAGCAAGCGTTAAGTGACGCTAAGGAAATAAATGCGGCTGAAGCCCTAACAATCTCGCAATCAAAGGGACAAATGCTTGGTGGTGCGGTAGAACTTGGTGCGCTACTTGGGCGTGCTCAAATGGCCGAAAAACTGTCAAAAATTACCGACGTCGTGAGTTTAAGTGCGCTGAAAGAAATCAAAGAGTCTAAGCAATACAAGGCGTTGAAAGGAATTACCTTTGCAAAAAGCTCGACAGTCGGCAGTGATATGGTTGTACTTAAAGGGACATGGGAAGAGTTCTGTGAAATCTATGGTAGCTCAAAATCGACAATAGATGAACGCTTAAAAAATCTGGATGTTTTTGGTGAGCAGGCATTGGAATCAATGAGTGCTATCGGCATGACCACAAGAGATTTTCGTCGCTTACGCAAACTCCCTCAAGAAGACTTAACCGCTATCGTTGAAGGTGAAACCGTAAAGGTTCAAGACCGTGATGAAGCTCTTGAAATCATTGAAGAGTTATCCGCAAAACACCGTCAAGAGAAGCAAGCCCTTCAACAAGAAGTGAATAGTCTGACGCAAGAAAAGCAATCGCATGAACGCTTACTTGCTGACAAAGACAAGAAAATTAATAGCTTATCGAAAAAGCTCGATACACCGCTATCACCTGCTCAAGCTCGCCAAAAGGAGGAGCAATTAAATAGCCAGTTGCTAGAGCAACTGAATATAGCGGCCCTCGCGGTAGACAGCGGTATGGCTCGACTCTTTGATGCTATTCAAACAATTCAAGACAATGAGCACCCTACGGATATTGACCAAGCGTGTGAAGATACCTTGTTCCGTGTACTGGAGCGTTTCCTAAGCCTGTCTGGTGATATGGGGATAGCCGCTCACGTTATCGAACATCTAGAGCAATGGCATTCAGAAAGTGCGTTGTTAATGGATAGTGAGGGTTAAGCCTGTATGAATGCACTTGAGCTAGAACGCGCACAATACTTAAAGCACTTAATGGCGGAGCTAGATAGTGCAGGCCGTGGTGATAAAGGTTCGATTATTCAAAGAGCTACCGAGTATCTGTGCATTTCAAAGAACAAACTGTATCAAGAAATCGCGGCGTTGGGGTGGGACTCTGGGCGTAAGAAACGCAATGACTGTGGCGAGTTAGCGATCACTCGTACCGAAGCGGAATTGCTGGCTAACCTATTGCGTCAGAGTGAACGCGACAGCGGAAAACGGTTGATGACCATCCGTGATGCGATTGATGTCGCATTAGCAAATGGACAGCTTTCACGAGACGTTTCAGAGTCAACGGTATTACGGGCCTTTAGGCGTTTTCGTGTACACCCAAATCAGTTGAACACGATGGAAACGACGACAAGTCAACGCTCACTCTACCCTAACCACGCATGGCAATTTGATGTGTCTATCTGCGTGCTCTATTACCTCAAAGGTGGCAAAGGGTTGCGAGTCATGTCAGAAGATGAGTTCTACAAGAACAAGCCGAAAAACCTTGACCGTATCGTCAATGAGCGCGTGTTACGTTACCTTGCAACCGACCATTATAGTGGCGCTTTCTTCTTACGCTACTACGTGGCTCCTGGTGAGAACACGGAGACCATTACCAAGTTTCTGTTTGAAGCTTTTTGCGAGCGGAATACAGGGGAATTGATGTATGGCGTCCCTCAATTGCTGATATGGGACGCAGGCTCAGCCAACATTGCGCACCAAACTCGTCATATGCTTGATATGTTGGAAGTGAAGCATATCGCACACACACCAGGGCGTCCTTGGGCTAAAGGTCAGGTGGAGTCCACACACAATATTGTCGAACGTCGTTTTGAAAGTCGTTTAGCGTTTACGACTATCAACTCAATTGAAGAATTGAATCAGTATGCTGTGAAATGGTCGATAGGTTTTCAAGCGCTCAAGGCTCACTCTCGCCATAAAACAAGTCGCTTTGGCCTGTGGCAGACCATACGAACTGAGCAGCTTCGATTGATAAAAGACGTAGAGCTGGTGAAAAGCATGATGCAGCAAACGAAGCCTGAGGTCAGAAAGGTTCGACCTAACGAGCTAAGCATTAGCTTTGCGCCTAAAGGGTATGCCTCACTCGATTATTCATTGGCTCATATTCCACACATCATTGCAGGTGATGAAGTGAAGGTGTTCGTTAACCCATACAAGGCTCCTGCTATTCGAGTGATGAGTATGGATGACATGGGTCAAGAGCACAGACACGAAGCGTTACCTATTGAGCGTGATGCGGCAGGCTTCAACCTACAAGCCCCTATCATCGGTGAGCAACACAAAGCGATACGTGAAACACAAACGGACATCAGCCGTAAGCGCCTCGATACCGCAGCGTGGGGTACGGATAACCCACGAGAGATTAAGAAAATTCGCAAAGGGCGTGTACCTGCTTTCAATGGTGACATTAATCCAATGGCAGATATTGAGCAGCAATCTGTCCCATTGTTCATCCCACGACGTGGTACAGAAATGAGTGTGGAAGGCCAGCCATTAACAGAGCAGAAAATGACGATCATAGGTGCTTCAAACCGCTTTAAAAAGGCATTTAACCCTCATAAAAATGAGCTTTCAGCCTTTAAGAAATCATTAAAGGTGCAATACCCAGAAGGCATATCGGAAACGGAACTCAACCTATTTATCGAACAATGGGAGCAAGGCGATCATGATTACGCTCAGAGCGCAGTTAGATAACGCAGGACTGACAGTACAAGCGCTAGCTGACTATCTAGAAATGAACTACAGCACGGTGCATCGAGCGGTGAGGTTAAATGAGCCACCTAAGCGACGAGCACAAGAATTTACAGACAAAGTAGAGGCATTTTTTGCTTCTAACGGGCTGGAGGGAATAAGCGGTTGGTCAAAGGTTGCAGCCAATGACCAACCAGAACCCCAGCTAGAAGAAATCAATCAGGACATCGAACTGGAGAATCAAATGTTAACACAAGAAGCAATGAAACACTTCAAGCTATTCAGAAACCCATTCATTAACGACATTCGTGGTGTACGCGACATCTACTTAAATGAGGATAGTCGTTACGTCCTAGCGGCGATGAAAGACGTAGCACGCAATCAAGGTATTCTGGCAGTTGTTGGTGACTCTGGAGCGGGTAAAAGTGTTCTTCGTCGTCTACTCCTTGACGAACTGCACAATGACGGTGACATATCAGTCATTCAACCGAAAATCATCGATAAGACACGAGCAACGGCGGCTGGCATTTGCGATGCCATTATCAATGACATTAGCAGTGAAACACCGAAGCGCAGCATGGAGGCAAAAGCACGACAAGTTGAGCGCTTACTTATGACAGCGTTCAAAGGTGGTCAACGTCACGTTCTCATCATCGAAGAAGCGCATGACCTAACCATCCCAGTGATGAAGTACCTCAAGCGCTTTTGGGAACTGGAAGACGGTTTCTCAAAGCTACTTGGGATCTTACTGGTTGGTCAGACAGAGCTATTTCACCGACTTGATGAGCGTCGCCATTATGAGCTGCGTGAGTTTATTCGTCGCTGTATGGTTGTTGAGGTTCCGCCTTTAGATCACGACATAGAGTCATATTTGAAGCATAAATTTGAGCGAGCGGGTTGTGACTACAACAAGATCATGGATCCCAACGCTGCATCAGCCTTAAAAGAGCGTCTCCAGACGCGCCGTAATCAATCGGTCAGTCTAGTGTATCCCCAAGTCATTAACAATCTGATCACAAAGGCAATGAACCTATGTGCTTCACTTGATGAAACTAAAGTCACTGACGAAATCATTAAGGAGCTGTAATCATGAAAAACAAGAACTATGCATTAGCAAAAATTCAAATCGGCCAACTGGTTGACGCTGCTCCCAAAAATGCTTCTGACTTTGATACTGATAGTTATATCCCAAGCATTCAATTCCAAGGTAGACTCCATGAACGCTTGGGTAATGCTATGTCGAATATGAATAGTCTAGCCTCGCTTTATAATCGTTGGCAGTTGGGAGAAATGAAATGCAATTGGTCAGTTGTTAGTGAGCTGACCATGGTTTCTCGTTTAGTATCTAGAGAGCTGAAAACTATTTCAGAGATGTGTCAGCAAGATCGAAAAGGGATGATTTACAACCCAATGCCAAACAGTTGTGGACGTCACTTAACATCAGGATTAACTTCATTAGAAGCGGATGAATTGAATACGTTGCTGAATGAACTGACACCAAGTGAGCTATTACAATTGTTGAGACATAGAAAAGGAGTCTGGTCATGAACAACCTGTCTTTAACAGCATCAGAAAGCCACGAACTGGCGACTCGTGTTTCTGCATTGGGAGCCAAACAAGTACTAGTTCTACTTCGTCAACTACAGAATCAATCGTTAGCCTTGTCGCTAGAGAATAAAGAGAGTACTCATGAACGAACACTACGTCAGCAAGCTGAAACAAGCACAAAAAACAAAGCGCGCATTACCGTATTTAACAATCATGTTAGGCCCAACTCTTGAGCCTTGCCCTGTTCATTCCAAAAATAAGGGGTTAGTTTTGCCAGTTGATCATCCTTACTGGATAGATTACCCCATGAGAGAAACGGATGATTGTAAATGCAGTATTCGTCAAATCTCAAAGTACGAGTATGCAAAGTTAAAAGTAGATGGGGTTTTAGATCCGCTAGCACCACCGATACTAGATGAAGAAGGAAACAGAACAGGCTACAGAGAGAAAATATTCATTCCGATAGTTGAAGAACCTGCAAAGTAACGCCTACCTACTAACAATAATGCCTTTTCCAAACGAAAAGGCATTTTCTTATCTAAAACACTCTCAACGGCGCTCTAAGCGTTTATTCGAACATTCCCTCTCTCAAAAAAGTTTAAACAAATCTGGAGCGATTTAAACAGGGTTTAAACATGGTTCCGCTGTGGAGTTTCGATGGATTAGCCATATACGGCATTTGGGGTAATCACAATCAGGTTTTTCTAGTCGAGTCGTTAGTTACCAGTGCAATTCTCCAAACCACCGTAAACACGGTTAATGTTATTGCGAGTGACAGGGAACGGCGAGAGTGGTTACCCGCAACAGGCCGCAAGTTTATTCCTCGTGTACCAAGGACCGTTCAGGGATGATTTACAATCCATTACCGAAAACCTTGGGCATTTGTTTAGATGATGATTTGTCTTATTCCGAGAGCGAGGAACTCAAGGAGCGTTTAAGCAGTGTGTCACCGTCTTACTTATTACAGCTACTTCGTTGTGATCGTGAGGGTTCAAAGTCATGAAATCAAAAGCACTAACATCAGCAGAAAGTCATGAGTTGGCTTGTCGAGTCTCAGCGCTCGTCGCAAAACAGGTGCTTTTAGTGCTGCGTCAACTTCAAGAACAAGCATTGAATCGCCAAGATAAATCACCCTGCCATCGTTCAGCCCTCAAACACTAAATATATCCTTTTGATGAAAGCACGACCTTATAGTCGTGATTTTTCTTATTTAAACGCCCTGTAAGCGATTTTCAAGCGTTAGACGAGCGATTAGTTTAAACGAACCTGCGGCGATTTAAATAGGGTTTAAACGGGGTTCTGACTCCTACCAATACTCTCTTTGACTTCTATTCAAACTTAGCTGTGTCTATCGGTACTTAATGCTTCCTGATAGGCCAAAATTTGTAATCCGTTTTTATCAATCCGTCTCAGTAAGCAAAATTGGCTATTCACCGTTAAATTAGATTCAAGACGATAAATAACAGAGTGAGACGATCTGGTGACAAGTAATATGCGCAAATTTGAACAGCTTTACGCCCTATGCCATGTATTTGGGTTTCGATTAGACGCGGAAGATGTCCATAAACTTGGTCAGAGCTTCGCTGGAATGCCTTACATCAAGAAACAGCGCAAGTTATTTAGTGCCATTCGAAGAGCCTACATTCTTCAAGATAACGAAGAGTTTGGTTACGCGCTTTCAGCGAGAAGAAATGGCGTTAGCCTGTTTTACTGCTACCAAGTTCAATCAGGAGAGCTGCAATGTTAACAAGCAACACTATGGAATGGAGTGATTTGGTTCAACGTGAAGGTTTTTGCGAGCTGCTGGAAAGCATGATGAAGAGCGACGACGGGATGGTCGGACAATACTATCTCTCTTTAAAAGAGATAGCTGAGAAGCACGGTGTTGATGAAAAAGTGTTTGTTCTCTTCTTTATCGCACTTTGCGAGCTTATGGGTGGTTTCCAAGTCTATTTTCCTAAGAAAAGTAAGCTCGAAAACACGATCAAAAAGCACTTAATTTACAGTGAGTTTGACGGTAAAAATTACGCCGACCTAGCGCGAAAATATCGAATCAGCGAAGACGTCGCAAGGAAATATGTTCGTGAAGTAGGCGACACGATGAAAACACTGCGCAATGATGTCGCCCCACTTATTTCTAAAAACAGATAGTGAGATCGTTATGTCAAGAAAACGAATGAAAGCTCAGATGCAAGCTCAAAGGATCAATAGTCAACATAAGCGGTATCGTGCGATGAGTCGCTCATCTAAACCATACCAAACAGCGTTTCGATAAAAGGAAGCTAATATGCTAACCCAAATTGAATTAACGGCACTTCGTTACTCTGGTGTGTCAGAGCAAGAATACATTGCAGCAAAACGTACCCTTGTCGCAGATGACCCTTATTTAGCCACACTAAATCAATTGACATCCGATGAGGTGCGCACACTGGCCTCTGTGTCTTCGGATGTGGTTAATGGAGAGATTTATCTCAAAGAAAAAAATCAAACCATCATCTCGAAGATTATCGAATATGCCCAAAATCATCAACTCTCGGCGGATCCTTCCCTTACCAAAGAAGAAGAGCGAATGCTCGTAAATACGGGCCTTTCCAAAGAAGCCTACCTTGCCGCCAAGAAACAATCTAACCAGTAATAGGATGAACACAATGAACAAACAAGCGCTAGTCGAAACATTGAACAAACTTAGCAACGACTTTTCCTCTGAGATCCAAGATACGAAGCAAAAAAAGGAAAAACTGGCCATCTACCGTTCTGAGTTGGCGAAAATGGATCTAGCTATCTCTGCTCTTAATCAAGACATCAGTAAAGAATTGGATTTCGACAAGTTAAAAGACTTGAAGGGTCAGTTGAAGACTAAAGAGCAAGAACACAGCGAGATGTCCTCAATCATCATTAATTTAACTAGTTACGTTTCCGATTCTAACCACAGTGAGCGCTTAGATAAGATTCGTAAAATGCATAAAGAAGCGGAAAAAGATTTTTATGAGCACGTCATGGCGAGTTGTCGCGAAAAAATTACAGATGTAGTCAGTCAACATGAAGAACTGCTTCCTTTGATCCGTGATTACGTTGTGGCGAGCGTGGGGGTTCGAAATCCCAACCCTGTCTATCACTATGGTGCACCATTCATTGATATTTTTGGGCGTTTTATGGGTGACGAATGGGTAGAACACAAAACATCACTTCTTCATGAAGCGGGTGTGAACGATCTTTCTCATTGTTAAGTGATTGCGTTGAAAATTCTTAAATAGAGGTCTGTATGTTTGTTTTAGAAAAGAACTAAAACTGCGGTTTAACGCTGAAAACAAAGGGTTCATTGGTCAGATAAAAAGCTCTGCGCATGCGGTAGGCGATCTAGGCACTAAATCAAACAACGCAAGCGCAGGCTTAAAGTCACTTTCAAAAGAGTCACAATCAGCAGGGGGCGATCTCTCCTCTCTCAAATCTCAGGTTCTTGGTTTAGCTGGCGGCTTTTCTGCATTAGCCATTGCGATCAATGCAAAAGACACATTAGGCCAATACCAAGACATGCGCACACAAATTTCGGCGTTGGTGGGTGGTCAAGAACAGTGGCTTCAAACTGAGCAATATCTCAATCAAGTTGCGCAGGAGCACAATAAAACCATTCTCGATATAGCTCAAAGCTATGCTTGCCTCTCTGTGCTTCAAGAAGCGGGTTTGGTCACGCAGCGCGAACAGTACAAAATATCAATGCACAACAAGCGGCGTTTTCTCGCGCTTATCAAGAGATGGTCTTGGCGTTAGAAAAACCAATTTCAACCGTATTTTCTAACTCTGTTTCGGCGAGCGTCTCCATTCTTGATACCTTCACTAACAACGCAAATCTCATTACTGATTTAATCGGTGGTGCGATGGTGGTAGCGCTTGGTCGTGGTTCTGTTGCGGTAGCTAATTTGACCAGAGAAAAAGCAAAAGACATTGCCACGACAGTGCAAGGCATCCAAGTCGAAAGGCAAAAACAGGCATCAGAACTGGCTTCTATCCAAGCAGAAATACGTCATCTTGAAGTTATGCGTTTGACCAACAATCAACGCTTTATGGCGACAGGTGCAGCAAATACTCTCGCAGCAGCAGAGGCGAGAGAGAAAGTCGTTAAGGATGCGCTTGTAGCGTCTCAGACTAGGCAGGTGCCGCTCTGATGGGGGCTCTTGGTGCTCCTGCTGGTATCGCGGTCATGGCGGCGAGTGCTTTGGGTTATTACGCGTTAAGCGCTAAAGGGACTGAGCAAGACACAGAAAGGCTCAAAGATCAGGTAAATGCTTTACTTGGGAAAATGAATGCTGTGGATGCTTCACAACTAGAAAAAGCCATCACAAACAAACGAAGATGGTAGCGAAGCTTCGAGATGAATACACAAAAATAGCATTGGCTCCAGCACCAGGCCAAACTCTCTGGCAGCGATTAACCGAGAATAATGGTGAGATGCGAGAGCGCCAGATCCAAGAGGCAAGAGAAACCGCATCGTTGGCAACCTCTGTCCAGCGTGAGTTGTCCGAAGCTGAGAACAATCTCTCTGAACTACAGAAAAAACTGGCCCGTTTACGTCGCGGTGAAGGCGCTAATACTCCTGTCAAACCGCCGACTATCACTCCACCCTCAGGTCAGGAGGACGCAATTAAAGCTGGCGAGCGGATGCTACAAAACTTGGCAAAACAAGCTGTTCTTTTTGGTGAAACATCCGAACTTAAAAAAGTGAATTACGAAATTGAGCATGGTGCTTTTATTCTGTGGATACAGAAAACCACGGGTTTACCCGTGGATGAATGCCTTTGGAGACGTTACGATGGCTAAATGCAATATTACACCTCGTCCCACAGTGTCTATTACACGAAATATCACATAGTTTGGGTGACTAAGTACCGTCGGAAAATCCTGAATCCTGGTATGTGCAGTTACCTACGAAAGATTATGCCAAAGTTACTGCGAAGTTTACCTGGCGTTGAGATCGAGACGATAGGCTTTGATGAAGATCATCTGCATATGATGATGCTTATCCCACCGAAGTACAGTATTTCAGACGTCATGGGTAAACTAAAAAGCCAATCGTCGCACCACATGCGAAAAACGTTCAGTTGGCTAAGTAAGGTTTACTGGAAAGAGAACATTGTTTGGTCGCCAGGTTACTTTGTCAGTAGCGTAGGCGTGAATGAACAGGTTATAGCGAATTACGTTAGGCATCAGGGCGAAAAGGATTCTGGTCAACTCCGCATGGAGTTGTAACAGTAAGTACCCCGTGCATGCACGGGGGTATCTACGGGAATCCATGAAGGTTTAGCTAAAAAGTTACGTTATCAAGCACAAATCATAGATCAGAAGCGTGCAGAGGCTGAATTAGTCAAAAGTGAAAAGAAAACTGACAAAATTGATGATTTCCATGAGTCGTCCGATCAAATCAATGCCGACTACCTAATGAGGTTAGCGATTCAAGCCAACTACGAAAACAGGGCCAAGATTCAAGAGCAACACGCTTACGCTCAAAGGCAGGAACAGCTACAAACAAAATTTTCAGAGACATACGAGCAAGCTACTGGTAATCAACAGCTCATGAACGCTCTCGAGAAAGAGTATTTTTTGGGCCGCGAGGTTCTTCGTCAGGAACATGAAATGAATCTCACGTAGAAGACGAAAGACAGGCATACCAATACCAAGTCGCAATGGATACCCTGAGTTTCACTCAACAACAGCTTTCTATTACTACTGATTTCTTGCGAGATTCTGGTAAAGAGCAATCAGGTCTATATCGAACATTACTAGCAGCTCAAAAGCTTGCTGCAATTCCTTCAATGATCATTGCCACGGAGGAGGCTGCGACCAAAGCTCTTACTTTAGGTCCTATTGCTTCCGTTGCGGTAAGAGTGCTTGTTTATACATCTGTCGGAATTGTTGCAGGACAGGCTCATGATGGAATAAATTGAGTCCCCAAAACAAACGAGGGAACTTGGTTGTTAAAAGCTGGTGAGATGGTGCTCAATCCAACTCAGGCCGATAACTTCCGTTGGATGGTGGGCGCGATGAGCGACATGAAAGCCATGTTTAGCTCAATGACTTCATCGAGCGCTGGTTCAGCCTCCAGCTCTAGAGAGAAACCAATTAATGTTCATGTGCATGGTGTAGATAAAGAACGGGTGCGTACTTCGGCTTCAGACAGTGGTGGAGAAGTCAACATTGAGGTTGTAATAGATCAAGCGGTCAATCGTTCACTCAAGCCGTCTACAATGATTTTGATAACGGTGGACCAATTTCCACGCGATCAAAAAGCTAACTGAGTGAGACAAAACAAACTCTTGTTGATGAAGTCGATGAGGGCTTTTGGCATAGTCAAAAGCCCTCATCTATTTATAAGGCATAGCAAGAATATGAAAATGTATCCGTCTATTCGCTTTACACGTAAAGACGCTGAGAAAGTTGCCAGGCTATTTGACTACAGCGCTTCAACTGAAAAGCAGTGCCACGACGCGTATGCAAAATACAAAAACTATATTGTTGACAATAAAGCTCCTCGCTATCTTTACATCGTCCGATGTGGCGATAGTGAACTCTACAAAATCGGAATTACTAACAATCTTGAAAAGCGTCTGACTGAGCACCAGACAGGATGCCCGTATACATTAAAGTATGTTGTTTGGTTCGAGGCCGACTTAGACGACCTTTTAGGAAAAGAAATCAGTTACCTAGAAACATTTCTTCACAAAAACTACCAGTTTAGAAGAGTGAGAGGCGAATGGTTCAACCTAACTTACTCGCATTTGGCTGATATTGTGCTTTTCTTGGAACTCGACAGAGAATTTGGTCTATCGATTCAATCTGATGACGAAATGGCTGTGTACTTTTCACGCCTTAATTCAGATGCAGAAGATTAAGTTTTATTGCTTCAGAGGGCGCGAGCATGTTTCATTTTAACGTATGAGCGAGATATCAGATTTTCAGATAAAACCTGATCAATGCACTGTGTAACTTGATGCTTATAATGATATCATTTTGCTTAGTAAATAGCATGCAAAAAGGAAATAACATGAAAGTAAAGTGGTTGCTTGTTGGGCTATTAAGCGCGCCATCCTTCGCCATTCCAGTCGAGAATGACGCCGTTATTAGTAAAGATTTTGAGAACAACCCGCAGCTATACGAGGAAGTGGCGAATCTCATTCGTCTCTATGGCTATAAATGTGATTCTCTTAGCGCTCTGCGGCCAATGGTCTTTTCAAGAGGCTTCGTTGCGGTTTGTAATCGATTTTCATACACGTACGAAATTGAAGATAAGGGAGGCCGATGGGTCGTGACGTTGGATTAGTTAGTTCAGTCGAGGCGATCTTCTATCTATAACGTACATCGCTTTTCAGTCTATATTTAGAGTTGATCGTCTCATTGTGTAGGATGGGCTTTTTTCGTTTTATCTTGAAAAAATCGGAGAATTATCTCGGCGCGCTACA
>NZ_WBOH01000022.1:0-11167 GCF_032648565.1 Vibrio sp. 2-1-2a
AATGTAGCTTTTCTATTATCGGTGGATGCAAATCGAAATTTGCCAAAGTATTTTCACCCAAGCACCCAGGAACTTCTGGTTCGATCAAATATTGACTCACTTTATTCTCCCAAAGAAAGCTAACGCCGCATTAAGGTGTGAGCGACGTTTGGCTATACTTGAGCGAAGCGAAAATGCCAAGCGTTGCGAATCACTCTTAAATGCTTTGTTAGTTGCACAATGCGCACTGAATTTTTTGTTTATTTTCAGTGATATATTCTATGTCATCTAGATAGGCTTGAAGATGACCTTGCTCTATATTTTCAGCAAAGGATTCATTGCCATTTTCGGCTTCACTACGCATGAAGGACACTAAAGCCTGTAATCGCTGAACCATAGCATCAGCTAATTGCTCTCTTTCTAATTCAGTTGCACCGTAACTATCACAGAACAACTTAGCTCTAGCCACCTGCTCTGAGATTGTGCCTAGTTTATCATTGCTGTCAGTTTTGAAAGGAGACCAACAATAGACCGAATATGCTAAATCCCATATTCTTGGTGCAGGGTGCGCCGTGTCGAAGTCAAACACACCAACAACTGTATTTTCTAATAGAGCAACATTGTATGGGGTAAAGTCACCATGACAGATAACCTCGAATGGTTCTCTCGGCTCTAACATCCATCGGTGTGCATTAACATCAATTTGTTCCAAGAGTGAAACTGTTGAGTCATGTATTTTACGTAATAATTTACCCGCAGACACGAGTGCATCATTTGTTGCGATTGCGCCAACTAGCGGATAATTGTAGGTATTACCTGCGACAAAACTTAAGATTTCTTGGTTTCGATTAACACCTAGAAACTTTGGTATTTCATCTACCTTTGCTCGCTCAAGATGCTTCAAAATAAGATGAATTGTAGAACTCCATGACTGAAGAGGTCGATAGACGACTTCACCATCTCGATATATTGCAGATTCTCTTCCGCCTGATAATTCTTCCACGATACCTCCCTGTGCAACTAACGCCCTGTTAAGGTGTGAGCAACGCAATACCGAAGCTGCTGCATACCACCTTAAACACTAAAACCAACGCATAGTAAAAATGCCACGCGTTGCGAATCACTCTTAAACAGTTTGTTAGGGGCGTGCTTCAGCTTGCGAACAAGTCTCCTTGCCCTTTTTCCAAAGTTCTTTTGTGTCTGTAAGCCAAGCCTTGAGGCGTTTGGCTTATTTGCTGACCATTGATATTGTCTAATACAGTTTCGACCGAATACCCTGTTATAGCGATTTCACCGACTTCGTCTAATTTGCTATGAATGTTTAAAGCACACTTGATCGCAGACCCATGTTGAAAACTAATTCTTTCGTCTAGTACATCTTGTTTAAACACTTGGTCTTTCATTGTGAAACTAATAGTTTCGCCATCAAAAACACCTTTCCATTTGTAGTTACCCTGCTTCAACACTGGAGAAACAATTTCAATAATTGCTTCGTCAACCGTTTCGACGGGTAGTACGTTAGAACTTAAGATAAAGCGCTTAAAGCTACCGCGTACCACCTCAGTTTCAGGGCTAACCTCACTACCGTCAGATGTGAGACCATTTACACCTAACTTAGTGACTTTACTGTATGTGTTTAAATGCTTGAATAGATTAGAGCGTCGAGTGATAACCTTGTAGTTTTCATTTACTACTTCGGCGACTTTTGTGACTGTTTCAGATTGGACTTTATCTTCTGCTATCTCTGCTTTTAAAGCTTGAATCCTCAATTTTCGCTCTTCGATACTCAAACGAAGGTCTTCTTTTTGAAGGCGCTCCAATTCCGAATCTGATTTGGGTAGCAAAGGGACAGCTATAGCTGCAATGCCAACAATAACAGAAAGAACACCAGCGTTTGCGTTAGCTAGCTGCCATATGTCACGAAGCCCACCCTCTCTGTGTGCTTCGCATTCGATTAAGATGCTTTCATCAAGTGTTTTGGCGATCTCTGTGAGTATCGCAATAACTTCGGCTTCACAACGATTGCGCACCAATGCATCCATTGTGTGAGAGTCATCGCCGAAATAGTAGTGCATTTGAAATTTATTAGCTAAGTGTGGCTTATTCATATATTGCATCCATAGAGTCCACAGTCAATATGAGGTCTAAAAGCATCACTTTCAAATGCAACCATGTGATTATTATCAAATTTTCAGACAAAGCCCCTAACGCCCAATTAAGGTGTGAGGCACGCAATACCTATGCCGCCGCATACCGCCCTAATCACTAAAATTCACGCATAGCAAAAATGCCACGCGTGCCGAATCACTCTTGAACAATTTGTTATACGAATTTCTCCTTCAGTGCCAGCACTTGTTGTTCAAATAACTCACAATCTGACTTTGAGTATGACTTAGCGACATTAACCCATTGAACGCCCGTTTCATCTATATGGCGAAACTCGACTTGAAGCGCATATTTAGAACAACGAAGAAGAGCAAAAACGAAACCTACAGCCGTCAAACTAAGAACTAAAACTTGTAGCCATTGCGGTGCCTCTTCAAAGCTTGGAATGGCTAACCAAACAGCCCCTGAAAAAATAAACACCCAGAATAACACTTGACCTAAATTATCAAGAAAACTTAACTTTTTAACCCTAGCATTGTTTATCTTAGACAAAGCATATGAGTCTTTCTTAAACCTGAACTCTTTTGAATCCAAGCTAAAATCAGTACTCTTGTACATAAATTCCCTCTATTCGTATAACGCCGCATTAAGGGGTGAACAACGCCACCGCCCAACCTAAACCATTGTGCCGTAAACACTAAAGCTGATTCAAACCAAAACTGCCAAGCGTTGTGAATCCCTCTTGAATGCTTTGTTAGGCTTTTTCCACCAAGTGCTCTTTACTCTTTAGCTTGCTGTAAAGTGAGTTAGAGTCTTTAAACCAAACAAGATCATAGAACTCATTGTTGGAAAATCGGAGTTTTACCTTTGGTGTACCAAGATATTTTGAGTACTTCACAGACACAATTTCTTCGTGATTTCGCTTAAAGTTGTAACCTGAGTCTTGGTGACGAAATTCAACCCCTACGTTGTTCACTATAACAATGTCACTACGATGATTATGTAAAGCATTGCCATAGTGCTTATCTATAAACCTCAATACGTACATAATAAGTGCACAAATCACTAAGCCTTTAGTAAAAGAGCCATTCACAACAAAAATTGTAGGTTTGAAATATAAAGCAACTAAGCAAGGAATAATAAACCCATAATTAAGCCACTTTAGCAATTTCAGCCGCTGTTCTAAAAACTCAATATCGCACTTATATTCCATTTACTATTACCTAAAGCCTAACGCCTTGCTAAGGTGTGAGTAACGCAATACAAAAGCTACCGCACAGCGCCTTTATCACATAAGCCACCGCAAAGTAAAAATGCCACGCGTTACGAATCACTCTTAAGCAATTTGTTAGTACATGCGCTACTTCTATTTGTGCACTCCAAGATATTGAAAAGTGGCATGATATGAAAGGCTTTGAACACTGAAGTGAGACGGGCTGCTACAAAACTTTACCCCGATTAAAAGACGAAAGTTGGTTAGAAGAAAAATGCACTGCACTGCCCTACTTTCACAGGCTTCAAATTAGAAAAAGATTCGATCCTCGCACTCCAACGGCAGCACCAAAGAAAGACAATTCTGACGTAGTAAAGACCACGAAAGAGAAGAAGCGCCAAAGAAATAGGCTAAGAGTTAGAAACCGTAAACGGTGAAATCAAAGCAAACACTCCGCATATAGTGCCACCGGAAAGAACGTGAAAGGCACAAGCTGAAAGGTGTAAAGACGAACGCCAAAATAGATAAACACCAAAACTTATGACCTTTGATGCCAAACCCGTACTAACGCTCTGTTAAGGGGTGAGCAACGCAATACCTAAGCCACCGCACACCACCTTAATCACTAAAGCCAACGCATAATGAAAATGCCACGCGTTGCGAATCCCTCTTGAACAGTTTGTTAGGTGCGTAGCCAAAGTTGGTAAAAGTCTGTTTCATCGTGCTTGGGATTCTTGCGCACGGACTCCCAACCATGGTGCTTATAGAATGTGAGAGCTCGATGGATCGCGACCTTCGGCTTGGAGATCTTTACAGATGGTTTCAACAATTGCTCGAATACCAATACCCGCTAGGATAAATTGATCATTTTCTAACGATAAAACCGTTTCTTTGTATATTTGTTGAACAGTATAGGGAAGCAAGTGTGATTCTAAAGATTTAACCCCTTCCACGCGTCCTGGATAATACTTAATAGTTTCAGGGTGATACGGACCTTCATGGTCATATTCAACATCTTCAGAAAAAGTTGAAACAGTTCGAAAAGAGACTGTCTGGCAGACTAAACACTGAATTGTCTGATTCTTGCAATGCCAATCAACTGAGTTACCGCCTCCACAGTCTTCACTTCCATCCTTATCAAAGGATGACACAATTGAGTGTAGTGTAAGTCCAGAGCACTCTTTGCAATATAAACGCTGTTTATCTTCTTCATCTGTAGACAATTTATACGTTTTCGTAATTTCACCCATCGATACCTCCATACTCTGACGGCTAACGCCTTGCTAAGGTGTGAGTAACGCAATACAAAAGCTACCGCACGACGCCTTAATCACATAAGCCACCGCAAAGTAAAAATGCCACGCGTTACGAATCACTCTTAAGCAATTTGTTAGTACATGCGCTACTTCTATTTATGCGCTCCAAGATATTGAAAACTGGCATGATATGAAAGGCTTTGAACACTGAAGTGAGACGGGCAGCTACAAAACTTTACCCCGATTGAAAGACGAAAGTTGGCTAGAAGAAAAACGCACTGAATAGCCCTGCCTTCACTGGCTCCAAATTAGAAAAGGATTCGTTCCTCGCACTTCGACAGCAACACCAAAGAAAGACAATTTTGACTTAGTAAAAACCACGAAAAAGAAGAAGCAATAAAGAAATAGGCTAAAAGTTAGAAACCGTAAACGTTGGAATCAAAGCGAACACTCCGCATATAGTGCCACCGGAAAGAACGTGAAAGGTACAAACTGAAAGGTGTAAAGACGAGCGCCAAAACAGATAAACACCAAAACTTATGACCTTTGATGTCAAACCCGTACTAACGCCGCATTAAGGTGTGACGCACGCTTGGCTATACTTGAGCGAAGCGAAACCGCCAAGCGTAAGGAATCACTCTTAAATGCTTTGTTAGGCTTGTAGTTCCAACAACTGCTCAGCCCCAGAGCTTTTCACGATTTCGAAGCCCAATTTCAAATACAGTTGCTTAGCTGGATTCGTTTCAATCACGCTTAACCCAACCTTAGATTTCGTTGTTTCCGCTTTAGCAACTAAGTCGAGAATTAGCTTACTGCCTATTTTCAAACCTTGAAACTCAGGAGAAATCTGAATTTGAACCAAATACCAATAGTTAAGTTCTTCGGTGTATGTGGCTTTGAACAACCCAATAGGCTTACCATCCAATTCCACGATTTGTGCATGAGAAAACTCGAAGCGTATTCGCTTTTCATACTCTTCAGTACTCGTTGACATACCTACTTCTTCTAGATACCGCCTCATCGTTTTATCACGTAATGACAGCAAGAAAGGAATATCTGTCTCACTCGCCCGTCTAAGGGAAATATCCATGTTTCCTCCAAAAGCCTAACGCCTTGTTAAGGTGTGAGGCACGCAATACCAGAGCCTCCGCAAACCACCTTAAACACTAAACGCAACGCATAGTAAAAATGCCACGCGTGCCGAATCACTCTTGAACAATTTGTTAGCAGTCAATTATTTCGACACTCTCATCTATATTTATACTCCCTTTAAGTAAGACATGCGGTGTTCTGAAATAGAGAAGAGGGCTAGCTCCGATAGATATTTGTTGCGCATAGTAACGCTCAGTTTCTGGCGGCAAGTCTGACATATCACTGAGCCGAGCAACATCAAACTTGAAGTAATCACTTTCTTTAGCAGACCACTCACCAAACTTTTGCTCTTTTGACCAAAAGAAAGTGCTATTGCATTCGTCCAACCCTAAGTTCAACGCCTCGAATCTAAAATAGCGCCCTAAATTCGATAGCTGTAGACCTTGTTCTATCAAAGCTTTTTTAATCTTATGAGGATTTATCGGACTTAAATGAAGTACGTCATTCCAGAGACAGTCTAGAGGTAATACCCTACGCTCTAATGCTCCCTCTCTGTATCGATATTTCTTCACGTGAAACTGATACAAGTTGTCATGCACTTGTTTCAACTCATTGAGTGGAAACAGCATATTGCCTTGTAAATTGACAGGTACTCTGTGGTATAAATACATATTTAAATCCACCCATTGACTGCTAACGCCCTGTTAAGGGGTGAAGCACGCAATACCTATGCCGCCGCATGCCGCCTTAACCACTAAAATCAACGCATACCAATAATGCCACGCGTGCTGAATCCCTCTTGAACAGTTTGTTATGAGCGTACTTACGTTGCCCACTTACCAGACAAAAAGTTTGAAACAAACGAGGATAAGTGCAACTGTGACAAGACCAATCCAACCGATTGTTCGTGTTACTGTTTCCGGTGATTGTGTATTGAAATGCGGAAATAAAATGGCCCCAAAAGATAACAGTGGCACAAAACCGTATAATTGCCCCATTTGTGATGACGTGCCCGAAGGGAAAGGCGGAACAAACAAATACAAAATCGTATACGCAATATAGGCAAGCATTGCAATACACGCATCCTTTACCGACGTATCACTTTCTCCATACCAAAAGTAGAAAACCACAATGACACAAAAAACAGCCACACTGATCAACAGAACTATCTCCTAATTACCCTTTAGCTCATAACGCCCTGTTAAGGGGTGAGCAACGCAATACTGAAGCCGCTGCATACCGCCGTAATCACTAAAACCAACGCATAGTAAAAATGCCACGCGTTGCGAATCCCTCTTGAACAATTTGTTAGCTTAAATTATGTAGCACCAAGCCACACCACCCCAAAACATAATATTCAAAGTCCAGACCATCACACTTTGGATAGGGAGCATATGAAAAACTAACTGTGGACATGCCCTAAGCTCTCTCAGCGAGAACAACATTTGAGGCTGGAAGTCCCAACTGGTAGCTAAACGCAGACCTCTTTTAAAGCGAGGATGATTCACCAAATATTCGGCGTAAGATGAATAAATTGTCCACAATCCGAAAAGACCAAACAGCTCAATTATCGAGATAACTTCCAAACTAAATGGCAATAATGAAGGTCCACCAATGAGTAAAATACCTGCAAATATCCATTTTTTACTTCTCATTACACATCCTTGTTAATGATTTAAGCTAACGCCGCATTAAGGTGTGAGCAACGCGACCACAGACCTAAACCTTACCACCGTAAACACGAAACCCAACGATGGAATGAAAAATGCCAAGCGTTGGGAATCACTCTTAAATGCTTTGTTATGTTAATTTTTTGATGAGAATTCAACTTCTTGAGGTGTGTTTCGATCTTTTTCGCAGATAACGACGGTATTGGCGAGTTTGTCGTGCCACCCCTGTTTACGCTTGTCCCAAGCCACCCAAAATATACCTAGTCCAAGAGGGATTGTCGCTAGGATATACCCAAGGTATCTTACAATATACTGTTGAAGGGTAGGTTTATCGCCAGTTTTAGCGTCTACAATTTTCGCTGATATAGCCATTTTACCTGGTGTCGCTTGACGATAAAGCCAGAAACCAATGATCGCTACCAATGGAAAAATCCAGCTTAAAATCAGGTCAGCGAAGCCTTGTACTAACGCATCGTTGTCAAAATATGCCCAGCCATAAACCGCTACTAGAATCGGGTATGTAAGGACACAAATTATCACAGTATCAATTAGACTAGCACCAACTCGAGGCCAAAAACCTGAATATTCGTACAAATCACTCATTTTCGCGGGAACATTATCTTTCATATTATTTACCTAGTTTATATAACCAACGTAAATGCATGATACGTAATGTAATTTCTTTCTCAAGACAATATTCAATTAATTGCAACACGCTTCAATTAACATAACGCCGCATTAAGGTGCGAACAACGCAAAACACCTAACTCAAACCATTGCACCTTAAACACTAAAACCAAGTTTAAACTGAGATCGCCAAGCGTTGTGAGTCACTCTTAAATGCTTTGTTAGGCGCTTCACGCAAATAGTTAAAATTGGATTTAGAAAACCACCCTTTGGGAAAAAGAAATACACGTAAGCCACTGAATTTAATTAAAACCCAAATGCTAAAGCGGCTAAGCACCTGAAACCCACTGCAACCCAAAACACCAAAGAAATTGGCAAATCAGCGCATAGACATGGAATTTGGAAAAGCTAACTTTCAGGGCGAAGTTTCAGCCAATAAATCCGTTTCGACGATAGACAAACTTGAAGCGATTTGAGCCAAAGAAATTAACAACAAACCGACTACAAAACTCAATGAGGCAACCTGCAAACTTTGACATGTTTTACAGGTTGAGTGATTCAAGAACTTGGGTAGATAAGGCCAAATTGCCGAAAAACCAGAACAAATGGCTAAAGAAAAATTAGTGATTTGAACCAAGAAATTTCTTACTGCGCCTAACGCCCTGTTAAGGTGTGAGCAACGCAATACCGATGCTTCCGCATGCCACCTTACACACTAAACGCAACGCATAGCAAAAATGCCACGCGTTGCGAATCACTCTTAAACAGTTTGTTATAACACAGTTTTACACGTCATCTTCCGATAAAATTTGACGACAATTACGAACTGTTAGTACGCGAATTTCGTGACTTAAACTGTAGATAATACGATAGTGACCAAAGATGATTTCACGATAATTCGTATGGGGCATTTCAGGAACAAACCGCCCCATTTCAGGCATACTTCCAAGGAGTTCAGTTTTATCAAAAACTTCGTTTACCCACTTCTCTGCCGCAGGTGGATTATCCAAAGAAATAAACTCCGCTGCATCACCTAGTTTCTGAAGTGCTAATGGAGACCAGACTACTTTCATTTCTTAATGCGCCCAAGTACTTGAGCACGCGCATCATCATTGGAAACACCGAGACCAGAAGCTAACTGAGCTTCTGCTGTGCGCATTTCTTCCAGTAATTCGATTTTCTCTTGCATTGCTTCATACTCAGCAACATCGAGAACAACAGCAACACCTTTGCCACGTTGCGTAATAACCAATGGACGACGAGTCTCATTGATTTGTTTGATGTATGAAGCTACACCGGCACGAAACTCAGATAAAGGCTGAATATCTTGATCGAAATGAATACGACTCATATTGAACTCCCATTAGTACAGAATAACGTACAAATAATAGTTCAACTAATCCTTTTGAGCAAGAAGTTGATTCTGTGTTATAACGCCGCATTAAGTGGTGAGCAACGCATACCACCGAACCTAAACCATTGTGCCGTAAACACTAAAGTTGAATTAAACCAAAAATGCCGAGCGTTGGGAATCCGTCTTAAATGCTTTGTTAGCAGTACTTTACTGAATTTATCAGCTGTACAATTTTTTCTCGATAGTATTCGTGTGGCGCTGAACGATATTTTGGATTATTAATACACTGCAATTTGTAAATAATATCTCCATACATTCGACTTTGAGTAAATCCCATTAACTCTAGTAAGGCAGACGGTGATTTAAGTTTGAGAAAGCAGCTTTTTGAAAGTGCTACCTTGTCATGGAAATGTTCATGATGAAGCTCACCTATAACCCTACAAGCACTTTTATAGTTCACTTTGTTCCCGATGATCTCAAAGCAGTAGAGTGAAAGAATAACCAAGTCGGTATAGTAATAATTTACATCAATGTCATCTTGGTTCAATGTGACTTCTTGTAAAATAACTCCCCCACTAATACCCGCAGTCAAATTAGACCACATAGAATGCTTACGCATTTGGTGTAGCTCGGGACGCAGTACACCCTTAGCTATATCCCAAGACTTAGTGGAGGAATCAACCATTGTTGATTTGACCTGAACCTTTCTGCTTATATCTTCAGAATCAAGGACTAAGTCATAGCCATTATCATCGACATCAGTACGGCAAGCTTTAAGGTAGTACCCCTTCATCGCATAGGCTAACTGTAGATCAAACAATAATTTGTTCATTAACATCGACTCACGGCGAATCGAATTTTCAGGCTCGTAGAAAAAACATCTCGATTTGTCATGTTCCATACTGATTTACCACCGTGTACTGCTAACGCCGCATTAAGGTGTGAGCGGCACTTGGCTATACTTGAGCGAAGCGAAACTGCCAAGCGTTGCGAATCACTCTTAAATGCTTTGTTATGCAATTACTCCCACTCAACCACGGAACCAAATAAGCAATGAAGAAACAATGCGCCTTCGTCGTTTAAATAGTAATTAGGTGTAGAAGAACCAGCTAATGTAGGTACAGATACAATTACAAGTCCATGAGATGCTAGAGCATGACCAACAGATCTAGCGACTTGCCTTTCACTCTGCTCTTTGAGTAACTTCAACTGATAACAATTTAAGCTGTTAACCGCAGATGAAAACTGCATAAAGTGTTCATAATTCACAGCACCACGCACGTAAGCAGAGAAAACTGTCCCTATTAATGAAGGCTTTTCAATATCATCTGATGCGTTCAGCAACAGCAATAAGTTATCATTAACTCTAGCTTGATGTTCGGAATCTTCAGATAACTTTCGGAAGAACTCATCCCTTTCAACTGTGGATACTTCCCCCAGATGGAATACGAATTTTTGTAGCTTTTTAATGAAATAGTAATCGCTAATACTACATCCGAAGTTTTTGAGTTTTACTATCAGCCCTAATAGAGGAATATTGCCGAGCAACTCGTCACTAATCTGCGTGTCTAAAAAAGCTTCTGTTAAGTCTAAAGCAGCATCAACACCATCTTTTCTATTGATTGTTTTAATTAGCTCATTACCCACTTTCTTCTCCAATTGCATAACGCCCTGTTAAGGGGTGAGCAACGTAATACCGAAGCCGCCGCAAACCGCCTTAAACACTAAAACTAACGCATAGTGAAAATGCCACGCGTTGCGAATCCCTCTTGAACAGTTTGTTATGCTCGTGCTCAAAGAAATTGAAGGACTAAACAAGCTATAAACGCTGGCAGACCAGCTATAAAGAAAACTAAACCTGTCTGGTAGT
>NZ_WBOH01000023.1:0-10064 GCF_032648565.1 Vibrio sp. 2-1-2a
TGATGTTATTGCTGAATTGATGTTTTCTAGCCCAGATGAAAATGCCTGAGCTGACAGCAATAACAAACATAAACACGTAATTTTAAGTAACACAGTTTTCAAATTTTCCTCCTTGAAAGCTAACGCCGCATTAAGGTGTGAGCGACGCTTGGCTATACTTGAGCGAAGCGAAAGCGCCAAGCGTTGCGAATCACTCTTAAATGCTTTGTTAGCTTAACTTTTTCATATGCTGTATGACATAAACCCATGACTTTTCCACGTTAGCTGCACCTTGAGCTAAAGATTTAGCCCCGTAAAAATAACTGAAAGGATTTACTGTAGACGGTAATGGCAAATTACTTAAAAACATTTCCAGCAAACGCCCCTCGATATTAGGTTTGGCTTGCTCAGCAAGGTACCAAAGGTCTTTTTCTAAGCTTTCATGTAGAGATTCATCAGGATGCACACCTGTACCTACATTATTGAACACCTTATTTCGGAAGCTTTGTATGTATTTATCTTGCCTTAGCTCTAAAATCTGATCCCATGATAGCGACTCAAAATCGGGAATGATTAACTCTGTTGTAAATAAGTTCATTTCATTATCAATGTTATGAGAACTTGCAAACGCCCGACCTATAACAGGAGCCAAACTCATATTAAAATCTGGGATTTTGTCAGATAGCAATAAATTGAATGCGATATCAGATGAAATATCCGAACCTACTATGGCAGCAGCTTTGGACTCTCGCGTATGGTTGTGAATACCCATTTCTTGGTCTAGAGCATTTTGGAACCAAGAGTAACCTAACACCTGTTGAGCTATGTCCGGTGCAATATAGCTACTAGCTTGATATGGTAACTCTTCAGGATTGTCAAAAAAGTCCCACATATCCACAAATAACGATTTGAAGGCTGTATTCCTTGCTAGTTTGAGCCCAGTATTTCTATCACCTCTGTGTGCAACTGTACATCCAATATAAGACGCCACATCGGAAAACTCGTCACGACCACCAATCGGGCATCCATGCCGATTGAAGATCACTTGATCATACAGAAGAGCGTATCTCTTATATATGGAATCTATATCGATTCCAGACCTTACAAAGTTCATCTTGTTAGGAAACGAAGAATATACTTTCACCGAATTTACCTATTGTCGAAATACTAGTTAAGCTAACGCCCTGTTAAGGTGTGAGCAACGCAATACAAAAGACTCTGCAAAGCGCCGTAAACACTGAACTCAACGCATAGTAAGAATGCCAAGCGTTGGGAATCACTCTTAAATGCTTTGTTATGAAACACTTAGCCTAGTGCGCGTTCTACAAGGCTTTTGGCTTCTTCGATGATGGGCTTATGAAACCTTGCATTTAATCGCTCACCAGAAGGACATGCTATTTGTCGCTTTGAATACTTAAAAGATAGGTTTTCACACCAGCACACAATATCTAGCTCTTTTTCGGCCGATAGAGACTGGTTAGCTTGGTCAAACCATTGACGAACAGTAAGGATAAACTTGTTATCAGAATCTTCGTCTTCAAGTTTCGAAACTCGTGCTTCGACACTAGATACCTCATTTTTTACACTAGAAAATTCCAAGCGGATCTTTTCTTGCTCCATGATGGTGTCTGCAAGCATTCTTGAATTTTGAGCCACAATCTCTGCCATCTGTGCAAGAGCAGAGCCTTGCGCTGTCTGTGGTGGTGGATAAACACCGTGCTTTTGCAGAGATGGGATAACCTCATGATAAAGCCAACGTTGAAATTTTTTACCTGCTTTGGACTTATCAGTCCCCATAACACGATTTAGACCAGGTTGAGTGACGAAGACTTCCTTTTCATTTTCAAATCGAGGGTTGGCAACAGGTACATGGATATATTCGTCTGAATCGAGATCTTGCAGCTGAGATTTGATCAGATTAGGAATATATTTCGATGGAAACCGTTCATCTAACGATCTGTTTTCTTTTGTCAATGTAACAAAGATATCTGTTAAAGATATGTGTAATATACCATCGTAATAGCAAGTCCTAATATCACTAGATCCAGCATCACCGTCATAGCATACATTAATCAATTCATTTTCCATTGAAGCCCAACCTTGTCGTTAAAGTTATTAGGTAACTATTATATTGAATATTTAATTGAACCTTATTCTACCTTCTCACTTTTGAGATGTTAGACGTATTTCATAACGCCTTGTTAAGGTGTGAGGCACGCAATACCGATGCCCCCGCATACCACCTTAACCACTAAAACCAACGCATGGTAAAAATGCCACGCGTGCCGAATCACTCTTGAACAATTTGTTATGTAGCCGACTTTCAGGTTAGTGCTTTCTGTCCAATTTGGATTTTGGGCGCAATACCAGCTTTGCGATACAAAGCTAGAGCAGATTCATTGAAAGAATATACCTCTAACCACAGCTCTTCTCCGCCGTTAGAAATAGCCCTTTCTTCAAATGCCTCTATTAGCGCCAGTCCAACACCCTGACTCCTAAAGCGTGAATCCACTACAATCTGTTCAACGCTTGCGATCTTTCGCTGTTTGAGCGTCCAAGACTTACGAACCCATAGCTCACCAAAAACAAAACCTACTAACTGCCCTTTGCTTTCGGCTACCAGACAAATCGAGCTTTCACTTTCGATTATCTTGTGCATGTCTATTTTTTGTTCAATTTCTTCCGGTGATAAAAAGTCATTAGGTAAATTTGCTTGATGATACTCATTAAGCTGAAACTGTAGTTTCTTGATAACACTGATATCTTCAATGCGAGCTTGGCGAATATTTAACATATATAAATCCTTTTAACTTACCGTCCTCTCGCGGCTACATAACGCCGCATTAAGGTGTGAGCAACGCTACCACAAAACTTAACCATACCACCATAAACACAAAACCCAACGATGGAATGAAAAATGCCATGCGTTGGGAATCACTCTTAAATGCTTTGTTATATGAAAACCCCCACAGCACTTGTAACTACTGCCACAAACGCAACAAGGAATGGCATATGATAATCTGTAAAATATGAGGTTGAAAAAGCATACTTTAACCAGCCGAACACTCGTGTGAAATAGAACTTAGCATGAACAAATTCATAATGATTTTTATAAAACTGATTTTCAACATCAGTAGTACCATCTAAATGCGGATGTAGTCTTTCCCAAGAAAGGTAAGGGTCAGATTGCATATGTGTATGAAACTTCTTCCTCAGTTTTTGATCGCTACTGTTCTCTGTATATGCATAAAAATACCCCCGAGTTTTAAATAAAGACACTCTTTCGTTGGGTTTATCTTTGATGCCTCCATAACTGAATGATCGCCTAATATTGGGATCAAGCATATAGATACTTACAGCACTGCTATTGTTTTCTCCTAACTGCGCACGCGCTAATGCATATCGATGAGACTCCTCATAGGCATACATATGCTCAGTTGCTGACCTTTTTGAGTCTCGCAAGTGGTTCTCTTCCCGATAATATTGCCAGTATCGAAGTAAGAAATAGACAAACACTGTTCCAATCATGTAATTAATTGAAGATGGAGAGCCAATATTAATAACGGTTCCAAGAACGTTGATTTTCTCTACCGTAGCTTGGCTAACAAAAAACATAGGCATTACAGCAGAACTCGCGAGCAGGTTTCTTCTCTGCCTTAGCAGCCCTGTCGACATTTCTCGATTTCTTGGTTTTAGTTCATTCACTCGATATTTCCATTTTCATATAACGCCCTGTTAAGGTGTGAGCAACGCAATACAAGAGCTGCCACAACCACCTTAAACACTAAACGCAACGCATAGTAAAAATGCCACGCGTTGCGAATCACTCTTAAACAGTTTGTTATGTGCGTACTAACCAGTTATGACAAACTCGCTTCAAGTTCAGCATCACTCAAATAACGATGTCCTTGGTTTAAGCCTTTAATCTTTTTGAACATAAACTTTGGCATATCTGGAGCAAAGATTTCCTTTTCGTTCCAGCACTTCCCACCTAAGAATATATAGCGACCATCGCTACCGGAATGATGTTCTGGGTTGTTGTCGAACGTAGACAATTCAGCGGTAACGTCCTCGATAACACTTACTACCTGACCTTTGATGACACCTAGAACTCGATACACTTCGTGAGCTTTATCTCCACATTTCCATGCTTGTCGAGTTCCCATTTCGTAGCCGTGCTTTGCTACACCATCATGCACATGTACAACAATATTCATCGTAAATTTAGTTAAGCAACAAAGCGAACATTATACTATATGTTTTTGGGTAAGCACATAACGCCGCATTAAGGGGTGAACAACGCCACCACCGAACTTAACCAATTGTGCCGTAAACACTTAAGCCAATTCAAACCAAAACTGCCAAGCGTTGTGAATCCCTCTTGAATGCTTTGTTAGTTGCCAGACCCAAGGCTTTTATTTAAGGTTTATTGACGCTTTGCCAACACCTATTTCTCGTGTCCTGAAACACTCAAATCAGACGTAGTTTCAAAGCGCCTGTCACTGAAACCACTTGGAACACGCAACGCCGTAGAAAACGAACTGACAACACCAAAAAGACCTTTTGGAGAAACAATGCCACAAAGCTGACTTTCAACAAGTAAATCGGTTTCTGAAACGGCAAACCAAACTAGGAAAAGATCGAAGCTCAATTTCCGCTAACCAAGAACCCGAAGTTCGAAGTGCAAAATAGAACAAAGTACACGAACGATTAGACCTAAACACTCTGTTTTAGCTGCGTTTTCCTCGTTGGCAACTAACGCCGCGTTAAGGGGCAGCAACGCGCTACCACCAAACTTCAATTTACCACCATAAACACAAATACCAAGATTTGAGCCAAACTCGCCACGCGTTGACTGTCCCTCTTGAACGCCTTGTTAGCTGTTTGTTACACCACTTCTTTTAGTGAACTTTTTATAGCCCAAATCAGCGATAGCCCAGAGCACAATAAATACGCCAAAATCTATAAGAAGCTTGGTTAAATCAAATGAGTCTGACATGAAGTTATAATTAAAATTGAAAAAGCTGAAAATCAAATTTGACCCAAGATAGGCAAATAAAAATAGGACAATATATTTCATGTTTAACCTTATGAGGAACTTTATATGCTTCCAGTGACTTTCTGAAAAATTCAACGGTCGTTAGAATAGATTACTTTTCTTGCAAAGTTAGTGCTTTTAAAACTCACTCTCCAAATTTTAGATGCGCCACACAAACTTTAGCAAAGACAAAATAGCCTCACATGGAGTAAATCCACCCAGAGCAGCTAACGCCCAATTAAGGTGTGAGGCACGCAATACCTATGCTTCTGCATACTACCTTAATCACCAAACTTAACGCATAATAAAAATGCCACGCGTGCCGAATCACTCTTAAATTGTTTGTTAGCCAATGCAGTTCACAGATATCCCAAGCTTAGTCAGCACGCCACATACAAGTGCCAATGTAAATAAAACCCACGGCAATAGATAATCTGGAGCATCTTCTTGCTTGATTGAAAACTTAAAGAAGCCTATGAATTTGAAGAGAAGCCATTCAATGCTACTAAACTTAATTACACCATTGGTAAAGTCGTTGCCAGCCAATCGTGTTCCAGAGTATTGAACTTGATAAGTCAATGTAAGCTTTTCTGATTCATAAGAAAACTTAGAAACATGGATTCGGTAAAGCTCATTGTTAAACCCTTCAACGGGGTTATCATCGAACTTAGATTGCCTAGTTTCTTCAAACTCTGATTTTTTATTCTTAACATAATGCTCATCAGCTAGAGACACTAGCTTTTTGTAAAAGCGACTTTCTTTATTGGGAAAGTTGTGGATGGAAACCGATTTTCTATATCCGGTTCTTATCCGCCGACGAGAATTTAAATAGAATCGCCAAGCAAAGTAAAATAAGATCGAATAAGATACCCACTTTAGTGCTGACGGGTTAGAAATTTCATAGTTAATAACAAGCAATCTAATTGATTCATCCATTGGTTTCAGGCCTAGCAACCAATAGAGAATGAAAAATAGAGATATTAACTTTAAGTTTCTCGAGTGTAAATTCGGCTCACTATACATATACATCCTTATCGATAACGTCTGAGCTCCAAGCTTTGGCTAACGCCGCGTTAAGTAGTGAGCAACGTTACCACTGAACCTAAACTATTGTACCGTAAACACAAAACTCAACCAAAACAAAAATGCCACGCGTTGCGAATCTGACTTAAACGCTTTGTTATGTGCAAAGTTCCAACAAATGCCTGATTTCTTTTACTTCGTGACTTCCCTGAACAACCTTACCCATAGGATTAAACCAGACAGCTTGGATGCCAACTGTGACTGCTGGCTCAATATCTTTGTCGTATGAGTCACCAACCATAACCACTTATTTAGAATCAACATTTAAGGTGTCGATAATTCGATGGAAGAAGTCTGGAGCACCTTTGCCAATACCAAGATTAGCTTTACAAAAGTAACCTGAAATAAAAGGAGATAAACCTACTCGGTCGAAAGCTAATTTGATATCACTTTCTGTTGAGTCAGCGGCATTAGTAGCGACATAGATTTGATGTTGTTTCGACAGTGCCTCTAGGGTTTGCAGAGCACCGTTTACAGCTTGGACATTTTCCCAATCATACATTTTCCCTGTTTGATCTGGGAAATCGATCATTAGCGTGTCGCCCCAATCGAATAAGTACACTTTGCTCATTTTGCCTCCTTGCACATAACGCCCTGTTAAGGTGTGAGCAACGCAATACCGAAGCCGCTGCATACCACCTTAACCACTAAAACCAACGCATAGTAAAAATGCCAAGCGTTGCGAATCACTCTTAACAGATTGTTAGGCATTTTGCTTAGTTTTGTACAATTTAAACTCTATGTAACCAGCGTTACTATCGATTTTTAATATTTCAAATAAGTAGAAATAGTCTTTAGATTGAAAGGCTTTGCTAAATTCTTTATCAATGTCGTATGTATGCCAAGTATATCTCCCTACTTCAGGAGTATTTAGCAAGATTTGAGCGGAATTATCATTGTCAATTTTGACTAGTTCAACATTGAAATGTTGCGGTTCAATTTCTGATATTTGAGGCCCCCACGTATTCCCAAGTGATAACTTAACTTGATAAAAAGCCTTCACTTCTTTTGTATCGACAGCCAGTTGCCTACCAAACTCTTGCCCAAAACCGTTCAAAAACGAAGTAATCACAGCTACGCAAATAATGACAAACAACCCAAAGAAGCTATAAAGAGGCTTAGTTTTGAAACTACTCCAATACTTATTTAATGACTCTAAATTCAACTGATACTCCTTGTATGCCTAACGCCGCATTAAGGTGTGAGCAACGCTACCACCATGCCTAAACCATTACACCGTAAACACAAAAACCAACGCAGAGACAAAAATGCCAAGCGTTGGGAATCACTCTTAAATGCTTTGTTATGCATTTAGTCGTTCTTCGGGTGAAAAACTATCGTTCACAAACTTTAAGAATTCACAGCTTATAATTTTCGCTTGTTCCCAACCTAAATCACTAGAATCAACGACATAAAAGCCAGATATAACACCACCTGCAATTCTGGCCACGCAAATATTTCCATTACCATCTAAGCAAATTGGCATTGCGCCAGACATATCGTGCTTTACCCCATAAATATCTTCGCCGTATATCTCCGACAAAGAAAAGAACTGTAACTCTTTGAACCCAAAATAGACTATAGGGCCATCGCTAACACTCCACCAATTCAACATACTTTCAGGAAGAGTTATTTGAAATATAGTTTCTAACTTGTGTATTTCTTCCTGATTTGAGCCTACAGGTCTATCTATAAATTCCATGAATCCCCCTGATGCATAACGCCCAATTAAGGTGTGAGGCACGCAATACCGATGTTGCCGCATACCACCTTAACCACTAAAGCCAATGCATACGAAAAATGCCACGCGTGCCGAATCACTCTTAAATTGTTTGTTAGGTGCGTAGCTTAATCTTGCACTAATCTGACCCATTTTGCCCGCCATGCTTGTGCTTCCATTGGGTCTGGCCAGAACTCTTTTTGCTTACTTATTAAGCCACTTTCAACGGTATGAAAAGTTATAGCTCGTGCTTTTTGGACACTATCTGTAATTGATACATCAGTGACAACTGTTTCACCGTCGCAAACTACAGAGTGAATTGTAAACTCCCAAATACCATTCGCTGGGTAATAGGAATTGATAGCCGTAAAGTTGTCTCGGCCAATAATAAGTTCACCAGACTGTGGCCAGAAACCCTCAAAGTCTGGGCTAAGCCACTCGCTTGCTTTGGCAAAGTCATTTGTTTTCATCGCATCCCAAAAAGCTAGGACGACTTCCTTTGAGTTCATGATTTTCTCCAAGCACCTAACGCCTTGCTAAGGCGTGAGTAACGCAATACAAAAGCTACCGCACAGCACCTTAATCACATAAGCCACCGCATAGTAAAAATGCCACGCGTTACGAATCACTCTTAAGCAATTTGTTAGTACATGCGCTACTTCTATTTATGCACTCCAAGATATTGAAAACTGGGATGATATGAAAGGCTTTGAACACTGAAGTGAGACGGGCAGCTACAAAACTTAAACTCGATTAAGAGACGAGAGTTGGCTAGAAGAAAAATGCACTGAACTGCCCTACTTTCACTGCCTTCAAATTAGAAAAGGATTCGATCCTCGCACTTCGACGGCAACACCAAAGAAAGACAATTCTGACTTAGCAAAAAACCACGACAGAGAAGAAGCACCAAAGAAATAGGTTAAGAGTTAGAAACCGTAAACGGTGAAATCAAAGCAAACACTCCGCATATAGTGCCACCGGAAAGAACGTGAGAGATACAAACTGATAAGTGTAAAGGCGAGCGCCAAAACAGATAAACACCAAAACTTATGACCTTTGATGCCAAACCCGTACTAACGCTAAGCTAAGTGGCTGCAAACGCCCCACGAAACCCCAAATAACCGCCGTAAACACATAAAACCAATTTAAACTAAAACCGCCATGCGTTTGCAGTCCGTCTTAAGCGCCTTGTTAGCTTTTTTCAGATTACCTATTGATTATTAGGGTTTTATCCCCATATACCTAGTTAGTCATTACCTGCTTGTGACGTGCAGACGGTTTTGGTGGCTTCCTCATATCCAATTGGAGAATTTCGGATATGAACGAACCCACCCACAAAAACCATATTGATACACTAAAACGACTTCGTAAAGATTTAGATTCGAAGCTTACAAGTGAAGAAAAAGCGGCTTTTGACTACATAGTTAACAAAGAAAAATGTTACTTATCTGTCCAAAGTACAATCCAGTTAGTTCTGGCGCTTATAAAGCTGTACTTCCATCTGTGATTGGTAACTGGCAAGGCCATCACACTTTACGAATAAGGAGGATTATCGAGAGAGCAAATAGCATACACAGTAAACTAATACGTATTTCTAACAACAAACATTAACTAAGGAGCATGTATGACAAAAACTCCTAGTCACAACCAACAACTAGTTTAAACCTCTGTAATCATTAGGAGGGAGCGCCAATTCCTCCGGTGAAGTATTTGCAGTCCGAAGCAGCAGATTACAAATAACAGAGCAGGATTAACGATTAATGGAAAACTACAACTCAGGTGCAATAACAGTCCTCAATGGACTGGAGCCAGTACGAAGACGACCAGGGATGTATACTGATACCTCACCATCGTCATACGTTGAGCTCGCCGATGAAATTATATTTGCATCCATTGAGGAAGCTATAAGGGCCGAAGTTCGCTCGTTACTTTCGAGTGCGATGACTACCCTAGGTTTTGCTGATAACACTGCGAAACCACTTTGTTTCATTGAAGCTGAAGTTGAGTTACCACAGACAACACACCCTCGTAGTAACGTCTGCAAGGTACCATTAAGCTGGACAGAACTGCTGAAAGTCACGAGGAAGCTAGGGAGAGAGCCCCCGAAAGCTAACGCCCAGTTAAGGTGTGAGAGACGCACATGCACCCTAACCTAAAATAAACTCTGATAAATCCGTGCCTATTTGGGCACTATAACCCCAATGCGTTTCGAATCGCCTTGAACGTCTTGTTATTCCGCAACTA
>NZ_WBOH01000024.1:0-7363 GCF_032648565.1 Vibrio sp. 2-1-2a
TGATGTTATTGCTGAATTGATGTTTTCTAGCCCAGATGAAAATGCCTGAGCTGACAGCAATAACAAACATAAACACGTAATTTTAAGTAACACAGTTTTCAAATTTTCCTCCTTGAAAGCTAACGCCCTGTTAAGGTGTGAGCAACGCAATACCGAAGCTTCTGCATACTACCTTAAACACTAAACACAACGCATAGTAAAAATGCCACGCGTTGCGAATCACTCTTAAACAGTTTGTTATATTTTGTTCAAAAGGGTGTTCAACCTTTTGTGAGTACTGTACTTTTTACCCGATTCCATATCGATAATTTCGAAATATGACTTATACCAATGATTATGTATGTCTTTAAATAGGGAACGAGCCATTGCTACATCCACTAGATTATGGCTACACAATTCATAGAGCGTACGAAAAAAACCATCGACAGCAGAAACCTTTTCCCACTTGTTATTTTCTTGCAATTGTATATGCAACTCGCTCCAATTTAGTTTCACTTGCTGATTAAACGCTTGTCTGAGAATAGAACCAGCGGAATTTCTAAGTGATATGAACTCCAAGGAGTTATAGGTTACAAACAGGTCAGTAGCTATCTTTTTTCTCTCCTGCTTCCGAACATAAAAAGCAGTTAAAAAAGTACCGACAATAACTCCAAAAAAGCCAATAAAACCTTCAAACAACTTCAACTTTCCTCATAAAAAATATAACGCCCTGCTAAGGGGTGAGCAACGCAATACCGAAGCCACCGCATACCACCTTAAACACTAAAACCAACGCATAGTGAAAATACCACGCGTTGCGAATCCCTCTTGAGCAGTTTGTTAGTTTGCAAACCCAAAGGGTTGATTTTACGTCACTTTAAACTTTGCGAACAACAAACTTTATGTACTTTGATGCATTTAAGTCAGGCGTAGTCTCAAAGCGGCTACTCAATGAAACCACTTGGAACAAACAACGCCGCAGAAAACGAGTTTACAACACCAAAAAGCGCTTTTGGAAAACCAATCTCACAGTGCGAACTTTCAACAAAGCCACTGAAACCACGCGGAACTTACCACACCAGAGAAAACGTCCTTGCAGCGAGTAAATCGGCTTTTGTACCAACAAACTCACAGAGCAGAGTTTCAGCAAAAAAGTTCGACTCAGTTACCCAAAAAGTCACAGCACCAAAGAACAAATCAACCGCTGAAACGATGCCAATTTTGGTTATTTACCACGCTGATTAACACTGAAATTAAATGCCGATACGACATGAGCTTTTACCGCAAGATCTTGCGATATAGCTACGTTTTTCCTCTTGCAAACTAACGCCGCATTAAGGTGTGAGCAACGCTACCACGAAACCTAAACATACCACCGTAAACACAAAACCCAACGATGACACCAAAAATGCCAAGCGTTGTGAATCACTCTTAAATGATTTGTTAGTTGTTTACTTCAGCAGCTAGTTGTTCTTTGATTTCTTTCAACTCTTCTTCTGTGTGATTATCTAAAAATGCAAAATGTGGTGAGTAGGTCATCGCTTTGAAAAGATAAATGAAGCCAATAAAATAGCCTGCGAGTCCAAAAGCAGGCAACAATGATTCAGCAACTAAGCCAAAAGCAACAAAGAGAACCGCTTTCATGATGTAATGAAAGGAACTGAACATCATCAAAGTTAGAACATTAGAAAGTTCGTTCCTATCGTTATCGATATAGGCACCAATTAGTGCTACTTTCTGGCTAGCTAGAACCTCATTATTTGTACGACTATACTTTTCCCATTTAGAAAAGAAAAATCTCACTATTTTTTGCCCTAAGAAAGATGTGATCGCGAATAATGCTGAACCAAGAGCCCCTTGTACAATTACTGGCCAAGCTGTAATCGTATCTATGATGTTCATTGTTTACCTCAGTAATTTTATGATATGCAATACCTATTATACCTTCAATGTATCAAGACCTAAACAACTAACGCCTTGTTAAGGTGTGAGGCATGCAATACTGAAGACTCCGCATAACACCCTAAACACTACAACCAACGCATAGTAAAAATGCCACGCGTGCCGAATCACTCTTGAACAATTTGTTATGCTCGTTCTTTTAGGGTTTGCAAAAGACTTACAAGATCCAAAACTGCGGTAGTTTCAAAGCGATCTAGTTTTGGTAAGACATAACTATCGTTCACCGTTTTTAAAGTAATTTCTTTGATCACTGCACCGTCCCTTGAGTAAGTCGTATCATAGGACTCAACATCACATACACTCAAATGCCAAAGTGCGCTATTTCCCAGTTTAAGACTAATACGCCCACCTAGAACCTCGATGCTGTAAAGACCATTTTTATCCGGAAACTTTTGCTGTAACCATAAGCTAATTGCGGCTATCGAGCTCAAACCTAGCGCTACAAATAAGCTTCCTGATGCAATAGAAATAACGATAATACCTATAGTGCCGATTAAAATTGCACCTTTATTCAAAGCTTTATCTTTTTCCCTGAGATACACAACTCCCTCCTGAGAGCATAACGCCCTGTTAAGGTGTGAGCAACGCAATACCGATGCAGCCGCATACCACCTTAAACACCAAACGCAACGCATAGTAAAAATGCCACGTGTTGCGAATCACTCTCAAACAGATTGTTATGCGTGTGCTACTACAGGCAAAAGACTTTTTCTACCCAATCATCTTTTTCAAATGGACCATGAATTGATTTAAAGCACCCTCGGCTTTCTTCAATATTGCGATCCAAGTTTGTTGCAACCCAATCAACAGTGCATATAACTCGGTCAGTATCAAGAATGACCCCTTTTACAATACCAAGATGAAGTATTTTGATGCCTGTTTGGCCTCGACCTTTCATTCTTTTGATCGCAATCCGATCACCTGATTGAATTTGTGACGCATTTTTATACTGCGCAGGTTGAGACTCTTCATCCCAACCAAGCATCCATATTCCCTGTTCAAGAAACTTAGTATCTTGATGCTCAGTTCCGCCCCAAGATGCGCCAACAACCCAATAATGACCCATAAAACTCTCCATTTTTGATAAAACGCATAACGCCCAGTTAAGGGGTGAAACACGCAATGACCAAGCCTCTGCATTGCACTTCAACACAAAAACCAACGCATACCAAAAATGCCACGCGTGTTGAATCCCTCTTGAACTGTTTGTTATGGCGCAATTTTTAATGATGACCACCGTTGTAGCCACCCTTTGGAATTTACACGATTTTCAAAGGATTCTCGCGACCTTTTAGGGTTATGTGTGACGTAGAAATTGAACAATGATTTAAACCCAAAAGCAGCAATACATTCATACTTATCTTGAGCGGTTTGACGAATAGCAATAGCTGTTTCTTTTTCTGGATAGTAACTCATTGCGTCCAAAGAACTTGTATACGGAGAATCTCCATTACGTATATGCATTAGCGCCTGATTACGCACTTGCCAATTAAGCTGAGGCATGCAACTTTTTAGCTGCGCTTCATAAAACAAATAGGAATCTGGGTTAGACTCGTCAGGGTCAAAATAGAGAACGTCCACATCATTCAGGGGAGTATGCATTTCAAAGTTATGTAATGAATCCCAAACCAAGTTACGAACAAAACCTGCCGCAATATAGCATTGAGGCAAAGCCAGTTGAGATACAACTTTCAATGCGTCCACTCTGATCGGATCTTGCTTTATTAGTTCTACGATCTTGTCCATTTTATCCCTGCGCCATAACGCCGCATTAAGGTGTGAGCGGCGCTTGGCTATACTTGAGCGAAGCGAAACTGCCAAGCGTTGCGAATCACTCTTGAATGCTTTGTTATGTGCGTGCTAAACGGTAGCGCCTTACCGTGCCTTCACTGTCATCTGTGTAGTTACCGAGGTATTCACCACCACAGTTTTCTATGACTTTTTGAGACGCGGGATTGTCAATTGAGCAAGTAACAATAACTGAATCAGTGACAACATGGTCTCGCACCCAAGCAAGCAGAAATGAGGCTACACCCTTACCACGAGCTGACGGTCTAGTTTCGTAGCCAACATGACCAATGACATTTTCTACGTTGGCATTAGTACCTTTGCGAACTCGGATTGCACCTAAAATTTCGTAGTTCGATACACAGTAGTAAGTTGTGCTAGGTAAATATCCCTTTGGTAACTCGGAGATTGCCTTAGAACGTTCGACCAAACCTGACAAATAAGTTGTCGGGTCTTGCTCCACACCCGAATATTTTGAAATACCCGATTCTAGGCATTCTTTCGCATAACTCACTAATATTGGGGCCAAACTAGGGTTGGCCTCTACCACTTCCATGTCAATTCTCCTCATAAGCACATAACGCCGCATTAAGGTGTGAGCAGCGCTTGGCTATACTTGAGCGAAGCGAAACTGCCAAGCGTTGCGAATCACTCTTAAATGCTTTGTTAGCTACCTGTTTCAATACCAGCTGCCTGTCTTTCAAGTAGTAGCTCAAGAGTATTTACAAGGCGGTTTTGGAATTCACTGATAATCGCAGGCAATTTCTCATTTATTTTGTATTCTCGGCTATAGAATAGATTACGATTTTTATAGGACTCAAACCGCCCACTTTCATTTCGATCAGGTAGAAGGATAAATTTTTCTACACAGTTCCCTTGAACAATTACTTTATATGCCTTTGGTAGGTCATCGAGTAAACCATTATGTATAACATGATTCCTTATTGCTTCGATCTCATTTATGAAAGAGCAAGATTCAAATATTGTATTACTAACATTATCTAGTGATGTATTCTTTTTGTGGCTATACATGGTGTTCTTTGATGCTAATCTGGGATAACTGTCAAAGTTAGTTTTGATTTTTTCGATTTCAAAAACTAGCTTCGTGGTGTAATCAAGCAAACTATGAAGGCGAATATAAATGAAGCCTAGCATCGCATATAATTTTGTTACTACGGGAGAAGTTACATACCGCGTACCATCAGGCTCTTCAATCTTAGGATAGAAAAACTCCTCGAAATTAAAGCTATAGTAGAACTCGCCTTGAAGCTGCATGACTTCTTTACTGCATTCTTGAAGACCTGACACAAGCTTGAAGCAATCATAGAGATACAAAGCTCGATATGTATACTCGTTTGTCGGCAATCGATTTAGCAACTCTTCAAACTCACCTTTTGATAGAGTCGATTCAGAGTTCATCCCAGAAGTAACCAAAAACTCGGGGCATGACTTGCTAAAAGCATGAAAGATACTAATATCCCCAAACACTTTTGTAGCAAACAAATCGTACAGTTTCAGGCAACACGATTCGATTTCATAGACTAAATTGCTTTGGTTCGGATACCACGCACCTTGTGGGTCACGAATGAAGAACGTTGTTCCCAATTCAGGAGGCTGATCTGTCGGTATTCCATTCAAACTTAGATACTTAATTTAATACTCCTTAGCTAGAATAAGGTTGCTAACGCCCTGTTAAGGTGTGAGCAACGCAATACCGATGTCGCTGCATACCATCTTAACCACTAAACGCAACGCATAGCAAAAATGCCACGCGTTGCGAATCACTCTTAAACAGTTTGTTATGTAACTTTACTCAACCTGAGTCAACAAGCTCAGATTTTCTAGAAAAACAGGATCGTTTTCCAAAGTAAAACACTTCGCGAGTAAAGGAGACGTCTCATTCTTATAATTAATTGCGGGCTCATATTTTTTTACTAGCCTAGATACTTCAACGAAAGTGTCTGGTGATATAGAACTCATTTGCACTATACCTGCAGAGATATTTCTAATATCACCTAAGTCGTAGTTTTTATGTTGAAAGTACTGATATAAACAATTCGCTCTCGCGAATTGTATTAATTGTTCATCGATATTAGATTGGGGACCAGTATTAGCTTTTACAGATAATGACATCAGTAAAAGTATGAAAGTCATAACCTTGATCATGTGCACTCCCAGAACAGAACTTTGTGAGTGACTGATGCATACCCTTGGTATACACATTTATTCCCATCCCATAGGTCAGCATGCCCTGTCGCATCACTCCATCCGTCAACTTGATAGACAATAATGCCCTTACGCCCTTTAATTTTCTCTAGGTGCTCTTCGGGAGTTAGCTCTTCAGGGCTAAAGTATTTTTCTGATAGGTATTTGATAAGAATTTTGACTCGAAAAATATACCAAAATTTATTTTGTCCCGAAGAGACTTGAAGACTCATTTTTCCTTCCGGCCCAATCGCGTTGTAACGAGGAATTTTGTGTTCTACACCGCTACCATTAAGAGCTTTGGAAACTCTAATAGCACAAGCGTTTGAAAATATACCTAGTTCGTAGTTCAAACCTACTTTACCACCAATTTTTTCAAAAACCACATTAGCTGGTAACGCAGGGTAATTGGCACGAAGTTTTTCCCATGTTGGCAATTTCATTTTCACCTCAATCCTTAGTAAATATCTTAGGATAGATAATGTGCCGCTGATTCGACCTCATGTAAAAAAGAGAAGAAAACTTTATGATTGAAATTATATAGTTTTGAAACTGACTAATCATGAAGTTACATAACGCCCTGTTAAGGGGTGAGCAACGCAATACCGAAGCCACCGCATACCACCTTAATCACTGAAACCAACGCATAGTTAAAATGCCACGCGTTGCGAATCCCACTTAAACAGTTTGTTATAAGCAAAGTCACGGCGATAAAAAGCTACAATAGCCTTTCTATACTAGATAAAAAAGGTTTTACATACAGTGTATCGAAGCGCTTCTCAAACTCATAGAAATCCTCCATTGTCATGAAGTCGGAAGACTCACATGAACATTCAGAAAATAGTTCTTCTGATTGAGGCGTCATATCTGAGCTATTATCGAAAAAATGAGCATCCGGTCGTGCCCTTATTTGGATGTTTATCGTAGCAGAACCTGGTCGCAAATTATAAGGAACCGAATTTAGAGCTTTAGCAGTTTCCCTAGAACGGAGACCATATTCTCCGATAACTCTTTGAACTGCATTTCTTACTCTAAGATCGCCTTTTCTTGTGCCTCCAAACAAAGGGTTTCCAAAGTCTCGCGCTGGTATTGTAATTTTATCGATCATTTCCATCACTATCTTCTCATCCTGCAGTTCTAAAGAAGTGGCTATGTGACTCCATGATAATCGATGCGATATATGAATATCGTAATTTGGAAAGCGCATTTTCGCCCTTCTACGCATATCACTGACATAACTAAAAAAGTTTGGTCTTTTCATTAATACTGAAAACCTAAAAAACGAGAACATAAGATGGCTTATAACGCCCAGTTAAGGGGTGAAGCACGCAACACCGATGTTACTGTATGGCACTTCAACACCGAAACCACCGCATACCAAAAATGCCACGCGTGCTGAATCCCTCTTAAACTGTTTGTTATGTGAATT
>NZ_WBOH01000025.1:0-6320 GCF_032648565.1 Vibrio sp. 2-1-2a
TAGTTCAGTTGGTTAGAATACCGGCCTGTCACGCCGGGGGTCGCGGGTTCGAGTCCCGTCCACTCCGCCACTTATATTAAGCCTCAGTCGAAAGACTGGGGCTTTTTTCGTTTTGGTTACCCGACTTCCCTTAACCGCATTTCCATATTGAAATCTTGCATCGAGAGGCAGACTTCCCTCTTCGCGATGCTTTCTAAGCCCTGTCATGACGAGGTGTTGCGCAATTCTATGCGGTTTCTGCTGAACCGGGTCCCAGTCTCGAGCGCTAGTTTTGAGCCCCTGTGCTGACTCATTAAAGCTCCCCTTTATTACGTGTTAGAAAGCTTATTCACTAGCGTAGTGTAAGAAAGAGTAAGATCGGAAGACTGAGTTATTAAGCACCTAGCCACTTACGCATGTATTGCCTTTCTAGATTCTAGGTTGTTGCGTTTGGGGTTACGTTGCGTCTCGCAAGCTTATTTACTGAAGTCTACTAATATAGAGGTCTAATAGAGTATTAAGCTGTTGGAGCTAGGAATAATAAAAAAGCCCAGCAGGAAAATGCTGAGCTTTGAAGTTAATTATGCTTACAGGATGCGTTTTAAAACCCCATCTGCTTTTAGGCGGGTTATTTTTCTTACTAACCGCTGCACCCCTATCGGATAATCTTCCACTTTTTCTAACTGTTTATAAGTACAGATAAGATGGGTATGCTCAAGGATACGCGAAACCTCATCTTCGAACTTATCAGTGAGTTTCGCATAATTGTCTTGGATGAGAAGCCCATTTTCTAGATCAAGTGACCAAGCCCGAGGATTTAAGTTATTCCCCGTCAGTAGCATATAGCGTTTATCAACCCAAATCCCTTTGAGATGGAAGCTATTATTGTCATGCTTCCAGAGGTGAATTGACAGTTTACGCGCAGCGATATTCGCTTCATTTGCTTTCGCAAAGCGGCGTAGGTTTACTTCATACAGATATGGAAGTCCGCCAATGGTTTTAAAGTCTTCCTCAGGGGCAACATAAAAGTCGTTTGCTGTCTTGTCGCCCACAACAATAGTTACTTTCACACCGCGTTTCATGGCTCGCTTCACTTCACGATGCAGCGCTTTAGGGAAGTTAAAGTAAGGCGTACAGATAAAGATTTCGTTTTGGGCGGCCGCTAGTAACTTTACAATCTGTTGATTGAGCAGATTGCGGCGTTTGCCTAGACCAACTAGTGGGGTGATTTTTACACTTTCCTCTGTTGGTGGTTGGTCTTCAAACTTATAATTAGCTTGAGCAAGTGAAGCTCTCAGTTGACGAATCGCCGACTTAATTTCTTTGGTTTCTGGCTTATCTTTTCCAGCAAGATCATTGACAGCTGGGTGAGCAATCATCTCTTCCTGAATGAATTGCACCATTGAATTAGCTAGAGACTCATGTCGAATCACATGGTAACGATCAAAGCGATAGCGTTCGTGATAGTGCAGATAAACATTATTTAAGCTTGCTCCACTGTAGATGACAGTATCATCGACAATGAAGCCTTTTAAATGCAGTACCCCAAAAACCTCTCTGCCACGCACAGGTATACCATAGACAGGGATCGGGTGTTGGTACTTATTGGCATACGCTTTGTAAAGCGCAGAATTACCCTCAGATGTTTCCGCACCAATCAGGCCACGCTGCGCTCGATGCCAGTCGACACAGATATTGATGTCCAACCCAGGATTGCGCTGTTTCGCTTCATAAAGCGCAGTGAGAATTTCACGTCCAGCTTCATCATCTTCCAGATATAGAGCGACTAGGTAAATTCGCGACGTTGCTTTGCTGATTGCATCCAAAAGATGAGTCCTGAATGATTCTGCTGAATACAGAACATCAAAGTCTTCCGGATTGACAGCGAGACTTGGCAACTGTTCGAATGGATTCCTACTTACTATCATATCGGTATGAGTACCTTAGTTTAGTGCAATATTGCGAACCTGCCATTTTATCAAAGATATGATTTACCTGGCTACAAAAGCGCGCGTTTTGATGTCATTGAAGAGATGAATTGCATTGGAATGAGATCTTTACCGCTATCTACATAGCGTTGAAATGCCATTTTTAGCGGGTGTGGTAGCTCAGAGCAATCAATGGTTTTGAATCCATGCTTGGAATAATAGGATTCGAGATGTGTAAACGCGAAGCAATAATCGCCATCAGTGAAAACATTGTTTTTACAATGAGTTAGTAGTTCTTTTCCAATACCAGCTCCCCTAAGTGTCGGAATGACCAGCATTCCCGTCAGCAACCGAGATCTATCTACGGTTTTTAAGCGTAGTAACGCAACAATTTCACCTTTATGGCTCGCTGTAATGATCAGTTCATCCTTTTTGGCTCGACCCGAAGGGTAATGCGCTTTGTACAACCTCTTAATGAGAGGGAGCTTGATAGGATTTAACACTTCTATGATTAATGAGTCAGGTATTGTCACTGCGGTTAAAAGATAACTAATGTAGAATGTCGACAGTTTAAGAGAATCTTATCTGACGTTGCAAACCTACTATGCAAATTAAAACAAATGCAAGCCTTAAGGCTTACCATACTTTTGGGATTGAACAGTCGTGTTCCTATTTAGCCACCATCGAGTCGCTCGAGGAGGTTATTCAACTATTTCAAGACCCGAGATTCACCCATTTACCGAAGCTTTTTTTAGGTAAAGGAAGTAATGTTCTTTTCACTGAGCATTTTGACGGGTTAGTGATCGTTAATCGAATCATGGGTAAAGATGTGACGGAAACGGATGACCAATACCTATTGCATGTTGCAGGTGGTGAAGACTGGCCTGAGTTGGTTTCCTGGTGTGTGAGTCAGGGAATTGGTGGGTTAGAAAACCTAGCCCTGATCCCTGGCTGTGCAGGCTCGGCTCCTATTCAAAACATTGGAGCCTATGGGCTAGAACTAAAAGACATTTGTGATTACGTGGATGTTCTTGATCTAACTACATTTGAACATAGAAGAATGAGCGCCAGAGACTGTGACTTTGGCTACCGAGACTCCATTTTTAAACACGCTTTGCATGAAAAGTGCTTTATTACCGCACTAGGGCTTAAGTTGGCTAAGCAATGGCAACCGATTAATCAATATGGTCCTTTAAAAGATATTCCGGAAGAACAACTTAGCCCAGCCACAATCTTCGAGCGAGTTTGCCAAGTGCGAACGGAGAAACTGCCGGATCCAGTCAAGGTAGGTAACGCAGGGAGTTTCTTTAAAAACCCAGTGATCACTCAAGATCATTATGATCGGCTCATGAAGCAACATACTAATATCGTGGCCTATCCAACTCCTGGCGGAATGAAAGTCGCGGCTGGTTGGCTGATTGATCAGTGCGGATTAAAGGGGAAGTCTGTGCATGGTGCACAGGTCAATCCTATGCAAGCCTTGGTTTTGACCAACATGGACAACTGCAGTGCCGATGATGTTGTCGCACTTGCTTCCCTAGTGAAGCAGGCTGTGTGGGATAAATACCAAATAGAACTTGAGCATGAAGTGCGATTTCTGAACCGCACCGGGGAAACCAACCTGGCTCAGATCGAGGCGTTAAGATGAGAAAAGATCACTCTACGAAACTTCATATCTTAAAGTCATTAAGTAACGGCGAGTTTCATTCTGGAGAGGCGCTGGGCGAAGCCCTGAATGTATCCAGAGCGGCAATAGCTAAGCATATTAAAGGTCTTAGTGAGTGGGGCATTGATATTTATCGAGTGCAAGGGCGCGGTTACCAGTTGGCATCACCATTGCAGTTGCTAGATGAAGCTCTCCTTACTGCTAGTGCGGAGTCACTTATTGAGCTTGTTCCTGTGATTGACTCAACCAACCAGTATTTGCTTGATAGAGTCGCAGAGTCAGAAAAGGGCCGTGTTTGTATAGCTGAGTATCAAGCACAAGGACGTGGCCGCCGCGGTAGACAATGGATCTCTCCATTTGGCTCTAACTTATACCTATCCATGTACTGGCGATTAGATGCGGGAATGGCCGCGGCAATGGGCTTAAGCCTTGTTATTGGTATTGCCGCAGTGGAAGCACTAGAAGAAATGGGCATACAAGGCGTGAAACTCAAGTGGCCAAATGACCTGTATTATCAAGATAAAAAACTGGCAGGAATCTTAGTGGAGATGTCAGGGCAGGCCGGTGGTGCTGCTCATCTTGTGATTGGGATGGGGCTCAATATTGGAATGCCTGATGAGCAACCTGAGATTGATCAACCATGGACAACATTGAATCAGGTAAACGAGAGTCTCGTGATCGATAGAAATGTCCTAGCGACGACGCTTATCAAGCATTGGAATTCCGCACTTATCGAGTATGAACTGAAAGGACTTACCAGCTTTGTCGAACGTTGGAATCGATTAGATAACTTTCTCAATCGTCAAGTCAAGCTGCTCATCGGACCTAGAAAGGTGCACGGCGTCGTACGCGGCATTGATCATCAAGGCGGGATATTACTCGAAACCTCCCAAGGGCTAGAGACTTACATTGGTGGTGAAATCTCGTTGCGTAAAAGCGATTGACGTTCAATTACTTTCGCAAAGATACCTTATCAACCAAGTGGTTGACGCCTTTGTGTAGAATCAAATGGGCTCTTTCTCGGGTTGGAAGAATATTCAGCTCCAAGTTGAGCCCATTAATATCATGCCAAATTTGTTTTGCTTTTTGCTTTGCTTCATCGACTGACAGTTGCGTGTAGTGACTAAAATAAGAACCGGGTTTAGTAAAAGCCCCTTGGCGAAACTTTAAAAATCGTTCCACATACCACTGTTCAATTGTCTCTGTTTCAGCATCGACATAGATCGAAAAATCCAAAAAATCAGAGACAAAGACGCGATGTGGATCATGCGGATAATCCATTCCACTTTGTAGAACGTTTAAACCTTCAATGATAAGAACATCGGGTCTATCAACTTTTCTTAGTTCGTCCGTAATGTCATACGTGATGTGGGAGTAAATAGGCACTTCAAGATCCGGCTTACCCGCTTTAACGTCAGACATAAACTCAACTAAACGTTTGATATCATAGGACTCAGGAAACCCTTTACGATGCATGATACCGCGTTCTTCTAGTACTTTTTTCGGATATAGAAAGCCATCTGTAGTGACCAAGGACACTTTGGGATGATTCTCCCAACGAGAAAGCAATGCGGTCAGAATACGAGCTGTCGTACTTTTGCCTACAGCGACACTGCCGGCGATACCAATCACAAAAGGAGGGGCATGTTCTTCCGTATTCAAGAATTGTTGTAATACGGAGTTGCGGCTTTGACGGGCTTGGACGTACAGATTCAAAAGACGAGACAAAGGAAGGTAGATTTCTACCGCTTCCTCCATGGTTAGGTTTTCATTAATGCCCTGAAGCGCAGTCAAGTCGTCTTCAGAAAGTGTCATCGGTACAGAGTTTCTTAACTCGGCCCAGTTTGCACGGTCAAATGACAAAAATGGACTCATGGGTCTCTTTTATCCTTGGTTTAGTAGAAGCAAGAACATACATCAAGCGAACTTCAAAGCAAACGACAAAGGTCGAAGTTTACTTTAAAAAAGCCAAGTTTGTACGAATTTGCAGCAAACGAATCTAAAAAATCGAATTTTATGATTTTTTTTAAAATTACTATTGCAACCTCGAAAATCATTCAATAGAATGCGCACCACTTATGCCGACTTAGCTCAGTAGGTAGAGCAACTGACTTGTAATCAGTAGGTCACCAGTTCGATTCCGGTAGTCGGCACCATTCTTTCCTTTAGTAGTCTGAATGGCTTGAAAATTTGGAGGGGTTCCCGAGTGGCCAAAGGGAGCAGACTGTAAATCTGCCGGCACTGCCTTCGATGGTTCGAATCCGTCCCCCTCCACCATATTCTTTAGGAAATAGCTCTCAGAGTTACGTGTTGCGGGCATCGTATAATGGCTATTACCTCAGCCTTCCAAGCTGATGATGCGGGTTCGATTCCCGCTGCCCGCTCCACTCTAATTTGAGTGCTGATATAGCTCAGGTGGTAGAGCGCATCCTTGGTAAGGATGAGGTCGGCAGTTCGAGTCTGCCTATCAGCACCAGCTCTCAAGTTTATTTCCTTTTGATATTAGATTTACCAATTATCTTTTTTTGGTTGCGTGGTCAATTTGGGCCACCTAAATCCGTACCTAGAGGGACCACTCATGTCTAAAGAAAAATTTGAACGTACGAAACCGCACGTTAACGTTGGTACTATCGGCCACGTTGACCACGGTAAAACAACTCTAACTGCAGCTATCTGTACTACTCTTGCTAAAGTTTACGGCGGTGTAGCTAAAGACTTCGCATCTATCGATAACGCTCCAGAAGAGC
>NZ_WBOH01000026.1:0-3628 GCF_032648565.1 Vibrio sp. 2-1-2a
AATTCACATAACAAACAGTTTAAGAGGGATTCAGCACGCGTGGCATTTTTGGTATGCGGTGGTTTCGGTGTTGAAGTGCCATACAGTAACATCGGTGTTGCGTGCTTCACCCCTTAACTGGGCGTTAACTGGCGCAGAAAATACGAAAGCACAATGATACAGTTTCTAGGTTCAGAGATTTAGCGTGTTCGGTCGGTTTCCGTAGCTGAGCTAATGCGACTAATTTCAGTTTGATACTTAAGTTTACTGATGTGAAAGGCGGCACAAAGCCTTCTAATAATATAAGGCATTCGCGATTAGTTCGGCGCACTTACATCGCCGAAGTATGGTGTTGTGAGACGCATTTCAAACTAAAGATAAACGGTGATTTTTTTCTTAAATACATATTTGAGTTAGCTTTGCTAATCATTGATTAGCAAAACGAGCTTTGGCGAAAGTGGCTGAAAGATCGGCGAAAACTGAAAGGCGCTCAGTTAACAAACTGTTCAAGAGGGATTCGCAACGCGTGGCATTTTCACTATGCGTTGGTTTTAGTGTTTAAGGTGGTATGCGGCGGCTTTGGTATTGCGTTGCTCACCCCTTAACAGGGCGTTAGCAATCCCCGAAAAATTAGGTTCTGTAATTATGCAATTAGTGTTCGATACTAGAGAACATTTGAATATTGTTTGGAAATTAGCTGAGCAGATTTCAGTTAAAAGGCAAGGTCATAACGAATTTATAAGCGCAATGTTTTTTGTTTCTATAAGCCACTGTGATGCGGTGCAAACTCTTGTAGAAAAGAAAAATTTTGCTTCGGCATTCTCTTTGGTTCGACCTACTTTAGAAAACACTTTTAGGGCAGTTTGGCGCAAATAAAGATCAAGCGAATAAGGCGATTTACAAAGATAAATGGAATGCGGTAGGAAAGAATATTGAGCTTATAGAGGAGGAATATGAAGACAGTATGCTCTTTAGCAAACTATGGGAAATGCTAAAGCCTTTTGTACATGACTTTACACATGGTGGGTCAGAACTTACTTCTAGACATATTTCTAAAGGTGGTTTTATAACTCCTACTATAGATGATCAAGAAGTTAGGTTCTTGTTGCAGTTAACTGTTTTAGTTTCTACGTATGTTCTCGCGGAGCTTGTTGAGCTTTCTGGTGAAAAACAATTTGAACCATATGTCGAGAAATTAGCAAATCAAACTTGCACAAAAGTGTTTGGGACCGATTGCTAACAAATTGTTCAAGAGTGATTCGGCACGCGTGGCATTTTTACTGTGCGTGGGCTTTAGTGGTTAAGGTGTTATGCGTAAGCATTGGTATTGCGTGCCTCACACCTTAACAAGGCGTTATATTGCCCCGATAAATTCGGCTATTTAGAGCTTTAAAATGATAAGAAAGTACAACGAAAATGACATGGATTCAGTTCTTGAAATTTGGCTTAAAGCGTCAGTTAAAGCTCACGATTTCATTTCGGCTGAGTTCTGGGAATCTCAAGTAGAAAACATGCGTAGCATCTACATTCCAGCTTCAGAAACTTACGTTTACGAAGCTGAGTCGAAAGTATTCGGCTTTTACGCACTGTATGAAAGTAGCCTAGCTGCTATATTTGTCTCTCCTGAACTTCAAGGTAAAGGCATTGGTAAGCAGCTATTGAGTCATGCTAAAACTCAGAGGGCGGTATTGAGTCTTTCTGTATACAAGGAAAATCAGGCTAGTTATCAATTCTATTTGTCTCAAGGCTTCAAAGTCGTGAGTGAGCAATTGGATGAGTACACTGGACATTCCGAATACACAATGAGTTCGGGCATATAACAAACTGTTCAAGAGGGATTCGCAACGCGTGGCATTTTCACTATGCGTTGTTTTTAGTGTTTAAGGTGTTATGCGGCGGCATCGGTATTGCGTTGCTCACCCCTTAACAGGGCGTTAAGTGCAATCAGCGAGAGTCACATCAAAAAAGTAGGGAAGTATGAGCATTAATATAAAATGGGATGGTGATTGTCGCTTTAAAGTGTCAACTGAAGGCGGTTTTACGTTTAATGTTGACGCTACAAGTGAGAAAACCCCTTGTCCAACGGAAGTTCTATTGTCGGCTTTAGGTTCATGTAGTGCTACGGATGTCGTCTTGTTACTACAAGATCAAGGTTTTGAAGTTCAAGGTCTAGAAAATACGGTTACTTTTGCCCTAACGGAATCAGAACCTCGTTTATATAAATCGGCAAACTTACACTTTACAGTAAATGGCAGTGGTTTTAAGGAATCTGACATTTTGCGAGCAGCTCAAGAAGCGGTGGAAAAGCATTGTCATGTTTGTCTTATGTTGAGCCCTACGATCGATATCACTTGTTCAGCCGAAGTGGGTAAAAATTGCACTTAACAAAGCGTTTAAGAGGGATTTGGCACGCGTGGCATTTTTAACATGCGTTGAGTTTAGTGTTTAAGGTGCTTTGCAGAAGCTTTTGTATTGCGTGCCGGCACCCCTTAACGCGGCGTTATACGCTTTTGAGGAAATAATCCAATATGAACAAGGTAGTATTCAGAAATTGCGATGAGAATAGTCAGTATTGGGTTGCTCTAGAGAAGCTGTTTCAAACAGAATGGTCTGATTTTCTGTTCGTAGATACTGATAATCCAGAATACAATCTTCCACCGGTAATTGTCGCTCTCAGAGACAATCAAGTTATCGGTGGTCTTGCTTACTCGCGCTTTAAAGAACCTCATGGTGACTCAGAAGTTATTTGGTTTAATGCTGTTTATGTTTCACCAGAGTGGCGTGGTCAAGGTATTGCTAGTGAACTGATTAACCGAGGTGTTAGTCAAGTATCAGCAGCAACTCAAAGTAACCTGTATGCTTACACAAATGTACCATCGTTGTACGAGTCATTAGGTTGGTTAGCGGTTGATATTGAAAATGAGCCAAATCATAAGGTTATGAAATTTTCGTTGTAGCGTCAGCACGCGTATAACAAAGCATTTAAGAGTGATTCGCAACACTTGGCAGTTTCGCTTCGCTCAAGTATAGCCAAGCGCCGCTCACACCTTAATGCGGCGTTAACTGGCGCAGAAAATACGAAAGTACATTGATACGGTTTCTAGGTTCAGAGGTTTATCGTGTTCGGTCGGTTTCCGTAATTGAGCTAATGCGACTAATTTCAATTTGGTACTTAAGTTTACTGATGTGAAAGGCGGCACAAAGCCTTCTAATAATATAAGGCATTCGCGATTAGTTCGGCGTACTTACATCGCCGAAGTATGGTGTTGTGAGACGCATTTCAAACTAAAGATAAACGGTAATCTTTTGGTTAAATACATATTTGAGTTAGCTTTACTAATCATTGACTAGGAAAACCAGCTTTGGCTAAAGGGGCTGTAAGATCGGCGAAAACTGAAAGGCGCTCAGTTAACAAACTGTTCAAGAGGGATTCGCAACGCGTGGCATTTTCACTATGCGTTGGTTTTAGCGTTTAAGGTGGTATGCGGCGGCTTTGGTATTGCGTTGCTCACCCCTTAACAGGGCGTTAGCTTTCTTTGGGAGAATAAAGTGAGTCAATATTTGATCGAACCAGAAGTTCCTGGGTGCTTGGGTGAAAATACTTTGGCAAATTTCGATTTGCATCCACCGATAATAGAAAAGCTACATT
>NZ_WBOH01000027.1:0-3208 GCF_032648565.1 Vibrio sp. 2-1-2a
GACAATAAGTCTTGCAAGGCAATCATATCTGAATTGAGCATTGAAGTTTTTAACTTCTCCTCTGCTTCAATTATTTCTTTAACTACATTGCTTTCCATACTATCAACTTCCTCATATCGCATAACGCTGCGTTAAGGGGTGAATGCCGCCTAAACGAACTTTCCGCAAACCACTTCCACCACCAAAACCCACCGCATACCAAAAATGCCACGCGGCATGAATCCCTCTTGAACGCCTTGTTATGTTTAAGACTCAAAGGGTTAAGTTTTACGATACCAAGAGCTTAACTCGACTTACCTTTGCACACCAAAATCATAGGCTAAAAGACTGAATTAACCCATAAAATTGATTGAATTTGCATTGAGTCTTAACGTGAGAAACGAAAGCTGAAGCTCTAACTTTGAAACTGACCAACCTGCACTCACCTCATCCAAACACTGCATTTAAATGAGGCGACTCTCAGAATTTTTAGCGCCCCAAAGTTGGAGTCCAGAAAACAGCGACCACTGAAGTCAACTTGCCGACAAAACCAAAATTGGAAAGCCGAGAAAGCAAAGAAAAGATGCAACCAACTGATTTTACGTGATCAAACATAACGCGCAGTTAATGTGTGAGGCACGCAATACCCAAGCTTCTGCATAACACCTTAATCACTAAAACCAACGCATAGTAAAAATGCCACGCGTGCCGAATCACTCTTGAACAATTTGTTATGTTGAGATGTTAAGTAACGCGTTCATAACTATCTAGCATCTTCACAGGCAACTGGTTTTCAACTAGAAAATTGTAAAAACGTAGATCTTCAATTAAGTTAGGAGAAGCTAATTCAAAGTCTTGATAGGTCTGATTTTTGAAACGAAACCTTACCGTATGTTCAAACCTTTTGGTTTGCGCATACAAAATTTCATGAATATCAGCAGTATTTATACTTGTACCTAAAAGAGATAAACTATTACCATCAAGCACAACTTCTAGCGACTGTTTCGGTTTGGATGCTAAATACTCAGCGGCTAAAGATACAGCACAAAAAAATGCGATGTACCCTAGTTGTGTTAAAAATGGAGCCTTAGATATCTCGACTAAGTAGTAAGCAAACATGCCACATATCAATACTCTAGTGACAAAGCTATACATTAATTTAAAACTGACCAATTTACTTTGTTTCAATAAAGTTTTCATAACTTCCTTCTCAACATAACGCCCTGCTAAGGGGTGAGCAACGCAATACCGATGTTGCTGCAAACCACCTTAATCACTAAATTCAACGCATAGTAAAAATGCCACGCGTTGCGAATCCCTCTTGAGCAGTTTGTTAGTTTGTAAACCCAAAGCGTTGATTTTAGTCATTTTAAACTTTGCAAACAATAAACTTTATGTGTTTTGACGCACTTAAGTCAGGCGTAGTCTAAAAGCGGCTAGTCAATGAAGCCACGTGGAACAAACAACGCCGCAGAAAACGAATTCACAACACCAAAAAGCGCTTTTGGAAAGCCAATCTCACAATACGGACTTTCAACAAAGCCACTGAAACCACATGAACTTACCACATCAGAGAAAACGCCATTTCAGCGAGTAGATCGTCTTTTATACCAACAAACTCAACGAGCAGAGTTTCAGCAAAAAACTTCGACTCAGTTAACCCCAAAGTCACCGCACCAAAGAACAAATCAACCGTTGAAACGATGCCAATTTTGGATTTTAACCACGCTAGTTAACACTGAAATTGAACGCGATACGACAATTTCGACTTTGAGCTTTTACCACTAGATCTTGCGATATAGCTGCGTTTTTCCTCTTGCAAACTAACGCCTTGTTAAGGTGTGAGGCACGCAATACCGAAGCTTCCGCATACCACCTTAACCACTAAAACCAACGCATAGTAAAAATGCCACGCGTGCCGAATCACTCTTGAACAATTTGTTAGCCCTTTTTCAAAGGTTAAGACTTGTATACGACAACCAAACCACCAAGATTGCCAGTAAGTTTAGAGAAACTGTTACTTCATTAACATTCACACTTATCGGTACTTCAATTCCAGAAGAAAAGGCTAAGGAAAAGTTAGGCGTTTCTATGCCTATCATCTGGATAAAATAAAGAGCGATCATTAACTTAAATACCCAAAGCTTCTTTTTTAACAACCCGTAAAAACTAGACAAGTTCAAGCTTAGCATCACTAAAACGATTGCAAATGCGAGAAAAAGACTCGAAGAGCTCAATTGATTAACTTGGGCAAGCAAGGTAAACAGTAGAAACAGAGTAACTGCAACAGATATACCCTGTAAAAACAGCAAAAACTTTGTCCTTTTTAAATGATTTTCAAACAATTTTATATTTTCTCCTTGAGGGCTAACGCCGCATTAAGGTGTGAGCAACGCAGCCACCTAACCTAAACCATTGCACCGTAAACACGAAACCCTACCTTGAACTGAAAATGCCAAGCGTTGGGAATCACTCTTAAATGCTTTGTTATGTTTTTAAGAAATTAGTTACAACAACCCAACTAATTTCTTAAAATCTTCTAGGCTATTGCATACCACTCCAATACCGAAGTCACCATTGTCTGCATGGTAAACTTTCCCGCTGTGTACTCCCGACAGGGAAATTAAGTATAAAGAATCATACGATAAAGCAACCGGGTATAAATGTTGTGCTTCTACAAAATCTTTGCTTATTTCAAAGTGCACCACATAATCTTCCAAGAAACCGAGATATTGATGAATCTCGATAACTTCGCGACTACTGCATATCTTTTCAAGAGATTCTTGCTGAGTGATGTTTCCGTAGTAATTGACTGTAAGTTCAATTTCTAATTCGGATAATTCACTACCAGCATAAGCAGTAAAAAACTCTATAAGCTCATCAGAAAGCTGATTGCCGTATAGGTGATGAATATCTAGAAGGCTACTTTCAAAATCCATAACTTCAACCTGGGAAGAAAAACATAACGCTGCGTTAAGGGGTGAATGCCGCCTAAACGAACTTTCCGCAAACCACTTCCACCACCAAAACCCACCGCATACCAAAAATGCCACGCGGCATGAATCCCTCTTGAACGCCTTGTTATGTTTAAGACTCAAAGGATTAAGTTTTACGATACCAAGAGCTTAACTCGACTTACCTTTGCACACCAAAATCATAGGCTAAAAGACTGAATTAACCCATAAAATTGATTGAATTTGCATTGAGTCTTAACGTGAGAAACGAAAGC
>NZ_WBOH01000028.1:0-2950 GCF_032648565.1 Vibrio sp. 2-1-2a
TCGAAACTCCTTCGGGTTGTATGGTTAAGTGACTAAGCGTACACGGTGGATGCCTTGGCAGTCAGAGGCGATGAAGGACGTATTAACTTGCGATAAGCCCAGATTAGGTAGTAAAAACCACTTGAGTCTGGGATTTCCGAATGGGGAAACCCACTTACATAAGTAAGTATCGTTATGTGAATACATAGCATAACGAGGCGAACCGGGGGAACTGAAACATCTAAGTACCCCGAGGAAAAGAAATCAACCGAGATTCCGAAAGTAGCGGCGAGCGAAATTGGACTAGCCCTTAAGCTTTATACGCGTTAGGTGAACAAGCTGGAAAGCTTGGCGATACAGGGTGATAGCCCCGTAACTGACGACGCATATTCAGTGAAATCGAGTAGGGCGGGACACGTGATATCCTGTCTGAATATGGGGGGACCATCCTCCAAGGCTAAATACTACTGACTGACCGATAGTGAACCAGTACCGTGAGGGAAAGGCGAAAAGAACCCCTGTGAGGGGAGTGAAATAGAACCTGAAACCGTGTACGTACAAGCAGTAGGAGCAGGCTTGTCCTGTGACTGCGTACCTTTTGTATAATGGGTCAGCGACTTATATTCAGTGGCAAGGTTAACCATCTAGGGGAGCCGTAGGGAAACCGAGTCTTAACTGGGCGTTCAGTCTCTGGATATAGACCCGAAACCAGGTGATCTAGCCATGGGCAGGTTGAAGGTTGAGTAACATCAACTGGAGGACCGAACCGACTAATGTTGAAAAATTAGCGGATGACTTGTGGCTAGGGGTGAAAGGCCAATCAAACCTGGAGATAGCTGGTTCTCCCCGAAAGCTATTTAGGTAGCGCCTCGGACGAATACTACTGGGGGTAGAGCACTGTTAAGGCTAGGGGGTCATCCCGACTTACCAACCCTTTGCAAACTCCGAATACCAGTAAGTACTATCCGGGAGACACACGGCGGGTGCTAACGTCCGTCGTGGAGAGGGAAACAACCCAGACCGCCAGCTAAGGTCCCAAATTACTACTAAGTGGGAAACGATGTGGGAAGGCTCAGACAGCCAGGATGTTGGCTTAGAAGCAGCCATCATTTAAAGAAAGCGTAATAGCTCACTGGTCGAGTCGGCCTGCGCGGAAGATGTAACGGGGCTAAGTAGTAAACCGAAGCTGCGGCAATACTCTTTGAGTATTGGGTAGGGGAGCGTTCTGTAAGCGGTTGAAGGTGTGTGGTAACGCATGCTGGACGTATCAGAAGTGCGAATGCTGACATGAGTAACGATAAAGGGGGTGAAAAACCTCCTCGCCGGAAGACCAAGGGTTCCTGTCCAACGTTAATCGGGGCAGGGTAAGTCGACCCCTAAGGCGAGGCCGAAAGGCGTAGTCGATGGGAAACGGGTTAATATTCCCGTACTTCTTACAATTGCGATGGGGGGACGGAGAAGGCTAGGTGGGCCTGGCGACGGTTGTCCAGGTTCAAGTGCGTAGGCTGAAGAGTTAGGTAAATCCGGCTCTTTTTAAGGCTGAGACACGACGTCGAGCTACTACGGTAGTGAAGTCATTGATGCCATGCTTCCAGGAAAAGCCTCTAAGCTTCAGATTGTAAGGAATCGTACCCCAAACCGACACAGGTGGTCGGGTAGAGAATACCAAGGCGCTTGAGAGAACTCGGGTGAAGGAACTAGGCAAAATGGTACCGTAACTTCGGGAGAAGGTACGCTCTCGACGGTGAAGTCCCTCGCGGATGGAGCTATTGAGAGTCGCAGATACCAGGTGGCTGCAACTGTTTATTAAAAACACAGCACTGTGCAAAATCGCAAGATGACGTATACGGTGTGACGCCTGCCCGGTGCCGGAAGGTTAATTGATGGGGTTAGACTTCGGTCGAAGCTCTTGATCGAAGCCCCGGTAAACGGCGGCCGTAACTATAACGGTCCTAAGGTAGCGAAATTCCTTGTCGGGTAAGTTCCGACCTGCACGAATGGCGTAATGATGGCCACGCTGTCTCCACCCGAGACTCAGTGAAATTGAAATCGCTGTGAAGATGCAGTGTACCCGCGGCTAGACGGAAAGACCCCGTGAACCTTTACTACAGCTTGGCACTGAACATTGACCCTACATGTGTAGGATAGGTGGGAGGCTTTGAAGCGCAGTCGCTAGATTGCGTGGAGCCGTCCTTGAAATACCACCCTTGTAGTGTTGATGTTCTAACGTCGACCCCTTATCGGGGTTGCGGACAGTGCCTGGTGGGTAGTTTGACTGGGGCGGTCTCCTCCCAAAGCGTAACGGAGGAGCACGAAGGTGGGCTAATCACGGTTGGACATCGTGAGGTTAGTGCAATGGCATAAGCCCGCTTGACTGCGAGAATGACAATTCGAGCAGGTGCGAAAGCAGGTCATAGTGATCCGGTGGTTCTGAATGGAAGGGCCATCGCTCAACGGATAAAAGGTACTCCGGGGATAACAGGCTGATACCGCCCAAGAGTTCATATCGACGGCGGTGTTTGGCACCTCGATGTCGGCTCATCACATCCTGGGGCTGAAGTCGGTCCCAAGGGTATGGCTGTTCGCCATTTAAAGTGGTACGCGAGCTGGGTTTAGAACGTCGTGAGACAGTTCGGTCCCTATCTGCCGTGGGCGTTGGAGAATTGAAAGGGGCTGCTCCTAGTACGAGAGGACCGGAGTGGACGAACCTCTGGTGTTCGGGTTGTGTCGCCAGACGCATTGCCCGGTAGCTAAGTTCGGGATCGATAACCGCTGAAAGCATCTAAGCGGGAAGCGAGCCTTGAGATGAGTTCTCCCTGATACTTTAAGTATCCTAAAGGGTTGTCGTAGACTACGACGTTGATAGGCAGGGTGTGTAAGCGTTGTGAGGCGTTGAGCTAACCTGTACTAATTGCCCGTGAGGCTTAACCATACAACACCCAAGGGGTTTTGATGGACTCAATGAAAGAAC
>NZ_WBOH01000029.1:0-2810 GCF_032648565.1 Vibrio sp. 2-1-2a
GTGTGTGAAAGCTAACAAACTGCTCAAGAGGGATTCACAACGCGTGGCATTTTTACTATGCGTTGATTTTAGTGATTAAGGTGGTATGCAGTGGCTTCGGTATTGCGTTGCTCACCCCTTAGCAGGGCGTTATGAAGCAGGAGGAAATATCAACTATGGTAAAACAAGTTGGAAATACGGAAATCAAAGAAAATCATCGAGCTTCATGCCATTGTGGTACTGTTGTGCTTGAGTTGTATTTGCCAAATGGTATCGAAAAACCGAGGCGTTGTGACTGTTCTATTTGTCGTAGAAAAGGGGCAATAGTTGGCTCAGTCCCTTTAGCTAATATTAAAATCCTCAAGGGTGAATCTGAGCTAAAGTTGTATCAATTCAACACAGGAACAGCTAAACATTATTTTTGTTCAAATTGTGGCATTTATACTCATCACCAAAGACGTTCAGAACCAACCGAATACGGCTACAACATTGGTTGTCTTGAGGGTGTAAATCCATACGAATTAGGTGCTATTGAAGTCATGGATGGCGTAAATCATCCGGCTGATAGAAAGAAAATTTAAGTTCGCATCACTTTCGCAACTGCTTCATAACAAAGCATTTAAGACGGATTCCCAACGCTCGGCATTTTTGGTTTGCTTTAGTTTCGGTGTTTACGGCATCTTACTTTAAGTTTGGTGGTCTGCGTTGCTCACCACTTAATGCGGCGTTAGCTTTCTTTCGGAGGATTTAAGATGGAAATTTCTGATTGGATATCAACATTTATGGCATTGATCGCAACGGCGTCAGCGATCATTACATATGTTGTATACCGGACTTCGACGGACCCAGAAGTCATCATTTATGTCGATACAGACAAAAAACGACCATCATTTGTAAACTTAATTATTAAAAATATTGGTAATGGACCCGCTGAAAATATTGTATTTGAAACATCTCGGCCGTTACCAAGTAAGGCTTTCGGAATTGAAGAACCAAAGGATATGCCTAGTCTTATGAAGTCCGGCCCCATTGTAGATGGAATTCCTTACATGGCTCCTAATCAGTCTATGGTTATTACGTGGGGACAATATGGAGGTTTAAAAAAGTATATTGGCAAAAAATCTATCGTAGTTACTGCCAAGTATAAGAGAGCAAATTCAAAACTTTCATTTTCCAAGAACACTAGTTCTTCTCAGCTATTTATCGAGGCGTTTGGTGAGACTGACATTTCCGACTTCAATTGGGATAAACAGTTAGTTGAGGAACTCAAAAATACAAATAAGCAATTGCATAAAATTGAAGGTAAGCTCAGTGTTACGTCGGCATCCGAAAGCTAACAAATTGTTCAAGAGTGATTCGGCACGCGTGGCATTTTTATTATGCGTTAGGTTTGGTGGTTAAGGCGGTATGCGGAAGCTTCGGTATTGCGTGCCTCACACCTTAACAAGGCGTTAGGTGCTTGGAGGAAATCATGAACTCAAAGGAAGTCGTCCTAGCTTTTTGGGATGCGATGAAAACAAATGACTTTGCCAAAGCAAGCGAGTGGCTTAGCCCAGATTTTGAGGGTTTCTGGCCGCAGTCGGGAGAACTCATTATTGGCTGAGACAACTTCACGGCTATCAATACTTATTACCCTGCGAATGGTATTTGGGAGTTTACAGTTCACTCCGTAGTTTGCGACGGTGAAACAGTAGTCACTGATGTATCAATTACAGATGGTGTCCAAAAAGCACGTGCTATAACTTTTCATACTGTTGAAAATAGCCTAATAAGTAAGCAAAAAGAGTTCTGGCCAGACCCAATGGAAGCACAGGCATGGCGGGCAAAATGGGTTAGGTTAGTGCAAGGTTAAGCTACGCACCTAACAAACAATTTAAGAGTGATTCAGCACGCTTGGCATTTTCGGATTGGGTTTAGTTCAGTGTTTACGGTGTTCAAATTAAGTGTTGTGGTCGCGTGCTTCACACCTTAATTGGGCGTTATGTTTCTCTTTTGATGTGTGATATCGATCCCATATTCTGTAGTTTCAATTTGTTACTTTCGCCTTCCAATTAAACAACACGTTGCGTAGCTGGTTAAATGAAAAAAGTAATAGTATTTCTTCCGATAATGCTTACAGGTTGTGTTCAACCATTAAAGACAGAAGCAGATGTTTTGGAAATCAGTCCTTTCATTGAATTCAATGTTAACGAGACTATCTCGGTGACTAACGCTCAATCTAGTCACGATGAGGTAGTTGTTGCTGATTTGGATTTAATGGCAGTAACAGGCTCTAAGTTTGATTTCACCGAGACTCTCATTGAAATAACAGAGCAAGAATTGGTTAAGAGAAAAGGCATAATAACTTCGAATAACCCTAAAAAAGAACTGTCGTTGTCGGTCGATGATTTAAGTTGCAAAAAAGGAATGTTCGGACCGTCGTGCACAACAAAAATTTCTTTGACTATTGGTAGCGACTACAGTGCAGTCTACACCGCATACAGTGAGAACGGATATACAGTAAACGATACCGCTAGTCACACTTTAGCTGAGGCAATGTCAGCGATGTTTCGTGATCCAAAGGTTATTGCGTATCTGACGGATTCATAAACATAACAAACTGTTTAAGAGTGATTCGCAACGCGTGGCATTTTCACTATGCGTTGCGTCTAGTGTTTAAGGTGGTATTCGGCGGCATCGGTATTGCGTTGCTCACACCTTAACAGGGCGTTATGTGAATAGGGAAATTATGCAGCAAGCAATTGAAAGTGAGAGACTAATATTAAGACCATTTTCTATGTCTGACGCTGAGCGTGTTTCAGAGTTGGCTGGCGACAAGCAAATATCAGAAA
>NZ_WBOH01000030.1:0-2410 GCF_032648565.1 Vibrio sp. 2-1-2a
TTAGTTTCTGAAAGGGCAATGGTGTTGTTACAAAGATATCAACTAGAAAATTCTGACATCGTAGTGTACAAAAGCTAACAAAGCATTTAAGAGTGATTCGCAACGCTTGGCAGTTTCGCTTCGCTCACACCTTAATGCGGCGTTAGTACGGGTTTGACATCAATGGTCATAAGTTTTGGTGTTTATCTGTTTTGGTACTCGTCTTTACACCTTTCAGTTTGTACCTTTCACGTTCTTTCCGGTGGCACTATATGCGGAGTATTTGCTTTGATTTCACCGTTTACGGCTTCTAACTCTTAGTCTATTTCTTTGGCGCTTCTTCATTTTCGTGGTGGCTTTTGAGAGAACCTTGATTACTTTTGGTGTGGCTGTCGAAGTACGAGGAAAGAATCCTTTTCTAATTTGAAGCCAGTGAAAGTAGGGTAGTTCAGTGCGTTTTTCTTCTAGCCAACTTTCGTCTCTCAATGGCGATAAAGTTTTGTAGCTGCCCGTCTCACTTCAGTGTTCAAAGCCTTTCATATCATGCCACTTTTCAATATCTTGGAGCGCATAAATAGAAGTAGCGTATGTACTAACAAATTGCTTAAGAGTGATTCGTAACGCGTGGCATTTTTACTCTGCGGTAGCTTATGGTGATTAAGGCGCCGTGCGGTAGCTTTTGTATTGCGTTACTCACACCTTAGCAAGGCGTTAGTTGCCTTATTAATATCGTATGTCCAATTAACTGTACAAGTTAAAGTTGTGAGATTATACTTGTTCCATTAAATGTACATGTGGAGGTTCTTATGAGAATCGTATCTTTTACTGAAGCTAGAAATAGTCTCAAAGCGGTTTTAGACGGTGTCGTTAATGATGCTGACACAACTGTAATTACTCGCCGTGACTCAGAAGATGCAGTGGTTATGTCCCTAGATTATTACAATAGTCTTATGGAGACAGTCCATTTACTTCGTTCACCTCAAAATGCTGAGCATTTAAATCGTTCGATAGCGCAGTATCGTGCTGGTAAAACAACAGCACGAGAGTTGATAGATGAGTAGTAGTCAACGTTTACTATCTTGGACTGACGATGCTTGGGATGACTACTTGTACTGGCAAACCCAAGACAAGAAAACACTAAAACGTATCAACAAGCTGATCAACGATGTTAAACGTTCACCATTTGAGGGCATAGGTAAACCAGAGCCACTAAAAGAAAACTTATCTGGTTTTTGGTCTCGTCGTATTGATGACACCAATAGGCTTGTTTATGCCGTTGATGATCAAGCAATCACGATAATCTCATGTCGCTACCATTACTAAAATTAGCGTCATCGTCAGGCAGCTAACAAACTGTTTAAGAGTGATTCGCAACGCGTGGCATTTTTACTATGCGTTGGTTTAAGTGATTAAGGTGGTTTGCGGCAGCATCGGCATTGCGTTGCTCACACCTTAACAGGGCGTTATGTGATTGGAGTAACATGGAAAAATTAGCGCATGAAATTTGGATATTTAATGGTGAACCTGTTCAGTTCTTAGGTTTGCCTTTTTCCACTCGAATGACGGTTGTTAGACTTTCTAGTGGAGGTTTATGGGTTCATAGTCCAATCAAATTATCTGAGTCAATTGCAGAGCAAATTGACAGTTTAGGTTCTGTTAAATATTTAATTGCCCCCAATCATCTACACCACTTGTTCTTATCTGAATGGATTGCGGCCTTTCCAAACGCAGAAGTCTATGGGACAAACGAGGTGATAAAAAAGCGTAGCGATATTTCTTTTCATACATCTCTTAATAACCCGCAAAGTTATGCTTGGGAGCCTGACATTGAACAAGAATTGTTTTCTGGTTCTCCGCTAATGGAAGAATGTGTGTTTTACCATAGCAGTTCAAGTACGTTAATTGTTACTGACCTGTTTGAGAACTTTTCAGGTAAAGACTTTAACTACTGGCAGCGGGTTGTGGCGAAAGGTGTTGGTATACTTGCCCCTTATGGGAAAATGCCTTTGGATTGGCGTTTAAGTTTCATGTTTGGTAAAGCGGACGCGCGGAAACACCTCAATAGGTTGTTGTCTTGGAACCCGAAAATATTGGTCATGGCTCACGGTGAAATCGTCACTGAAAATGCAGACAAATTCTTACAGAAGTCTTTCAGATGGTTAGTATGAGAAACCTTTGAGAAAATCACATAACAAAGCATTTAAGAGGGATTCACAACGCTTGGCAGTTTTGGTTTGAATTAGCTTAAGTGTTTACAGCACAATGGTTTAGTTTGGGTGGAATGCGTTGTTCACCCCTTAATGCGGCGTTATTTCCGCAACGGATCTCTCAGGCTGAATGTACGTGGTTGTAGCCTAAGAGTGAAAGTGGCGGGGTAATAGGTTGGAAAAGCGGCGAAAAGGGCGAATATTGGTCATTTCCATGCTAGCCT
>NZ_WBOH01000031.1:0-1283 GCF_032648565.1 Vibrio sp. 2-1-2a
GCGAGTAATGTCGGGAACTCCAGGGAGACTGCCGGTGATAAACCGGAGGAAGGTGGGGACGACGTCAAGTCATCATGGCCCTTACGAGTAGGGCTACACACGTGCTACAATGGCGCATACAGAGGGCAGCCAACTTGCGAAAGTGAGCGAATCCCAAAAAGTGCGTCGTAGTCCGGATTGGAGTCTGCAACTCGACTCCATGAAGTCGGAATCGCTAGTAATCGTGGATCAGAATGCCACGGTGAATACGTTCCCGGGCCTTGTACACACCGCCCGTCACACCATGGGAGTGGGCTGCAAAAGAAGTAGGTAGTTTAACCTTCGGGGGGACGCTTACCACTTTGTGGTTCATGACTGGGGTGAAGTCGTAACAAGGTAGCGCTAGGGGAACCTGGCGCTGGATCACCTCCTTATACGATGATTATTGCGATGAGTGTTCACACAGATTGATACGGTTTATGAAGTTTAAGAGACAGAACATCCCCCAAGATGTTCAACTTAGTGTCCCGTTCGTCTAGAGGCCTAGGACACCGCCCTTTCACGGCGGTAACAGGGGTTCGACTCCCCTACGGGATACCATTGGGTCGTTAGCTCAGTTGGTAGAGCAGTTGACTTTTAATCAATTGGTCGCAGGTTCGAATCCTGCACGACCCACCATTCCTTCCATTAGGAATTAAAACTCAAAATATGGGGCTATAGCTCAGCTGGGAGAGCGCCTGCCTTGCACGCAGGAGGTCTGCGGTTCGATCCCGCATAGCTCCACCATATTTTGAAACAATGGGCGATTAGCTCAGTTGGGAGAGCACCTGCCTTACAAGCAGGGGGTCACTGGTTCGAGCCCGGTATCGCCCACCATTCTCTAAGTATTTTTGGAATAAAACGTCCAAACCAGAACAAGCAATTGATACTGGTTGGCATTTTTGACTCTGAAAGTCTTTAGAAAATGTAACTTCCTTGTGAAGAAACATAGCTCTTTAACAATTTGGAAAGCTGACAAAACAACAGTTTATTGTTGTTTGTAAAGTTCTCAAAGTATTCATTTATGAATACAACTAATAACACATTCAAGTGTTCTTGGAATTTGAGTCCGGCAAAATCGATATGTCTCTCGCTCATTCAAATAATGAGAGACAACTTTGGTTGTTTGAACATCAATTCGAAACTCCTTCGGGTTGTATGGTTAAGTGACTAAGCGTACACGGTGGATGCCTTGGCAGTCAGAGGCGATGAAGGACGTATTAACTTGCGATAAGCCCAGATTAGGTAGTAAAAACCACTTGAGT
>NZ_WBOH01000032.1:0-1149 GCF_032648565.1 Vibrio sp. 2-1-2a
TATGAATTAGTCGAAGATCTTAGCAACAACACCAGCACCTACTGTACGGCCACCTTCACGGATCGCGAAACGTAGACCTTCGTCCATTGCGATTGGTGCGATTAGCTCAACAGTCATCTGTACGTTGTCACCTGGCATTACCATTTCTACGCCTTCTGGTAGCTGGATGTCACCAGTTACGTCAGTTGTACGGAAGTAGAACTGTGGACGGTAGCCTTTGAAGAATGGAGTGTGACGACCACCTTCATCTTTAGACAGTACGTATACTTCTGATTCGAACTTAGTGTGTGGAGTGATTGAACCAGGCTTAGCTAGTACTTGACCACGTTCAACTTCGTCACGCTTAGTACCACGTAGAAGTGCACCAACGTTCTCACCTGCACGGCCTTCGTCTAGAAGCTTACGGAACATCTCTACACCAGTACATGTTGTAGTAGTTGTTTCCTTGATACCTACGATAGCAACTTCGTCACCTACAGTTAGAATACCACGCTCGATACGACCAGTTACTACTGTACCACGACCTTGGATTGAGAATACGTCTTCGATAGGCATTAGGAATGGCTGATCTACCGCACGCTCTGGCTCAGGGATGTAAGTATCTAGAGCTTCAGCTAGTTCAACGATTTTCGCTTCCCACTGCTCTTCGCCGTTTAGTGCGCCTAGTGCAGAACCTTGGATAACTGGTAGGTCATCACCTGGGAAATCGTATTCAGATAGAAGTTCACGAACTTCCATTTCTACTAGTTCTAGTAGCTCTTCATCGTCAACCATGTCACATTTGTTCATGAATACGATGATGTATGGGATACCAACCTGACGGCCTAGTAGGATGTGCTCACGAGTTTGTGGCATTGGGCCATCTGTCGCAGCAACAACTAGGATACCACCGTCCATCTGTGCAGCACCAGTGATCATGTTTTTAACGTAGTCCGCGTGTCCTGGACAGTCAACGTGTGCGTAGTGACGAGTTGGAGTGTCGTACTCAACGTGAGAAGTTGCGATTGTGATACCGCGCTCACGCTCTTCTGGAGCGTTATCGATAGATGCGAAGTCTTTAGCTACACCGCCGTAAACTTTAGCAAGAGTAGTACAGATAGCTGCAGTTAGAGTTGTTTTACCGTGGTCAACGTGGCCGATAGTACCAAC
>NZ_WBOH01000034.1:0-710 GCF_032648565.1 Vibrio sp. 2-1-2a
AGTGGTTTTTACTACCTAATCTGGGCTTATCGCAAGTTAATACGTCCTTCATCGCCTCTGACTGCCAAGGCATCCACCGTGTACGCTTAGTCACTTAACCATACAACCCGAAGGAGTTTCGAATTGATGTTAAACAACCAAAGTTGTCTCTCATTATTTGAATGAGCGAGAGACATATCGATTTTGCCGGACTCAAATTCCAAGAACACTTGAATGTGTTATTAGTTGTATTCATAAATGAATACTTTGAGAACTTTACAAACAACAATAAATTGTTGTTTTGTCAGCTTTCCAAATTGTTAAAGAGCTAATCACTTCAAAGAAGTAACCATTTTTAAGAACACTAATTAAATGCGCTTAAAGATGGTATCCCGTAGGGGAGTCGAACCCCTGTTACCGCCGTGAAAGGGCGGTGTCCTAGGCCTCTAGACGAACGGGACACAGAAGTATGTGGTGGAGCTAATCGGGATCGAACCGATGACCTCTTCGCTGCCAGCGAAGCGCTCTCCCAGCTGAGCTATAGCCCCACATAAATTGCTTCAGCATTTTATGCAGAACCAATTTTGCTCTGAAATCTAAACCATATCAATCTGTGTGAACACTCATCGCAATAATCATCGTTTAAGGAGGTGATCCAGCGCCAGGTTCCCCTAGCGCTACCTTGTTACGACTTCACCCCAGTCATGAACCACAAAGTGGTAAGCGTCCCC
>NZ_WBOH01000035.1:0-682 GCF_032648565.1 Vibrio sp. 2-1-2a
AGTTGGAGTCCAGAAAACAGCGACCACTGAAGTCAACTTGCCGACAAAACCAAAATTGGAAAGCCGAGAAAGCAAAGAAAAGATGCAACCAACTGATTTTACGTGATCAAACATAACGCGCAGTTAAGGTGTGAGCAACGCAATACCGATGCCGCCGCATACCACCTTAAACACCAAACGCTACGCATAGTAAAAATGCCACGCGTTGCGAATCACTCTTAAACAGTTTGTTAGGCAAATTTTACCTTCGCTACTTTCAATATGTACACAATAATAGCGACTAATAGTGCCCAAGGCATCGCAAACCACCAATAGTATGGTTCCTGGCTATTAGCAAGGTAGTAATTAAAAACTATAATTACACTCACAATTGTCGAAATGACATATGCTCCACCTAAAGCCATACAGATATCTGAGTGATGTTTAGAAAGTTCAAATTCACGCAGTTGAAATACGATAATGAAAAACACAAAAGGGCTAAAAAGACAAACTGCAATGTGTAGAAATGAAAGAAGAATTAACCACCCAAGTGTCATATGTTTTCCTTTTATTTGTCTAACGCGCAGTTAAGGTGTGAGAGACGCACATGCACCCTAACCTAAAATAAACTCTGATAAATCCGTGCCTATTTGGGCACTATAACCCCAATGCGTTTCGAATCGCCTTGAACGTCTTGTTATTC
>NZ_WBOH01000036.1:0-666 GCF_032648565.1 Vibrio sp. 2-1-2a
GGGCGTTATGTGAATAGGGAAATTATGCAGCAAGCAATTGAAAGTGAGAGACTAATATTAAGACCATTTTCTATGTCTGACGCTGAGCGTGTTTCAGAGTTGGCTGGCGACAAGCAAATATCAGAAATGACGGCAAATATTCCTTATCCATATAGAGTCAGTGATGCTGAAAATTGGATTCGTACTCAAGCTGAGTTGTTTTTAAGTGGTAAAGGTGTTGTCTATGCCATTGTCCTAAAAGAGAGTTCTGAGCTTATTGGTGCTATTAGTTTTCCAAAACTGGAAAATGGTTTGGGTATTCTGGGCTATTGGTTGGGCGTTCCTTACTGGGGCTGTGGTTATGCTACAGAAGCATCTAAGAGTTTGATTTCATTTTCAAAAAAGCATTATGGATTAACGAGGTTAAAAGTAATGCATTTAGTTGGAAATGAGCGCTCAAAGTCAGTTATTGAAAAGCTTGGTGTAAAATACGTGGGCGATCAGATAAACCGCATGCAAGGGAAAGATCGTGAGGTAAGTGTTTATATATCAGAGGCATAAATTCACATAACAAACAGTTTAAGAGGGATTCAGCACGCGTGGCATTTTTGGTATGCGGTGGTTTCGGTGTTGAAGTGCCATACAGTAACATCGGTGTTGCGTGCTTCACCCCTTAACTGGGCGTTA
>NZ_WBOH01000037.1:0-557 GCF_032648565.1 Vibrio sp. 2-1-2a
GAAAATGATACAAAAAGGACGTTATGAAGTTATCTGAGTTACAAAGTCATATAAAAGAATTCGATTATGCGCCAGAGCAATCTGAACACTATTTTTTAAAACTAATCGAAGAAGTTGGCGAATTATCAGAATCTATTCGCAAAGGTAAAAGTGGGCAACCAACGCTAGATGAATTAAAAGGTTCAATCGCAGAAGAGTTATATGACGTCTTGTATTATGTTTGTGCTTTAGCCAATATTCACGGTGTAAACCTTGAGAAAACGCATGAACTAAAAGAAGTTCTGAATAAGGTTAAGTACAACCGATAGGACGCGTATAACAAATTGTTCAAGAGGGATTCAGCACGCGTGGCATTTTTACTATGCGTTGGTTTAAGTGATTAGGGTGGTATGCGGTAGCATCGGTGTTGCGTGCTTCACCCCTTAACAAGGCGTTATGCGATATGAGGAAGTTGATAGTATGGAAAGCAATGTAGTTAAAGAAATAATTGAAGCAGAGGAGAAGTTAAAAACTTCAATGCTCAATTCAGATATGATTGCCTTGCAAGACTTATTGTC
>NZ_WBOH01000038.1:0-533 GCF_032648565.1 Vibrio sp. 2-1-2a
CCCTGCTAAGGGGTGAGCAACGCAATACCGAAGCCACTGCATACCACCTTAATCACTAAAATCAACGCATAGTAAAAATGCCACGCGTTGTGAATCCCTCTTGAGCAGTTTGTTAGCTTTCACACACAAAGTTCTTACCAATAGCATACAAAATAAGGTCAGGTGCACTCATTTTTTCAAATGGGACTCCAGCTGGAGGAAGTTTATCTGTATTAATTTTCTCAATAATAACTTTTATATCCATTAGATAAGAAGTTATTTTCATCGCCATATCAGGTTGAGAATAACCATCAGCACAGATACGCCCTCCTTTTTTAGTTGCAGGTATCAGCATTGAAGCGCCGTGAATAACACCTATGCAATAGCCAGCAACGAAATTATCTTTATTTAATGCCGCTGCTTTACATGATGTTATTGCTGAATTGATGTTTTCTAGCCCAGATGAAAATGCCTGAGCTGACAGCAATAACAAACATAAACACGTAATTTTAAGTAACACAGTTTTCAAATTTTCCTCCTTGAAAGCTAACGCC
>NZ_WBOH01000039.1:0-502 GCF_032648565.1 Vibrio sp. 2-1-2a
GGCGTTAGCTTTCTTTGGGAGAATAAAGTGAGTCAATATTTGATCGAACCAGAAGTTCCTGGGTGCTTGGGTGAAAATACTTTGGCAAATTTCGATTTGCATCCACCGATAATAGAAAAGCTACATTTTCAGTTTGATGGGTGGCTAGGTGATGATTTATTGACTTCATTTCCATGCTTTTTAGTCACTGAACGTTTAGCAACGGCCTTAAGTTCATCGCAGTTGTCAGGATACAATCTGGAAGTGGCTGAAATATCTACTTCTGACGTATTTGAAGAACTGTATCCAGAGTGTACTTTACCTCGTTTTTCGTGGCTCCAAGTATCCGGAACTATCGGTAAAGACGATTTTAGCGTAACAAATGATGGGCTACTCTTAGTTTCTGAAAGGGCAATGGTGTTGTTACAAAGATATCAACTAGAAAATTCTGACATCGTAGTGTACAAAAGCTAACAAAGCATTTAAGAGTGATTCGCAACGCTTGGCAGTTTCGCTTCGCTCA